>NZ_JADWOX010000002.1 GCF_016135805.1 Caulobacter hibisci
ATATCATCGTCGCCAAGAACAACTGGCCCGAGTTCGCCGCTGCCTTCCGTTGCCCGCTGAACCTGCGCGTGTCCCTCCTCCGGCTCTACAACATTCGCAATGATGTGGCCCATTCGCGCCCTCTGGGCCTGTCGGACATCCTGTTCGCCATGACCGAAGGCGGATTGATCTTCCGATGCTTGGGCTTGCCGATCGAGTATCGAACCTAGCTTTATCCTAGGCAGGGGCGCAGTTGTCGCCCGGGTGCGCCGATCGCTAAGGTAGCGCTCTGTCCGGGCGCAACGGCGTAGCCTCAGGAGGGCGAGGCGCGATGATCTTCAAACCTAAGCAGCGCACAAAGCTGCTGGTGTCGTTGAAATATGCGCTTGAGCAGGCCGATGTGATCGGCAACCGCTCGCTGCCTGCGGACTCCGCGAGACGCTTTGAAGACGCGCTTGGCGCACTCGATCTGGCCGATAGGGAGCGCCTGCGCACCTACATCAGCGACGCCCCGATGACTGAACTGATCTACGGCTTCTTGCTGCCAAGGTTTCGTCATTTGGAGCCCACGCCGGACAGCCGAGCGCCCCTGTCCTCCATCCCCGAGTTTTCCAACCTCGATGCGCTCGCCGAAGAGATCGTCGTGGCGATGGAGACGCTCCCTTGGTCATACCGCTTCACCATGGAGCTTCCGGCGGCGGTGTCGGCTCGACTACCTCTGGACTTTGCCTGGGATCTTGGCGACGGCGTCAGCATCGCACGCGGCAAGGGCGTCGCGGGGCGCTATCTGGATCCCGACCCGCGCGATCGGGGAGAGACGACGCCGATCTTCCCCTTGGCAGGCGCCACCAAGGCTCAGCTGCTGGTCGGGGTCGAAGGGGTCGTCAACGTCTGGCAGGGAACCCGGCCTTACTTCCTGGGGTTGGACCGCACCAAAGCGATCCTCGGCTTGATGCTGGCTCTGGAGTTGACCGCTTATTCGATCCCCGAATGGGACCGGGAGGAGACCTACGCCAAGGCGCACATCTTCCAGCGCCAAGCTGACGACACCTATCGTTACGAGACGTCCGCACACTTTGGCCGGGCGCTCAGCGATACGATCCTGACCCTGTCGATCGGTCCCGGAGCCGATGTCACCTCGCGCGCGGCATGGGGACGCACGATCGGAGGAAAGATCAGCGCAATCAGCCGTGTCCTGCGCGCGCCTGAGGCCACGCGCGAGCGGCTGCTGCTCGGCGCACAGTGGTTCTTTGAAAGCCGCGGCGGCGACAGCCAACTCCTCTGCTTCATCCAGACCATGGTCTGCCTGGAGATCCTGGTCGGAGAGGAGCTGAAAGGCGACCAGCCCAAGCTTGGGATCAGCGAGCTGATCCGCAATCGCGTGGCCTACCTGATCGGCAAGGACATGACCGAGCGCAACCATATCCTGGAAACCTTCGGGACGATCTACAAGGTGCGCTCGGAGATCGTCCATCGCGGGCACAGCCGTCTCACGCCCGAACAGGAGCGCCACCATGCCACGCTACGCAGCTATTGCGCCCGCGTGCTGCGCGCCGAAGTCGCGTTGCTGAGATCTGAAACCGATCCGCCCGATGATCACTGGTTGGACGATCTGCTTGGCGATCCTGGCGCTGATCCGCTGAAGGGGATGTACGACGCCCGCAGGGCCAAGGCGTTGTTGGACGCGCTCACGGCGCAACTGAAGGCTCCAGCCTAGCAATCTGCGGCTTGCGGCGATCGTCCACGGCAAGGATTGGGGCTCCGCCCCGAGCGCGCTTCGGATCGGCTTCCGCCCAGCTTCGACCGGCCTTGCGGCCGTCCTGCAGCCGGGTCCCCGCGAAGCCGTCCCTCCGCTTGCACCCCCGGTCTCGCCGACGGGCAAGGGTTCGATGTCGAACCCCTGCCTTGAGGATGAGGACCATGGGACAAGCCGCTGAAACCCTTGAGCCCCGCGTCTATGTCGCCTGCCTTGCGGCCTATAACGCCGGCCGCCTGCATGGCGCCTGGATCGCCGTGGACGAGGACGCCGACGCCGTGCGCGAGGCTGTCGCCGCAATGCTGGCTGCCTCGCCCGAGCCGGGCGCGGAAGAGTGGGCCATTCATGACCATGAGGGCTTTGGCGGTGTGGAGGTCGGCGAGTTCGCCAGCCTCGATCGCGTGGCCGCCATCGCCGGGTTCGTCCGCGCCCGTGGGCGCTTGGGGGCCTTGGTGCTGGAGCACCTGGGCGGTGACCTCGACGCGGCGGTGGAGGCCCTAGAGGAGCAGTACCAGGGCCAATACGCTTCCCTGTTCGAGTGCTTCCAGGCGCGGACCGAGGAAACTGTCGAAATCCCCGAGGCCTTGCGCTTCTACATCGACTACGAGGCCATGGCCCGCGACGCGGTGGCGGGCGGCGAGGTCTTCACCCTCGAGACCGCCCATGACGAGATGCACGTGTTCTGGACGCGCTGAGGCGCGCCCTAGGGCGCCCTCTATTGGGCTAGCGCAGGATCAGCAGCAATGCCGCCGCCACGGCCAGGGCCGCCGCCACGGCCAGGGCCGCCAGCGCGGCCAGGCCCGTCCATCCGGCAGGGGTGAGCAGGCGGGGATCGGGCGTAGGCGAGGGGGCATGGAACGACCCTAGAGCAGGCGGGAACGGGTGGCTAGGCGAGCAGCGCCGGCTGTTCGACGGCGGTGGCGCTGACGGCCTCGAAATTGGAGACGGTCACGCCCAGGAGACGAATGCCCAGGCGGGCGGGTAGGACGCTGGAGACGAGGTCGCGGGCCATGCGGCGCAGGGCCGCCGGATCGGTCACGGCGCCGCTGGCCGAGCGGCTGCGGGTGGCCTGCTGGAAGTCGGCGTATTTGACCTTCACCGTCACCGTGCGCCCAAACGCCTGGGCGCGCGCGCACCAGCCATGGACCTTTTCGGCCAGGGCCTCGACCTCGGCGGTGATGGTCGCCGGATCGGTCAGGTCGGTCTCGAACGTCGTCTCGCTGCCCGAGGACTTACGCACCCGGTCGGCATTGACCGGGCGGTGGTCCTCGCCCCGCGCGATCCCGTGAAACCACGGCCCGGACTTGCCGAAATGCTGGGCCAAGAACGCCATCGACTGGCGGCGAAGGTCCTCGCCGGTCTCGATCCCCAGCCTGCGCATCTTGGCCTCGGTGACCGTGCCCACGCCGTGGAAGCGGCCCACCGGGAGCCCCGCGACGAAGGCCTCGCCCTTGCCTGGCGCGACCACGAACTGGCCGTTGGGCTTGTTCTGATCCGAAGCCAGTTTGGCCAGAAACTTGTTGTAGGAAATCCCGGCCGAAGCCGTCAGGCCGGTTTCGGCGAGGATCCGGGCACGGATCTCGCGGGCGGTGTCGGTGGCGGTGGGCAGGCCCGCGCGGTTGGCGGTCACATCGAGATAGGCCTCGTCCAACGACAGCGGCTCGATGGCGTCGGCATAGTCGGCGAAGATCGCGTGGATCTGGCGCGACACGGCCTTGTAGACTTCGAACCTTGGCGGGGTGAACACCAGCTGCGGACACAGGCGCAGGGCGGTGGTCGAGGGCATGGCCGATCGCACCCCAAACTTGCGCGCCTCGTAGCTGGCGGCCGCCACCACGCCGCGTCGCGCGCCATGGCCCACGGCCAGGGGACGGCCGCGCAAAGCCGGATCATCGCGCTGCTCAACCGACGCGAAGAAGGCGTCCATGTCGATATGGATGATCTTGCGCGGGGGCGATCCTGGGTCGGGGCGCGGGTCTGGGGTCATCTCGACTCCATCTTAGCACGCCATGGGACGTGGCGCGAACGGAACATGAACAAACTCTGACTGTCCGTTCAACGCGCCAGGCGCCGTAGGGCGTGTTGCGAACCCGGCGCGCAGGGTGTCGGTCCAGGCCTCCTTAGTGCCGCCAGCGGCAGGCCTGACTTATGCTCAAAATGAGCCTAAGGGTAGGCTTCGCTCTGTGGTGCTGGGCACGCATTCCTCCTGGAGGGAACGATCGCATCAAGTCTCTGCTGGATCCTGTCGGCCCTCGCTCATGGCCTTCTCCTCCTCACCCTCGAGACGTTGGTCTCCTATGCGTGGAGTAAGATCATGACCCTGACCGCCTTGACCCAAAAGTTGCTCCGTAGTTCCGTTGAGTTCTTCAAGAAGCTGATGCTTCACTCGATGATCGCGGCGATCGCGTCCATCTGACGGCCCCAGGCGCCTCCGGCGCCGGGGCCGTTTTGCTGTAGGCGAGGCGCTGTGGACGCCCGCCATCTGGCGGGATCACCGAGCCGGCGAGCGACGCCTGCGCCGACGTCAATCCCAGCAAGATCGCCGGCCCGGCGACGCCCAGGCACGCCGGGGTTAGGGGGAAGTGGTCTGCCCTAACCTAGGCGGGACGGGCTATGATGGTCGGATGATAAGCAACGATTGGACCAGGCAGGCGCTCAACGCATTAGCCAGCGCGGCGGCGGACGAGGTGGCTTTCACGTTTCCTGCCAGGCAATCGGCGGCGGCGGGCGCGTTCGTTCATCACCACACCGGTGCTTTCGGGGTGCTCCTCACAGCGACCAGCAGCGCCGTTTTCGCCGACAACGCCGCCCATGTCGCGGCGGCGATCACCAATGGCGACAGCCAGTTGCCCAAGGGGTTTGATCCCCACGTGCCGCTCCCCAACGCGATCGGGCCGCACCTGCGGAAGCTCCAAGCCATCCAGAGCCAGCTTTTCGAGATGGTCTATATTCGGGTGGCGGACAATCTGATGACCTATGTCGTCGACGTGATGGCCGAGTGCATGCGCGCGCAGCCAAACCTTATCCGATCGACCAAGGACAGCGTACCGACCGACGTCCTTTTGAACTACGACAGCATGGACGAGTTGAGGGCCCATCTCATCGAGCGAAAGCTGTTGGGCGTCGCCTATCTTGGCCTGGAGGGTCAGTGCGACTGGCTCCATACCCATCTCGGCGTCAGCGACCTGAGGAAAATTCCCGCCTTTCCAAGCGTCGTCGAGCTGATCGAAACCCGCAACTGCATGGTGCATAGCCGCGCGAAGGTTGGCGAGAAGTTCCTGCGGGCGCTGCGCCCGTTCGGTGTTGTGGCGACCAAGGGTCAGCCCCTCGAGGTCTCCATGGATGACCTCTTCGTCGTCGGAAGGGCGGCCGTGGAATTTGCTCGGCACATCGACGAGCAGGTGATTGCGAAGTTCGATCTGGCCCCGTCTCGGTAAGTCATCGCGGCCAAGGCTTTCGGAGCGCAGGGGGGGGGGCGGCAGACGTTGCGGCTGGCGCGCGCTCGGCCCAGGTCGCCCGGCTCCGGGCCGCAGTCCTACAAGGTCGCCAGAACGTCGCTCAGGTCGTAGCGCTGGTGGGCGATCTGGTGCACCGCCTCGCCCTCGCGCCGATGGGCACGAGCCGGCGTCCGCCCCACCGCCGCGCCAGCCTAGCTGGCCTTCAATCAAGCTCGTGACGGATGGCGCCGAAGTAGCGAAACGGTGACCGCGTCTCTTCGCGCTTGAGGCCGGCCGTGGTTTCGATCTTAAGGCCAGCGGCGGCTGCACCGAGCAGGGCCAGTACCGGCGCTGCGACGGGCAACTCGATGGGAAGGGCCGTGGCAGCCACGGTCGTCGCCCCCGCCGCGGCGAAGGCCTTAGTCCAGTTCATCGAGATAGACAGGTCCGCCACGGCCTTGCGGTTGTTCCAGCCCGCGACGGTCTTGGTGTAGCGGGCCAGCTCACTGTCGAAGCGCTCGATCTCTGTGCGGATCGCCGCCCGGTCCAAACCGTTCGCCGCGATCTTGGCGCACAACTCGTCGATGTGCAGTCGCAGGCTTGTCAGGTCCTCGCGATAGCGCCGGCGAAAGGCCAGAATGTCGTCGACGGGCAAAGCGCGGCTGGGCACGATGAAGGCGCGTTGCAAGTCCAGGCGAAAGCCCAGGCCAGGTTCCAGCTCGTAGCCGGGGATCAGCGCCTGCCCGTCCTGTTCCCAGATCGCCCAACCGCCTGGGTCGCGCGCGTTGAGCTTCTGATAGACCATGAACGGGATCAGGGCCGGATAGGCTGAGCCATCCTTTCCGAAATCGACGAACGAGCGCTGTACGTGCGCTTCCAGCGCATCGGTCTCTAGCAAGGACCTGGGGCGGCCATGGAGCAGGCCGTTGGGGACATCCAGGCGCTCGAAATAGACGAGTGGAACCGCCAGGTCGGCCACGAGCTCGGCCTCCGCATAGCGCTGGTTCGTGCCGCCCTCCTGGGTGGGCAAGTCGATCATCGCCAGGACCGCGCCACGCTCGCCGCGCTCCAGGCCTTGGGTGATGAGTTGCACCTCTGCCGTGGAGCGCAGTTTCTTGGCTTGTGCGCCTTGCCCATCCCCGGGCTGGCGCCCGCCGGTCCCATCCTTGCCGTTTCTAAGCTTCATGGTTCCCCCACGCGCGGCTTGCGCAACAGTAGAGCATGCTGTCAGGGTTTTGCGTCCGGCGCGCTAGCGCCACACGTCGCGCAAGGGAATGAAATGAACCGGCTCCGAGGTTGGAAAATCCCGCGCGGTCAGGATCACCTGGACGGGGGCGATTTCCTGCTGCGCGGCAAGCTCGACGAAGGGACGCAACACCACGCCCATTGGCGTGCGCAGTCCCGCGCCCTTGGCGATATCGGGGAAGGCGTCTAGCACCGCCAAGCCAGGATAGTGGGTGCCTGGCCGCCGCATGAGGTCGAGCAGCGCATACTGGTAGGCAAACGAGAAGTAGATCGTCAGCGTCCCGCCCAGCTGCGTCTTTGCTGGTTTGCCGTCGATGAAGAAATTCGTCTTGCGATCGCTCACCCGAACCGTCACCGCGCCGCCCTTGGTCCAGGTCTGCGGATCCATCGCCCGGATACGGTTGAGGTAGGTTGTGAACCCTTCGCTAAGCCAGTCGGAGGCGGACTCGAAGGATGCGCCCTCTTCATGGGCGGCCACGCGAGCCTCAAGGTCGAGAGCTTCGCGGCGGAGCTGGTCAATACGAGCGGAGAAGGCGTCTCGCTCCCGCAGCGGGTCGTAGAGACGGTCGAGGCTTTGCTTGCGGGCGCCCAGGCCGCCGATCTTCTGGTCAAGCAGCGCGACGCTCTCGGGCACCAACTGGCTGGCGTTCGCCTGGAAGGGGCGCAGCGTCGTTTCCAAGGCTTCGAGCGCTCTTTCCAGAAGTGTGACCTCTCTTGCCCGGTCAGTCAGCTCGCGCTGGGCGGCCGCAATAAGCTCTCCGGCCTCCGCGACTTCTTTGGCGATCTGTTCCTGTTCGAACTTCAGGCGCGCTTTGGCCGTGGCGTCCGAGCCGTCTTCGGAGGCCAGCGCCTGGTCGCAGAGAAAACAGCAGCCGGGCTTGGCGTGGCGGGCCTCGACCGACTGGTCGCAAGCCGGGCAGTGGGTGATGCGCAGGTCAGAGAAAATCGATGCGGAGACTTCGGCTCGGGTCAGGCGTTCGCGTTCTCGGCCAAGGGTTTGGCGATAGTCACGCAGTTCGGTGAGGCGACGCTCCAGTTTGGCGACGGCGGATACGGCCGCTCCGCGGTCCGCGAGCACTTCGGCGCGCCGGGAAAGAAGGGCCTGGAGATCGTCTCGGCCAAGATCGACCAGCTGTCGTATCCTTTCGAGCTCGGCTGAGCGATCCACGATCAGTTCGCCAATTTCGGCATCCAGTCGGCGCTTGGCCGTTTCAATCGACGCTTCGGTCAGTCCGACCTGCAATTCCTGTTCAGCAAACAGGCCCGGAGCGATCTGCTGGACCAGTTGGAAGAAGAAGTCCTTGCGGTTCTCCGCCCGAGCAATCTCGCGCCGCTTATCCACCAGCTTGGCAAGATCCTCGGAAAAGAGCTTTTCGGCCAAGCCGAGGAACTGCAAGAGCACCGCATGCTGTTCGCTATCGGGCTGGCGAGCCACCAGCTCGTTCCAGAATTCCTGGCGCCGATAGATGTGTCGATAGATCGAGCGCCAACCGAGCGTTGGCCAGGTGCGTTCGCTTGAAGCTGCGCCTTGCGGGTATCGCAACTCAGGGATCTGCAGGAGTCGGAGCAGGAGGCTCTCGGCCTCGGGGGCGGATATTCGCTCGTTGTCGATCAGAAGGACCGAGCGCGCCCCGTCCTCATCCCACTGCCGGGAAAGAACCAGGCGTCGATCGCCGGCCGTCATGTCCGCTGAGACGCCCTTGTACTTGCTCACGATGACCGGGTCGAACCGCGTTTTGGCGGAGTCGGTTTCGAACAGGAGGAAGTCCAGCATCTTGAGCCAGGTGCTCTTGCCGGAGTTCTGTTGGCCCACAATGACATTGACGCCCAGCTTGAACTTGAGGCTTTCGTCCTCGCCCTCGCGAGGGGTGCGCGTCAGGGTGTGGATGACCAGTCGGGAGCGCATCAGCCCTCGCTTCCAATAATGTGGCCGAGCGGCCGATCGCTGACGTCTTCGCCGAAGGTCTGGTAGATCAGGTCCTTCAGCTCATTGCCGGTACGAGCGCCGAACGCCTCGTTGACCTGCCGCATATGGGCGACGAGAGGGGCGAAGGACGGCTCTTCGAGCAGTTTGCGGGCGAGCTTTTTTCCGGTCTTGGTCAGAGCCAGGTGCACTGATTTTCCCGGTTTGCTCACCGCGATCAGGGCGCGGGCCTCCAGGAAGGCCAGGACGTGATAGTAGCGCTTGTCCCAGGGGCCGTAATGGTGTCGCACCATGGCCGCCTCAATCGGTGCGCCCTCGACGCCCTGACCTTGGACCACATTGAAAAAGTCCGGATAGCGGATGAAGAAGTCCAGCTTGGCCATTTTGGTCAAGCCTCGAACCTTACCGCTGACGCCGCAGGTCAGAAGGAGCAGGAGGAGGCGTCCAGCATGGAATTCCAGCACGTCGTCCGCCAACAGCGGAAGGGCGGCTGGGCGGGAGGCGTGATGTCTCAGCGCCTTCATGCGCGCGCCGGAATAAAGCGATGACGACACCGTTCGGCCGCCACATACATCACAGCCTGCAGCGCGCTTAAGGTAGCTCCAGGAAAGCTTGTTTTCAAAGCGGCCAGCGCGTTCAGGCAGGCGCCGTGAAAGGCGACGCCATTGACCGCAAGCGCGCCGCTGTCGAGCTGGCTTAGCAGGTGGTTCAACGTGGCGATGGCCTCGGCTTCCATCTCCGCGGTCCCGCTGTCGGCCATGTACTTGGGGTCCAGCTCGCGCTGCCGGTAACGGCGGCGCAGGTCCTCGGCCGTATCGATCACGCCGGTCTCGATGCCGGCGTCATCCATCTTTCGGCGCATGATCTCGCCCGCCTTGTTGGACGAAATGCCCTTCACTTCGGCGATCTGGCCCCGCATCCATTGCAGGAAAAGTTCTCGCCCCAGTTTCTTGGCCTCCGCGCCGTCACGCCAACGGGGGAGGGACGCCTTCATCATCCGACGCAGGACGCGTTCGTAGAGATCCTTTCGCTGGTCCGAGAAAAGCACTTCGCCTTGCTTTTCGAGCCAGGCGTCGAGCATCTTGAGGTTGGCGTTTTCCAGCGCTGTTGCGGACTCGGCGACCTCCCAGACCAGATCGCTCACCCAGTGGGAGGCCGATCGTCCACGAGGCGAAGCGATATCGCCAAGCCGTTCGCAGACGTCGCGATGCAAACCTAGCATGTCCGGCTTGCCTAACTTCCGTTCGTCGTGACCGGTCGGCAGGCGAAGGAGTGCAAGGTCCGAATGGACGCCGACACGGGTGACGAGCCGGAATGTGCAGGGCTCGGCGCAACGATCATGAGCCAAGGATTTGGCGGCTATCGACGAGGAGCCACCGCTGCACAACATCGCCATCGACCAAAGCTGGTCGGGATTGTCGGATTTGACCTGAACGAGTTCGACCGCATCCACGCCATCACAATTCCAGATCAGAGTGATGTCGTCTTCGGCCTCGCACCACACCTCTTTCAGGCTCGGATCTTCGAGCATGATCAGGCAGTACTTCGCGGCCACGTGATCTTGGTAGATGAAGCCCGTGCGGGCGATTGAGCCACCTTCCTCGAGGGGCGCGAGCGCCCAGATCGAGGGCAGGACGTCCAGCTGCATTCCGACTACTTCCCCCGCGCCGCAAAGCAGCGCCCCTGATCAAGTTGATGCAGCCAGGGGTTTAATGTCAACGCGCCCTCAGCAATCCAAGCCTGCGCGGGCAGACGCTCACGATCGACGATGTCAGGGGCAATCCAGAACATGAAGTCCTCGGAAAGACGCCGGCGGATGGCGATGGACGGCCCTGGACGATCCGCAAACCGTAGGTAGGAACTGGGGTAGAGCTACGCCGTTTGAGCCGAAATATATGATTAGAAACAGCTATTTACATTTTCGTGGCAGACTCCGTCTCCGCCAACCCCCTTCCCAATTCCCTGATTATTAAAGACAAACCCCTTTTGGGGCGGCATTTCTCGCGAGCGCTTGCGCATCAGCGTGCCGGCCTCGGGCGCCCGTCGCTTGGCGCGACGGTCAGGCCGGACGGCGCATCGATTCGATTTTCCAGAAAAGGGCCCGCTGGTGACCGCGTATCCGCAGAAGGCTGGCTCCGAAGGATGATCCCCGGGCGTGGAAGCCCGGGGATTCCCTGAAGGGAAGGCGTGGATCAGGGCTTGGGCGCGTCGGCGGCCTCGACGTAGTCGGTGCTCGTCGGGCCGAAGCCGAAGATGTAGACGCTGGCCGGCTGGTCGTGGGTCTGGGCGAAGTGATCCACCCCCGCCGGCTCGGTGTAGAAGCTGCCCGGGGGCAGTTCCTTGACCAGAGGATCGAGGTTCTTGGCGCCGTAGCCGAAGAACCAGACGCCCGAGACCACCACGGCCGTGCGGCTGTCCTTGTGGCTGTGGGCGGCGATCCGCGTATGGGGCGGCACCCGGATCTCGATCGTGTAGGGGCCTGACTTGGTCGGGTCGCCGTAGAGGATCGTGGTCTTGATCCCCGCCACGCCGGAGGTGCCGGCGCCGGCCCCGCCCTTGGCGAGGGCGGCGATCTCCGGCGGCGTCAGGCGGATGGACGGATCCTCGGCCCGGACCGGTCCGGCCAGGGCGACGGCCGCCAGGGCCGCCGCGCCGACCAGCAAGCGCGCCGCGCTCACGACTTGGGGTCCTTTTTAGCGTCGAGAAACTCGTGGACGATCTTCACCGTCGCAGTCGGGTTCTCTTCCATGATCCAGTGGCCCGAGGCAGGGATCACGCCCTCTGTGACGTCGCTGGCGGTGTAGCGCATGACCGCGGCCATGGTCAGGCCGAACGACTTCTCGCCGCCCAGGGCCAGGACGGGCATCGGCAGCTTGCCCTTCTCGGCCAGGATCGCCTTGTCGTCGATGGCGTCCTGGTCGAAGGCGGCGAACTGCGAGAAGCCGGCGTGCATGGCGCCGGGCAGGGCGTAGAGCTTGGCGTAGTGGACGCGGGCGCCTTCGGAGAACTTGCTCGGGTCGGCCGAGAACTCGTTCCAGAAGCGGTCGAGATAGATTCGCTCGCGACCGGCCACCAGCCGCTCCATGTCCGGGCCGCCGAACCGGAAGTGCCACAGCAGCGGGTTCTTGAGGATCTCCTCCCACGGGCCGATGCCGGGCACCGGGGCGTCGATCAGCACGAAGCGGGTCACCCGCTCGGGGTGCTGCATGGCGAAGGCGTAGCCGACCATGTTGCCGATGTCGTGGGTGACCAGGTCGGCCTTGTCGATCTTCAGGGCGTCGAGCACCCCGGCCACGTCGCCGGCCTGGGTCTTCTTGTCGTAGCCGCCGGCGGGACGCGACGACAGGCCAAGGCCGCGCAGGTCGGGCACGATGACGGTGTGGTCGCGGGCGAGGTCCGTCGCCAGCGGACCCCACATGTCGCCGGTCTCGCCATAGCCGTGCAGCAGCACGACCGCCGGACCCTTGCCGCCGACGCGGACGTGGATCGTCGCGCCGTTGGCGGGGATCTCGCTGATCTTGAACGAGGCTGGGAAGGGCGGCGGCTGGGCCTGGCTTGGCGAGGCGAAAGCCAGTCCGGCCAGGGCGAGGCCGGCCGCGACGGGGGCGGCAAGAGCGGTGCGGATCATCGGTGTCTCTCCGGAAGCATGCGGCCGACGTCCCTCGGAGTCTCCGCGATTTCCGATGACACTGTTATGCCGGCGTGCTTGAGCCTCAAGGCCAACCGGGGGGCGAGCTTTTACCCGGATGGGTATGCGACAGCGGCGGCATTGGGCGCAGTGTGCTGGTCAGGCTTGCGTCTGGTCCAGGGGCCGGTTTTCCAGGGAACTTCATGACCGACCGCGCAAAGCCCCGACGCCAAAAGCCTGGCCATCGCCTGCGATCGGCCTTCGCCGCGTTCCTGATCCTGCTGACCGCCGCGCCCCAGACGCTGGCCCAGCCCGAAGCATTGGCGATCACGCAGTTTCGCCATACCGCCTGGAAGGGCGCGGTCGTCGAGCCGGGCCGGATCAACGACATCGTCCAGTCCAGGGACGGCTATCTGTGGCTTTCCGGAACGGACGGTCTGGCGCGGTTCGACGGCGTCTCGTTCGACACCTTCTCTCCGGCGACCGACGATCCCACCGTCTCCTACGGCGTCGCCCAACTGCTGCAGACCCGGGCCGGCGAGCTGTGGGTCGGTCGGATGCAGGGCGCGGGGGTGTCGGCCTTCCGCGACCGCCGCTTCGTCTCGACAGGCATGCCCGATCCGTCGCGGCAGATCATCGATCTCGACCAGGACGAGGACGGGGTCGTCTGGGCGGCCAATGCGCGGCCGACGCGATCGTTGTCGCGGTTCAGCGAAGGGCGCTGGGAGGAACTGGGTCCGAGCTGGGGCATGCCCGACGGCTGGGTCTTCTCGCTGCTGGCGGCGCGGAACGGCGTGCTCTGGGTCGTCACCATGGACAAGCTGGCCTTTCTGCGCCGGGGCGCGCGCCGCTTCGAGGTGACCGACGCCAAGGTCAGCAGCGGCGCGGGATTGGCCGAGGACGCCGAGGGCCACGTGTGGATCTCAGACCAGGCCGGCACGCGCCGCTTGCCCGACTATCCGTCGGGAAGGACGAGCACGCGAGGGCTGCCCGACTATCCGCCGCTCGATTTCCATCGGCGCACCAAGATCACCTTTGCCCCCGACGGCAGCCTGTGGGGCGCCACGGAGTCGGCGGGCCTGTTCCGCATCTCCACGCCCAACGGCCGGGGCGTGACGAGCACCTTCGGGGTCAAGGACGGCCTGACCGACGACCAGATGACGATCGTCTTCGCCGATCGCGAAGGGACGATCTGGGCGGGCGGCGCGCGCGGTCTCAACGCCTTCGTGGCGCCCAGCGTGGTCGAGGAGCCGCTTATCCCATCCGGAACGGACGAGAATTACATCGCCGAGGACGGGCGAGGCCTGGTCTATGTCAGCGGCGGCGGTGCGCTGTTCGTGATCCGGCCCAACCAGGCCCCGGTCAAAATCCGCCAGGGCCTGCCGCGCAACATCCACCTGTGCGGCGGCGAGGGCAGCGCCTTCCTGCTGCATGACGGCAAGGTGGACGAGATGCGCGACGGCCGCACGGTGCGGACCTTCCCGATGGACCAGTCGCGGGAGTTCTTCATCTGCACCGTCAGCGGCGGCGGCAAGCTGTGGGTGTCGTCCAACGACCACAAGCTGGCCATGCACGACCAGGCCGGATGGCACGACCGCCAGACGCTCACCAGCGGCGTCGACGAGCAGTTCGCCGTCGATCGCCAGGGCCGGCCGATCGTCATCAGCGGCTTTTCCAGCCTGACCCGCATCGACGGCGAAAAGACGACGAAGTGGACCCCAGAGCAGCTGAAGCTCGGCCGCCTGACCTTCGTCCACGACGGCGCGGCCGGCCTGGTCGTCGGCGGCTCGGCCGGCCTGGCGCGGTTGGGCGGGGGCAAGACTGAGCACATCGACGTGCGTCGCCATCCCTGGCTGCGCAATGTCCGCTACATGCTGGAGACACCCGACGGCGAGGCCTGGCTGTTCACCTTTTCCAGCATCGTGCGGCTCTCGGTCGCCGACCTCAACCGGGCCTTCGCCCATCCCGACGAGCCCATCCCGCACCGGGTGTTCGACGAGCTCGACGGCCTGACCAGCGGTTCGGCGCGCTATGACGGGGTGCGGGCGGCGCGGGGCGGCGACGGCCGCCTGTGGTTCCTGGGCACGGCCAGCGTCATGCGGATCACGCCGGGCGACCTGGTCCGCAACGACACCCCGCCGCCGATCGTGATCCGCTCGGTGACCGCCGGCGGTCGCCCGGTGGCGACGACCGGGCCGCTCACCCTGCCGGTCGGGGTCAGCAGGCTGCAGATCGATTACGCCGCGCTCAGCCTGCGCACCCCCAGCCGGGTGCGCTTCCGCTATCGGCTGGCGGGGATCGACGACGCCTGGGTCGAGGCCGGGTCGCGCCGCACGGCCTTCTACAACAACCTGCCGCCGGGCCAGTATCGGTTCACCGTAATCGGGACCAATGACGACGGGGTCTGGAACACCATGGGCGCCTCGCTCGAGGTCACCGTGCCGCCGACCTTCTGGCAGTCGCGCCTGTTCTTCGTGCTCTGCCTGCTGGCCTTCGCGGTCGCGACCTGGCTGCTCTACCGCGTGCGGCTGCGCACGGTGACGGAAAGAATCCGTGCACGGATGAACGAGCGCCTGGCCGAGCGCGAGCGCATCGCCCGCGAGCTGCACGACACCCTGCTGCAGGGCGTCCAGGGCCTGATCCTGCGCTTCCAGCTGCTCGTCGAGGACCTGCCGCGCGAACAGCCGCAGCGGGCCCCGCTGGAGCAGGCGCTGGACGCCGCCGACGAGGTGCTGGGCCAGGCGCGCGACCGGGTCCTGGACCTGCGCGCGGTCGACCGGGCCGAGGACCTGGAAGTGGCGCTGTCCAAGCTGGCCCAGGCCCACGGCCGCGAGGGCGGGGCGCCCGTCGGCGTCTTCGTCGAGGGCGCGCCGCGGCCGCTGGACGAGATCGCGGGCGAAGAGGTGCTGGCGATCGTCGGCGAGGCGGTCGCCAATGCGCGCGCCCACGCCGGCGCGGGCTGCATCGAGATCCGCGTCGTCTTCGGCCCGCGCCGACTGATCGTGTCGGTGGTGGACGACGGGCGGGGCATCGCGCCGGAAATCCTGCGCGACGGCGGACGGGCGGGGCACTTCGGGCTGGCCGGCATGCGGGAACGGGCCAGAACCCTGAGTGGGCGCTTCAAAGTCGATAGCCAGCCGGGCGCCGGAACGCGCATAACCGTCACCGTCCCCGCGCGAACGGCCTATGCGCCGCGCCCGTGGTCATCGTGGCGCGACGTTCTGGCGTGGAGGCCCTGACATGGGAAATCCTCAGATAGGAAATCCTGAGGTGGACGTCCCGGGCGCCTGCGTCGCGGACGTCATCCGCGTGCTGGTGGTCGACGATCATCCGATGCTGCGCGACGGCATCGTCGGCCTGGTGGACCGCCAGTCCGACATGCGGGTGGTCGGCGAGGCCGCCGACGGCCTGCAGGCCCTGGAGGCCTTCCACCGGCTGCGGCCGGACCTGACCCTGATGGACATCCAGATGCCTGGCCTGGACGGCGTGGCGGCGATCGAGCGGATCCGCGGCCTGGACCACCGCGCGGCCGTCATCGTCCTGACCACCTATCCCGGCGACACCCTGGCCCTGCGCGCCCTGAAGGCCGGGGCCAGCGGCTATCTGCTCAAGAACTGCATCCGCAAGGAGCTGCTCGACACCATCCGCAGCGTCCACGCCGGACGGCGGATCCTGGCGCCCGAGATCGCCCAGCAGATCGCCCTGCACGCCCTCGAGGAGCCGCTCACCGAACGCGAGCGCGCCATCCTGCTGCAGGTGGCCGAAGGCCGCGCCAACAAGGACATCGCCCGGCGCATGTCGGTGTCGCCCGACACCATCAAGGCCTGCCTCAAGACCATCTATCTCAAGCTCGACGTCGGCGACCGCACCCAGGCCGTCGTCGCCGCCGTGCGGCGCGGCTACATCGAGATCTAGCCCGAAAAGACGGCGCAAGCCGCCGCGAACGGGACCCAGGCCGCGAGAGCCGTCGGTTGCGGGTGGTCAAGCTCGCGCGGCGATGTAAAGTTGAGTCGCAGGTTTGTGAGCGCGATGGTCTTTCCGACCGGTCGCGAAGCGATTGTGGGTACCGGGGGCGTGACGGTTTCGAGAGTGAAGGGGGACGACGCGGTCGCCGCGGCGCACGCACGGCTGGCGCGCGACTCCGGATTCCAGTTCGACCCCACGGCCTTCACGCCGATGAAGGTTCCCGAGTGGCTGGCCTATGTCGCCAAGGGGATCGCGTTCATCGAGCCGGCCCTGAAGTGGATTTTCTGGGGAGGGTTGGCCGTTCTGGCCGCCTTGATCCTCTACGCCATCGTTCGTGAGATCCTCCGGCTGCGCGCGCCGACGGCCAAGCCGGCCAAGGCCGTGGTGCTGGACGAGCCGCCCTGGCGTCCGGACAGCGGCGCGGCGCGCGACCTGCTGGCCGCCGCCGACGAACTGGCGGCGCGGGGCCTGTTCATGGAAGCCGCCCACCTGATCCTGCTGCGCAGCGTGCAGGACATCGAAAAGCGCCGCCCGCGCGCCGTGGGGGTTTCGCTGACCGCCCGCGAGATCGCGGCCCTGCCGGCCCTGCCCGAGGCGGCCCGTCCGGCCTTTGTGGGCATCGCCCGCCTGGTCGAGCGCGCCCTGTTCGGCGGACGCCCGGTCGATGCGGCCGACTACGCCGCCTGCCGCGGCGCCTACGAGGCCTTCGCCCTGCCGGAAGGATGGCGCGGATGAACCGGCCCGCCCGCATGTTCTCGCCGATCTCGGTGCTCGTCGTGGTGCTGGTCGGCGTCGTCTCCCTGTCGGGCCTGGCGGTGCTGTCGGCCTACGCCCCGGAACTGCGCAAGGGCGACGACGGCGGTGTCCACGCCCTGTCGCGGTCCTCGAACGGGTTCGGGGCGATCGTGCGCCTGCTGCACCTGATGGGGCGGCCGGTGGTCACCAGCCGTGGCGAGCTGTCGGCGTCGGCGGAGGAGGGGCTGCTGGTCCTGACGCCGGCCCTGGGCATGTCGCCCGTCACGCTGGACCGCGATGACCATGTCGGCCCGACCCTGATCGTCCTGCCCAAGTGGCGCACCGCGCCCCTGGCCAAGCACCGGGGCTGGGTCACCACCTTCGGCGCCGATCAGTCGCCCGAGGTGCTGAACGTCCTGCCCGAGCCGCTGCGCAAGGGGACCAGGCTGGTCGCCGGCAAGGGCAAGCGCACGGTGCGGCTGGCCCGGCCGTCGGGCGAGGCCTTCGGCGCGCCGGTGACCATAGAGACCCCGCGCACGCTCGCGGGCCCGGGCTGGCAGCCGGTCGTGGTCGACCAGGACGGCGGCATCGTGCTGGCCACGCGCAGCGACAGCTGGACCTATGTTCTGGCCGATCCCGACTACCTGAACACCCAGGGGCTGAAGACGCTGAGCGGCGCCCGCACGGCCGTGGCCATGCTCGACCTGATCCGTGACGACGAGGCGCCGATCGTCTTCGACGTGACGCTACACGGCTTCAAGCGCACTCGCAGCCTGATGCGCCTGATGCTCGAACCGCCGCTGCTGGGCGCGACCCTGGTCGCGGTGGCCGTGGCGCTGCTGGCCGGCGCCCAGGCCTTCGCGCGGTTCGGTCCGCCGCTGCGCTCGCGCCGCGCGGTCGCCCTGGGCAAGGCCGCCCTGGCCGACAACACCGCGGGCCTGATCCGGCTGGCGCGCCGCGAGCATCGCATGGCGCCGCTCTATGCCCGCCTGATCCAGGTCTCGGCCGCCCGGGCCATCGGCGCCCCACGCGGGCTCGACGGCCCGGCCCTCGAAGAATTTCTCGATCGCGTCAGCCGAACCATCGGCGCGACCCACGTCTATTCGGCCCTGGCCGAGCGGGCGCGGACGGCCTCGCCGTCCGACCTGATGGGCGTGGCGCGCGATCTCTACAATTGGAAGCAGGAGCTTATCCGTGGACGTCAGTGAAGTCGGTGCGCTCGCCGCGCGGATCCGGTCGGAGATCGGCAAGGCGGTGGTGGGGCAGGACGGGGCGGTGGACCTGCTGCTGACGGCGTTGTTCGCCGGCGGCCACGTGCTGCTGGAGGGCCCGCCGGGCACGGCCAAGACCCTGCTGGCCCAGAGCTTCGCCCGCACCGTCGCCCTCGACTACGGCCGCATCCAGTTCACGCCCGACCTGATGCCCGGCGACGTGATCGGGGCCAACCTGTTCAACTTCCAGACCTCGACCTTCAGCCTGACGCGCGGGCCGGTGTTCTGCGAACTGCTGCTGGCCGACGAGATCAACCGCACGCCGCCCAAGACCCAGGCCGCCCTGCTTGAAGCCATGCAGGAGCGCCACGTCACGATCGACGGCAAGTCGCACCCGCTGAGCCCGCGCTTCACCGTTGTCGCCACCCAGAACCCGATCGAGCAGCAGGGCACCTATCCGCTGCCCGAGGCCCAGCTCGACCGCTTCCTGTTCAAGCACGTGCTGGACTATCCCAGCGCTGCCCAGGAGCGGGCGATCATCGTCGCCCACGGCTCGCGCACCGGCCAGATGGATCCCAAGAGCTTCGGCGTCGAGCCGGTGGCGGCGCGGGCCGCCATCGACGCAGCCATCGAGACCGTCGCCCAGGTGCGCCTGACCGACGAGGTCGTGGGCTACATCGTCGACCTGGTGCGGGCCACGCGCGAGTCCACCGACATCGAGACCGGCGCCTCGCCGCGGGCCGGGGCCATGCTGGCCGTCGCCGCCCGGGCCCGCGCCGCGCTCGACAGCCGTGACTATGTGATCCCCGACGACGTCAAGGCCCTGGCCGCGCCGACCCTGCGCCACCGCCTGATCCTGTCGGCCGCGTCCGAGATCGAGGGCCGCAAGGTCGACCAGGTGCTCACTGGCCTGGTCGAGCGCGTGGCGGCGCCCCGGTGATCTATCCCACGCGCCGCGCCGTCGTCGCCGTCGCCGCCGGAGTTCCGGCGGCGCTGGTGATCGGCGTGCTCGCGCCGTCAGGTTGGCTGGCTGGCCCTTTGTGGGTCGCGGTCATGCTGCTGGCCATGGTCGCCGACGCGCTGTCGGGCGGCTCGCGCTCGCGGCTGGCCCTGGACGCGCCGGAGCGGCCCTTCCTGTCGGTGGCGCGCACGGCGCCGATCGCCTTCATCGCTCGCTTCGGCAAGGGCCTGACGCCCCGCCGGGCCGAGGCGGCGCTGGACGCCGACGACCGCCTGGGCCTGCAGCCGCGGTTCGCCCGCGCCCAGGTCGATGCGCGCGCGGCCGCCTTCGACTTTTCCCTGACCCCCGAACGGCGCGGCGAGGGCAGGCTGCATCGGCTGTGGGTGCGCTGGACCGGGCCGCTGGGCCTGGTGTGGCTGCAGAAGGCCTTCGCCCTCGACATCGACGCCCCGGTCGGGACCGACCTGCAGAGCGTGCGCGAGGACGCCGTGCGGATGCTGGCCCGCGACGCGGTGATCGGCAGCAAGACCCAGATCGACCGGGGCGAGGGGACCGAGTTCGAGTCCCTGAAGGAATTCCAGACGGGCATGGACCCCCGGTCCATCGACTGGAAGCAGTCGGCGCGGCACCTGCACCTGCTGGCCAAGGAGTTCCGAACCGAGCGCAACCACCATGTGATCCTGGCCATGGACAGCGGCCGGGCCATGTGCGAGCCGGTCGCCGGCGCGCCCCGGATCGACCGGGCCATCAACGCCAGCCTGCTGCTGGGCTACGCCTGCCTGCGGGCCGGCGACCGGGCGGGGTTCTACGCCTTCGACTCCGCGCCACGACTGCTGACCGGGGTGGTCGGCGGGCTCGACGCCTTCAAGCAGTTGCAGCACGCCGCCGGCCGCATCGACTATTCGGCCGAGGAAACCAACTACACCCTGGCCCTGAACACCCTGGCGGCCAAGCTGCGCCGTCGCTCGCTGGTGGTCGTCTTCACCGACTTCACCGACCCGACCGCCGCCGAGCTGATGATCGAGGCCTCGGCGCGGCTGCTGCGGCGCCACCTGGTGCTGTTCGTGGTCATGCAGGACGAGGAGCTGGAGACCATGGCCGCCGCCGAGCCGTTCGAGCCGGCCGACGTCTCGCGGGCGGTGGTCTCCAGCGACCTGCTGCGCCAGCGCGAGGCCGTCATGGTCCGCCTGCGCCGCATGGGCGCCCACATCGTCGAGGCCCCGGCCGGGCGGATCGGTCCGGCCCTGATCAACGCCTATGTCGAGCTCAAGCGGAGGGATCTCCTGTGATCGACGTCAAGGTCGACGGACGCCTCAAGAGCCAGCGTTTCCGCCAGGAGCGCGAGGCCGACTGGCGCAGGCTGGAACGGCTGATCGACAAGGTCGAGAAGGGGGCGATGTCCAGCCTGTCCGACGAGGAGATCCTGGCCGCGCCGGTGCTCTATCGCTCGACCCTGTCGTCGCTGTCGGTGGCGCGGGCCACCTCGCTGGACCGCGGCATGATCGATTATCTCGAGACGCTGAGCGCCCGGGCCTATTTCTTCGTCTACGGCTCGCGCGAGACCCTGCGCGGCCAGCTGGGCGGCTTCTTCGCCCAGAAGTGGCCGGCGGCTGTGCGCGGCCTGTGGCGCGAGACCCTGGTCAGCGTGGCCCTGCTGGTCATCGGCGCGCTGGTGGCCGGCTGGCTCGTGGGGCAGGAGGCCGACTGGTACTACGCCTTCATGCCCAAGGAGATGGCGGGCGGCCGCGATCCGGCCGCCACCACCGAGATGCTGCGCTCGACCCTGACCGGGGCCAAGAACAGCGACGGGCTGTCGGCCTTCGCCACCTTCCTGTTCACCCACAACGCCCAGGTCGCCCTGCTGGCCTTCGCGCTCGGCTTCGCCCTGGCGGTGCCGTCGGCGGCGCTGGTGCTCTACACCGGTGCGACCCTGGGCGCGTTCCTGGCCCTGTTCATCAGCCGCGGCCTCGGCGTCGAGGCCGGCGGCTGGCTGGCGATCCACGGGGTGACCGAGCTGTTCGCCGTCAGCCTGGCGGGGGCGGCCGGCCTGCGGATCGGCTGGGCCGTGGCCTTCCCGGGCGAGAAGAGCCGGCTGGACTCGGCCGCCGCCGCCGGACAGCACGCCGCCACGGTGATGGGCGGGGTGGTGGTCATGCTGTTCTTCGCCGGCCTTCTGGAAGGTTTCGGGCGGCAGCTGATCGTCGCCACCCCAGCCCGCTATGCTGTGGCCGCAGCCAGCGCGCTGATCTGGGGCCTCTACTTCTATGGACCGCGCCGGAGGGCGAAGACGTGAGCGACGCCGCGACCGTCAAGCTGACGCGCTCGTTCGTCACGCCCGAGGGCGTCGACCTGCGGCTGCAACTGGCCGACGCCGGCCAGCGCGCCGGCGCCTTCCTGCTGGACGCAGCGATCATGATCGCCGTGCTCGTGGTCGCCTCGCTGCTGATCGGCCTGCTCGGCGTCGGCGCCCTGGCCGCGGCGGGCCTGAAGGGCGGCGAGGTGATCGCCGTCCTCTGGCTGCTGGGCTTCTTCCTGCTGCGGAACTTCTACTTCATCGGCTTCGAGCTGACGGCGGCCGCGGCCACGCCGGGCAAGCGGATCATGGGCCTGCGGGTGGCCGCGCGCGACGGGGGACGGCTACGGCCGGGCCCGATCTTCGCGCGCAACGCCATGCGCGAGCTGGAGGTGTTCCTGCCGATCGCCCTGCTGTTCTCGCCCGGCGTGGAGGGCGGCGGCGGGGTCGAGGGCTGGATGTACTTCCTCGGCCTGTCCTGGGCGGGGGTGTTCGTGTTCTTCCCGCTGTTCAACAAGGACCGCCTGCGGGCCGGCGACCTGATCGGCGGCACCTGGGTGGTCCGCGCGCCCAAGCGCAAGCTGATCCGCGACATGGCCGACGAGGGCGCCGAGCGCCTGCTGCGCTACGACTTCACCCCTGCCCAGATCGACGCCTACGGGGCCAAGGAGCTGCATGTGCTCGAGGACGTGCTGCGCCAGCGCGACCGGCGCACCATGCGGGCGGTGGCCGACCGCATCGCCGGCAAGATCGGCTGGGTCCGCGGCGCCAGCGAAGACGACTACGACTTCCTCAGCGCCTACTACGCGGCCCTGCGCAAGCGGCTGGAGGCCAGGCTGCTGATGGGCGTCCGGCGCCGCGACAAGCACGACGCCTGACGTCCGGTCAGCGGCGGCGGGTCAGTCGAAGACCGCCGCGGTCTGGTCGGGGGCGGCCCCTTCCTTGTTCGTGCGCAGTTCGTAGTAGGTGGCCGACACGCCGGCGGCGATCACTACGCCCTGGACGCCGTTCACCAGGGCCGAGATCAGGACGAAGACCACCAGGCCGACGCTGAGCTCGGCGTTCTGCAGGGCGAAGACATTGCCGGCGACCGCGCCCAACGGCGTGCCGATGGCTTGGATGATCAAGCTCAGAATGATGGACGCGATGAAGTAGACGACGAACAGGCCGAAGATCGGCCAGCGGCTGCCGCGGGTCAGGTCGCGACTGCGCCCCAGGCTGGCGAACACGCCCTTCTTCTCGACCACCAGCGTCGGCGCCGCCACGGTCCACATCACGCTCAGGATGATCCCCGGCACGACCAGCAGCAGCATGCCCAGCCAGATGCCCAGAGTGGCGATGATGGCCAGGCCGATCAGCGGCAGCAGGAAGCGCAGGCCGCTCGACGCCGCCTCGCGGGGGGCGACCGGGGCCCCGTTCAGCGTGCCGACCGCGGCGCGCACCACCACGCCCTGCAACGCGAAGCTGCCCAGGCCGGAGATGATCGCGCCAATGACGATCCCGGCCGGGGCCACTGTGCCGCCGGAGGCGATCAGGCCCGACAGCGTGCCCACGAGCGAGGGCGCGGTCACCAGCAACAGCGCCCCGCCGCCGAACAGGCCGATGTTGTCGACGATCACCTTGAAGGTGTTCTGTATCACCCGCCCGAAGTCGAACCGACCTCCGGCGCTGTCTTGGTCCGCCATGTCGTGAATACCCCCTGTAAGCTGAAACAACGCGCTCAAGCTTAGAGGGCGTCGAGGCGCTTACAATCTCCAATTTTACGCGGCCACGCGGCCGTCGTCGTCGAGATCGACGCCCAGTCGCGCCCGCAGTTCGCGGGCGCCTTCCGGCGTCAGGCGCACGGCGCGGCCTTGCGGCGCCTGGGCCAGCCAGCCGCGCGCGGTCATGGCGTCGAGCAGCTTCACGCCCAATGGCCCCGCCAGGTGGTGGCGACGCTCGGTCCAGTCCAGGCACTGGCGGGCGACGCCGCGCGGGGAGGCGAGGGCGGCGACCTCGACGCCCAGCTCGGCGAACCAGGCCGTTCCGGCTTCGGTTACCGCATAGAGCTTGCCGTCCGCAGGCCGCAGCAGATCCTGTTCCTCCAGCGCCTGGGCGACCTTCACCCCCAGCCGTCCCGCCAGGTGGCCGTAGCAGCAGCGGGCCTCCCGCAGGGCGCGGGCCTTTGGCGAGCGCGGGATCTCCAGCGAGCGCACCGGCGCGGCGATGGCCGACAGGGCCTCGATGGCGTGCGCCACCTCGGCCGAGGCCAGGCGATAATAGCGGTGCCGGCCCTCGCGCTCGACCGCCAGCAGGCCGCCCTCGACCAGCTTCGACAGGTGATTGCTGGCCGCCTGGGCGCTGACCCCGGCCGCCCAGGCCAGGGCGCCGGCCGGCTGAGCGCGCCCGTCCTGCAGGGCCTGCAGCATGGCGGCGCGGACCGGGTCGCCGATCAGGGCGGCGGGGGTGGCGATATTGGCGTCCATGGCCTCACTCTAGACCCATCGCCGGCCCGATTGTTCATCGTTGCGTGTAGCATTGGGCGTCCCGATCGGCGCATGACGAGGCCCATGAGCATCGAGTCCTCCCGCCTGCCTTGGATCACGGCCGCCGCCAGCTTCGGCTTCCTGGTCACCCAGCTGGACGTGACCATCGTCAATGTCGCCCTCGACGCCATCGGCGATGGTTTCGGCGCGCCGACCGCCCAGCTGCAATGGGTGGTCGACGCCTATGTCCTGGCCCTGGCGGCCATGCTGCTGTCGGCCGGCGCGATCGGCGACCGGGTCGGACCCCGGCGGGCGTTCCTGGCGGGGCTGGTGCTGTTCGGCCTAGCCTCGGCCGCCTGCGGTTTCGCGACCAGTCCGCTGGCCCTGATCCTGGCCCGTGCGGCCCAGGGGGCGGCCGGGGCGCTGCTGATCCCGCCGTCCCTGGCCCTGATCGCCCGCGCCGCCCATGGCGACGACCGCCGTCGCGCGGCCGCGGTGGGCTGGTGGACCGCCGCCGGCGGCGTCTCGATCGCCGCCGGACCGGTGCTGGGCGGCCTGCTGGTCGAGAGCCTGGGCTGGCGCTGGGTGTTCTTCGTCAACCTGCCGCTCTGCGCGATCGGCGCCGTCCTGACCCTGCTGGTCGCGCGGGAGGCGCCGGCCAAGCCCAAGGTCCCGTTCGACCTCGTCGGCCAGGCCCTGGCCGCCGCCGCCGTCACCCTGCTGGTCGGCGGGCTGATCGAGGGCGGCCATCGCGGCTGGAGCGGCGCGCCGCTGGCGGCCCTGGTCGCGGGCCTGGTCCTGGCGGTCGGCTTCGTGCTGTTCGAGCGCCGGGCCCCCCATCCCGCCATGCCGCTTTCCGTCTTTCGCCGCCGTCCGGCCTGGAGCGCGGTGGTGGTCGGCTCGGCCCTGAACTTCACCTATTACGGCCTGATCTTCGTGCTCGGCCTCTACATGCTGCGCGTCCTGCACTGGGCGCCGGCCAAGGCGGGCCTGGCCTTCCTGCCCCTGACGGCGACCTTCATCGTCTCCAATCTGCTGAGCGGATCCCTGGTCGGCCGCTTCGGGGCCAAGGTCGTGACCAGCGGCGGCGTGCTGGTCGCCGCCTGCGGCTACGCCCTGACCGCGCGGCTGGGGGCGGGCAGCGATCTGCTGGACATGCTGCCGGGCTTCGCCCTGATCCCCGGCGGCATGGGCCTGGCCATCCCGGCCCTGACCAGCGGTCTGCTGGCCAGCGTCGACCGCCACGACGCCGGCGCGGCCTCGGGCGTGCTCAACGCCTGCCGCCAGGTCGGCGGCGCCGCAGGTGTGGCGATCTTCGGGGCGCTGGCGGGGGCGGGCATGGTCACGGGCCTGCGGACCTCGGCGGTGGTCGCGGCGGTGATGCTGGCCGGCGCGGCCGCGGTGCTGCTGGCCCCGGCGCGGAAGGCTTCAGACCGCTAGTCTCGGATGCTCTCCCTCTTAGACAGGGGTTGAAGAGGGCAGCTCATCACTCATTGCGGACGTCGGGGGCGAGAACCCTCTCTCTTAGAGAGAGGGAGGGGCCCATCGCGCAGCGATGGGAGGGTGAGTGGTTACACCTTCAGCCGGCGTGCCGGCACATCGCCTGCAACAGCGCCAAGATCGTCCAGGGGCTTCGCCTACCCTCTCACCCTCCCACGCCTTGCGGCGCGGGCCCCTCCCTCTCTCCATGAAGAGAGGGGTCGAAACCGCTTTCAAGGCGTGTGGTCGCGAACAAGCTCTGAGCCGAGGTCCATTATATGAAGTTGGCCGTCCTGGTTTCGACTTCGGCACAAGCGCCTGGGGTGATAAGCGCCACCAAGCACGCGCGTCCATTCTGGGCGATGAGCGGCGTCTTGGGGGCGACATGAGGGTATTGGGTTTCGCTGCGGCGTTGCTGCTGTCCTGGGGCGTCGTCGGGGAGGCCCGCGCGACGGAGCTTAGCCCAGCATGTCGAACGCGGGGCCAGCCCATCAACGAGTCCGGCTTCATCACCCTTGGCGGTATCAAGCAGTGGGTGACGGTCGAGGGACACGACTGCGCCAATCCGGTGGTGCTGATCGTCCACGGCGGTCCCGGTAACCCGAACACCCCTTTCGCCCACGCCCTGTTCGGCGAGTGGGCAAAGGACTTCACCGTCGTCCAGTGGGACCAGCGAGGTTCGGGCAAGACCTATGGGGCCAACAAGCCGGCCGAAGACGAGGCTTTGACCCTCCAGCGCCTGACGGCCGATGGCGTCGAGATGGCCCGCTATGCGACCCATCGCTTCGGCAAGCGCAAGGTCATCATCATGGGCGGCTCCTGGGGCTCGGCACTGGCGGTCAACATCGCCATGGCGGAGCCGGACCTATTCAGCGCCTATGTCGGCACGGCCCAGCTTGTTAACTACCAACTGGACATGGCGGCGAGCTACGCCAAGACCCTTGGTCTGGCGCGAGCCGCCGGCGACACGGAGTCGATTGGCAAGCTGGAGGGTCTCGGCGCCCCGCCGTGGACCAATCCCCGTGCTTTCGGGATCCTGCGCCGCATCACCCGCAAGTACGAGGCTCTGGCGACCGACGCACCGCCCAAGGGTTGGTTCACGTTCGGCCCCGGCTACGACACCCCGGCTTACGAGGCCGACTACACCGCCGGCGAGGATTATTCCTTCCTGAACTTCGTCGGCCTCGCCGGCGACGGCATGGGGCCGAAGATCGACTTGCGCAGGCTGGGAACGGCGTTCGCCATGCCAGTCTACATGCTGCAGGGCGAGGCGGATCTGGTGACCCCTTCGGAGGTTTCTAAAGCGTATTTCGACGATCTGACCGCGCCGAAGAAGGTGTTCGTGCCGCTCGCCCGTACGGGGCACGACCCCAACCAGACGATGATCGACGCACAACTCGCCGCTCTGGAGCAAGTTCGCGGCGAGGCGATGGCGAAGGACAGACCGTGAGGCGCTCAGCTGCGCAGCGGCGCCGTCTCGCCCCAGAGGGCAGCGATCATGACGCCGCCGCGTAGTCGTACTTGAGGTCGAAGGCCCCGTCGGACTTCAGCGAGAACACCGCCTTCGACCACGGCTCGTGGGCGCTGGAGGCGGTGATGCGGTGCAGGTTGCGCAGCGCCTTCGAGACCGAATAGTCCAGCTTGCGCACGTCGAGGTCGTCGACCTCGCCGCCGGCCTTGGTGTAGTCGCCGGTCAGCCCCACCGAGCCGTCGATCACGTCGACATGCAGGCGAATCTCCGACCAGGGCTCGGCCACGGTGTCGGCCAGGGCCTGGCCGACGTGGCGGTAGATGCCTTCCGGAGTGTCGATGTCGGCCATGGAAATCCTCCGCCGCCCAATCTAGTCGTTGAAGCCAATCTAGTCGTTGAAGAAGGTTCGGGTCGAGGGCTTGCCGTCGATGACGTACTCCACCCTGAACGCCTCGGGCCGCTTGGAGTCGCCGTCGAACACCGCCTTGATGTCGACGTCGACCGCCTTGCCGTCCTTGAGGGCGGCGGCCCATTCGTTCTCCATCACCTTCCAGCCGCTCTTGTTCAGCGCGCCGTCCATGGCGTGGTAGTTGATCTGCTCGCCGGGGCCGTTGAAGATCGCCGCGATCAGGTGGCCGCCCTCGTCGCCGGCGACCCCGTCCTTGACCCCGTTCTCCTGGCCGGCCTTGGACTGCTGGTAGCCGTTGCGGTCGGCGTGCTTGAGGTCGAGCGTGCCGACGACCTGCTCTACCCGGCCCTTGGCGTCGGTGTGATAGGTGTAGCGGCCGCTGACCACATAGTCGGTGTTGGCGGCCAGAGGCCCGTTCAGCTGGGCGTTCCAGCCGCCCTTGGCGCCTTGCTCCAGCTCGACGCGCGGCCGGGCGCTCAGGGCCTCGTCCAGCTTGCGGCTGGCGGTCTCCAGCGTCTGCCGGGCGCTGTCGGGCAGCTTGTCCAGCGGCAGGGCGTCGATGGCGCCCTTCAGCTTCTCCAGGGCCGGCTTGGCGGCCGCGGCGAAGGCGCTGTCGATCTTGGCCAGGTCGGCGGCCTTGCTCACCGTCTCGGCCCACTTGCCGAGCTTGCCCAGCTTGGCGGCGTCGCCGATGTAGGGAACCATGCTGACGGCCGACAGGCCCGCGCCCAGGAAGTCGCCGCGGAACAGCGAGATGACGCCGTTGGCGCCGTCCGAGATCGGGGTCGGGTCGACCAGGCCCACGACATCCAGCGCCATCTGGCCAAGATCGAGGATCAGTTCCTGCCGCTGGGCCGCGGCGGCCGCATCGACGTCGTCGGCCAGGCGCTTCTGGTCGGCGGGCGACAGGCCGGCCTCGATCTCGGCCCGCAGGTTCTGGGCCTTGGCCGGGTCCGACTTGGCGATCTCCGACAGCTGGCCCGCGAGTTCGCTGGTGTTCAGCTGGCCCCCGGTGCGGCTGGCGGCCACCAGGCCGGCGGCTTGGCTCGCGCCGCCGGCCGTGCTCGACGCGGCGCGGCCGGCGGCGGAGTCGACTGCGTTCAGGGCGGACATGGAAAGCCTCCGTTGCGCCTTGGCTGGCGTCACGATGGCGGGGCGGGCGGCCCTCCGGATAGCTGGGGGCGTCCCTAGCTAGGGATGTCCCTAGTTATGCGGCGCGTGGGGCGGGTCTAGCGTCCGGTCAGCAAAGCGTCCGTACCAGGAGTGCCCCGATGACCGCCGTGTCCCTCAACACCCAGTCGTCCGTCTCCGGTTCGGGCGGCGGCGGCCGGTCGAACGACTATGTCGTCAAGTCCGGCGACACCCTGTCGGGCATCGCCGAGAAGCATGGCGTGTCGCTGGAGGCGGTGATCCGCGCCAATCCGCAGATCGCCAATCCCAACGCCATCCGGCCCGGCCAGGCGGTGACCCTGCCGACCGGCGCGGCGGCGGAGGCGCGCAGCTACACCGTCGCGTCGGGCGACAACCTGTCGAACATCGGGGCGCAGTTCGGCGTCTCCTGGCAGGCGCTCGCCCAGGCCAACGGCCTGACCAACCCCAACCTGATCCATGTCGGCCAGGCCTTGCAGATCCCCGGCGGGGGAACGGCCGCGCCAGCCGCGACGGCACAGGCGGCGACGCCCACGACGAGCGGCCAGGCGACCGGCGTCCTGCCGTCGACCGAAGGCCTGAGCCAGGCGCAGAAGTACGCGCTCTATTCGGGCTACGTGAACGCCTACGGCGACGCCCAGGCCAAGGCCGACCTGGCCGCCGGCAAGCAGGTGATCCTGGGGCTGCGCACCGAGACCAGCCTGTCGGCCAACGGCGGCAAGGGCGCCTATGACGATCGCGTCGTGGTGCTGCAGCAGGGCGGCCAGGTTCGCGAGTTCGCCGCCAGCACCGAGCCCTCGGTCCAGTACGACGGTCGCTACGGCGCCGATTTCGACGGCGATGGCCGCAAGGAGCTGGGCCGCATCGCCGAGGGCACGGTCACCTTCCAGAAGAGCACGAGCTCGACCCTCGGCGACGTGCTGCGCCCGACCGGGAGCCACGCCGTCCAGCGCGACACCAACCACGACGGCCGTATCGATGCTCGCGACGCGCGCGGGACCGGCGTCAGCACCGACAACTCGTTCCTGTTCCACGCCGGCGGCAACGGCAACACCGGCTCGGCCGGCTGCCAGACCCTGAAGCCGGCCGACTTCCAGGCCTTCTGGAGCGGCCTGTCCGACCAGAAGAGCTTCAACTACGTGCTCGTCAACGTCGATCGCCAGGGACCGCCCGGGACCGTGACCGCCGCCACCCCGGCCTCCGACGACGCCCGCATCGGCGCGCTGTCGGAGCGGTACGAGACCGGTGGGCGCGGGCCGGGCACGGTGTCGTCCGGGACCGGCGATCCGGGCGGGGTGTCGTACGGCACCTATCAGCTGGCCGGAAACCGCAACCGGCCGCAGGAGTTCCTCGCCGCCGAGGGCCGTGCGTGGGCCGCCGAGTTCGGCGGCGCCGCGCCAGGCTCGGCGTCGTTCACCGCCACCTGGAAGGCTATCGCCGCCCGCGAGCCCGAACGCTTCGAGGCCGCCCAGCACGACTATATTCAGCGCACGCACTACCAGGTGCAGCTCGACACGGTGAGCGCCGCGACGGGCCTGGACCTCTCGACCCGCTCGTCGGCGATCCGCGACGTGGTCTGGTCCACCTCGGTCCAGCACGGGCCCGAAACCGGCGCCATCGTCAAGGCCATGGCCCGGGTGGAAGGGCAGGGGCTGTCGCCGGCCGACGGCCAGGCCTACGACCGCGCCCTGATCAACGCCGTCTATGACGAGCGCGGCAAGCGCGACGCCGGCGGGGGACTGGCCTATTTCACCAGCGCCTCGGCCTCGGTGCAGGCCTCGGTCGCCAACCGCTTCGCCAGCGAGCGTCGCGACGCCCTGGCCATGCTGGGCCAATGAGAACCGCCGCCGCGGGCCGGCGTTGAAGATCTGGTCCGTCTGGATGAACCCGACGATGAAGCTTGCTCCCCCAACCCTCATCGCCCTCGCGCTGGCCTTCGCCGGCTGTGAGCGACCGGCGGCGGCCGTTCCCCCCCTACCCATGGCCGCCGCCGGGACCGCCGAGGCGTCGCAGGCGCCCAGGACGATCGCGCCGGGCGACCGCGTGGCTGACCTGGCGGCGGCGCTGCCGGACGCCCGGCTGACCATCCTCGACGGCTATCCGTGGGCGCGGTTCGCTATCGCGCGGGGCGGCAAGCGCCTGGCCGTCGTGCAGTTCGACGGCGAGAACGAGGAGCTGGCCGACGGCCGCAACAGCCAGCAGGCGATCGGCGCGCAGGTGGGCTGGAGCGCCCTCAAGCCGGGCCTGCGGGTGGTCAAGGTCGAGCCGGGAGCCGCGTCATGATCCGCCCCGTCGAGCGCGCCTCGGCCACGGACTTCTCAGCGTCGACGCCGACGACCACGGCCGCCCGGGCGGGGGTTGCGCGGCTGGCGCTGGAGGCCATGGCCACGATCGCCGGCGCGGCCCTGGTCGATCCGCTGCGCGGCGGTGACCGGGGGCAGGCGGCCGCCTTCGTCTGGGCCGAGCACGGCCAGTCGAGCCTGGCCCAGGTGGGCGGCGACCTGCGGGTGCTGGCGGCCCAGAGCGGCCAGTCGGTGGCCGGCCGGCTGTCGGCGACCTCGCCGGTGGACGCCGGCCGCATCGAGCGGGTGCTGGCCGACTTCGCCCGTGAACTGCGCGCCCAGGCCGCCGACCGGCCGCACCTGACGCCGCCCAACATCGTCGAGCCGCTGATCCGCTCGATCGCCGCCGGCCTGCAGCGCGAGCCGGGGCCGGGCGCGGCGCGCGGCGATGTGGTGGAGCAGTTCGTGCGCATCATCGACGGCGCCATCCAGGATCTGCGCGGCGCCCCTGGCGCCTGACGAGGCCCCGGTCGGTCAACCGCAGCCCGCGCCGGTCGTCACGGCGCCAGCGACCCGTCCTCGCGCTCGACGGCCGAGGGGGCGACGTCGACGCCGCTGGCCAGGTCGGCCGGCGGGCGATCGCCCTGGCGGTAGGGCGACAGCAGGGCGTCCAGCTGGCCCTGGGCGCGCAGCCTGTCCAGGCTCTGGACGTGCGAGGCGGTGGCCTGCTCCTCGGCGCAATGCTCGTTGGGCGTCTCGATGGCCGCGTCGGTCGTCTCGGCCACGGTGTCGGTCACCCCGCCGACCACGCCGCCCAGCAGGCCCCCGAGTCCGCCCCCAAGCCCGCCCTCGATCAGGCCGCGCTCGAGCGCGCCGCGCTGGGCCGGCGGCATGGTCGCCAGGGCCGCGCGCACCTCGCCCGGCGAAGCGCCGGCGAAGGCGGCCAGGTCGAGGCGGCCGGTGTCCTGGAAGTCTTCCGCGGCCCGTTCGGCTCCGCCGCGACCGGCGCACTGGGCCGGCGAACGGAAGGCGGCGGGGGCGGCGAGCGGCTGGACGGTCATGGCGATCTCCGGGGCGGAAAGGCGGCGATCAGCGCCGCACGAAGCCGTTGTCGGTCAGTTGCAGCTGGCGCAGGTCCACGCCCATCTCGTTACGGAAGCGGGCCACGGCGGCGTCGCCGATGCGGCGTAGGTCGTTCTGGTCGTTGCGCTTGAGGGCGTCGAGATAGGCTGCGTGCTGGACCAGGAAGTTCAGCATCAGCACCTCCGACATCTCCTGCCGCTGGGGCTCGTTCAGCCGCGCATAGGCGGGGTTGGAAGCCATGATCGGCCGCACCTGGGCCCGCACGGCCTGGGCCTGGGCGCGGTTGTTGTCGCCGCGGTTGGCGATCACCCAGTTGAGGATCCAGTAGCCGGCCAGGGAGTCGGCGGCGTCGCCCGGCCGCAGGCCGTCGGCGGCCACGATCTGGGCCCAGTTCTTCACCGGGTCGCGCCGTTCCATGGCCGCGGCGACTTGGCGGCCGCCGTCGGCGCCGGCCCGTTCGGTCATGTAGTCGGCGAACTGCTTGCGCACCCGGGCCGCCACCTGCGGCGAGGCGCGATAGCTGGTCGAGGCGCTGGCCCCGGCCACGCCGCCCTGACGCAGGCGGGCCGAGGCGGCGTAGCCGGACGGGCGGCGCGGCGCGCTGCGCGACTGCTGCACGCTCTGGGAAATGACGTTGTTCATCGCCGAGGTCTGGAGGCCGCCGGCGCCGATCGTGGTGCCCATGTAGCCGAGGTCGGGGAAGCCCTGGGCCTGGCCCTGGCTCGCCGCCAGCACCAGCGCCGCTCCGGCCAGGATCGCGATCTTCAGTCTCATCCGCCTGCTCCGATGCTGCCTCGAAATATTCAAACCGCCCGGCTGTGACGACAAAAGGGCGGGTGGCGTTCGCCACCCGCCTCAATTCCAGGTTTCAGACCATTAGCCCTTGCGAGCCAGCTGGGCCGAAGCTTCGCCGATGGCCTTGATGGAGTTGTTGAGGGCGTTGGAGACCATGCTGATCTCTTGACCCAGGGCCTGGACCTCGGCCGAAAGCTGGCCGTACTTCTCGCCCTTGGCCGAACCCATCTGCTGGGTCTTGTCGGCCATCTGGCCCATCTTCGAATCGATGACCTTGCCCATCGCTTTGGCGATGGCGACCAGCAGGCTGTCCTTGCCGCTGCCGCTGACGCTTTCGTCGCTGGCGGCGTCTTCACGGCTGCGGTTGGCCGCCTCGTTGGCCTGGGTGACGATGTCCTGGATGTTGGACTGGGCGCCGCGCTCGATCTCGCCGGCTTCGAAGGCGCCGCCGCCGATGGCCGAGGACAGGCCTTCCGAGGCTTCGGTCAGGTTCTGCACCGCGCCGCCCGCGTCGCCCGCCGCGCCGTGGAAGGCGGCCTGGGCCACGTCGATCACGCCCTGGGGCAGGCCCAGTTGTTGGCCCAGCTGCTGCAGGACCTGGTCGCCCACCGCCAGCAGCACGCTCTTGAGCGCGGTGGTGACGAGCAGGGAGGCCCCGCCGGTCGCGACGCCCAGGGCGCCTTGCAGCGCCAAGCCGGCGATGCTGCTGAAGAGATTGCCGCCGCCGCCGATACCCAGGAAAGACATGTGATGCTCCTTCGATTTTCCGGTTTTGCTCGGAGGGCCTTTAGGAGCAGCGCTCCGTCGCCCGGCGGATTGAGACAACCATCTGCGGCCGGCGGTCAGTAGTCGGGTCGTTCCCTAGCTAGGGTTTTCCCTATCAGCCGGCGCATCGCCATCGACGGCTGGGCCGCGCGCATCCGGGCCTCGTCGGCGGCGCGGGCCTCGGCGGCGATCTCCTCGGGCGTGCGGGTGCGGCGGTCGAGCACGGTGATCTGGCCGGCCGTCACCCCCAGCAGGAACACCTCGTCGCGATAGGCCACCAGGGTCAGCCGCTCGCGCTGGCCGACGGGCAGGGCTCGCAGGTAGCGGATCTGGTCGTCGCTGGCCGGTCCGGCCTGCACCCGCTTCAGCAGCTTCAGCGAGAAGAAGGCCAGGCCCAGCACGATGGCCAGGGCGAGGGCGACGGTCAGCAGGTCGAGGATGGCGCTCACGAGGGCTCCGGTGCGGGGTCGGGTCGGGGTTCAGGGCAGGGGCGGGAAGGTCGGGCCCGGCGGCGGCGCGTCCGGAGCAGGGGCGGCGGCCGCCTGCTCGTCCTTGAGCCGCCGAGCCCACAGGATCACCTCGGCCACGGCGGCGAACAGGTCCTGGGGGATGATGTCGTCGACGGCGGCCTTGTCGCGCAGGGCGCGGGCCAGCTCGACATTGCGGATGATCGGCACGCCCTGGTCTTCCGCCGCCTCGCGCATGGCCTGGGCGATCAGTCCCTCGCCCTTGCCCAGCAGCACCGGCACGGCGTGCTCGGCCGGATCGTAGGCCAGGGCGCAGGCGATGTGGGTGGGATTGACCACCAGCACCGAGGCGTCGCGGGCGGCCTGCACGGCGTTCTGCTGCGCCCACTCCTGGTGCAGCTGCCGACGATGCGACTTCACGTGCGGATCGCCTTCGGAATCCTTGGATTCCTGGCGGATGTCGCGCCGGCTCATCTTCATCTTCTTGGTGAAGCTGAAGCGCTGGTAGGTCAGGTCCAGCAGCGACACGAAGACGAACAGCACGGCCACGCCGGCCAGCAGCTGGAAGGTCAGGCCGCCATACGCGCCCAGCGCCCCGTTGGCCTCGCCGGCCGGCAAGGCCAGCAGCTTGTCGAACGACAGCGCCACCACGAACCAGGTGAACAGGCCCAGCAGCAGGGTCTTGGCCAGCGACTTGGCCACCTCGAACAGGTTGTCGAGGCTGAACATCCGCTTGAACCCCTCGCCGGGGTTCATGTGCGACAGCTTGGGGCTCATCTTTTCGAGGGTAAAGACCGGCCCGACCTGGGCGAATTCGGCCAGCATGCCGAAGATCGCCACCGGGACGAAGGTCATGGCTGTCAGCACGATGAACACCTTGCCGCTGGCGGCGGCGACGATCGGCCAGGCCTCGACGAAGGGCTGGTCCATCACGGCGAACACCTCGTCGAACAGCCCGCCCAGGCGGTCAAAGGCGTAGCCGGCGGTCATCGCCCCCAGCAGCACCCAGATCCCCAGCACCGCGGTCGAGGTCAGGTCCTTGCTCTTGGGCACGTCGCCTTTCTTGCGGGCGTCCGAGAGGCGCTTGGGCGTCGGCTTTTCGGTCTTGTCGCCGCCGTCGTTCTTTTCAGCCATAGCGTGTGTCCGCCGATGGTCGCGAAGAGCTTCGCAGCCCTGATGTCGCCCGGGTTGCCGACATTGATCTCGATAATGGCCAAAAAGAGGCGAGCTTGGCCATAGTAACCCGTAAGCTGAACCATAGAATATGTTGTCCGTAATGCAGTATACTGAGTATGAAAATTGTTTTCATTACGAGGTTGACAGGATTGATCCCCGAAAGTTAGCTTTTGAATGGGTAGTATGCATAGGCGGGGCGCTGCATAGAGGGACAAATTTATGCGCAAGTTCCGCGTAATGGCGTACGGCGTGCTTTTAATCTTGTTTTCATCGAGTGCAGTGTTCGCTTATGAATGCGAGACTGATGACGGCCTGAAGTTCAGCAGCGCTCTTCCGATCAACGAAAAATTCTCGTTGGCGCGGATAGATTGCGTCGCTGAAACACAACCAGCAGGGGTGTCCGAGCAGCTCCGGCTCTATGACGGACCTCAACTCGCCAGCGCCGTTATCTCGGCGGGACGAGTCGCTCCGGCCCCGGTCGTCCTGTCCCGCACCGCCACCGGCCCGACCCTCTACGCCCCCCTCGTGGCCGCCGCGGGCCGCGACTTCGATATCGATCCGGACCTGCTGCGGGCCGTGATGCACGTGGAGTCGCGGGCCAATCCGAGGGCGCTGTCGCCCAAGGGCGCGCGGGGCCTGATGCAGATCATGCCGGCCACGGCCCGGCGTTTCGGCGTGCGCGATCCCGACCTCGAGTTGGGCGACCCGATGGTCAATATCCGCACCGGCGCGGCCTATCTGAAGACCCTGCAGGGCCATTTCGGCAACGACCTGGAGCTGGTGCTGGCGGCCTACAACGCCGGCGAGGGCGCCGTGATGAAGCACGGCCGCAAGATCCCGCCCTACCGCGAGACGCAGGGCTACGTGACCAGCGTCCTCGACCGATACCGCGGCTTCGTCTCCGCGCGCGGCGGCTTCTGAGGACCACCTTCCGATGAGCGTCGAAAGCTATCTCAAACGCCTTCAGGGGCGGCCGCGCCAGGGCGTCGTCGCGCGGTTCAGCGACCTTTTCCTGGTGGCCGGGGTCGTGGCGATCGTCGCCCTGATGATCCTGCCGCTGCCGGCCCTGGCGCTCGACGCCCTGGTGGCCATCAACATCTGCTTCGGCGTCATGCTGCTGCTGGTGGCGATCTACATCTCGACCATCGTCGAGTTCTCGGTGTTCCCCAGCCTGCTGCTGATCACCACGCTGTACCGACTGGCCCTGTCGATCGCCACGACCCGGATGATCCTGATCGAGGGCCACGCCGGGCACATCATCGACACCTTCGGCACCCTGGTGGCCGGCGGCAATCTGGTGGTCGGGCTGGTGGTGTTCCTGATCATCACCGTCGTGCAGTTCATCGTCATCGCCAAGGGCGCCGAGCGGGTGGCCGAGGTGGCCGCGCGCTTCAGCCTCGACGCCATGCCGGGCAAGCAGCTGTCGATCGACAGCGACCTGCGCTCGGGCATGATCGACAAGGACGAGGCCAAGCGCCGCCGGCGCGTGCTGGAGATGGAGAGCAAGCTCCACGGCAGCCTCGACGGGGCGATGAAGTTCGTCAAAGGCGACGCCATCGCCAGCATCATCATCGTGGTCATCAACCTGCTGGGCGGCCTGGCCATCGGCATGCTGCAGCAGGGGCTGGAGTTTGGCGCGGCGATCCACAAGTACTCGATCCTGACCATCGGCGACGGCATGGTCACCCAGATCCCGGCCCTGCTGGGGGCCATGGCCGCCGGCCTGATCGTCACCCGCACCACCGACGAGGACAGCGAGAGCCACCTGGGCGACGCCATGCGCCGGCAGTTCGCGGCCAAGCCCCGGGTGTTCCTGGTCGCCGGCGGTATCTGCTGGCTGATGGCTCTGGTGCCGGGCTTCCCGTTGGTGATCTTCCTGCTGCTCGGCGGGGCGGCCATCGTCACCGGCGCGCTGCTCGACGTCGATCTGCGCGCCCGGCTGACCAGGAAGATCGCCCCCGCCCGCGCCGCGGCGGACGAGGCCAAGGCCTCGCCGGCCGCCGCCCGCACCCGGATCCAGGAAGCCCAGCCGGTGGTGCCGCTGCTGCTGGAGCTCGACGGCGACAACGTCCGCCGCCACGAGGGCGCGGTCCTGACCCGCGGCCTGGAGGAGGTGCTCGAGGAGTTCGAGCTGCGCCTGGGCGTGGCCCTGCCGCGCGCCTCGTTCCACTACGGCGAAGGCGTTCCTGGCGAAGGACGGGGCGCGCCGCGCTGGCGGCTGCTGGCCTTCGAGGCCCCGATCGGCGCGGGCGAGCTGTCCCATCCGGCCGACCTGTCCGAGCTGCAGGACGCCGTGCGCCAGGCCCTGCGCCGCAACGCCGGCCTGTTCGTCGGCATCCAGGAGGCCAGCAACCTGCTGACCCGGGCCGGCGCCGACTATCCCGAGGTGGTCAAGGAAGCCGCCCGCGCCCTGCCTCTGGCCCGCATCGCCGAGGTCATGCGGCGCCTGGCCGAGGAGGAGGTGCCGCTGCGCAACCAGCGCGACATCCTCGAGGCCCTGGCCGACGCCGGCCAGCGCGAGAAGGACCCGTTCGCCCTCACCGAGTTCGCCCGCGTCGCCCTGCGCCGCCAGATCAGCCACCGCTACGCCCCCGACGGCGCGCTGAAGGCCGTCGTGCTGGAGCCGCCTCTGGAACAGCACCTGCGCGAGGCCATCCGCACCGGCGGCGGCGCCCAGCAGCTGGCGCTCGATCCCGACATGGCCCGCCGCGTCACCGACGCCATCCTCGACAAGGTCGACGAAAGCGGCGCGAGCGTCGTCCTGGCCGCCATCGACCTGCGCCGGCACGTGCGCAAGCTGGTCGAGGCCCGCCGCTTCGACCTGGGCGTCCTGTCGTTCCACGAACTGCTGCCGACCCTGAAGCTCGACGTCGCCGGCCGCGTGGCCTTCCCGCGCGAGCCCCTGAGCATCGTTCCCAACGATCCCGAACCGCCGCCCGCGTCGGCGGCCGCCTGAGCCCGGAGACAGAATGTCCCTTTCGAAGGATTCCGCCTGCGTTCGTCGTCGTCCCGCTCGCAGGGGCGTCGCGGCCGCCGTCGCCGCGGCCGTCCTGGCCGTGGCCGCGCCGCAGGTCCAGGCCGGCGAGGTCCCGTTCGGCGGCCGGTCGGTCGACCTGACCGCCCGCGAGCAGCCGATCGCCCAGTTCCTGCAGAACTTCTACAATCAGGTCGGCGTGCCGGTGATCGTCTCCTCGCAGGTGGCCGGCACGATCAACGGCGTCTTCCGCGGGCCGGCGGCCAAGATCGACGCCGACATCGCCAAGGCCTTCGACCTGGTCACCTATTACGACGGCGGGGCGGCCTATGTTTACACCGCCGCCCAGCTCTCCAGCCGCAGCTTCCCGATCTCGGGCTCGGCCTCGCGCCGCGTCGATCGCGCGGCCCGCCAGCTGGACCTGCTCGACGGCCGCAACACCCTGCGTCCCACCGGCGACATGCTGGTGGCCACCGGCGCGCCGCGCTTCCTGCAGCAGGTGGACGAGCTGGCCCGCGGCGGCGCCCAGGCCGAGGCCGCGTCGCCGACCCTGCAGTATCGGGTGTTCTACCTGCGCTACGGCTGGGCCGACGACGTCAACCTGACGGTCGGGGCCAAGCAGGTGACGATCCCGGGCGTGGCCTCGATCATCCGCTCGCTGGTCAGCACCGATCCCAACGAGCGGGTCGGCGCCGTCGCCCGCAGCGAGACCCCGGTCCCGCCCGCCGTCCAGGGCCTGCGCGGCCAGGGCCTGGCCACCCTGGGCACGCCCAATCCCGGCGGATCGTTCTACGGCGGCCAGGACGGGCAGGGGACGCTCGGCACGCCCCTCGCCAACGAGCAGACCGGCGTCTACGTCCCGCCCAATCCCGTGCGGATCCAGGCTGACTCGCGGCTCAACGCGGTCATCGTCCGCGACGTCGCCGAGCGCATGTCGGCCTATGAGGAGCTGGTCCGCGCCCTCGACGTCGAGCCGCAGCTGCTCGAGGTCGAGGCGGCGATCATCGACATCGACACCACCAAGGCCCGCGACCTGGGGATCAACTGGCGCTTCGACGACGGCAATGGCGGGGTCCAATTCGGCCGCGGCCCCAATGCGCCGTCGGGCCTGGAGGACACCAACCTCACGCGCGGAAACACCTCGCCCAAGCCGTATCTGGGCCTGGTGGCCTCGACCATCATCGGCAACGGCGACTATTTCGCCGCCCGGCTGAACGCGCTGGAGACCGAGGGCGTGGCCCGGGTCGTCTCGCGGCCGCAGATCGTCACCCTGTCGAACGTCGAGGCGGTGTTCGAGAACAGCCGCGACTTCTACGTCCGCCTGGCCGGCGAGCGCGACGTCGACCTGTTCAACGTCACCGCCGGCACCACCCTGCGGGTCACGCCCCACGTCACCCGTGACGGCAACCAGACCCGGATCCGCATGCTGGTCAGCATCGAGGACGGCTCGCTGACCAACGCCAGCGTCGACAACATCCCCGTCGTCCGCCGAGCCGCCCTCAACACCCAGGCCCTGATCGTCGAGGGTCAGAGCCTGCTGCTGGGCGGCATGACCGTGCAGTCCGACACCACCGGCTCGTCCAAGGTGCCGGTGCTGGGCTCGATCCCGGTGCTCGGCAACCTGTTCAAGGTGCAGCAGCGCAGCAGCGGCCGCATCGAGCGGATGTTCCTGATCACCCCGCGCCTGGCCTCGATCGGGGCCGCGCGCTCCACCACCCAGGCCGGGCTTCGCTACGACGCGCCGGCCTCCGGCTTCGAGAACGCGCCCCTGCCGGCCGCGCCGAAGCTGCCGGCCGACCGCAAGCCGCCGCCCAGGTCCGCGCCCCGCGCCCCCGCCCAGCCCCTGACGCCGCCGCCGCCTCCGCCGCCTGTCGCGGACGGCACGATGAAACCCATCCCCAATCCGAGCTAGGCCCATGACCGATCAAGCCCTGCTGCCCGACGAACCGATCGAGATCCCCGCCGCCGTCCCGCTGGAGGCCCTGGTCCTCAAGGTGCTGTCCGGCCGCGTCGCCGGCGCCCTGCTGCCGCTGCCGCTGGGCGAGACGGCGACCCTGGGCCACGGGTTCGACGCCGACATCGTCCTGCGCGACGCCAGCGCCCGGGGCGTCAGCGTGCGCCTGACCGCCGGCGAGGAGGCGGCCGAGATCGAGGTGCTGTCCGGCCAGGTCGAGATGCTGGGCCACCGCCTGGAAGCGCCGGCCCGGGCCGTTCTGCCCTGCTACGTGCCGCTGATCGTCGGCGACAACGCCCTGGCCCTGGGCGTCGAGGAAAGCCCCCGCTGGCGCGAGGCCGAGCGGCTGCTCACCACCGCCGCGCCCGCCGACCCCGCGACGCCCGAGGCGGAAACCTTCGCGGAGGACGGCGCCAGCCTGCTGCGCCGCGCGCTCGATCGCGGGGTCGAGGTGGTGGGACGCACGCCGCATCTCGTGCCGGCCCTGGTGTTCGGCGCGGCCCTGGCCTGCGTCACCTACGCCGTCGCCAACGTCCCGCAGTTCCGCGGCCGCGAGGCCAGCCCGTCGAAGGTCCACGCCCTGCTGCGCCAGGAGGGCTACGGCGCCCTGGCCGTGCAGCCGGAGGAGAACGGCAAGCTGGTCATCGCCGGGGTGCTGAACCGCGACGCCGAGAAGGCCCGCCTGACCCGCCTGGTCAGCTCGCGCGAGCTTCCCGCCCGGGTCGAGGTCGTGACCAGCGAGAGCCTGGCCCAGAACGTCGAGGACGTCTTCCAGGCCAACGGCCTGGCCGCCACCGCCCGCCCCAACGGCCTGGCCCGCGTGCAGGTCCAGGTGACCGGCCCCGCCGAGGACGTGGCCAAGGTCGAGAAGATCGCCCTCCACGACGTCAAGGGCCTGCGCGGCCTGGCCGTCGAGCGGGCCGGCGGCGGCGACCGCTTCGGCCAGGTGTTCGACCAGGGGCCCGGCAAGCGGGTCGTCTCGGTGGTCGGCGGCGAGGCCGGCTACGTCGCCACCGCCGACGGCGCCCGCTACTTCGCCGGTTCGATGCTGCCCACGGGCGATCGGATCATCGGCGTCGAGAGCCAGGCCGTGCTGGTCGAGAAGAACGGCGAGACCACCCGCCTGATGTTCTGAATGCGAAGCTGAAACCCCAGGAAAATCAAAGGAGAAGCGACAATGTCCGACAGCATCACCGGCTATGGCGGCATGTCCGTGGCCCCGGCCCTCAGCGGCGCCAACAACAAGAACCGCCCGGGCACCTGGTTCGAGGCCATGGCCCATGCCTGGGGCCAGGTGCTCGACTCCCAGGCCGTGAAGATCACCGAGCTGGCCGAGCAGATCGGCCCCGGCGGCGAGGACAAGCCCTCGGTCATGGCCATGCTGACGGCCGAGAGCCTGCGCATGAACTTCATGGCCAATTCGGAAAGCACCTCGGTCGACAGCGTCGGCCGCGCCCTCGAAACCATGGCCCGCAAGAACTAGCGGCCTCTTTCCCGGAAAGGGGACGCCATGTCCTTCGATCCCGTCTCGGCGGCGGCCCTGGTCGCCCCGCAGGAGGCCGTCCAGGTCTCCCAGGTCGGCTACGGCGCCAGCCTGACCGACGCCGTCCAGTTCCAGAACGCCCTGCACACGGCCGGGGCGTCGGCGACCTCGGGCGTCTCCGGCCCCGAAGCCCTGGCCCCGGCCATGAAGGGGGTCTTCAACCAGCTGGAGTTCGTCAACAGCCAGGCCTCGAACCTGGCCGCCCACGCCAAGGCCGCCGAGGCCAAGGGGGCGGCGATCACGCCGGGCGAGATGATCGGCCTGACCGTCCAGTGCCACGAATTCATGTTCAACTGCCAACTGACCTCGAACATCGCCAACCGCACGTCAGACGGCCTGCAGCAGCTGTTCCGGCAGCAGGCCTAGGGGGCGGCGATGCGCAAGATCCTGCCGGCGGTGCTGGTCGCCGTCGCCCTGGGCCTCTCGGCCTGCGCCGAGAAGGAACTCTATGGCGGCCTCACCGAGCGCGAGGCCAACGAGATGGTTGCGGTTCTTCAGAACGCCAACGTCTCGGCCTCCAAGAGCAGCAAGGACGGCAAGGTCTGGGCGCTGAAGACCCGGGCCGAGCAGTTCTCCTCGGCCGTGGCCGTGCTGCACGACCAGGGCTATCCGCGCGACAAGTTCGAGAGCCTGGGCGAGGTCTTCAAGAAGGAGGGCTTCGTCTCCTCGCCGATGGAGCAGCGGGCCCGGCTGATGTACGGCCTGAGCCAGGAACTCAGCCAGACCATCTCGTCGATCGACGGGGTGGTGCAGGCCCGGGTCCACATCGCCGTGCCCGAGGCCGATCCCCTGGCCGAGGAGCAGAAGCCGTCCTCGGCCTCGGTTTTCATCCGCCACAACCCCGATGTCGACCTGTCCGGCCAGGTGGGGTCGATCAAGGCCCTGGTCACCAACTCCATCGAGGGCCTGCCCTACGACAAGGTGACGGTGGTGATGTTCCCGGCCAAGCCGGTGATGACCGCCGTCCAGCCTTCGCCGATCAAGTCCTTCACCATGCCGGCCATCGCCATCCTCGCCGCCATCGGCGGGGTGGGGGCCTATGTCTTCAGCCGCACCAACCGGGGCAAGCCGCGCCGCAAGCTGCGCACCCTGGTCGAGCCGGGGAGCCCCGCCGCATGAGCGCCCGGGCCGATCGCGAACGGCTGGCTTGCCAGGCGCGGCTGCTGGCCACCATCGGCGCGCCCGCCGAGGTCGGTCCTCGCGCGGCCCGGCTCGGCCGCCGGCTGGCCGGACGGGCGGCGGCGCCGGCCCGCTTCGACGATGTCGCCGCCATGCCCGACTGGGCCGGCTGGCCCGCGCCGCGCCGCGAAAGCCTGGCCGATTTCGCCGCCGCCTGCGCCTGCACGGCCGCCTTGCAGCGCTGCATCGACGGCCGCCGGCTGGCCCGGGTCGCCCGGCGGATCGGCGAGCCGGCCCTCGACGCCATTCTCGCCACGCCCCCCGGCCTGGTCCCGGTCCTGCCCGAGGCCGCCGCCGCCCTTGGCGAGGATGCTTCCTTCGCCGCGCTCGGGGCTGGCGTGCTGCTCTGCGAGGTCGGAAACCGGCCGGCTTCCGTCGAGCGGCTGAGGCCGCTGTTCGCCGCCGCTCCCCTGACGCTCGACGTCGAGCGCGGACGCAGCGTCGCCCATGCCGCGCGCGGACTCTTCATGGCCTTCGAGGCCGGCGCGCTGGAGGCCGCCGCATGACCTATCTGCTGCTTTCCTCGGGACCGTCGGCGGCCCTGCTGACAGACCAGCCGGTGATCCGCCGCGAGGACGTCGGCGCGGTGCGCGACGCGGCCGAGCTGACCGCCGCCCTCGAGGCCCTGCGCCAGGCGACCCGCGAGGCCGCCCTGCGCGACGGCTTCGCCCAGGGCCATGCCGAGGGAACCGCCGCCGCCGCCCGCGAGACCGCCCAGGTGCTGGCCGGCGTCCACGCCGCGCTCCAGCTGGAACGGGACCGCCTGCGCGCCAGCGCGGGGACCCTGGCCCTCGACATCGTCCGCCGCATCGCCGCGGGCCTGGCGTCCGACGAGGTTCTGGCGGCCCTGGCCGAACAGGCCGCCCGCGACCTGCTGCCGGAAGAGCCGATCCGCGTCCGCGTCGCGCCGGAGGCGGCCGGCGCGGTTACCCGCCGGCTGTGGGCGATCGACGCCCGCATCGAGGTAGTCGCCGACGCCGACCTGCCGGCCGGAGATTGCGTGCTCGACACCTCCTCGGGCCGCACCCATGCCGGGCTGGAGACCCAGCTTCGCGCCCTGGAAGCGGTGTTCGCCTCATCCAACGAGGCCGCCGCATGACCCTGGAAGCCGCCCCCGAAGTCTTTGGCGACACCCGCCTGCGCGACGTCCTGCGCGGCGCGCGCACGGTCGAGCGGCGCGGCCGCGTGGCCCAGGCCTTCGGCACCACGGTGCGGGCCACGGGCCTGGACGTGCGCATCGGCCAGGAGTGCGAGATCGTCGACCGCGCCGGCGGCCCCTCGGTCAAGGCCCAGGTGGTCGGCCTCGACGGCGGCGCGGCGATCCTCACCCCGCTGGCGCGGCTGGAGGGGGTGGCGGTCGACGCCGAGGTCGTGGCCGGTCCGCGCCGCAGCGAGATCGGCGTCGGCGACGGCCTGCTGGGCCGGGTGCTCGACGCCCATGGCGAGCCGCTGGACGGCCTGGGTCCGGTCACCGGCCTGCTGCGGCCGTTCCCCGTCTATGGCGAGGCCCCCAATCCCCTGGCCCGGCCGCCGATCGCCCGGCCGTTCGCGACCGGGGTGCGCTGCGTCGACGCCCTGCTGACCACGGGCGAGGGCCAGCGCGTGGGCCTGTTCGCCATGGCCGGCGGCGGCAAGTCGACCCTGCTGGGCATGTTCGCCCGCCACGCCCGCAGCGACGTCAACGTCATCGCCCTGATCGGCGAGCGGGGCCGGGAGGTGCGCGAGTTCCTCGACGACTGCCTGGGCCCGGAAGGCCTGGCTCGCTCGGTGGTCATCGTCTCCACCTCCGACCGTCCGGCCATGGAGCGGGTGCGCGCGGCCCATGTCGCCACCGCCATCGCCGAAGGGTTCCGGGCCGAGGGGCGCCGCGTGATGCTGCAGATGGACAGCGTCACCCGCTTCGCCCGCGCCCTGCGCGAGATCGGCCTGTCGGTGGGCGAGCCAGCCGTGCGCCGGGGTTTCCCCCCGTCCGTCTTTGCCGAGCTGCCGCGCCTGTTCGAGCGGGCCGGGGCCATCGAGGGCGGGGCGATCACCGCCTTCTACACCGTGCTGATCGAGGACGAGGAGGGCGGCGACCCGGTGGGCGAAGAAGTCCGCTCGATCCTCGATGGCCACATCTACCTGTCGCGCAGGCTCGGCCAGGCCGGGCACTATCCGGCCATCGACGTCGCCGCCAGCCTCAGCCGCGTCTTCCCGCGCGTGGCGTCGCGCGAGCAGCAGGCCGCCGCCTCGAAGGTGCGCGGCTGGATGGCCAAGTACGCCGACATCGAGTTCCTGCTCCAGATCGGCGAGTACAAGCCGGGCGGCGATCCCCTTGCCGACGAGGCCATCGCCCGCCGCGCGGCCATCACCGACCTGCTGCGCCAGGACGCCCACGAGGCCGTCGGCCACGAGGCGGCGCTGGCGGCCCTGCTGGAGACCGCCGCATGAGCGCCGCCCGCGGCCAGGTCCAGGCTCTGACCCCGGTCGTCCGCCTGCGCGAGCGGCGGGTCGAGAAGGCCCTGCGCGAGGCGGGCGAGGCGCGGGCCAAGGTCGCCTACGCCGTCGCCGTTCTGGAAGCCCGCGACCAGCGGATCGCCGCTCACGACACCGCCAGGGCCAGGCTCGACGACTGGTTCGCCGGCGGGCTGTCGGGCGCGGCCCACCTGATCGAGTTGGCCCTGGCCCGGCGCGAGGCGATCGTCGCCGCGCGCGATGCGGACCAGGCGCTGCGCGACCAGGACGCCGTGGCCCTGGATCTGGCCCGCGAGGATCTCGCCGTCGCCATCCACGCCCTGGCCCGCGCCCAGGGCCGCTTCGACGCCATGAGCGGCCGCCTCGACCTGGCCCGCGCCCTGGTCGCCGCCGACCGCGAGGCGCGCGAGCAGCTGGAGATAGAGGACGCCGGCGGGCGCCGGTTCAGGAGCCTGCGATGACCGTCATCCGCGACAACGCCGCCGACCGTGTCGATACGCCCAGCGTCCGGTCATCGTCCTCGGAGCCGGCGACGCCGTGGCGTGGCGCCGACTTCCAGGCCGCCCTGCAGCAGGCCGCCGAGCGTCGGGAGCCCCGGGCGCGCGACAGTCAGCCTCGCGAGCCTTCTTCTCGCCAGCCCGCCCGCACCGAGCGCCAGGCGGAGGCCGAGCGCGAGGACGACGAGGACGGCGTGGTGGATCTTTCGGCCCTGCTGGGCCCCGCCCGCGAATTCCAGGACCTGTCGGCGTCGTCGGACGCGACCGGGGTCGACGCCCTGGCCGGCCTGTCGCGGTCAGGCGGGGAAGCGGTCGCCATCCCCGTCGCCGCTTCGGGCACGGTGGGGGCGGCCGAGATCGAGGCCTTCGCCGCCGCCATGGAAAAGGCCTGGCTGGCTGCCGGCGGCGACCGCAAGAGCCTCGCGCTGGGCCTGGCCGACAAGGCCTCGCCGCTGACCGGCCTGGGCCTGTCCCGCGCCCCCGACGGCGCCCTTTCCCTGACCCTGGCGGCCCGCCCCGACGCCGCGCCCGAAGTGACCAAGGCCCTGGAAGCCCTGCGCAAGCGGCTGGAAGTCCGCGGCCTGGCCCTGGCCGACCTGTTCGTCGAGACCGACGACGGCCTCGACCCGGAAAGCCTGATCCGGAGGGTGCGGTGACGCAACGCGCCTTCCCCCAACACTCCCGTCATTCCCGCCCTTGTGGCGGGAACCCCTCTGTCAGCCGCAGGTGCGGATGGGGCGGCGTGCTCAGCACGCCGCTTGAACTGCCCTTGCGAGCGGAACGAGGGGTTCCCGCCACAAGGGCGGGAATGACGGGAAGAAAAGGGAGCGGCTCCAACTACGCGTCGGGCCAACCCACCCTACCGAAACGGCAGCCCGAACCGCCCCCGATCGGCCTGCGCCGCGCGGGCCACGGCGCGGGCGACCTCGGCGGGCGGATCGCCGGCCGCCCAGCGCTCGGCCAGGATTTCGATCAGCCGGCGGCTCTGGGCGTTGTGCAGGCCTTCGGTCGGGTCGGCGGCGTCGGCCCGCAGCTTGTCGACATACAGAGCCGCCGCCTTGGGCGAGGCCGAGACCAGATCCAGAAGATAGGTCGCCGCCGTCTCGAAGGCCTGGGCGTCCAGCGGCGCGTCGGCGATGTCGCGCACCAGCCAGACGCACAGGAACTCCAGCGGACCGACCTTGCGGCTGTTGCTCAGCAGCGGGCCGCCGCCGCCAAAGCCCGGAAAGGCGGTGGAAAAGCCGCCCGCGCCCCAGGCCGGCACCCGCGCGGCGGGCAGGCGGGCGGTCAGCAGGGCCTGGGCCAGGGTGTCGGCGACCAGCGCCTTGACCTCCGGCTCGCCGAAATGGGCGACCGCCGCCAGCAGCTTGGCGAAGCCGGGATAGAGCGCGTCGCCCAGGTCGAGGCAGACGCGCTCCAGCACGTCGACGCGGCGGTCCAGGCTGTCCTGGCCCCGCAGGCCCTCGACCAGCGCCTGGGCGGCGCCGAACCAGTCGGGCTCGGACTTGAGGATGCGATCGGCGGTCACGCCGGCACGCTAGCCTCAGGAAAAGCCGTTGTCGCGGATGTCGGTCAGGTGATCGGCCACGGCGCGGGCGGCGCCGTCCAGGTCGCGGGCGGCACCGGACAGGCCGATGCGGCCGTCGTGGCGCGAGAAGCCGGAGAAGTCGCCGAAAGCCTGGGCGCGCGAAGGCTCGCCGGCCGGGGAAATCCCCGAAAGACCGTGGCTCCAGACGCCGGAAACGGACGGGGCGTCGATGCGGCTGGCGGACATGGCGAGCTCCTTCGGTCTCTCGATACGCAGATCAACGCGCCGCCGCCAGTCGGGTTTTCCCTAGGCTGGGAGAGGCTCGCATGACCGGTCTGGCCGCCCTGCTGGCTCAGTCGCCCGAGGCGCAGGCCCTGGAGGCGCTGGACCTCGCCGTCGCCGCCTTCGAGGACGCCGCCGCGCCGCGCCTGGCCTGGCGCACGGCCGCCTTCGCCCGGCTGACGCCCGATCTCGCCCCCGGCCGCGCTCCGACCGGCGGCCTGCTGGCGGCGGTCGAGGCGGCGCGGCGCGGCGAGGGCGGCCTGCACCCGGTCGCGCTCGACGGCCAGGCCTTCGAGGCCCGGGCGACGGCCGGGGAGGGGCGCGTGCACCTGATCCTCGCCAGCGCCGCCGAGCGCCAGCAGGCCGAGGCCCGCCGCCTGGCCGACCGCGAACGCCTGCTGCTGACCTCGCGCGTGATGTCGGTCGGCGAGATGGCGACCATGATCGCCCACGAACTGAACCAGCCGATCGGCTCGATCGCCAATATCGCCCGCGGCCTCAAGGCCCGGCTGTCGCGGGACGCCCTGTCGAAGGAAGAGGGCGTCGAGGCCCTGGACCGCGCCGCCGAGCAGGCGCTCTACGCCTCGGGCGTCATCCAGCGCATGCGCTCCTTCGTCGAGCAGCGCCAGCCGCAGGTCGAGCCGCTGGACCTGCCCAGACTGGTCCGCGCCACGCTCGACCTGCTCGACTGGGAGATCGCCCGCGACAAGGTCACGGCCCGCGCCCGCTTCGACGCCCTGCCGCCGGTGCTGGGCGACGCGGTGATGATCCAGCAGGTGCTGGTCAACCTGGCCCGCAACGGCCTGGACGCCATGCGCGGCCAGTCCGGCCCGCGTCGCCTGACGATCGCCGCCCGGCCCATGGACGGCAGCGACCGCATGGTCGCGCTGACCGTCGCCGACAGCGGCCCCGGCGTCGATGCGGACGCCGCCGGCCGGATGTTCTCGCCGTTCTTCTCGACCAAGCCCGGCGGCATGGGGGTGGGCCTGGGGATCTGTCGCTCGATCGTCGAACTGCACCGGGGCCGCCTCTGGCACGCCCCGGGTCCCGAGGGGGGAACCGTATTCCACATCGCGCTGCCCGCGGCGCGCCAGGAGGAGCCATGACCACCCCCTCGACACCATCCGATACGGCCGCTTTAGGGGCTGTCTGCCTGGTCGACGACCACGGCGAGTTTCGCCAGTCCGCCGCCTGGTGGCTGGAGAGCCTGGGCTATGCGGTCCAGGCCTTCGACGGCGCCCGGGCCTTCCTCGACGCCGGCGAGCCCCCGGCCGGCGCCTGCCTGCTGCTCGACGTGCGCATGCCCGACATGTCGGGGCTGGAGCTGCTCGACGCCCTCAAGGCCCGCGGCTGCCAGCGGCCGGTGATCTTCATGACCGGCCACGGCGACGTGCCCCTGGCGGTCGAGGCCATGCAGAAGGGCGCGGTCACCTTCCTGGAAAAGCCCTTCCAGGAGGCCGCCCTCGAGGCCGCCCTCGAACGCGCCTTCGCCCAGGTCCGCCCGGCCCTGAGCCCGGGCCAGGAAGCCTATGTCCGCCGCCTCGCCGGCCTGACCGAGCGCGAGCGCGAGGTCATGGCCCTGGTGGTGGCCGGCAAGGTCAACAAGGTCATCGCCTACGAGCTGGGCATCAGCCCCAAGACCGTCGAGCTGCACCGCTCGCGGATCATGACCAAGATGGAGGCCGCAAGCCTGACGCGGCTGGTGCGCATGGCCGTCACCGGCAGCGTGGACGGCGACGCATGAGCGCCGCCCTCGATCCGGCGACCGGGCAGGGGGCCTCGCCCGACCTCGCCGCCGTCGTCGCCCGCAACCACGCCCTGGCCGTGCTGGCCGCCCTGCGCGCACCGGGCCTGCTGGTCCGTGTCGCGCTCGACGCCGAGCCGGGTCCGGGTCCCTGGATCCTGTTCGGCGAGGCGGGCCCCAGCCTGCGCCTGGCGATCCGCGCGCTGTCGGGCGCGCCCTTCGCCCCGGCCGACGACGCTGAGCTGCTGATCGGCCTCGACCGCGTCGAGCCGGTCGTGGCGGCCATCGAGGCGGCGACCACCGAGAGCCTCGCGCCCCTGGGCGTCGAGCCCGAGGCCCCCGAAGGCCTGCTGGCCCTGTCGATCCTCGCCCAGACCCAGGACGGCGCGCCCTTCACCCGGCTCGTCCTGGCGGTGGACCCGGAGGTCGCCCGCGCCTGGCCCGAGCCGATCTTCGATCCCTGGGCGCTCGGCGCGCACCTGGCCGTCCCCGCCGTTGGTCCCCTGATGCTGGACGGCCCCGACCTGCCGGCCCAGACCGCCGCGGCCCTGCGCCCCGGCGACATCGTGCTGGGCCCGTGGTCGGCGACCCGCCCGGGCCTGGCCGGCCTCACCCTGTTCGACCGCCGCCTGGTCGGCCGCTTCGACCTGTCCCTTCGCCAGTTCACGCTCAACGCCATCGAGGAGCGCCCCATGGCCCCGCTCGACATCGCCGTCTCGCCCGCGTCCGATGACCTCTCCAAGGACGACATCCCCGCCGACGCCGCCCCGGTCGCGCCCGCCGACCTGCCGGTGCCGCTGAAGGTGCTGCTGGGCGAGGCCAGCCTGCCGCTGTCGGAGCTGGCCGGACTGCGCCCCGGCTCGACCGTCGTGCTGACCGGTCCCGGCGCCGACGCGCCCGCCGTGCTGCTGGCCGGCGACCGGCCCATCGCCCGCGGCCGGCTGGTGCCCATCGGCGAGGCCTACGGCGTGCTGATCGAGTCCGTCGGCGGCGAGGCCTGAGCCCCGATGGACCTCTCGCAATTCACGCCCGGCTCGGCCCTCATAACCGTCATCCTGCTGGCGCTGGCGCCGTTCGTGGCGGTGATGGTCACCTCTTTCACCAAGATCGTCGTCACCCTCAGCCTGCTGCGCAACGCCCTGGGCCTGCAGCAGGTGCCGCCCAACATCGTGCTCAACGGCCTGGCCCTGATCCTGACCCTCTACGTCATGTATCCGGTCGGCCAGCAGATGGCCGCCGCCAACCAGGGCGTGAAGCCCGTGGCCGCCGTCAGCAGCGACACCCAGGCCCTGTTCACCTATGCCGACAAGGCCAAGGAGCCGCTGCGCGAGTTCCTGATCAAGCACTCGACCGCCCGCGAGCGCGCCTTCTTCCTGAAGACCGCCCAGCGCATCAACGGCCCGGAAAAGGCCCGCGTCCTGACCCAGCGCGACTTCATCGTCGTGGTCCCGGCCTTCACGGTGTCGGAGCTGGCGGCGGCCTTCCAGATCGGCTTCCTGATCTTCCTGCCGTTCCTGATCATCGACCTGGTGATCTCCAACATCCTGCTGGCCATGGGCATGATGATGCTGTCGCCGACCACGGTGTCGCTGCCGTTCAAGCTGTTGCTGTTCGTGCTGATCGACGGCTGGGTGAAGCTCGCTCACGGCCTCGTGCTGTCCTACACCTGAGGAGGACCGCGCCATGATGAACGCCCAGGCGATCGAGCTGGTGAACCAGGCCCTGTGGCTGGTGCTGATCCTCTCGGCCCCGCCGATCGTCGCCGCCTCGCTGGTCGGGCTGCTGATCGCCGTCGTCCAGTCGGCCACCCAGCTGCAGGAGCAGACCCTGCAGTACGCGGCCAAGTTCTTCGCCATCGTGCTGACGATCTTCGTCACCGCCAGCCTGCTGGGCGGCACGCTCTATCGCTTCGGCGACCGGGTGTTCACCGAGTTCCCGGCCATGGTCCGCCGATGAACACGCCCGACTGGCTGGGCGCGATCTTCTCCAACACCATGGTGCTCGCCGTCGGCGCGACCCGGGTGGCGGCCGCCTTCATGCTGCTGCCGCTCTTGTCGCCCGAGACGGTGCCGGCCCTGGTGCGCAACTCGATCTTCCTGGCCTTCGGGATCATCGTCATCACCCTGCAGCCGCAGGTCGCCCAGATGCAGCTGCCGACGGTCCAGTGGATCCTGATCTTCGGCAAGGAGGCCCTGGTCGGCCTGGTCATCGGCTTCTTCTTCGGGACCATGCTGTGGGCCCTGGAGGCGGCCGGCCAGATCATCGACGCCAAGGTCGGGGCGACCATGGCCCAGGTAGTCGATCCGCTCAGCGGCCACCAGACCTCGCTGACCGGCGAATTCCTCGGTCGCCTGGCCAACTTCGTCTTCATGTTCTCCGGCGGCCTGCTGCTGATGGTCGGGGTGATCCTCGACAGCTATGCGATCTGGCCGATCGGCAGCCTGACCCCGGTGCTTTCCCTGCGCAGCCTGTCGCTGTTCGAGGGCGAGTTCTCGCGGCTGATGGTGATGGCGGTGATGCTGGCCACCCCGGCCCTGGTGGTGCTCTACCTGGTCGACGCCGGCCTTGGCCTAGTCAACCGCTACGCCCCGCAGCTCAACGTCTTCTCGCTCGGCCTGGCCATCAAGTCGTGGATCGCCACGGCGGTGGTCCTGGCCATGCTGACGGGCCTCGTCCAACTGCTCCTCAACGAGATCGGCGTCCGCCCGGCGACGATCCTGCAAGTGCTGCGGGCGCTGGACGGGAAGCCCTGATCCCTCTCCCCTTGCGGGAGAGGGTGGCCTCGCGGAGCGAGGTCGGGTGAGGGGTCTCTCAGAACCGTCCGCGCGACCCCTCATCCGTCGGCCTTCGGCCGCCACCTTCTCCCGCAAGGGGAGAAGGACCACGGACCTAGGGTTTTCCCTGATGGGGTACGCCCCAGCTATCTCCGCGGCCCCGCTCGGCGCCACCTTTCCTCCCAGGCCGCGAGCGGCGGCGTCGAGAGATGACAGGGGTAGGAGCGATGACCACCATCAACGGGTCCTTGAGCACGGCCGTCAACGCGGCGCTGCTGGCCGGCGTCGGCGCCGAGCTGGGCAAGTCCCTGGGCGCCTTCGGGACCATGCAGTTCACCCTCGGCGCCCTGGTCGCCGGCCTGTTCCAGGCCGCGCCCGCCCAGCCGAAATTCACCGCTACAATGCCCGAGGCCGGCAAGGCCGAGGTCGACATCGGCGACGGCTACACCCTGTCGATCAACGAGGCGAGTTCCGAGATCGTCGTCCGCGACGCCGACGGCAACGCCACCCGCGTCTGGGGCGACCCCCACGTCAGCTACAACGGCCGGCACATCGGCGACTTCTGGGGCACGACCACCCTGCAGCTCGAGAATGGCACGAAGATCACCATCAACACCGAGACCTCCAGCTGGAACAACATGACCTATGCCGAGCAGGTGGTGGTCACGCGCGGCGACCAGGCCCTGGTCATCGACGGGGTCAGCGAGCAGACCAAGGGCGACCTGTCGGTCTCGCTGGGCGGCGACGGCTACGCCCTGGACGCGGCCCATGACGACGGCCTGGTGATCCACGAGAACGACGCCGCTTCCAGCGGCTGGACCAGCAGCCTCACCGGCGAGGCCGTCGGCCAGGCCGACTTCAACCTGACCAAGCCCGGCGCCGAGCCGCTGCGCGAGGCCCTGGAGACCTTCGGCGCGGGCCTGGGCCTGTTCCTGACGGCCTGGCTGCTGGGCGCGGGCGTCTCGGCCCAGGCCGAGGCCTCGGCGAGCGCCGAGCCGGCCGATCGCTTCCCGCTGCTGGCGCTCTAGGCGGCGCGCGTCCACCGGTCCGTCCTCCGCCGCCCGTGATTTGCCAAACGCCGCAAATCATCGTCGGTAGGGGAACGGATCTGGGGGCGGACGATGCGCGCGCGAACGAAGTGGCTGGCGGGAGCTTTGATCGGGGCGGCCGGGCTGTTGACGCTCTCGCCCGCCTTGGCCGCGCCGCCGGCTGCTTCGCCCGAGGCGCGGACCTCGGCCGCCTTCGACGCGGCGCTCAAGGACCGCGCCGCCCTGCGCCTGTTCCTGCGGGCCATGCCCAAGGGCGGCGACCTGCACAACCACCTGTCCGGCACGCCCTACGCCGAGGACTTCCTGGCCTGGGCCGACGCCGACGGCCTGTGCGTGACCACCGACGTCCAGCCGGCCCTGGCGAGCGGGCCGTGCGACGCCCCCGGCCGCAAGCCGGCGCGGGGCCTCTCCAAGGCCGATCCGGGCCTCTACGCCCGGGCGGTCAACTCGCTGTCGATGCTCAACTACAACCCCGGCGCCGACGGGGCCCAGGCCTCCGGCCACGACCAGTTCTTCTCGACCTTCGGCCGCTTTGGGGCGGTGACCGAGAACAACCTGCCGGCCATGCTGGCGGTGGTCCGCGAATATGCGGCCGGCGACCGTGTCGGCTATGTCGAGACCTCGGTGAACCCGTCGGCCGTCTACGACCTGGTGTCCAAGGTTCGCGGCGAGGCGTGGGACGGCGACCTGGCCAAGGCCTTCGCCGCCCTGGAGCCGGGCATCCCGGCTTTGACCGCCAAGGTCCGCGACCAGATGGACGCCGCCGAGGCCGAGGCCGATCGCCGCCAGGGCTGCCACGCCCAGAAGCCGCGCATGGGGGCCTGCGCCGTCGTGCTCGGCTATCAGGCCTTCGCCGTGCGGGTGCAGGCGCCGCAGGTGGTCTTCGCCCAGCTGACCGCCGCCTTCGCCCTGGCCGACGCCGACCCGCGCTTCGTCGGGGTCAATATCGTCGCCCCGGAAGACAACCCGACCGCCCTGGCCGACTACCGGCTGCACATGCGGATGCTGGCCTTCCTGCACGCCCGCTATCCGAAGGTGAAGCTGTCGCTGCACGCAGGCGAGCTGACCCTGGGCCTCGTGCCGCCGCGCGAGCTGAGGTTCCACGTCCGCGAGGCGGTCGAGGTCGCCGGCGCGGCCCGCATCGGCCACGGCGTCGACATCGCCTACGAAGACGACGCGCGCGACCTGCTGGGGCGCATGGCCCGCGACAAGGTCGCCGTCGAGATCAACCTGACCAGCAACGACGTCATCCTGGGCGTCAAGGGCGCCGACCACCCGCTGCACCTCTACCGCAAGGCCGGCGTGCCGGTGGTGCTGTCCACCGATGACGAAGGCGTCTCGCGCATCGACCTGACCAACGAATATCTGCGCGCCGCGACCGAACAGGGCCTGACCTACCGCGACCTCAAGGCCATCGCCCGCGACAGCCTGGAATACGCCTTCGTGCCGGGACGCAGCCTGCGCGGCGCGCCCGAATGCGCCAAGGCCGGAAAGGCCTGCGAGGCCTTCCTGGGCGCGAACCCCAAAGCGTCGCTGCAGTGGAAGCTGGAGCGCGATTTCGAAGCGTTCGAAGCCACGCACTGACCCTCTCCCAGAGGGCTAGGTTCCAATTATCAGAAGTCATCGCCCGGCTTGTCCGGGCGACCCAAGCGCCATGTCAGTATGTGGCTCAGTCGGCTTGGGTCGCCCGCATGAAGCGGGCGATGACCTCTGGAAAGGGGGCTACTGAACTATCAGCGACACCCGCCCGCCACCGGCCGCAGCACCAGCGCATCCAGCGCCACGCCCGAATCCAGCCGCGCCACTCGCACCGTCCGCTTGCCGCCGCACAGCGTCAGGCCCGTCGCCACCTGCAGGCGGCCGTCTAGCACCCCCTCGGCCCAGGCCTTGTCGCCGACCTTGCGCTGGGCGGCGACCTCGATCGGCGGGGCGTCGTCCGCCGACACCGCCAGCCGCAGCGCCGTCTCGCCGTTCAGCGGGAAGGTCGGCAGCAGGTCCAGGTCCAGCGACCAGGCGCCGGCCGGCAGGGTCACCGCGTAGCGGAGCCCAGGCCCGGGCTCGGCCAAGGTCCGCGACGGCTCGGTCACCATGCCCGCCACCATCACCGCCCCGCCGCGCCCCAAGCCGTTCAGCCTGCGCCAGCCATCGCCGCGCACCGTCTCGGCCTCGACCACGATGACGTCCGTGTCGGCCGGCGGGGAGGGCGTCAGGCGCGTCGCCGTCGCATCGGCGGCCGGGGCGACGAACGGCCTTTGCCGGAACGAGGTCCACTGGCCGTCGGCCGGCTCCACCGCCATGATCCCGCGCCACTTGCCGCCGGCGACCTCGTCGTTGAACCGGCGGGTGAGGGCGGCGACCTCGGCGTCGGCCGCCCGGGCCTTGGCAGCGCGGCGGCGGGCCTCGTCGGGCCGCTCGCCGACCAGCCGGTCGAAGGCCTCGGCGTCGAAGACCCGGTGGTTGGCCGCCGCCGCCGCCCGCACCGGATACTGCACCAACTCGAACCAGGCGTCGCGCCGGTCGGCCGGGATCCGGGCGGTCTCGCCGTCCAGCTTGGCGGTCAGGGCGTCGAACCGCGCCAGCCGCGCATCCGCCTGCTCCACCGACAGCGGGCTCGAGCGCGGCGTCGCGCCCTTGCCCCAGAACCACTGCAAATGCTCGGGCTTGCGTTCGAAGTTCAGCTGGTGGTGCGCGGCCAGAATCTCGGCGATCGCCGCCTTGCGGTCGGGGCCGAAGGCGTCGCTGGCGAACTGCTCCACATAGCCGTCGGCGCCCTGGGCGCGCACGCGCTCCACGTCCCAGGCCATGTCGAGGAACAGCTGGGTCTCCAGCTCCGCCGGCTTGATGTCGCCGACATTGACGATCCACAGCTTGCGGGCGCCCAGGTCCCAGGCCCGGCCCATCTCCTCGATCACCAGGGCCGGCGGGGTGGTCGACAGCCACAGGTGCGACAGCGGCGCGCCGAGGTAGGACAGGTGATAATAGACGCCCGAGCCGCCCGACCGCTTGCGCTCCTCGGCGTTGGGCAGCTGGCGGATGTAGCCGAAATTGTCGTCCGGCCAGACCAGGGTCACGTCGTCGGGCACCTTCAGTCCCGAGCGATAGACGTCCAGCACCTCCTTGTAGGCGGTGAAGGCCTGCGGGACGGTCTCGACCTTGGGGCTGACATGGTCGGCGATCAGGCCGCGCTGGTCGGCGAAGATCGTCTCCAGCAGCGCCCGCTGGCCGTCGATGTCGCCGCCGCCGACCATGCCGGAGTCGTGGATGCCCCTCATGCCCAGGGTGTAGATGTTCTCATAGCCGCCGTTGGCCTTGGTCCGCTCGCGCCAGTAGTCCAGCACGCCCTGGCGGTTGGTCGCGTAGTTGTAGGCCTGCGCACCGGCCTTCCACTCGCCGACATTGTTGCGCAGCATCGGCTCGGCGTGGGACGAGCCCATGACGATCCCCCAGCGGTCGGCCAGCGCCGCATTGGTCGGATCGGCGTTGAACGGCTTGGTCACCTCGTGCATGGCCGGCCACAGGGTGTTGGCCTTCAGCCGCAGCAGCAGCTGGAACACCTTCTCGTAGGTCTTCGGGCCGATGTCGCCATAGGCCGGATCGAAGGTCTTGGCCGCCCAGGGCTGCAGGCCCCAGTCCTCGTCGTTGATGAAGATCCCGCGGTATTTCACCGACGGCGGGCCGAAGCGGCGGGTGTCGGCCGCGACGTACAGCGCCTTGCGCCGGCGCGGCTTGACGTCGGCCCACCAGGTCCAGGGCGAGACCCCGGCCGCGCGGCTGAGTTCGTAGACGCCGTAGGCCGCGCCCCGGCGGTCCGAGCCGACGATCACCAGGGCCTTGTCCAGGCCCGGGGCGGGCCTGTCTACCACGGCGATGACGAAGCTCTCCCAGGCGCCCGAAAGGTCGCCGACCTTCAGCCGGCCGTCCCGCACCAGGCCGTCGATCAACGGGTTCCTGCCCAGCGTGCCGACGACGATGGCGGTCTTGCCCGAGGGCGCGCCGGTCGAGAGGCGAGGGGGCTTGCCGGTGACGGCCGCCAGGTCGTCCCGCAGGTCCTGGGCGGCCAGGCCCACGACGGGAAAGTCGGTTTCGGAATGGAGGATTTCGGCGCCGGCGATCGCAAAGGCGTCGGGCGAGGCCTTGTCGACCACCCACTGCGCCTGGGCGCTGGTGGCCAATACGGCCAGCGCCAGACCGACGAGAAACGACGCCAGCCGCATGATGTCCTCCAGATCGCTTAGCTGTCAGGCAGCTTGGTCGAATTGGTCAGACCATAGGGCGATCTGGAGGATTGGCTACTCACAAATTGAACACCATTCTCATCATGCGGGAATGGCTATTCGAGATAGCGCGCCCGCAGGGCCGCCAGGTCCTTGGCGTCGACGCCCAGCACCTTGTCCAGATAGGCCTCGACCGAGCCGTACTTCTGCTCGATCGCTTCCAGCGCCGCCTCGACATAGGCCGGATCGGTGCGCATCAGCACGCGGGTGATCTCCGGCGGCAGCCGGGCGAACATCGCCGCGTTCGGATCGTCGGCCTTGGCGCCGGCCGCCATGGCCCGGCGGGCGTCGGCGGTGTTGAGCAGGGTCTCGCTCATCGCGTAGTCGGCGGTCACCGTCGGGCGCGGCACGCCCAGGGCGGTGAGGATCAGGGCCGAGGCCACGCCCGTGCGGTCCTTGCCGGCCGAGCAGTGCACCAGCATCGGCGCATCGCCCGCCAACAGCTTGTCGAACATCGCCCGGTACTCGTCGGCATAGGCGTCCGGCATCAGCTTGTAGAAGCCGATGAAGTTGGCTCGCACCGCCTCGGCGCTCGGCGGCCCGGCGCCGAACAGGGCCCGCATGTCCATGTCCAGCGCGCCCTTGGGCGAGTTCAGGAACACCGGCACGGCCTTGCCGCCGCGCCAGACGGTGGGCTGGGTCTTGCGTTCCTGGTCGGTGCGCAGGTCGCAGACGAGGCGCACGTCCAGGTCGCCGACGGTCTTGTAGTCGGCGTCGGTCAGGGCCGACAGGCCGTTGGAGCGGAACACCTGGCCCCAGCGCACGTGCTTGCCGTTCGCCGTCGCATAGCCGCCCAGGTCGCGGAAATTGGCCGCGCCTTCCAGCGGCACCACGCGGGTGGCGGCGCGCAGGCCGGTCTTGGCCCCGTCGGCCACGACATAGAAGTAGGGGCGGGCCGCGCCGGCCTGGGCGGCGGTCACCGCCGCCGCGCCGTCCGTGTCGTTGTCGGCCAGCTTGCGCATGGCCTTCAGCGGCGCGCTGGGCGAGCCCGACACATAGAGGTCCACCGGCGCGCCGGGGCGGCTGGTCTTCCAGGCGACCTGGTAGGTCCCGTCCTTCAGCACGACCGAGGCCTCGGTCACCTGAGCCGGCGCGGTGCGGGCCTGAACGGCCGGGGCGGCGAGGACGGCCGCCGCGCAGGCGGCCGTCAGCAGATTGCGGATCATCATGGTTTTCTCGTCCCGGATCAGAAGTTGAAGCGCACGCCGCCCATGAACCGACGGCCGACGCCCTCGGTCTCGACGGGACGGTTGGCGTGGCCCTGGTAGCGTTGGCCCACTTCGTCAGTGAGGTTGCTGGCGTCGAAATAGACGGTGATGCCGTCGCGGAGCTGGTAGCGCAGCGACAGGTCCAGCTGCTCGGTGGCCGCCCAGTAGGTCTGGTCGGTGGCGTCGATGTTGGCCTCGTCCAGCCAGTCGTTGCGCCACTGGTAGGACAGTCGCGCCGACAGGCCGTACTTTTCGTAGAACAGCGAGGCGTTCAGCAGCCGGTCCGACAGGCCCGGGAAGGCGCTCTTGATCCCCTCGGGCGTGGTGAATTCGCCGTCCAGGAAGGTCAGGTTGCCCTGGAAGCCGAAGCCGCTCAGCGGACCCGGCAGGAACCGCCATTGCTGCATGTAGGCGAACTCGATGCCGGCCATCTTGCCGTCCGAGCCGTTCATCGTGGTGGTGTAGGTGTAGCCGGTGCGGTCCAGCAGGCCGACGTCGTAGCGGTCGTCGCGGATCAGCGCGCTGCTGTCGTAGAGCACGTCGTCGATGCGGCGATAGAAGGCCGAGGCCGACAGCAGGCCCGCGCCCGGCAGGTACCATTCCAGCGCCGTGTCGAAGCCGAAGGCCCGCTCGGGCTTAAGGTCCGGATTGCCGCCGGTGACCGTCTCGGAGGTGTCGTTGACCGCCACGCTGGTGCGGATCTCGCCGAACGAGGGCCGGGCGATGCCGCTGATCAGGGCGAAGCGGGCCTGGATGTCGTCGGTGACCTCGTAGTTGACGTGCAGGCTGGGGAAGACGTCGGTGTAGCTCTGCTGCACGGTCAGCGGCGTCTGCACCGTACCGTTGATCACGGCCCCGCGGCTCTCGATGTCGGCGCTCTCGACCCGCAGGCCGGTCAGCACTTCCCACTTGCCCAGGGTCCACTTGTTCTGGGCGTAAGCCGACAGGATGTTCTCGTCGACGGCGAAGCGGTCATAGGCCTGGACGGCCGAGGACGACTTGTAGAGGCCCGCCGCCGTGGCCTTGGCCAGCAGGGCGTCGAGATCGGCGCGCAGGCCGATGTTGTCGATCTGCGTCACGCCCCAGCCGCGGGCGAAGTCGCTGGTCCACTGGGCGTTGGTGATGCGCGGCGTGACGCTCCAGGTCCCGCCGGTCTGGGCCGCCAGGCTCTGCAGCACCGGGGTCGTGCCGACGCCCGAGAAGGTGTTGCCGCTGGCCTTGCGCATGTCCAGCTTGGCGCCGGCCTTGAAGGTCGCCTCGGCGCCAAGCGAGGTCCAGTCGCGGGCGATATCCAGCTGGCCGGTCCAGGCGTCGGTGTCGGTCGAATAGACGATCGGGATGAAGACGTCGTACTGCGAGCCGGTCTGCGGCAGGGCCGACAGCGCCGTCCCGCGGCTGTAGGTCGTGCCCGAACGGTTGGTCGTATAGAGGTCGAGGTCCGGAACGCCCGAGGTCGCGCCGCTATAGACCAGCGACAGGCGGCCGAAATACTGCTGGATCAGCGGCAGATAGGCGCCCGCGTCGGTGTGGGTGTAGTTCAGCCGCCACTTGATGTCGGTGTCGGCCCAGCTGTGGTCGCCGCCCAGGGTGTTGGTGAAGGTGTCGCTGTAGTAGCGGCCGTATTCGAAGCTCGACGAATAGGCCGCGCCGTCGACGAAGCCGCTGTCGGCGCCGCGGTTGGCGGCGGTCTGGGTTCCGGCGCGCGAGAGCTGGAAGTCGTACTGGTTACGCTGCTCGCGGTCGATGAACTCCGAATACAGCGTGTTGAAGAAGATCCGGCCGCCGCTCTCGGGGCGATATTCCAGGCCCAGCTGGGCGGCGTTGTTCTCGCGCTCCAGGCGATACGAACGGAAGCTGAAGTCGTCGGCGGTGTTGAGGTCGCCGTCGCGGTTCCAGGTGATCTCGCGGTTGTCGGTGGTCTGGTTGCGGCGATAGTGGGCCAGGGCCATCACCACGCCGAAGCGATCGTCCGACCAGCTGCCGCGGATCGAGCCCTGGCGCTGCGGGCCATCGCCCAGGGCCATCTCGCCATAGCCGATGTCGCCCGAGACGTGGCCGCCGTCGCGGTCGAAGGGCGAGGCGGTGACGATGTTGATGCGGCCCGCCAGGGCCTCGGCCGGCTGGTCCGGCGTCAGGGTCTTGTTGACCTCCATGGTCTGGATGACCACGGCCGGCACGGAGTCGAAGCGGAACACCCGCTCCTCGGCGCCCAGCACGTTCATCCCGTCGATCGACACCACGGTCCAGCGCTCGGGCGCGCCGCGCAGCTGGACATAGCGCTCCTGGCCCTGGTCGCGCTCGATGGCCACGCCCGGCACGCGCGACAGGGCGGCGGCGGCCGACTGGTCGGGGAAGCGGCCGATGGCGTCGGCGGCGATCACGCTCATGATGTTGTCGGCGGCGCGCTGCTGGGCGATGGCCGCGGCCTGCGAGCCGAGGATCGGGCCGGTGACGATGACGGCCTCGATCGCCGAGTCGTCGGCGTAGCTGATCTCGATCGGCCCCGCGCCGGCCTCGGCCTCGACGCTGCGGTCGGCCAGGCCCGGATAGCGCACGACCAGCTTCTGCGGCCCGGCCGGCAGGGCCAGGGTGAAGCGGCCTTCGCGGTCGGTGGTGGTGCGCAGGCCCAGCTGCGGCGCGGACACCTCGGCGGCGACCAGATAGGTCCCGTCGACGCCGATCACCCGGCCAGTGGCCATGGCCAGCGCCACGGCGGCGGCGGGCTGGGCGGCGTCGGCCGCGTGGGCGGCGGCCGGCAGGGTCAGGATGGCGGCGGTCGAAAGCAGCAGGGCCCTGGCGGCCCCTCGGCTGGCGCGGATCATTGGTGGCTCCCCTCGGTAATGATGAGGGGGCGGATAGCAATTCGAACGAATGTACCGTGTGAAGCTGTCGTGAAATTTCCGCGACGGATTGTTGTAGATCGCGAAATTACTCTGATTTTAAAGGCTATTTTCAGACGTTCGGCGTGGTGAGGGTGCGTTTGTCGCCCCGCAACTTGAACGCTTGTCCAGACTTGCGTTTGAACGCTTGTCCAGCCACACACGGGCATGGCCGTCCTCGACCTAGATTCCGCCGCCCAACTGGCCGAAGCGGGTTTCCGCATCGCCCTGGAAGACGGGCTCGGGGCCGTGACCGCGCGCACCGCCGCCGCCCGCGCCGGCGCGGCGGCCTCGGCCGTGAACTATCATTTCGGCGATCGCGGCGGCTTCCTGCGACGGATCCAGGCCCTGGCCGTCGCTCACGCCGCCGATCAGCGCGCGGCCCTGCGCCTGGATCGCGGCCCGCGTTGGGCCAGCCTCGCCGACCGCCTGACCCTGCTGGTCGCCGAACGGCTGGAGACAGGCCGCCTGGGCCTGGTGCTGCTGGGCGAGTTCGAGATCGAGGCCGAGGTTGGCGGCGACGCCGAACTCCGCGCCGGCGCCGGGGAGGGCAGCCTGGCCGAGTTCGCCTTCTGGCGCGAGACGGCCCTGGCCCTGGGCGCGCCGCAGGAAGCCGCCGACGGCTGGGCCGGCCTGGCGTCGGGCCTGCTGGGCCTGCTGCACGTCGAGCCCGACGCCGGCGAGCGCCTGCTGTGGCTGGCCCCGGCCTTCCGGCGCCTGGGCGCGCGCCTGTCGCGCGCCGAGATCGAGCCCTGCCCGGCGGGGCCGGCCCCCGACGAGGTCCTGCCCGAGCGCGCCCACGCCAACGACACCGCCCGGCGCATCGTCGAGGCCGCCATCGCCGGCATCGCCGAGCGCGGCGTCCATCGCCTGACCCAGCGCGACGTCGCCGCCCGGGCCGGGGTGTCTCTGGCCGCCACCACCTACTTCTTCCGCACCAAGGCCGACCTCGTCGAGGCGGCGATGGTCGAGCTGCACCGCCAGGTCCGCGCCGAGGTCCTGGCCTCGGCGGACGCCGGCGTCGCCGGTGTGGCCAGCGTCATGGCGCCGGCCGGCGGTTTCTCCGAACGGGTCCGGGCGCTCGGCGCCCTGCAACTGGCCGCCGCCCGCGAGCCGACCCTGCTGCCGCTGGCCGCCGCCGTCCGCGCCACTCGCGGCGCCACCTCGATGCGCATGCTCCGCCGCCAGGGCGTCAACGACGCCGACGGCCTGGACGCCATGGTCTGGTCCACCCTGATGGGCGGCCTGATTTCCACCCACCGCTTCGGCGACCCCGACCGCCGCGACGCGGCCTTCACCGCCCAAGGCGACCTGCTCCGCGCCCGGATCTTCGGGCTTTGAGTTTTCTGACCCTCTCCCAGAGGGAGAGGGAGGGGCCCAGGCGATAGCCTGGGAGGGTGAGGGGTTACGCCGCCCGCGGTCCCATCCCCTATCCTTCCTCCGTAAAATCCCCGCGAAAGCGGGGACCCAGGCTTTTTCTGCCACCCACCGCGCTCGACGATAAAACACCTGGGCCCCCGCTTTCGCGGGGGTTTTTAGGGTTTAGGGTTGGCGGACGGGGACAGACGAGGCTGGATCCCCGTTGGCTGTCCGACAAACCTCAGCCCGATCAACGTCCTACAACTTTCTCACGCCCCTGGATCAGACGCGTCGAAACCGCCGGCATAATCACAGCTGTCCCGTCGCAGGGAGAGGGCGCAAGGATCCGGCCCGAAGCGTGCGACGACGATGCGATCGAGCGGGGCCGCCGGAGCTGCGAGAGCAGGGCCGAACGGCTTAAATGAGGATGGGGGACGTAAACCCATCCATCGGGAGGCCGCCGACATTGGCCTCCCGCCCGTCCGAGGGTCCGCGCCGCATGCACGCCTGGCCGCCAAGAAACGGGGCGCATTGCATGGGGAAGGGGCACAGGGCGGAAGAGGCCCGCGCGTCCCGGCCTGAGGTTCAACGATCGCGCGGGGCGTCAGAGCTTCGTCGAAACGGTACTTAAAACTCACACCTCCGGGCGTCGCCCGGACGCCCCGCGCCCTCTCCAATCAACTCAGCGGTTCACCGCGTGAGCATGAGAAGTCGCGCGTCTAAGGAACCTCCCCCCGTGGGGGAGGCGGCCGAAGGCCGGTGGGGGGACGTTCTCAGCTTCCGAGGCGTCGGCCAATCTCGCACCAACTCCCCCCACCGATCGCTTCGCGATCGCCTCCCCCACAGGGGGAGGTTCCTTGCGACCGGTCGCCACCTTCTCCCGCAAGGGGAGAAGGATCATTTGAGACCCAACGCCCCGGCGATCGCCGACCACGGCACCAGCTTGAAGTTCTGGTGCTCCGGCGGGAAGACGTTGCGGCCGTCCTGGGCGACGAAGGCGCCGCCTTCCAGGCCTGCGCCGAGCGAGGCGCTGGTGACGTCCAGGCCGTCGGTCTCGGAGATGCCGTCGATGCCCTTGGCCCCGTCGGCCACCGCCGCGAAGCTGCCGACATAGGCGTTGTCGCCCTCGCGGCGATAGACGGCGTAGCTGTTGTTGCCCTGGCTGGAGAGCACCAGATAGCCCTTGCCGCCGGCCTGCGCGTAAAGGCCGATCCCTTCCAGGTCGTCCTTCAGGGCCGGGTTGGAGGCCACCCGGTCGACGGCCTTGGGCGCGCGGTTGTCCGACGGCTCGGCGCCCAGCTTCCACAGGGCGACGTCTTCCTCGGCCACGTACAGCGCGCCGGTCTCGTCGTCGGCGACGCAGCCCTCGGTCTGGGTGTCGAATTTCACGTCGCGCACTTGGACGGCCCGGACCTTGCCGTTGGCCTGCGCCACCAGCTTCCACTGCCGCACCAGGCCGTCTGGATCGCTGATGAACACATAGGTCGCGCCCTTGCGGCCGCGGTACATGCAAAGGCCGTAGGGGTCCGACAGCCCCGTGGCCTGGACGCCGTCGGCGACCGAGGTCAGCTGCCGGGTCGCCGGGTCCAGCGTGTAGATGGCGATCGACTTGTGGGTGCGGTCGCTGGCGGTGACCAGCACCGTCTCGCGTCCGACCAGCTTGAAGCCCGCGCGCAGGTCGACATTGTTCATCTTGCCGTCGGCCAGGTACTGCAGGGGCTTGCCGGCCAGGTCGTAGACCAGCAGGCCGCCCTTCTTGTCGGTGGCGATGATGGCGCTCTTGGCCGGATCGGCGGGATTGGCCCAGATCGCCGGATCGTCGGCCGCGTCGCCGTCGTGATCGACCGGCAGGGTCTCCATTGTCGGGCGCACGGTGGCGAAGCTGGCGGCGGGCTTGGAGCCGGCCGCGTCGCCGCTCGCCAGCTTAAGCCCGGCGGCAATGTCGGCCCACGACACGACCTTGGCGTTGGCCCCGGCCTTGCGGTCGTCGGCGACCACCAGGGCCCCGGCCGGCAGAGAGGCGCCAAGGGGAGCGCGGGTCGCGAAAAGGCCCGAAGGACCTTCGACGGCGGCCTGTTCGCCGGCCTTGATCGCGAAGGCGCCGACATAGGCGTCGTCCTTGGCGCGGTCATAGACGGCGTAGTCGCCGGCCGTGGCGTTGGCGGCCACCAGGAAGCGGGCGCTGTCGCCGCCGTCGACCAGGGCCAGGCCGGCCACCTCGCCGGCGATCTGGCCCAGGCGGTTGGCGTCGATCAGGGTCGGGACCGGATCGGACTCCGGATCGGCGTCGTAGCGCCAGATGCCCACCGCCTCCTGGGCGACGTAGAGCGCGCCGGTCGCGTCGTCGGCGACGCAGTACTTGGCCTCGGACGACAGGTGCAGGCGGCGCACGATGCGGCCGTCCAGCTTGCCGTCGGCGGTGGCGAACAGCAGCCACTGGTCCAACTGCCCGGCCACGCCCAGGGTGAAGGCGTAGAGCGAGCGGTCGCGGGCCCCGCGATAGAGGCAGACGCCTTCGCCGGCATAGTCCAGCGTCAGCGGCTTGGCGTCGAGATTGGCCGCCTGGCCGCTGGCGAAGTCGTAGGCCGCCAGGCGCAGGCGGCCGCCCTTGCGGTCCAGCAGGGCCAGCAGTGGCTTGCCCTCGTGCTCGCGCACGTCGACGCCATAGACCTCGCCGCCGGCGACCGCGCCGACCCGCTGGCCGTCGAGGCCGTAGAACTCCAGCCCGCCGCCTTCGCCGGTGGCGGCGATCAGGCTCTTGTCCGGCGCGGCCGGGTTGCGGATCAGGGCCACGCCGTTGGCGCCGCCTTCGACGGTGGGGGCGGTGGAGACCACGGGGGCGACGGCGGGCGCCTGGGCCAGGGCCGATCCGGTTCCCAGCAGGAAGGCGAGCACGCCGACTGCGGCGCTGGCACGAAGATGGGTCATTCTGCGGGTCCCCGGGTCGTGAAGGCCTGGTCGGGCCTGAACGTCGCCAGCCTAGAGCGGCGCGCGAGGGCTTATGCGACGATTTCAAAACGGATTGATGACGACCAGAGCCTTTCCGCCACTCGGGCGTTTCCTTGCGCCGACGCATCGATAGGCTGCGCCGACTCTCTCGTCCGTTTCGGAGCCTGCATGTTCGACGTCCCCCTCGAGGCCGCGCCCGTTTCGGAAGTCATCGTCACCGGAGCGCGCCTGCCGCCGTCGGCGGGGGAGGGGGCCTTCGCCATCACCGCCCTGGCCGATCCGGTCTGGGCCCGCTCGACGCGCCTCGACGAGCAGCTGTCGCGCTCGCCCGGCGTCTCGCTGTTCCGTCGCACCTCCAGCCTGGCGGCCAATCCCACGACCCAGGGCCTGTCGCTGCGCGCCATCGCCCCGTCGGGCGCGGGCCGGGCGCTGGTCACCCTCGACGGCGTGCCGCAGAACGACCCGTTCGGCGGCTGGGTGATCTGGAGCGGCCTGCCGTCCGAGACCATCCAGGACGTCCGCATCGTGCGCGGGGCCGGGGCTCAGGCCTATGGCGCGGGGGCCCTGACCGGCGTCGTCGCCCTGACCGGCCGCGACGGCGGCGCGCCGGTGCTCGAAGCGGGCGTCGAGGCCGGGAGCCTGGGCTATCGCCGCGCGGCGGTCACGGCGGGACAGGGCGGTTTCCTGGCCAGCGTCTCGGGCGAGCGTTCCGGCGGCTGGACCCCGGTGCGCGAAGGGCGCGGCGCGGCCGACGAGGCCCTGGCGATGCAGACCTGGACCGCCGCCCTGCGCTACGACGCCCGTCTCACCTCCGGTCCGGCGATGGCCGCGCGCCTGGCCGTCTATGACGAGAACCGCCGCTCGGGCCTGGTCGGCGCCGACGCCCGCACCCGCGGCGCCCAGGCCAGCCTGACCTTGGCTCAGGCCCCGTCCGAAGGCCGCAAGGGCTGGCGGCTGCAGGCCTGGAGCCTGGTCAGCGACCTCCAGAACCGCTCGGTCGCCGTCGCCACGGGCCGCGTCTCGACGACCCCCGCCAACGACCAGTACGAGACCCCGGCCTATGGCCTCGGCTTCAACGCCGCCCTGCGCGGCGTGCGCGGCCTCGTCGAATGGGAGCTGGGCGCCGACGTCCGCGCCGCCGAGGGCGAGACCCACGAGCGCTTCCGCTACATGTCGGGCCAGTTCACCCGCCTGCGCGAGGCCGGCGGCCGCACGACCACGGCCGGGGTCTATGCCGACGCCAGCTGGACGCAAGGGGCCTGGCTGGTCACCGGCGACCTGCGCCTGGACGCCTGGCGCGCCTTCGACGCCCGCCGCCACGAGACCGACGCCCAGACCGGCGCGGTGACCCTCGACGCGCATCTCGCCGGCCGCAGCACGACCACGCCGACGGGCCGCATCGGCCTGCGCCGCGATCTTGGCCCCGGCTTCCTGCGCGCCGCCGCCTATGCCGGCTTCCGCCCGCCCAGCCTCAACGAGCTGCACCGCCCGTTCCGGGTCGGCAACGACGTCACCGAGGCCAATTCCGCGCTCAAGCCCGAGCGGCTCTATGGCCTGGAAGCCGGCGGGGGCCTGGAGGGCGGGGCGGGCAGCCTGACCGCCACCCTGTTCGTCAACAGGCTGGAGGATCCCGTCGCCAACGTCACGATCGGCCAGGGGCCGGGGACCTTCCCGACGGCGGGCTTCATCCCGGCCGGCGGCGTGCTGCGCCAGCGCCGGAACGTCGGCCGCATCGACGCCGTCGGGCTGGAGCTGGAAGGCCGCGCCAACCTGTCCGAGCGCTGGGTTCTGACCGGCGCGGTCATGGCCACCGACGCCGAGGTCGACGGCGGCGCGGACGCCCCGCAGCTGACCGGCCTGCGCCCGGCCCAGGCCCCGCGCCTGGCCGCCTCGGCCGGCCTGGAGTGGAAGGCCAGCTCGCGCCTCGACCTCTTCCTCGCCGCCCGCCACGAAGGCGCGCGGTTCGACGACGACCTCAACACCCGGCGCTTGCCGGCGGCGACGACCCTGAACCTGTCGGCCCGCTACGTCATCAGCCGCTCGACCCGCCTGGAGCTGGATTTGCGGAACGCCATCGACGCCGAGGTCGCCACCGGCCGCACCGGCGACGGGGTCACCAGCTACGACGCGCCGCGCAGCCTGCGCCTGGGTCTTGTCTACGCCCGCTGACGGCCGGCTCGCACAAAACAAAAAACAAATTTACTTATTCAATTGACGGCGAGCACTTCGCCGTGAAGACTGCCCTTCAAGCGATCCGGATACGGCCTCGACGCCGTGATTCAGGACCAGGGAGGGAACCATGAATTTCAGGCACAGCCCTGACGCGTCCGAACCGAGCCTTTCTTCCCGCCGAAACGACTGAGGCCTTCGTCGCCTCGCGGCCTGCCGGTTCACCCGCGCCTTTCCCAAGAATCCTGCACGCGGGAGCCAAGGGATCGGCGGGCCGCTTTTTCTTCCTCCCCTTCATTCAGCGTGAGCCCATGAAGCGCCTCGTCTCGACCCTGGCGGCCGCCGCCCTGCTGATCGCCGCGATGCCCGCCCTGGCCGACGATCCGCCGCCGCCGCTGCCCGACAACGGCCTGGCGCGCACCCCGCCGATGGGCTGGAACAGCTGGAACAAGTTCGGCTGCAATGTCGACGAGACCCTGATCAAGCGCATGGCCGACGCCATGGTCTCGTCGGGCATGAAGGACGCGGGCTACGAGTACGTGGTCATCGACGACTGCTGGCACGGCGCTCGCGACGAGCGCGGCGACATCCAGCCCGACGCCAAGCGCTTCCCGAGCGGCATGAAGGCCCTGGGCGACTACATCCACTCCAAGGGGCTGAAGTTCGGCATCTATTCCGACGCCGGCCTGAAGACCTGCGCCGGCCGGCCCGGCAGCCGCGGCTTCGAGTACCAGGACGCCCGCCAGTACGCGGCCTGGGGCGTCGACTACCTGAAGTACGACTGGTGCATGGCCGGCACCCAGGACGCACCATCGTCCTACTACATCATGTCGGCAGCCCTGCAGGCCACGGGCCGCGACATCGTCTTCTCGATCTGCGAGTGGGGTCATTCCAAGCCCTGGCTTTGGGGCGCCTCGGTCGGCAACCTCTGGCGCACCACCGGCGACATCTACGACGCCTGGGAGGGCGTGAAGGACTACAGCCTGGGGATGCTCAACATCCTCGACAAGCAGGCCGAGCTCCAGCCCTTCGCCAAGCCGGGCCACTGGAACGATCCGGACATGCTGGAGGTCGGTAACGGCGGCATGACCACCGAGGAATACCGCTCGCACTTCAGCCTGTGGGCCATGCTGGCCGCGCCGCTGATCGCCGGCAACGACATCGGCCACATGGACGCCGACACCAAGGCGATACTGACCAACAAGGAGGTCGTCGCCATCGACCAGGACGCCCTCGGTGTGCAGGCCCGGCGGGTCTCCAAGCAGGGCGACCTTGAGGTCTGGGCGCGCCCGCTGAAGGGTGGCGGCCGGGCGGTGGTGCTGCTCAATCGTGGCAAGACCGCCGCGCCGATCCGCGTCGACTGGACCATGCTCGACTATCCGGCGACCGTGCCGGCCAAGCTGCGCGATCTGTGGGCGGCCAAGGACCTGGGCGTACGCAAGGGCGGCTATTCGGCGCACGTCGCGCCGCACGGCGTGGTGATGGTCACGGTAACGCCGTAACCGGCGGCATGAATAAATAAAAAGCGTTTTTTTATTTGTGGCGCGGGCGCTGGACGCAAGGTAAGCCTCGGCGACGAAAGCGGCGGGCGGTCGCCGCGACAAGGGAGTGTTGGGTGATCCAGATCGGGATCGATTTCGGCGGAACCAAGATCGAGGCGGCGGCCCTGTCGTCAGACGGTCGCGTGCTGTCGACGCTCCGCACGCCGACGCCGGGCGACTACGACTCGGCCCTGGCCGCGGTCCGCGACCTGGTGGCCCGCACCGAGCAGGCGGCCGGCGGTCGTGGCTCGATCGGCGTCGGGGCGCCGGGCTCGGTGTCGCCGCGCACCGGCCTCGTGCGCAACGCCAACACCACCTATCTGAACGGCCGCCGGTTCCGCGAGGACCTCGAGGTCGCGCTCGAACGACCGGTGCGCCTGGCCAATGACGCCAACTGCCTGGCCCTGTCCGAGGCCACCGACGGCGCGGCCGCTGGGGCGCGGGTGACCTTCGCCGTGATCATCGGCACCGGCTGCGGCGGCGGCCTGGTGGTCGACGGCAAGCTGGTCGACGGCGGCAACGGCGTGGCCGGCGAGTGGGGCCACATCCCGCTACCCTGGCCCAAGGCCGAGGAAAGCCCCGGCCCGCAATGCTGGTGCGGCCGTCATGGCTGCCTGGAGACCTGGATCTCGGGCACGGGTTTCGGCCGCGACTTCCGCGAACACGGCGGGGCCGCCGACCTGAACGGCGCGGCCATCGTCGAGGCGGCGACGGCCGGCGATCCCGTCGCCACGGGCGCGCTCGACCGCTATCTCGACCGCCTGTCGCGCGGCCTGGCGGTGATCGCCGACATCGTCGATCCGGACGTCTTCGTGCTGGGCGGCGGCATGTCCAACGTCGACCTGCTGTACGACCGCCTGCCGGCCCTGGTCGGCCCGCACGTCTTCACCGACCGCTGGGAGAGCCGCATCGTCAAGGCGCGCTGGGGCGACTCCTCGGGCGTGCGCGGCGCGGCCCGGCTGTGGACCCAGGCCGACTGGGCCAACGATGTCGCCGCCTGACGGCAGGGGGAGGAGGGGGCGCGCCATGCGGACGCCCCGCCTCCTTTTCGCGGCGCTTCTGACAGCGCTGGCAGCTCAGGCCGTCGCCGAGCCTGTGCAGGTCTCGACCAAGGCCGGCGTGCTGGTCGGCGAGCAGCGCGCTGACGCCAGCACGGCCTTCCTCGGCGTTCCCTTCGCCCGGCCACCGGTCGGCGATCTGCGCTGGAAGGCGCCGCAAGCTCCTGCTGCCTGGACCGGAGATCGACCGGCCCTGAAATCCGGTCCAGCCTGTCTTCAGACCTCGCGCGGCTGGAACGCCGTCGACGCGGCGCGGTCCAGCGAGGACTGCCTCTATCTCGACATCCGCGCGCCCAAGCATGCGGCCGACGCGCGTCTGCCGGTCATGGTCTGGGTCCACGGCGGGGCCAACCACGCCGGCTCCGGCGCGGGCACGGTGGAGTCGAGCCTGGTCGACCAGAGCGTCATCCTGGTCAGCGTGCAGTATCGGCTCGGCGTGTTCGGCTTCCTGTCGCATCCGGGGCTGACCCGGGAACAGGGCGGGGCCTCGGGCAACTACGCCCTGATGGACCTGATCGCGGCGCTGCGCTGGGTGCAGGACAATATCGAGGCCTTCGGCGGCGATCCGGCCAACGTCACCCTGTTCGGCCACTCGGCTGGCGGCCAGGACGTGGGGCTGGTAATGCTGGCGCCCCAGGCCAAGGGCCTGTTCGCGCGGGGGATCCTGCAAAGCGGCCTGCCGGGCTTCGGCTTCGCGCCACGCAGCCTGAAGCAAAACGAGGCGATCGGCGGCCAGCTGGCGCGCGCCGTCCACGCTCGGTCGCTGGCCGACCTGCGCAAGGTCTCTGGCGCGGACCTGCTGAAGGCCGCCGAGACCCTGAAAGCCCCGATCGACGACCAGGGCTTCATCTGGACTCAGGCGGTGGTCGACGGCGCGGTGCTGCCCGAGGCGCCGGAGCAATTGCTGGCCGATCCGACGATCAAGCCGATGATCGTCGGCTCCAGCGCCCGCGAGATCGCCCTGTTCGGCGGTGATCCCAAACAGGCCCGGGCCTGGACCGCCGAGACCTTCGGGGCGAGGGCGCCGCAGGTTATGGCCGTGTACGGCCTCGACCAGGATCCTCCGCCGGCCGCCGATCCGGTGCGCGGCGACGCCGTGTTGCAACTGGCCACCGACCGCATGTTCCGCTGCCCGGCCGCCTCCGTCGCCGCCTTGCGCGAGAAAGCCGGCGGCAAGGTCTGGCGCTACGAGCTGGCGACGCCGTCGCCGGGCGAGGGGCAGGTCCACCACGGGTCCGAACTGGCCTTCGTCTTCGACCGGCCCGCCGAGGGCCGTCCGCCAATCCAGGCCTATTGGGCCGCCTTCGCCCGCACTGGCGATCCGAACCCGCCCGGCCTGCCGCCCTGGCCGACCTGGGACGGCGCCCGCCTCGTCTTCGCCCCCGACGGGCCGAGAGTGGCGCAGGGCGACGAGCCGGCCTGCCGGTTCCTGACCAGACCCTAGAGACCATCAGCAACAAGCGGCGACCAAGCCGCGCGCGGAGGAAACAGGATGAACGTTCGCTCGAAGTCCGCCTTGAGGCCCGGCCTGCTCGCCGGCTGCGCCCTGGCCCTGCTGGCCTCCGCCGCGCTGGCCCAGAGCTGGGGACCCTATAACGCTGACCTTCCGGCCGGCGGCGACGGCCTGTCGCGGCCGCTGGCGGGCGCCGCCGAGGGCCAGACCCTGCCGGCCGGCGCGCCCTGGTCGCTGTCGGCCTGGGTGAAGGTCTTCGAGCCGCTCGAGGGCCAGGCCCTGGCGGCGGGGATTGGCGATCCGGCCAGCGGCCGCTTCCTGGCGGTCGGACCAGACGGTTTCGCCGCCGTTGCCGCCGGCGCTCAGACCAAGGGCGGCCAAGCGCCCAAGCCAGGCGACTGGCGGTTCGTGGCCGCGGTCTCCGACGGGGCTAAGGTCACCCTCTATGTCGACGGCCAGCCGGCCGGGCAGGGGACGGCGCCGGCCGCCGCTACCCCGGCCACCGTCGCCCTCGGCCCGCGCAAGGCCGCCGGCTTCGCGCCGTTCGCGGGCCAGGTGGCGAGCTTCCGCGCCGAGGCTCGGGCGCTGTCGGCCGACGAGGTCAAGGCGCTGGCCGGCCGCAAGCCCGATCCGCTGACCGTGTTCGAGACCGGCAGTCCGACCTGGCCCGTCCAGGTGCGCCAGATGTACGGCCAGGTCAGCCCCCAGGAAGCCTGGACCCGGCCTCAGGGCAAGGGCGCGATCTCGGCCCCCGTCGCCAAGCCGCCCTATGCCGGTCCGGCCCTGGTCGAGACCGGCCCGTCGGCCTGGACGCTGAAGCGCTGGAGCCTGGTCGAGGCCCCGAAGGTCGAGGCGGGCGGCGCGGCGATCTCGTCGGCCGGCTTCGACGCCAAGGCCTGGTACGCCGCCACCGTGCCCGGCACGGTCCTGACTACCCTGGTCGACCGCGGCGTCTATCCCGACCCCGACTACGGCCTCAACAACACCGCCATCCCCGAGAGCCTCAACAAGCAGGCCTACTGGTATCGCACCACCTTCGACGCGCCCGCCGCCGTCGCCGGCAAGCGGCCGCGCCTGACCTTCAAGGGCGTCAACTACGCCGCCGAGGTGTGGCTGAACGGCGAAAAGCTGGGCGACATGAAGGGCGCTTTCGTGCGCGGCCGCTTCGACGTCGCCGGCAAGCTGAAGCCGACCGGCAACGTCCTGGCCGTCAAGGTCTCGCCGCCGCCGCATCCGGGCCTGGCGCACGAGGAATCCCTGACCGCCGGGGTCGGCGAGAACGGCGGCATGATGGCCCTGGACGGCCCGACCTTCGTCGCCAGCGAAGGCTGGGACTGGATCCCCAGCGTCCGCGACCGCAACACCGGCCTGTGGCAGGACGTGGTGCTGGACGCCTCGGGCGATGCGCGCCTGGGCGACCCGCAGGTGGTCACCACCCTGCCCAAAGCCGACAACAGCCTGGCCGAGATCGAGATCGTCGCGCCGGTCGAGAACCTGTCGGACCGTCCGGTGCAGGCGACGGTCACGGCCGCCTTCGACGGCGTCCGCGCCAGCAAGACGATCACCGTGGCGCCCGGCGCTTCCACCGTTCGCCTGACGCCGGCCGAGTTTCCGCAGCTGGCCGTCGCCAATCCCAAGCTCTGGTGGCCCAACGGCTATGGCGATCAGGCCCTGCACGACCTGGTCCTGACCGCCTTCGTCGATGGCCAGGCCTCGGACGAGAAGCGCCTGCGGTTCGGCATTCGCCAGATCACCTACGAGCTGTCGCTGATGAACCCGACCGGCCACCTGCGCCGCGTCGAGGTCGATTTCAGCAAGGCCCGCCAGCTGGGCCAGGACGTCACCGACGGCAGCCATGAAGGCATCCGCAAGGTGGTCGACGGCTGGGCGACCTCGCTGACCGCCCAGGGCGACGCCTCGGAAGCCGTCAAGGACGTGCCGGAGACGGGGCTGGCCCCGTACCTCGTGCTCAAGGTCAACGGCGTGAAGATCGCCGCGCGCGGCGGCAACTGGGGCACGGACGACTGGCGCAAGCGCATCGAGCGCGAGCGCCTGGAGCCCTATTTCCGCCTGCACAAGGAGGCGGGCCTCAACACCATCCGCAACTGGGTGGGCCAGAACACCGAGGAGCCGTTCTACGACCTGGCCGACGAGTACGGCCTGCTGGTGCTGAACGACTTCTGGGCCTCGACCCAGGACTATCAGCTCGAGCCCCAGGACGTGCCGCTGTTCCTCAACAACGCCGCCGACGTCATCGCCCGCTACCGCAATCACCCCTCGATCGCCCTGTGGTTCGGCCGCAACGAGGGGGTGCCGCAGCCGATCCTCAACGAGGGTCTGGAGGCCCTGGTCCACGACCTGGACGGGACGCGCTGGTACACCGGCAGCTCCAACCGCGTGAACCTGCAAAACAGCGGCCCCTACAACTACCGTGAGCCGGAAACCTATTTTAGCGACCACGCCAAGGGCTTCTCGGTCGAGGTCGGCACGCCGTCGTTCCCGACGCTGGAGGCCTTCCAAGCGGCCGTGCCCGCGCCCGACCGCTGGCCGATCAGCGACACCTGGGCCTATCACGACTGGCATCCCACCGGTAACGGCGCGACCAAGACCTTCATCGACGCCATGGCCCGCAAGCTCGGCCCGCCGACTAGCCTCGAAGACTTCGAGCGCAAGGCCCAGCTGATGAACTACGAGACCCACCGGGCGATGTTCGAGGGCATGAACCAGGAGCTGTGGACCAAGTCGTCGGGCCGCCTGCTGTGGATGACCCAGCCGGCGTGGCCCAGCACGATGTGGCAGATCCTCAGCCACGACTACGACACCCACGGCGCCTTCTACGGGACCAAGGCCGCCTCCGAGCGCGTCCATGCGCAGATGAGCCTGGCCGATCACGCCCTGGCGGTGGTCAACAACACGACCGCGCCGGTGACGGGCGCGAAGCTGCGGACCCGGGTGCTGGACCTGTCGGGCAAGGTGCTGAGCGACCAGACCGACGCCGTCGAGGTCGCCGCCAACGCCGTCGCGCCGGGGCGCACGTTGGACCTGGGCCTCAAGACGGGGGAGGCAGCGGTGGTTCGGCTCGACCTGACCGGCGCCGACGGCGCGGTGCTGTCGCGGAACCTCTACTGGGTCGGCGCCGACGACGCGGGCGAGCGGCGGCTGACAGAGATGGCGGCCCAGTCGGTGACCCTGGCGGCCAAGGCCGGCAAGGCTTCGAAAGGCGAGGGCGTCGTGACGGTCACCCTGGCCAACACCGGCTCGGCCCCGGCCCTGAACGCCAAGCTGACCCTGGTCGACGCCAAGGGAAACCGCATCCTGCCGGCCTACTATTCCGACAACTACGTTTCGCTGCTGCCGGGCGAGACCCGCACGGTCGAAATCCGCTATCCGGCCGCCGCCAGCACCAAGGGGGCGAAGGTTGCCCTGCGCGGCTGGAACGTTAAGCCTGGCGTGGAGACCGTCCGATGAACCGCCGCCTGCTGATCGCCGCTGGCCTCGCCCTGCCGGGCCTGGCCATGGCCCAGACGCCGCCGAGCGAGGAGGAGGTCCGGCTCCACACCGACTGGCCGTGGCTGGCCCGCTATCGTGACGCCAACGCGACCGACGCGGCCTTGCCGGTCGAGCGCCGCCGCTGCGTGTTCATTGGCGACTCGATCACCCAGGGCTGGAAGGACGCGCGGCCGAGCTTCTTCGCCGACAATGGGTTCTTGGGGCGCGGCATTGGCGGCCAGACGACGCCGCAGATGCTGCTGCGGTTCACGCCCGACGTCGTCGCCCTGAAGCCGGCGGCGGTGCACATCCTGGCCGGCACCAACGACATCGCCGGCAACACCGGTCCGTTCGACCCCGTCGCGACCCGCAACAACCTCTCGGCCATGGTGGCCCTGGCCAAGGCGGCGGGGATCCGCGTGATCCTGGGGTCGATCACCCCGGCCGCGACCTATCCCTGGAAGCCGGCCCTGTATCCGGACGTCGAGATCCCGCGCCTCAACGCCTGGATCAAGGCCTTCGCCGCCGAGCAGGGGGCGGTGTTCGCCGACTACACGGCGGTGATGGACGATGGCCGCGCGGGCATGAAGCCGGGCCTGGCCTACGACCAGGTGCATCCTACGCAGGCCGGCTATGCGGTGATGGAGCCGGTCGCCCTCGCGGCGGTGAAGACGGCGCTGGGTTAGCCCTCGCCCATTCTACCGAGCATCCCCGCGAAGGCGGGGATCCAAGCCGAGGTAACCGGTTAGGCGCGGCGCGTGGCTCTGGACTCGGCTTGGGCCCCCGCCTTCGCGGGGGAGATCGGAGTAAGAGCGGAAAAGGGCTAGGCCTCGCCCCGCAGCCGCCTGTTCAGCGCCACGCTGGCCTCCATGCGCGCCAGCTGCTCCGGCGTGGCCGCCGCCTGGTGCTTCGCCTTCCACTCCGACTGCGGCATGCCGTAGATCGCCTCGCGGGCCGCATCCTTGCCGAGCGTGCCATCGGAGGCCTCGTGCACCCAGTCGGCAAGGCAGTTGCGGCAGAAGCCGGCCAGGCCCATCAGGTCGACGTTCTGGGCGTCGGTGCGCAGCCGCAGATGCTCCACCAGACGGCGGAAGGCGGCGGCGGCGAGCTGGTCGTCGATCTCTACGGACATGTCGGCTCTCAGGTCTTTTGCAGCGCCGCGCGCGAGGGCAGCAGGCGTTCGATGATCGGCAGGATGGCCGCGCCCATGGCCGGGGCGTCGGCCGCCAGGGCCGCGCGCTGCACCGGGGCCAGGGCCGGCACGCCGGGAATGGCCGCCAGCTTGGCTTGCAGGGCCGCGGCCAGGCGGTCGACGATGCTCTCGGGCAGCCGGCCGCCGATATAGACGGCCTGCGGGTTGATCAGGCAGCTGATGGCCACCATCGGCCCGGCCAGCAGGTCGGCGGCCAGGTCGATCCAGGCCTCGATCGCCTCCTGGCCCTTGGACGGCAGGGTTTCGAGGTCGGAGGGGGCGGCGATGGAGAAGCCGTTGTTTTCGAGGAACTGGGCCAGGGCCGACAGCGACACCGCCTCCTGCAGGCTGGCGGCGTCGATGCGCGAGGAGGCCACCGGCAGGAAGCCCAGCTCGCCGCTGCGCCCCTGGGCCCCGCGGAAATACTCGCCCTCGACCACCAGTCCACCGCCCAGGCCAGAGGTCACCAGCACGTAGAAGAAGCTCGGCGCATTGAGGCCGTGGCCGAAATGCAGCTCGCCCAGGGCCGCGGCGGCGGCGTCGTTCTCGACCATCACCGGCAGGTCGTGGCGGCGCGACAGCAGCTCGCGAATGTTGACGGTGTTCCAGGCCCCGTATTCGTCCGGCCGATGGGGCAGGTCCACGCGGGCCATGTCGTCGGGCATGGCCACGCCGACGCCGATGATCCGGTCGGCCTGCACGCCCTTGGTCTTCAGGAAGGCGTTCCAGTTGGTCTCGAAGAACTCGACCACGGCGTCCGGCCCGGCGAAGGCCACTTCCCAGGTCGTGCGCGCCCGCACCTGGCCGGCGAAGTCCAGCAGCAGGATGGTGACGTGGTCGCGGTCGATGTTGAGGCCGATCGAGAAGCAGCCGTCCGGATTGACCGCCAGGGTCATGGCCGGCTGGCCTCGGCCGCCGTGCAGCTTGCCGGCCTCCAGGATCAAACCGTCGTCGAGCAGGCGCTTGGTGATGTTGGTGATGGCCGGCACCGTCAGCCCGGTGAGGGCGGCGATCTCGGGCTTGGTCTTGGCGCCGCCGATGCGGATCGACTGCAGGGTGACGCGCTGATTGTAGTCGCCGGCCCGCTCCAGATTCGTGCCCGACAGGCTGGGACCGGCTTGCGAGGTCTTGCGGGCGGGGCTTTTGGGCGACTGGCTCATCTGTGGTCTGGCTTAACACCTGTGGGGCCAAGGGCGAAACCGTCCTTGCGCCCAGCATGCCATGGTTGGGTCTGTGTAGATTAAGTAAATTTGCTTTCTTTATAGCTTGCGCCAGTGAGGCGACGCGATCACGGTCCGGTTCAACGAACGGGAGGACGGCTTGAAGACTGGCATCGCACGATGGGCCGCGACGGGAGCGGCTGTGGCCGTGTTCCTGTCCGCCAGCCCCGCCCTGGCCGGGTTTTCGGTGCGCGACGGCAAGCTGGTCGACGCCTGCGGCGATGTCTTCCTGGCGCGCGGCGTCAACCTTCCCCACGCCTGGCGGGCACGGGCCACCGGCAAGGCGATCCGCGAGACGGCGGCGCTGGGCTCCAACACGGTCCGCGTGGTGATCAGCGACGGAACCCGCTGGAAGCGCACCTCGCCGAGAACCGTCCGCCGGATCATCGCCAAGGCCAGGCGCGCCGGCCAGGTGGTGATTCTCGAGGTTCACGACACCACCGGCTATGGCCTGGAGCCCAAGGCGGCCCACATTGGTTCGGCCGTGGCCTATTGGGTCAGCCTGGCGCCGGTGCTGCGCGGCCAGGAGGACTATGTGCTGGTTAATATCGGCAACGAGCCGACGGCCGGGACCTCGACGCCCTCGCTCTGGCTGGAGGCCCATCGCACAGCCATCGTCGCCCTGCGCGCGGCCGGCCTGCTCCACACTCTGGTGATCGACGGCCACGACTACGGCCAGGACCGCTCGGGGACCATGCGCGACCACGCCGCCGAACTGTTCGCCGCCGACCCGCTGAAGAACGTGGTCTTCGACGTCCACATGTACGAGGTCTACGGGCGCGGCGAGACCGTGAAAGCCTATCTCCAGGCCTTCGCCGACCAGCGCCTGCCGCTGATGGTCGGCGAGTTCGGTCCCGACCATCATGGCGAGCCGGTGGACGAGGACACGATCTTCCGTCTCGCGAGCGAGATGGGTGTCGGCTACCTGGCGTGGTCGTGGTCGGGCAACGCTCGCGAGGTGGCCGATCTCGATCTCGTTCAGGGTTTCGACGGCAGCAAATTGACGCCCTGGGGCGAGCGGTTCTTCCACGGCCCCGGCGGTGTGGGCGAGACGTCCCGGCGGTCCCGTGTGTTCAAGGGCTGTCGCTAGCTGCGCTTGGCCGCCGCGGCTTCGGCCAAGGCCCGCGACAGGGCGGTCAGCACCTCGCGGCCGGCCGTCTCGTCCAGATCGCCAAGGATGCCCTGGGCCTCGATCGGCAGGTGGGCGCTGGCGTCGTTTTCGTCGCCGAAGACGTAGTGGTCCAGCAGCGCCTTCCAGGCCGCGCGATGGGCCGGGGGCAGGGCGCGCAGGGCGAGGATGGCGTGCAGGAAGGCGTCGCGGGCCAGGCCTCGTCCCGGCGCGGGCGGCGTCCACCAGTAGTTCACCAGCATGTTGACCGCGTCGAGCGAGCGCACGTGGTGCCACCACAGGTACGGCACGTAGATGGCGTCGCCGGGTTCCAGCTCTGCGGTCTGGGCCGTCTCCAGCGCTTGGGCGAAACGGGGAAAACGCTCCAGGTCGGGGTTCTCGAACTCCACCAGGCTGATCGTCGCGCCGGCCGGGGTGTGCTCGAACGGGCCGACATAGAGGTTGGCGACCTGGTCGGGCGGAAACAGGGTGAAGCGGCGGCGGCCGGCGGCCACGCAGGCGATGTTCTCGTATGGATCGTTGTGGGCGGCGACGATCACCCGGTTGCCGATCCACACGCGCGGCTCGATCTCCGGTCCCAGCAGGGGCAGGGGATTGGCCTCCGCGAAGCCGGGCAGGGCGTTCCAGGCCGGAACCGACTGGGCGGCAAGCGCCGCCTGTTCGTCGCTTTCGGCGTGCTGGGCCAGGAAGTCGAAGGTCTTCCTCAGGCTGGCGCGGCCGCCCCGGAAGTTCAGGGTCTTCAGGTCGTCGCCATAGAAGAACCGGCCGCCGGCCTCGGCGGGCGCGAAGACCGTGGCGACCGACTGGCCGGCGTCGAAGCCCGACAGGTAGTCGAACAACGCCCCATGACCCCGGCGGCCCGCCTCGGCCACTGGCCAGTGCGAGGCGAGGCCCCGGATCACCACCGGCTCGGCCGCCGTCGTCAGGGCGGCCAGGTCTTCGGGCGAGGCCGCGCCAGCTTCTCGAATCTGCTTCACCGGCTCCCCCTCGAAGGGCGCCACCCTGGGGTGCGGGCGTGCGATCGGCAAGGGGCCTGACCAATGGCAGATCTTTACCGTTGACGTGCGGCCCCAACTCCTGATGGATCTGCGGCAAGAACAAGGGCCCGGCCAACCGGCGTCCGTAACGGGGTGTGGAACGGCGGATATGAGCTCAGGCGAGCCTCTGGACATCGTCATCGTCGGCGGCGGCACCGCCGGCTGGATGGTCGGCACGGCCCTGGTCAGCGGCCTGCGACCCAATCAGGCCCGCGTACGGCTGGTCGAGTCCGACGACATCGCCACGGTCGGGGTCGGCGAGGCCACCATCCCGGCCATGCGCGACTACAACCGCTTCGTCGGCATCGACGAGGTCGAGATGCTGCGGGCCACCAACGGCACCTTCAAGCTGGGCATCGAGTTCCTCGACTGGGGCTTCCAGGGCTCGAACTACCACCACCCCTTCGGCGTCCACGGCCAGGCCATGGGTGGGGCGGCCTTCCACCAGCAGTGGAACCGGGCGCGGCTGGCGGGCCACGACTTCGACATCGAGGAGTTCTCCTACGCCATCGCCGCGTCGCGGGCCGATCGCTTCGAATTTCCCAATCCCGACCCCAGCCTGATCGAGTCCAGCTACAGCTACGCCTACCATTTCGACGCCAGCCTCTACGCCAAGTTCCTGCGCAAGGTCGCCGAGGGGCGGGGCCTGAAGCGGACCGAGGGCAAGGTCGTGGCGGTCAACCGCGACGGCCTGTCGGGCGACGTCGCCTCCATCACCCTGGCCTCGGGCGAGGTGGTCAAGGGCGACTTCTTCGTCGACTGCACCGGCTTTCGCGGCCTGCTGATCGGCCAGACCCTGGAGAGCCCGTTCGAGGACTGGAGCCACTGGCTGCCCTGCGATCGGGCCTGGGCCGTGCCCTGCGCGCGCGGCGGTCGCCTGACGCCCTTCACCCGCTCGACCGCCCGCGAGGCCGGCTGGATCTGGCGCATCCCGCTGCAGCACCGCTCGGGCAACGGCTATGTCTATTCCAGCGCCCACATCAGCGACGACGAGGCCGCCGCCGTCCTGATGGGTCAGCTCGACGGCGAAGCCCTGGACGAGCCGCGGCAGATCCGCTTCAAGGCTGGCCGCCGCACCGCCTCCTGGACCCGCAACGTCATGGCCGCTGGTCTGGCCAGCGGCTTCCTCGAGCCCCTGGAGTCGACCAGCATCTACCTGGTGCAGGCGGCGGTCATGAACCTGCTCAAGCTGTTCCCGGGCAAGCGGGTCGAGCCGGCCCTGGTCGACGAGTTCAACCGCCGGATCGACCGGGAATACGACCGGGTGCGCGACTTCCTGATCCTGCACTACCACGCCAACACTCGCACCGACGCGCCGCTGTGGAAGCAGTGCCGCGAGATGGAAATCCCCGACAGCCTGAAGCAGAAGCTGGAACTGTTCCGCCGCCGGGGCCACGCGCCCAGCCATCGCGACGGGCTGTTCTCGCTGCACAGCTGGACGTCGCTGCTGCTGGGCCAGGGCGTGACGCCGGAAGGCTACGACCGCCTGGCCGACAATGTTCCGCTGTCCCAGGCCCTGGCCGAGATGGAGCGTCAGCGGGCGGCCATCACCCGGCGCGTGCCGCTCATGCCCAGCCACGCCGACTTCGTCGCCCGCCACTGCGCCGTCCCCGCCCGGACCGCGGAGGTGGTGGCATGAGCCGGCCGATCGAAACCGTTGTCGTCGTGGGGCGCGGCGCGGCCCCGTGGCTGACGGCCCTGGCCTTGCGTCGCGCCTTCTCGGCTAGCGGCCTTGCCGTTCGCGTCGTCGAGACCGGTCCGCCGACGTCGGGCCTCGCGCTAGCCGGTCTGCCGTTGCTGGGCAATCTGCATCAATTGCTGGGCTTGTCGGAGCTGGAGCTGACCCGGCGCTGCGGCGCGGTTCCGTCGCTGGGCCAAAGGTTCGCCAATTTCGCTGGCGACGGGACGGCCTTCCTGCACCCCTACGACACCCACGGCCAGGCGATCGACTATGTCGACTTCACCCATCACTGGGTGCTGGCCCGCCAACGCGGCCTGACGACGCCGCTGGAGGACTTCTCGCTCGGCGCCACGGCAGCCCGGCAAGGGCGCATCGTGGAGGGCGACGAGCCTGGCCGGCTGTCCTCGCCGGGCGTCGGCCTGCACGTCGACGCCACGGCCTATGCGGCCCTGGCCCGCCATCACGCCCTGGCGGCCGGCGCGATCGTCGAGCAGGGCGCGGTGGTCGAGATCGAACGGACCGGCGAGCGGATCGACGCTGTGGTGCTCGACAGCGGCGTGCGGGTGGCCGGCGACCTCTTCGTCGACGCCGGCGACGGCGCCCTGATCGGCCAGATGCCCGGCGCGACCTTCGAGCCCTGGAGCGCCTGGCTGCCCTTCGACCGGGTCCTGCCCCTGGCCGGCCGCCGGCTGAGCCCCATCCCGGCCTTCGCCCATATCGAGGCGGTCGCGGGCGCTTGGGTCGGACTCTATCCGCTGGCGGACCGCACGGCGGGCTTGGCGGTGTACGACTCCCGCACGACCGACGCCGAGATCATGATCCGCAACGCCGAGGCCGCCGCGCCGCTCGGCTGGCGGGCGGGCGAGCCCATGGTTCTGAACCCCGGCATGCAGACGCGGCCCTGGATCGGCAACTGCGTGGCGGTGGGCGAGGCGGCGATCGCGCTCGATCCCTCCGACGCCGCGCCGATGCACGCCTTGCAGGCCGGAATCTCGCATCTGGTGACGCTGTTTCCGCTCGACGCCGTCGGCGGGCCGGAAGCCCCCGCCTACAATGCCGCCGTCACGGCCCAGGGGCGCGGCCTGCGCGACTTCCAGGCCATGCACTACCGCCTGGCCTCCCGCGACGGCGCGCCTTGGGACGCCGTGCGCGCGGCCGAGCCGCCCGCCGACCTGGCCTATCGCTTGCGCCTGTTCGCGGCCCGGGGCGTCGTGCCGGCGCACGAGGACGACGCCTTCCAGGCGCCCAGCTGGGCTGCCTGCCTGATCGGCCACGGACTGATCCCGGCGGCGCACGATCCTCTGGCCGAGGGCCTGTCCGAGGCTGAGCAGGTCCAGGCCTTCCAACGGATCCTGCAACGCATTGCTGCCGAGGTTGGGCAGATGCGGCCCCTGGAGGCCAGGCTGGCCGCGATGGCGCCGCGCCCGCCTGCCGCCGTGCCTCTCAGGTTCACCTGACGACTGGTCGGGCCACTTGTCGGATTGGTATGATCTCTCGTTGACAAGGCGACCTGCGTCCTCTGAATGCTAGCGGTAACAAGGCGTGGGGAGGCGTGGAGAGATGAGCTTCAAGAGCTGGTGCGGCGTAGGTGTCGCCACGATCGCGCTGCTGACGGCTCAGGCGGCCTTCGCCGAGATCCCGCGCCTCGAAAAGCACGGAACCAGCGCCCGCCTGGTCGTCGACGGCAAGCCGATGCTGGTGCTCGGCGGCGAGCTGGGCAATTCCAGCGCCTCCAGCCGCGCCTACATGGCCCGCCACTGGCCGCGTCTTAAGGCGATGAACCTCAACACCGTGCTGGCGCCCATCTCCTGGGAGCTGATCGAGCCGAAGGAAGGCGCCTACGACTTCTCCAGCGTCGATGACCTGATCGCCAACGCCCGCGCCCAGGACATGAAGCTCGTCCTGCTGTGGTTCGGGGCCTGGAAGAACAGCATGTCGACCTATGTCCCGGCCTGGGTGAAGCGCGACCAGGTCCGCTTCCCGCGTGTGAAGGCGGCAGATGGTTCGACGGTCGAGATCCTGTCGGCCTTCTCAGACGACACCCGCAGGGCCGACGCCAGGGCCTATGCCGCCTTGCTGGCCCACCTGAAGGCGGTCGACGCCGACCGCGACACCGTCCTGATGGTCCAGGTCGAGAACGAGATCGGCATGCTGCCCTCGGCCCGCGAGCACGGCGTGGTCGCCGACGCGGCCTATGCCGGCCCGGTCCCCCCCGCCCTGATCCAGCGCCTGAAGGCCGGCGGCGAGGCGATAGAGCCGGAGCTGCGCGATCTCTGGAAGCGCAACGGGAGCCAGGAGAAGGGGACGTGGGCCGCCGTGTTCGGCGCCGACGAGGCCGGGCAGGAGGTGTTCACCGCCTGGTCCTACGCCCGCTACACCGAGGCCGTGACCGTCGCCGGCAAGGCCGCCTATCCGCTGCCGATGTACGTCAACGCCGCCCTGAACCGTACCGGCAAGAAGCCCGGCGAATACCCCAGCGGCGGGCCGCTGCCGCACTTGCTCGACGTCTGGAAGGCCGGCGCGCCGAGCCTGGATCTGCTATCGCCCGACATCTACTTCCCGAACTTCAGCGATCTCGCGGCCCGGTTCGTCCGCCCTGACAACGCGCTGTTCATCCCCGAGGCCAACAACGCCAGCGCGCCGGAGACCCCGGCCAACGCCTTCTACGCCTTCGGCAATCTCGCCGCCCTGGGCTTCTCGCCCTTCGCCATCGAGAGCGTCAACGCCGAGGAGCAGAAGGCCATCGCCGACGCCTACGACGTCCTGCGCCAGCTGACGCCGGCCCTGCTGGCCGCCCAGGGCAAGGGAACGACGGCGGGCTTCAAGCCGCGCGTGCTGGAGGACGGCACGGTGCAGGGCGCGCCCGTGACCAAGGTCATGGGCGACTACCGCTTCGAGGTCGGCTTCATCGATCCGTGGACGCCCAAGGCCTCGCAGAAGCCGGCGACCCACGGCGGCCTGATCCTCCAGGTCGGCCCCGAGGACTATCTGATCGCCGGGAGGGGGATCTTCGTCACCTTCGCCGGAGCAGGGAAGGGGCCGCCGCTGGCGGGCATCGACAAGGCCGAGGAGGGGGTGTTCGACGCCCAGGGCCGCTGGGTTCCGGGCCGCCTGCTCAACGGCGACCAGACCCACCAAGGCCGCCACATTCGCCTGTCGCCCGACCAGTTCCAGATCCAGCGGGTGCGGTTCTATCGGTATCGGTAGGGGCTACATCGCCCACCGCAGCCCCACCCGCACCTCGCGCCCGGTGTCGTGGCGATAGGTCGGGATCAGCGTGCGGTCGCTGAACTGCCGCTGCGCCGCGCCGGCCAGGTTCGAGGCTTCGGCGGTCAGGGTCAGGCGGGGCGACAGCTCCAGCCGCGCCGAGGCGTCGAGCGTGGTCAGCGGATCGACACCGTCGACGTCCCCGCCGTTGGGGGCGGGAATGGTGGCTAGGTAACGCCCGCGATGGCTGACGGCGAGACGCGCCTCCACGCCTGGCCGCCGATAGGCCAGGGCCATGTTGGCCGCCAGGCGCGGCGCGCCCAGGGCGTCCTGCATGTCGACCCAGGCGCCGGCCTGGTCGAGCAGGCGCACCACGGTGCGGGTATAGGCCGCTGCGCCCTGGACGATCCAATGGTCGTCGAGGCTCGCGCGGAACGAGGCTTCGGCCCCCGTCAGCCGGCCCGGTCCCGAATTGATCGGCCGCGAGAACTGCCAGATCGGCAGGTCCGGCGAGCAGTCCAGCGCCGCGCCGCAGGCCGCCGCCGCGACGCTGCCCGGCAGGCCGAACGGATTGTCCGAGAACCGCGCCGGGCGGGTGACGGTCGATTGCACCGTCGTGGCGATCTCCTTGTGATAGACCGCCGCCGTCAGTTGCAGCCCCTGTCGTGGCCGCCAGTCCACCGACAGGTCGAAGGCGTCGGCGCGGGTCGGGCGCAGGTTCGGATTGCCCGAAGACGCCGTTTTGGCGCCGGTGGTCGAAAGCCCCACACCCGGGCGCAGGCTTATCAGGTCGGGCCGCACCATGACCCGCGCCGCCCCGAACCGGACCACGGCGTCGGCGCCCAGGCTCCAGGCCAGGTTCATCGACGGCAGGGTGGACCAATAGGCGTTCGGCGCCGTCTTCCAGCGCGGGACCGCGTCGGCGCCGACATCCAGCCCGCCGGCCTCGATCCCGGTGCGCACCAGGCGAACGCCGGCCTCGCCCCAGAACCGGCGCGACGGATCACGGGGCAGGGCCAGTTGCAGGTAGGCCGCGTCCGCCCGCTCGGTGACCGCATAGTTCAATGCAGCCACCGGGCCTGGACCGCTCTCGTAGCAGCCGGCGCCCGGACAGGCCGCCTCCAGGGTTCTGGCCACGTCGAAGGCCAGCCACTGGCGCGGCGCGCCGGTCACGCCGAAGTCCACGCCCTGACCGACCATCAGCGAATAGTTCGCGACCGACAACGCCGCGAGGCCGGCGGGCAGCACGCTGTTGATGTTGCCGATGCCGCCGTCCGACCGCATCCGCGCCGCTCCGACGGTGCGATAGGTCTTGGCCAGCACGCCCACGCGCCAGTCGATCGGGCCGGAGCGGTCCTCCAGGTCCATGGCCAGCGACCTGTAGCTGTTGTCCACCCAGTTGGGATCGGAGCGGAACTCGCTGGCCGTCCACGCGCCGGGCGTGGTCAGGGCCGCGTCCCCGAAGCTCAGGGCGGGCCGGTCGCCGTCAGAGAAATCGTAAGCGAAGCCATCGACGTCGAACTGCTCCAGATAGAGCGTCTGCTGCGCCGGATTGCTGAAGTCCGAGCGGCTGAACCCCGCCAGCATCCTGCCCTCCACGCCTTCACGGAAACGGCGGGTCGCCGCCAGGGTGGTCTGGCGGAAGACCGTGCTCAGCACGTCGCGCCGCGCCTCCGAGCGCACATCGACATTGTCGAACCTGCCGGCGATCAGCACCGGCTTGCGGCCGCCGAACGGCACGATGTTCGCCTGGGTCACCGTCACGGCGTTCTGCCCGCAGCGCGGATCGGGCGGGCTCGTGCAGGCGCCCGGCGTGCGGAAGGTGAAGCTCTCCAGCAGGTTCTCGCGCCGGTCCGAGCGCAGTTCCGCATAGATGACGTCCAGCGCGATCCGGGTCGCGTCGTCCGGCCGCCACTCCAGCGAGCCGGTCAGGCCCAGGCGCTCCTGGTCGACCTCGACCAGTTCCAGGCGTGGGATGCGGGCGTGCAGGGCGGCGTTGACCGTGGCCAGGTCCAGCGGCGCGGCGACGGCGCCGAAGCCGGGCGCGACGGCGTTTCCGGTCTCCCACTGGCCGGCGCTGGCCCCGGCCTCCAGCGTCGCGCGGCCCGAATAGGCGGCCGAGACCAGCACGCCCAGCCGTCCGGCCGCGTCCCGCCGCGACAGCACCGCCGACACTCGTGGCCGAGCGCGGTCCGACAGGGTCTGGTAGCCGGCCTCGACCACGAACACCGCGTGCCGCCGGGGCAGTTCCAGCGGCGAGCGGGTACGCATGTCGATCGTGGCGCCCAGCGAGCCCTCGTCGAGGTCGGCCGAGGCTGATTTCTGAAGCCTGACCTGCTTGAAGAGATCGGCGGCGAAGATGTTGTAGTCGAAGGCCCGGCCGCGATTGGTGCCGCCGACGGCGTTGCTGGCCCCGAAGGTCGCCAGGGTCTCCATGCCGTTGACGCGGGTGCGGGTGAAGCGGCCGCCGACCCCGCGCACGGCGATCTGCCGGACCTCGCCGGCCTCGGGACCGGCCGCGACGCCGGGGATCTGCCGCAGGGCGTCGCCGAGGCCCAGGGCGCCGGCGCCGCGAAGCTGTTCCTCGAGCAGCACGTCGACCTGGGCCGGCGCATCGCGGGCCTCGTCCTGCGCCGGTTCGGCCAGGGGGCGGGCCAGGACGCTGATCGCCGCCACGGCCGTCGGCTCGTCGTCCTCGACGACAGGGGAGGGCGCGCGCCGTACGGGCGGCGCGGTGACCATGACCTCGCTGCGGCGTTTCAGGGAGACGACGCCGCCCGTCGAGATCGCGAAGTCGAGGTCGGAGCCGGCCAGCAGGGTCCGCAGCGCTTGGTCCAGCGACAATGACCCGGACAGGCCCGGTGCGCGGCGACCGACGGTCAGGGCCGCGGGCGCGACGATCGCCGTTCCGGTCCGCGCCGACACCGCCAGCAACGCCGTGGCCAGCGGCTGGGCCGGCTGGTCGAAGGCGAAGCGGCGCTCCGGCGCGGCGAGGGCCGGCGCGGCGGCCATGCACGCGACCGCCAGCGCGCCGATCGCGGGCGCGATCCTCATTTTGTGGCGACGTCGATCATGCGCGTCCCGTCGGCGGCGCTCCGGACGGTGACCGGCAGGATCTCGGGCAAGCTGGCCACGAACCGGTCGGCCTGCTCCAGCTGGAAGCCGGCGGTGATCCGCAGGGCGGCGGCGCGCGGCGTCACCCTGACCGGACGGCCCCGGGCGACCAGGTCGGCCACTACATCGCCCAGGGGCGCGTCGGCATAGGCCAGGCGTCCGCTGCGCCAGGCAGCGGCGTCCGCGGGGGCGGCCAGCTTGCCCGTCTGGGCGCGGCCATTGTCGATCTGCACGTAGTCGCCGGCCCCGAGCCGGGCGACAGGCCGTCGCGCCGCGCCCTCATAGACGGCCACGAGGCCTTCCTCGACCGCGACCCGCACCTGGCCGCCGGCCCCGGCCCGCGTGTCGAAGCGCGTGCCCAGCACCTCGACCTCGGCGCCGCCGACCGCGACCTGGAAACGTCGGCCGTCGGCCTTGCGGACGGCGAAGAAGGCCTCGCCGCGTTCCAGCGTATAGCGGCGATCGTTCCAGCGGGAGGCCTGGGTCAGGCGGCTGCCCGGCGCCAACACCGCCGTGCTGCCGTCCTTCAGCGCAACCTGCCGAGCGGTGGTCCCGGCTTCGAAGGCGGCGGGCCGGGGCAGGAGCACGATAGCTGCGACCAGGCAGGCGGCCAGGGCCGCACCGGCGGCGATCCATCCCACGGGAGCGCGACGGGGCAGGGGGCGTGCCGATGGTCGCGCCAAAGCCTCGATCTGGCCCAGCGCCAGCACCAGCGCCTCGGCCTCCTCATAGGCGCGGACATGCAGGGGATCGGCGTCCAGCCAGGCGCGCAGCCGCGCCGAGCGCTCCGGCGGGAACGGCTCGCCCAGCACCGCCAGGGCCCAGGCCCGGGCCTCGCGGCCGATCGGCGAGTCAGGATCGACGGCTGCGTTCACGGGACAGGCCCCTAAAGTCGGTTGCGTGGTCTATGCCGCCGCGCGCCAGGGCGCGTTGGCAGACGGCGGTGGTTTCATCGATGGTCTTGCGGACCAGGGCTTCGGAGACCCCCTCGCGGCGGGCGATCTCGGCGAAGCTCAGCCCCTCGATGCGGTTGGCGGCCAAGTAACGGCGATGACGATCGGGCAGGCCGGCCACCACCTTTTCCAGCAGCTTCAGGTCATCGCGCGCGATCAGGATGCGCTCGACGTCCGGCGGCTCGTCGGGCTCAAGGGCGGGGGCCGAGACGTCGAGCAGGCGCGCGGTCCGCTGGCGGCTGCGCCGGCCGTCGAGACACAGGTTTATGGCGACGCGGAACACGAAGGCCCGGGGGCTTTCCAGCGCGCGATCAGATGACCGCTCCCCCAGCTTGAGGAAGGCCTGCTGGGCGACGTCCTCGGGATCGGGCGGGCCGCCGCCGAAGCGCGCGCGCAGGAAGGCGCACAGGTCGCTCCAGTCCTGGGCGTAGGCGCGGCGATAGGCCGACCGGTCTTTCCACAGCGCCGCGTTCTCGCGCGCCTCTGGCCGCTCCGCCCTCGACACGGGGCCTCCCCATCCTCCGGTTCAAGCCGGTGGGCGGACGATGCTGGTGATTGTCGGCAGGATCAATGCGCTGCGAAAAATATGCCCCGGGCATGATTTTGTTGTGCGGATCGGTCAGCGGGAAACGTCGTTCGGCGTCGGGTAAAAACTTGCTGAAATTTCCCGCAATTATTTAAGTTACCGGTACCTTTTTCGCTTTTCGTCGCGAATGCGACATGCTTATTTCAATCATGACACCGGTGACTATCCGGGCGAGACGGTCGGCAAGACCGCGATTGGGAAGGGGAGGCGGCGCCATGAACAGCTCTGCACGCGACTCGGGCGCGCCGCCAAAAGGCCGCGCCGAGGCTGGCGACCGGCCCGCCGAAGAGCCCGTCTTCGACATCGGCCGGGCTTTCGAGGTGTACGTCGGCGACATGCTGACCCGCTCGCTCTGCCGCCAGATCCGCCAGGCCCTGCTCAAGGGCAAGGTCGTCGAACTGCCGGGCCTTGGCCGTTTCGAAATCCGCGACAAGCGCCGCTACGGCCTGGTGAACCCCTCCAGTGGCGCCCGCGCCGACCTGGGCGGCGAGCGGGCGATCGTCTGGCGTCCCGACCGCAAGCTGCTGCGTGACCTGAATTCTTCCCGAGGCGATGTTTGATGAGCGTTTCCGTCCACGGCCGTCGCTTTGGCCTCGTTTCCCTGCTGGCCCTCACGCTGGCCACGGCGCCCGCCGCCGCCTTCGCGGCCGACGCCTTCCATGACGTTAGCCTCTCTCCCGAAGCGCGCGCCGCTGACCTCGTCTCGCGGATGACGCTGGAGGAGAAGGCCGGCCAGCTGAAGCACGCCGCGCCGGCCATCCCGCGCCTGGAAATCCCCGCCTACAACTGGTGGAGCGAGGGCCTGCACGGCGTCGCCCGGGCCGGCGAGGCCACGGTCTTCCCGCAGGCCATTGGCATGGCGGCGACCTGGGACGTTCCGCTGATCCACGACGTGGCCGACACCATCGCCACCGAGTTCCGCGCCAAGTACGTCGAAAAGCGCGGGCCCGACGGCGCGGTCGCCCAGTATCGCGGCCTGACCGTCTGGTCGCCCAACATCAACATCTTCCGCGACCCGCGCTGGGGCCGGGGCCAGGAGACCTGGGGCGAGGACCCGCACCTGACCGCCGCCTTCGGCGTGGCCTTCGTCCAGGGCCTGCAGGGGACCGATCCCAAGCACTACAAGACCGCCGCCACCGCCAAGCACTTCGCCGTGCACAGCGGCCCCGAGGCCGACCGCCACCACGACGACATTCACCCCAGCAAGCACGATCTGGCCGACACCTACCTGCCGGCCTTCGAGGCCCTGGTGAAGCAGGGCAAGGTCGAGGCGGTGATGTGCGCCTACAACGCCGTCGACGGCGTGCCGGCCTGCGCCAGCGACTTCCTGCTGAAGGACACCCTGCGCGGCAAATGGGGCTTCAAGGGCCACGTCGTCTCCGACTGCGCCGCCATCGCCGACGTCTTCCTGCCGACCTCGCACAGCTACGTCAAAACCCCGGCCGAAGCCGTCGCCGTCAGCCTCAAGGCCGGCAACGACCTGATCTGCGCCGAGTTCGGAGCCGACAAGAGCGCCGAGATCGGCCCGATCGTCGACGCCGTAAAGGGCGGGCTGGTGACGGAAGCCGAGCTCGACCAGGCCGTCCGCCGCCTGTTCGTGGCCCGCATCAAGCTGGGGCTCTTCGACCCGCCTTCGAACGTCGCCTATTCGAAGATCACGCCCGCCGACAACGACACCCCGGCCAACCGCGCCCTGTCGCTGAAGACGGCCCAGGTCTCGATGGTGCTGCTCAAGAACGACGGCCTGCTGCCGCTGAAGGCCGCGCCGAAGCGCATCGCCGTCATCGGCCCCAACGCCGACAGCCTCGACGCCCTGGTCGGCAACTACAACGGCACGCCATCGAAGCCGGTCACCGTGCTGGCCGGGATCCGCGCCCGCTATCCGCAGGCCCAGGTGACCTATGTCGAGGGCACGGGGCTGGTCGGTGCGCCGATGGCGACCCTGCCCAGCGACGCCCTCTGCGCCGACGCCGCCTGCGCGACCAAGGGCGTCAAGGTCGAGACCTTCCAGGGCCTGGATCTGGCCGGCGAGGCCAAGACTGGGGCAGCCGACAACATCCAGGTCGCCTGGGGGCGACCGCAGCGGGAAAAGCGCCAGACGTCAACGCGCTGGAGCGGCTACCTCAAGCCGACCGAGACCGGTCTTCACCGCTTCACCCTGCGCGGCGAGGGCGGTTATCGGGTGATCGTCGACGGCAAGGTCGTTGTCGACGCCTGGAAGCGTCCGGCCGACGCCACGCCGGAAGGGGCCGTCGCCCTGACCGCGGGCCAGGCTCACGCCATCACGGTCGAGGCTTGGCAGGACGGCGACCGCGGCGACCAGCGCCTGACCTGGAGCCGTCCCAGCCAGGGCGCCGAGGCCGCCATCGCCGCGGCCAAGGACGCCGACGTCGTTCTGTTCGTCGGCGGCCTGACCGCCAAGCTGGAGGGCGAGGAGATGTCGGTCCGCGCTCCGGGCTTCGCCGGCGGCGACCGCACCCGCATCGACCTGCCGGCCCCGCAGCAGGCGTTGCTGGAGGGCCTGCACGCCACCGGCAAGCCGGTCGTGCTGGTGCTGATGAATGGCTCGGCCATGGCCGTGAACTGGGCCGACCAGAAGCTCCCAGCCATCGTTGAGGCCTGGTATCCGGGCGGCGAGGGCGGTCACGCCGTGGCCGGTCTCCTAGCGGGCGACTTCAACCCCTCGGGCCGCCTGCCGCTGACCTTCTATCGCTCGGCCGACCAGCTGCCGCCGTTCAAGGACTACGGCATGGCCGGCCGCACCTACCGCTACTTCGGCGGCGAGGCGCTCTATCCGTTCGGCCATGGCCTGAGCTTCACGACCTTCAAGTACGGTCAGCCCAAGCTCGCCAAGATGGTCAGGGCCGGCGAGGGGCTGAAGGTCTCGGTGGCCGTCACCAACGCCGGCCAGCGAGACGGCGACGAGGTGGCCCAGCTCTACGTCTCGCGCGGGTGCGCCGGCGCGCCTGTCCGGTCGCTTAAGGGCTTCCAGCGGATCGCCTTGAAGGCCGGCGAGACCCGTACGGTGACCTTCGATCTCGATCCGGCGGCCCTGAGTGTCGTCGACCCGGCCGGGGTGCGTTCGGTCGAGGCCGGATCGGTGGATCTGTGGATCGGCGGCGGCCAGCCCATCGCTCGTCCGGGCCTAGCCAAGCCCGCCGGCGTCGCCGCCCACGTCGCGGTCACTGGCCGCAAGGTGCTGCCGTGAGGCTCGACCGCCGATCCTTCCTGGCCGCCGGCGGCGCGGGCCTTGCCGCGACAGGCATGGCCCAGGCCGCGCCGGCGGCCGACCTCCTGGCCGTGCCCGACGAGGGCTGGAGCCTGTGGATCGACCAGGCCGCGGCCTGGAAGGACGATACGCTGCACCTCCCCAGCGCCGTCGATCTGCTGACCCTGCCCATCAACCCGCCGACCGGCGGCTGGAGCGCGCTGCAGGCGCCCGAAGCCATCACCGTCAGCCTGCCGACCACGGTCGAGGAGCACTTCTGGGGCAAGTTCGCCTCGCGTCCCTACGGCGCCGACGAATACCGCTACGCCGAGGACGACGACGTGCCGCGCTACGGCGCCTACAAGGGCGTGTCCTGGTGGTCGCGGTCGATCGACATTCCCGCCGCCGCCAAGGGCAAGCGGGTGCTGCTGAACCTGCGCGGCGCGCGGCTGCGGGCCGAGGTGTTCCTGAACGAGCGGCTGGTCGGCTATTCGATCATGTCGGAGCTGCCCTTCGCCTGCGACCTGACGGCGGCGATGCTGCCGGGCCAGGCCAACCGCCTGTCGATCCGCATCACCAATCCCGGCGGCCGCTTCGACTGGCGCGACAGCACCACCATGGCCTGGGGCAAGGTCAAGCTTTTCGCCTCGCACGGCTTCGGCGGCCTCGACCGCGGCCTGTCGCTGAGCATCCACCCACTGGCCGCGCGCATCGATGACGCCTGGGTGCTGAACACGGCGCAGCCCCGAACGGTCACGGCCTTCATGGATGTGGTGCTGGAGAAGCCGGCCACACACCCCGAACGCCTGCGCGCCAAGGCCTCGGCGATCCTGGTCGACGACAGCGGCGCGCCGGTCGCCGCCGAGATCAAGCTGGAAAGCCTCGAAGCCCTCGAAGGCGGCCGCCGCCTGCGCGCCCGCTTCACGGTGACCGCGCCCAAGGCCGACCTCTGGGACCTCGACACGCCGCGCCTGCATCGCCTGCGCTTCTCATGGGCCGAGACCAGACGCGAGATCGACGCCCGCGAGGTTCGCTTCGGTTTCCGCTGGTTCGGCGTCGAGGGCGTGGGGACCAACGCCCTGCTGCGGCTGAACGGCCGCCGCATCCGGCTCTATTCGGCGATCTCCTGGGGCTATTGGGGCTTCAACGGCCTGTGGCCGACGCCGCAACTAGCCGGTCGCGAGGTCACCGCCGCCCGGACCCTGGGCCTCAACGCGCTGCACTTCCACCGCAACGTCGGCAAGCCCGAGGTCTTCCAGGCCATGGACGAGATGGGCCTGCTGCGGGTGATGGAGCCCGGCGGCGGCCGACACGCCATCGGCCGCGACCTCAAGCCTGGCGAAGCCCTGCCGCCCGCCGACGCCTTCAGCCGTCAGTTCATGATCGAGAAGTGCCAGGCCATGGTGCGGGCCTTCCGCTCGCACCCGTCGCTGGCCCACTACACCCTGCAGAACGAGATCGGCGCGAACCTGGCCAATCCCGACGTGCAGCATGTGCTGAAGGCCATGCACGACCTCGACCCCAGCCGGGCGGTCATCCTCAACGACGGCTTCGTCAAGCGCGGCGCGGCCCAGGCCATGTACCTGCCCTATGACGACCACTACTACCGCTCCGACGTCGAGGCATGGGGCGGTTGGTGGGTCGAGCACCAGGGCGCCGGCGACCAGTGGTACGACCGCTTCTACGCGGGCAAGGACGACTACATTCACCGCCAGACCGGCAAGCCGTTCATCGTCGAGTTCGGCGAGATGCAGGGCTGCGCGGTGGCCGACAACCATGTGGCCATGGTCGCCGAGATCCTGGCCAAGGGCGGCAAGAGCTACGATCTCGAAGACCACAAGGCGATCGTCGGCGCGACCAGCGACTTCCTCGACCGCTGGGGCTTCCGGAAGGCCTTCCCGACCACCGAGGCGCTGTTCCTGTCGGTTGGGACCAAGGCCTATGACGCCTGGCGCAATTACCTGGAGAGCATCCGCCTGGGCGAAACGGTGGACGTCGCCGCCATCTCCGGCTGGGAGAGCACGGCGATCGAGAACCACTCGGGCATCGTCGACGTGCTGCGCGGCTTCAAGGCCGATCCGACCCTGATGAGTCAGAGCCTGCGGCCGGTCCTGGCCGTCGCCAAGCCCCGCAAGCTGGCCTATGCGCCGGGCGAGGCGGCCGAGCTGGACCTCTGGCTGTTCAACGACACCGGCAAGGCCGCGAGCGGCGAGCTGGTGCTCAGCGTGATCGGGCCGGACGGCGCGGCGCGGGCGGCGGGGCGCTGGTCCGCGCCTGCCCACGAACCCGATCGCCTGTCGTGGCTGGTCGCCGAAAGCGTCCGCACCCCGGCCTTCGAGCGGGAAGGGCGGTATGTCATCCGCCTGGTGTTGGCCGGCTCGGGCGAGGTGATTTCCGACCGCGAGGTCTGGGTCGCCGCACCGCATAGCGGTCCGCGCCGCAAGCTGAAGCTCGCCGTCTCGGGCGTGGCCAGGAGCTTGCGCACCCAACTCGAAAACCAGCCCGGCGTCGCGGTCGAGGATTTCAAGCCCGGCGCTCGCTACGACGGCATCGTCGCCTCGGGCCTGAAGGCCAACGAGATCGTCCGTCGCCAGGTCGGCGAACAGACCGGCCTCGAAGCCCAGCCCAAGAAGGGCGAGAAGGTCAAACTGGTCCTGGGCGAGCTGCCCGCCGAGGTGCTGGCCGCCGTCCAGGCCGGAACCCCGCTGCTGGCCATGGTGCAGGAAGACGGCCTGGCCGAAGGCGTCGCTCGGCAGCTCGCTGGCCTAGGCCTCTTCACCTACGCCGGCCAGGTCGGCGGTCTGCGCGCGCCGTGGATGGGCAACTGGAACTACGTCCGCGCTCACCCGACCTTCGCCGGCATCCCCTCCGACAGGGCCATGAGCGTGCTGCACCAGGTCGAGGGCCAGCCCTCGAACGGCCTGCTGGTTGACGGGCAGGGCGTCGAGGTGATCGCCGCCTACAGCCGCGACCACGACCGCCGCAACGGCGCGGCCAGCCTGGTCGCACGCAAGGGAGCGATGCGCGCGCTGGTCCACCGCCTGCCCGACATGGCCCCGCCGCTCCAGGCCCGCTGGCTGAGCAACGCTCTGGACTGGCTGGCCGCCGATCCGATCACGAGCCCAGGAGGGTGAGCGACGATGTCCAGCGCCTAGAGCCATGACCTGACGGCCCGGCCGTCCAGACAACACCAAGAGATGAGCAACGGCCTTCCCGCCGCCACGCCCCTGGCGCGGCGCACGGGAGCGCTCGCGCCAAATCCGACGCGTCCGAGAGGCGCGATCCATATTGGGAGGGAAACCAAGATGAACATTCAAAACGGGGCCAAGGCCCCCAGAACGCGGCTTCTGGCCGGCGTCTCGCTGGCGGTGCTGCTGAGCCCCGCGCTTGCCTTCGCCCAGGCCCCGGCCAAGCCGGCCGCCGATGCGCCGATCGCCGACAACCAGGTCAGCGAGGTGGTCGTCACCGGCTATCGCGCCGCCCTGCGCAGCGCCATCGACACCAAGAAGAACTCCGACGTGATGCTCGACGCCATCAACGCCGAGGACATCGCCGACTTCCCCGACTCCAACCTCGCGGAATCCTTGCAGCGCCTGCCGGGCATCTCGATCGACCGCGACAATGGCGAGGGCCGCACGATCAGCGTTCGCGGCCTGTCGGGCGACTTCAGCCGTGTACGGATCAACAACATGGAGGCCCTGTCGACCGGCGCGGCCAACGACTCCGGCGCCAGCCCCAACCGCTCGCGCGCCTTCGACTTCAACGCCTTCGCCTCGGAGCTGTTCAGCTCGGTGCGGGTGCGCAAGTCCTCGTCCGCCGAGGCCGACGAGGGCTCGCTGGGAGCCACGGTCGACCTGATCACCGGCCGGCCCTTCGACTACAAGAAGAGCGCCTTCGCCCTGTCGGCCGAGGACAGCTATTACCAGAACGGCAAGAAGCACAGCCCGCGCATCACGGGCCTGGTGTCCAACCGCTGGTTCGACGGCCGCATGGGCCTGCTGCTGTCTGCCGCCTACGCCAAGCGGACCTCCGAGGACGACACCTACGCCCGGGGCGGCGGCTCGGCCGACTACGTCTATCGCGGCTCGACCTGGACCGGCGACGAACTGCCCGGCCGCGCCGGCTTCGCCGCCCCGACCGGCACGGTGTTCACCGCTCTGATCCCGACCACCCTGACGGGCGCAGCGCTGGACGCCTACAAGGCCAATCCCGCCAACTACTACAATCCGCTGGCCAACCCGGCCGCCTATGCCGAGCTGACCGGTTCCGATCCCGCCGCCTACGCCAAGCTCTATCCCAACTGCGCGGCGACCGCGGCCCAGTCGGTGGCGACCCTGACGCCTGTCTCGCCGGGCTGCAACGACAGCCTGATCCGCTTTCCGGCCCTGCCGTCGATCGCCCAGCGCGACGTGGAGACCGAGCGCCTGGGACTGACCGGCGCGTTCCAGTTCGAGATCGGCCCGCGCACCAAGCTGTCGGTCGACGGCCTCTATTCGAAGTTCGAGAGCACCAGCACCAACTACCAGCTCTCGCCCGTCGGCCTGAACCGCAACAACACCAACGCCAGCTACCAGTACGGGGCCAACGTCCCCACCGCCACGGCCCGCGCCGGCAGCGCCATGACCGACGCCCAGCGCCGCGCCCTCTATCCTGGCGGCTGCACCTTCACGGCCGAGACCGACCTCAATCCCGGCCAGGACTGCGGCCAGCAGCTGTACGGGGCTAGCCCCGTCAGCGGCTATGCCTTCAGCTACAATCCCAACAACCTGGATCCTTACGAGTACTACACCAACCCGTCCTCGCCCGGTTACGCCGGTCCGGCCGCGTCCCTGCCGTTCCGCGGCGACCTGATCGGCCGCCCGTCGGTGAAGCTGCTCGACGCCGAGGTGGTCGGCCAGAACGCCGAATATCTGAAGCTGGGCAATGTCGACTGGCGCTCGGGCGCGGACCGGGGCGCCTACACCACCGACTTCCGCCAGGTCTCGGCCGAACTGACCCATGAGTTCAGCGACAGGCTGAAGGCCACCCTGGCCTACGGAGCCTCGCGCTCTGAGAACAAGAACACCGGCACCCTGGTCGAGTTCAACTACATGGACGCCCAGGAGGCGTTCATCTTCGACGAGCGGGGCGCTAACGGCATGCCGCGCTTCGACGTCGGCTTCGACGCGGCCGATCCGACCAAGTGGGGCATCGTCAAGGGCTTCTCAGGGATGCGCCACTACAAGCGCAACACCCTGAACACCTACAATGGCGTCAAGGGCGACGTGTCCTATGAGCTTGACGACAACTGGACGATCAAGTTCGGGGTCACTGGCCGCAAGTACGAGTTCTCGACCGACCAGTACGAGCGCAACAACGACCTCCTGAACCCCACCGAAAAGGAGGCTGGCGTCAGCGTCGCCTCGCTGGGTCAGGTGATCGAGTTCGGCCAGGGGCTGGACGTGCCGACGGGCACGACGACCCGCTTCTTCGCCCCCAACCTGGAGGCCTTCGACAGCGTCTTCGGCTTCACCTGTGACTGCATCAACAAGTACGGCGACTTCCGTATCACCCGGAAGCGCAACCGCTCGGCCTCGTTCGAGGTGGCCGAGAAGAATCTGGCCTACTACGCCCAGTTCGGCTTCAACTACGAGGTCTGGGGCGGCCGGCGGATGTTCGGCAACATCGGCGTGCGCCAGGCCCACACCGACGTCGAGTCCACGGGCGAGACCACGGCCGGCCGGGTGATCAAGGGCGAGAACAAGTACACCGACACCCTGCCGTCCGGGAACCTGACCTGGGAAGCCTGGGACAACCTCTATATCCGCTTCGCCGCCGCTAAGGTCATGGCCCGCCCGCTGCTGGGCAACCTGTCGCCAGCCATCACCGGGGTCAGCATCCCAAGCGACGGCTCGGTCACCGGCGGCACGCTCACGGTCGGCAACCCGAAGCTCTCGCCGTTCCGCGGCAAGGCCTTCGACGTGGCGGCCGAGTGGTACTTCGCCAAGGGCGGCCTGATCAGCCTGGGCTACTTCCGCAAGGACATCGATTCCTATCCGCAGACGGTGTTCTACGAGGCCCCGCTGTCGGAGTTCCTCGACGCCGACGCCATCGCCCAGCTGAAGGCCCAGTTTCCGGGCGAGACCGGCGGCGACGTCTTCCGCCGCGCCTATATCGACGCCGACAACGTGATGTTGGCCCGCCAGGTCCGCGACGCGCCGGGCGGGGTGCTGCAGGGCGTCGAGTTCAGCTACCAGCAGGACTTCACCTTCCTGCCCTGGTACTTCAAGAACCTCGGCGTCCAGTTCAACGTCACCAAGCTCGACACCGAGCTGAAGTACATCCTCGATCCGGGCTCGGTGAACGCCACCACCGGCGCGGTGATCAAGGCTCCGGTCTACGGCGCCGGCCCCTGGCTGGGCGCTTCGCCCAAGGGGGTCAACTTCACGGTCTATTACGAGACCAAGAAGTTCAACGCCCGGGTCTCGATGGCCCAGCGCGACGAGTACTACACCAAGTATCCGGTCGGGGCCGGCAACTGCGACCCGGGCCTGCAGGCCAACGGCTCGGCCTGTGACGGCCCGCTGATCAACGAGTTCGACGGGGCCAAGTCGACGATGAACGTCGACTTCTCGATGCGCTACCAGCCGCTCAAGCAGGTCAGCATCACCTTCGAGGCGCTGAACATCACCGACGAGAAGTCCGAGCGCTTCACCTTCACCGACCCGGTGATCCTGTCCTACGGCGGCAGCGGCCCCAACTACCGGGTGGGGGTGCGCTACAAGTACTAGGGGCGCCCGCGAGACTGGCCGGCGCGCCCCTCCGCGCGGCGGCCGCCCGCCTTCGGCTTTCCCCAGGGCCTGGAAGGCGGCCTAGGCGGAGGACCCTCGCGGTCCTCCGCCGTTTCTTTTCAACGTGCGAAGGTGCGGACCATGACCATGCAAGAGCGGATACCGCGTCGAACCCTGCTTGCGGGCCTCGGGGCCGGACTGGTTCTGCCTGCCGCCGCCCGGGCCGGAGACCTCGCCGCCGCCGGCTGGGCCAGCGCCAGGGGCGGGGAGGGCGGCCGAACCCTGCGCGTCACCACCTTGGCGCCCGACGGCCCAGGCTCGTTCCGCGCCGCCGTCGAGGCGGCTGGACCGCGCAAGGTGGTGTTCGACGTCGTCGGCGTCATCGACCTTGGCCGCAAGAGCATCCGTATCCGCGAGCCGTTCCTGACCGTCGCCGGCGAGACCGCGCCGTCGCCGGGGATCACCTTCATCCGTGGCGGCATCCAGGTGGAAAGCCACGACGTCGTCCTGCGCCATCTGCGCGTCCGCGCCGGCCGCGACGGCGCGCCCGATCGCAGCGGCTGGGAGGTGGATGGGATCACCTGCTGGAAGGCCCATGACGTGATCGTCGACCATTGCTCGATCGCCTGGGCCACCGACGAGAACCTCTCGGCCTCCGGCCCGCGCTTCGACGGCGGCGACACGGTGGAGGCCTGGCGTCAGGGAACCTCCCGCCGCATCACCTTCAGCAACAACATCGTGTCCGAGGGGCTGTCGCACGCCAGCCACGTGAAGGGCGAGCACTCCAAGGGCACGCTGATCCACGACAACGCGACGGAAGTCCTGATCGTCGGAAACCTCTACGCCCACAATTTGGAGCGCAACCAGCTGTTCAAGGGCGCGGTCCACGCCGTCTCGGTCAACAACCTGGTCTACGATCCGGGCACGCGGGCCATGCACTACGCGCTCAACGCCCCGGAGTGGGAGGGCCGCGCCTGGCAGGTGGGGCAGCTGGCCCTGGTCGGCAATGTGATCAAGGGCGGCGCCTCGACCCGGCCGGACTTGCCGTTCCTGATCGTCGAAGGTCAGGGCGACCTCGACCTCTACGCCCGCGACAACCGCGCGGCCTATGCCGACGGCCGGCCGATGCCCGAGCTGCGGGTGCTGCCGACCACGCCCCTGCCGAAGGTGCGCCGGCTGGCGCGGCCGCCGCTGTGGCCGAAGGGGCTGAAGGCGCTTCCGGCTTCCGCGGTTGAAGCCAGCGTCCTGGCCACCGCCGGCGCAAGACCGTGGGATCGCGACGCCATCGACCTGCGGGTGTTGCGGCAGGTGAAGGACGGGACCGGCCGCGTCATTGACGATGAAAAGGAAGTCGGCGGGTATCCCAAATAATCCCTCTCCCCTTGCGGGAGAGGGTGGCCTGCGAAGCAGGTCGGGTGAGGGGTCTCTCAAAACTGAAAGCTGCGCGCTGCGGTAAGGCCGGGTGAAGCGCTCCCACCTGAGAGACCCCTCATCCGACGACCTTCGGTCGCCACCTTCTCCCGCAAGGGGAGAAGGATCGCTCGGGCTTCTACACGCGTTTGACCCCCGACCAGTAACCAAGGCGGGCGTCATGACCAGCTTCTCCTCCCTGCGCCGGGATCTCCTGACCCGGCCGATCTTCCAGTGGGCGCAAGGCGTGATGCCGGCCCTGTCGCAGACCGAGCGCGACGCCATCGACGCCGGCGACACCTGGTGGGACGCGGCCCTGTTCACTGGCGATCCGGACTGGAACGAGCTGCTGTCGTTCCCCAAGCCGCAGCTGCGCCCCGACGAGCAGGCGTTCATGGACGGCCCGGTCGAGCAGCTGTGCGCCATGCTGGACGACTGGACCATGACCTGGGAGACCCGCGACCTGCCGCCAGAGGTCTGGACCCTCCTGAAGGAGAAGAAGTTCTTCGGGATGATCATTCCCAAGGACTATGGCGGCCTGGGCTTCTCGGCCTTCGGCCATGCCGAGATCGTCCGCCGCATCGCCACCCGGTCGGTATCGGCGGCGGTCACTACGATGGTGCCCAACTCGCTCGGCCCCGGCGAGCTGATCCTTCGCTTCGGCACCAAGGCCCAGCAGGATCACTGGCTGCCGCGCCTGGCCGACGGCCGCGAAGTGCCCGCCTTCGGCCTGACCAGCCCCGAGGCCGGCTCCGACGCCGGGGCGATGATCGACGAGGGCGTGGTCTGCCGGGGAACCTGGGAGGGCCGCGAGGTGCTGGGCGTGCGCCTCAACTGGCACAAGCGCTACATCACTCTCGGACCCGTCTGCACCGTGCTGGGCCTGGCCTTCAAGCTGCGTGATCCCGACGGCTATCTGGGCGGCGAGGCCGATGTCGGCATCACCTGCGCCCTGGTCCCGACCACGACGCCCGGCGTCGAGATCGGCCGCCGCCACCTGCCGGCCTTCCAGACCTTCCAGAACGGTCCCAACTGGGGCAAGGACGTCTTCATCCCCATGGATCTGCTGATCGGCGGCGCCGAGCGGGCCGGGCAGGGGTGGAAGATGCTGATGACCGCCCTGGCGGCCGGGCGCGGCATCTCGCTGCCGGCCCTGTCGGGCGCGGCGGCCGCCTTCAGCGCCCTGACCACCGGCGCCTACGCCCGGGTGCGCAGTCAGTTCAACGTGCCGATCGGCAAGTTCGAGGGCGTGCAGGAGCGCCTGGCCCGCATCGCCGGTAACGCCTACCTCGTCGATGGCGCCCGCCGGCTGACCTGCACGGGCCTGGATCTGGGCCACCATCCGTCGGTGATCTCGGCCCTGCTGAAGTCCGGCGCCACCGAGCGGATGCGGGTCGTCGTCAACGACGCCATGGACGTCCATGGCGGCAAGGCGATCATCGAGGGGCCGCGCAACTACATGGGCGCCCAGTATCGCGCCGTGCCGGTCGGCATTACGGTCGAGGGCGCCAATATCCTGACCCGCAGCCTGATGGTGTTCGGCCAAGGCGCGATCCGCGCGCACCCGTTCATGCTGGAAGAGATCCTGGCAATCGGCGAGCAGGACCTTGAGCGTTTCGACCAGGCGTTCTGGAAGCACGTCGCCCACAGCCTTCGCAACGGCGTCCGCACGATCGCCCGCAGCTGGACCAACGGCGCGCTGTCGCCGGTTCCGGACGCCGGCCGCGCCACGCGTTTCTACAGCCAGGCGGGCCGCTACGCCGCCGGCTTCGCCCTGGCCTCCGACATCGCCCTGCTGACCCTGGGCGGCGATCTGAAGCGTCGCGAGATGCTGTCGGCGCGGCTGGGCGACATCCTGTCGGAGCTCTATTTCCTGTCGGGCGCCCTCAAGCGTTGGGAGGACGAGGGCCGCCAGGACGCCGACTTCCCCTTGCTGCAATGGTGCGCCGACACCGCCTTCGCCACCATCGAGCAGCGCTTCGACGAGCTGTTCGCCAACCTGCCCAACCGCTTGGCCGGCTGGCTGCTGCGCGCGGCGATCCTGCCGTTCGGCGCCCGTCGCCGCGGACCGTCCGACAAGGTCACCCGCGCCTGCGCCGAGCTGCTGATCCAGCCGTCCGACACCCGCGACCGCCTGGTCGAGAACGTTTATGTCGGCGGCAAGGACGAGGCGGTCGGCCAGCTGATCGACGCCTTCGAGCGCGTCGTCGCCACCCAGCCGATCCACGACCGCCTGAAGGCCGCCAAGGTCCGCGACCGCGTCCGGGCCTGGGAGGAGGGCCTGATCACCGCCGACGAAGCCGCCGCTCTGGACGCCGCCGACAAGGCCGTGGCCGAGGTGGTCGCCGTCGACGACTTCCCGCACGACGGTTTGGCCGCTCAGGCTTCCGCCCGGGTGGAGGTCCCGCCGCCGCCGTCGCGAGAAGGCGTGTCGCCGGCCTATATCCACTGAACTCAAGCAGTGTCCGGGCGAGCGACCACAAACCAGCGTATGGGTGTCGCCGCCCGACCCCGGGGGCTAAGGCTCTCTCGTCAGCGTCCAGGTTCCGGGCGTGCTTAGAGAAACGCCATGTCCCGTCGGCGCGCCATCGCCGTCATCGACGACGACGCCCTTGTCCGTTCCGGCCTGGCGCGGCTGATCCGGTCCTTCGGGCTGGAGGTCGGCGTCTTCGGCTCGGCGGCGAGCTTCCTGGCCTCGGGGCCGGAGGCCTGGGCCGTCGTCGTCACCGACATCCACATGCCCGAGATCTCGGGCCTGGACCTGTTGCGCCGCCTGCGGACCAGTCATCCGGACCTGCCGGTCGTCGTGGTCACCGCCTTTCCGGACATGCGCGACCAGGCCCTGGCCGCCGGCGCTCGCGATTTCCTCGAAAAGCCCTGCGCGCCCGATCGGATCGAGGCCAGCTTGAAGACGATGCTCGACGAGGCTTGAGGCGGCGCTTGTCAGAAACGGGGCGGGGGCCCCAAGGTTAGCTTGGTGGAGGCGGGGATGGCCAAGGCTGAACGGCAGGTGGACGAGGCGGTGCAGACCGTACTGATCGTCGACGACAACGAGCTGTTCCGCGGCTCGATGGACAAGCTGTTCCGCTCGGTCGGCCTGCAGACGGCGCTCTACGCCTCGGCCCAGGCCCTGCTCGACGCGGCCCTGCCGGAGACGGCCTGCTGCATCCTGGTCGACGTCCGCATGCCCAAGATGAGCGGCCTCGACTTGCAGGAAGCCCTGGCCGCCCGCCGGGTGCGCGCGCCGGTCATCGTCATGACCGGCCACGCCGACGTGCCGATGACCGTGCGGGCCATGAAGGCCGGCGCCGTCGATTTCCTGGCCAAGCCCTTCCGCGACCAGGACGTCATCGACGCCGTCACCGCCGCCCTCGCCAAGGACGGCAAGCGCCGCGAACTGGCCCGCGATGTCGCCGAGGTGAAGGCGCGCTTTGACGGCCTGACCCCGCGCGAGCAGCAGGTCATGACCCTGGTCACCGCCGGCCTGCTCAACAAGCAGGTAGCCGGCGAGCTGGGCCTGCAGGAGATCACCGTCAAGCTGCACCGCGGCAGTCTGATGAAGAAGATGCAGGCCGGCTCCTTCGCCGAACTGGTGCGCATGGCCGAGGCCCTGGAGCGCGAGCGCGCCGCGTCCTAGCAACGACCGCCTGCGCAAGGTTTCGCCACGTCGCGAAAATTGTGCGCGTGCGATCTCGACGTTTCTCGACAGCAAAGCTACACGACCTAAAGTATCTGTTTTTGGGGGTGGGCTTGTGTCTGAGTTGAGCGTCTCGCGTTCGCGCGTGTTGCGTCGTCGTCTCCTGGGGTGCAGCCTGGCGGCCCTTGCCGCGGGCATGGCAGGGACGGCCCAGGCGGCCTGTTCGCCCAATCCGCCTACGGGCCTGGTCACCACATTCTGCTCGGGCGCGACTACCGGTCGCCTGACCGTCGCAACGACCAGCACGACCGAGATCTCGGCCGGCGCCAGCCTGACGGCGGCCGGCGGCGACAACGCCGCTGTGCTGATCACCTCGACCGGCACGACCTATATGACGCCCGTCACCACCGCGACCCTGAACGTGCTGGGGCGCATCAACGGCGGCGCCGGGGCTGGCGTTCTGGTGCGCAACGAGACCACGGTTCCCTATTTCAACCAGACCACCGCCAATATCGTGGTGGGAGCCGACGGGGTGATCGAGGGCGCGACCGCGATCCGCCTGGATGGGACGACGGGCGCGAATTACTACGGCCGTTCGATGGCCAGCATCGACAACAGCGGCGTAATCCGTTCCTCCTCCGGGGCGGCGCTGGTCGCTTCCCCGGTCGACCGGACGGCCTTCTTGACGGTGATCAACCGCGCCGGCGGCTATATCGGCGGCATCAGCGGTACGGTCCAGACGCTCGACAACGCCGGCGTCATCGATGGCGGTTCGGGTTCGGCCTTCAGCTACGCGTCTGGCAACTACGCCCTCTGGGGCGGGGTGGTGACCAACACCGGCACGATCCGGTCGTCGGGATCGGTCGCGACGATCAACCCGGGCTCGGCTCCGTCGATCATCAACAGCGGCCTCATCGTCAACACCGGGACGGGCGTCGCCATCGGCGCGTCGGGCGGCATCGTGGTGGACAACAAGACCGGCGGCGTCATCCAGGGCGGCGGCTCGGTCGCCATCGACGCCTTCAACGGCTCGGGCGCGCTGCGGATCACCAATCGCGGCGTGATCAACGGTTCGGTCCTGGCCACCTCCTATGCCTATGACGGTTCGTCAGTCGACAATGTAGGCGGTGTGATCAACGGCGACTTGGTGTTCGGCTCGTCCGGCGACGTGCTGATCGCCGCCTGGGGGGCAAGCGGCCTCGACTATGGTACGATCACCGGCCGGCTCGATGGCGGCGGCGGCGCGAACGCCGTGCGGCTTCTGGTTTCCAGCGATCAGACCCTGGGCCAGGCCTTCGCCGGCTCGGTCCTGCCGACCAATTTCCAGACCTACCAGATCGCGCTGAGCAACAGCGCGGTCGTCACCTTCGAGGGCGACCTGCCCGATGGCGTGGCGCTCAGCGGGACGGGCGGCGTCGTCTCCAAGGGGACGGTCAACACCACGGGCACGGCCTTCTCGACCTACTACACCTCGGGCATGCGCCTGAACTTCACCAACAGCGGCGACATCACCGCCCAGCTGTCGATCCCCAGCGGATCGGGCCCCTATCTGCCGTCCGCCTACGCGGTCTATCTGCGCGGCGCCGCCAAGTTCGTCAATTCGGGGACGATCCAAGGCCTGAACGGCAATGGCGCCTATGTCGTCCAGGACTATTCCACCGACACCTTCCTCAACAGCGGCTCGATCATAGGGTCGGCCTACGGGCTGACGGTGAGCGGCTTGTTCACCAACGAGGGCCTGATCCGTTCGACCGATGGCGTGGCGGTGCTGCTGGATCTCGGGGGCGGGGTCACCCGGGGAAAGACTTCGACCAACACCGGCCGTATCGAGGGCGTCACCTCGGGCGTCACCATGTCGTCCGTGACCCTGGTGAACAACGGCGTGATTACCGCGTCCAACGGCGCGGGCGTTGCGCCGGGCTACTATTCGACGGTCGACAACGGCGCAGACGGGGTCATCGCCGGAACGACCGGCTCGATCGCCGCCGGCTACAACGTGATCGTCCGCAACGCAGGGACTTTGAATGGCGACGTCAATCTGGCGGCGTCCTATTATGACACCTCGTCTGACGTGTTCTGGGATGCGGGCGGCACGCTGAACGGCTCGCTGTTGTTGGGCGGCGGCGACGACTACTTCGTCACCGACCTTGGCCGGATCAAGAACGGCAAGTTCGTCGGCGTGACGGGCTTGGTCGATGCCGGCGCCGGCGCCGACACCCTCGTGTTGCGGATCGCCACTGACACCAAGGCCACGCTCGGCGCTATAGCCGGGTTCGAGAAGCTGGCCCTCACCCTTGCCGATGACGCCAAGGCGACGATCGCCATCGACGGCGTCCTGAACAGCAGCCTGGCGACCAGTGGGGCGGGGACGCTGGACCTGACGGCCGACATTGCCACGTCCGACTCGATCCTGACGGTCAACGGTCCTCTGGAGCTGTCGACCCAGGGCGTCAGCTATGGCGCGACCAGCCAGCTCTCGGTGATCAGCCGTGGCGCGCTGAGCGTGAACCAGTCGGTCGCCGGCTACTGGACCAGGGCTATCCAGCTGACCTCGGGCGCGACGTTCGAGAACGCCGGCTCCCTGACGGTGTCAGGCGCAATCGCGATCACGGGCGGCGACAAGGTCGTCAATTCCGGGACCATCGCCCTGTCGAACGCTGCGGGCCTCTACGACGCCAAGACGTTCGTCAACACCGGCAGTCTCACCCAGACCGCGGGATCAGCGTCGGGCTATGTCGTCAGCGGCGTGCTCACCGTGCAGAACAGCGGCACGATCTCGACCATCTCCTCGGCGATCCAGTACGGCGGCTGGTCGAGCACGCCCTTCACCGTGACCAACAGCGGGGTGATCGCCAGCAGTTCGGGCGCGGCAATCCAGAGCGAATACGCCTCGAACCTGGTCAACATCACCAACGCGGCCGGCGGTTCGATCTCCGGCGCCACCGCCGCGATCTCCACCGGCTACTATGCCGACACCATCCGTAACGACGGCGCGATCACCGGCCTGATCAGCACCGGCTACGGCGACGACCGTATCGAGAACTATGGAACGATCACCGGCCGGGTGGATCTGGGCGACGGCAACGACACCTTCGTGCAGTGGCTCGGCGGCAAGATGGACGGCACGGTCGACGGCGGCTACGGCCTCGACACCCTGGTCATCGACTCCACGGGCGGCGGCAGCCTCAGCGGCTCGCAGTTCGTGAACTTCGAAAGCTTCCGCCAGATCGGCGGCGGCAGCATCACCTATTCGGGCGACTTCACCGCCTCGACCCTGCTGCTCGACGGCGGCGAGGCCAAGGTCGCCGCCGGCACGACCGTGCGGACGACCGGATCCACCACCTTCTCGGGCGGCGCCAGCGGCGAGCGCCTGATCAACGAGGGGACGATCGCGGGCCGGGTCTCCTTCGCCGGCGGCGTCGACAGCATCGTCAATCGCGGCGTCATCGGCGGGACTGTGAGCCTGGGCGCGGGCGATGACAGCTTCACCGAAGGCGCGGGAAGCTCGGCGGGCAACATCGACGGCGGCGGCGGGATCGACACCTATATCGTCGAGCTGGCGGGCGACCGCACCGGCCTGAGCGCGCGCACGAACTTCGAGGCCCTGTCGGTCACCGGCCAGGGGACGCTCGGTCTCACCCTCGACCAGAACTGGACCTCGATCAGCCTGGCGGGCGCGGGCCTGACCCTGCGCAAGGCGGGCTTCTCGGTGGCCGGCGTCTATGGCGGCGACGCCGCCGAGACGGTGTCGATCGACGGCGACGTGGCCACGATCAACCTCGGCGGCGGCGACGATCGTCTGATCCTGGCCGGCGCCAGCTTCGGCGGCCTGAAGATCGGCGGCGCGGGCGTCGACGTCCTGTCCTTCACCGACACCGGCCTGGTCACGCTGACCGGCCAGTTCAGCGGCTTCGAGACCGTCAACCTGGCGGGCGGCGCCCTGGCGGTGGCCGGGTCGTTTGGCGCGACCGGCGACACGACCGCCTTCGGGGCCGGGAGCCAGACCCTGTCGGTGCTGTCGGGCGGGGTGCTGTCCGGAACCATCGACCTGGGCGCGGGCGACGACGTCCTACGTCTGGCGGCCGGCGGCCAGCTGGCCGGCACGGTGCTGGGCGGGGCGGGCTCCGACCTGGTCAGCATCGACCTGGTCTCCGACCTGTCGCTGCGCGGCGACCAGCTGCAGCAGTTCGAGACCCTGGAAGTCACGGGCACGGGGGCGCTGAACTTCACCGGCGGGGCGGCCCAATTCACCCGCCTGGTCACTTCCAGCCAGGACTTCACGATCGCCAGCGGCGCCAGTCTGCAGGCCGGAGACCTGACCCTCGGCGTGGCCGCCAACACCGTCACCGTCGGCGGCGCGTTCCAGGGACGCATGGACCTGGGCGCGGGCGACGACCTGCTGCGCCTGACCTCGGGCTCCACCTTCAGCGGTTCGGCCGCCGGCGGCGCGGGCTATGACCGCCTGGAACTGGCCGTGGGCGGCACGGACGCCGCGCCGACCGCCTTCGGCGTGGGGGCCTTCACCGGCTTCGAGGCGCTGGGCGTGCAGTCGGGCGTCTCCAGCCTGTCGGGCGACTTCGGCTTCGACACCATCCAGGTCTCGGGCGGCCGCCTGATCGGCTTGGCCGGCTCGCGACTGTCGGCGAGCACGATCACGGTGGGGCAGGGGGCGACCTTCGGTTCGGCCGGCGCCGTCGTCGGCGACATCGCCGTCAGCGGGACGCTCAGCCCCGGCGCCTCGCCCGGCACCATGACGGTGACGGGCAATGTCGCCCTGGCCGCCGGCTCGACCAGCCTGTTCGAACTGACCTCGTCGGTCAGCGACAAGCTGGTGGTCTCGGGCAAGGTGACGATCGCCCAGGGCGCGACCCTGAAGCTGACCGGCGCGGCCACCGGACTGACCCCGGGCCGGCGTCTCGACCTGATCGTCGCCAACGGCGGCATCACCGGTTCGTTCTCGACCGTCCAGGGCGCCGAGGACCTGAACCTGCACCTGACCCAGTCGGCCACCCGGTTGGAGGCCCTGGGCCTGTTCACCACCAGCTCGACCTTCTCGCGGGAAGTCTCGAACCTCGTCACGACCCTCAACACCGCCTTGATCGCCGACAAGGCCAGCGCCAGCCTGGTCGCGGCCCTGCCGGCCCTGGTCGATCCGACCACCGGCCGCAGCAACGCCGCGGCCCTGGCGCGCGTGACGCCGCAGGCCTACGCCTCGGCCACGCAGCTGGCGACCGAGGATGGCCTGGCGGTCATCGACGCCGCGCGCGGCCAGTCGCGGTTCGCGCCCGAGGAGGCGGGGCTGTTCGGCTTCGGTCAGGCCTTCGCCGGCCGCCGCGATCTCGACGGCGATACGGGCGCGGGCGTGGTGAGCGGCAAGATCGACGGCGCGGGCCTGATCAGCGGCGTCGGCTACGGCCTGAAGTCGGCCTGGATCGGCGGCTTCGTCGGCTATCTCGACGGTCGCCAGCGCCTTGCTGGACTGGACGCCCGCACCGAGCTCGACGGCTTCGTCGTCGGCGCCCTCGGGCGCGTGGCCCTGTCAGGCTTCGAGCTCGACCTGGCGGCGGCGCACGACAGCGCCGACACCGCCACCCGGCGCACCGCGCCCGGCGGCGTCCAGGCCAGCGGCGACTACAAGCTGAAGACCTGGGTCGCCGACGCCAGGCTGAGCTATCCGGTCGCGGTCGGCGGCGGCGACTGGGCGGTGCGCCCCAGCCTCGGCGCCAGCTATGTGGCGACCAAGCGCGGCGGCGTGGCCGAACAGGGCGGCGGGGCCTTCGGCCTGACCCTGTCGGGCGAGAGCACGACCACCTGGTTCGTCGACGGCCAGGTCGAGCTGCGCGGCGGCCAGGCGGCGGGCGCCAAGCTGCATCCGTTCGTCTCGCTGGGCTTCCGCAGCCGCGTCGGCGGCGACGATCCGGCCGCCTCGGCCCGCCTGACCGGCCTGGACGCGACGATCACCGCCGACGGCCTGCAACGCGCCAAGACCCTTGGCGCGGTCGGCGCGGGCCTGGGCTACGACGTCTCCGGGCGGATGACGGTCTCGACCGCCTATTCCGGCGAGTTCGGCGACGGCGGCCGGCAGGCGGTGCTGGCCGGGCTGAACTGGAAGTTCTGATCCCGGCGATCATCATCGGAAAGAACGGAAACCCCGGAGCCTGGCTCCGGGGTTTTTGGTGCGCGGTCTACCGTCAGGCCGCCGGCAGCCGGATCTCGATCCGCGCCCCTGTCGTCCCTTCGAGGGGCGACAAAATCGCGATACGGCCGTCATGGGCGGCTACCGCCGACTGGCAGATGGCCAGGCCCAGGCCCATGCCGCTGGACTTGGTGGTGTAGAAGGCCTCGAAGGCTCGCTCGGCGGCCTCGGGCGAGAAGCCCGGGCCCGTGTCGGCGATCTCGATCACCGCCTCGTCGCCCTCGCGGCGCGCGCGCGCCAGCAGGCGGCGGGTCGGACCGCCGGCCATCGCCTGGACCCCGTTCAGCATCAGATTGACCAGGGCCTGCTGCAGCACCACCCGGTCGCCCTGGATCATCGTGTCGCCGGCCTCGGGCGCCAGCACCAGTTCGACGCCGTGCTCGGCGACCTCGCGGGCCACGAAGCTGGCCGAGGCGGCCAGCAGGCCGTCCACCGCCAGCGGCGCACGCTCGGCCGGGGCCTGGGCGATCAGGCCCCTGATGCCGCGCACCACCTCGGCGGCGTGGGCGGCGGCCGTCACCACGTCGGCGACGGCGTCCTTGGCCTCTTCGAGGTCGGGCGTTTCGCGGTCGAGCCAGCGCTGGGCCGCGCCGGCGGCGTTGGAGATCGCCGCCAGCGGCTGGTTGACCTCGTGGGCGATCGAGGCCGACAGCACGCCCAGCGTCGCCGCCCGCAGCGCCTGCTCCAGCTCGGCCCGGGCCCGGTCGAGCCGTTCCTGCATCCGCCGCCGTTCCGTCAGGTTGACGATCGAGGCCTGCACCCGGTCCAGGCCCTGTTCGTGCGGCGGGAAGTTCAGGGCCACGATCACCGGGATCAGCTCGCCCGTGCGGCTGCGCACCACCGTCTCGGTCTCGAAACTGGGCCGGCCCTCGTCGAAGGCGAGCAGGAACTGGGCGAAGGTCTCGTCGGTCTCGGGCAACAGCTGGTCCAGCCGCTCGAAGAAATCGGCCTTGTCGGCCACCCCCATCATGGTCAAGGCCGTGGCGTTGACGTCGGTGATGCGCACCGTCGCCTTGATCTGGCGGACCAGTTCGGGATGGCGCGCCAGGTGGTCGGCCAGGTCGGTCACGCCCTGCGCCCGCAGGCCGTCCAGCGCCGCCTTCACCGGCCGGAAATCGTGCTCCCAGATCGAGATCGCCAGGGTGTTGAAGATGGTGCGGTAGCGGGCCTCGCTGAGGGTCAGGGTCCGGCGGGCCTGCTGATTGCGACCGGTCAGCAAGGCCGCCACGCCCAGCGCCGCCAGACTAACCAGCAGGCGCAGGGTCGGCGCCAGTTGCGGGGCGCGGCCGTGCGAGACGGCGAAGCTGATCGTGGCCAGGGCCGCGCAGGCCAGGGTGACCCCCCACAGCCGCCGGCCCGTCAGGTCCTCGCCGACCAGTAGGGGCACGAGCACGTAGAGCACCGCCACCGCGCTCGACAGCGGCGTGAAGGTGTCGACCACGAAGACGGCGGCGGCGATCGCCGCCGCGCCCCCCAGCCGCAGGCGGCGGCCCAGGGGCGAAGCGGTCGGGGCGGGGAAGGGGTGGGCGAGCATGCGAAACTTCATAGCGCGACCTGCATGCCGGCCGGGACCCCATACCAAGGTCTGGGGCGCGCCAACCAAGTCGGTACGCCGGGCCTACGTCCGTTCGGTGTCGGGGCGTGGCGGCCCCTCGCTAAGGTTGCGGTCATCAGAGGCGGCAGGAGGCCAGCATGTTGCGCGCGATAAACACCCGGGCGGACACCGGAACCAACAGCTCCACCCCGCCCCAGGCGATCTGGCTGGTCGAGCAGGCCCGCGCGGCCCTGGAGGACGACCTCGGCTCGGCCCGCGCCATGCTCGACCGCCTCGCCGTCGTGCTGGGCCCGCGTGAGCCGCGCAGCTTCCTGCCGGGCTCGCCCGTGCGTGGCCGGGGTCCGGCCCGGGGCGGCTTGGCCGGCTGGCAGATCCGCGCCGTCGCCGCCCATGTCGAGGCCCGCCTCGACGACAGCCTGCACGTCGAGACCCTGGCGGCCCTGGTCGGGCTCAGCGCCAGCTATTTCTGCCGCGCCTTCAAGGTCAGCACCGACGAGACGCCGCACGTCTACATCATGCGCTGCAGGCTCGAGCATGCCCAGGCGCTGATGCTGGAGACCGACGACAGCCTGGCCCACATCGCCGCCGTCTGCGGCCTGGCCGACCAGGCCCACCTGACGCGGCTGTTCCGCCGCCACACCGGCCAGACGCCCAATGTCTGGCGCCGCGAGAACCGCCCCTGGGGCCGCAGCCTGGTCACCGGCTCGCTGAAGCGGGCCTGAGCCGGCGGGCAAAGCGTTCGGCGAGGTCTGATCGGGGCGCATGGACCTTGCGTGACCACGCCGCCGCCGGACGTCTTGTCGAAACCCCGCATCCCGGCGCCGCCCCGGCGCGCCCGTCCGAGAGAGCGCGGCCGTACAAGCCGGCCCACGCATCGCCAAGAGATCATCCCCGTCCGGCGCCAGACTGGCCCCACGACCTTTCCAGGAGAAGACCATGGACATCGACACCGCGCGCTCGCGCCGCCTGGCCCCGCTGACCACGCCCACGGGCCTGGGCGAGGCCGCCGCCAAGGACATCTCGGCCGCCCTGACCGCGCTGCTGGCCGACGTCTTCGCCCTCTATCTGAAGACCAAGAACTTCCACTGGCACGTCTCGGGCCCGCACTTTCGCGACTATCACCTGATGTTCGACGAGCAGGGCGACGAGCTCTACGCCATGACCGACCCGATCGCCGAGCGGGTGCGCAAGCTGGGCGGCACGACCCTGCGCTCGATCGGCCATATCGCCCGCAGCCAGCGCGTGCTCGACAACGACGCCGACTATGTGGAGCCGCACGACATGCTGGCCGAGCTGCGCGAGGACAACGGCGGCCTGGTCGCGGCCATGCGCGCCGTCCACTCGGCCTGCGACGAGCATGGCGACATCGCCACCGCCAGCCTGCTGGAGAACTGGATCGACGAGGGCGAAAAGCGCGTCTGGTTCCTGTTCGAATCCGGCCGTCGCGACCGGGGCTGAGTGTCCGGCGCCGTCCGCCCACGCGGGCGGCGCCGACCGACATCGGGAGCCGTCGCCATGAACGACATCCAGAAACTGGCCCTGAGCACGGCTACCGCCGCCATGCTCGCCCTTGCGGCCTTCGTCGCGGTGATCCCTCATGGCCGGGCGGCCGGTTCCGGCGTTTCCGTTCAAGACGCGGAGACGTCACGCACCCCGCATTAGGGCCGCCGCCAGGAAGACCCCATGACCAAGCCGCTCGCCGCCGACGATCCCTACGCCCGCACCGCCCAGATCTTCCCGGTGCTGGCGCCCGAGCAGGTCGAGCGGCTTTCGGCCTATGGCGCCGTCGAGACGATCGCGCCCGGCCAGGTGCTGTTCCGCCGCGGCGACCGCCGGGCCGACTTCTTCCTGGTGCTGGAAGGCCAGGTCGGGATCACCCGCACCGGCGAGCACGGCGACGACGAGATCCTCACCGTTCACGCTCCCGGCCAGTTCAGTGGCGAACTCGACCAGGTCAGCGCCCGCGCCCTGCTGGTCGGGGCGGTGGCGCTGGTCCCCGGCCGGGTGGTGCGTGTCGCCCACAAAGACGTCGCCCACATGATGGCCGCCGAGCCGGACATCGGCGAGATCATCATGCGGGCCTTCATCCTGCGGCGGATGGGCTTCCTGCATCACGGCCACGTCGGCATCGTGCTGATCGGCCGGCCGGACGATCCCGACACCCTGCGCATCGAGCGCTTCGCCGTTCGCAACGGCTATCCCCTGCGGCTGGTCGATGTCGACAACGACCCGGACGCCTCCAGCTGCCTTGGCCAGCACGGCCTGACCCTGGGCGACCTGCCGGCGGTGGTCACGCCCGACCGCGTCGTGATGCTCAATCCCCAGACCGCCGTCCTGGCCGACCGCCTGGGCATGACCGAGCGCTTCGATCCTGACCAGGTGTTCGACGTCGCCGTGGTCGGGGCGGGGCCGGCGGGCCTGTCGGCGGCCACCTATGCGGCCTCGGAGGGGCTGTCGACCGTGATCATCGAGGGCCTGGCGCCCGGCGGCCAGGCCGGCGCCAGCTCCAAGATCGAAAACTATCTGGGCTTTCCGACGGGAATCTCCGGCCAGGCCCTGGCCGGCCGCGCCCAGGTCCAGGCCCAGAAGTTCGGCGCACGGCTGGCGGTGTCGCGCGCCGTGGTCGGCGTCGACTGCGAAAGGCATCCCTACCGGCTGAAGCTCGAGGACGGCCAGACCCTGCAGGCCCTGTCGGTGGTGATCGCCTCGGGCGCCCGCTACCGCAAGCTCGACGTGCCGGATTACGACCGTTTCGACGGCCAAGCCATCCACTACGCCGCCACGGCCATGGAGTCCGACCTCTGTCGCGGCCAGTCGGTGGTGGTGGTCGGCGGCGGCAACTCGGCCGGCCAGGCGGCGATGTTTCTCTCCCGCACTGTCGGCCACGTGCACATGCTGGTGCGCTGCGAAGGGCTGGCGGCGACCATGTCGGACTATCTGGTCCAGCGCATCGAAAGCTCGGCCCGCATCACGCTGCATCCGTTCAGCGAGGTCACCCGCCTGGAGGGCGACCGCACCCTGCGCCGCATCGGCTGGACCCATCGCAAAACCAAGGCGGAGACGGTGGTCGACGCCGGCGCCCTGTTCGTGATGATCGGCGCCGAACCCAATACCGACTGGCTGCGCGGCTGCTTCGACCTCGACCAGCAGGGCTTCGTCCTGACCGGCGAAAGCGGCGTCGCCGGCGCCCGCTCGGCCTACGAGACCGAGAAGCTGGGCATCTACGCCGTCGGCGACGTGCGCTCCGGCTCGATCAAGCGCGTGGCGGCCGGTGTGGGCGAGGGCTCGGTCGTGGTCTCGGCCATCCACCGGCACCTGGAGGAGGCGCGGGCGCGGTAGGGGGGAGGGCCCATACTTCTTGCCCTGGACCAATAAGCATCGACCTGCGGCGACAATCGTCGAACAGGCGACGGAGGCAGGGTTCAGCGAGGCGTCAGGCTCCCGGTAGCGCCCGTCAGTTTGCCCTTGGCGTCCTTCACGGCCGTCAGGGTCATTGTTCCCAGGTCGCCAAGCCAGATGCTCTGCCCCCAGAAGTAGGTGCGATCGCTCGACTTTTCGATCGCCCCTTGCGTCCTGATCGTCGTCACGGTCACGCCGGTCGGCTCGATCGATTTGACAACCATCAGCTCTTCGCCGGGGTCGATTGAAGCCTTTTCCTCGACGAGTTTTGGTTCTGGCGCCGCTATCCAGCCGCGGACGAGTGGGCTCCGATCCTGGATCGGGTCGTCGGTGGCGGGCGAATATTCCACCCGCCCCACGCCATTCCAGCGGAAACACGCATGGGGCGGCGTGGTGGCCGCTGCGCACCATGTCAGATCATTGTCCCGCCGCTCTGGCAGCGGCGAGCTCCCGACACCCTGAAGGACGGGGAAGAAGTACGCAAAGAACGGGGCGCCGGCCGGAATCACCAGACCTTCGCCCAGGCTGTAGGTCTCAACCAGTCGCGCCGATCGAGACGGTCGAGCGACCTTTTTCACCAGGACATCGCCTTGATGAAGCTCGCCGGATTTCGGGAGGATGAGCGTCGTGGACACGAAGCCGGCGCGGCCCGACCAAAGCGGAGGCGGCTCCTGGCTCGATGAACCGGGCGCGGTCGCGGCCAACAGGGCAGAGATCATCAAGGCGCTCGCCATCCGCACTCCTGAACATTCACGATCGAACTCTGGCCGCGCCGCTCCTCTACATCGCGGCGTCGCTTGGAGTATGCTCAGGGCTGGCGACGAGCGCTACTTCTTCCACCCCTGGATGTCCTTCGCCGCGTCCCAGCCCATGTCGATCGTCACGTCGAGCACCTGCTTCAGGTAGGCCCGCGTCACGCCGCCGTAGGTGAACCCCATTCGCCAGACGATGTAATCGTCGTCGATGGCCGCGTCGGCCAGGAAGAGGGGATTGCGCTCGGCGGCGATGGCCTTGGCCGCCTTTGGGCTAGCGGCCCGCAACGGGATCTCGATTTCGTATTCGGTGCAGGCCTGATCGGCGCCCTCTCCCTGGCATTGCATGCCTTCCCAGGAAAGCGGCATGCCGTCAGGGATCTCGACCTCAATGCGCCAGCCGTGCTCGTCGGTCTGCTTCTCGGCCTTGATCTTCGCGCCCGCCTCGATCAGCAGAGCCTTGGCGTCGGCTTGGCGCAGGGCTTTCCAGACGACGGGAGGATCGTTCAGCGCCTGACTCCACGCCGCCGCCGGCACGCCCGCCAACATCAGGGCCAGCAGCGCCCCGCTTCCGATCCGAACCATCTACGCCCCTCAGAGGACGGGCGCCGCACACACAGCCCCGCCTTGCACTTCTTGGAGCCGCAACTTGCCGGTCTGGGCAGGCCAGTCAAGGAGGACGCCCTGGCCGGCGCGGCGTAGCCGCTAGCCCTCCACCCATCGCTTGATCGGCCGGGGATGCGGGGTCTTGTAGTCGCTCAGATCGAACGACACCTCGTCGACATAGCACCAGCCCCAGCCCTCGGGCGGGTCGTAGCCTTCGATGATCGGGTGCTCCGTGGCCTTGAAGTGGGCGGTGGCGTGCTTGCCGGGCGACTGGTCGCAGCAGCCCACATGGCCGCAGGTCCGGCACAGCCGCAGGTGCACCCACCAGCCACCAGTCTTCAGGCAGTCCTCGCAGCCGTCCGCGCTGGGCGTGACGACAACGATGGTCGAAAGGTGCGAGCAGCTCATCGGATCAACCTTTCCCGAGCATGGGGCGTCGCCGCCACCATGCACCCAGGATCGGCCGCGCGCTTGCGCGATGTCGCTGCGTCTTGCGCCAGGCGATCCGGATGCTCTCCCTGGACGCTTTCGCGCCCAGGGAGGCGTCAGCGTCAGAAGTCGTAGGTGACGCGGGCGTAGTAGTAGCCGCCGTTGATCCCGAACGGCGAGAAGCTGGGATACTTCGCCACCCCCGGATTGCCGGCGGCGATCGAGGCGGCCGTGCCGGCGGCGTTCAGCTCCTCGGGATAGACGTCGAACAGGTTGTTGGCCCCGAGCGCCAGCTTCAGCCCGTCGGTGACCCGGTAGGACAGCTCCAGGTCGGTGATCAGGTGCGACTTGATCTCGTCCTTGAAGTAGGTCCCGTTGACGTTGGTGTAGGCCCAGGCCTTGCCGTACAGGGTGTTGACGAGGTTCACCGTCCAGCGGTCCTGGGTGTAGACCGCCGACAGATTGGCCTTGTAGCGCGGCGAGGCGTGCTCAAGGAACGCGATGGCGGCCTTGTCGTAGAGCACCGATCCGCCCAGGCCCGAGGGCGGGGCGGCGATACGGGTGACCTTGGTCTGGTTGACGTTGACGCCCAGGGTCCAGTCGATCTTGCCGAGCTCGCCCAGGTCGGTCCAGGTGCTGGCCAGGGCCTCGATCCCGCGGGTGCGGGTGTCTAGGCCGTTGGAGAACAGGTTGATGCCGGTGGTGCCGACCGACGGGTCGAGCACGTTGCCGTTGGCGGCGATGGCGTTGGTGATCGCCGCGTTGACGACCGTCCCGCTGATCTTGCCGTACAGCGCGCCGCTGCCGACGATGCGGTCCTCGACCTCGATCTGGTAGGCGTCGAGGGTCACCGACAAGCGGGGCAGGGGCTCGGTCACGATGCCGAGGCTGAGATTGGTCGACTTCTCGGGATCCAGGCCGTCCACGCCCAGCAGCTTGGCCCCGGCCGAGCCCGGCGCCAGCTGCACGAAGGCGGTGGTCGGCGAGACGTTGGTGGCCGAATAGTAGAGCTCGGCCAGGGTCGGGGCGCGGAAGCCGGTGCTGACCGTGCCGCGCACCGCGAAGGCCGGAGTGAAGTCGTAGCGACCGGTCAGCTTGGCGATGTCGGCCGAGCCGAAGTCGCTGAACTTCTCGTGGCGCACGGCGAAATCCAGCTTCAGGTTCTCGACCGGCGAGACGGCCACATCGGCATAGGCCGCCCAGCTGTCGCGATCGTGCTCGCCGGCGTCGGTCAAGGCAAAGCCCGGATAGGACTGCGAGCCTGACTTGTAGCGCGAGGCGTAGTCGCCGGCCTTGATCTCGTAGGTCTCGTTGCGCTGCTCCAGGCCCAGAGCCAGCGTCAGGGGCGAGGCCCAGCCGACCTCGAACTCGCGGCTGAGATCGAGGTTGTTGGTCCATTGGCTGAAGATGAAGTCGCCGGCGTGGAACTGGGTCGGGGTCGCGCCGGTGTCGGTATAGAGCTGGATGTTGGCCGAGTTGCGCACCCGCACCTCGTGGTCGTCGCGGCCGTAGGTGCTGGACAGGTCGTAGCGCCAGCCGCCGAGGACCTCGCCCTTGATGCCGCCGGTCAGGGCGCCGTCCTTCTCCAGCGTCCCCAGCAGCGGGCTGAAGCCCTTGGGATAGACGGCTGGCAGGCGGTTAGGCAGGCGGTAGTTCTCGTAGGCCGTGGCCTTCTTCACGCCGTAGGTGCCGAAGGCGTAGACCTCCAGGGCGTCGCTGGCCTTCCAGCCGGCCGAGACCGTGCCGGAGGTCAGCTGGTAGCGGGCGTCGCCGGCGATCTGGTTGACATAGGGATAGCCGGGCAGGGCCGATGGCCAGGTCGGATTGGCGGTCACCGCCGCGGTCGAGATCACCCGCGCGTCCGGATTGCCGCTGAAGCTGAAGTCGTGGAAGCGGTTCTCCAGCGTCAGGTTGACATAGGCGCCCGGCGCGGGCGCGAAGCCGGCATTGGCCGACAGGCTGTAGGTCTCGCCGTCGTTCTTGTAATAGGCGCCGCCGGTGGCCGAGGCGCTGCCGCCGTGGTCGGCGTCCTTGAGGATGATGTTGATCACCCCGGCGATGGCGTCGGTTCCGTACTGGGCCGCCGCGCCGTCGGTCAGCACCTCGATGCGGGCGATCGAGGCGGTCGGGATGAAGTTGAGGTCGGCCCCCGCCGATCCCTGGTAGGCGCCCGACAGCACGGCGAGGTTGGCGGTGCCGTGGCGGCGCTTGCCGTTGATCAGCACCAGGGTGTGGTTGGCGCTCAGCCCCCGCAGGCGCGCCGACAGGGTCAGGTTGGCCGCGTCGCCGCCGAAGGCCTGGGCGGTGAACGACGGCACCAGGTTGCTCAGCGCCAGGCGCAGGTCGAGCTGGCCGGTGCGGGCCAGGGCGTCCTCGGCGATCACCTGCACAGGCGCGGGGCTGTCGACGGCGCGGACGCCGGTTTGGCGTGTGCCGGTGACGATGACGCCTTCGACCGAGGCGGCGTCGAGCGCGGCGGGATCCGGCGCGACCGGATCGGCCCAGGCGGCGCTGGAAAGCGCTGTGGTCAAGGCGAGCGCCGACGCGCCCAGAATTTGGGTTTTCATCTTATCCCCCGATGAAAGTTCAGATTGTTGGGAAGGGTGCGCGATAGGCCGGGGATCCGGCCCCCGTCGCGCGGCGGGGTCTGTTGCGCCCGCGAGCCCTAGCGGACCTTGGCGGCGACGAATTCGATCTCGACCAGGGCGCCGGGCAGGACGAGGCCGGCGACCTTGACCGTGCTGCGGGCCGGCTTGTTCGGCTGGACGGGCGTGCCGAACACCTCGCTCCAGGCCTTGTTGAGGCCCGCGAAGTCGATCTCGCCGCCCTTGGCCGGGTCGCCGACCAGGAAGACGGTGGCCTTGACCACATCGCCATGGCCCAGGCCCTCGGCCTTCAGCGCCGCTTCCAGCTTGGAGAGCACCGAGCGGGTCTGGGCCTCGGTGTCGCCCGGGGCGGCCTTGTCGGCGATGCTCGGCAGGGCGCCGCTGAGGAAGATCAGCTCTGTCCCAGCCGGCACGGCCACAGAGGGTGTGATGGCGATCGCCCCCGACGAGGGCGCGCGGCGGATCTCGGCGGCCTTGGCTGAACCCGCCGCGAAGGCGGCGGTCAGAACAAGGGCGAAGGCGAGCTTGCGGATCATGGGTGGGTCTCCGTTCGAGAAAGGATGAGGCCGTCGGCGCGAACGCGCTGGGCGATCAGGCCGACCGTGCGGCGGGCGGCGGCGACGCCGCCCTCCTGCCAGCTGGGCAGCTGCGAGAGATGGGCGCCGGACAGGAAGATCCGGCCCTGGGGCTGGTTCAGCAGGCGGTAGGCGGCCGGGTCATTGCCGTCGGCCTCCCAGTGGATCCAAGGGCCGAGGTTGAAGGCCTGGCGGTTCCAGTCGATGACCAGGGGCGCGGCCAGGTCGCGGCCCTTGCCGGGATGCAGCTTGTCGATCGCCGCCCGGGTCAGGGCGACCTGCTCGTCGAAGCCGCGGGCCTGGAAGGCGCGGGCCGGCGCGCCGACCGTATAGGCCCCGACCAGCAGGCCGCGCGGCTGGTGGAAGCCGGCGCTGGGATACCAGACCAGGGTGGTCTCGCCGCCGACGAACGACAGCCCGCCATAGATCTGCTCGGCCTCCCAGAAGCGCGGCGCGTCGAAGGCCACCTTGGTGGCGTTGTCGTATTTCGCGCCGGCGATGGCGGCGGTGACCTCCCCCGGCAGGTCGGTGGCGATCTTGGCCAGGATCGGCAGCGGCACGGTGACGACCAGATAGTCGGCGGTCAGCTTGCGCGAGGCGCCGGTCTTGCGGTCGCGGATCGCCACCTCGGCGATCTTCGGCGTCTGGCGGAAGGCGGTGACCTCGGCGCCCAGCAGCACCGGACCCTTCAGCGCCTTGTGCAAAGCCTTGGGGATGGCGTCCATGCCGCCCGTGGGCTCCAGCATGGTCGCCTGCATCAGGATGTTGTCCTCGAACAGGGCGTAGGGCAGGGCGTCGTCGGCCAGCAGCTCGCGCAGGGGCAGGGCGGGCCTGGCCACGCCGCGCTGGTCGGCCGCGCCCGGCGTCGTCAGATAGCCCGAGCGCTCCGAGCCCCTGTAGGCGCCGCCGGCGTCGAGATCGCCGTAGGTCTTCAGGAAGGCCAGCAGCCGTTCCTTGTCAGGACCGGTCAGCTCGGCGTCGAGGCCGCCGCCGCGCGTGGCCTTGGCCAGCAGCTCGGAGAGCCCGCCGCGCAGGTCGTTGATCGCCTGGCGCTGCTGGATCGGCTTGCCGCCGAACGCGCCGTCCGATTGCAAGAGGCTGCTGCGGCTGGAATTGACCTCGACCTCCAGCGGCACGCCCAGGGCCTTGGCGTAGGACAGCACGCCCTGGTGATGGCTGGGCAGGCGGGCGGGGCCGGCGTTGAAATAGAGGCCGGGCGAGAAGCCGGCGGTCTGGCTAGGGCGGTCGATGGTCTCGACGCGGTCGCCGCCACGGATCGTCCAGTTGCGGCCGCCGACCCGCTCGCGGGCCTCGACGACGGTGACGGCGAAGCCGGCGCGTTCCAGCTCATAGGCCGCGACCAGGCCGGCGATGCCGGCGCCGAGCACGACGACCGAGCGGCCCTTGCCGAAGTCGCGCGGCAGGTCGGGGGCCTCTTGGGCGAAGGTGCTGGAGGCCAGGCCGAGGCCTTGCAGGGCCGCATAGCCGGCGGCGAACCCGCCGATGGAAAACGCGCGGGTGATGAACGAACGACGACTGACCAAAACCGAAAACGCCCCCGAAAGACCCTCCCCAAGAAGCGGCCGCCGCCGAGGCGGCGGCCAAGAGTGAACGCGGGGAAGTCGCCAAAGAAGGAAGCGTCGGCATGCGTCGCCTCCAAGGACGATTGCTGGGCGCCGGCTACCACTTTCGGTATTCAGAAAAACTACGACGGCTTGCCGTTGTTCTCCCGGTCAAGTTTCATAAGTCGCGTTCGTGATTGATTTTTATGGATTATCGATCTGGATCAGTCGTGAGTTTTCGTTGCGTTTCGGCTTATGAGTAATTGCGTTCGATCTATTGCGATCGATGCAGTTTCGCCGGGCTCATCGGGCGTATTGAGCCGGGCTTGAGCTTCGGCGCGTGTTTGGCGAGCCCGCAACCTTCGGTAAGAGTTTTTCTGCCCGCGTGGCGAGATTATCGGCCGTGCGGACGCCGCGGCGGCGGGTCTAGGTTTTCGCCATCGACGCGAAAAAGCTTCAGGAGAAGCCGATGTCCGACCGCAAGCTGCACCCCGAAACCCTGGCCCTGCACGCGGGTTGGCGGGCCGATCCGACGACCGGCGCGGTGGCCCCGCCAATCTACCAGACCACCTCCTACCAGTTCCAGAGCGCCGACCACGCGGCCGACCTGTTCGCCCTGCGCCAGTTGGGCAACATCTATACCCGCATCGGCAACCCGACGATCGACATCCTCGAGCAGCGCCTGGCCGCGCTCGAAGGCGGGGCCGCCGCCCTGGCGGTGTCGTCCGGCCAGGCCGCCTCGGCCTTCTCCATCCAGAACCTGGCTCGGGCCGGCGACAACATCGTCAGTTCCACCGACCTCTATGGCGGCACCTGGAACCTGTTCGCCAACACCCTGCGCGACCATGGGATCGAGGTCCGCTTCGTCGATCCGGAGGATCCCGAGGCCTTCGCCCGCGCCACCGACGAGCGCACCCGCGCCTACTACGCCGAGACCCTGCCCAATCCGAAGCTGACGGTCTTCCCGATCGCCGAGGTGGCCGCCATCGGCCGCAAGCTGGGCGTGCCGCTGATCGTCGACAACACCGCCGCGCCTCTGCTGGCCCGGCCGCTGGAGCACGGCGCGGCCATCGTCGTCTATTCGACCACCAAGTATATCGGCGGCCACGGCACCTCGATCGGCGGGGTGATCATCGACGGCGGCAATTTCGACTGGGAGGCCCATCCCGAGCGCCATCCGTCGCTCAACACCCCCGACCCCAGCTATCACGGCGCGGTCTGGGCGCAGGCGGCCAAGCCGCTGGGACCGATCGCCTACATCCTGCGGGCCCGCACCGTGCTGCTGCGCGACCTGGGCTCGGCCCTGTCGCCGTTCAACGCCTTCCAGATCCTGCAGGGGCTGGAGACCCTGCCGCTGCGCATCGCCCGCCATTCGCAGAACGCGCAAGCCGTGGCCGACCATCTGGCCCGGCATTCCGACGTGATCCGGGTGATCCACCCCTCGGCCCAGGACGGCCTGCGCCGCCAGCGCGCCGACCGCTATCTCTCGGGCGGCTATGGCGGCCTGGTCGGCTTCGAGCTGGCCGGCGGTCGCGAGGCCGGGCGGCGGTTCATCGACAGCCTTGGCCTGTTCTACCACGTGGCCAATATCGGCGACGCCCGCAGCCTGGCCATCCATCCGGCCTCGACCACCCACTCCCAGCTCAGCGCCGAGGACCAGGCCGCCACCGGCGTCTCCGACGGCTATGTGCGGCTGTCGGTGGGGCTGGAGCACATCGACGACATCCTCGCCGATCTCGACCAGGCCCTGGCCTCGGCCCGTGAACTGCCCGCCGCGGCGGAGTGATCCACCGAACATGAAGAAGCCCCGCCACGCGGATCGCTTGGCGGGGCTTTTCTGTATTTGGAACAGACCTCTAGCTCAAAATCCTCGTCATTAAGAACCTTGGTTGTTCTAAACCGAGCATCCCCGCGAAGGCGGGGATCCAAGCCGAGTCCGCAGGTGATCCGCGGCCTCGCCTCATCCTGAAAGTCAGCTTGGATCCCCGCCTTCGCGGGGATTTTACGGATTTGGGGGTGGTGAGCCCGTGAAGGCCGTTTAGCCCCCAGCGACTTCGGGCGTCCCCAACCCCGCCAGCCCCCGGTTCCACGCCACCAGCGGCGCGGCCGGGGTGAAGGCGAAGTGTTCGGCCTCGACGATGAAGACCGAGTGGCTGCCGGTGTCGATCACCGCGTCGACGAAGCAATCGGCCCGCGCGATCCCGCCCCGGAAGGCGGGCGCCGCGCCCGGCGCCAATCGCCAGCGTTCGGGCGCGAACCGTTCGGCCGCACGCGATCCGCTGGCGAAGCGCAGGGCCTCCTCCTTGTCGCCGGCCGCCAGCAGCGACACCGACAGGGCGGGGCGGCGGAGGAGGGCGTCGTGACACCCCGCCTCCTTGCGCACGCAGAACAGGAAGCGTGGCGGCTCGACGGACAGCCCGGTGATCGAGCTGACCAGCAGGCCGCGCGGCGCCTCGCCGTCCCAGCAGGAGACGATGGCGACGCCGCTCGCGAGGTGCGCCAGCACGTCGGTGAAGGTGGCGGGCGGGGCTTCCCCCGCCGCCGCGGCGTCGTAGCGGGCCATCAGCCGACCGCCGCCGCCGGTTGGGCCTCGATCTGGGCCTCGCGCTCGGCCACCAGCTTGCGCACCAGCGGCAGCAGGTCGCGGCCGTAGGCGATGGCGTCCTCGACCGGATCGAAGCCGCGGATCAGGAAGGTGGTGACGCCCAGGTCGTAGTAGTCGAGCAGGGCCTCGGCCACCTGTTGCGGCGTGCCGACCAGGCCCGTCGAGTTGCCGGCCGCGCCGGTGACGGCGGCCACGCCCGTCCACAGCCGCTTGTCGAGGCGCGAGCCTTGGGCGGCCGCGTCCAGCAGGCGCTGAGAGCCGGCGTTGGGCGGACGGTGGCCGCTGGTCGGCAGGCCGGCGGCCTCGCGGATGGCCTTGGCCTTGGCGACGATCTCGTCGGCGCGGGCCCAGGCGGCCTCTTCGGTGTCGGCGATGATCGGGCGCAGCGACAGCGAGAACTTGACCTGGCGGCCGTGCTTGGCGGCGGCGTGGCGCACGCGGGCGATGGTCTCGGCGACCTGGGCCTGGGTTTCACCCCACAGGGCGAAGATGTCGGCGTGCTTGCCGGCCACCGGGATCGCCGCTTCCGACGAGCCGCCGAAATAGACCGGGATCTGGGGCGCGCGCAGCGGCTTCACCGCGCCGAAGCCCTGGTCGACCTGGTAGTATTCGCCCTTGTAGTCGAAGGGCTTTTCGCTGGTCCACTCGGCGCGGACGATGTCGAGATACTCGCTGGTGCGGGCGTAGCGCTCGTCCTTGGTCAGGTGGTCGCCGTCCTTGGCCAGTTCCTCGTCCGAGCCGCCGGTGATGATGTGCACGGCCACGCGGCCGCCGGTGAAGTGGTCCAGCGTCGCCAGCTGCCTCGCCGCCAGGGTCGGGGCGGTGAAGCCCGGCCGGTGGGCGATCATGAACTTCAGGTTCTTGGTCACGGAAGCCGCGTGCGCCACCACCAGCTGGCTTTCCGGACCGGTCGAGTGGAAGGCGACGAGGGCGCGGTCGAAGCCGCCTTCGTCATGGGCGCGGGCGATCGTCTCGACATAGTCGACGTCGATCACCGGCCCGGCCGGCGGATGGATCTCCGAGACGTTCTGGGTGTGGATGATACCGATGAATTCGACGCTCATGGGGAAAGCTCCTGAGGGTTCGAGAATGTGAAAACGAAAGACAGGTCAGTGGGCGTGGGTGGTCGCCTGGGCCGTCTCCTTGCGCAGGGCGCGGACGACGGAGGGACGGGCGAAGGCGCGGGCGGCCTTGGCGCTCCAGGCGGGATAGGCGGAAAGGTCGATCTGCCGGCGCTCGCCCCAGCGCCAGATCACCAGGGCGTAGGCGTCGACGGCGCTGAAGTGCTCGCCCAGCAGCCACGGACCCGGCGCCTGGGCCAGGCGCTCGATGTCGGCCAGGGTGCGAGCGAAGCGGGCCTCGCCGGGCGTGGCGAGCGCGGCCTTCACCGCCTCGTCGTCGGCGTAGCGCTCGGGCCGGGCGATCTGGGCGAAGGCCACGTGCACCGTGCTGGCGAACCAGCTCATCACCTCGTAGGCGTGGGCCAGCTTCAGCGGCTCCAGCAGCGGCAGGAGCTCGCTGTGTGGGTAGCGATGGGCCAGATAGGTCAGGATCGCCAGCACCTCGGTGACCGGTTCGCCGTCGACCGCCAGGGTCGGCACCCGGCCCTTGGGATTGACCTTCAGGTAGTCGGGCTTGCGCTGGTCGCCGGCCGCCAGGTCCAGGCGCTGGATGTCGTAGGCGACGCCGATCTCCTCCAGGGCCACCAGGGGGGCGAGGGAGGAACTGCCGGGCGCGATATAGAGGGTCAGGGGCATGGGGCTGGACCTCAGATCACGAAGAAGCCGTGCGACCCGTCGCGGGCCAACTGGTCGACCAGGCCAAACTCCCAGTCCAGATAGGCCTGCATGGCCTCGGCGGCGTTGTCGGTGCCCTCGTAGGGGCGCTTGTAGACGTCGGTCGGGTCGCTGGCGGCGCGGGTCAGGCCCGTCTCCAGAGCGCGGCCGGCGGCGACCCAGGCGGCCGTGCCGCCGTCGAGCACCCGCACCGGCTGGTCGGCGATGTCCTCAAGCTCCGGCGCGGCCAGCCGGGCCAGCACGCCGTCGGGCGAGGTCAGGACGATCGGCTTGCCTTCCGGGATCCTCTCCAGGGCCTCGGCCAGCTGGGCGCGGATGGCGAACCAGGCGCCGGGCACGTGGCCCTTGCGGTGAGCGGGGCTGGCGGCGAGGTCCAGCACCACGACGGCCTCGTTGGCCAGGGCCTCGGACAAGGCGCGCGGCAGGATGGTCTCGACCACCGGCAGGTGCGGCGGCGCCGTCGCGGCCCACGGACCGGCGGCCAGTTCGGCCTCGAAGCCGCCTTCCAGCACGTAGACCTCCCAGCCCAGCTGGGCCAGCCACGAGGCGGTCATGTCGGCGCGCGGGCCCAGGTCGTCGGCCAGCACGATGCGGCCGCCGCGCACCGGGGCGAAGACGTCGGTCTCCTGCACCAGCTGGCCGCCCGGCGCGCTGCGGAAGCCGGGCAGGTGGCCCTTGGCGTATTCGTCGGGCGTGCGCACGTCGAAGCGGTAGAGGGTGCGCTTGCGGTCGGTGGCCAGATCGGCCAGCCCCTCGGCGTCGATGCGGCGCACGCCGGCGCGATAGGCCACGTCGCGAGCCTTGGCGCGGGCCTCTTCCAGGGTCTGGGTCGAGACGTCGGGGAACTTGCGGCCCTGGCCGTGCTCGAGGCTCTGCTGGGCCAGGGTCCAGCCGATCGTGCCGTTGCGCAGGGCGAAGACGGGGTTGGGCACCCCGGCGTTGACCAGCGACTGGGCGCCGATCAGGCTGCGGGTGCGGCCCGCGCAGTTGACGATGATCGTGGTCGATGGATCGGGGGCCAGCTCCCTGGCCCGCAGCACCAGCTCCGCGCCCGGGGTGCTGACGCCGCCCGGGATGCTCATCACCGCATATTCCTCGAACCGGCGGGCGTCGAGGATCACCTGGTCGGCCTTGGCGTCGATGCGGGCCTGCACCTCCTGGGCGGGCAGGGACGGGGTGTGCCGCCGGGCCTCGACCAGTTCGCCGAACGCCTTGCTGTAGGAGTTCACATCCTGGAACAGCTCGTAGCCGGCCTCGGTCCAGCCCTGCAGCCCGCCCTTCAGCGCGCGAACGTCGGTATAGCCCAGGGCCGCCAGCCGCTTGCCGGCCGGCGAGACCAGGCCCTCGCCGTTGTCGTACAGCACGATCCGCGTCTCCTTGCGGGGCACGCGGTCGAGGATCTCGACCTCCAGCCGGGAGAGCGGCAGCTGCGAGGCGAACAGCGGGTGGGCCTTGGCGAAGGGGTCTTCCTCGCGCAGGTCCAGAAGGGCGATCTCACGGCGGGCGATCAGGTCCTGGCGGACCTCGCGGGGCGTGACGACGGGCAGGGTCATGGCGCGGCCTCGGCGGGGACCGGCTTGGAGCGGTCCCACAGGTTTGGAAGGGTGTCGTTGGAGTAGCCGGAGACGAAGGGCTTGGGCCGCCCGTCGGCGTCGTAGGTGGCGCGGCGCACCGCCCCGATATTGGCCCCGTAGACGTGGATGCTGATCGAGGGACGGTCGTCGAAGGCGTTGGTCACCCGGTGCACGTCGCCGACCGTCGGCGAGACGGCCTCGACCTCGCCGCGTTCGAGCCGATGGATGGGGCCGTGCGGGACGAGGGCGTCGCCGTCGCGCCGATAGCCCTGCGAAAGCTCGGCCCCGCGCAGCACGCCGACCAGGCCCCAGACGGTGTGGTCGTGCACCGGCGTGGCCTGGCCCGGCCCCCAGACGAAGCTGACCACGCTGAACCGCTCGCGGCTGTCGCAATGCAGCAGGTATTGCTGATAGCGGGCCGGACTCGGCTGGGCGTAGGCCTCCGGCAGCCAGTCGTCGTGAGCGATCAGTCCGGCCAGCAAGGCCTCGCCGTCGCGCAGGATCTCGGCCTCGTCCGAGGTGGCGTCGAGCAGCGCGCCGAGGTCTCCGACGAAGCTGGCCAGACGATGGAGGTTGGGCGCGCCGGTCATCGGATCACAGCGCGTACTTCAGCGTGACCAGCCAGGTCCGCGGGTCGGGATAGTTCTTGTAATAGACCCCCGTGGCCGGCGTGTAGGTCGAGGTCACCGGCTTGTCGCTGTCCAGCAGGTTGCGGCCCGACAGCTGCACGGCCCACTGCGGGTTGGGCGCGGTCCAGGTGATCGTGCCGTTGAGGAAGCCCTGGGCGGGCGCCTCGTCCTGCGGCCGCTGCAGGGCGCTGAAATAGGTCTTGGTCTGCCACTGGGCGTTCAGGTTGGCGCGGATCGAACCGGGGACTTCGACCGGCACGTCCCACGTCACCCCGCCCGACAGGCTCCAGCGCGGCGAGTTCAGCAGGCGGTGGCCATCGGCGTTCACGCCCACGCCGCCGGCGTTCTTATAGGTATCGTAGACGGCGTACAGCCAGCCGACCGAGCCCTGAAGGCTGAGCCGCTCGGTGGCCCGCACGTCGCTTTCCAGCTCGACGCCGTAGGTGTGGGCCTCGCCAGCGTTGCCGCGGATCGAATTGCCCGGATAGGCCGGGTCGCTGTAGCTGACCTGCAGGTTTTCATAGTCGTTATAGAAGGCCGCCAGGTTCACGCGCGCCCGGCGGTCGAACAGCTCGGTCTTAAGGCCGGTCTCGTAGGTGTTGACGTCTTCCGGCGCGAAGGGGCGGGTGGCCAGGTCCAGGCGCGTGGCCCGGTTGTCGAAGCCGCCCGACTTGAAGCCCTTGGAATAGGTCGCGTACTGCAGGACGGCCGGCGTCCACTGATACTGCACCGACAGCTTCGGCGTGATCGCCGAGAAGGTCTTGTCGGCCGTGCCGGCGATCGACTGGCCGGTGACGGCGCCGGCCAGGTTCAGCACCTTGTTGTCGAAGGTGAATTCCTTTTCCTCGTTGGTCCAGCGCAGGCCGCCGGTGACGCTGAGGCGCTCGCTCACCGCATAGGTCGCCTCGCCGAACAGGGCGTAGGCGTCAGTGTTGGTGATGTTGTGGGCCCGGGCGAAGCCGTAGTTGCTGGGCGTCGTCACCGGATCGGTGACCGTCGCGCTACGGCGGCTGTAGCCGTCGCGCTGCACGAAGAACCGCTCATGCAGGTAGAACAGGCCGCTGGTGAAGGTCAGCTTGCCGTAGTCGCCGTTCAGCTGGATTTCCTGGGTGGCGTACTGGTCGTTGTAGTGGATCAGGTTCTTCTGGATCAGCGCCGCCTGGCCGTCGTTGTCGTAGTAGACCGGGTTCAGGTTGAAGCCGCCGTAGGTCGTGATCGACTTGAGTTTCAGATTGTCGTTCAGGGCGTACTGGACGCGGATCGAGCCGCTGATCTGGTCGAGGTCCTGCTTGGGCTCGACCTCGGAATAGGAGCGGCGGATGTTGGACTCGCCGTTCGGCTGGGTGACCGGCACGTAGCTGCGGCTGTCGCTGCGGTCGCGCAGGGCGTTCAGCGTCAGCAGCACGTCCAGCTTCTCGGTCGGCTTCCAGCGCAGCTTGGCGCGGTAGGCGTCCAGGTCGATGCGGTTGACGTCGTGGTTCAGCGTCGGGTCGAAGGTCACCCCGTCGCGCTTGTGGTGGATGTAGGACAGGCTGCCCGACAGCTTGCCTTCGACGATCGGCCCCTCGACCAGGGCGCGCACGTCGACGGCGCCGTAGCTGCCCAGGCCGACCTCGGCCTTGGCGCGGAACGCCTCGCCGGGATCGCGGGTGATGATGCGCAGGGCGCCGGCGCTGGAGTTGCGGCCGTACAGCGTGCCCTGCGGCCCGCGCAGCACCTCGATGCGCTCAAGGTCGTTGAACTCGACCATCGAGCCGATCTGGCGCGGGATGTAGACGTCGTCGACATAGACGGCCAGCACCGGCTCCTGGATCGGATCGGCCTCGCCGACGCCGCGCAGGGCGTAGGTCTGGGTGGTGTGGCTGATGGTGACGCGGCTGATGCTGAAGTTCGGGATCTGGCCCGACAGGTCGCGGATGCTGTCGACCTTGCGGTCGGCCAGGACCTGCGGGCCGAAGGCCGAGATGGCGATGGCGGTCTTCTGCAGGTCGGTGGCGCGGCGCTCGGCGGTGACGATCACCTGCTCGACGGCGGGGGAGGCCGCATCGTCGGCATTGGCGGTCGGCGCCGGTTCGGCGGCCAAGGCTCCGCCAGCGACCGCGAGGCCCGAAGTGAAGGCGAGAAGTTGAAGCTTGAAGGTTCGCACGATTTTATCCCCGACTTGTTCGGTGGGGATTTGCCGTGTCGCCGCCCTTCATCTCAACGAATATAAAATGATCGAGCGAATAGCTCCGCTCATATCGCCCGAAGTCATGGGCTATATTAGCGGCGCTCAGCATTACTTCAGGAACGATGAGAGGCGATCATCCCACAGCGGCCGCACGTCGACGGCCGAGGGAATGATCTTGGCGGCCGCGAAGGTGTCGGCCACGGCCTGCTCGGAGGCGATCGCCGCCTCGCTGACCGGCTCCAGGATGTAGGGCGACGACTTCTCCCGGAACTCCTGGGCGTAGTATTCCGCCTTGACGCCGGTCGCCTTGGCCCGGGCCTGGGCCCAGCGCTCGCCGTCGGCGTTGATCCAGTCGAAGATCTTCTTGTAGCGGGCCACGTAGTCGCCGACGGCCTGCAGCCGCACGGGATCGTCCAGCGCCTCCTTGGCCGCGGCGATCAGGTAGTTGCCCGACAGGATCCCCAGCGCCGTGCGCAGCACACGCGCTCCGGCCTCGCGGGCCTGGTAGACGATGACGCCGTAGATGATCCAGGCGTCCAGCGCCCCGCTCTGGAAGGCGGCCAGGCCGTCCTGCGGGCTGAGCGCCACCGGCTGGATGTCGCTCCAGCCAAGGCCCGCCTCCTGCAGCAGGCGCAGCAGGATGTAGTGCGAGGTCGTGGCCTTCACATAGCCGATGCGCTTGCCCTTCAGGTCCTTGAAGTCCCGGGCTGGCGAGCCCTTGGGCACCAGCAGCACCTGGTTGTTCACGTCGCCCTTCAGCACGCCGACGATGCGCACCTGGTTGCCCGGCTGGGCGGCGACGAAGATCGGCGGGATCTCGCTCATGCCGCCGAAGTCCAGGGCCCGGGCGTTGATCGCCTCGGCGATCAGGTTGCCGCCGGCGAACTGGGTGCGCGCGATCTTGTACGGCGAGGGCGGCACGCCGGCCTCGGCCCAGAAGGTCTCGGGATTGCCGCGATAGGTCGCCACGCGCAGGGTCAGGTCGGCCAGGGAGCCGGCCTTGTCGTCGCCCTTCGGAGAGCAGGCGGCGAGGTTCAGGCTGGTCAGGCCGGCCAGCGAAAGGCCCGCGATCGAGAGGCCGCCCGACATCAGGTCGCGGCGGGACAGGGAGATGCCGGTCATCAGTCGAACAGGTCCGGCTCTTCTTCGGTGACGATGTCCCAATAGGGCTGGAACGACCACAGGCCGCCCAGCTCGGTGCCGACCTGGCCGGCGGTGTGCTTGGCGACCTCCGGCGACATCGGCTTGGTCGGGCCGGCGGCCTCGGCCAGCAGCTGGGCCTGGCAGGCGTTTTCGAGGGCGAGGTAGCGCCAGACGGCGGCCTCGACCGATTGGCCGACGGTCAGGATCCCGTGGTTCTGCAGGATCACCGCCTTCTTGGGGCCCAGCGCCTTGGCGATCTTCTGGCCCTCGCTGGTGTCGAGCACCACGCCCGAGAACTCCTCGAACAGGGCGTGGTCGTCATAGAAGGCCGCCGAGTCCTGGGTCAGCGGATCCAGCAGCCGTCCCAGCGCCGACCAGGCCTTGCCGTACAGCGAGTGCGAGTGGGCCGCGGCCACCACGTCGGGCCGGGCCTCGTGCAGCTGCGAGTGGATGGCGAAGGCCGCGCGGTTTAGGCGCGCCGGCGCTTTCTCGGGCGGCTGGACGATCTCGCCGGCGTGGCTGACCAGCATCAGGTCGCTGACCTTGATGCGCGAGAAGTGCACGCCCAGCGGATTGACCCAGAAGTGGTCGGTCAGCTCGGGATCGCGGGCGGTGATGTGCCCGGCCCCGCCCATGTCGAAGCCATAGCGGCCGAAAAGCCGATAGCCGGCGGCCAGGCGCTGCTTGCGATAGAGCCGCTCCAGCTCGAGCGTCGGCTGCTGCGGGATATCGCGCGAACCGAACGGCGGCAGCACGCTGTCGATCTTGGCAGGATGCGGGCCGGCGGCGGCGAAGCTGCGGGCGGCGGGGATCGCGGTCATCGCGAAGAGTCCTTGTTGTCAGTAGCCGCGCGACAGGTCGACGACGTCGGCCAGGGGCGCGCCGGCGCGGAAGCGGGCGAGGTTCTGGGCGAAGCTGGTCGCCAGGTTGATGCGGGTGTCGGGCGTGTGCACCGAGGTGTGGGGCGACAGCCGAACCTTCGGATGGCCGTAGAAGGGGTGGCCGTCGGTCAGGGGCTCGGGGAAGGTCACGTCCAGGCTGGCGCGGGAAACCCGGCCGTCCTCCAGCGCCGCCAGCAGGGCGTCGTCGTCGATCAGGGCGCCGCGGGCGATGTTGATCAGGTGCAGGCCGGGCTTGGCGGCCGCCAGCACCTCGCGGCCGATCAGGCGCTCGGTCTCGGGCGTCGCCGGTGCGGCCAGCACGACGTGGTCGCTGCGGGCGAACAGGGTCTTCAGGTCGGCGACCCGCTCGACGCCGGCCACCGGGATCGGCTTGTCCGAGCGGCGGGTGGCGATGACGTTCAGGCCCAGGGCCTGGGCGCGCGGGGCCAGGGCCTCGCCGATCGCCCCGAAGCCGACGAGGCCCAGGGTGGTGCCGGAGATCAGCTTCAACGGCTGCGGCGACCAGCGCTCGGCTTTGTCGATCCAGATTTCGGGCAGGCGCTTGGCCTCGGCCAGGATCGCCGCCAGGGCGAACTCGGCCAGGGCGACGGCCGAAGAGCCGCGCGCCGAGGTCACCACCGGGCCGTCGAACAGCCAGTCCGGATAGAAGTCGATGCCCACCGACACCAGCTGCACCCAGCGCACGTCGAACGGCCAGCCGGGCGGCGCCTTGGCCGGCAGTACGCCGCCGGCCTTGCGGAACGGCGCGGCCACCAGGACCTTGGCGTCCTGCGGCAGGGGCGTGGTCAGGCCCGGCGGTACGGCCACGATGTCTGCGTCCGCTGCATGCTGGGCGAAGACGGTGTTGAACACCTCGGGCAGTTGGCTGGCGACGATCAGGCGGCTCATTGCGCCGACTCGCGGCCAATAGGTTCTCGGCTCGCGAAGGCGAGCTTGCCGGCGCCGGTCAGCACCACGTCGGCCTGGGGCGTATGCACCCGGCCGCACAGCACGTCGCGGTGATGGCGCTCCAGCGGATTGTTGCGGGTCAAGCCCGGATTGCCGGTCAGCTTCAGGGCCTTCTCGACCACGGTGATGGCGTTCTCGGTGACCAGGTGCTTGACCAGGCCGCTCTCGCTGGCGGTGGTGTCGCCGCGCGCGGCGCTGTCCAGCAGCACGCGGTTGGAAAACAGCAGGGCGTCGATCTCGCCGAGGGCCTCCTGGAAGCGGGGCAGGGTCGAAAGGCTGGCGCCCAGGTTGGCCGGCTTGCGGCTGATCAGGAAGTCGGCCAGCCAGTCGCGGGCGGCGCGGGCTACGGAATCGTAGATCGCCGCCGTCAGCACGGCCGACCAGGTTCCGAACACCGGTGAATAGGGCGGCGGCGCGCCCGGGGGCTGCGGGTCCAGGGCGTGGTCCAGCGGGACCAGAACGTCCTCGAAGATCACGTCGTGGCTGGCGCTGGCGCGCAGGCCCAGGTGATCCCAGGTCTCCTCGATGACGACGCCGGGGCTGTCGGCCCGCACCAGCCAGCCGCCCACCAGCGGCCCCCCTTGAGCGGGTTCGTCGTCGCTGCGAGCCCAGACCACGAACCAGGTTAGGGCCGTCGAGCCGGTGGAGTAGATCTTGCGGCCGCTGATCCGCCAGCCTTCCGGCGTGCGGCGGGCGATGGTGGCCGGCAGGCCGCCGCGGGCGGGGGTGCCCAGGTCGGGCTCGACCCGCAGGGCGTTGATCAGGGCGCCGTTCTCGACGGCGTCGCCGATCACCTTCTGCTTTAGGTGCTCGGGCCAGCCGGAGCGGCCCTCGACCGAGGCGTGGAACAGGTACTGCATGACCAGCACCAGCGCCGTGGCCGGCTCGCCCCGGGCGACGGCCGAGACTACCTTCAGGGCGGTGGGCAGGTCGCTTTCGAGGCCGCCCAGCCGGGCCGGCGCGGTCAGGGCCAGCAGGCCCGCCTCGTGCAGGGCGCGGAAATTGGCGAAGGGAAAGCTGGCTTCGCGATCGTGGCGGCCGGCGGTGGCGGCGAAGGCCTCCGTCAGGCCCGGCAGCACCGCGTCGAGATCAGGCAGGCGGAGCGACGGCTCCAGGCGACGGACGGCGATGGTGCTCACTGCACGGCCTCGCCGGTGGGGAAGGCGATCAGCGCGCCTTCGTGCGGCGCGGGCGCCTCGACGCCGAGATGGCCGAGCAGGCGGCGACGGATGGCCTGGAAGCGGGCGTCCGGCGCGCGCGGGCGCTCCAGGGTGATGTGCTCCTCGGCGGCGATCTTGCCCTTGTTGAGCACCAGCACCCGGTCGGCCAGCGAGATGGCCTCGTCGACGTCGTGGGTGACCAACAGGACGGCGGGTTTGTGCTCGCTCCACAGGTTCAAAACGAGGTCGTGCATCTTCAGCCGGGTCAGGGCGTCGAGGGCCGCGAACGGTTCGTCGAGCAGCAGCAGACCCGGCTCGCGTACGAGCGCCCGGGCCAGGGCCGTGCGCTGGGATTCGCCGCCCGAGAGGGTGGAGGGCCACGCGTCGAGGCGGTGGCCGAGACCGACCTCCTTCAGCGCCGCCTCGGCGCGGGCTCGGACGTCTTTGTCCTTCAGGCCCAGCGCCACGTTGCGCCAGACCTTCTTCCACGGCAGCAGGCGGGCGTCCTGGAACACCACGGCGCGGGCGCCAGGCGTCGTGACGTCCTGGTCGCCGATGGGGTCGAGGCCGGCCAGGGTGCGCAGCAGGGTGGTCTTGCCCGAGCCGCTGGCGCCCAGCAGGGCGACGAACTCGCCCGGCGCGATCGAGAGGTCCAGGCCGTCGATAACCCGGTTCTCGCCGAACTGGCGAACGAAGCCGGTCAGCTTCACGGCGGGGGCGACGGCCGGCGAGGCGATCGGCGTGGAGGACGGCGCGGCGGTGTCGAAAGCGCGGCGACGGATGCGCGGCTGGACCATGGTCATTGCTCCACGAGGCTGGGGCGCCAGGCCAGAGCGCGGCGCTCCAGCGTGCGAACGAGGGCGTCGGCCGACAGGCCGAGCAGGGCGTAGACGAGCAGGCAGACGACGATGATGTCGGTCCGCATGAAGTCGCGGGCGTTGTTGATCAGGTGGCCAAGGCCCGCCTGGGCGTTGATCTGCTCGGCCACCACCAGCACCAGCACCGACACCCCCAGGGCGTAGCGCAGGCCGACGAAGAACGAGGGCAGGGCGCCGGGCAGGATCACCTCGCGCACCAGGCTCCAGCCCGACAGGCCGAAGCTGCGGGCCGCCTCGACCAGCCGCACGTCAATGCCGCGCACCCCGGCGAACAGGTTCAGGTAGATCGGGAAGGTGGTCGCCACGGCGATCAGGGCGATCTTCGGCGTCTCGCCGATGCCGAACCAGACGATGAACAGCGGGGTCAGGGCCAGGGACGGAATGGTCCGCTTGATCTGCATCAGCGGGTCGACGACGGTTTCGCCCCAACGCGACAGGCCGGCCAGCAGGCCCAGACTCACGGCGACCGCCAGGGCGATCGCCAGGCCGGCGGCGGCGCGGGCCAGCGACACCAGCAGGTTGGCGGGCAGCTCGCCCGAGGCCGTCAGGGCCCAGAAGGTTTCGGCCACCGTCGAGGGCGCGGCCAGCACGCGCTCGGGGATGAAGCCCAGCCGCGAACCCAACTCCCACAAGGCCAGAAGCACCACCGGAGATAGCCAGCGCGCACGGGAAAGACGTGGCCATCGCCACCCTTTCGGGAATGGTCTGGCTAGAGAAATTCTATCGGCGGTCGCCAAAGACATCGGGTCGCTTCCATCGCTGTGACCGTTGCGGCGGGGGCGCCGTTGCTTCACAGAGATGGACGCTGAATTCCTACTCGATCAATAGACTTATCCTCAGGGGTCTTATTAGAGTTCCTCAACGGGGTCAGACGGGACGCCAGATGCCGACCAACCTTCCGACCGAACTTCTCCGCAGTTTCGTGGCCATCGTCGACAGCGGGTCGATGCTGCGCGCCACCGAGCGTGTCTTCGTCACCCAGTCGGCCCTCAGCCTGCAGATGAAGCGGCTGGAGGAGACGGTGCTGACCCCGCTGTTCCATCGCGAGGGGCGGCGGCTGTCGCTCACGCCGGCCGGCCAGACCCTGCTCGGCCACGCCCGCGATATCCTGGCCCTCAACGACCGGGCCGTCGTGGCCCTGACCGGCGACGCCCTGGCCGGACCCGCCCGGGTCGGGCTGGTGCAGGACTTCGCCGAGACCCTGCTGTCGGGCGTGCTGGCCCGCTTCGCCCAGCTCAATCCCGACACTCAGCTTCAGGTGCGGGTGGCCGGTTCGCCCGAGCTGCTGGAGCTGCTGCGCAGCGACCGCCTGGACGTCATCCTGTGCATGGGTGCCTATGACGATCCGGCCGCCGCCCGCACGGTGCCGATGGTCTGGCACGGCGAGCCGGACCTGACCCAGCTGCCGGTCCTGCCGCTGGCGATCCTCGAGTCCCCGTGCCGGTTCCGTGACGCGGCCCTGGCGGCGCTCGAGCGGGAAGGGCGCTCCTACCGCGTGGCCCTGGAGACCCCCAGCCTCTCGGCCCTGCGCGCGGCCGTGCAGTCGGGCCTGGCGGTCACCTGCCGCACCAGCCTGTTCCGCCCCGACGCCCAGCCGATCGCCGACGGGGCTTTACCGAGCCTGCCGAAAGTGGCCTATGTTCGTCGCACCGGAACCGCGCCGCACCCGTCGATCGCCAAGCTCTCCGAGCTGATCCACACGGCGGCGCTCGAACTATGAGCTGGGCGCTCTGAGAGGCGCTAGAGCAGGTTGCGTTTCTTGCGGAAGGCCTCCAGCCACGACTTCCTGAAGTAGGGCGTGCGGTTGGTGTCGCCGAAGCAGGCGCTGCCCGGGCCGCCGTCGCGGATGCGGGTGTTCGTGCGCTTGAGGGCCGTGGAGGCGTCCGTCGTCCAGCGTTCGTCGGCCAGGGCCTCCTGCGCGGCGAAGAACGGCGATCTGGTCGTCCGACGGCGGCGTGTCTTGAGTGTTCAGTGTGCGGATCGCCTCGCGGATCGTGTCCCGCCGCGCCGGCGCCGGCTCGGAATATGTTGGCATCGAGGACAGGTCGCTGAAGGTGCTCAATCCGGAGAGGCGACGCGGTCGGGCGCGCGAGGACTCAGGCGGGCGGCGGCGTCCAATGGACTGGGCGCCTCCCGATCGCCATGCCTGTTGTCGCCGCGCCTGAAACGCGCCCAGGCGCGGTTGATGTAGAGCTCGTAGTCGCTGAGATCATGGTCCATCCACAGGATCGGCGCCATGGGCTCCTGGTAGAACGAGGCGCGGCGCGCGATCAGCCGGCACGGCCGACGTGTGTCGAGACAGTTCCAGGCGTCCAGGCTGGCGTATTGGCGTCGACCGAGCGCCAGCGGGTTCAGCCGCCAGGCGGTTCCATTCTCCCGGGCCGAGGGAAGGAACCTCGTCTCCCTCATGCGCAGGACCAGGTCGGCGCGCACGCCGGTCGCGGCGCTCTTGATGATGCATGGCCGGCGATTGGTCGCCGTAAGGGGCCTGCCGCTGGCGCGGGCGCAGGTCTCGGCGTCTCCGAGCCTGTAGAGCGACGCGGAATCGAAGGTCGGATCCGGGGCTCTCGCGCCGGCGTTGTTTTGAAGCGTGGGAATGATCACGGCGTCGAACCGGCGCTCCGCCAGGAGTGTGGCGCAGGCCATTTCGCAATCCAGGCGGCCGGGCGTCAGGCTGATGGTCCGGGCGCCGGCGACCGGAGCGAACTCGCCTCGCGTATCGGCGCCCATCTGGCTGACTTCCAGCTTCAGCGCCGTGTTGACGATCAGGCCGGGGCCGAAGGCCACGAGGACGGCCAGGCCCAAGGCCGCCGCGAAAAGCTTCCGGGAGCCGGTCCGCCAGGCCCGGTGCGCCAGAGCGGCCAGCACCGCGTACAGCAGCACCGTCGGGGCCAGGTACAGAACCAGGCCCGGTAGGAGGAGCATCAGGAAGCCGAAGACCAGCAGCACGTTCGACATGCCGGCCAGGGCCAGCACCGTCAGCACGATCCAGAACGCATAATGCAGGACGCGCGACGATGGCCTCTTGCCTTCCGTCGAAGTCGCTGGTTCGATCGTCATCCTGTTCACGGCCCCCGCACGTCCCGGTCACCTTTGCGGGAGATGCGTTTAATTGTCCGTGAAAGTTGTGCCGGGGCCTTCTTCTGTCGGTCTCCGTGAGCGAATTGCCCTCGGACGGCACCGCATTAATCATTTTCAGAAAAGATTAACCGCAAACCTTGGGTCTTCGTTAGCGGCCTCCTGCGAAAACGTCGCCATCAAGTTTCTTCGCCAAGAGGGATGGGCGGTAATGAAATTCTCGATCGCGATCGCCGCGGGTATCGCCGGCAGCTTCTTCGTCGCTCAAGCGGCTTCGGCCGCCGGTGGTTTCGAAGACCAGATGGGCCGCTGCCTGCAGCAGTTCGCCAACACCAAGGACGCCGCTCAGGTGATGCTCGAGTGCACCGCCGACGCCGGCAAGCTCTCGGGCTGCAAGGTCGTCGACAACAGCGCGGCCGGCAAGGGCTTCGACAAGGCGGCCATGTGCATCGCCGAGAAGCTGCCGATGGGCGCCAAGACCGGCACCGTGAAGGTCCCGTTCCGCTTCCCGGGCGGCGCGTAAGCCTTAGCGCTCAGGCGACTGAAAACACCCCCGTCGGCCTGGCCGGCGGGGGTTTTTCGTATTTGGGCTCAGCGCACCGCCGCTAGGGCGGCCTTGGCCACCCGGGCGGCCTGGCCGCGGATGTCGGGCACGGCGTTGATCTCCCACCAGGCCCCGCGCGTCGCCGGTCCCACCGCGAACAGGCTGGCCGCCGCCGCGCCGGCCACGTCGACCAGGCGGTTGTCGACGTCGACGTCCAGCCCCAGCCGCAGCGGGTCGGGACGCGCCAGGCCCCGACGGATCAGGTCCAGCACCAGCGGCTCGCGCGAGCGGGCCACGTCGCCCGTGGGTCCGGTGGCGTTGATCACCGCCCGCACCGTGAACGGCTGGGCGTCCATCTCGCCGCGCGGCCGCCAGGCGCCCTCGACCCGGCCGTCCGCGCCCTCGTCCAGGCGCACGATCTTGCCGGCGGCGACCTTCAGCCGGCTGGCCTGGCGCAGATTGGCCAGCCGCGCGGCCACCTCCGGCGACAGGCGGTGGCGGTGCACGTCCCAGAACGGCCGGGCGTGCCGCAGGAAGGCCTGCTTGCGCGCCACGCTCCAGCCGCGCCACAGGTCCTGGGTCGCCGGCCGCAGGGCGTCCACCGCCGTCCGCCAGCCGTGCACCCCCGCCGTCCGCCGCAGCCAGGCCGCCGCGCCGAGCGGCGAAAGGTCGGAAGAGGGGGCCGCGGGCGGATGCTCGGGCGGCTCGCCCTCGTGCTCGCGCGGCGTCAGGCCCCGGCGCGACAGGGCGATGATCGGCCGTCCGGGCAGGGCGTCCTCCAGGCTCAGCGCCACGTCGACCATGGTCAGCCCCGTGCCCAGCAGCAGCACCGGTCCGGGCGGCAGGGCCTTCGGATCCCAGCGCCAGGGATCGGCGACATAGGCGGGGGAGGCGGCCAGGGCGTCGTCGACGCCGGCCGGCCGGCAGGGCGGCGGATTGCCCAGGGCCAGGACCACGGCGTTGGCCGGGATCGGCCGGCCCATGGCCGTGGTCAGCCGCCAGCCGTCGCCGCCGGGCTCCAGCCCCACCACCTCGTCGGGCGCGATCACCAGCCGGCCGGCCGCCTCCGGTCCCGACGCCGCCTCGGCCAGCAGGCCTTGCAGATAGCGCCCGTAGTCGCCACGCGTGGCGAAATCGCCGGGACCGACGTCCAGCCCCTGGCCGCGCATCCAGGCCGTGAAGTCGCCCGGCCGGTCGGGCCAGGCGCTCATGTTGCCCGCCCGCACGTTCAGCCGGTGGCTGGGATTGTGGGTGGCGTAGGCCGCGCCCAGGCCCACGGGACTGCGCCACTCCAGCAGGATCACCCGCGCGGCCCCGCCGTCCCGCAGCAGGTGCAGGGCGGTCATCACGCCGCTGAAGCCGGCGCCGACCACGGCGATGACGGGGGGCGAGGCCATGCGAAGCAAACTCTATGAAATCGATAGGGGTTTCTTCGGCGATCCCCCTTCGGGGCGCAAGCACGCTGTCGAGCCGGGCCGGCGGTTTCCTCTCGCGGCGCTGAAACATCGCGTCGGGGCGGACGGACTATGCGCGCCAGCAATGCCGCATATTGCCTGCGCAGATATATAAATCTCTGAATTCTTTCGAAGAAATACTCGTTCGCCCGATTTGTACGCCGTCGCCATGGTCGCCTCCGCCGACGACTTTCCTTCTAGGACCATACAACGACGCGGAGCACCGCGCGGGGGATAGACTTTTGACTCGTGTTTCCCAGACCCTGACTTCCCAGGCCCTTTCCCAGACCCTGAAAGGCTCCGCCTTCGCCGGCCTGCTGCTGGCCTGCGCCTCGGGCGCGGCCCTGGCCGCCGAGCCCATTCCTACCGTCGAGGCGCCCGACGCGGCCGCCGACTCCGTGGACGGCGTCGTCGTCACCGGCGTGCGCGGCGTGCGCCGCACCGTCGCCGACAGCCCCGCGCCGATCGACGTCATCTCCTCCGAGCAGCTCACCGCCACCGGCAAGGTCGGCCTGAAGGAGGTGCTCAACACCCTGATCCCATCGTTCAACCTGCCCGGCGTCAACGGCGGCGGCACCTCGTGGACGGTGCGGGCCATCACCCTGCGCGGCCTCAACGGCGACCAGGCCCTGTTCCTGGTCAACGGCAAGCGCCGCCACACCACCTCGCTGATCAACAACCTGGCCCGGGTCGGCCGCGGCGGGGTACCGGTCGATCTCGACCTGATCCCGGCCTCGGCGATCGAACGCATCGAGGTGCTGCGCGACGGCGCCTCGGCCCAGTACGGCTCGGACGCCATCGCCGGCGTCGTCAACATCATCCTGAAGAAAGACACGGAAGGCGGCGAGTTCTCCTACACCGGCGGCCAGAACTATCTGGGCGACGGCGACACCCGCGCCGCCAGCCTGACCTGGGGTCGGCCGCTCGGCGAGGACGGCGGCTTCCTGCAGCTGGCGATCAACTGGAAGAACAACGAGGCCGCCTCGCGCGCCGTGCCGTCCCGCGCCCAATACCTCTACCAGCCCACCATCACCACGGTCGGCGGCGTGACCACGGTCACCCCCGACGCCCGCGACGCCACGGCCGACCGCTACAGCTGGGGCGCCAGCTACGGTCCGGGCGAGGAAGACATCATCGCCACGGCCTACAACGCCGAACTGCCCTGGCGCGACCTGACGCTCTATTCCAGCGGCACGGTCAGCCACCGCGCGTCCAAGAAGGTCACCGGCAGCTTCCTGCCCAACCTGGCCCCCGTCACCGGCGTCACCGCCGGCCGGCCGTTGAACCGCAACTCGCTGCCCGAGGTCTATCCGAACGGCTTCAACGCCCAGCGGCGGATCTTCGAGCTCGACTGGCAGACCAGCTTCGGCGCGCGCGGGCAGACGGCCGGCTGGGCCTGGGACGCCTCGACCACCTTCGCCCAGGACCACGCCCAGCTCGACGGCGAAAACACCCTGAACGCCACGCTCGGCCCCGACAGCCCGACCTATTTCCACCTGTCGACCCACCAGTTCCAGCAGTGGACCAACAACCTCGACGTCACCCGCCAGTTCACCGGCGTCCTGCCGCATCCGCTGCAGGTGTCGTGGGGCCTGGAGCATCGCTACGAGCACTTCCTGATCGAGGCCGGCGACGAGGCCTCCTACGTGGTCGGCGACTACGTGATCCCGGCTGGCCAGCCCTTCGCCGGCCTGCGCCCCAATCCGGGCCTGGCCTCCTACGCTGGCACCGCGCCGGAAGACGCCGGCTCCGCCACCCGCCATTCCTACGCCGCCTATGTCGACGTCGGGACCGACCTGACCGAAAACTGGTACGTCGGCGTCGCCGGCCGCCACGAGCGCTACACCGGCGATGTCGGCGAAACGACCAGCGGCAAGCTGACCACCCGCTGGGAGTTCCTGCCCGGCTACGCCCTGCGCGCCACGGTCAGCAACGGCTTCCGCGCCCCGTCCCTGGGCCAGAGCCTGTTCGCCACCTCGACCATCTCCGGCAGCCTCTGCCCGGCCGCGCCCAACAACACCTTCCGCGGCGCGGCCTGCACGCCCGGCGAATACCTGACCTATCCGACCAAGGTGCTGCGTCCGGGCAGCGCCGAGGCCAAGGCCCTGGGCGCGACGCCGCTGAAGCCCGAAACCTCGACCAACTACAGTTTCGGCATCACCGCCGAGCCCCTGGCCCGCCTGCGCCTGACGCTCGACGCCTACCAGATCGACATCGACGACCGCATCGTCGACACCAGCAATCTCGACCTGTCGGTGACCCAGCTCTCGTCGCAGCCGGCGCTGGCGGGTCTGCTGACCCGCTTCCCGCAGGGCTTGACGGCGACCTACTACACCAACGCCGTCTCGACCCGGACCACGGGGATCGACTTCGTCGCAGAGTACGGCTTCGACCTCGGCGCGGCCGGCAAGCTGAACCTCAACGCCGCCTACGCCTTCAACAAGACCAAGGTCCGCGAGCTGGCCGAGACCCCGGCCATCCTCAAGGCGGTCAATCCCAACCTCGTCCTCTTCGACCGCCAGAAGATCTCCGACCTCACCGTCGGCACCCCGCGCGAGAAGATCGTGCTGGGCGCGGTCTGGGGCCTGAAGGCGGTGTCCTCCAGCCTGCGGGTCACCCGCTACGGCGAATATACGGAGGCCGGCACCTCGGTCAGCCTCGACCGCACCTACAGCCCCAAATGGGTCGCCGACCTCGACATCGCCTGGGACGTCCGGCCGAACACCAATGTCGCCATCGGCGCCAACAACCTGTTCGACCAGCACCCCGACAAGATCGGCATCGTCAACGCCGACCAGGGCACCCTGCAATTCGGCATCTTCTCGCCCTTCGGCATCACCGGCGGCTACTACTACGCCCGCCTGACCCAGCGCTTCTAAGGGGAGGGCGCGATGCAAAGACGCCAGCTCATCATCGGCCTCGGCGCGCTCGCCGGTCTCTCGGCGGGGCTCTCGGCCTGTGGCAAGGGCGACGCGCCCGTCCTGAAGGTCGGCAGCCAGCGCGGCGGCACCAAGGCGGTGCTGGTCGCCTCGGGCGCGCTGGAAGGCGTTCCCTACAAGATCGAGTGGAGCGAGTTCCCCGCCGCCCAGCCGCTGCTCGAGGCCCTGGGCGCGGGAGCGGTCGACCTGGGCGAGGCCGGCGACGCGCCGTTCCTGTTCGCCTATGCCAGCGGGGCCAAGATCAAGGCTGTCCAGGCCGCCCGGAGCGGCGGCGGGGCGACCGCCATCCTGGTTCCCAAGGACTCGGCCATCCGCGCGCCCGCCGACCTCAAGGGCAAGAAGATCGCCACCGGCCGCGGCTCGATCGGTCACTACCTGCTGCTGCGGGTGATCGAGAAGGCCGGACTGAAGCCGTCCGATATCTCGCTGGTCTTCCTCAGCCCCGGCGACGCCAAGGCCGCCTTCACCGCCGGTTCGATCGACGCCTGGGTGACCTGGGGCTCCTATGTGGCCCTCGCCCGCCTGCACGACAGCGCCCGGATCCTGGTGGACGGCGAGGGGATCCTGCTCGGCGCCGGCTACGAGGCCGCCAGCCTCGAGGCCATCGAGACCAAGCGCCCGCAGATCGAGGACTTCCTGCGCCGCCTGGCCCGGGCCCGGCGCTGGGCGATCGCCAATCCCGACGCCTTCGCCGCCGTGCTGTCGAAGGAGACGGGCCTGTCGCTGGACGTGGCGCAATACACCGTCCGCTACTACCGCTTCGCGCCCGTGCCGATCGACGACGGCTCGGTCGTCGAGGCTCGCGCGGTGCTCGACCATTTCCGGGGCGCCGGGGCGATCACCTCGACCCTCGATCCCGCCAACGCCTTCGACCGCTCGTTCAACGCGACGGTCGCCGGCTGAACCTCAGAGACGACCAAAGGGAGGACTAGATGAGCCAACAGACCCTGCGCGAGCGCCTTGCCGCTCTGCATGCCGAACGCGTCCGTACCTGGGAGCCGGCCGCGCTGAAGATCAATATCGACCAGCGCGCCCGGCTGGTCGAGGCCGCCGACCCCGACGCCTGGGTCAAGGTCGGCGACAAGGTCGCGCCCTTCGTGCTCAAGGACGTCGAGGGCGGCGACCTGACCCTGGCCGGCCTGACCGCCAAGGGCCCGGCGGTGCTGATCTTCTTCCGCTTCGCCGGCTGTCCGGCCTGCAACATCGCCTTGCCCTATTATGAAGAGACCCTGGCCCCGGCCCTGAAGGCGATCGGCGCGACCCTGGTCGCGGTCAGCCCGCAGGTGCCCGAGCGCCTGGGCGAGATCCGCGAGCGCCACGGCCTCAGCTACAAGGTCGCCGCCGACCTCGGCAACGATCTCGGCCGCCGGTTCGGCGTAACCTACACCGCCGACGAGGCCAGCCAGGCCGCCCAGCGGGCCAAGGGCAGCTTCATCGGCGACGTCACCGGCACGGGCACCTGGGAACTGCCCCAGCCGGCCGTGGTGGTCATCGACCGCGCCGGCGTCGTCCGCTTCGCCGACGTCAGCCCCGACTGGCTGGTCCGCACCGAATCCGACCCTATCATCGCGGCGGTGCGCGCCCTGACCCCGGCCCCGGCGGCGGTTTGAGGACCAAAGCCCTTCCCCCTTGATGGGGGAAGGGTTGGGATGGGGGTGGAGCCGCGCGTTCCACCTGCAAGTCTTTTCAAGCTGAACCGCCGCAACCACCCCCAACCCCGGCCCTTCCCCCATTAAGGGGGAAGGGAGAAGAGGCCCTACGCACACTGCTCGCACGGCGAACTCGAAAAAGAACCCAGCAAACTCAACGCCCTGAACTTTCTCGACCCTTCGCGATCCCCACCCACTCAAACCACCCCCATACTCAAACCCATCCCAGCCATGGGGAGGGCTCTTGGTACCGGCCCAAGTTGCGGCTGTGATCGCATCGAGCGGGGCCGCTGGTTGCGTTGCGGGAAGGGCGGGTTTGCAGGATCGCTCAGAAGGCGTGATTGGGCCGTCAGCCGTTCCGTGACGCGACAAGCGGGTAGACAGGCCGGGAACGTTCAAACCGGTTCAACAGGATCAGCCGAGGCCGCGCCGGATTACCGCGGGGCTGTCGATCCTGCCCGTCCGAGGGCTAGCCGGGCCAATGGCTGAAATAGCGCCTACGCCCCCGGTCCTTCGAGCCAACGATGCGGCGGAGCGGTCTGACGAAGCCGAAACGCTAAAACCCATCACGGTCTCCGGGCTCCGCCCGGCCGCTCCGCGCCTCCCCATCAGCTTTCGTGAGTTTTCACGGGAGGATGCGAGCCCGTGCCTGCGCTACCTCCTCCGGCCCTTCGGGCCACCTCCCCCAGAGGGGGAGGATCTAAGCGCCAAGATGCTCCCCCTCTGGGGGAGCTGTCGCGGAGCGACTGAGGGGATCCGCCGCAGGCGGATCGGCCTGGAGGGCGTCTCATGTCAGCGCGCCCCTCATCCGACGGCCTTCGGCCGCCACCTTCTCCCGCAAGGGGAGAAGGACGACACCTCCGAACCGTCTCCTATTTCCCATCCTGATCAACCGCTTGAGACCATCTCGTTGGATCGCCTCGGCCCCGCCGCCGTAAGCAGGATCACCTCCTTCAGCCCACGGAACGGCTCCGATGTCCCAACCCCGCCAACTCAAGCTCGGCTTCATCCTGCACGGGGTCGGTCCCGGCTGGGGCGACTGGCGCCATCGCGACGCTCAGCCCAGCGCCAGCACCGACTTCCAGTTCTACAAGCGCCAGGCCCAGGTGGCCGAGGCCGGCAAGTTCGACTTCCTGTTCGTCGCCGACAGCGTCTACATCACCGAGAAGTCGAGCCCGCACTACCTGAACCGCTTCGAGCCGCTGACCATCCTGTCGGCCCTTGCGGGCGCCACCAGCAACATCGGCCTCGTGGGCACCCTGACGGTCAGCTACAGCGAGCCGTTCAACGTCGCCCGGCAGTTCTCCTCGCTCGACCACATCAGTGGCGGCCGTGCCGGCTGGAACGTCGTCACCTCCTGGCTCGAAGGCAGCGCCGCCAACTACAGCCGCGAGAAGCACTACGCCCACGACGTCCGCTACCGCCTGGCCGGCGAGTATCTCGATGTCGTGCAAGGCCTGTGGGACAGCTGGGAGGACGACGCCCTGACCTTCGACAAGGCTGGCGGCGAGTTCTTCGACCCCGCCAAGCTGCACGCCCTGAACCACAAGGGCGAGTTCTTCTCGGTGAAGGGGCCGCTGAACATCAGCCGCTCGCCCCAGGGCCAGCCAGTGATCTTCCAGGCCGGCGCCTCGGAAGACGGCAAGGCCTTCGCCGCCAAGCGCGCCGACGCCATCTTCGTCTCGCACGAGGACCTCGACGCCGCCCAGGCCTACTACAAGGACATCAAGGCCCGCGCCGCCGCCTTCGGCCGCGATCCCGACCAGCTGCAGGTGCTGCCCGCCGCCCGTCCGGTGGTCGGCAAGACGGCCGAAGAGGCCGAAGCGCTCTACAAGGAACTGACCGAGCTGGTCTCGCTGGGCAACGCCCTTTCCATGCTGGCCCGGCCGTTCAACGAGTACGACTTCAGCCAGCACGACCCCGACGGGCCGTTCCCGCTGGAGGCCGCCGAATTCGGGGCCAATTCCAACCAGAGCGCGGTCAATCGCATCGTCGCCGCTGTCAAAGAAGATAGTCTGACCCTGCGCGAGACGGCCCTGCGCTTCGCCACCCCGCGCGGCCACTTCGTCGGCGCGCCGGAGGCCGTGGCCGACAGCCTGCAAGCCTGGTTCGAAGGCCGCGCCGCCGACGGCTTCGTGCTGTTCGAAAGCCTGCCGGGCCAGCTGGAGGCCTTCGTCGAGCTGGTCGTGCCGATCCTCCAGGCGCGCGGCGTCTATCGCACCGACTACGAGGGAACGACCTTCCGCGAGAACCTCGGCCTCGACTTCCCGGTCAACCGCTACGCCGGCGCCCTCGCGGCGGCGGAGTAGCCAGCGCTGGCGGCCCTAGAACCTGCCCGCCAGGCCGATCCTCACGACCCGCCCGAGCGGGTCGCGGTCGTCGCGGCCGTAGCCGGGGGCGGGGCGTCCGTCGCCGAGGCGGGCGCGGGGCCGCGCGTCCAGCAGGTTGTCGACGTCCGCGGTCAGGGTGAAGCCGCGATTGCGGCGTCCGGCCGGGCCGGCCACGGGATTCTGGGCTTTGGACTGGGGGGCCGCCTGGCGGCTCACCAGATAGCTGATCTTGACGCTGAGCGAGCCGAAGTCGTCCACCAGCAGGTCGCCGTCGCCGTTGCGGCCGCTTTCGTTGCGGATGCGGTAGCCGCCGCGCCAGTTGGCGCCGGCGTTGAAGCCCCAGGGGCCACGGCGGGCGTTCAGCGACAGGGTCAGGTCCTGGCGCGGCGCGCCGCCGCCGTCGCCCGCCAGGCGGTCCATGCTCGGCAGGCCCTCCCTGATCACGGTGGCGTCGCTGAGCCGGATGCTGTGGTTGAGGTAGATCTGGACCTGGCTGATCGGCCCCGGCGCGCCTTCCTTGTCGAGCGGGATGGCGAAGTTCAGGTTGGACGACAGCGAGGTCGACCGGGACGAGGCGATGTTGATCGACCGCTGGTCGATGCTGACCAGGCGGCCGTCGGCGTCGCGCTGGAAGCGGTCGGGAAAGGCCGCCTCGACGTCCGCGGTCGCCGGCGGCAGGGAGCCGATGCCGTCGACCGCCTCGCTGCGTTCGTAGTTCACCCCGCCGTACAGCTTCAGAGGCGTGAAAGGACCGCTCGAGACCCCGAAGGTGACCCGGTCGCGCCGCGACGTGCGCAGGTCCGGGTTGCCGCCGGTCAGGGGCAGAACCTCGACCGACTGGCCGGTGCGGAAGTCGAACACCACGATCGGGGCGCCATAGATGGCCGGGGCGAAGCGTTGGTTGTCCATCGGCACGTCGGTGGCGCGCGACCACGCCCCGACCAGGTTCAGGCTCTTGGTCGGGCTCCAGAACAGGTTGCCGCTCAGATTGTCGCCCTGGCCGGAATCGGCCCGGCGCATGCCGGCGCCGAGCCGCAGGGAGGCGTCGCCCAGGCGGCCGCCGAAGGGCGCGCCGCTGTCCGTACTGGCGTTGAGCAGCGGAACGGCCAAGGCCAGGTCGACATCCTCGCCGCTGCTGAAAAAGCTTCGCGGCGTTCCGCCCTTGGTCTCCGAATGGGAGCGGAACGCCCGCCCCGAAAGCTCCATCGTCATGCCCCCCGCGGGCAGGGTCAGCAGGGTGCGGTTGGCCGAGAGATTGAGATTGGCCGAGCGGTTGTTCGTGCGGGCGTCCGTCAGCCCGGAGCTCTCGTTGCGCGACGCCTGGCCGCTCAGGGAGGAAACGATCATCCAGCCGGCCGCCGAGCCGCCCAGCCCGCCGGTGAGGTTGAGGCTCTGGCCTTCGGATCGGTTCGCCACCGTGGTCCCGCCGGTCGCGGCGATGAAGCGGCTGCTCTGGGCCGAGGCCATGGCGCGCAGCGAGCCGCGCCAGGTTCCCAGCGAGCGGGTCCGGGCCGTATCGACCGACACGCGCCGCGTCTGCGGGCGCAGGGTGGCGCCGGCGCTTTCGGGGTGGCTCTCCAGATAGTCGGCGCGTTCGTCGGCGCGCAGCGAGGTGTCGCCGGAAACCCGCAGCCCCGAACGGCTGGTGTTGAGGTCGAGGATGCTGGAGCGCCGGATGTCGCCGATCAGGCTGGTCGCGCCGCCGGCGGTCGGGCCCGAGGCCGTAAGCGCGCCGTCATGGCTTCGGAACTGCTTCTGCAGGACGATGTTGATCACCCGGCGCGAGGGATCGGCGGCGCCGCCATAGGTCGCCGTCGCCGAGGGCGGCAGCACCTCCACCCGCGTCAGGGCGTCGGGCGGAAAGCCCAGGAAGGCCTCGGGATCGGCCACGCGCTGGCCGTTGACGATGACCACCGGCGGGGCTCGCCCGCCGAACTGGGCGTTCACCTGGCCGACGACCGCGGCGATGTCCTCCGCGCCCAGGGCGTCGATCTGAGCCCCGTCCAATTCGTGCTGCGGCGGCATGGCGGCAGCGCCCCGCCGGGCCGTGACCTCGACGCCCTCAAGCTGGACCGGCGTATCGCCCGGCGAGGCCGAGGCCTGCGCCGCGGCGACGTCGGAGGCGGCGAGAACGCAAAGCAACCAGAACATCGATCCGCCGTCAGGGACGCCGTGGCGAGGCGTGGGGTGATGAGGAGGTGGAGCGCGCTCCACCTCCGCGAGCAAGTCCTATTTGCCCTTGGTCAGGGTGGTGTTGTCGAGATCGAGCTTGTCGATGGGGATCGTGACGGCTTTCGGCGTGGCGGCCTTGACGCCGTCGCCCATCGCCTTGGCGTCGCCGACCACGATCACGCTGGCCTTGGCCGGGTCGAGTTCGGCCTTGGAGAAGGCCTGCACGTCCTGGGCGCTGACCGCAGAGACCTTGTCGGTATAGGACTGGATCTCGTCGAGCGGCACGCCGTAGACGGCCAGGCCGCCGAGGATGTCGGCCAAGCCGCCGGAGGTGCCGAGGTCGCGGCCGTAGTCGCCGATCAGCACCGACTTGCGGGCCTGCAGCTCGGCCGGCGAGGCCGGTTCGGTCCCGAGGCGGGTCAGCTCGCCCTTGATCAGCTCGACCACCTGGCCGGCCGACTGGTTCTTGGTCTGCACGGTCGCCGCGAAGCCGCCGGACGCGGCGCGGGGCGTCAGGCTGGAGCCGGCGCCGTAGGACAGGCCGCGCTTGATGCGGATCCCTGGTTCAGGCGGGCCGAATAGCCGCCGCCCAGCACGCCGTTGGCCACCAGCCCGGCATAGTAGCGCGGGTCGGACCGCAGGATGGTCGGCTTGGCCACCACGACGGCCGCCTGGCCGGTGCCGGGCAGGTCGATGACGACCTCGCGCGGTGCGTAGTTGGTGGGGCCCTTGGCCGGCGCGGGCGGCGGGCCGGCGGGCTTGGTCCAGCCGCCGAAGGCCTGCTCGGCGAGGGCGAAGCCCTGTTCGGGCGTCAGGTCGCCGGTCAGCACCAGCACGGCGTTGTCGGGCCGCCAGTAGGCGGCGTGGGTGCGCACCAGGGCCTCGCGGGTGATCTTGGGCAGCGAGCCCGGCGTGCCGCCGGCCACGTGGCCATAGGCCGAGCCGGCATAGATCACCGGCGCCAGGGCGAAGTTGGCGACGCCGCCGGGACGCTGGTAGCTGACCGACAGGCCATCCAGCGCCTCGGCGCGCACCCGGTCGAGCTCCTCGGCCTTGAAGGCCGGCTTCTGGGCGACGTCGGCCATGATCGACAGGCCGGCGGCGGCCTTGTCGGAGATGACGCTGAGGGTCAGGGACGAGCTTTCCCAGCCCGAGCCGGCCGACAGGTCGGCGCCCAGGGCTTCGGTGGCCTGGGCGATCTGGGTGGCGGTGCGGTTTCCCGCGCCCTCGGTCAGCAGTTCGGCGGTCAGGGCCGAGACCCCGGCCAGGCCCGTCGGATCGGCGCTGGAGCCGCCCTTGACGGTCAGGTCGGCGGTGATCAGCGGCAGGTCGCTGGACTTGGCGACGATGACGCGCAGGCCGTTGACCAGGGTCTTTTCGACCGGCGAGGGCAGGACGGGCGCGACCGGCTGACCGGGGGCGGGCGGGGCGATCCGCTCGGCTTCCGGCGCGAGGGTGGTGACCGGCCCGTCATAACGCACCGAGGCGACCTTGGGCGGCGCGGGGAAGGGATCGGACTCGCCCTTGGGCTTGGCGCTTTCCGGCAGATAGCGGATGGCGGTGCGGCGATCGTCGGCCAGGTATTTCCTGGCCACGCGCTGGACGTCGGCGGCGGTCACGGCCTGCAGGGCGGCCAGATCGGTATTGGCGCGGCCGGCGTCGCCCTCGGTGCGCAGGGCGTAGCCGAGCGCGCTGGCGCGGCCGTCGATGGTCTCGCGCTCGCGCACGGCCCCGGCCAGCAGGCCGGCCTTGGCCTCGGCCAGTTCGTCGGCGGTGGGCGGCGCGTCGCGCAGGCGGGCGACCTGGGCCAGCAGCGCCGTCTCGCCCTGCTGGGCCGTCTTGCCGCCGGCCATGATCGCGCCGACGTAGAACAGCCCTTGCTGGGCGCTGTCGGGCGCGGCCGAGAAGATCGATTGGGCGATCTTCTGGTCGTAGACGAGGCTGTCATAGAGGCGCGACGACTTGCCGGCCGACAGGATGGCGTCGAGCACCGACAGGGCCGGCACGTCCGGATCGGCGGCCGGCGGGGCCAGCCAGGTCACGGCCACGGCGGGCAGCGGTACGTTGGGGCCGTAGGTGGTCACGGTCTTCGGACCGGTGCGCGGCGGCTCGACCGTCGTGACGGGCCTGATCGGCGCGGCCGGGGTCTTCAGCGGCGCGAAATACTGGTCGATCCAGGCGTCCAGTTGCTTGTCGTCGAAATTGCCGACCACGATCAGGGCGGCGTTGTCGGGGCGGTAGTAGGCGGCGTGGAAGGCGCGCACGTCGTCGACCGTGGCCGCATCCAGCTCCTCGATCGAGCCGATGCCCGGGCGCTGGTAGGGGTGGACCGCGTAGGAGGCCTTGGGGATGTTGATGAAGAACCGGCCGTAGGGATTGGCCAGCACCCGCTGGCGCAGCTCTTCCTTGACCACGTCGCGCTCGGACTTGAACACCGCCTCGTCGATGACCAGCGAGCCCAGGCGGTCGGCCTCGGCCCACAGCAGGCGCTGCAGGTGGTTGGCCGGCACCACCTCGAAATAGTTGGTGAAGTCGTCGGCGGTCGAGGCGTTGTTGAAGCCGCCGACATCCTCGGTCAGGCGGTCGAGCATCTCGTTGGGCATGTTGCGCGTCGACTTGAACATCAGGTGTTCGAAGAGGTGCGCGAAGCCGGAGCGGCCGACCGGATCGTCCTTGCTGCCCACGCCGTACCAGACCTGCACCGTGACGTTGGGCGTGGTGACGTCGCGCGAGGTGTAGACCTTCAAGCCATTGGCCAGGGTGCGCTCGCGATAGACGATCGGCGGCACGGCGATCGCGGCCGCTTCCGCCGTCTTGTCCGCCCCCTGGGCCTGCGCGGCCGTGATTGGGGTGAGGGCGGTCGTGGCGACGGCCAGCGCCGCGAAAGCGGCCAGGGCGGCGGGACGGATCATCTTGAGACTCCGGGAGAGGACGCCGAGTGCTTAGCACCCGGCCGTCGCTCGGTAATATTTACAGTCCTGTCATTGTGTCGCCGGTCGCCATCGCCGAAGTCAAGCGGAGCGTCCGGTCTTCCTGCGCTTCATAGGCGGAGCGCGGGTCCGCGGGCGGTCGCGGCGACGCTACGATCGAGCGCCGCCGCGAAGGTCTTGCGATGTCTTGGCTATTCCGCCGCGATCTGGCCGGGCGCCTGGGTCCAGCGGTTCTCGGGAACCGGCAGGCCCAGGTGGCCGCGCAGGGTGTCGTGCTCGTACTCGGTGCGGAACAGACCCTTGGCCTGCAGCAGCGGCACGACCTTCTCGCGGAACCGGGCGAAGTCGTCCGGACCGGTCACGTGCAGGATGAAGCCGTCGACCGCGCGTCCGACGAACCAGCGCTCGATCTCGTCGGCGACGGTCTGGGGCGAGCCGACGAAATTGGCTTTCCAGCGACCGAAGCGTTCGGCCGCCTGGCGCACCGTCAGGTTCTCGGCCTGGGAGATGCGGACGATGCGCTCGGCATGGCCCTTGTAGCTGTTTAGGCTGAGCTGGCTGACATCCGGGAACGGGCCGTCCAGCGGGTACTGCTTGAAATCGTGATAGCCGAAGGCCCGGCCGAGCTCGACGAGCAGCTTGTCGATCTCGCGGCTGCCGGCCCGGGCTTCGGCTATGGCCTGGGCTTCCTCGTCGGTGTCGGCGATGATCGGCGAGATGCCCGGCAGGACGCTGAGGTGATCCGGATCGCGGCCCTGGGCCGCCGCGCGGGCCTTGAGGTCGGCGTAGTACTCCACCGCGTCCTCGAAGGTGTCGACGCCGGCGAACACGCCCTCGGCGATGCGCGCGCCGAGATCCCGGCCCGCGCCGCTGACCCCGGCCTGGAAGATCACCGGCTGGCCCTGCCGCGAGCGGCTCAAGGCCAGCGGCCCGGCCACCGAGAAGTGCTTGCCCTTGTGGTTCAGCGCGTGCTGCTTGGTCTTGTCGAGGAAGACCCCGGCGGCCTTGTCGCGCGGGAAGGCGTCGTCCTCGTAGCTGTCCCACAGACCCTGGACCACGTCGACGAACTCGCCGGCCCGCTCGTAGCGCACGGCGTGGTCGAAGTGCTCGTCGCGGCCATAGTTCCTCGCGGCGCCCTCCAGGCCCGTGGTCACCACGTTCCAGCCGGCGCGGCCCTTGCTGATATGGTCCAGCGAACCGAACTGGCGGGCCACGTTGTAGGGCTCCCAGTACGAGGTGGTCAGGGTGCCGACCAGGCCGATCTTCGAGGTCGAGACCGCCAGGGCCGACAGCAGGGTCAGCGGCTCCAGGCGATTGAGGAAGTGCGGGGCGGTGTCGGGCGTGATGAACGGGCTGTCGACGATGAACACCAGGTCGAACTTGGCCGCCTCGGCCAGGCGGGCGTTCTCGATGTACCAGTTGATGTCGATGCTGGCGTCGCCGGCCAGGGCGGGATCGCGCCAACGGGTGTGATCGGTGCCCACGCCGGCCAGAATGGCGCCGAGCTTGAGTTGACGGGCAGGTTGCTGCGTCATGTCGAGGTCCTCGAATTTGAAGGTTCAAGGCTAGGACGGGCGCGGGCGGGCGAATAACGAGCAGTACTGAACAGTTCCATTGTGGCTGATCAATCCAGCTCGGAAAATTCAATGAAATCAGATGGCGTCGAGATTTCTCGCGCCTGTTGGAGAAAATCTGCCCCCGCCTCAGGCTGGGGCGAAGGGCGGCGGCGCGTAGACCTCGACGGCTGGGATGGGCCCCTCGTGCCGGCGGGCCTCGACCAGGCAGGTCTGGGCCGCGCAGCCCTGGGCGAAGGCCGAGGAGCCGCGATCCAGGGTCAGGACGTTGGGATTGCCGTTGCGCTCCAGGTCCGCGCCCGGATCGAACCAGGCGCCGGTCGCCAGCCGGGCCACGCCGGGCATGATGTCGTCGGTGACGATGGCCCCGGCCAGGCAGCGGCCGCGATCGTTGAAGAGCTCGACCAGATCGCCGTCGACGATGCCGCGCGCGGCGGCGTCGCCGGGATTGAGATAGACCGGCTCGCGCCCGGCCACCTTGCCGGCCCGGCTGTAGGGGCTGTGGTCCAGCTGGCCGTGCAGCCGTCGCTTGGGCTGGTCCGACAGCAGGTGCAGCGGATGGCGGGCGGCGTCGGGATGGCCCAGCCACTCGAACGGCTCGAACCACGCCGGATGGCCCGGGCAGTCGTCGAGGCCGTAGCCGGCGATGCGCTCGGAGAAGATCTCGATCTTGCCCGACGGCGTGCCCAGGCGATGGGTCTCCGGATCGGCGCGGAAGGCCTGGTGCATGATCAGTGGCCGGTCGTGCGGCGCCAGATCGATCAGCCCCTGGTCCCAGAAGCCGTCGAAGGCGGGCAGGTCGAAGCCGGCCTTGGCCACGCGCGCGGCGTTCTCGTCATACAGCCGCCGCAGCCAGCCCTCGGCGTCGAGCCCTTCGGTATAGGCCTCGCCGACTCCCAGCCGGCCCGCTAGGTCGGCGAAGATGGCGTAGTCGTCGCGGGACTGGCCCCGCGGCTCGACCGCCTTCTTCATGGCGATGAAATAGCCCTCGCGGCCGGCGAAGCCGATGTCGTTGCGCTCCAGCGAGGTGGTGGCCGGCAGCACGACGTCGGCGAAGCGGGCGGCAGGCGTCCAGTACTGCTCGTGGACGATGATGCTGCGCGGCTTGCGCCAGGCCCGGGTCAGGCGATTGAGGTCCTGGTGGTGGTGGAACGGATTGCCGCCGGCCCAGTACAGCAGCTGGATGTCTGGATAGGCGTGGGTGACGCCGTTGTAGGTGAAGGGCGCGCCGGGCTGCAGCAGCATGTCGGCGATGCGGGCCACGGGGATGAAGGCCGGCACCGCGTTCTGGCCCTGCGACAGCACCGGTCCCGACAGCCGCGCGTGGGCGCTGCCTTGCGTGTTCATCGCGCCGTAGCCCAGGCCGTAGCCGCCGCCGGGCAGGCCCACCTGGCCCAGCATGCAGGCCAGGGTCACCAACGCCCAGAACGGCTGCTCGCCGTGGGCGGCGCGTTGCAGGGCCCAGGCGACGTTGATCATGGTGCGGGCCGACAGCATCTCGTCGGCCAGGGCGACGATGCGGACGGCCGGCACGCCGGTGATCGCCTCGGCCCAGGCTGGCGTCTTGGCCACGCCGTCCGTCTGGCCGGTGAGGTACGGCTCGAAGCGGTCGTAGCCGACCGTGCAGCGGTCGAGGAAGACGCGGTCGAAGCGCGGATCCTGGCGGATCACGAAGGCCAGGGCCAGCATCAGGGCGGTGTCGGTGTTGGGACGGATCGGGATCCACTCGACAGGACCGCCGGTCTCCAGGTTGTCGCGCACCGGGCTGATGTTGACGAAGCGCGTCCCGGCCTTGGCCATGGCCGCCAGGCCGTCGCGGGTGCGATGACGGCCCGAACCGCCGGACGAGACCTGGGTGTTCTTCAGCGGCACGCCGCCGAAGGTCACGAACAGTTGCGTATGCTCGGCCAGCACGTCCCACGAGGTGTGGGACAGGTTCGACTCGTCCATCGAGGCGACGATGTGCGGCATCAGCGCCCGGCCCGCGCCCAGGCTGTAGCTGTCGACGCTCCGCACATAGCCGCCCAGCAGGTTCAGGAAGCGGTGCACCTGGCTCTGGGCGTGGTGGAACCGCCCGGCGCTGGACCAGCCGTAGGAACCGCCGAAGATCGCTTCGTTGCCGAAGCGCGCGCGTACATCGCCGACTTCCGCCGCCACCAGATCCAGCGCCGTGTCCCAGTCGACCTCGACGAAGCGTTCCTGGCCTCGCAGCTCGGGCCGAGAACCTGGCCCACCTTCCAGCCAGCTCTCGCGCACCGCCGGCTTGGCGATGCGCAGGGCCTGGGTGGCGGGGTCCAGCTGGTCCAGGCCGATCAGCGACGGATCGCTGTCGACGGTCAGCGGGAAGAGGCGAGGGGGCGCACCATCTTGCCCGGCCTCGACCTCGTAAATCCCCCAGTGGGCGGCAGTGTAGGTGCGGGCCGGGCTCATGCGGACGTCTAGCGCTTGATCCGCAGGGTCGCGCCGAAGGTGCGCGGCTCGCCCAGCGTGCCCTGGACGATGCCGTAGGTAGCGTTGACCGACAGGGTGTTGAAGTACTCCTCGTCGAACAGGTTGCGCGCCCAGATCGAGACGTCCCAGCCCTTGTCCGACCGCACGCCGCCGTTCAGCCCGAACACCTGATAGCCCGGCACCAGGCTGAAGATGTCGTCGTTGACGGCCGCGAAGAAGTGCGAGCGGTGGCTGTAGTCGCCGCCGATATAGGCCTCGCCGCCGTCGCCGCCTGCCAGGGTGATCGGCTTGGCGTAGCGGAGCGTCGCGGCCACCGTCCAGCGCGGCGCGCCCGAGGCTTCCGCTCCCGACAGGTCCTTCACCCCCTGGTACGAGGTCAGGTACTGGGCCGAGGCGTTCTTGTAGGACTGGTAGCGAGCCTCGTTGTAGCTCGCCGACAGGGTGGCGGTCAGGCCGCTGAACGGGGCGGCGCGGGCGTCCAGCTCCACGCCCCGCGAGCGCAGCGTGCCGGTGTTGGCGATGTAGGTGACCGCGGGGCTGACCGTCGTGTTGACGTAGTTGGCCTGGTAGTTCTCGTCGGTGGTCCAGAACAGGTTGGCGTTCAGCTCCAGCCGGCGGTCCAGCAGGCGGGTCTTCACGCCCAACTCGTAGTCGTCGACCTTTTCGGGTGCGACGAAGATGTCCACGCCCGTGGTCTGGCGCACCAGGTTGATGCCCGCCGACTTGTAGCCGCGCGAATAGCTGGCATAGGCGTGGGCGTCGTCGCTGAGGTCGTAGCTGGCGCTGAGCAGGCCCGAGACGTTGTCGCCGTTCCAGTCGGCCTCATAGCGGCTGACCGGGGCGTAGGTGGCGCGGGCGGTGATCGCCAGGGCCTGCCAGGCCGTGGGCAGGTCGGCGATAGCGACGGCCGAGCCGCCGACCTTGGCGTCGTAGAGGCCGGTCTTCTCCTCGTAGGTGTAGCGCAGGCCCGCGGTCAGCCGCAGGTCGGGGCGCAGGTTCCAGGTCGCCTGGCCGTAGGCGGCATAGCTGTGGGTGGCCGGCACCACGTGCGCCACCGAGGCCAGGCCGTTCAGCACCGCGTCCGGATAGGTCGCGCCCAGCAGCCACTTGGCCGCGTCGCGACCGTAGGCCGAGGTCGTCCAGTCGTCGGCCTCCTGCCAGAAATAGTAGAGGCCGGCGGTGTATTGCAGGCGGCGCTCGTCCGGCGAGACTAGGCGAAGCTCCTGGCTGAACTGGGTCTGGACGGTGTCGACGATGCCCTGGGTCGAGACGTTGGCCCCGATCTGGTCGCCGTCGTAGTTGGGAATCCAGCGCCAGTCGCGATAGGCCGAGATCGAGCTCAGGGTGAAGCCGCCGACCTGCCAGTCGGCGCGCGACTGCACGCCCCAGCTGGGCATGCGGTCGAACTGGGAGTTGTCGAGGTCTATCTTGCGGGCGAACGGGTCGATGGCCAACGGCGTGTAGCCGACCGAGGCGGCCTTCTCGTAGAAGCCGCGCACGACCGAGCCGTTGGCCTTGGTGGTGGGCAGCACGGCCGTCACCACGTTGAAGCCCATATTGCCCTTCTGGATGCTGTAATCGGCCGTCACCCGCAGCTTGAAGTCGTCGGTGGGCTTGTACAGCAGGTCCAGCCGATAGGCGTTGTTGTCGAGGTTGTCCCAGCGCTTCTTGTAGACGGTGTTGTAGTAGAGGCCCTCGCGCTCGTTGCGCAGGTAGCTGAAGCGGATGGCCAGGTTGTCGGTGATCGGCCCGCTGTAGCTGCCGTAGGCGCGCAGGTACTTGTAGTTGCCGACCGAGACCTCGCCGCGCCATTCCGGCGTGAACGACGGCTCGCGGGTGCGAATGTCGATGGCCCCGGCCACGGTGTTCTTGCCGAACAGCGTGCCTTGCGGGCCGCGCAGCAGCTGGATGCTCTCGACATCGACGAGGTCGGTGATCGCCGTGCCGGTGCGCGGGCGATAGACGCCGTCGATATAGAGGCCGACGCCCTGTTCGAGGCCGTCATTGGTGCCGCCGGCGTTGGTGCCGATGCCGCGGATGGTGGTGGTCTGGTTGCGGCCGCTGAAGCCCTGGATGTTCAGGCTGGGCAGTTGCTGCATCAGCTGCTTGAGATTGAAGGTCCCGCCCAGCGCTTCCAGCTGCTGGCCGCCCAGGGCGGTGATCGGGATCGGCACGGTCTGAACGTCTTCGCTGCGATAGCGGGCGGTGACGACCAGGGCGTCCACCGCGGCTGCGTCGGCGTTGTCAGGAGCCAGCGCGGCGGCCGGCGCGTCGGCGGCGAGGGCATGGCCCGCCCAGCCGGCGCCCGGCAGGAGGGCGGAGGCGGCCAGCAGCAAGGCCTTGAAGGTCGGCGCGCCGTTGGCGCGTTGGGCAGGCATGGTTGTCATGAGGTCCCCGATCGAAGATCCCGCCAAGGCTTGCCTTGAGATATTGCGGGCCTGATTGTTTGCCGATGTTCGCGCGGCTTGAGTTGTTCAATGGCAACCGGGGTTCTGCCGAGCAAACGACTATTTGTTCTCTGGTTTATGAGGTCGGGAAATACTGATTTTAGGCTCAACTATACGTTTGTAGATGGCGCGTGGTTGGCGCCTTCGGACTGCTGCGGGTCAGGCCAGCTTGTCGAAGCCGTTGGCGACCTCGATCCGCTTGGCGATGACGCCGGCGCGCAGGTATCGGTCGGCCGTGCGCTGCTCGGTGGCGATCAGGGCCTCATCGATCTGCACGGGCAGGCGCTGGGTGCGGCCGATCATGGTCTTCAGCACCGCCTGGTCCATGCCGGTGTCGCGATACATCGCCTCGGCATAGATCGTCCGGTTGCGCGCCGCCCAGGTCCAGCCCTCGTAGAGCCGGTCGCGGTAGTCACGCAGATAGTCGGGCTTTTCGGCGATCGCACCGTCGCGGCCGAACATCAGGGTGTAGCCGGGATCCTCGTCCTGCTTGCCCTTCAGGATCCGCGCGCCCTGGCTTTCGGCCAAAGCGATGTGCGGGTCCCAGATCGCCCAGGCGTCGACCGATCCGCCCTGGAAGGCGGCGCGACCGTCCGAGGGCGACAGGAAGGCGAACTTCACCGCGTCATAGGGCAGGCCGTTGGCCTCCAGCACGCCCAGCACGTGGTTGTGGCTGATCGATCCGCGCGGCGTGGCCACGGTGTGCCCCGCCAGGCCGGCGAGGTCCTTGATGGTCGAATCTCCGCGCACGACGATGGCCGGTCCCATGCCCGTCGTGACCTGGGCGCCGATCGCCTTGATCTTGGCCTGCGAGCCGATGGCGAAGATGAAGGCCGAGTCGCCGCCGATGCCGGTGTCGATGGCCCCGGCGTTCAGCGCCTCCAGCAGCGGGGCCGCATTGGGAAACTGCGACCACTCGATGCGATAGGGCGTGCCGTCCAGCTTGCCGGCCCCGGCCAGCACCACGCGCGAGCCGCCGCGCTGGTCGCCGACCAGCAGCTTGCCGGCCGGCTTGGCGCCCTTGGGCGCGCAGGCTGCGGCCAGTCCGGCCGCGGCCAGGCCGAGCGCCGAGCGGCGGGTGGGCGTCGAAAGAAGGGAAAGCTTGGTCACGGCGGCGATGTCCTCGCTGAACGGCGCGTCGTGGCATGGCCCTCCTGGGACATGGAAACAAACGAGTTTCCTTAAAGCGTGGCCTTACGGATGGTGATGTGGCCGCCCTGGGGGGCGCTGACCAAGCAGAAAGCGGGCAGGGCGAGGCGATGCGCAAGTGGCTCGACAAGCCGCGGCGCGATCTGCATATCGCTTACCGTTCCCTTCATGCTTAAGGGGCAAGCAAGAGGGCGTCGAAGGTCGTTGACCGCGTCTTTCGAAGGTCGGTTCAACGAGGCGCTTGGGAGGTAGAGGCTGTCGGGGAGTTCGCAAGCTCCGTCGTTGCTGGCGTTGTACGAGGAGAAGCGGGTCAATCTCGTGCGCCTCTTCACCGCGCGGCTGCGCTCGCGCGCCGAAGCCGAGGATCTCGTCCAGGAGCTCTACTTCAAGGTCGCGGCGGTCGAGGGCGACACGGCCGGGTCCGGCGGTGGTTCGGCCCTGCTGCACCGCATGGCCGAGAACCTGATGCTCGATCGCCTGCGCAGCCGCCAGCGCGGCCAGGCGCGCGACGAGCACTGGCGTCGGCTCCAAGGCGGCGAGGCCACGATCGACGGCGATCAGGCCGCCGACGCACCGTCCGCCGAGTCGGTGGTCGAGGGCCGCCAGCGCCTTGCGGCGATGCTGAAAACCCTCGAGACCCTGCCGCCATCGGTGGCGCGGGCTTTCCGCCTGCACAAGCTGGAAGGGCTCAGCCACGCCGAGACGGCCGCGGCCATGGGCGTCAGCCGCAGCGCGGTCGAAAAGTATGTCAGCGCCGCCCTGAAGGCCGTGTTCAGGGGGGCTGCATGAAAAAACATCGCGCCGAACGCGAATTCTTGGGAGGCGATGGCGCGACGGCGCCGTCTACTTCATGGGCGAGCGCCGTCGGGCGCAGGGACAGGGTGGCATGAGCCGTTCGCGAGAGCACATGGACGAGGCCGTCGCTTGGCTGGTCCGCCTGCAGGGCGAGACGGTCACGACCGACGACTGGCTGGCCTTCGACGCCTGGCTCACCGCCGCGCCGGAGCACGGCGAGGCCTATGACGCCATCGCCGCCGAGGATGAGGCGCTGAAGGCCCTGGCGACGTTGGAGCCGGGCGCCGTAGTGACTCCGCTGCGTCGGCCTGCGTCGCGTCGCGCCGTGCTGTGGACGGGCGGGGCGGCCCTGGCGGCCGCCTTCGTCGCCGGCGCCGTGCTGCTGCCCAATCTGACGCGAGATCCCGCCGGAACGGTCTATTCCACCGGCGTGGGCGAGCGGCGGACCGTCGCCCTCGAGGACGGCTCGCGCATCGATCTCGCGCCGGGCTCGCGGATGACCGTGCGCTTCACTCGCGGCGAGCGCCATGTGGATCTGGGCGACGCCCAGGCCTTCTTCGATGTCGCCAAGGATTCGTCCCGGCCGTTCGTGATCGCCGCCGGCGACACCCGCGTGCGTGTGGTCGGCACCCGATTCGACGTGCGCCGGCGCGACGGCCAGGTGGCCGTGGGCGTCGAGCGGGGCCTGGTCGAGGTCTCGACGCAGGGGGCGAAGACCTATCGTCTGCCGCCGGGACGGGGCCTGACCCATGTCGAAGGCGCGAAAAGCGCCAAGCTGGCCGACCTAGTCCCGGGCGAGGCCGCGGCCTGGCGCGACGGCCGTCTGATCTATCGCGACCGTCCCCTGACCGAGGTGGCGGGCGATCTGAACCGCCTGTTCGGCAAGCCCGTGCACATCGTGGGTGGCAAGGCCGCTGACATGCGACTTTCCGGCGTGTTGATCGTCGACAGCCAGGATGCAATGGTCTCCCGGTTGGCCAAGCTTCTACCGCTCGAGGTCGCGACCGTGGACGACGCGGTCGAACTTCGCGCGCGATAGCCTCGCCGGCGAGGCGGTGCGCGTGGGCGCGCCGCTCGATCTCGAAGGCGGGTTCCGGGGGCGGGCCCAAGGGTGTGTCGTCGGTATGAATCGGACAGGGGGACGAGGGGCGCGGCGGCCGTGGCCGTCGCGATGCGCGCTCGTCTTTTCAGCGCCGCTCGCCGCCGTCAGCCTTGTCGGCGCGCCGGCCGTGGCCGCCGACCTTGTCCTGAACATTCCCGCCAAGAGCCGCAAGGAAGCGCTGATCGACCTGGGCGTCCAGGCCGGGATCAGCCTGGGCGGCGTCTCCAACTGTACCGGGCGCGCGCCGGCGCTCAAGGGCGGCATGAGCCTGCGCAAGGCGCTGGAGACCCTGACCACGGGCGGCGGCTGCGATTTCCAGATCGTCGATCGGTTCACCGTCCGCATCGTGGACGCGCCGCCCGTTGTGGTCCGAGCCGCGCTCTCCGAGCCCGAGGTCGAGGCCCCCGTCGAGGTCGACCGGGTGGTGGTCAGCGCCACCAAGCGCGCCGCGCCGTTGAACGCCGCGCCCGGCGGCGTCAGCGTCGTCCCCGGCGAGCGCCTGCGGGAGCTTGATGCGGTGGACACCACGGGCGTCTCGTTGCGCACGGCCGGTTTCCTGACCACCAACCTCGGCGCGGCGCGTAACAAGATCATGCTGCGGGGCCTGTCGGACGGCGCCTTCACCGGCCGCACCCAGCAGACCGTGGGCACCTATCTCGACGACATTCCCCTGACCTACAACGCGCCCGACCCGGACCTGCGGCTGATCGACGTCGAGCAGGTCGAGGTGCTGCGGGGACCGCAAGGGACGCTCTATGGCGGCGGCTCGCTGAGCGGGATCTACCGCATCGTCACCCGCCGACCGGTCCTGGGCGAATGGAGCCTGGAGACGCGGGCCGTGGCGGCGGCCACCGAATCCGGCTCGCCCAGCCGCAAGGTCGAGGCCGTGCTCAACGCGCCCCTGGCCGGCGACCGGGCGGCTCTGCGCCTGGCGGCGTTCGACGATGTCGATGGCGGCTATGTCGACGACGTGAACCTGCGCCTGTCCAATGTCGATCGCACTACGCGAAGGGGCGGTCGCGTGGCCGTGACGGCGCGGCTGAACGAGGCCTGGAGCCTGGACCTTTCGGCCGCCTTGCAGGACCTGGCCTCCACCGACACCCAGTACACGACGCCCAGTCTCGGCGGCCAACGCCGCGCCAACCAGGTGCGCGAAACCCACGGCAACCGCTTCCGCGAGGCCGCCCTCAACATCAACGGCGCCGGCAACTGGGGGCAGTTCGCCTCGTCGAGCGGTTTCGTGCGTCATCGCTTCACCAGCCGCTACGACGCCACAGCGGCCGTTGAGCGGGTCAGCGAGACCGCCGTCGACCTGGGCATGTTCGACGAGGGCAGCGACGTGCGGCTGTGGGTCGAGGACATGACCTGGACCTCGCCGTCCGACCGCCGGCTGACCTGGCTGCTGGGCATCTATGGCCTGGTCGGCGAGGAGCGCGGCCGGGGCGAACTGCGGGGCAGCACCTCGCGCCAGACACTGCGCCTCTACTACGACGAAACCCGCGTCGATCGCCGTCGCGAGGGCGCGCTGTATGGCGAGACGACCTGGGCGATGGGCAATGGCTGGTCGGCCAGCGCCGGCGCGCGGGCGTTCAGCAACCGTGTGCGCACGGTCTCGTCGGTGATCGCGCCGTCGCCGGGTCGCTCGCGCGACTTCGACAAGACGGCCGATTTCTCCGACGTCTCGACCAAGCTCTCGATCCAGAAGACCCTGGATGGCGGCGGCATGGTCTACGCCCTGACCTCGGAGGGCTATCGTTCGGGCGGGTTCAACTCCGGCGGCCTGACCGCGCCGTCGGCGAGCCTGGACCACTTCTCGCCCGACCATCTGCGCAACTACGAGATCGGCGCCAGCCTGCGACCGCTGGCCGGGGCGCTGGTGCTGCGCGCGGCCCTGTTCCACGACGTCTGGCGCGACATCCAGACCGACCAGTATCTGAGCTCGGGCCTGTCCTACACGGCCAATGTCGGCGACGCGCGCAACACCGGGCTTGAGTTGGAAGGCTTGGCGCGTCTCGGAGCGCGGTGGCAACTGCAGGCCAACGCCCTGCTGAACCGGCCGCGCATGGTGCGCATCGCGCCTAGCTTCGCCTCGGTCAAGGACGCGGCCCTGCCGGGCGTGCCCGACCTGTCGGCCGGCGCGACCCTGCGCTACGAGCGGCCGTGGCGCACGCGCAAGCTCGTGCTCACCGCCGATGTCGGCTATGTCGGCCGCTCGCGCATGACCTTCGATCCGCGCTATTCGCCCGAGATGGGCGGCTACGTCACCGGTCGCCTGGGCGGCCAGCTTCGGGGCGACGACTGGCTGCTGGGTCTAGCCGTGACCAACCCCGCCAACACCTCGGGCGACACCTTCGCCTACGGCAATCCCTTCTATTTCGGCCAGGTCCGCCAGGTGACTCCCCTGCGACCGCGAACCTGGAGCGTGGAACTCTCCCGGGCCTTCTGACGTTGTGTAAGGTTATCGCGCATTTTCTTTGAGGGGCCGTTCGATCGGCGCCGTCTGACCCATGATGGATCTGCGACACGCGATCCGATCGGGGGAAATGCCGATGATCGCACTCTCGGGCCTGGTCTGCGCGCACAACGAGGAAGCGCGACTGGCCGAATGCCTGGCCGCCTTATCCTTCTGCGACGAGATCGTGGTGGTGGCCGACCGCTGCTCGGACCGCACTGAGTCCATCGCCCGCAAGATGGGCGCGCGCGTGGTTTCCGGCATCTTCCCGGTCGAGGGCGCGCGCAAGACCGCCGGCGTCGCCGCTTGCCGCGGTCAATGGGTGTTCGAGCTCGACGCCGACGAAGGCGTGCCGCCGGAACTGGCGGGCGAGATCCGCGCCGTCGTTGACGCGAAGGACAGCGCTGATTGGTACCAGGTGCCGGTCGACAACTATATCGGCGAGCGCCTGGTGCGACGCGGCTGGGGCGGCTCGTTCGGGGCTTCGTCGGTGGCGCGCCTGTTCCGCAACGGCGTGAAGACCTGGAAGAACGACCGGGTTCACCCGGGCACCGTGTTCACCGGGACCTTCGGCGGCCGCCTGGACGGCGCGATCGTTCACAAGGTGGACGACGACGTCCCCGACATGATCCAGCGCCTGAACCGCTATACCGACCTGCGCGCCCAGGACCTGGCCGACAAGGGCAAGGTCAAGAGCCTGGCCGACGACTCCTTCCGGGCGCTGCGCCGGTTCCTCAAGTGCTACGTCTCGCGCCAGGGCTACAAGGAAGGCGACTACGGCTTCGTCATCGCCGTGATGGCCGGCCTCTATCCGCTGATCTCCAACCTCAAGGCGCGCGAGCTGATGGCCGCCCGCCGCGGCGTGGTCATCACAGCCGAGCCGATGGTCGCCCCGGCTGGCGAGCTGGCGCTCGGCCAGGCCGCCGGATGATCGACCGCTTCCTGATCCTGGCCATGCTGGGCCCGGAGCTGGCGCTGTGGCGCCGCGCCGGCCGCCGGCCCGTGGTCTGGTGGCGGGACGACGATGCACGCAAGCCGGGACCGGCCCTGTCGCTACTGCTGGCGCTGTCGGCGCGCCATGCCGCGCCGCTGACCGTGGCGGCCATTCCCGACGGCGACCTGAGCGCCCTGGTGCGCGCCTGCGCCGCCGTCCCCGGCGTCGAGCTGGCGATCCACGGCTTCCGGCACGAGAACCGCGCGCCGGCGGGACAGCCCTCCGGCGAGGTCAACGGCGAGGACCGCCTGGTCGACGTGATCGCAGCGCTGGAGGAGGCGACAGCCGCCTTCGCGCGCGCGGGCGCCAGGCCCAGCCTGTTCGTGCCGCCCTGGAACAACGTCCACCGCACCCTTGAAACGGCCCTGGCCGTCCGGGGGCTGAGCCTGTCCGGCTATGACGGCGCGATGGCCCCGGAGGCGGCGCCGCCGCGCATCGACGCCCATCTCGACCTCATGCGCTGGAAGCCGGTCGCCCGCTTCCGCGGCGCGCATCGTTTCCTGAGCCGCGCCCGCCGTCTGTTGGCCGAGCGTCGTCGCCAGCGGGCCTGGGGCGAGCCCATCGGCCTGCTGACCCATCACCTCGACCATGACGAGGCCGCCTGGCGGTTCCTCGACCTGATCCTGCCGGTCCTGGCGCCGCAAGCCAGGCCGATCCTCGCCGGCCACGTGGTCTCGGCGGCGGCTTAAGGCCGCGCCAGCAGGGCCTGGGCGGCGTCCAGGGCCTCGGGCAGGCCGATGTCGATGAAGGTCCCCTCGAACACCGCTCCGCCGAGCCGCGCCTGCTCGACCAGATCCGGCAGCAGCCTCTGCTCCAGCGACCAGGCGCCGGGCCAATCTGGGATCGTTTCACGCTGGATGCGATAGGCGCCGCCGTTGATCAGGGCGGGGCCGGCGCCCGCCGCATCGCGGGGCAGGAAGGTCTCGATCCGCCCGCCCTCCAGCACCGCGCGCTCGTAGCGGTCGGCGTGAGGGACCGTCCGCAGGGCGACGACGAACGGATGGGCCTCGATCTGCGCCAGGGCCCGCCAGTCGAAATCGAACCAGGTGTCGCCATTGACCAGCAGGAACGCCTCGTCGAGGACGGGCAGGGCGTGGACCAGTGCGCCGCCGGTGCCCAGCGGCGCGGGCTCGACGTTGATCGCGACCTCCAGGCCCAGGCGCTCGGCGATGCGGCTCTCGGCCAGCCAGGCCTCGATACGCTCGTGCAGATGGCCGGCCAGCAGCAGCACGCGGTCGAAGCCGTGGCGGTGCGCCTTCTCCAGCAGGTGCTCGAGGAACGGCCGGCCGGCGACCGGCATCAACGGCTTGGGCATAGCGGCGGTCAGCGCGCCCAGGCGCGTGCCCAGGCCGCCGGCCAGGACGACGACCTGCCTCAACGCGGCACGCCCCAGGCCTCGGCCCCTTCGAAGGTGATCTTGGCCGGGCTGGCCTGGCCGCCGGCGGCGTTCAGCGCCGTGATCAGCCGGTGGCGGTTCTCCGGATCGGTGAAGAACATCAGGAAGCCGCCGCCGCCCGCGCCCGACACCTTGCCGCCCCAGGCGCCTTCGTCGAGGGCGGTCTGGAACAGCCGCTCGACCGCCGGGGTGGCGATGCCCTTGGCGGTGCGCTGCTTGGCGGCCCAGGAGCGGGTCAGGATCTCGGCCAGGCCGCGCATGTCGCCCTGCAGCAGGGCCTCGCGCATCAGGGCCGCGTCGGCCTTCAGCTGGTGCATGCTGTCGATGGTGCGGGCGTCCATGCCGCGCAGGCCGTCGATCTGCTCCTGGATGATGGTCTCCGAGCGGCGCGACTGTCCGGTGAAGCAGATTACCAGAGAGGATTCGAACTCGTTGAGGAAGGCGCGCGGCACCCGAAGGGGACTTACCAGCACCTTCTCGCCCGGCAGGAACTCGATGAAGTTCACGCCGCCGAACGCCGCCGCGTAGTGGTCCTGCCGGCCGCCGGCCAGGCCCAGCTGGTTGCGCTCGATGTCGAAGGCCAGGCGGGCGATCTCGGCCGGGCCCAGCGGCAGGTCGAGCGCGGCGCGGAAGGCCTCGACCAGGGCCACGACCAGCGCGGACGACGAGCCCAGGCCAGAGCCGGCCGGGGCGTCGATGGTGGTCGAGACGGTCAGCGCGGGCATGCGACCGTCGAGATAGGTCTCGACCATGTGCCGATAGACGCCGCGATGCAAAACCAGGCCCTGGTCCAGCGCGATCGGCGCATCAAGGGCGTGGCTCTCGTCGGCGCCGATGTCACGGGCCCGAAAGACCACGCGGCCCTCGTCGTTGGGCGTCACGTGGGCGAAGGCGAAGCGGTCGATGGTGGCGTTCAGCACCGCCCCGCCGAACTGGTCGCAATAGGGCGAAAGATCGGTGCCGCCGCCGGCCAGGCCCAGGCGCAGCGGCGCGCGCGAGCGCACGTCGAACGGCCGCGCCTTGCGGCCGCGCCGATGCTGGACGCCGAGCAGGGCGACGTCCTCGGGGCTCATGCGGCGTCCTTCAGGATACGGGCGCCGCCGCGGTCGATGCCGTAGCGCAGGCGCGGCATGTTCTGTGAGGCCATGTAGGCCTCCAGTTCGTCGCCGCCCTTCGGGGTGAACAGCATCAGGAAGCCGCCGCCGCCGGCCCCGATCACCTTGCCGCCGGTCACGCCGAGGTCGGCGCGAACATGGTCGTAGAGCTGGTCGATGTGCGGCCAACTGATCTTGGACGATAGCTGCTTCTTGCTGACCCAGTGCTCGTGCAGCATGTGGCCCCAGCCCTCAAGGTCGCCAGCCACCCAGGCGTCGCGGATGCGGTAGCCCAGGTCCTTGATCGCGCCCAGGCTCTCGGCGGCGCGGCGCTTCTGATCGCCGTCGCCGAGCATGGCGCTGTTCTGGTCGTCGAGGATCACCGCCGCGTCGCGGCGCAGGCCGGTGTAGTAGATATGGGTGTGGTCGATGAAGGCCCGCTCGACCTCGGGATCGAGATCCACCGAGCCGACCTTCACCTGGCCGTCGGGCGCGATGTCCAGCGTGGTCAGGCCGCCGAAGGCCGCCATGTACTGGTCCTGCTTGCCGATGCCCTTGTTCAGGACGTTGATCTCCAGGTCGCAGGCCTCTTCGGCCAGCGCCTGCGCGTCGGGCGTGGAGCCCTTCAGGGCGTGCAGGGCGCGCAGGAAGGCCACCAGGAAGCAGCTGGACGAGCCCAGGCCCGTGCCGCCGACGATGTCGCCGATCGAGGCGGCCTCGAAGCCGGTGTCGATGCCGTGGCGCAGCAGGGCCGCGCGCACCAGTTCGTGCTTCAGCTGGTCGGCGCGGTCGACGTTTTCAGGATCGGGACCCATCAGCGCCACGTGCTCGTGGAAGGCCGGCCGGTGGGCGCTGACATGGATGTACTTGTCGAGCGCCATGGCGAAGATGAAGCCGCCGCCATGGCGATAGTAGCTTTCCAGGTCGGTGCCGCCGCCCCCGAGGGTGACGCGCAGCGGCGCGCGGGTCGAGATCATCGGGCCGGCCCTATTCGGCGGCGGCCGGAGCGGGAACCGGAGCGATCTGTTCCCAGTGACCCTTGCTCTGGGCGAGGGCGGGGTGGGAGACGAGGCCGTGCCAGACGACGGCGGCCAGGCCCTCGACGATCGGGGTGATCAGCTGCGGATCGACGGTCGGCACCACCACCACGGCGTCGGCGATCTGGGCGGTGAAGCCGCCGTTGCGGCCGACGATGCCGGTGACGGTCGCGCCGCGCTGCTTGGCCAGCTGCATGGCGCGCACCAGGTTGGCGCTGACCGGCGGCTCCAGGCTGCCGCCGCCGACCGAGAAGATCAGCAGGCCGTCCTCGGCGCGCAGGCGGCTGCTTTCCAGCCAGGTCGAGAAGGTGCCTTCCCAGCCCTCGTCATTGATGCGGGCGGTCAGTTCCGAGACGTTGTCGGTCGGGCAATAGGCCTCGAAGCCGCAGATCTTGCGGAAGTCGTTGGTGGCGTGGCTGGCGTGGCCGGCGCTGCCGCCGACGCCCAGCAGGAACAGGCGGCCGCCGCCGTCGCGGACGGCGGCGAGCTTGACGGCCATGTCCTCGACGGCCTGGCGGTCGATGGCGGCCAGGGCGCGGGCGGCGACGTCGAAGAAGTGGTCGGTGAACATGGGGGATGTCCTCGTCAGGCTGTCAGCGCGTAGGGGGCGCGCGTCATCAGGGCGGCGGCTTGCGCCAGGGTTTCAAGCGTATGGTCGGCCCCGGCCTCGCGGCCGGGATTGTACGGACGGTCGAGCAGAACGGTGGTGCAGCCGGCGGCCTGGCCGCAGGTGACGTCGCGGGCCTGGTCGCCGACCAGCCACGAGCGCGAAAGGTCCACGCCATGCTCGCGGGCCAGATCCAGCACCAGGCCGGGCTTAGGCTTGCGGCAGGCGCAGGCGTCGGCGTTGTCGTGCCGGCAGGCGGCGACGGCGTCGACGGGCAGGGCGGCGCGCAGCTTGTCGTGGATGGCGTCCAGCGTCTCGCCGGCCATCAGGCCGCGGGCGACGTCGGGCTGGTTGGTGACGACCAGCAGCAGATAACCGGCGGCCTTCAGGGCCTCCAGCGCCTCGCGGGCGCCGGGCTCGATGATCAACTCGTCCGGCGAGCGGGGAGAGGCCGGCGTTTCGCCGCGCCAGACGATGCTGTTGAGCACGCCGTCGCGGTCGAGAAATACGGCTGGGCGGAGGGCGCTCACAGCACGATCCTCCCCTCGGCCAGCAGGCGTTGGCCTTCGGCATGGCTGGCGGGCGTGTCGAGGCCCAGGCAGAAGCCGTCCGTCTCGATGACCTGGCCGCGCAACGAGCGGCCGGCGGCCAGCATCTGCGGGAAGACCTTGCGGCCGAAATCGACCAGGCGGCCGGTCTCGATCAGGTCGAGGATCGAGGGCTCGACGGCATAGACGCCGGCGTTGACCAACGGCGAGCGGGCGGCCTCGCCCTCGGTGAAGGCGACGATCGCGCCGTCGTCGGCGATCTCGACCCTGCCGCCGGCGATGCCGGTGTGGACGTGGGCGCCCTGATCGAACAGCGCCAGGGTCGCCTCGGCGCCGGCCGCGCGATGGCCGTCGATCAGGGCGTCGAGGTCGCAGCGCAGCAGGTTGTCGCCGTAGACGACCAGCATGGTGGCGTCGAAGGCCTGACCCAGATTGGCCAGGGCGCCGGCGGTGCCCAGCAGCGCGGGTTCGAACAGGTAGCGGACGTTCAGCCCGAAGGCCGAACCGTCGCCGACCTCGGCGCGGATCGCGTCCGCGCCGTAGTGCAGGTTGATGAAGACGTCGCGCACGCCCGCGCTCGCCAGCCAACGCAGGTTGTGCGCCAGGATGGACGCACCGCCGAACGGAAGCAGGGGCTTGGGCAGGTCGCCGGCCACCGACCGGATCCGACTGCCCATGCCTGCAGCCAGCACGAGCGCCTTCATCGCGTCTGTTCCCTAGAGCTGGAAGCCGGCGGCGACGGCGTCGTCGTAGAACATCGCCACCGTCTCCTGCGAGAGATCGGCGAGGTCCTTGCCGGCCATGGACAGCTTCTTCAGCACGTCGGGGGTCGAGGTGATGATGTGGCAGCCGCAGTCGCGGGCCTGGTAGATGTTGAGCACCTCGCGGACGCTGGCCCACAGCACTTCGGCCTTGGGACGGCGGGCGGCCATGGCGACGGCGGCGCGCATCACCGGCATCGGATCGACGCCGGTGTCGGCGATGCGGCCGGCGAAGACCGAGATCACGGCCGGCACGTCGGCGTGCAGGGCGTCGACGGTCTCGGCGACCTGCTCGAGGGTCAGGATGGCGGTGACGTTCAGCTTGACGCCTTCGGCGGCGAGCTCGCGCACCATCGGCAGGCTGCTTTCACGACGCGTGTTGGTGATCGGGATCTTGACGTAGACGTTCTCGCCCCAGGTCGCGATCTTGCGGGCTTGGCGGGCCATGTCCTCGAACTCGTCGGAGAACACTTCGAACGAGATGTGCTTGTCGGGAATGCGCGCGATCAGCTCGTGGGCGAAGGCCTCGTAGTCGGTGATCTGGGCGCGGCGCATCAGCGTCGGATTGGTCGTGAAGCCGGCCGCGTCGCCCTGTTCGTTCAGGCGCGTGAAGTCGGCGAGGCTGGCGCCGTCGGCGAACAGCTTGATCTGCGACGCCAGTGAGGCAGTGACGATCTCTTGCGGGGCGAGACGTTGCAGCATGGGACGATCTTTAGCTTTCGGGGTTGGCTTGTGGACCGGATCGGGACGCGGTGGCTACTTGGCTGGCTTGGATTGCAAGGACTTTGCCAAGGTGAAGCTCAGCTCGAACCTGCGCTCGGCTCGGCGATGTGGCCGACCGCGCGACGCCAGCCGAGCTTGCCCAGGCCGTGGGCCATCAGCAGGCGGCCGTTCAGGCGGCGGCGGGACGCGAACTCGCCGGTGACCAGGGTGATCAGGCCGCCGGCGACCACCTGGATCAGGCCCTTGGACATCAGCTCGCACCAGGCCAGCGCCGGGTTGCGCGCGCCGTCGATATAGATGGTGACGTAGTGCTGGGTCTCGCGGCGGGTGCGCAGCAGGCGGTAGGGAATCTCGGTGCGGTGTGGGGCCACGGCCTCGGTGACGAAGGCCTTGCCGGCCCAGACGATGCGGCGGCCCTGCCGGTGCAGGCGGGCGAACAGCTCGGCGTCCTCGCCGCCGGCGTCGCCGAAGGCCTCGCGCATCGGCGCCTCGCCGTTGGGAAAGCAGCGGGCGGCGTCGAACAGAGAATTACCCGTGCCCAGGCCGTAGCGCGGCTTGCCGTCGGCGCGGGTCAGGTCGATCAGGGCGTGGTCGGCCAGATGCAGGTCGCGCACGAACTGCGAGCCCGTCGGGTCGTAGGCCGGCGGCCGGCCATTCTCGAAGGTCGCCAGGCGCGGACCCACCGCGATGTCGGCGTCCGTGGCGCGCAGGGCGCCGACCAACTGGTCCAGCCAGTCGGCGGCGGCGACCTCGTCGTCGTCGATCATCGCCAACAGCGGGCCGCGGGCTTCGGCGAAGCCGCGATTGCGCAGGGTCGACATGTTGCGGGTCAGATCGACGACGTAGCGGAGCGGGAAGGGGGCCTGGGCCGCCAGTTCCTCGACCACGGCGCGGCCGCTGCCACTGGGATGGTTGTCGACCACCACGATCTCGATCGCCAGGCCCAAGGCATTGGTCTGGGACAGGCACGAGCGCAGGGTCTCGGCCAGCGAGACGGGCCGATCATAGGTGGCGATGGCGATCGTGACGTCGGTCACGCGGCCTTCTCGTCGATGAAGCCGATGGGCGCGCGGTAGGTCAACTTGCCCAATCCCTTGGCCATGCCGATCCGATGGTCGAAGCGTTCGCCGCCGACCCATTCGAAGGATACGACATAAAGGCCGGCGTGGATGCAGAGCTGAGCCATTCCCACCAGCGTCACCTTGACGCGGGTCAGCAGGGGGCGGTCGTTGGTGGCGATGCGCGAAGCGGCATAGTGCTGCGAGCCGCGCTTCATGCGGGTGATCATGTAGCTGGGCTTGGTGCGGTCGGTCTCGATGAACTCGCGGACCATCGCGGTCGGGCACCAGACGAAGCGCTTGCCCGACAGGGCTAGGCGGAACAGCAGGTGGGTGTCCTCGCCGTTGCCGTCGCCGAAGGCCACGCTGAACGGCTCGGCCATGTCGAAGCAGGTGGCCACGCGGAAGGCGGCGTTGCCGCTGCCCAGGCCCTTGCCCTTCTTCCGCAGCCGCCCGAACAGGTGGATCGGGGTGTCGGAAGGCTCCTGATAGTCCAGCGTGTAGCGCCAGCCGTGCGGATCCCACGACGGCGGCGCGCCGGCCTCGAATTCCGGATGCTTGGGACCGAACGCGGCGTCGGCGCCGGTGCGCTCCAGGCAGGCGAGCAGCTCCGACAGCCAGGCCGCATCGGGGGCCTCGTCGTCGTCGATGAAGGCCACGTAGCGGCCCTTGGCGGCCTTGATGCCCAGGTTGCGCACGATCGAGACGTTGCGGCGCGGATCGGCCAGATAGGTCATCGGCGCGACGCCTAGGGCGGCCAACCGCTCCACCAGGCCCTCGGCCAGGCGGTCGGGATGGTTGTCGACCACGATGATCTCGAAGGCCACGCCCGGCGCCACGTCGGGCCTCAGGCAGGCGACGAGCGTGCGTTCCAGCAGGTGCACACGGTCATAGCTGAGAATGACCACGCTGATGTCGATCGCCATGTTCAGACCCCCGTGCCCTTGATCACCACCAGGGCGGTGCGGGCCAGGATCTTGATGTCCAGCCACAGCGACCAGTTGGCGATATATTCCAGGTCGCGGGCGACCCAGTCGTCGTAGTCGTTGATGCGATGGCGGCCCTCGACCTGCCAAAGGCACGTGATGCCGGGCTTCACCGCCAGCTTCTGCTTCTGGTAGTCGGTGAAGCGCGCGTATTCCTGGGCGCGCGGCGGGCGCGGGCCCACCAGGCTCAGATCGCCCTTCAGCACGCTCCACAGCTGCGGCAGCTCGTCCAGGCTGTACTTGCGCAGCACGCGGCCCAGCGGGGTGACGCGCGGATCGTCGGTCAGCTTGAAGGCCGGGCCGCGCATCTCGTTGCGGGCCTGAAGCTGGGCCTCCATGGCTTCGGCGCCCTGGATCATGGTTCGGAACTTGTAGCCGGTGAACGGCCGTGCGTCTTGCCCCACCCATCGGCAGGGGAAGAAGGCGGGGCCGCGCGTGGTCAGCCGCACGGCGATGGCGATGCCGGCCAGGATCGGAGCGAGCACGACGAGAAGGCCCGCCGAGATCAGCAGGTCCATCAGTCGTTTCAACGCGCGTTGCAGATTCAAGCAAAACCCCTGGGAACGGCCCGTAAACCGATACTTGGCAGGTTAGGGGCGACCCTCGTAAGAATCCCCTACCTTGGCCGTCCTTTTCGCTTGGGCCTCTTAATGCTCCGTTCGTTGCCCGCTTCTTCGTCGCCGTTCGCGGAAGTGCTGTTCGCCGGCCTGCGTTTCACGCCGATGAGCGTGAAGCAGGCGGTGTCGGCGCTCGCCCTGCGGCCGGCCGCCCTGCCGTTCGCCACCTTCGTGACCCCGAACGCCGAGCACGCCTGGCTGAGGAAGTCCGATCCGGTCTTTCGCGCCCATACCGACGCCTGCTGGATCAGCACCAACGACAGTCGCGTGGTCGGCCGCGCCGCGCGCCTGGCCGGTCTGGAGCTGGACTTCGCGCCCGGCGCCTATGTGGTGCGGGCGCTGTTCGACGAGGTCATCAAGCCCGACACGCCGATCTGCATCCTCGGCGGCGCCCCTGACCTCATCGATCGCCTGAAGGCCCGCTACGGCCTCACCGCCGTCGCCCACCACAATCCCCCGATGGGCTTCATCCGCAAGCCCGAGGCGGTGGCCGAGACGATCGAGTTCGTGGCCGCCAACCCGACCGCCTTCGTCTTCGTCTGCATGGGGCCGCCGCAGTCGGAACTGTTCTGCCAGCACCTGATGGAAGACGGCCGGGCGACCGGCATCGGCCTGTGCGTCGGCAGCTCGCTGTCGGTGCTGACCGGCGACTCCAATCCCGCCCCCGACTGGATGGAGCGCTCGGGCCTCGTCTGGCTCTATCGCCTGGTCAAGGAGCCCGGCCGGCTGTGGCGGCGCTATCTGGTGCGCGGCTTCTACGCCCTGTTCCTGGCCTGCCGCGACATCCTCGCCCTGCGTCTTGGCCTGGCCAGGAAAGCCGGGCGCGCGGACACGAATGTCTGACGACGCGCCTCGCCGGCGCCACCTCGACGACTGGCGCGCGGCGGTCGACGCCGAGCGACGCGAGGAGGCCCGCAAGGGCGGCAACCTGATCGCCCTGTGGGCCGGGCTCGTGCTGGTGCTGACCCTGCTCTACGTGATGATCGGTTCGACGCCGTATCTGCACGAGCGCGACCTCGACCCCCTGACCGGGGCTGCGACCATGTCGCCGATCAACCGGACGATCTGGCTCAGCCTGCTGGTCCTGGCCCTGCCGATCCTGTGGTTCCGGCGCGGCGAGGTGGTCGAGATCTCCAAGCGGCTCTGGCCTTTGCTGCTGGCCTTCGCCTGGTTCGCCGCCACTTCGCGCTGGGCGCTGGACCCGGCCGCTTCCAGCCGGCGGCTGTTCCTCTACATCGTCGACCTGATCATCTGCGTGGCGGTGGTGGCGGGGCTGCGCGACGCGCGCCGCATCCACTTCGCCATGGCCGTGGCCTGCCTGATCGTCATGGCCATCGACCTGGGCTCGTGGATCTTCGCGCCCGGGATCTCGATGACCGACATTGGCCTGGCCGCGATCCACACCCACAAGAACACTCTCGGGGCGGCCATGCTGTTCTCGGGCCTGGTGATCAGCCCCTATCTGCTATTCCCGACGGCCCTGGGACCGCGCCTGTTCTGGAGCGCGATGTTCCTGATCTGCGTCGCCCTGCTGATCGCCAGCCTGTCCAAGACCAGCATGGCGCTGCTGGCGGCGTTCGTGGTGCTGATGCCGCTACTGATGGGCCTGCTGAAGCTGCGCGCGCCGCTGTTGCGCGCGGCGGCGGCGGCGGGTGGGCTGACGGTGCTGGGGCTGCTGGTCGGCTGGACGGCCTTCGCCTACGCCACCGGCCGCGACCCGCTGGAGCCGATCGCCGGCGTCACCTTCACCCAGCGCACCGACGTCTGGGCCTTCGCCCTCGACCAGTTCGCCCAGCATCCGCTGAAGGGCCTCGGCTTCGGCTCGTTCTGGGACATCGATCCCAAGGTCCAGCCCAGCCTGCAGAGCGACGCCTGGTTCGCCCAGCCCGACGCCTACACCAACGAGTCCCACAACGGTTACATCGACCTGCTGGTCACCACCGGCCTGCCGGGCCTGGCCGTGTCGCTGTTCCTGCTGGTCCGCTGGGGCGGGCGCGGCCTCGATCTTTTGCGCCAGGGCCTGGGATCCAAGGACGAGGCCGTGCGCGCCGACCTGCCGCACGCGGTGTTCCTGGCCGTCTTCCCGCTGGTGTTCTTCGTCCACAACTGGATGGAAAGCAGCTACTTCACCGCCAACGCCATGTTCGGGATCATCATCCTGCTGGTCGGGGTGGACCTCGACATGCGCTACACCCCGGCGACGCCGCCGCCCGAGCCTAGGGCGCGGCGGGCGCTGGACGCCGGCGCGCCGCGATTGCTGCCGCCAGGATGGCGGCCATGACCGCCAGCTCCAGGGCCTGACCCGCGGCGGTGCCGAGCACCGCGCCTGCCGGACCCAGACCCTTGATCAGCGCCAGGATCGCGCCGGCCGCCACTAGCGAGGCCGCGGCGTTGGCCAGGGCCAGGGCCTTGAACGCCTTCAGCACCTGGATCGCGGTGCTGACGACCGCCTGGCCAAAGCCCAGCGCCGCCGCCAGGCCCCACAGCGCCACCATCCAGTCGGCGTCCTGATACTTGCCGCCGAACAGCCGGGCGGTGATCGTCGGCCAGGTTTCGTAGATCAGCAGGGTCCACAGCCCGGCCACGACGGCGCCGGCCGCCAGGGCCGCGAGCACGAGGCCGCCATAGCCCAGCCAGTCGCCCGCGTCTCGGCGGCGGGCCAGGTCGCCGCGCGCCACCAGCCCCCAGGACGAGGCGAGCAGGGGGATCGGCCGCAGCAACTGCTGCGTCGCCGTCAGCGCGGCCAGGGCCGAAGGCCCGAAGGCGCCGGCGGCCACGAAGACATAGAAGCGGGTGAGGAGTTCGGTGCTGGAGACGCCCAGGAAGATCCAGCCCGATTGCCGGGCGTAGCCGCCATAGGTCAGCAGCTTCCGGCCGGGAACCCACCAGCGGCCTTGTCCGCCCGCCGCCACGGCCATCCCACCGACGCCGACGAGGGCATAGGCCGCACCCAGGGCCAGCAGCAGCGGATCGGCGCCGACCGCGTGGTTGGGGATCACGACCACCGCCAGCGACCCGGCCGCCAGGACGCACACCAGGGCCGTCTGGATCGTCGCCTGGCCAGGCCGGCCGCGTGAGAACACCAGGGCTCGCACGTACTGCTGCAGCAGATAGGCCGGCACGAACAGCGCCGCGGCGGGCGCGCCATAGGGATTGCCGCCGGCCCGCCAGGCCAGGGTCACGGCCAGCACGACCGCGCCGGTCGCCAGCAGGAACAGCAGGTTCACCCCGTGCATCAGCCGCTCGACCGGAAGTCGCTCGGGAGCGGTCGCTTCGCCGGGCGCCAGGACCTGCAGGTGGCAGACGGTCAGGGCGTTCTGCAGGCTCGACAGCACGAAGCCGACCGCGGCCCAGAACGCGAAGGCCCCGTACTGCTCAGGCGCCACGAAGCGGATCAGCAGCAGGTTGACGCCGAAGTTCAGCAGCGACCAGAGGGCCTGTTCGATCGCCGAGATCAGGTAACGCGACACCGAAGGTCCCCCTGGGGCCGCGTCAGTACCGCGCCCCGTTGTTGATCGTGTAGCTGAACGAGAAGGGCAGCACCCCGCTAATGTACTGCTTCACGAACAGATTGACCTCGGCGATGGCGCTGCGGGGCACGAAGATCAGGTCGCCGGGCAGGATGGCAAAGTCGCCGCCGTCCTGGCCGCCGAGGGCGGCGCGGACGTCGACCGTGCGCATCAGCAGGCGCGGATCGCCCGGCCGCTGGCGCAGCACAACGACCTTGCCCGTGCGGGCGGTGTCCTGGAAGCCGCCGGCCGCCATCACCGCCTGGGCGGCGGTCAGCTGGCCCTTGATGGTCTTGACGCCGGGCTCGCGCACCTCGCCGCCGACATAGATCTGCGCCGCGCCATAGCTGGCCACCAGGGTCTCGACCTGTGGATTGCGTAGCACCGAGGCGTAGGCGCGGGTCAGGGACTGGTTGAGCTCTTCGGCCGTCTGTCCGGCCACGGGCTGGCCGCTGACCAGCGGGAACACGCCGCGGCCGTCCGGCCCGACCAGCACCTGGGCGTTGAGGTCCGGCTCCAGCAGGAAGCGCACGGCCAGTTCGTCGCCCGGCCCGACGCGGTAGCGATAGTCCTGTGGCGTCCACGGGGCGAACTCGACGCCCGGATCTACGGCGCGTCCATAGGCCGGCCCCTGCGCGGCCGTCGGCGCCGAGGCGCAGGCCGTCAACATCAGCGTGGCGACGCCGGCCGCCGCCCATCGAGCCCAGGACAACACGTGAATACCTCCGCCGGCCAAGCCGTCTCGACGTTCACCATGACCGCCGCCGGTTAGGATTTCGTTGGCGAGCGACAAGCCTGTCCGGGCGGCGTCCGGGCGCGGCAAAAAGCAGCAGCGGGGCCTTGCACGGCCGGGTTTTGGCCCGAACGTCAGCGTAGCGCGGTTTGGGCGTCTCGGGCGTCAGTGTTTGTTAAGACGTGGCCCCGTATCCGATGGTTAACCGCCATGCTGGGCGGCCTACGTCCGAACGGGTGCGCCCTTTTCATGAACGCGGCGGTGATGGAGCAGGGCGCATACGCCCGCGGCGGCTCGACCGGCCGCATTCGCTCGCCCCTGACCGCTCGCGAACTGCTGACGCCGGCCTTCTACTACAAGCGCGAGGCGCTGCTCGCCTTCCTCATTCCGGTGATGCTGGCCGTCATCGCCGTGCTGCTGGCCCAGCCCATCTTCACCGCCCAGTCGCGCCTGCTGATCCTGTTGGGCGACGACTATGTGTTCCGTAGCGACGTGTCCGGCGCCCAGCCGGGCCTGTCCTTTGACCGCGCCCAGATCGTCCACGCCGAGATGGAGATCCTCTCTTCCAAAGACCTGCGCGCCAAGGCGATCGACAAGGTCGGGCTACAACGCGTCTATCCCGATCTCGTCGGCCAGCCCAACGCGCTGGAGACCGCCGCCGCGCAGCTGTCCAAGGACCTGGCGATCGACAACGTCCCGCAGTCGAACGTCATCGAGCTGTCGTTACGCAACCGCGACGCCCACGTGGCGGCCGAGGTGCTCAACACCCTGGTCGGCCTCTATATCGAGCGTCGCCGGGCGATCTTCGAACAGTCAGACCTGACCTCGGTCAATGACCAGCGCGACCAGCTCAACGCCAGGCTCGCCGAGGTCGAGGACCAGCTGTCCAAGTTCTCGCTCAGCCACGGGTTCGGCGACTACACCACCGAATTCGCCACCGTGCAGAGCCAGCAGGCCTCGCTGACCAGCCAGGTGCAGGCGATCGACCAGCAACTGGCCACCCGCGCCGGCCGCGCCTCGGCTCTGTCGCGCAAGCTGCGCGCCACGCCCCAGACCACCGAGCTGTCCAGCGACCGCGGCCGCTCGCAGCAGGTCGAGACCCTGACCGGCAAGCTGCTCGACCTTCAGGCCCAACGCCGCGCGGCCGCCGCCCGCTATGTCGACGGCTATCCGCTGGTCGCCGATCTCGACCGCAAGATCGCCGACCTCCAGGGCCAGATCCGCGCCGTCCCGAGCGACCAGGTGACCAACGTCCGCCGCGGGGCCAATCCGGTCCACCAGCAGATCGACACCGAGCTGGCCGACTCCGAAGGCGACGTCGCCGGCCTCAGCCGCGCCCGCGCCACCGCCGCCCGCGACCTCAAGGCCGCCGAGACGCGTCTGGCCGAGCTGGTCCGCCTGGGCCCCGAATATCGCGAGCTGCTGCGCAAGCGCACCATGCTCGAAGGCTCGTTCTCGGAACTGGCCAAGCGCTCGGAAGACACTCGCGTCTCCGACAACCTGTCGAAGTCCAAGGCCAATGTCCGCGTCATCCAGCGCGCCGACCCGCCGGTGAAGGGCAAGAGCGGCCGGGCGATCCTGCTGCTGGGCGGCGTGATCGTCGGCCTGGTCGCCGCCACCGCCGTGGTGCTGGTCTCGGCCGCCTTCTCCGACGTGATGATCTCGCCGCGCGACGTCGAGCAGAAGCTGGACCTGCCGATCATCCTGGCCGTGGCCGACGCCCCGCGCGCCAAGCGCCGCCGCGACGGCCGGGGCGGGGGACCCAGGGCCTCCTACCTGACCTATGAGGACAGCAAGCTCCTGATGCGGCTGCTGAGCAGCGTCGCACCGGGTCCTGGCCGCGTGATGCAGCTGATCGCCGCCAACGGCGAGGAGGGCGTCTCGAGCCTGACGCTCGACCTGGCGCTGCTGGCCTCGGCCCAGAGCGCGCGCCGCGTCCTGCTGATCGACATCGAACCGCCCGAGGACCGTCCGGCCGCCCAGGTGCTGGCCGAGAACGGCGCCAGCCTGACCCGCATCGCCGGCGACCGTTTCCAGGTCAGTGGCGGCTCGCTGCACGTCACCCTGCCGATCGGCGCCGGCGACCTGGCCGTGGCCGAGTCCCAATGGCGCGACATGATCGAAACCGCGCGCCGCGACTACGACCTCGTGCTGATCGACGCTCCGGCGGCGGCCCGTTCGGCGGCTGGCCTGATCGTCGCCCCGCTGGTCGACATGACCCTGCTGGTCGTCGAGGCCGAGGCCACCCGGGCCGCCGTCGCCCGCGCCCTGACCGAGCGCATCGATTCCGCCGGCGGCGAGGTGCTCGGGGCTATCCTCAACAAGCGCGGCTTCTATATTCCTCGCCTGATCTATTCCTGGATCTAGGAGCCTGCGCATGGGGCGTCCGCGCCTCTCCCGTCGCGCCTTGCTGGCCGCCGCCGCGCTTGGCGCGGGCGGTTCTGCTTTCGCGGCCACGCCCTTTCCGTCGCTCGCCAGGATCGCCGCCCGGTCGGGCCGGGTGTTCGGCGCGGCCGTCGAGCCCGAGCAGCTGGAGCGCGACCCGGCCTTCGCCGCCCTGGTCCAGGACCAGTGCGCCAGCCTGACGGCCGAGAACGTCATGAAATGGGACGCCCTGCGACCCGGTCCCGAGACCTTCGCCTTCGACCGCGCCGACCGCCTGGCCGCCCAGGCCCGGGCCATGGGCGCACAGCTCTACGGCCACTGCCTGCTCTGGCACGAGGCCTGGCCAGCTTGGTTGCCCAAGGAAATGAGCGCCGGCGCCGCGCGCTCGCTGATCGAGCAGCACATCCAGCGGGTGGCCGGGCGCTACGCCGGCGTCGTGACCGCGTGGGACGTCGTCAACGAAGCCGTAGAGCGCAACGATCGCCGACCCGACGGCCTGCGCGTCTCGCCGTGGCTGAAGGCTCTGGGTCCGGACTACGTGCCGCTGGCCTTCGAAGCCGCCCGATCCGCCGCGCCGCGCGCCAGGCTGGCCTTCGCCGACTACGGCCTGGAATATGACGACGTCAGCTGGATGGTCGAAAAACGCGGGACCATGCTGGCCCTGCTGAAGCGCTGGAAGGGGGAGGGCGTCCCGATCGACGCTCTGGCCATCCAGGGGCACCTGGACGCCTCGCGTCCGCCGTCGTTTGGAGCCGGACTGCGCCGGTTCCTGGCGCAGGTCGCCGACCTGGGCCTGGAGATCTACGTCACCGAACTCGACGTCGATGACCAGAAGGTCGTGGGCGATCCGGCCCGCCGCGACGCCGTGGTCGCCGACTGCTACGCCCGCTTCCTCGACGCCGTCATGGCCGAGCCGGCCGTGCGCCGGGTGACCACCTGGGGTCTTTCGGACCGCTACAGCTCCAAGGCCCAGTTCTCGCCCCGGCCGGACGGCGCCAAGGTCCGCCCGCTGCCGTTCGACGACGGACTACGCCCCAAGCGGGCGGCCGACGCCCTGCAACGGGCCTTCGACCACGCGCGCTGAGGCGGCCGGGCTAGCGGCCCGCCGCCTTGGGCTTCACCTCGATGATCGTTCCGTCCGGGCCGTGGGTCAGCGGCTCGATGGCGATCGAGCGGCGATGGTCGCCGCCGCCGGGCAGCAGCTTGTCGTGATAGAAGAACCAGGTCCGGCCCTTGTCCTGCAGGATGGCCTGGTGGTTGGTCGAGATCTTCAGATAGTCGAAGATCACGCCGCGATAGGCGTAGGGGCCGAGCGGCGTCTTCGAGGTCGCATAGACGATCTGGCCCGGCCAGCCGGTCGAGAAGCTGAAATAGTACAGACCCTTGCGCTTGTGCAGGAACGGGGCCTCGCCGTACTTCTTCTTCGGATCGTCGGTGGGAAAGCCGGTGACGGCGATGTCCTGGATCGGGCCGGCCAGGCTCTTCATGTCCTTGCCCAGCTTGACGATCTTCGGCACGCGGGTGCCGAACAGCATGTAGGCCTGCCCGTCGTCGTCGATCAGCACCTGCGGGTCGATCGGCTCGGCGCCGGCGTTGGCGTCGCGGGCCTTGTCGACCAGCGGCGCGCCGATGGCGTCCACGAACGGTCCCTCCGGACGGTCGGCCACCGCCACCCCGATCTTGTCGCCGCCGACGGGGGCGTAGAAGTAGTATTTGCCGTCGCGATAGGCGGCCTCGGGCGCCCAGGCCTTGGCGTCCGGCTTGGCCCATTTGAACACCGACACGCCCAGGAAGGCGCCGCCGTCCTTCCAGGTTTTCAGGTCCTTGGAGGTGTAGAGCCGCCAGGTCGTCGAGTCCCAGTACTTGCCCGAGTTCGACGCATCGTCGGTGGCGTACAGGTAGTAGCCGCCCTTGAAGGCATGCGGCGACGGATCGGCGTTGAAGCGCGGGCTGATCGGTTCGCCAGCCAAGGCAGGGCCCGCCAGCAGGGCGGCGGCAAGGCAGAGGGCGAGACGTTTCATCGAGAACTCCTGGGACGCGGCGGTGGTCATGCGGACGGCTATTGCGGCGGGGTGGCTTCGGCGGGGCGGGCCTTGTCGGGCGTCGTGCCCGCACCGGTGAACGGCTCCAGGCGGAAGCTGACCCGGGTCGGCTCCAGTCGCGTACGGTACTTCATGTGCGGCAGGCCGAAACCGTTCCAGGTGGTGTCGCCGCCGACGCCCCATTGAACCGCATCGACCAGCAGGGTCCCGTCGCCGTGCGGGACGATGTCGGACGACTTCCAGGTCCCCGGCGGGCGGCGATAGAGGTCCTCGTAGGGGAAGGCGAGGGCGGTCATCATCGAGGGCTTGTCGGCCTCGACGCGCAAGCCTTGGGCAGCGCCGCCGGAGAGCTCCAGCCAGCGCACGTCGATCTTGTTGCCGGTGTCCTGGGGCCGCATGTAGTCGTGGTTCTGGTCGGCGACCGCGCCTCGCCACAGGCCAATGGGCGCAGAGGTGTAGCGGTCGACATAGGTCTCGTGCGGGCCCCGGCCGAACCATTCGACGGTCTTGGGCTGGCCGGGCAGGGTGAACCACAACCCCACGCGCACCGGCGGCGGCAGATCGTCCTTCAACGGCGTCAGGTCACCCGTCACCGCCACCGTGCCGTCGCCGGCCATGGCGTAGGTGGTGACGAACTTTGCCGCCCCAGCCCCCAGGCCGTAGTCGACGACCACCTCCGCGCCCTGTGCCGTCTTGCGCGTGGTCACCGCGCGCAGCTGGCGCGTCTTGGTCATCACCTGCCAGGGACGTTGCTGGGTGGAGAGGCCCGTGCCGGCGTCGTTATCGGTCTCAGCGCGGAAGAAGTTGGGCTGGCCACCCTGGGCCAGGACGACGCCGTCCTTGGCATAGGCGGCGACGAGGCCGGTCGCGCGGTCGATCTTCAGGGTCGCACCGGCCGCTGACAGGGTGACGGCGTCCTTGCCGTCGGCGATGGTCACGACACCCGGACGGGCGACGACGGGCTTGGGCGTGGCGGAGACGGCGAACTGCTCCCAGCCGACCACGAAACCGGCCGGGGTCATCGGGACGGCGTCGGGCTTGGCCTTGGCGCGCACGGTGACGAAATATTCGACGCCCGGGACGGTGGCGATTGCGGGCAGCGGCAGGGCCAGGGTCTCGACGCCCCGCGCCTTGGTCGACAGGGCGGGCAGGGCGCCTGACGCCACCTCGACCCCGTCGGCCTCCAGCACCCAGTCGAAGTCGAAGCCCGACAGGTCGCGGAAATCGTGGCGGTTGGTGACCGTCACCTTGCCCGTCGCCGGATCGAAGCCCGAGAACTGGATCGGCGAGAGCACCTTGCGGGCTTCGTAGAACTGAGGGTTCGGCGTGCGGTCGGGCTGGATCAAACCATCGCCGAACTCGATCTCGCCGCCGGGATTGGGGCCATATTCGCCGCCGTCGCCCCAATAGCGCCGGCCGTCCTTGGTGTAGCGGTACATCGACTGGTCGACCCAGTCCCAGATGAAGCCGCCCTGCAGCTTGTCGTAGGCGTAGATGGTGTCCCAGTAGTCCTTCAGGTTGCCGCCCGAATTGCCCTGCATGTGGGCGTATTCGCACTGGATCATCGGCTGGGTGCGGGTGGGGTCGGTCGCCCAGTCCACCATCTTGGTCACGTCGTCGTACATCGGGGCATAGATGTCGACATAGGTGTTGGGCACGTGCTCCCAGGGGCGAGCCCCCCAGCCGAGATAGGAGATCAGCCGGCCGGGATCGCGCTTGCGGGCGGCCGCGGCGGCCTTTTCGAAGTTCTGGCCGACGCCGGCCTCATTGCCCAGCGACCAGAAGATCACCGACGGGTGGTTCTTGTCGCGCTCGACCATGTTCATCACGCGATCGACGTGAGCGCTTTCCCAGGCCGGGTCGAAGCCGATCTGGCGCTTGGCCCGCTGGTCGGGATCGGCGTTGCCCCAGCCCATATAGGCGTGGCTCTCGATATTGGCCTCGTCCATGACGTAGAGGCCGTATTCGTCGGCCAGGGCGTACCAAAGCTCGGCGTTGGGATAGTGGGCCGTGCGCACCGCGTTGAAATTGGCGCGCTTCATCAGCTCGATGTCGCGGCGCATCGAGGCCTCGGAGATGACGTGGAAGGTCTCCGGATCGTGCTCGTGGCGATTGACGCCGCGGATGACGATCGGGCGGCCGTTGACGCTCACCCGGCCGTCCTTGATCTCGACGGTGCGGAAGCCGATCCGCTGGGGCGTGGCCTGGACGACCTCGCCCTGGGCGTCGATCAGCTCGACCAGCAGGGTGTAGAGGTTGGGCGTCTCGGCGGTCCATTGGCGGACGTTCGGGACGGTGGCCGACAGGCTGACGGTGCGGGCCGCGCCGGCCGGGACCTTGGCCTCGGTCTTCAGCACCTCGCGCTCGCCGTCCAGCAAGGTCATCCGAGCCGTCAGCGGGGCCTTGCGGGCGGTCAGGGCCAGCTCGGTGGCCAGGGTCCCGTCGCGATAGGCCTTGTCCAGCCCAGCCTTGACGAACAGGTCGGACGCCCGGGCCTGCGGCACGGCCTTGAGATAGACCGACCGCTCGATGCCCGAGACCCGCCAGAAGTCCTGGTCCTCCAGGTACGAACCGTCGGCCCAGCGGTGCACCTGGATCGCCACCAGGTTCTGGCCCGGCTTGACCAGCTTGGTCACGTCGAACTCGGCCGGCAGCTTGGAGTCCTCATAGTAGCCGGCCTCCACCCCGTTGACCCAGACCTTGTAGGCCGCCCCGGCCGCGCCGATATGCAGGATGACGTCCTGGCCCGACCAGCCGGCCGGAACCTCGAAGGTCCGGCGATAGGACCCGACCGTGTTGGTCGCGTGCGGGATCAGCGGGCGGTTGGCCGGGAACGGGTAGGTGATGTTGTTGTAGCGGGCCTGGTCATAGCCCTCCGCCTGCCACATGGCCGGCACCTTGATGCTCTTCCACGACGAGGCGTCGTAGTCCGGCTTTTCGAAGCCGCTGGGCACATCGTCCGATGACGGACTGAACTGGAAGCCCCACTGGCCGTCGAGGGTCAGATAGCGCTCGGACCGGGTCATGTCGCCGGCCAGGGCGGCGGCGCGGCTCTCGAAGGGGAAGTGGGTCGCCACGGCCGGCAGCGTGCCGCGGGCGTTGACGGCGGGGTTCTCCCAGTCGGGGCGGGCGGCGTCGACCTGAACGGGGTCGACGCGGGGCGCTTCCTCCGCCTGGGCGGCGAGGCCGATCGCCAGCCAGGCCGCGCCCGCCATCATGCTTGCCTTCATTCGTCACGCTCCCTCGCGCGAGCCTTAGCCGGCCCGCGTCGCTTTTCCAGCCCGGTCGCGCTCGACGCTCAGGCGCGGCCGCGTCTTCCGTTGCGTACACCGTTCTATTTTTGGCCTGACCAATTTGCAATTTCGAAAAATATTTTCTAGATTGTCTCAAGAAAATAATATACAAACCAATTTAACAATACAAAAAAGCCCAGCGATATCAAAGCTATCGTCGTCTGGGTTCGGGCGCGGCGCCGCGTGGATCTGTCATCCACATTGCCCTGGCCAATCGAAAGATTGCTGGGGCCGGTAACGCGAGAGGGGCAGGCCGATAAGCCGTCATTCAAGACGGCGGCCATAACGAGGAGGGAACGACATTGAAGTCCAAGATCAGCCCGACGCGCGTCCTGAAGGTCGCGCTTCTGTCCGCAACCGTCATGGGCGGCCTGCCGGCTTTCGCCATGGCTCAGAGCGCCGCCGCGCCGAACGACACGGTCGACACCGTCATCGTGACCGGATTCAAAAAGAGCTACGCCGACGCCGTTCGCACCAAGAAAAACGCCGTCGAAATCACCGACGGCATCTCGTCCGACGGCCTGGGCCGCTTTCCCGACCTGAACGTCGGCGAGGCCCTGCAGCGCATCCCGGGCGTCCAGATCAATCGTGAGGCCGAGGGCCGCGACGCCACCATCAACCTGCGCGGCATGCCCGGCGAATACGCCCGCACCACGCTGAACGGCCAGTCGTTCGCGGGGCCGGCCCTGCTGCGCGACAACCAGGGCTCGCCGCTGGGCGCGTTCAACTCGGACATCTTCTCGGCCTTCGTGATCGCCAAGTCGCCGATGGCCAACACCACCTCGGGCGGCCTGTCGGGCAATGTCGACCTGCAGATCGCCCCGGCGCTGTCGCGCAAGGACGGCGGCTATATGAAGGCGTCCTACGAGTACAACACCCTGGGCGACCTGGGCGCGCCGGCCGCGACCCTGGGCTACAACAAGCACCTGACCGACGACTTCGCGGTGTTCGGGACGATCGCCTACAAGAAGGAAAACTTCCGCCGCGATACGATCCGCCTCAACAGCTACGACTATCTGACCTCGGCGATGACGGGCCTGACGCCGACCCAGTTCAACGCTACCTACGGCCAGTACTTCTCGGCCGCCGCCTGCCCGACCAGCGCCACCTCCTATTGCCGTTCGCTGGCCCAGGCCCTGGGCGTATCGCAGACGGACGCCCAGGCCTTCGTCACCAGCAACACCGGCTCGACCAGCAAGAACGGCGTCTGGGCCAACAGCCAGATCCGCCAGTACACCCGGATGAACGTCGGCAAGGTCTGGTCGGGTTCTGCGGGCTTCGAATGGCGGCCGAACGACAACACCAAGATCGGGCTGATCGGCTTCTCGACCGACCGCAACCTGCCCGACACGACCCAGTATTTCCTGATCAACACCGTGACGCCGTCATCGACGGCCGGGGCGGGCACGGTGATCACCCCGACGGGCACGCCGGTCCAGACCAACGACGGCCGCTACCTGTACCAGAGCTACTCGTTCACCAACATGAACGCCCTGTCCTCGACGCGCCTCTACTCGCAGCATCAGAAGTCGGACGGCCTGCTGGGCACGGTCGACTGGAGCAACGAGCAGTGGCGCGTCGCCGCCGCCCTGACCCTGTCGTCGGGCGCCAACTCGTCGGTCGAGACCGAGGTCGACGTCGTCAACTACACCCGGGCCGGCGGCAACGGCATCTCCGGCTCGCTGACCACCGGCCTCGATGACATCGGCAACTTCCACTACGTGACCAACCCGACGCCGCAGAACTCGATCACCACCGGCCAGACCTGGACCTGGGGCGAGGCCGGCGATCCGGTCGCCTTCTACAACAACGGGACCCGCGCCAACTCGACCAACGCGATCTGGATCCAGGGCACCGAGAGCTTCGCCAAGAACGAACTGAACAGCGCCGCCTTCGACGTCGAGCGCTTCGTCACCGTCGGCCCGATCAAGAGCGTCCAGGGCGGCGTCCGCCTCGAGCGCGAGAAGTACGTGTCGACCGGCTATCGCGTCTACGCCTACGGCGCGCAGCTGCAGAACATCACCTCCAGCATGATGGTCACGGCGCCCTTCATCGACGACTTCATGGGCGGCAAGGGCGGCGACTACAATCGCAACTGGCAGGTCCTGAACGTCCGCGACTTCCTCAACGCGGTGCGTCCGGTCACGGCCTATCAAAGCGGCGGCCTGTCGACCCAGGGCTTCAATATCCAGTACGCCGACAGCAGCTACTACGATAAGAACTTCACCAACGAGAACGACATCAATCAGTTCTACGTGCAGGCGAAGTACGACACCGAGATCTTCGGTCACGGCGTGCGCGGCAACTTCGGCGGCCGCTACGAAGACACCAAGAACACCATCACCACCCTGGACCGCACCAGCGCCCCGAGCGACGCCATCGGCTCGTCGACGGCGTTCAAGACGGTCGAGTACGTCAACAAGTACGACTACTTCCTGCCGTCGGCGATCTTCGTGGCCGACGTCACCGACGACCTGATCCTGCGCGGCGCCTACTACAAGACCTATGTCCGCCCGCACCCGCGCCAGTATTCGCCGTCGACCAAGGTCAACCCGACCCAGATCCTCAACAACAGCCTGAGCTCGGGCTCGACCAGCGTCTACGACGTCTCGGTCACGGTCGGGAACAACAAGCTGAAGCCCTATCTGGCCGAGTCCTTCGACCTGTCGCTGGAGTGGTACAACCGCCCCAACGCCCTGATCTCGCTGGCCTATTTCCGCAAGAATATCACCGGCCGCATCGCCACCACGACCGATCCGGCGATCCTCTGCCCGTCGGACGGCTCGACCTGGGGCTTCGGCGCCCTGTCGTGGGACGGAACCTACTGCAACGCCACGGCCCTGAGCAGCAGCACCAAGCAGGTGCACGTCAACGCCAGCGCCACCTACAACCTCGACAAGGAGACCACCGTCGAGGGCGTGGAGTTCAACATCCAGCAGAACCTCGACTTCCTGCCGGGCCTCTGGAAGAACTTCGGCGGCAGCTTCAACTACGCCTACACGACTTCGAAGAGCCCGGCGATCGCCCCGTTCCCGGGCATCTCCAAGCACAATGTCAACGTCATCGGCTACTACGAGACGCCGAAGTACGGCGTGCGCATGGTCTACAACTATCGCTCCGACTACGGCCTGAACGCCAACGGCACCTACAGCGGCGGCTCGCGCTCCGTGAAGCCGCGCGGCCAGCTGGACATGTCGGCCTCCTACAACGTCACCGACGCTCTGACCGTGTCGTTCGACGCCTACAACCTCACCGACGCGGTCCGCTTCGAATACGAGAACGACTACCAGGTCTCGCGTTGGGTCGATTACGACGGCCGCACCTTCACCCTGACGGCGCGCGCGACGTTCTAAAGTTCACTCCCCCAGTGAAGCACTTGATAGCCGGTCCATTCGTGGACCGGCTATGTTTTCTCTCCCTTCGCGCGAGTCGCCGAAGGGACCAGACCGCAAGGATTTCGATGCCGGGACGACGCGCTGGATTTTCCGCCCTGTTGGCGGCCCTCCTGGCCACGACCGCTCTGGCGGCCGCTCAGGCCGCTCCCGGTCCGTCCCTGTACAAGCTTCCCGCCCTCGAGGTCGGTCTCGGCAACGACAACGAAGGCGACACCATTCCCGGGCCGACCCTGCCCAACGGCTCGATCCATCCTTCGCCCGAGACGCCCAATCCCAGCAACGCCGGCTACAACGCCGCCGAGCCGATCAGCGGCTTCGCCCAGCTGCATTCGCAAGGCTCTGGCGGGGTCACCACCTACGGCACGTTCCTGCTGTCGCCCCAGGTCGGCCAGCCCCAGTTCGACGAGGCCGCCCACCTGTCGCCCAAGGCCGACGAGGTCTTGGCCGCCGACGCCTATTCGGTGCGGCTGTCGCGCTACGACACCAAGGTCGAGGCGACGCCTTCGCACTATTCGGCGATCTACCGCCTGACCTATCCCGACACAGACCAGGCCCAGCTGGTGTTCGACGTCACCCGCAAGGTCGGCGGGCTCGTGGCCTCCGACCAGGCCGAGGTGAAGCTCTATCCGGAGCAGGGCAAGATCGTCGGCCACGTGAAGGCCAAGGGCTACTGGAACCCGGCCCTGATCGACATCTGGTTCGTCGCCAAGTTCGACCAGAAGCCCGTCGCCTGGGGCGTGTTCGACAAGGCTGACCGGCGCGCCGGCGCGACCGAAGGCAAGACCGGTCCGGACGAGCGCCTGGGCGCCTGGCAGACCTTCAAGACCACGGCCGGCAAGCCGCTGTTGGTCAAGATCGCGGTGTCCTTCACCAGCGCCGAGACGGCCGAGGCCCTGCTGGACCGCGAGATCCCGGACTGGAACTACGACCGCGTCCGCCAGCAGGCCCAGACGGCCTGGAACGATCGACTGGGCGAGATTGATGTCTCGGGCCTGGACGCGGCGCAGACCCGCCGGTTCTACACGGCCTTCTACCACGCCTCGACCCATCCCCGGGACCGCAGCCTGGACCAGTCGGCCAAGGAACTGGGCCGCCCCAACTGGGACGACCACTACACCCTGTGGGACACCTACCGGACGCTGTTTCCGCTGATGTCGGTGCTGCGCCCCAGCGACTACGCGGCCAACATCAACTCGCTGATCCACACCTTCGACAAGTTCGGCGCGGCCGACACGGCCATCATCGGCGGCCAGAACTATCACGTGGGGCAGGGGGGCGACGAAGTCGACAATGTGCTGGGCGAGGCGGCCCTGCGCGGCGCCGCCGGCGTCAACTGGAACGACGCCTGGCGGCTGACCCACTTCAACGCCTTCGAGCGCCGCCGGCCCCGTTATCTGGAGAGCGGCTATTTCGGGGTCGGCGACAGCAGTCCCGAGCCCAATAACCAGCGCGCCAAGTCGGGCTCCTCCACCCTGGGCTTCGCGCTCAACGACTATTTCGCCGGGGAGGTCGCGGCCAAGGCCGGCCACGCGGACGAGGCCGAGACTCTGCGCAAACGCTCGGCCAATTGGCGCAAGATCTGGAACCCCGAAACCGAAAGCGATGGCTTCCAGGGCTTCCTGATGCCGCGCTATCCGGACGGCAAGTTCCAGGACATCGATCCCAAGCTCGGCTGGGACGGCAAGGTCCACAACAATGTCGGCTACTACGAGGGCACGGCCTGGATCTATTCCTACGGTGTGCTGCACGACCTGCCGGGTCTGGTCGAGGCCATGGGCGGCCGGGTGCGCTTCAACGAGCGCCTGAACCACGCCCTCGACGCGGGCCTGATCGACATCACCAACGAGCCGTCCTTCGCCACGCCCTGGCTGTTCCACAACCTGGGCCGGTCGGACCTGTCGTCCTACTGGTCGGGCGAGGTGTTCAAGCACTTCACCGCCACCGCCTATCCGGGCGACGAGGACGCCGGGGCGATGAGCTCCAACTATGTCTTCAACCGCCTGGGCCTGTTTCCGAAGCTCGGCAGCGACCTCTTCTACCTGCACGGCCCGCGTCACCCGAAGAGCGTTCTGCATCTGGAAGGGGGGCGCTCGCTGGAGGTCATGGCGGCGAACGCCGGGGCCGACCGTCCCTACATCGCCGCGGCCAGCCTCAACGGAAAGCCGTTGGCCGGTCCCTTCATCACCCAGGCCCAGGTGCTGGCCGGCGGGGTGCTGAGCTTCACCATGAGCGAGAAGCCCGGCCAGTGGGCCTATGACGGCGCGGTGCTGGCCAGCGAGGCCGCCGTTCCGGCCCTGGCCGACGGCAAGACCTCGACGGTCTGGACCGCCTCGGCCGGGCAGTCCGCGGTGTTCACTCGTCCGACGACGACCTGCTTGAAGGCCTACACCGTCAGCGTCGGCGCCAATCCGGCCGACCCGACCGCCTGGCGGTTCAGCGGCTTCGACGGCAAGCGCTGGCTGAAGCTGGACGAGCGGCGTGGCGAGCGCTTCGACCATCGTCACGCGACCAGCAGCTTCGACCTCAAGACCGGCAAGGCCTATGCCCGCTATCGCCTGGAGCTGACCGCCGGCAAGGCCGTCGAGGTTTCCGAGGTCGAGCTGATCGCCGGAACCGCCTGCCGTTGAGGTTGGCGCGCCGCAGACCGTCTATTCAGTACAAGACCCGCCACGCGTAGGGAGGCCAGGGCCCATGAAGATGTCGAAGTCGATCTGGCGCGGCGCCCTGGCGCTCGTGCTGTGCCTCGGCGCCGTACAGGCCGCTCAAGCCCAGAGACGCGGCGAGGCGGGCGCGATCTTCACCGACAGCCTCTCGCGCGGCGGCTTCGTGCTGCTCGAGGCGGGCAGGGCGCCGACCATCGTGGTGGATCCCGCCGACGCCGCCGTCGTGCGCCACGCCGCCGACGACCTCGCCGACGACCTCAAGACCGTCACCGGCCAGCCGGTCTCCGTGTCCGACGCCCCCGCCGGCAAGACCGCGATCCTGGTCGGCACGCTCGGTTCCAGCAAGGTCGTCGACGCCCTGGTCGCGGCCAGGAAGATCGACGTCTCGCGACTGTCAGGAGCGTGGGAGAGCTTCGTCATCGCCTCGGTCGACCGCCCGGCGCCCGGCGTCGACAAGGCCCTGGTGGTGGTCGGCAGCGACCGGCGCGGCACGGCCTTTGGCGTCTATGAGGTGGCGCAAGGCATGGGCGTCTCGCCCTGGGCCTGGTGGGCCGACGTCACGCCCAAGCATCGCGACAAGCTGTTCGTCGCCGCCGGCGTCCACCGCTTCGGCCCGCCGTCGGTCCGCTACCGTGGCGTCTTCGTCAATGACGAGGACTGGGGGCTCTATCCGTGGGCGCTGAAGACCTTCGATCCCGAGCGCGGCGACATCGGGCCCAAGACCTATCGCCGGATCTTCACCCTGCTGCTGCGCCTGAAGGCCAACACCCTGTGGCCGGCCATGCACCACACGACCGCGCCGTTCAATTCCGATCCGGAGAACGCCAAGCTGGCGCAGGAGTACGGCATCGTCATGGGCTCGTCCCACGCCGAGGCCATGCTGCGCAACAATGTCGGCGAGTGGAAGGGCGACCCGGCCAAGTTCAACTACGCGACCAACCCCGACGGCGTGAAGGCCTATTGGGAAGAGCGTGCCAAGGCCAACGGTCCCTATGAGAGCCTTTGGACTCTGGGCATGCGCGGCATCCACGACACCGGCATGGTCGGGCCCAAGACCATGGAGGACAAGGTCGCCCTGCTGGACAAGATCATCGCCGACCAGCGCGAGATCCTGGCCAAGACCGTGCCGGGCGACGTCTCCAAGGTTCCGCAGATCTTCGTGCCCTACAAGGAGGTGCTGGAGATCTATCGCGCCGGGGTGAAGGTGCCCGACGACGTCACCATCGTCTGGCCCGACGACAATTTCGGCTACATCCGCCAGTTCCCCAGCGCCGAGGAGGCCGGCCGAAAGGGTGGGGCGGGCGTCTATTACCACCTGTCCTACCTCGGCTATCCGCTGGCCTATCTGTGGCTGGGCACGACCCCGCCGGCCCTCGTCCAGGAGGAGATGATCCATGCGTGGGACAAGGGCGCGCGCAGCGTCTGGATCGCCAATGTCGGCGACATCAAGCCGGCCGAGATCGGCGCCAGCCACTTCCTCGAGATGGCCTGGGACATCGACCGCTGGCGGGGCAAGAGCCAGCGCCAGTTCCTGGCCGACTGGACCGGCCGCGCCTTCGGCCCCGCCCTTGGCGGCAAGGCGGCCGACCTGCTCGACGCCTATTACCGGCTGAATTTCGAGCGCCGGCCCGAGCACCTGGAATGGCAGCCCCAGGCCGAGAACCGGCACCTGTCGAGCTACACCCCCGACGAGGTCAACGACCGCCTGCGCGCCTTCCGCAAGCTGACGGCCGACACCAAGGCGGCGACCGCCGACGTGCCGCCGCAGCTGGCCGACGCCTGGTTCGAGCTGGTCGAGTTCCCGATCCGCGTCTCGGCGGCCGCCAACGTGCGGTTCTTCGCGGCCGAGCGGTACAACGAGCTGATCGACAAGCAGCAGGCCATGGCCCGCTCGGCCGGCGGCGCGGCCGTCGAGGCCCAGACCGAGATCACCGCCCTGACCGACAGGTTCAACAACCAGGTCGCCGGCGGCAAGTGGCGCTGGCTGATGCCCGAGGAGCCGGCCGACAGCCAGTGGCGTATCTATCGCGCCCGTCCGGTGCCGATGCCGGGCGGCGGCCTGATCACCGATCCGGCCCCGTTCCTGGCCGTGGTCGACGGCAATGCGCCGGCCGGCTCGCCGATCGTCGAAGCCGAAGCCTTCGCCGCCAACAGCGGCTGGCGTCTGGTCGAGGGCGTGGGCCGAGGCCGCGGCGTCATGCTGGCCGACGCGCCGGGCGCGACCCTGACCCTGTCGGTCGATGTCGCCAGCGCCGACGGCCGCCGCGTGCAACTGGGCGTCCTGCCGATCTTCCCCGACGGCCAGGCCCAGGACATCGCCTTCGACGTCAGCATCGACGGCGGCGCGCCCGAACACGTGACCCTGCCGCGCAAGGTCGGCTCGCCGGCCTGGGCCGAAGGCGTGCTCGACAACCTGCTGAAGCCTGTCGTCGGCCCCTCGCTGTCGCCCGGGCGGCATACGGTGGTGGTGACGGCGCGTGTTGGCCGCGTGGGCCTCGACCGCGTCCGCCTGGTCGTTCCCGAGCAGGTGGCGACGCACGAGAACCACTGAGGGCGCTTCTCCCTCCCCCATCAAGGGGGAGGGGGCTTAGACAGTTCTGCTAAAGCCCGTTCGGCGGCGCGGTGAAGGTCGTCGCCCAGGCCGACGGCGCAGGGCCCATGGTCAGCTCCAGAACCCCGCCCTTGGCCAGTTCATCATGCGTGATCCAGGCGCGATCGATCGGCTTGCCGTTCAGCCTGGCCGCCGTGACGTAGCGATTGGCTTCCGACGCTTCAGGCGCGGAGACCACGAAGGTCTTGCCGCCCTCCAGCGCGATGGCGCTGCGCGTGAACACCGGCGAGGCGATGTAGTAGTAGGGCTGGCCCGCGTTCGGATAGAGGCCGACGGCGTTCCAGACGTACCAGCTCGACATCGCCCCGGCGTCGTCGTTGCCCGGCAGGCCCGTGCGGGTGGCGCGATAGTGCTTGGCCATCAGCTGGCGGGCAATCTCGGCCGTGCGGTCGGGCCGGCCGGCGTGGATGTAGAGGTACGGCGCCAGGATGTCCGGCTCGTTGCCCTGCGAATAGTGGCCGTCGAACAGGTGGTCGAGCCAGGTGACGAAACCCTTGGCGCCGCCGGTCTTGGCCATCAGCCCGGCCACGTCCTGCGGGACATAGGTCGAGTACTGCAGGGCGTTGCCCTCGTAGAACACCGCGTCCCACCACGGTCCCGAGCGGTCGGGATATTCGTAGGTGCAGCTGTAGTTCTCGACCCACTCGCCATTGGGATAGCGGGGACGCACGCAGCCGAGACTGTCATCCCAGATGTTCTTCCAATTGCCGGAGCGGGCGATGTAGCGCTTGGCGTGGTCGGTCTTGCCCAGGGCCTTGGCCACCACGCCGATGGCGTAGTCGTCATAGGCGTATTCCAGGGTGCGCGAGGCCGAGCGGGTCTGGGTGAACGGCACATAGCCGAGCTTCAGATAGTCCGCCAGCACGCGGCCCTGCAGGAAGGGCTGGTCGCTGTCGACCTCGCCGTTCTTGCGCAGCGCTTCATAGGCCAGGTTCAGGTCGAACCCGCCCAGTTTCTTGACCACGGCGTCGGCCACCAGGATGTCGCCGTTCGAGCCGCCCTGGGTCATGCCGTTGGCCCCGGCGATCCGCGAGTCGGGCATCCAGCCGGTGTGCTTGTAGGTGTCGATCAGCGAGCGAAGCATGTCGCGCTGCCGCTGCGGCTGGATCACCGTCAGCAGTGGGTGCAGCGTCCGGAACGTGTCCCACAGGGTGTAGAAGTCCTCGTAGTGGGGCTCATCGGACTTCCACCAGACGTTCTCGCCCGAAAGGTCGTGCGGCATCGTGTGCGAGCGATAGAGGGCGGAATAGAAGATCCGCTGCTGCTCGTCGCTGCCGCCCTGCACCTGGATCTGGGCCAGGGCCTTCGCCCACTCGGCGCGGGCGGCTTCATGATAGGCGTCGAAGTCCCAGCCGGGCATCTCCTGCGCCAAGTTGGCGCGGGCCTGGTCGGCGCTGACGAACGACACGGCCAGCTTCATCTGAACCTGGCGGTCGGTCGTGGTGTCGAGGGTCAGCCAGGCGCCCAGGCGGTTGGAGAACTCGCGCTCGGTGTCGTACTCGATCATCAGGCCCTGACGGTTGGCGGCGCTCTTGACCTGCGAGCCGCCCTCGGCGCGACCGACGCCGTGCTTGGCCTCGAACCAGCCCTGGCCGGCCGTCCACGAGCCGAAGGCCTTGGCCGGACGATCGACGACGGCGTGGAAATAGAGGGTGTAGGGCGCCGGATTCCAGCCGCCCTCGACCGTGACCTCGCCGGCCAGGGTGTGGTCGTCGATCAGCGCCACCTTGGCCAGCCGCACCCGTTGCCCGCGGCCGCGCATGGCGACCACCGAGCTGACGTCGAAGATCAGTTGGCTTTGCGTATTGGCCGGATAGGTCAGGCGCTGGAAGCCGACGCGGCGCGAGGCGGTCAGTTCCACCTTGATCCGCTCGGCCTCGCTGTTACCCAGCCCCACGGCGTAGTAGCCGGGCGAGGCCCGTTCGTCGGTCTTGCCAAAATGCAGGTGGTTCAGCTTCAGCGGCCCGACGCTCGGCGTGACCCGGAAGTTGCCGTACTTGCCCGAGCCGCCCGTGCCGCTGACATGGGTGTAGCTGAAGCCGATGATCGGGCTCTTGGAGTCGTAGCCGTTGGTGTCGGCGTTGGTGGTGTCGGGGCTCAGCGACACGAAGCCGAACGGCACGCCGGCGCCCGGCACGGTGTTGCCGCCGGTCACCCCGCCGCCGTCGACCCCGACGAAGGGATCGACCTTGCTGGTGAGGTCAGGCGGCCCGGACTGCGCCAGCGCCGCCAGCGGGGTCGAGATCATGACCGCGCCGAGCAGAAGGGCTCGAAAGGAACGCATCGTCGCCATCCTGGATACCGGCCGAGTCGAGTCAGGCCTTGTGGGTGCGGGCGTAGTGGTCGAAGGCGACGGCGGCGACAATGATCAAGCCGATCACCACCTGCTGGAAGTACGAGGTGACGTGCATGATGACCAAGCCGTTGGACAGGACGCCTATCAGCAAGGCGCCCAGGATGGTTCCGCCGACATTGCCCGAGCCGCCCGACAGGCTGGCGCCGCCGATCACCACCGAGGCGATGACCCGCAGCTCGTAGCCGGTGCCGGCCACGGCCTCGGCCGAACCCAGGCGCGCCGACAGCAGGAAGCCCGACAGGCCGGCCAGGGCGCCGATCACGGCGTAGACGCTGGTGACGACGAAATCGACGTTCACGCCCGACAGCCGCGCGGCCTCCTTGTTGCCGCCCACCGCATAGACCTGCCGGCCGTAGCGGGTGTAGCGCAGCACCACGTGGCCAATGGCCGCCACCAGGGCGAAGACCACGATCGGAACCGGCACGAACAGGATCTGGCCCGTGCCCCACCAGCGATAGGCCGCGTCGAAGCCCGAGATCGGGCCGCCGTCGTTGAGCAGCAGCGTCGCCCCGCGCCAGACGGTCATGCCGCCCAGGGTGACGATGAAGGCCGGCACGTGCAGCTTGGTCACCACCTTGCCGTGGACATAGCCGGCGACCAGGCCCACCAGGCTCGAGATCGCCAGGGCCACGAACCAGCTGGCCGGCGAGCCGCCCATCAGGTTGGTCACCACATAGGCCGCCGCGATCGAGGCGCAGGCCAAGAGCGAGCCCACCGCCACGTCGATGCCGCCGATCAGGATGACGTAGGTCATGCCGACCGCGATGATCCCGTAGATCGACACCTCGCTGAGAATGTTCAGCGCGTTGCGCAGCGTCAGGAAGCGCTCGTTGACGGTCCCGAACACGGCGATCAGCAGCAGCAGGAACAGGATCGTCCGATGCCGGCGCGCGAAGGCCAGCAGGTCGAAGCCACGGCCGGGCGGCGGCGCGGCGCGATCGGCGGCCGGGTCGGGCGAAAGGGTGGGGGAGACGGTCATTGCGGGCGGTGTTCCATTCCTGACGACACCGGCCGGGCGCCGGTCGCCATGTAGGCCATCAGGCCCTCTTCGGTGGCCGCTTCGGCCTCGAGATCGGCGACGACCGCGCCTTCGCGGAAGACGACGATGCGGTCGCTGACGGCCATCACCTCGGCCAGTTCCGACGAGATCACGACGATCGCCACGCCCTGGGCGGCCAGGTCGCACAGCACCTGGTGCACCTCGGCCTTGGCGCCGATGTCGATGCCGCGCGTGGGCTCGTCGACAATCAGCACCCGCGGCGCCAGGGCCATGGAGCGGCCCAGCAGCACCTTCTGCTGGTTGCCGCCCGACAGCTTGCCGATCGCGGTCTCCTGGTCGGCCATCTTGATGCGCAGCTTCTGGCGATAGGTCTCCACGAGGTCGCGCTCGGCGCTCTCGTCGACCCACTGGCCCAGGCGGCTGAGCCCGCCCAGGCTGGGCAGGCTGAGATTGTGGCGGATCGAGTGGTCGAGGAAGCAGCCCTGCTGCTTGCGGTCCTCCGGCACCAGCATGACGCCGGCGCGGATCGCATCGCGCGGCGACTTCAGTTTCAGCGGTTTGTCGTCCAGCTTGATCGAGCCCGAGGCGATGGCGTCGGCGCCGAAGATCAGGCGGGCCAGATCCGTGCGTCCCGCGCCGACCAGGCCGGCCAGGCCGACGATCTCGCCGGCGCGGACCTCCAGGCTGATGTTCTTCAGATAGCCGGGCGCGGAGAGGCGAGGGCGGCGGGGCGTCACGCCGTCGACCTTCAGCACTACCGGACCGGCCGGTCCGCAGCGCGGGCGGCGGGTGAACTCGACGCTGCGGCCGACCATCAGCCGGACCATGTCGGCCACCTCGACCTCGGCGACGTCGCCGCTGGCCACCCAGCGACCGTCTCGCATCACGGTGTAGCGGTCGCACATGGCCTTCACCTCGGCCAGGCGGTGCGACACGTAGATCACGCTGACGCCGCGGGCCTTCAGCCCGGCGATGATGGCGTGCAGGCGATCGACCTCGCGGCTGGAGAGGGCGGCGGTCGGCTCGTCCATGATGATCAGCCGGGCGTTCAGGGTCATCGCCTTGGCGATCTCGACCATCTGCTGCTCGGCCACCGTCAGGTGGCGGACGACTTCGTTCGGATCGAGCGGCAGGCCCAACTCGTCCAGCAGGTTTCGGGCGTCGCTCCGTAGCCTGGCCCAGTCGACGAGCCCCAGCCGCTTGGGTTCGCGGCCGAGATACATGTTCTCGGCGACGCTGAGCTCGGGGAAGAGGTTGAACTCCTGATAGATCGTGGCGATGCCCAGCTGCTGGCGACGCAGTGGCGCATCGCGCGGGTCCAGCGCCTGGCCGTCGAAGGTCACGGCGCCCTCGTCTGCGGCGTGGGCGGCCGACAGGATCTTGATCAGGGTCGACTTGCCCGCGCCGTTCTCGCCCAGCAGGGCGTGGACCTCGCCGGTTCCGACGACCAATCGGACCTGGTCGAGGGCCAGGACGCCCGGGAAGCGCTTGCTGACCTTGCTGACGTCCAGGAGGGTCATGGCGGCCTATTTGACCTCGGAGATGCGCGAGGCCTCGGTCAGATTGGCGCTGGTGATCAGCACCGGCTTCAGGCTGACCGACTTGGGGGCGGCACCGGTCTTGATCTTGTCGACGGCCTGGCGAAGAGCGGTGCGGATCTGCAGGCCGGGGTTCTGCTCGACCGAGGCGACCATCTCGCCGGCCTTGATGCGGGCCAGGGCCTCGGGGATGGCGTCGAAGCCCAGCACCTTGATCTTGGCCGAGCCGAAACCGGCGGCGCGCACGGCCTCCAGCGCGCCCATGGCCATGTCGTCGTTCAGGCACAGGATCACGTCGGGCGGGCTGTCGTGCAGCGAGGTCAGCACGTTCTGGGTGACGGTCAGGGCCTGGTCGCGCTTGGAGTTGGCGGTCTGCTCGGTGACGATCTTGAAGGCCGCGCCGCCGGCCGCCAGGCCCTCGTGCAAGCCCTTGACCCGCTCGATCGAGCTGGAGCTGCCGGGGTCGTTGGTGATCACCACCACCCGCGCGCCGGCCGGATAGGTCTTGACCACCCAGTCGGCCATGGCGCGGCCGCCGGCGACGTTGTCTGCGCCCACATGGGGAACAGGCGGCGTCGCGCCGGCGATGTTGCGGTCGACCGAGATCACCGCCACGCCCTGCCGTGCCAGCTCGTCGGCGGCGGTCGCCAGGGCCTTGGAGTCGGTCGGGGCGACGATCACCACCTTGGCGCCCTGCACGGCGGCGGCCTCGAGGTCGGCGATCTGCTTGGAGGAGTTGTTCTGGGCGTCCATCACCTGGACCTTCACGCCCAGCTTGGTCGCCTCGTCTTCCAATTCGCGGCGCATGGCCACGAAGAAGGGCTGGGACAGGTCGTTGAAGCTGACCACCACCTCGGCGTCCTGGCCGCCGCGCGCGCAGCCGCCCAGCAGCCCGCCCGCCACTGCCGTCGCCCCGAGTCCGGCTGCCAGACCAAGAAGGCGCCGACGCGACGTCAGGGGGCGGATCATGGCGTTTCTCTACTCGCTAATGGACTTGATTATCGGATGCTGAGCATCGCTTTCGTTACCCGACACATGCATGGAAGATAAATTCCATGTCAAGAATGTCGGGGAAATGACGTTTCATTTTTGCCGCCGCGACGGTGCGGCTGGCGAACGCCGTTGTCGATAGAGCCCTGGTTCGCGGCCGTTGTTAAGACGGATATCGGCCAACGACGGAATTCGAAGAAAAATTCCATCATGCTTGTATTTTGGAAAATCTGTTCGTATGGTGGCCGCGAATGGAACAGCCGGCGAGCCGGCCGCTCCTGATCACGATCTGGAACACCTAAGCGGCGGCTCGCGCCTCTCCTTGAGCCGCCGTTCTTTTTGCGTGGCTACAGCTTCACGAGCTGGCCGGTCCGGGCCGATTGGCCGGCGGCTTCGGCCAGGGCCAGGGCCTCCACCCCATCGACATAGCCGACCGACGGCGCGGCCTCGCCGCGGATGATCTGGGCGAAGTGGGCCATCTCGCGGCGGTAGGCCTCGGCGTAGCGGTCGAGGAAGAAGTTCTGGAAGGCGTCGCTGGCCGCGCCGGCCTCGCCCCAGACCGAGACGGTGCTTTCCGTGACGTTGTCGGCCCGGACCATGCCCTTGGCCCCGAAGGCCTCGATACGCTGGTCGTAGCCATAGCCGCTGCGGCGGCTGTTGCTGATCATGCAGATCTTGCCCGAGCCCGTGCGCAGCAGGATCTTGGCGGTGTCGACGTCGCCGGCCTCGCCGATCGCTGGATCGACCAGGCAGCTGGCGGCGGCGAACACCTCGGTCACCGGCTCGTCCAGCAGCCAGCGGGCCATGTCGAAGTCGTGAATGGCCATGTCCTTGAACAGGCCGCCCGACACCTTGACGTAGGCCACCGGAGGAGGGGCGGGATCGTGGCTGGTAATGTGCACCGTCTCCAGGGCGCCGACCACGCCGCCCGCCAGCCTGGCCTTCAGCGCCTGAAAGCTGGGATCGAAGCGGCGGTTGAAGCCCAGGAACAGCCTGGCGCCCGGCGCGCCCAGTTCGGCGGCCGCCGAGCGGGCGCGGGCCAGGTCCTGGTCGATCGGCTTCTCGCAGAACACCGCCTTGCCGGCCGCCACGGCCTTCAGGCTGTAGTCAAGGTGGGTGTCGGTCGAGCTGGCGATGATCACCCCGGCCACCGACGGGTCGTTCAGCGCCGTGTCGAGGTCGCTGACCTGGGCGCCGGTCTGCGCCGCCAGGCCCTCGGCCGCGACGGCGACGGGATCGACGACATGCTTCAGGCGCAGGCCCGGCTGGGCGGCGACGTTCATGGCGTGGATACGGCCGATGCGGCCCGCGCCCAGTATGGCGATGTCGTGCATGGGAACCTTCATGGTCTCGGGAGATTTCGCAGGGACGGATTTCGCGCGGGAGTGGGCGGCGCTGTCGCTGCCTGATCGTCCGATCGTGTCGCCTGGACCATGACCGCTCCCTCGTCCGGCTCGTAGGGCGGCCGGGACTTCGTGTTCCTGTAGCTTGGAATAAAAATTCCCTCTACAGGTAAAGTGGAATTCCTGGTCGCGAGCTGAACCCTGGCGTTCGCGCGCGGAACGGATATTCTAAATTTGACCGATCGTACGCAACCGATCGAGTGGGGGCCGGATGACCGAAGAGACCACGGCGGCGAAGGCGCCCGCCAGCGCCGACGAACTGCGGGCGGCGATTCTCGATCGCTATGAGACGCTCAGCAAGCGCCTGCAACAGATCGCCCGCTATGTGCTGGACGAGCCCAACGAGATGGCGCTGGAAACCCTGGCGGTGATCTCCGAGCGGTGCGGCGTGCAGCCCTCGGCCATCGTGCGCTTCGCCAAGACCTTCGGCTTCCCCGGCGCCAGCCAGATGCAGCGGCTGTTCCGCGACGGCCTGCTGTCGGGCCACGCGGCCCTGGGCTACGGCGAGCGGGTCCGCCACTTCAACGAGGCCGTCGCCCGCAAGCCCGAAGGGGGCGCGCAGGTGCTGGCCGAGTTCGTCGAGGGCAACACCCTGGCGCTCCAGAACCTGGGCCAGACGGTCAGCGAGGCCGACATGGCCAAGGCCGTGTCCCTGATCGACAAGGCCGAGGCGGTCTATGTGGCCGGCTTTCGCCGATCGTTCCCGGTGGCCTCGTACCTGGCCTATTCGCTGCAGCAGGTGAACAAGCGCACCCTGTTCATCGATGGCGTGGCGGGCCTGACCAAGCAGCAGGTCCAGACCATCGGCCCCAAGGACCTGCTGATCGCCGTCAGCTATCATCCCTATGCGGAAGAGACGGTGCAGGCCGTCGAGATGGCGGTGCAGCGCGGGGCCAACGTGCTGTCGATCAGCGACAGCTTGGTCAGCCCGATCGCCAAGCCGGCCGAACTGGTGCTGCACGTGCGCGAATCCGAGGTGCGGACCTTCCGCTCGCTGGCCGCCTCGATCTGCCTGGCCCAGGCCCTGGTCATCGGCTTCGCCTTCGAGGCCAGCAAGGAAAAGGGCAAGGGCCGCAAGGCCGTCTGAGCCCGTTCCACATCTCGTCAAAATGAAATGAATGTTGCGAGATTTTTAGAGTTAGAATATGCGTTACATAACGTCGGCGGGGAGGCCGGCCAGACAGTAGCGTGGAACCGGAATGGCGCACGACGCAAAGAGCCTTGATCTGATCACGGTCGGCCGTTCCTCCGTCGATCTCTACGGCCAGCAGACCGGCGGCCGGCTGGAGGACATGGCCTCGTTCGCCAAATATCTGGGCGGCAGCCCGACCAACACCGCCGCGGGCGGGGCGCGCCTGGGCCTGAAGACGGGGCTGCTGACCCGGGTCGGCTCCGACCACATGGGCCGCTTTATCCGCGAGCAACTGGTGCGCGAGGGCGTCGACGTCGCCGGCGTGCTGTCCGACCCCGACCGCCTGACCGCCCTGGTGATCCTGGGGATCCGCGACCGGGTGAACTTTCCCCTGATCTTCTACCGCGAGAACTGCGCCGACATGGCGCTGCAGCCGTCCGATGTCGACGAGGCCTGGATCGCCAGGGCCGGCGCCGTGCTGATCAACGGCACCCACCTGTCCCAGCCCAATGTCTACGAGACCAGCCTGAAGGCCGCCCGCGCGGTGAAGGCGGCTGGCGGCCGGGTGATCTTCGACATCGACTACCGCCCCGTGCTCTGGGGGCTGACCGGCAAGGACGCCGGCGAGAACCGCTTCGTCGAGAACCCGGACGTCACCGCCAAGCTGCAGGAGGTGGTCACTCTCTGCGACCTGATCGTCGGGACGGAGGAGGAGATCCACATCCTTGGCGGCTCGACCGACACGGTCACGGCGCTGCGAGCGATCCGCACGGGCGCGCCGAACGCCCTGCTGGTCTGCAAGCGCGGCGCGGACGGCTGTGTCGCCTTCCCGGGCGCGATTCCGTCCAGCCTGGACGAGGGCGTCAGCGCGCGCGGCTTCAAGGTCGAGGTGTTCAACGTGCTGGGGGCCGGCGACGCCTTCATGGCCGGCTTCCTGCGCGGCTGGCTGCGCGGCGAGCCCGTCGAGACCTGCTGCGAGTGGGGCAACGCCTGCGGGGCCATCGTCGTCTCGCGCCACGGCTGCGCCCCGGCCATGCCGACCTGGGTCGAGCTGGAGGCCTTCCTGTCCGACCGCGAGCGGCCGTTCCGCCTGCGCGAGGATCTCGAGTTCGAACACATCCACTGGGCCACCACCCGCGACCGCGTCTATGACGAGCTGACCGTCCTGGCCGTCGACCATCGCAGCCAGTTCCTCGACCTCGTCGAAGAAACCGGCGGCGATCCCGAGCGCATCCCGCACTTCAAGACCCTGGCCCTGCGCGCCGTCGAGACCGTGGCCGGTGGCGACGACCGGTTCGGCGTGCTGCTGGACGGCCGCTTCGGCTTCGAGGCCTTGGCCCAGGCCGCCGACCACGACTACTGGATCGGCCGCCCGATCGAGCTGCCCAAGTCGCGGCCGCTAATCTTCGAAAGCGCGCCCGACGTGGCGACCGAGCTGGTCGAATGGCCGCTGAACCACGTCGTCAAATGCCTGGTCTTCTACCATCCCGACGACGAGTCCGACCTGCGCGAGCGCCAGGAGCGCCAGTTGCTTCGCCTGTTCGACGCCTGCCGCAAGACCCGCCACGAGCTGCTGTTGGAAGTGATCCTGCCGGCCGGCCTGGACAGCGACAGCGGCACGGTCGCCCGCGCCGTCCGCCGCCTCTATGCGATCGGGCTTAAACCCGACTGGTGGAAGCTGGAGCCGATGGCCGATCCGGCCGCCTGGGCCGAGGTTTCGGCGGCGGTGGAGGAGAACGATCCGCTGTGCCGGGGCGTCGTGCTGCTGGGCCTGTCGGCGCCGGAGGCCGAGCTCCTGGCCTCGTTCGAGGTCGCCGCCCGCTTCCCGATCATCAAGGGCTTCGCCGTCGGTCGGACCATCTTCTACGACGTCGCCCGCGACTGGCTGGCCAATCGCATCGACGACGAGGCCGCCGTGGCCGCTCTGGCCGGCAAGCTTCGTGTATTGGTCGAGGCTTGGCGCCGCGCCCGCGCCGCCGTGGAGAAGGCCGCGTAGATGGCTCTGGTTCGTCTCACCGCCGCCCAGGCGACCGTCCGCTGGCTGGCTGCTCAGCATGTCGAGACCGGGCAGAGCGTGGTTCCGTACTTCGCCGGCGTCTGGGCGATCTTCGGCCATGGCAACGTCGCCGGCCTGGGCGAGGCCCTGCACGGCGCCCGCGACGTGCTGCCGACCTGGCGCGCTCACAACGAGCAGGGCATGGCCCACGCCGCCATCGCCTTCGCCAAGCAGTCGCGGCGCGAGCGGGCCATGGTCTGCACGACCTCGATCGGACCGGGCGCGACCAACATGGTCACCGCCGCCGCCTTGGCCCACGTCAATCGCCTGCCGGTGCTGTTCCTGCCCGGCGACGTCTATGCCAGCCGCCGGCCCGACCCCGTCCTCCAGCAGATCGAGGACTTCGGCGACGCCACGGTCAGCGCCAACGACTGCTTCCGGCCGGTGTCGCGCTATTTCGACCGCATCACCCGCCCCGAGCAGATCCTCGACGCCCTGCCGCGCGCTTTGGCGACCCTGCTCGATCCGGCCACCTGCGGCCCCGCGACCCTGGCCTTCTGCCAGGACGTCCAGGCCGAGGCCTTCGACTATCCGGAAACCTTCTTCGAGAAGCGCGTCTGGCGCATCCGCGCGCCGCGTCCCGATCCGCGCGAGCTGGCCGACTTGGTGTCGCTGATCAAGGCGGCCAAGCGACCGCTGGTCGTGGCCGGCGGCGGGGTGCTCTACGCCCGCGCCGAAGCCGCCCTGGCCGACCTCGCCACGGCCGCCGGCCTGCCGGTCGTCGAGACGCAAGGCGGGAAGGGGAGTGTGGCCTGGGATCACCCGCTGAACCTCGGCGCCATCGGCGTCACCGGCACGACCGCCGCCGTCGCCGCCGCGCAGCAGGCCGATCTCGTGATCGGCGTCGGCACGCGCCTCCAGGACTTCACCACCGGCTCCCGCGCCCTGTTCGGCGCGGAAGGCCGCAAGCTGGTGCAGGTCAATGTCGCCCCGCACGACGCCCACAAGCACGGCGCGGTCAGCGTCGTCGGCGACGCCAAGGCGGTGTTCGAGGCCCTCGCTGAAGCCCTGGACGGCTGGCGCGCGCCGGACGCCTGGACCGCCGAGGCGACCGGCGGCGTCGCCGGCTGGAACGCGATCTTCGACGCCGCGACGACGGCCGACGACCGGCCGCTGCCAACCGACGCCCAGGTGCTGGGCGCGGTGTGGCGGGCTTCGTCCGACGACAGCGTCGTGGTCTGCGCCGCCGGCGGTCTGCCGGGCGAGCTGCACAAGCTGTGGCGCACGCGCCAACCCGGCGGCTACCATGTGGAATACGGCTTCTCGTGCATGGGCTACGAGATCGCCGGCGCCGTCGGCGTGAAGATGGCCGCGCCGGACCGCGAAGTCCACGTCATGGTCGGCGACGGCAGCTACCTGATGCTCAATTCCGAGCTCGCCACCTCGGTGATGCTGGGCGCCAAGCTGATCGTCACCGTGCTCGACAACCGCGGCTTCGGCTGCATCAACCGCCTGCAAGCCGCCACCGGCGGGGCGGCGTTCAACAACCTGCTGGCCGACACGGTCCACGAGACCCTGCCGGACATCGACTTCGCCGCCCATGCCGCCAGCCTCGGCGCGCGGTCGGAGAAGGTCGCCAGCCTGGCCGAACTGGAGGCCGCGCTGCAACGCGCCAAGGCCAGCGACCGGACCTATGTCGTGGTCATCGACACCGACCCGGCGCCCAGCACCGAAGGCGGCGCCTGGTGGGACGTGGCTGTGCCCGAGGTCTCGAACCGTCCGGCCGTCAACGCGGCCCGCGCGTCTTACGAACACAAGATCAAGCAACAGCGTACGGGGGACTAAGCCTATGACCATCCGTTTCGGCGTCAGCCCCATCGCCTGGATCAACGACGACATGCCCGAGCTGGGCGGCGACACCCCGCTGGAGAGCGTGCTGGCCGACTGCCAGGCCATCGGCTTCTCAGGCGTCGAGCTGGGCGGGGTGTTCCCGCGCGATCCCTTGGTGCTGAAGCCGCTGCTCGACCGATACGGCCTCGACCTGGTCGGCGGCTGGTACAGCGGCAACCTGCTGGTGCAGTCGGCGCAGGACGAGATCGCGGCCCTGCAGCCGCACCTGTCGCTGCTGAAGGCCATGGGCTGCACCGTCTTCGTCCATGCCGAGACCAGCAACGCCATCCACGGCGACCGCGCCAAGGCCCTTTCGGCCACGCCGCGCCTCGACGCCGAGGGCTGGAAAGAGTTCGGCGCACGGCTGACGCAGGTGGCCGACTACATCCAGGCCCAGGGCCTGAAGTTCGCCTACCACCATCACCTGGGCACCGTCGTCGAGCGGCCCGAGGACCTGGAGGCCTTTCTGGCCCATACCGGTCCGTCGGTCGGCCTGACCGTCGACACCGGCCACGCGGCCCTGGGCGGTCTCGACCCCGTCTCGATCATCCGCAACCACCCCGAGCGCGTCGCCCACGTCCACTGCAAGGACATCCGCGGCGAGGTGTTCAGCAAGGTGATCTCGCAGGACGGCGGCAGCTTCCTGGAAGGTGTGCTGGCCGGCATGTTCACCGTGCCCGGCGACGGCTCGCTGGACTACGCCGCGGTGATGCAGGCCTTGGCGCAGATCGGCTATTCCGGCTGGATCATCGTCGAGGCCGAGCAGGACCCGGCCATCGCCAATCCTCGCGAATACGGCGAGATCGGCCTGGCGACCCTGAAGCGCGAAGCGGCTTCGGCGGGCCTGAGGGCGGCGTGAACCCTTTTGAACTCCATTCCTCGTCATCCCGGCCGCAGCGCGTAGCGCGGAGAGCCGGGACCCAGGGGCGACCGCAGTGCGCCGGCCCCTGGGTCCCGGATAGCCTCTGCGAGGCTTCCGGGATGACGGGCATTGGGATGGGCGGAGACTGTTGATGTCCAAGTTGCTCGTTCGCCCGCACGTGCCTGATGAGGCGGGGTCCGTCCTCGAGATCACCCCGCAGTCCGCCGGCTGGACCCATGTCGGCTTCCAGGTCGTCAAGTTGTCCGCCGGCGAGACCTTCGACGGCTTGGAACCGAGCCGCGAGACCTGCGTCGTGATCATGAGCGGGACGGCCGAGGTCAGCGCCGAGGGCGTTGCGTTCGGCCGGATCGGCGGCCGCGCTAGCGTCTTCGAGGACAAGGCTCCCGGCGCGGTCTACATCCCCGCCGGCGCCGGTTACGCGGTTGTCGCCGTGAGCGACGTCGAACTGGCCCTCTGCACGGCTCCGGGCAAGCGCGGCGGCCAAGCCCGCCTGATCGCCGAGGCCGACATGCCGCGCGAGGTGCGGGGCAAGGGGACCAATGTCCGCCACGTCCGCAACATCCTGCCCGAGACCGCGCCCGCCGACGGCCTGCTGGTGGTCGAGGTGATCACGCCTGGCGGCCACTGGTCCAGCTATCCGCCGCACAAGCACGACACCGCCGCCGAGGGCGAGGAGACGGCGCTGGAGGAGACCTACTATCACCGCCTGAACCCGCCGCAGGGCTTTGCCTTCCAGCGCGTCTACACCGACGACCGCAGTCTCGACGAGACGGTCTGCGTGCAGGATGGCGACGTGGTGATGGTGCCGCGCGGCTACCATCCGGTCGGGGCCCCGCACGGCTACGACCTCTACTACCTCAACGTCATGGCCGGCCCGCACCGGAAGTGGATCTTCCGCAACGACCCCGCCCACGACTGGATCATGCGGCAGGCCTGACCGCCGCCCGTTCAAGAAGGAGCGCGTCATGCGCAGCATCCCCCACTTCGTCGGCGGTCGCGCCGTCGAGGGCGTGTCCGCCCGCCTCGGCGACGTCTTCGATCCCAACACCGGCAAGGTGCAGGCCCGCGTCGCCCTCGCTTCCGCCGAAGAGCTGAACGCCGCCATCGCCGACGCCAAGGCGGCCCAGCCGGCCTGGGCCGCGACCAATCCCCAGCGCCGCGCCCGGGTGATGTTCGAGTTCAAGCGCCTGCTGGAAATCCACATGGACGAGCTTGCGGAGCTCTTGTCGTCCGAGCATGGCAAGGTGATCGCCGACAGCAAGGGCGACATCCAGCGCGGCCTCGAAGTCATTGAGTTCGCCTGCGGGATTCCTCACCTGCTGAAGGGCGAATACACCCAGGGCGCCGGCCCCGGCATCGACGTTTATTCGATGCGCCAGGCGCTGGGCGTGGTGGCGGGGATCACCCCGTTCAACTTCCCGGCCATGATCCCGATGTGGATGTTCGGACCGGCCATCGCCTGCGGCAACGCCTTCATCCTCAAGCCCTCCGAGCGTGATCCGTCCGTGCCGGTGCGCCTCGCCGAACTGATGATCGAGGCCGGCCTGCCGCCGGGCGTCCTCAACGTCGTCCACGGCGACAAGGACTGCGTCGAGGCCATCCTCGACCACCCGGACATCAAGGCCGTCAGCTTCGTGGGCAGCTCCGACATCGCCCAGTCGGTGTTCCAGCGCGCCGGTGCGGCGGGCAAGCGGGTCCAGGCCATGGGCGGGGCCAAGAACCACGGCGTCGTCCTGCCCGACGCCGACCTCGACCAGGCCACCGCCGACATCATCGGCGCGGCCTACGGCTCGGCCGGCGAGCGCTGCATGGCCCTGCCGGTGGTCGTGCCGGTCGGCGAGAAGACCGCCGTCGCTTTGCGCGAAAAGCTGGTCTCGGCGATCGGCGGTCTGCGCGTCGGGGTCAGCACCGACAAGGACGCCCACTACGGCCCGGTGGTCAGCGCGGCTCACAAGGCGCGGATCGAAGGCTACATCCAGCTGGGCGTCGACGAAGGCGCCGAACTGGTCGTCGACGGGCGCGGCTTCGCGCTGCAAGGCCACGAGGACGGCTTCTTCGTCGGCCCGACCCTGTTCGATCACGTCAAGCCGGCCAGCCGCTCCTACCAGGACGAGATCTTCGGCCCGGTGCTGCAGATGGTCCGCGCCCAGAGCCTGGAGGAGGGCATCCAGCTCGCCTCGCGCCACCAGTACGGCAACGGCGTGGCCATCTTCACCCGCAACGGCGACGCCGCCCGCGATTTTGCCGACCAGGTCGAGGTCGGCATGGTCGGCATCAACGTGCCGATCCCGGTGCCGGTGGCCTATCACAGCTTCGGCGGCTGGAAGCGCTCGGGCTTCGGCGACCTCAACCAGTATGGCCTCGACGGCGTGCGCTTCTACACCCGCACCAAGACCGTCACCCAGCGCTGGCCCAAGGGCGGCGCCGTGCTCGACCAGAGCTTCGTCATCCCCACCATGCGGTGAGCACGCCGCGCAGGCGAGCCTGACAGGTGGGCTGTCGGCCGGCGTCCGATCCTGACGCAGCGCGATGGTCCTTTGCCATCAGGCGGCGACTCGGGATGAGAAGGGCGTCGCGTCACGCGAGGATCTTCCATGACCCCAGAGGCCTTTTCGACCTTGGCCTTACGGCTCGGCGCCGCCGTGCAGGTGCGCCGCGTGCTCGACACCACCCAGTTTCGGGTCGGGAGCCGCGCCTTTGCGACATTGGGCTGGCCAGAGGCCGGTTGGGCGGTGGTCAAGCTCAGCCCCAGGGACCAGGTCGCGGCCCTGGCGCTCAGCGAAGCTGTGTCGATCGAGCCGCGGCGGCCGCGCAATTCCGGCGTGACCCTGGTCTGGCTGAAGGGGATCGACGAGGACGCCATGGCCTACATCCTGGCCGCCGCCTTCCGCGAGGCCTACGCCAAGGCCGCTCGCGCCCGTCCGGCCAGGGGCCGCGGCGCGGTGCTCGGCGCGGCCAAGACCGCGGGATGATCCGATGAGCGCGGGTATCAAGATCGTCGCTGTGCTCGCCGCCCGGCCCAGCAAGGGTGCGGCGCTCGAGGCGCTTCTCCTGGGCATGGCCGCCGCCTGCCGGGCCGAACCGGGCAACCTGCGCTGGGACGTCTGGCGCGACCAGGCCGACCCGACCCGCTTCGTTCTCGACGAACTCTATGTCGACGACGACGCCGTCGCCGCCCATCGCGCCAGCCCGCATTTCGCCGCCTATCTGGCGCGGATCGGCGACCTGGCCGAACGCACGGCGCTGGTGCTTGATCCGGCCGACCTGGGCTGAACCCGCCGTTGCGTTGACGGCGGTCGCGCCGGTTCTAATGTCAGCGCGTCCGGCCAGAGAGCGCGGTGATCACCAACAAGCAGGGGTAGGGAACATGGCCAAGGCGCAGGCGCTGAAGACGCTCGAAACCTGGCACGATCTTCTGGAAAAGCGCGAGTTCGACCGCCTGCGGCCGCTGGCGGCGCAGACCGTGGTGTTCCGCTCGCCGGCCTTCTTCACGCCCTATCCCGGCGTCGAGGCGCTGGTGCACATCATCGCGACCGTCAACACCCTGTTCGAGGACTTCGCCTATCACCGCGCGTTCTGGTCCGAGGGCCATGAGGCCGTCGTCCTCGAATTCAGCGCCCGGCTCGGCGACAAGATGTTCAAGGGCATAGACATCATCTCCTTCGACGACGCCGGCAGGATCACCGAGTTCGAGGTGATGATCCGCCCCGCCAACGCCGCCGTGGCGCTGGGCGAGGCGATGGCCGCCAAGGCCGGCCCCGGCCTGAAGGCGCTGCTGGGCAAGCCGGCCTAGCCAGATCCGTCACGCACCTCCGGACTGGGGCTCCCGGCCTGTGCGCTGGCAGGTGAAACGCGCGCCTGGAGCGGCGATTTTCGCCATGTCATTGCCGGCGAGATTCCGCTAAGTCCTTGAAAATCTTGCGAAGCCGCTGCAGCTCCAGTCTGCTTGCCTTTGCTGGGAATTCATTGAAATCAAAGCCTTATGACGAAATTCTCCGTTGCCCCGATGATGGATTGGAGTGACCGGCACTGCCGGTCGCTGCACCGCGTGCTGTCGTCGCAGACCCTGCTCTATTCGGAAATGGTCACCACCGGCGCGGTGCTGAACGGCGATCGTGAGCGTCTGCTGGGCTATACCAGCGACCAGCATCCAGTGGCGTTGCAGCTGGGCGGATCGGAGCCGGCCGACCTCGCCGCCGCCGCGCGCATCGGCGAGGACTACGGCTACGACGAGATCAACCTCAATGTCGGCTGCCCCTCCGACCGCGTGCAGAGCGGCCGGTTCGGGGCCTGCCTGATGCGCGAGCCCGACCTGGTGGCCGAGTGCATGGCCGCCATGGGGGCTGCGGTGAAGGTTCCGGTCACGGTCAAGTGCCGCATCGGCGTCGACGACCAGGATCCGGAGGAGGCGCTGTTCACCCTGGTGGACAAGTGCGCCGCCGCAGGCGTCACCAGCTTCGTCGTCCACGCCCGCAAGGCCTGGCTGCAGGGCCTGTCGCCGAAGGAAAACCGCGACGTGCCGCCGCTCGACTATCCGCTGGTCTATCGGCTCAAGCGCGAACGCCCGAACCTGTTCATCGCCATCAACGGCGGCGTGCCCGACGTCGACGCGGCGCTGGAGCACCTGCAGCACGTCGACAGCGTCATGCTGGGCCGCGCGGCCTATCACGAGGCCGGCCTGCTGGGCGAGGTCGATCGCCGGGTGTTCGGCCTCGACGTTCCGGACGTCACGGCCTTCGAGGCGGTCGAGCGCTACCGGCCCTATATCGCCCAGGCCCTGACCGACGGCTGGCGGCTGGCGGGGATCACCCGCCACATGCTGGGCCTGTTCCACGGCCTGCCCGGCGCGCGGGCCTGGCGGCGGATCCTCACCGTCGAGGGCGTCGCCGACGGGGCGGGGCTGGAGGTGGTCGATAAGGCCCTGGCCGCCGTCCGCCGGGCGGTCGACGAGCGCGAATCCAGGGCGCTCGAGACCACGCCGGAAAGCGCGATCGCACCAGCCGCCAGCTAGGTCACGGAACCTTGACGCCTTTCGACGAGTTTGCCGCCAGAGACTGGAAGGGAACTCGGATATGAAAACGCGGATTTTTGTTGCGAGCCTCGGCGCGGCCCTGCTGGCGGCGGCCGGCGGCGCTCACGCCCAGGAAGGCGGCAACTTCGCCGTCGGCGGCAACATCGGCACGCCCGGCGCCGGTATCGAAGCCCAATATCGCCTGAACGACAGCTTCGTGGTCCGCGGCGGCGGCGACTGGCTCGACTACGACCACGACGAGACCTACAGCGGCGTCGCCTACAAGGGCAACATCACCTCCAAGACCGGCGGCGTGTTCCTCGACTGGCACCCGATGCAGGGCGGGTTCTTCGTCTCGGGCGGCAGCTATTTCGGCAAGCGCAAGCTGGACCTGTCGGGCGCCCCGACCGAGAACACCGAGATCGGCGGCGCGACCTTCACCCCGGCCCAGATCGGCACGATCAGCGGCCACGTCGAGCTGTCGGACGCCCAGCCCTTCGTCGGCCTGGGCTGGGACAACACCTTCAGCGGCGACGGCGGCTGGGGCTTCCGCGTCCTGGGCGGCGTGTCGTTCAGCGACAGCCCCAAGGTCGACCTGACCGCCTCGGGCGGCACCCTGTCGAACGACCCGACCTTCCAGCAGCGCCTGCGCGAGGAAGAAGCCGAGGTTCGCGACGACGCCAAGGACTTCAAGTACTTCCCGGTGGCCCAGATCGGCCTGACCTACCGGTTCTAGGCCGCTTTCCCCCACACAGAAGTCATCGCCCCAACAAGTCGGGCGATGACCTCTTGAGGAGGGCAGGTGTGTCGCCCCCTCTAAGCCACCAGCGCCGCCCGGATCGCCCCCGCCGCGGCCATCGCGTCCGCCGGGGCCAGCAGCACCTGCAGGCCCCGCTGGCCGCCGTTGATGAACACCCGGTCCAGCCCGAAGGCCTCGTCCTCGATGGCGGTCGGCACCTTCTTGCGTTGGCCGAACGGGCTGACCCCGCCCACCTTGAAGCCGGTCAGGCGCTCGGCGTCGGCCGGCTTCATCATCGCCGCCGCCTTGCCGCCGAAGGCCGCCGCCAGCTTCTTCATGCTGACCTCGCGGTCGGACGGCACGATCACGCAGACCGGCTTGCCGTCGACCTGCGCCATCAGGGTCTTGAGCACCCGGCCCGGTTCCACGCCCAGGGCCTCGGCGGCCTGCAGGCCCACGCGCTCGGCATTGGGGTCATAGTCGTAGGTCGCCACCTCGAAGGCGACGCCGGCCTTGGAAAGCGCCAGGGTCGCGGGCGTGCTCTTGGACATCGGAACTCCCTCCAACTGCCGCGGTTGATGGCGCAAACCGCAAAACCCGTCTAGCAGTCGGCCCCTGTTTTCCGACGGACTCGCCTCAGATGACCCGCGCCGAGATCGAACCCTTCCACGCCATAGGCATCAGCCGCCTGGCGCATCAGCTGAAGGGGGAGGGCGCCTCGATCATCCACATGGAGTTCGGCCAGCCCTCGACCGGCGCCCCCGCGCCCGCCATCGCCCGCGCCCACCAGGTGCTCGACAGCGACGGCATGGGCTATTGGGAGAGCCCGGCGCTCAAGGCCCGCATCGCCCGCCTTTACCAGGAGACCTACGGCGTCGCCATCGAGGCCGAGCAGGTGATCCTGACCTGCGGCGCCTCGCCGGCCCTGGTGCTGGCCCTGTCCAGCGCCTTCTCGCCCGGCGACCGCGTCGCCCTGGCCCGGCCGGGCTATGTGGCCTACCGCAACAGCCTGAAGGCCCTGCATCTGACCCCGGTCGAGATCGCCTGCGGTCCGGAGAGCCGCTACCAGCTGACCGCCGCCGCCCTGGCCGCGCTCGATCCCGCTCCGGCCGGCGTGATCATCGCCAGCCCGGCCAACCCGACCGGCACCATCATCCCGCCCGACGAACTCGCGGCCATTGCGGAGGTCTGCCGCGCGCGGGGCATCCGCATCGTCTCCGACGAGATCTATCACGGCCTGTCCTACGTCGGCCCGACCCACTCGATGCTGGAGTTCGAGCCGTCGGCCCTGATCGTCAACAGCTTCTCCAAGTACTTCAGCATGGTCGGCTGGCGGCTGGGCTGGCTGGTCGCGCCGGCCGATCTGGTGGCCCGCGCCCGGGCCTTCGTCGGCAACCTGTTCCTGACCGCGCCCTCGCTCAGCCAGCACGCGGGCCTGGCCGCCATTGACGCCCGCGAGGAGCTGGAAGGCCACGTCGCCGTCTATCGCGCCAACCGCCAGCTGCTGCTCGACGCCCTGCCGGCCCTGGGTCTGAACGCCATCGCCCCGCCGGACGGGGCCTTCTACATCTGGGCCGATGTCGGCCATCTCACCGACGACAGCCTGGCCTTCTGCCAGCGCCTGCTGCGCGACACGGGCGTGGCCACCGCGCCCGGCCTCGATTTCGACCCGGTCGACGGGCGACACTTCATCCGCTTCAGCTTCGCGGTCTCGACGGCGGAGGTCAGGGAGGCTCTTGAGCGCATCACGCCGTGGTTCGCGGCTCAACCGGCATATTCCAAATAATGCATTGACTATCCATTATGTGAGAATAAACCTTCGCTCGTTCCGGTGTTGAAGGGTGGGGGAGTATCCACTCGCGCGGCGTCTCGACCGCCCCCGGTACGGGAGGGCGCACCGCCATGGATCCTTTCAACCGCCGCGATTTCCTGCGCACGGCCGCCCTGGCCGGCGCCATGGCCCCCGCGGCCGTCCAGGCCGCCCAGGCCGCGCCCCAGACCGCGCCGGTCGGCCTCGACGCTGACGGCGTCCGCTGGCTCGACACCGTTCCGCCCGCCGCCCACGAGGGCCAGACCTTCGGCCTGCCCTGGCCGCGCGGGACCCAGAAGGCCAAGGCGAGCTTCACCCTGAGCAGCTCAGACGGTCAGATCGTGCCCGTCCAGACCTGGCCGCTGGCCTACTGGCCCGACGGTTCGCTGAAGTGGACCGGCCACGCCATCCCCGCCGACGCCGGCCGGACGCCGTTCCTCAAGGTTACGCCCGGCAAGCCCGTCGCCCCGACCGGCGCCGTCTCGGTGCGCGAGACGCCCGACGCCGTCGAGATCGTCGCCGGCGAGCAGTCCTGGCTGATCCCCCGCAAGGGCCCCGTCGTCATCGCCCGCGCCACCGTGGCCGGCCGCGAGACCCTGCGCGACGTGTGTCTGGTGGCCCTGACCCAGGACAAGCCCGACTTCGATGACGGCCCCGTCACCGAGACCCGCTTCGAGGGCGAGGTCACAAGCCTGGTCGTCGAGCAGAAAGGCCCGGTCCGCGCGGTGGTGAAGCTGGAAGGCAAGCACTGCCAGGGCGACCGCGCCTGGCTGCCCTTCACCCTGCGCCTCTACGTCTATGCCGGCGCCCGCTCGCTGCGGATCATGCACAGCTTCGTTTTCGACGGCGACGAGAACCGCGACTTCATCCGGGGCCTGGGCCTTGTCGGCAAGGCGCCGCTGACCGACGCCCTCTACGACCGCCATGTCCGCTTCTCGGGCGAGGGCGACGGGGTGTGGGGCGAGGGGATCCGGCCGCTGACCGGCCTGCGCCGCGATCCCGGCAAGGCCTGGCGCGACGCCCAGGTCGCCGGCCAAAAGACCCCGGGCCTCGAGGGCATGGCCCCGACCGTCTCCAAGCGCCTGGACCTGATCCCGGCCTGGGGCGACTTCACCCTCAGCCAGCCCAATTCCGACGGCTTCTCGATCAAGAAGCGCACCAAGGCCGGCCACGGCTGGATCGACGCCGTCACCAGCGGCCGGGCCACGGGCCTTGGCTATATCGGCGGGGCCAGCGGCGGCGTCGCCTTCGCCCTGACCGACTTCTGGAAGCGCTGCCCCACGCGTCTCGACATCCGCCACGCCCAGACCGACGCGGCCGAGTTCACCGTCTGGCTGTGGTCGCCCGACGCGCCGGCCATGGACCTGCGCTTCTACCACGACGGCCTGGGCATGACCGACCACGCCGCCGAGCGTGAAGGGCTGGAGATCACCTACGAGGACTACGAAAAGAACTGGGGCCGCCCGCTGGGCATCGCCCGCACCAACGAGATCACCCTCTGGGCCCTGCCGACCACGCCCTCGCGCCAGGACTTCGCGGCCATGGCCGGCCGGCTGCGCGAGACCCCGCGCCTGGTCGCCACGCCCGCCCGCCTGAAGGCCGCCCAGGTGTTCGGCCTTTGGAGCCCGGTCGACCGCTCCACCCCGACCCGCCGGGTCATCGAGGACCAGAACGACGGCCTGCTGGCCTTCTACATGAAGGACGTCGAGCAGCGCCGCTGGTACGGCTTCTGGAACCACGGCGACGTCATGCACACCTATGACAGCGACCGTCACGTCTGGCGCTATGACATCGGCGGCTTCGCCTGGGCCAATTCCGAGCTGTCGCCGGACCTGTGGCTATGGCTGTCCTTCGTGCGCTCGGGCCGGGCCGACGTCTTCCGCCTGGCCGAGGCCATGACCCGCCACACGGGCGAGGTCGATGTCTGCCACCTTGGCCCCTACAAGGGGCTGGGCACCCGCCACGGCGTCCAGCACTGGGCCGACAGCTCCAAGCAGCCCCGCGTCTCCAACGCCGCCTATCGCCGCTACTACTACTACCTGACCGCCGACGAGCGGGTCGGCGACCTGATGCACGACCTGGTCGGCTCGGACGAGAGCCTGACCCGCGTCGACATCAGCCGCAAGCTGCCCGGCGCCCCCCAGTCGCGTCCGGAAGGCGCCGTCGACATGGGCTTCGGCACCAGCTGGAGCGCCCTGGCCGCCGCCTGGCTGACCGAGTGGGAGCGCACCGGCGACAAGCGCTGGCGCGACCGCATCACCGCCGGCATGGACAGCATCGCGGCCATGAAGCAGCAGTGGTTCGCCGGCGGCGCGGACTTCGACCTCAAGACCGGCAAGTTCCTGGGCAAGGGCGAGACCGTCAGCGTCTCGCACCTCAACGCCGTGTTCGGCGCGGTCGAGACCCACGCCGAGCTGTTCCAGCTGATCGAGGATCATCCAGCCTACCGCAACGCCTGGCTCGACTATTGCCAGTTCTACAACGCCCCCGACGCGGAGTTCCGGGCCAAGACCGGCGCGCCGGCCAAGGGCCGCAACCTCAAGGAAGGCCATTCGCGCCTGACCGCCTACGCCGCCGTCCAGCGCAAGGATCCGGCCCTGGCCCAGCGCGCCTGGCAGGAGTTCTTCAGCGGCGACGCCGGCCTGGGCATCGGCGCTGTCGCCACCGAGCGCCGCATCGACGGCCCGGCCGTCATCGAGCCGATCATCGAGATCCCCCGCGTCTCGACCAACGCCTCCTCGCAATGGGGCCTGGCCGCCATCCAGAACCTCGCCCTGGTCGGCGACGCCCTGGAGGCCGCCCGCGCCAACCTCCCCGCGCCCAAGGCGCGCGGTCAGGACCTCGGCAAGGACACGTTCTGATCGTTGCGAAGCGCTTGCGCTCTTTCCCTCTCCCATAGGGAGAGGGAGGGGCCCAGGCGATAGCCTGGGAGGGTGAGGGGTTACGCCCTCAACCGGCGTGCCGGCACGCCGTCTTCGGTCCCTAACCCCTCATCCGGCGCTTCGCGCCACCTTCTCCCTATGGGAGAAGGAAAACCCACGTCGGACGGGGATTGGCGAACGTCCATCCCCGTCGCGGCGCGACCGAACCCCAGCCAAATCAACGCCCTGCAACTTTATCACCCGAACTTATCAGACGCGTCGAAACCGCCCGCATAATCACAGCTGTCCCGTCGCAGGGAGAGGGCGCAAGGATCCGGCCCGAAGCGTGCGACGGCGATGCGATCGAGCGGGGCCGCCGGAGCTGCGTGAGCAGGGCCGAACGGCTTAAATGAGGATGGGGGACGTAAACCCGTCCATCGGGAGGCTGCCGACACTGGCCTCCCGCCCGTCCGAGGGTCCGCGCCGCATGCACGCCTGGCCGCCAAGAAACGGGGCGCATTGCATGGGGAAGGGGCACAGGGCGGAAGAGGCCCGCGCGCCCCGGCCTGAGGTTCAACGATCGCGCGGGGCGTCAGAGCTTCGTCGAAACGGTGTTCAAAACTCACACATCCGGGCGCAGCCCGGACGCCCCGCGCCCTCTCCATCACCTCAGCGCAATCGCGCGTGAGATCGCCCACCCGTTTCCTCTCCCCTTGCGGGAGAGGGTGGCCTGCGAAGCAGGTCGGGTGAGGGGTCTCTCAAAACTCAAAGCTGCGTGTAGCGGCTAGGCCGGGCGAAGCGTCTCCCCTCTGAGAGACCCCTCATCCGACGCCTGTCGGCGCCACCTTCTCCCGCAAGGGGAGAAGAATCATTCAGCCGCCAGCGGCACCGGCGGTTCCGTCTGCGAGCCGCCGCGCTGAGCCGCCAGCGGCAGGCGTACCTGGGCCATCAGGCCGCCCTCGACATTGGCCAGCCGGATGTCGCCGCCGTGGGCGCGGACCGTGGAGCGCGAGGTGGCCAGGCCCAGCCCGACCCCCTGCTTGGTCGAGGTGCGGGCCGCGACGCTGCGGTAGAAGGGGGTGAAGACGCGCTTCAGTTCGTCCTCGCTCATGCCGGGGCCGCGGTCGCGGATCTCGGCCACCGCCTCGTCGCCGTCGACATAGAGGCTGACGCGGGCGGCGTCGCCGTACTTGACGGCGTTGTCGACGAGGTTGGTGAACACCCGTTGCAGGCCCAGCACGTCGATCTCGACCTGCGGGGTCTGGCCCGGCTCCAGCGCCACGTCGCCGCCGGTGACCTCGGCGTCGTCGACCACGCATTCGAGCAGCGAGCGCAGGTCGACATGCTGGCGAGGGCCGGCCTCGGCGTTCTCGCGCATGAAGGCCAGCACCGAATTGATCATCGCCTCCATCTGGTCGATGTCCTGGCCGATTTCGCGGCGCAGGGCGGGGGTGGCGCGTTCCAGCCGGAAGCGCATGCGGGTCAGCGGCGTGCGCAGGTCGTGCGAGATGGCCCCGATCATCGCCGTGCGGTCGTTGATGAACCGGGTCAGGCGAGCCTGCATCTGGTTGAAGGCGCGGGCGGCGCGGCCGACCTCGGCCGGACCGTCGGCGGCCAGCACCGGCGAGGACGGGTCGCGGCCCAGGGCCTCGGCGGCGTCGGCGAAGCCGGCCAGGGGCGCGGCCAGGCGGCGGGCGAAGATGTAGCCGATCGGGCCGACCACGGCGAACGAGACCAGGAACCACAGCAGCACCCGGCGCTGCCAGCTGTTGGGGAAGCCTTCCGGCTTGGGCTGCAAGGTCACCCAGCGGTCGTCGCCGACCCGCACGGCGGCCACGAAGTCGCCCTCGATATAGGGCGCGGGCGCCAGGCCGAAGAGGCCGCGAGCCACCGGGGCGGCCAGCGGACGGCCCTGCGGCTGCGGCTTGGCGGCCGGCTTGGCCGGAGCGGCGGAAGCCAGGCGCGGCGGGGCGGCGACGGCCTCGCTGGCCGGCGTGGCGCGCGGGGTCAGGGCGGGGGCGGCGGCCACGGTGTGGGTGGTCACCGGCGCCTCGTCGTCACCGGTCGTTTCGGGCGGCAGGGCCTGGATCGGCTCGGCCGCCTGGGGCACGCCGATCGTGAAGCTCGACGAGCGGAACGGGGCGGAGAACAGCGGATCGGTGGCGAAGCGCGGTTGCAGGCGCTGGGCGGCGCGCGGCGGGCCGCCGATGACGCCGCCGGGCGGCTGGCCGCCGACGCCCGTGCCGGGAAAGCGCTGCTGCGGCTGGCCGTAGCGCGCGGCGCCGGCCGGGCCGACCGCTCCGCCCGGACGATAGTCGGAGCGGCTGTCGGACAGGGCCGCGCGGGCGGCGCGCCACATGGCCGGATTGTTCTGGGCGGCGCTGACCGGAAAGCCGACCGAGCCGGGGCCGACCGACGGCTGGCCCATCATGCCGCCGCCGGGCGGCGTCATCATCCGGCCGCCGGGGGCGGGGACCTGCGCATGGGCCTCCGTCGTCAGCAGCAGAGCCAGGGGCGAGGGCGCCTCGGTGCGACGGCCGCTGGCGCCGGCCCCGGCGAACGGCGGCGGGGCGTAGAACAGCAGGCGCACGTCGTCGGGATCAGCGTTCAGCATCCGCGCCAGATCGGCGCTCGACTTCTCCGACGCCACCCAGCCGGGGCTCGACAGCGACGGCGGCTCGTCCTCGACCGTGCGCACCAGGGGACGGGTCTCGCTGGCGTCGATCGGGCCGCCCTTCAGGGCCGCGGCGATGTCGGCCAGGCTGTGCTGGGCCGGCGGCTTGGGCGGCAGCAGCAGGGTCAGCGCCAGGGTCGCCAGCTGGGCCACGACCAGGCTGGCCACCAGCAGGGCGACGATCTGCAAGGCGATCGGGGCGCTGGGGCGACGCAATGAGGCGATCAGGCGGGTCACTCCACCACCACCTTGGCGTCGAGCACATAGCCCACGCCGCGATAGGTCTTGATCAGTTCCTGGTCGCACTGGGCCTCGATCTTGCGGCGCAGGCGGCTGATGTGCAGGTCGACGCCCCGGCCGACGGTCTCGGCGGCCTCGCCGCGGATCACGGTCAGCAGGTCCTCGCGCGACACCACCGAGCGGGCGTTGTCGAGCAGCAGCGACAGGATCGCCAGCTCGCCCCGCGTCAGCAGCAGCAGGGTGCCGCCCGGCGCGGTCAGTTGGCGGGCCGACAGGTCCAGCCGGAAGCCGGCGAAGGCGTAGGTGTTGCGCTTGGGGTTCTTGCCGGGCGGGCCGGCGGCGCTGCGCCGGCGCAGCAGGGCCTTGACTCGGGCCAGCAGCTCGCGGGGCGGGATCGGCTTGACCACATAGTCGTCGGCCCCGAGCTCCAGGCCCAGGATCCGGTCGACCGGCTCGCCCATGGCGCTGAGCATCAGGATGGCCGGGCCGTCGCCCCGCGCCAGCTGGCGGCACAGCGACAGGCCGTCCTCGCCGGGCAGGTTGACGTCCAGCACCACCACGTCGACGGCGCGAGCGTCCAGCACCTCGCGGGCCGCGCCGACCGTCGAGGCCTGACGCACGGCATAGCCCTGGGCGCCGAGATAGCCGGCCATCTCGCGGCGGAGGATGTCGTCGTCTTCCACCAGGAGGACGGTCGCGGTCTCGGTGATCGAGGCGTCGGGGGTCATCTTGTCGCGACTATGACACAGCGAAAGGCTCCGAGTCATAGGTTGAGGACCCGTAAGCGGCCCTCTCTGCGCGTCACGACGTCGCGCAGGGGTAGTGTTTGCGACTGTCGCGAGAGGCCGATTCATCGTTCCGCGCCGCAGTTGAGCGTCAGGATGTCGAGGACCCGCCGCTCGCCGCCGATTCGGCCCAGCTGCACGACCACGTCGACCATCGTCGAAACGTACTCGATGGTCTCGCGCCGCGAGAGGGCCAGGCCTGCCTGCATCGTCATGAGGGCGATCTGCTCCAGGGCGCCCCGCGGCGTGCTGGCGTGCACCGTGCTCAGCGAGCCGGGATGGCCGGTGTTGATCGCCCGCAGGAACGTCGCCGCCTCGCGGCCGCGCATCTCGCCCAGGATGATCCGGTCGGGCCGCAGCCGCAGGGCCGCCTGCAGCAGGTCGTCGACATCGACCCGGGCCTCGCCCTCGTCGCCCTTCACGGCCACCAGGCCCAACGCGTTGGGCTGCGACAGCGCCAGCTCTGGCGCGTCCTCGACCAGCACGATGCGGTCCTCGACCGGCGCCGTGCGCAGCAGGGCGTTGAGAAAGGTCGTCTTGCCCGACGAGGTGCCGCCCGAGATCAGGATCGTCCGCCGCTGCGCGACGGCCTCGCGCAGGAAGTCGATCGGATCCTGCCGCGCGGCCTCGTCCAGCGCCTGGGGCGAGGGCGGTGCGATCGGCGGCGGCAGCGGACCCTTGCGGAAGGCCTCCAGGTCGAGGTCGGCCAAGCGGTGGCGGCGAATGGCCAGGGCCCAGCCGGCCCGCGTCGCCGGCGGTCCGACCATCTGCAACCGCTCGCCGCCGGGCAGGGTGGCGGCCAGCAGGGGGCTTTGCCGATTGACGCCCTGGAAGGTCCAGCGGGCCACCTGGGTCGCCAGCCGCTCCATCAGCCGGTCGTCGATCTCAGGGACCAGCACGCGCTCCATGCTCGGCGCCCCGGCGGTCTCGATCCACAGCTCGCCGGGCCGGTTGACCAGGATCTCCGAGACGTCGCCGCGCGCCAGCCACGGCGCGAACGGGGCCAGATAGGTGCGCAGATAGACGTCCTGCAGCGGCAGGACCGCCGCCTCGCTCATCGGCCGAACTCCAGGTCGCGGGCGACGAACACCTGCACGGGCGTCCCCTGGGCCACGCGTATGGTCGGCGAGATCTTGCCGTCGGTCTGCAAGGCCTGGCCGGCCGCGCTGGACGCATCGCCGCTGGAACCGATGACCACCGTGCTCGACGATCCGTGGCCCAGGGACGAGGCCGCGCCCGAGACCACCGACAGCAGGATCGCCGCCCCGAACCTCTGGGCGAAGTGCCTGTCGACCTTGCCGCCGATCCCGGCCTGGCCGCTCTCGTCGGTCACCGGCGAGGCCAGCTGCACCGAGACGCCGTCGGGACGGATCAGCCGGGTCCAGACCACGAAGGCCCGGCTCTGGCCGGTGGCGACGCCGCTCTTGTACTGGCCGATCAGCCGGCTGCCACGCGGGATCAGCACCCGCGAGCCGTCGAAGCCCCGCACGTCGCGGCTGACGATGGCGCGGGCATAGCCGGGCAGGTCGGAGTTCAGCGCCGTCTCCAGCACCGCTGGGATGATCGCGCCCTGCACGACGGTGCCGGCCGGATCGGCGAGGCTGGAGGCGCGGGCGCTAGGCGGGGCGTCGTTTCCGGCCCGCAGCGCGAACTGCTCGTCGGCGCTGAGCTGGCCCTGCGGCGCGGTCGAGGCGGCGAGGCCGCCCAAGACACGTGGGGCGGCGGCCTCGGTGGCCGTATTGTCGATCACCATCGGTCCGGCCCGCGACTGGTTCGGATCGACCCCGGTCGGCGGCGGCGGGGCTGGCGCGACCTGGGGCGCGGGAACGGGCGGTGGCGGCGCTGCGGCCAGGACCACGGGCTGGGGCGCAGCCGGCGTCGCGGGCGCCGTGGCGACAGGCGCGGCTTCGGGCTTTGCCGGCGGCGCGGTGCGCTTGGCGTTCAGCGTCACCAGGGTCACCCCGCCCAGGGCCAGGGCCGCGACCACCCCGGCCGCCAAGCCCAGGCCGTCGGCGGCGGAAGCCGGGCGGGCGACGTCCGGGGCGGCGGTCGTCGAGGCCAGCTTCAGGTCGTCGGCCGAAAGCCGGCGTCGCGGATCGTGTCCGGAGGCTTCAGCGAACATCGGACTTGTCCTTGCGCGAGGAGAACAGCGCCAGCCGCGAGCGCTTCTGTGCCGGTTCGGCCCGCGGCTGCGGCGAGGCGGCGTCCAGCGCGGGGGTCTGGTAGGCGTCGTTGTGCAGCACCGCCACCGCGTTGCCCCGCCGCAGCACGAAGGCCGGCGCCACCTGGCTGGCCACCAGCCAGTCGCCTTGCGAAGTGAAGCTGACCAGGCTCTCGGACTTGTCGGCCGCCACGGCGTAGACGGCCGGGGTCGTGGTCCCCTCCGACCAGCGGAAGAAGGTCGCCTGGCCGTTGTCGAACACTCGCATCGGCACGGTCTCGGCCGCGCCGGTGAAGGTGTAGGCGGCGTTGCGCTGCTCGGGCGGCGGCATGGCGGGCTCGGTGGCAACGGGCGGGGCGGGCGCCGCGCCGGCCAGGTCGGCGGCGGGATCGGCCGCGTAGCGGAAGCGCAGATCGTAGACCACCTGACCCTTGGCGCAGGCCGCCGTCGGCCTGGCGACCAGTTCGAAGCTGTAGCGGCGCTTGTCGGTCGAGACCGTCATGTTGCTGTGGCTGGTGCGATAGGCCGGCTTCACGAACAGCATGTCGGCCCGCTTGTTGGGCGCGACCAGCCATTGGGCGGCGTCGCCCAGGCCGACGTTCTCGATCCGCTCGCCGGGGGCGAACTCGATCATGGTCTGGAAGCCGAAGCAGCCGTCGACCCGCACCACGACCGCGTCGTCATAGTCGACGAAACGGATGCGGCTATCGGCTTGGGCGGCGGCGAGCGGGGCGAGGGCGGCAAGGAGCGCCGGCAGGAGGGTTCTCATGAGCCAGGGTTCGCGGACAGAGGGGATGCGGCGGTAGAGGGCCGATGGCGCTGGCCCAGTCCCTCGGTGCGGGGGCGGGCGGCGGCGCGGCGGGGAGAGACTTGCGGGGCGGGAGTCGCGGGCGGCGGGGCGATCGCCGTGCGACGATCGACGTTGGTCTGGCGCGAGGCGATCGGCGATGCGGAGACGGCGGCGACCACGGCGGCGGTGCGGGCGTCCAAGGCCGGCCGTCCGTCCGCTCCGGCCAGGGCGGCGCCGGCGACGGCTTGCGGCGTAACGCTCGGATTAGGGGCCGCTTCGGCCGCGCCGCCGAATGGCCGCCAGCCGCGGGTGATGTTGGCCGCCGCCCAGGCCAGGGCGACCAGCAGCAGCACATAGATGGTCGCGCCGAGGAACAGGGTCAGGATCGGCCGGCTCTCGGCGATGGCGGCGGCCGGGTCCTCGCCGATGGCGGTGATCACCGGGCCCAGGGCCGCCAGCACGCCGGCCCCGCCCAAAGTCAGCAGCATCGGCGTGAAGGCCAGGGCGCAGGCGGTCTTCAGCCAGCCTTCGAACAGGCCGCGGGTGCGGGGAAACAGCGCCAGCACCACGAACACCGGACCCAGGGCCAGCAGCACGGCCAGCACGATGCGGGCGACGATCAACAGGCCCGCCGTGCTGACCAGCAGCATCAGGGCGGCGGCCCAGGTCAGCTTCACGGCGGTCTGCACCTGCGGGTCGTTGGCGGGCCCGGCCTCGGACAGGCTCTTGGCCAGATCCGCCACCTGCTCGAACACCAGGTCCAGACGCGCCGCGAAGGCCCGCGTCGCGCCATGCGGCGCGCCCAGCAGGGCGGCGGCGATCTGATCGGGTCCGCCGGTCAGCAGGCCATAGACCATCGCCTGATAGGCCGGCCAGGCGGTGGCGAAGGTCAAAACCAGCGCCAGGGCCAGCATGCGCGGCGTCAGGGTCGCCAGGCCAAGGCGCGTGCGGCCGGTGATCAGGCCAAAGGCGACGAAGGCGACATAGATCGTCAGCAGGCCTGTCAGCGTCGCGCCGAACGCGCCGCCACTTCCGAACAGGCGGCCATAGCCGGAGGTCACGGCCAGGTTCAGCTGGCAGTCCAGCCCGGCCATGCCCTGGGCCAGGCCGCCGTCGCCGGTCAGCAGGGCGGGGCAGGCGCTCACGAGACGGCGCTCCGCAGCGGGATGACGTCCTCGCTGGCGGCGGCGATGACAGCCACCGGCGTCGGACCCGGATAGGGCGTTCCGGTCAGCTCCGGCCACCAGAAAGCCGGATGGTCGCCCAGCCGCCGGCGCAGATCGTCCAGGCGCCTCACCGTGGTCTCGCGACCGGACAGCACGGTGACGATCTCGGGCATGTCCGACAGGTCCAGCCGAGCCACCACGCTGTGGGCGCCGTGCTTGACCAGGAAGCAGCGGGCGTGGGCGGGCAGGGCGCGGACAAGGTCCAGCTCGTGCTCGGTCAGGCCGAAGCCGTCGGCGTAGTCTTCCGCCTGGGCCCGGGGATTGGGCATGAAGATCTGGGTGGCGGCCTGCTCGATGATCGCCGTCGAGACCTGGCTCTCCAGCGCGTCGCGGGCGCTCTGGGTGCCGAAACCCAGGATGGCGTTGCGCTTGCGCAGGGTCTTCATCCAGTCGCGGATGCGGGCGGCGAACACCGGATCGTCCAGGGCCTTCCAGCCCTCGTCGACCAGGATCATGGTCGGTTCGCCGTCCAGACGCTCCTCGACGCGATGGAACAGGTACATCATCGCCGGCGTGCGTAGGACGGGAGAGTCCAGCAGCTGGGTCATGTCGAAGCCGAGCACCTTGGCGTCGAGATCCAGGCGGTCTGCCTCGTTGTCGAACAGCCAGGCGTGCGGACCCTCGCCGCACCACGGCGCCAGGCGCGCGGCCAGATCGCCGGGCGAGGGCCGGCGGCGACCGCCCAGCAGTTCGCGGAAATAGCGCAGGCGGCGGAAGGCCGGATCCTGATCGTAGTTGGCGTCGACGGCCGCTGCGACCAGCGCCGCCTCGTCCGGCGTCAGGGTTTCGCCCGGAGCGCAGGCCAGGCGGGCGATCCAGTCGCGCAGGAAGGCGCGGTTGACCGGGCTGTCGGGCAGTTGCAGCGGGTTGAAGCCGGTGGGCTCGCCCGGCCGCAACACCGCATAGCCGCCGCCGATGGCCCGCACGAAGATCTCGGCCCCGCGATCCTTGTCGAAGATCACGGTGCGCGGCCGCACCTTCTGGGCCTGGGCGGCCAGGAAGTTCATCACCACCGTCTTGCCCGAGCCCGACGGGCCGATGACCGTAAAGTTGCCGAGGTCGGCGGCGTGGAAGTTGAAGAAATAGGGCGTGGCCGAGGTGGTCTCGAGCACGGTGATCGCCTGGCCCCAGTGCACGCCCTTGGCGCGGCCGGTGGGGAAGCTGTGCAGCGACGCCAGGCTGGCGAAGGCCCCGGTCGAGATCAGCGCCCGGCGCGCGCCATAGGCTTCGTTGCCGGGGAACTGCGCCCAGAACGCCGGCTCCAGGCCCAGGTCCTCGCGCACGGCTACGGCGCCGAGATCGGCCAGGGTGGACTGGCAGGCGGCCGCCGCGCCGTTCAGGCTGGCCAGGTCCGGCGCGCGGACCAGCAGGCTCATCTGGTGCTCGCCCAGGGCCGAGCGGCCGGAGGACAGGTCGTCCTTGGCCTCCACCAGGCCCTGGCGCAGGCTCGCGCCATCGTCGTCGGCAGCGCGGAAGCGGCGCAGGGCGGTGTCGACCCGCTCGAGCCCGATCTGCCGGTCGACGAAGGCGAAGCTCTCCGACAGGGTCATCTCGAAGGGCAGGCGAAGCAGGGCGTCCAGCATCCCCGGCGTGGCGTGGGGCGGGTAGTCCTTCAGCGACAGGATCGCAGAATAGTCCTTGCCCTCGCCGACGTCCGAGCGCTCCAGGGCGTCGAGGCCGAAGCTGACCCGGCGATAGGGCAGGTGCTGGCCGACGTCGCCGGCCGGCCACAGCATCGGCCGCAGCTCGCCGTTGAACAGGGCCGACAGGAACTCCAGCGGCTCCGAGCAGCGCCCGGCCGGGGTCTCATAGCTGGCCAGCACCTTGGGGCCGTAGGCCTGCAGGGCGGCGTTCAGGGCCTCGCGGGCGGCGTCGAGGTCGCGTAGGTCGCGGGCCTCCTGCGCCTGGCGGGCGGTGTCGCCCATGCCGGCGTTCAGCAGGCGGGCGGCGCGGTCCACCAGGCCCGCCTTGCCCCGCGCCGGACGGTGCAGGATGGTCAGGAACAGGTCGTTGACGAACAGGCTGCGGCCGGCCATCCGCGCCTGCCAGCGCTGGTCGATCATCCGGCAGACCGGATCGGAGAAGCTGGCCGTCAGTCCCGCCTGCACCCGCCGGCGCAGGATGTGATGACGGACCACGAAGCGAGAGCCGCCGATCGCCCGCAGCGCCGCCTCGCGCAGGGCCTGGCGATGGTTCAGCTCGTCGGTGTCGGCGGTCTCGAAGGCGAAGCCTTCCAGGTGCAGCACCTGCATCAGCGACCCGTCGCGCAGGCGCACCGTGCGCTCGTCGATCAGGCCGTCATAGGGCAGGCGGTCGCCGGCGCGCTGCTCGCCTTGCGTCCAGGCGGCGAAACCGGTCCAGCGGGGCTTTTCGCGGGTCATGGCCAGGCTCTCAGGGGGCGTAGCTGTTGCAGCGCCAGCGGCGCCAGTTTCCGGCGCGCGGGCACTTGCTCACCCGCGTCAGCCACAGGTCGAAGATCCGCGGCTCCTTCAGGCAGGCGACGTAGCCGACGCCGTGCACCACGACCGCCAGGATCAGCGCCCAGAACGAGCGGGTCACCAGGAAGGCTTCGGTCGTCACGATCCCGTTGATCACGAAGAAGCTGTAGGTGACGCCGGCGAACATCTGTGGCTGGGTCAAGGCGCGAAAGATCGGGGTGCGGGCGAGCTCGGCCATGGCGCGCCTCAGCCCGCCGCGGCGCGGATGCCCGCGACGATGGTGCCGGCCCCGAACAGGATGAAGCAGCCCATCACCACGGTGGCCCCGAACCGCCAGTTCATCCGGCCGGTCAGCATCAGGAAGCCGACCATGGCCACGGCGATCACCGCCACGGCCGTGGCGACATTGCCCAGCATCGTGCCCTGCACCCAGGCCACGGCGTTGGCGATCGGCTGCGAGCCTTGCGGGCTGGCGAAAGCCGGGGCCGAGCCGGCCAGGGCGGCGGCCGTGACGCCGGCGAAGGTGAGGCGGCGGGCGGTCATGGAGCGTCTCCGGAGAAGGCGGCGGCCTTGGCCAGCCGGTCGAGATTGGTCGCCACGTAGGCGCGGGTTTCCTTGAAGGGCGGCACGCCGCCGTACCGGACCACCCGACCGCCGCCGGCGTTGTAGGCGGCCAGGGCCAGGTCCACGGCGCCGTCGAAGCGGTCGAGCTGGGCGCGCAGGTGGGCCGCGCCGCCCATGATGTTCTGCGTGGGATCGGCCGGATCGACGCCCAGCGATCGGGCCGTGGCCGGCATCAGCTGCATCACGCCGATCGCGCCGGCCGGCGACACCGCCATGGCGTCGTAGCCCGACTCCGAGCGGGCCACCGCGTCGATCAGGGCCGGGCTGAGGTCGTAACGTGCGGCCGCGGCCAGTACGGCGTCGCGATAGGGGGCGGGGATGAGAGGCGCCGCGACGCTCGATGCTGGGGCGGTTTCGAACGCCTCCGGCCAGCCGCCGCCGACGCGGCGCACTGCGCCGTCATCCTCGATCTGCAACACCTGGGCGTGGACCGTTCCGGCCATCGCCAGGGTCAAGCCTAGGGCCGTCGCCAACCTGAGCGATTGCTGCTGAAAAGTACGGAATCTTTGCGGTTCCCAGCCCATGAAACCAGTATTGGGAGGTCAAGGCGTCCGCAATTTGTCGTTATGTATTGGTTTTGTATCGCCTTTCGGGGTGCTGATACGCCCGAAATACCCTCCTGGCATATTTCCAGCGAAATACACTGTTTCAAAGGCAGGACGCCGGAGACCGGCCCGAGCAACGCGGGTCGGCGACACCGGGCGCATGGAGGAAACAGCGACATCATGCACGACGACCATCCGATCGAAGAGCACGACCTGGGTCTTCAGCACGACCTGGCGACCATGACCGCCCGCATCGTCGAGCGGCGCCGCATGCTGGCCTGGCTGGCCACCGGCGGCACGGCCGCCCTGGTCGCCGCCTGCGGCGGGGGCGGTGGTGGTTCCAGCTCGGGCGGCTCATCCTCGTCGTCTTCGAGCAGCAGCTCGAGCTCCAGCTCGTCGAGTTCTTCGAGCAGCAGCTCCAGCAGTTCGTCCAGCTCGACCTCGGTCAGCAGCTGTATCGCCGATCCGACCGAGACCAACGGGCCCTATCCCAGCGACGGCTCCAACAGCGTCAACGGCGTGGTGTCGAACATCCTGGCCGCCAGCGGCGTGGTGCGCAGCGACATCCGCTCCAGCTTTGGCTCGTCGACCCACACGGCGCCGGGCGTGCAACTGACCCTGACCATCACCCTGGTCAACACCAACAACAGCTGCGCGGCGCTGTCGGGCTACGCCATCTACATCTGGCACTGCACCCGCGACGGCAACTATTCGCTCTATTCCAGCGGCATCACCGGCGAGAACTATTTGCGCGGCGTGCAGGTGACAGACGCCAACGGCCAGGTGACCTTCACCACCATCTATCCGGGCGCCTATTCGGGCCGCTGGCCGCACATCCACTTCGAGGTCTATCCGAGCCTGGCCACGGCCACGGGCTACGCCAACCGCGTGCTGGTCTCGCAGTTCGCCATGCCCAGTGCGGTCAGCGACACGGTCTATGCCGGCGCCACCGGCTACAGCGCCAGCGTCACCAACAAGGCGGCGATCACCATCGCCAGCGACAACGTCTTCGGCGACAACACCAGCGCCCAGATCGCCGCCCAGACGCCGACGATCACCGGCAGCATCTCGGCCGGCTATACCGGCACGGTCGTCGTCGGCCTGGCGGTCTGACGGATGCAGGCGGGGGCGAGGGAGCGGTGGCTGGCGACCCTGATGGTCGCCGTGCTGTCGGCGCTCGTCCTCGTCCCGCGCCTCGGCCAACCGGCCCAGCCGATCTGGGACGAGGCCTACTACCTGACCTCGACCCAGCGCTATCTGGAGCGCACCGCCCAGTTCGCCTCGCATCCGCCGCTGGGCCTGATGCTGATCGCGGCGGGGGCGCTGGTCGTCGACGGCAACCGCGACCTGCCGACCCATCGCTTGGCCGAGACCAAGTCGGTCAAGGGCGAGGACGTGTCGGTCGGATACAGCTACTGGGGCCTGCGCGCGGCTTCGGTCGTGTTCGGGATCCTGGGCGCGGCGCTGTTCTTCCGTCTGGCCCTGGTCCTCAATGGCGGGCGTCTGGGCGCGGCCCAGGCCTTCGCCAACCTCTACATCTTCGACAACGCCCTGGCCGTGCAGTTCCGGGCCGGGCATCTGGACGCCTTCCAGTCGGTCTTCCTGCTGGCGGCGCTGCTGGTTCTGGCCGTCGCGTCGCGGCGTGTGAAGCCCCGGATTGCCGACGCTCTGGCCTTCGGCGTCTTGATCGGCCTGGCCGCCATGGTTCGGTTGAACGCGGTGGTTCTGGCTCCGATCGGCCTGCTGCTGCCGATCTTGGCGTGGCGCGGACCAAAGCCGTGGCGCGCCGCGGGAGCGCGGGTGCTCGCGCTCGTTGGCGGCGGTCTTGCGGCGGTCGCAGTGGTGATGACGATCCATGTGGCAGTCGCGCCCCTGCCGCCGATGCGCGGCGAGCCGGCCGGCGCGCGGGACACGGCCTTCGTCTCGCCAACCTATCGCGACTTCCTGGAGGGCAAGCGGTCCCTGTCGCCAGCCGTGGTCTGGGCGGCCGGATCCGACTACCGCCGCTTTATCGCCGCCGACTTCGCCGGCACGCCCAAGGCCGATCCCAACGGCTCCTCGCCCCTCGGCTGGCCGTTATCCGTCGGCGCGATCAACTACCGCTGGGACTCGGATGGCCGCACCACGCGCTACCTGCAACTGGTCGGCAATCCGGCGGGCTGGGCGATCGGCCTGCTGGGGATGCTGTTGGCGGCGGGGCTCGTCTGCCTGCGCCGAGGTCTCGACGACGATGCGGTGCTCCGCCGCCGGCTGATGCTGACCCTGCTGGCCGGCTGGACCATGTTCATGACCGCGCACCTGCTGCTGGCCCAGCAGCGGGTCCTGTACCTCTATCATTACTTCCCGGGGCTTCTGATCAGCTGGGCCCTGGCGATCCTGGCCTTCGAGGAGGCCTGCGCCCGCTGGCCAGCCGTCGCGCGCCGCCGCATGCCGTTGCTGGCGGCCGCGACGGGGGCGGTGCTGCTGGGCTTCCTGGCCTATGCGCCTTTCACCTATCACCGCCCCCTGACCCACGCCGGCTGCGCGGTTAGGACCCTGCTGGGGCCGCATGTAGCGGATTGCCGCTAGGGCAGGCGCTCAACGGGCTTGCGAGAGGCTCGTCTCGCCCGCTACCACAGGTCCCGCGGTGGTCCGCGAACGGCCGAGCGGAGCGCATGAGCGACATCACCATCGTCGATATCGCCAAGCAGGCGGGGGTCTCGATCAAGACCGTCTCGCGGGTGATCAATCGCGAGGAGGGCGTCGGCCCCGAGACCCGCGCGCGGGTCGAGGACCTGGTCGCCAAGCTCGGCTACCGCCCCAATGTCTCGGCCCGCTCGCTGTCGAGCCGTCGCAGCTACCTGATCGGCGTGGTCTTCATGCGGGTCGGCGCCTACCACTATGTCGGCGAGGTCCAGGTCGGCGCCATGCGCGCCTGCCGCCGGGCCGGCTATCATATGGTCATCGAGCAGGTCGACGACCTGGGGCAGGGCAGGGGGCCGACCTTCGGCGAGGCGCTGAAGGCGGGACGGTTCGACGGCTTGGTCCTGACGCCGCCGGTCTGCGACGACCCGGAGATCCTGGCGATCATCGAGGCGCAGGGCCTGGCCTATGTCCGCGTCGCGCCGGGGCGCGACTTCGGCCGCTCGCCCTATGTCTTCATGGACGACCAGCAGGCCGCCCACGACATGACCGCCCGGCTGTGGGACCTGGGGCACCGCCGCATCGGCTTCATCGACGGTCCCGCCGACCACGGCTCGGCCCGCCGCCGGCGCGAAGGCTACATGACCGCCATGGCCGAGCGTGGAGCGCGCGTGCGGCCCGAATGGATCGCGGGCGGCGACTTCATGCCGCTGTCGGGCCTGGAGGCCGGCGACCGGCTGCTGGCGCTGTCCGAGCCGCCGACGGCGATCTTCGCCGCCAACGACGCCATGGCCCTGGGCGTGCTGTCGGCGGCGTCGAAGCGGGGTGTTTCCGTGCCGGGCGAGCTGACGGTGGTCGGCTTCGACGATGGTCCGCTGGCCGAGTCGTCCTGGCCCAGTCTGACCACCGTGCACCAGCCGATCGCCGAAATGGCGGAGGCCGCCGCCGAGATGCTGATCGAAGGATTCGGCGACCCGCGCTTCCGCAACCGCACCGCCGCCCGGCAACTCGACTACCACCTCGTCGAACGCGGCTCGTCGTCCAGGCCGGCGTCCTGATCTCGCGCGAGTTGCGGGAATTTATTCCGGTTATGTACTGAAATAGGGGATCATGAATCCCTGGTAAAATCGGTATAGGCGATCAAAATTCCAGACAGCGGTGTCTTCTGAAAATGACGTAGACAACGTTGTCGTATCGTGGTGTCAATCTACGACAACGTTGTCGTCATCGGGACATCCCGCCAGGGCAGCGTTGCTCAAACCCCGGGACAAGGGGTGGAGGAAACATAGCCCGGACGTCCAAAGCGGCGCCGGGACCTGGCTGGAGCCGGCGGCGCGAGAGCGTCGATCCGTCCCCGGCTGCGCAGGAAAGGGGACAGACATGCGCACCATGCTCTTCGCTTCGGCCGCCCTGGCGGTCGTTTGCTTCAACGCGCCCGCCGCCTTCGCCCAAGAGGGCGAGGCCGTGCAGCTCGACGAGGTCGTCATCACCGCCCAGCGGCGTAGTGAAAACCTGCAGAAGACCCCGCTGACCGTTTCGGCGGTCACCGGCGACAAGCTGGAATCGCAGGGGATCAAGACCGTGGTCGACCTGGCCAGCCAGGTTCCGGCTCTGCAGATCACCTCCAGCGGCGCCGGTACGGCCCAGGTCTTCCTGCGCGGCATCGGCAGCACCAACACCACCGAGGTCGGCGACCCGGCGGTGGCCTACCATATCGACGGCATCTATCAGGCCCGCTCCAGCTCGCTGGGCGCGCTGTTCTACGACGTCGACCGGGTGGAAGTGCTGCGCGGCCCGCAGGGCACGCTCTACGGCCGCAACGCCACGGCCGGCGCCATCAACGTCATCACCAAGAAGCCGGTGCTGGGCGAGTATGAAGGCTCGGGCCTGCTCGACGTCGGCAACTACGCCGCCCTCACCACCTCGGGCATGGTCAACGTGCCGATCGGCGACACCCTGGCCGTCCGCGCCTCGTTCCAGCAGAGCCGCCACGACGGCTATGTGAAGTCGATCAAGAACGGCTCGGGGACCGGAGGTAACGATCGCTACGACCAGGACGACAAGTCGGCCCGCCTGCGGGTCTTGTGGAAGCCGACCGACGCCTTCTCGCTGCTGGTCAACGCCGATCACCTGCATCAGGGCGGGGCCGGCGGCGGCGACGGAACCTACGGCACCACCAGGGTCACCGGCGATCCGTGGACCTGCAACTGCTCGACCAATCTCTATCGCGACAACCGCTTCTTCAGCACCAGCGCCGAGGCCAACTGGGACCTGGGTTTCGCCAACCTGACCTACCTGGTCGGCTACAACTATTCGGAGCTGGACCGCACCGGCGAGAACGCCAGCAGCGGTGCGCCCAACTACTTCTGGGGCGAGGATCACACCTGGTCGCACGAGTTGCGCCTGGGCGGCGACACCGGCAAGCTTAAGTGGGTGGTCGGTCTCTATCGCTTCACCGAGAACAACGACGTCGACTTCCGCGTCTTCCTGGCGACCAACTCGTACCTGTCGTTCATCCAGCCCGAGGTCACCGCCGAAAGCATCGCCGTCTTCGGCCAGACCACCTACGAGGTCACCGACCGGCTGCGCGTCACCGGCGGCCTGCGCTATACCGAGGATCAGAAGGGCCGCACCGGCGGCACCTACATCACCAATTCCAGCGGGGCCATCGTCTCGACCGTGGTGGCCAATATCGCCAGCGCCAAGTGGGACGCCACCAACTGGAAGCTGGGCGCCGACTTCGACCTGACCTCGACGTCGATGCTCTATGCGAACATCGCCACGGGCTACAAGGCGGGCGGCTACTACGACGGGGTCACCGACAACGTCTATGCGCCGGAGAAGATCACCTCCTACGAGGCGGGGGTGAAGAACCGCTTCCTCGACAACCGCCTGCAGGTGAACGCGACGGCGTTCCTCTACGACTATCGCGACTTCCAGGTCAGCGCCCTGGGCACGATCGGCGGGCAGGACGCAACGGTCACCCTCAACGCTGACAAGGCCAAGATCTACGGCCTGGAGTTCGAGACCAACCTGGCGATCACCGAGCACGACCGCATCGACGCCACCCTGGGCTGGCTGCACGCCGAATATACCGACTTCGTGCTGCCGCGCGGGGACTCGTTCTCGAACAACGACGCCAACGCCGCGATCGCCGCCTGCTATACGGCCAACTACTCGGCGGCCGCGCCGCGCTCGACCGACTTCTCCGGTTGCCGCATGGCCCGCACGCCGGAATGGAGCGTCAATGTCGGCTACCAGCACATCTGGGAGCCGAGCTTCGGCGGCACGCTCACCGGCCGGGTCCAGAGCCACTACGAAAGCGCCAAGAACCTAGAATATCACGGCTTCGCCCAGAACCGGGAAGGGGCCTTCACCAAGACCGACGTCAGCCTGACCTACGCCAGCGCCGACGACCGGTGGACCCTGCAAGGCTATGTCCGCAACCTCGAGGACGACGCGGTCCGCACCGCTTCGTCGCCCAACTCGACGACGGGCCTGGCCAGCAACGGCGGCGGGGAATTCTACGCGCCGCCGCGCACCTACGGTCTGCGCCTGGGCGTGACCTTCTAGCCTTCCTTGCTTCCCCCTCGCGCCCGGCGGACCCTGCCCGCCGGGCGCGCTTTGTTTTTCGAATTGCCAAGCGAGTTTAGCCGATGATCCTCGACCGCCGCCTCCTGCTCCTGGCCGCTTCGGCCGCGATCCTCGGCGGGCCGGCCTCCGCCGCGCCCAAGCAACCTGAACTGGGCGTTCGCGACGGCAAGGTCATCACCGTCGACGGCCTGAAGTTCCGCGACCTCGATCGCGACGGCAAGCTGGCGCCCTACGAGGACTGGCGGCTGTCGCCCGAAGCACGCGCCGCCGATCTCAGCCAGCGCATGACGCTGGACGAGAAGGCCGGACAGATGATGCACGGCACTCTGCCGGCGACCGGACCGATGGGCGTGGCCGGCATGGGCTCGGGCTACGACATGGCCAAGGCGACGCCGCTGGTCATCGACCGTCACGTCACCACCTTCATCACCCGCCTGGCGGGCGCACCGGCCTTCCTGGCCGAGCAGAACAACGCCATCCAGGCCGTCGCCGAGAAGGGACGCCTCGGCGTGCCGGCGACGATCAGCACCGATCCGCGCCACCACTTCCAGTTCACGGCCGGCGCCAGCGTCGAGGCCGGCGGCTTCTCCAAGTGGCCGGAGGCCCCGGGCCTGGCCGCCATCGGCGACGCCAAGCTGGTCAAGCGCTTCGGGGAGATCGCCCGCCAGGAATACCGAGCCGTCGGCATCCACCAGGCCCTGTCGCCGATGGCCGACCTGTCGACCGAACCGCGCTGGCCGCGCACCAGCGGCACCTTCGGCGAGGACGTCGACCTCGTCGGCAAGATGACCAAGGCCTATATCCAGGGCTTCCAGGGCTCGGACACCGGTTTGGCCAGCAACGGCGTCTCGGCCGTGGTCAAGCACTGGGTCGGCTACGGCGCGTCGGCCAAGGGCTTCGACGGCCACAACAGCTACGGCCGCTACGCCGTCTTTCCCAAGGGCCAGTTCGACCTGCACGTGAAGCCGTTCGACGAGGCGTTCGCGGCCGGTGTCGTCGGCGTGATGCCGACCTACGCCATCCTCCAGGGCGTGGCGCTCGAAGGCACGCCGCTGGAGCCCGTGGCGGCCGGCTTCTCCAAGCAGTTGCTGACCTACCTGCTGCGCGGCAAGCACGGCTTCAAGGGCATCGTGCTGTCGGACTGGGCGATCACCAACGACTGCGGCGAGACCTGCCGCAACGGCTTCCCGGCCGGGGTGCGTCCCAGCTTCGAGGGCTTCTCCACCGCCTGGGGCGTCGAGGACCTGGCCAAGGTCGATCGCTACGCCAAGGGCGTCAATGCGGGCCTCGACCAGTTCGGCGGCGTCGAGGACACGGCCGAACTGGTGGCCGCGGTGAAGGCGGGCAAGATCACGGAAGCGCGGATCGACGAGTCTGTGAAGCGCATCCTGGTGGTGAAGTTCGCGCAGGGCCTGTTCGAGAACCCCTATGTCGACCCCAAGGCCGCCACGGCCGTGGTCGGCTCCAAGACCTTCGTCGCCGAGGGCCAGGCGGCCCAGAGCGCGGCCCTGACGGTGCTGGAGAACAAGAACGGCCTGCTGCCGCTGAAGGCCGCCGGCCGCAAGGTGTGGCTGAAGGGCGTGTCGCCCGAGGCGGCCAAGGCCCATGGCCTGACGCCGGTCGACGACCTGGCCCAGGCCGATCTGGCCATCATCCGCGCGGCGACGCCGTTCGAGACCCTGCACCCCAACTACACCTTCGGCAGCTTCCAGCACGAGGGCGACCTGTCGTTCAAGGACGGCAACGCCGACTACGAGGCCATCAAGGCCGCCTCGGCCAAGGTCCCGACGATCGTCAGCGTCTATCTCGACCGCCCGGCGATCCTGACCAATGTCCGCGACAAGGCCGCCGTGCTGGTCGGCGACTTCGGGGCCAGCGACGAGGCCTTCCTCGACGCCGTCACCGGCAAGGCCAAGGCCCATGGCAAGCTGCCCTTCGAGCTGCCCTCGTCGATGGCCGCCGTCGAAGCCCAGGCCGAAGACGCCCCGCACGACAGCGAAAAGCCGCTCTATCCGATCCACTACGGCCTGACCTACTGAGGACCCGCGACCATGATCCGTCTGACGACCGCCGCCAGCATCGCGGCCCTCTCGCTGGCCTCCGCCGCCTCCGCCCAAACCGCCCAGCCATGGATGAACACCAAGCTCTCGCCCGACGAGCGCGCGGCCCTGCTGGAGAAGGAGCTGACCCTCGACGAGCGCATCGGCCTGGTCCACGGCCCGATGTCGATGCCGATCTTCGGCATAAAGAAGCCCGAGGGCGCGATCGGCTCGGCCGGCTACATCCCCGGCATCTCGCGCCTGGGCGTGCCGGCGCTGGAGGAAAGCGACGCCAGCCTCGGCGTCACCAACCCGCTCGGCGTGCGCCCGGGCGACGGCGCCACGGCGCTGGCTTCGGGTCTGTCGCTGGCGGCGACCTTCAACACCAAGCTGGCCTATGAGGGCGGGGCGGTGGTCGGTCGTGAAGCGCGGGCGAAGGGCTTCAACGTCCAGCTGGCCGGCGGCGTCAACCTGGCCCGCGACCCACGCAACGGCCGCAACTTCGAATATCTCGGCGAGGACCCGTGGCTGGCCGCCAACCTGGCCGCCGCCCAGATCCGGGGCATCCAGGATCAGGGCATCGTCTCGACGATCAAGCACTTCTCGCTGAACGGCCAGGAGACCAGCCGCCACTTCGCCAATTCGGTGATCGACGAGGCCGCCCATCGCGAGAGCGACCTGCTGGCCTTCCAGATCGCCATCGAGAAGGGCCAGCCCGGCTCGGTGATGTGCGCCTACAACCTCGTCAACGGCGACTACAGCTGCGGCAATCCCCACCTGCTCAAGGACGTCCTGAAGGGCGACTGGGGCTACAAGGGCTGGGTGATGTCGGACTGGGGAGCAGTCCACGCCACCGACTACATCCTCAAGGGTCTCGACCAGCAGTCGGGCGAGCAGCTCGACGCCAAGATCTGGTTCGGCGAGCCGCTGAAGGCCGCCGTCGAGAAGGGCGAGGTCCCGGCCGCGCGCCTGGCCGACGCCAGCCGCCGCATCCTGCGCTCGATGTTCGCCGCCGGCCTGTTCGACAAGCCGGTGACGCCGGGCGGCGCCATCGACTACGACGCCAATGCGCAGATCGCCCGTGCCGCGGCCACCGAAGGCGTGGTGCTGCTGAAGAACCGCGAGGGCCTGCTGCCGCTGGCCAAGACCGCCAAGACCATCGCCGTGATCGGCGGCCACGCCGACGCCGGCGTGCTGTCGGGCGGCGGTTCGTCCCAGGTCGTGCCGCCAGGCGGGGCCAAGCGTGTCGTGCCGCTGGGCGGCGAGGGCATGATGGGCCCGTTCCGCAGCCAGTACTTCAACGGCTCCTCGCCGCTGGCCGCCATCCGCAAGGCCGCGCCGGACGCCAAGGTCACCTTCGACGACGGCCGCTACGTCGCCTCGGCCGTGGCCGCCGCAAAGGCCGCCGATATCGTCGTGGTGTTCGGCAACCAGTGGATGGGCGAGGGCGAGGACGCCTTCGACCTGTCGCTGCCCAACGGTCAGGACGAGCTGATCGCCGCGGTCACCGCCGCCAATCCCAACGCCGTGGTCGTGCTGCAGACGGGCGGTCCGGTCGCCATGCCGTGGCTGAACGACGCCGGCGCGGTGGTCGAGGCCTGGTACTCGGGCGCCAAGGGCGGCGAAGCCATCGCCGACGTGCTGTTCGGCGCGGTCAATCCATCGGGCCGCCTGCCGATGACCTTCCCGGCCTCGCTCAGCCAGTATCCGCGCGAAGCCCTACCGGGCCGAGGCCTGCCTGAGAAGACCCAGTTCGACGTGCCCTACATCGAGGGCGCCGACGTCGGTTATCGCCGCTTCGCCGTCACCGGTGACAAGCCGCTGTTCCCGTTCGGCTACGGCCTGTCCTACACGACCTTCGCCTATTCGAACCTTAAGCTGGAGGGCGGCGCGAGCGTGACCGTCAGCTTCGACGTCGCCAACACCGGCCGGCGTGAAGGCAAGGACGTCCCACAGGTCTATCTGACCGGCGCGGCCGGCAAGCCGTTGCAGCGCTTGATCGGCTTCGACAAGGTGTCGCTGAAACCGGGTGAGACCCGTCGCGTCACCGTGACCGCCGATCCGCGCCTGTTGGCCAGCTTCGACGCCAAGGGCCGTCGCTGGGTGGTCACGGGCGGCGACTATCAGGTGGCCGTCGGCGCCTCGGCGGCCGACCTCGCCCTCAAGGGCGGGGCCAAGGTCAAGGCGCGGACGCTGAAGCCGTAAGGGGAGGGATGTCGATGAAGTCCGTTTCGATCCTGGCGCTCGCCGTCAGCCTGGCGGCCGGCGCCGCCCTGGCCGCCGGCCCGGTGGTCAAGACCACCTCCGGCCCGGTCGAGGGCGTGGAGGCCGGTTCGGTCGCCGCCTTCAAGGGCGTGCCGTTCGCCGCGCCGCCGGTCGGCCCGCTGCGCTGGCGCGCCCCCCAGGCGCCCAAGGCCTGGACCGCCGTCCGCCCGGCCGCCGACTACGGCCCCGACTGCGCCCAGAATCCGTTCCCGGGCGACGCCGCGCCGCTGGGCGTCAAGCCGGCCGAGGACTGCCTCTATGTCAACGTCTGGACGCCGAAAGAGGCGATCAAGGCCAAGGCCAGGAAGCCGGTGATGGTCTGGATCTACGGCGGCGGCTTCGTCAACGGCGGCTCCTCGCCGGCGGTCTATGCCGGCGACCGCTTCGCCCGCGACGGCGTGGTTCTGGTCAGCTTCAACTACCGGATCGGCCGCTTCGGCTTCTTCGCTCATCCTGCCCTCAGCGCCGAGAACGCCGACGGCGGCCTGCTGGGCAACTACGCCTTCATGGACCAGATCGCGGCCCTGAAATGGGTGCAGGCCAATATCGCGTCCTTTGGGGGCGATCCTGACAACGTCACGATCTTCGGGGAGTCGGCTGGCGGCATGTCGGTCAACGCCCTGCTGACCACGCCGCTGGCCAAGGGGCTGTTCCACAAGGCCATCATCCAGTCCGGCGGCGGCCGGCCGCGCCTGTTGCCCTCGCTGCCGATCAAGGCTGCGCCGGGCGAGCGTTCGGCCGAGAGCGTCGGCGTGGCCTTCGCCACGAAGGCCGGCGTGACCGGGGAGGGACCTGAGGCTCTGGCCGCCCTGCGCGCTCTGTCGGCGGACGCCGTGGTCGATGGCCTGAACATGGCGACCTCCGGCGTGCCCACCTGGAACGGCGGGCCGATGGTCGACGGCAAGCTGGTCTCCAAGCCGGTGCTCGACGCTTACGCCGCCGGCGAGTGGACCAAGACGCCCGTGCTGGTCGGCGCGACCGGGGCCGACGGCTTCTTCTTCGGCGGCACGCGCGATCAGGTCTTCGCCCCGTTCGGCGACCGGCGCGCCGAGGCTGAAAAGCTTTACGACCCGACCGGAGGCGGCGACATCAAGGTCTATGGCTGGAAGGCCGCCGGCGACCGGATGTTCATCGAGCCCGCCCGCGAGGTCGCTCGCACGCTGTCGGCTCAGGGTGCGCCGGTGTGGTCGTTCCGCTTCTCCTACGTGGCCGAAAGCCAGCGCAAGGACTGGTGGGCCGCCCCGCACGCCACCGAGATCCCGTTCGTCTTCGACACCGTCGACGCCCGCTATGGCGCGGCCCTGACGCCGGCCGACGCGGCCGCCGCCAAGGCCGCCCACGCCTACTGGATCGCCTTCGCCAGCAAGGGCGCGCCCGAGGCCGCCGGTTTGCCGGCCTGGCCGAGGTACGACGCGAAGGGCGATGCGATCATCGATTTCACCAATGACGGCGTGAAGGTCGGACCCGATGCGTCGAAGGCGCGCCTGGACCTCGTCCAGGCCACGACCGCGGGGAAGTGAGATGGCCGCGCGGCTGGCCGACGCGGTGATCGACCGCGACACCTTCCACGCCCTGCGCCGTGTCCTGCCGGCGGCCACCAAGGCCTGCCTGCAGGACACCTTCGGCATCAGCGAGACCACCTGGGTCAAGCTGCGCGACGGCCGCCCGGTCAAGCGGGCGACCCTGGAGCGGCTGCTGGAGCGCTATCGGCGGATGTGTGGGGAGACCAGCCGCAGGGCGGCCTAGATTCTCGGCAACCCGTCCATGATCGCCGTCAGGGCCAGCACCGTCTGGCCCTCCATGGCGCTGTGGCCCGCGTCCGTCTTCACGTAGCTGGCTGGCGGCGCGCCGACCTCTTCCAGCGCCGCGACCAGGCGCGAGGCCTGCGACAGCGGACAGACCTGGTCGAAGCGGCCGTGGACGATATGGATGTCCAGGCCCTTCAGCTTGTCGGCGTTGCGGACGATGTAGTCCGGCTCCAGGAACAGGCCGTTGGCGAAGAAGTGGGCCTCGATCTGGGCGAAGCACAGGGCGAAGTCGGCCTCGCCGAACTTGCCGGCGTCGGCCGTGTCCGGGATCATGTTCGAGATCGTGCCTTCCCAGACCGACCAGGCCACGGCGGCCTCCAGCTGGCGCTGACGCTCGGCGTTGGTCGTCGGGACCATGTCGAAGATCGCCTTGTAGGCGCCCATGATGTCGCCTCGGTCCTCCGGCGCGATTACCTCGACGAAGGCCTTCCACTCGTCCGGATAGGCGATGTAGGCGCCGGGCTCGGTCAGGGCATAGGGTGTCTGGGTGAAGGCCGCGGCGTTGCCCTGGTACATGTAGAGCAGGTCTTCGGTCGCCCCCAGGAAGATGCCGCGCAGGATCAGCGAGGCCACCTTGTCGGCATGACGGATGGCATAGGTCAGGGCCAGGGTGCTGCCCCAGCTGCCGCCGAACACATGCATGCGGCCGGTGATGCCGAGCGCGTCGCGTAGCTTGTTGATGTCGTCGACCAGGTGATCGGTGGTGTTGTGGGTCAGGGCGACCTGAGGACCGGCCGAGGCGACGGTCGGCTGGCTCTTGCCGCAGCCGCGCTGGTCGAACAGGATGACGCGATAGCGCTGCGGATCGAAGAACCGGGCCATCGGCGGGGCGCAGGCGCCGCCCGGGCCGCCGTGCAGGAACATCACCGGCTCACCGTCCGGATTGCCGTATTCTTCCCAGTAGAGCTTGTGGTCGGGCGCTGTGTCGACCTGCAGCAACCCGCTCTTGTTGGCGGTCGGCTGGCCGTACTTCCACTCGGTGGTGACCTTGCTGGTCGTGCGCAGGTTCGAGAAATTCATGACCGGCCCTTCCGTAAGCGACTCCGTTCGAGCGGCTTACCAAATCGGTCGCGGGGACGCTTGCAGCAAATGACCTCGGCCGCGCGCAGGCGCGGCCGAGGCTCTTGGTTCTAGTACTTGTAGGTGAAGCCCATGAAGAAGCGGCGGCCGAAGTAGCCTTGCTCGATCAGCCGGATGTCGCCGGCGGTCGAGATTTCCTCTTCCTTGGTCAGGTTCTTGCCTTCGACGAACAGCTGCAGGCCCTGCGGACCCGGCTTCCAGCTGATCTTGCCGTCGAGATAGCCGGTCGGCTCCTTGAAGACCGGCTGGCCCGAGGTGTCGGCGGCGGAGGACAGGTACTTGGAGCGATAGTTGTAGGCCAGGCGAGCGTTGACGCCGCGCTTGTCGTACCAGAGCGTCAGGTTGGCGCTGTTGTTGGACAGGCCCGGGAAGGGCAGGGGCGAGCCGTCGAGCGTGGAATAGAGCTCGACGTCCTTGGCCTTCTGATAGGTGTAGTTGGCGTCGACGCCGAAGCCCGACAGCAGCCCCGGCAGCCACGTGAACGCGGTCTTGCTGGTGACCTCGACGCCCGAGATCTTGGCGCCGTCGCCGTTGATGTAGGTGTTGTAGTTGTAGAGCGTGCCGTCGCCATAGACGTCGACCTTGCCGATCAGGGTCTTCGACGACAGGTAGAACGACTTGATGTCCTTGTAGAACAGCCCGACCGAGATCTGGGTGTCGTTGTTGGGGTAGTACTCGAACGACAGGTCGTACTGGTTGGCGCGATAGGGCTTCAGGTTCGGGTTGCCGGCCGAGCAGCTGGGCTCGTCGTAGTCGCCGTTGGCGTCAGGCGAGTTGTCGGTGGTGCAGGTGACCGCCGGGATCAGGAAGTCGATCCGCGGACGGGCCATCAGCTGGGCGAAGCCGAAACGAGCCGACAGCTTGTTCGGGATCGCCCACAGGCCGACGTTGAAGCTCGGCAGCCAGGCCGTGTACTCCTTGTTCATCGTGACCTGTTCGTTGCTCAGCACGTAGGTCGTCGAGGTGCCGCCGTTGGTGGTGGCGTAGGTCTCGCTGCGCGTCGAGGAGCCGGTGGCCGTGGTCTTGGTGTGCGCCCGGCGCCAGCCGAAGTTGCCGTTCACATCATAGCCGAACACCGGGAAGGCGTAGTTGAACTTCAGGTACAGGGCGTCGGTCTGTTCCTGGATCCGGTAGGACGGGATCTGGGTGTAGGCGTTGCCGTCGCTGCCGACGGTGGACACTAGGTTGTTCAGGTTGAAGTGCGACGTGTCGAGGTACTGGGTGACCGAGCTGTAGTTCGGATAGAGCCAGGTCGAGGGCAGCGAGCCGCCGCCGTAGTAGAAATTGGAGGGCAGGCTGGTCATGGCGTCGGCGAACACGGCGTTCGAGAACGCCCGCGACCAGCTTTCCGTCGTCGACCAGTAACCGGTGGTGGAGGCGGCCGAGGCGTTGGTCGCGGCGGTCTGGTCGGCGGTTTGGGTGTTGCTGACCGTCGCGGTCGAATTGACGGCGTTGGTGTAGAGCACCAGGTCGTCGGCGGTCGAGTACGCGTTGGAGCCGCCGTCGAGGATGTAGCCGCCGTAGCCGTAGCCCTGGGTCTGGTAGTCGGTGGCGCGGCCGCCGAACTCGATCTTCGGCAGGAACGACCAGCGCGTGTCGTAGTCGAAATCGAGCTTGTACTGCTTTTCCTTGGTCCCCGAATTCGAGGGGCGGTACTGGATCTGCCACTGACGGATCGCCGAGGCGTCCGACGGGCTGTAGCCGGTCGCGAAGGTGAAGGACGGCCTGCCGGTGGTCGGGTCGAGCGTGACCGTCAGGCCGGGGGTGTCGAAGCTGACGCTGACATTGTTGGTCTGGGAAACCGTCGAGGTGTCGGCGTTGGAGCCTTGGAACTGGATGTCCAGGCGGTCGCCCCGATAGTTGGCGCCGAAGTTGTAGTAGTTGCTCTTGCTGTCGTACTGGAAGTCGCGCGACGAGATGCCGAAGCCGTTGTAACCGCCTGCGCCCGAGGTGGTGAGGCAGTTGCCCAGGGTGTACTGGATGACGTTGTGGTTGGCGTCGACCTTGACCGAGCTGGCCGTCGTGTTGCTCGACGAGCATGCGGTGGCGCTGGCGGCGTTGCGCAGGCGGGTCGTCGAGGTGAAGTCGGTGCCGTAGTTGATGTCGTTCAGCGTCTGCGACTGCTCGTTGCGATTATAGCTGCCCCAGATGTCGATCCGGTCGGACACCTTGTACTGCGCCGTGAATTCGGCCGAGAGGCGCTCGTTGTTACGGGTCCAGACGCCATAGCGGGCGACGCGCGGGGAATAGTCGTACCACTGGCTCTGGCAAGCCGTGCGCAGGTTGGTGGTCGAGATCTGGCTGGAGTCCGGCGTCGTCAGGCTGGAGCAGCCGGCATAGGTGGTGACGCCGCTGGCCAGGGCGTTGATCTGCTGGCTGTAGGCGGTGTTGTAATAGCTGACGGTCTTGTCGGCCGACCCGTCGAAGTCGGCGAGGCGGGCCCAGGACGAGTTGCGGACATAGTCGCCGCGGGTGGTGACGTCGTCGTAGGTGACGTTGGCCATCAGGCCCAGGCGCCCGTCGAACAGCTGGGTGGCGGCGAACAGGTTGCCGCGCGGCTTCCAGCCCTTGGTCGTGTCGAGGTTCTGCAGCGAGCCGGTGAGCGACAGGGTCGGCTTCTTGAAGTCGAGCGGCTTGCGGGTGGTGACGCTGACCGTGCCGCCGACGCCGCCTTCGGTCATGTCGGCGGTGAAGCCCTTGAAGACGTCGATCGACTTGACCAGTTCGGAGGCCAGCTCACGGAAGTCGTTGGCCCGGCCGCCGCCGCCGTAGACCGACAGGTTGCCGGCGGTCGACAGGGTGCTCATGCCGTTGATCTCGACCCGGTTCAGGTCGGGCTCGACGCCGCGGATCGACACCGCGTTGCCTTCGCCGAAGTCACGGGCCAGCTGCACGCCGGTCACCCGGCCGAGCGCCTCGCCGACGTTCTTGTCGGGAAACTGGCTGATGTCCTCGGCGACGATGGAGTCGGAGACGGTGCCGGCGCGCTTCTTGCGGCCCATGGCGCTCTGAAGGCTGGCGCGGGTGCCGACGACGACGATTTCGTCGACCTTGTTCTCGACCGTGGTTTCGGGCGCTGCGGCGGGCGCCTGGGCGGCTTGCGCCAGGGCGATCGACGAGCTCGACCCCAGGATGGCGGCTGCCAGGCCCGCGGTGGTCAGCAACTTGGTGTCGAGGCGTGATCTGCGGACGTTCTTCATAACTTCCCTCCGAGAGTGTGGGCGGTGACCGCCCTTGTTCGCGCGGGCTCTTCAGGGCGCCGCGGCGTGTTGGCCGAAAACGAAGACGCGCCAGAGCGTGCGCAGGCCGCTGTGGTCGCGGTCTTGGCGCATGGATCGAAGCTGGCGTGCGGAAACACCGGGCCCGGGCGAACATTGCGCCGACGCGACTTGGCGACGGCGAGGGGGTGGTTCGCGAGCAAAGACAAGCGCGCCGAAGTCTCGGCGTTCATGCCTCGGTGTGTTTGCGATCGTGCGCAGGGGTTATTGCGACGTCGCGTGCGTGAGCGGTCTTTACGTTCGTCGCGGATCTTTTGATCTCTCCGGCGATGCTGGCAATTTTATAGAAGCCGCTGGTTTGTCAATTCATAAGTGGCCGCATAATGACAATATAACGCCATGTTTCATGGTGTCTGTATTTTGGGACGATCTATGGAAATCTATTCGTAATCTATATTGCAAAGTAGAAATGATTTCTGATCTTCGTGCGAGCCACGGTGGCGTCCGTGGAGGTTGCACGACGGGTTCGCCGGGCGGCCTTCTCGATCGGGATCACAGTTGCCGCGGCGCTCAGCGCAATGGGAATCCGAAGCCTTCCAGGGCCTGGCGCAGGCGTTCGCGGCCGTTCAGGGCCTTGGCGTTGCCGACCCGATTGACGATCGCTGCGCTCCAGCCCGTCGCCGCCAGGCCCTGCGAGGTCTGGAAGGCGCCGAGGGTCTCGTCATAAGCCCGCACCGGTGCGTCCTGGGCCGCCAGGTCATAGGTTTCCCGATGCAGCACCGCCGCCTGCGACAGCCTCGGCTTGATAGCGGCCGGGGCGGCGGGGTCGGGATGGCCCACCACGAGGCCGAACACCGGCAGCACCAGCGGCGGCAGGCCGAGCTCCGCCGCCACCGCCTCGGGGCGGTTGCGGAGCGCGCCGATATAGACGGACCCCAGGCCCAGGGACTCCAGAGCCGCCACGGCGGCCTGGGCCGCCAGCGCCGCATCGACCGCGGCCACCAGGAAGCTCTCCAGGTAGTCGAGCGCTTCCTTGCCTTGGCCAGCCTGACGGGTGATGCGCTCGGCCCTGGCCAGGTCGGCCAGCCATACCAGCAGCAGCGGAGCCTGGCGGATATGGGCCTGACCGCCGGCCAGGTCCGCCAGCCGCGCCTTGCGTTCCGGGTCCTCGACCGCGACGACGCTCCACAGTTGAAGGTTCGACGAGGTCGCCGCCGACTGGGCGCTGGCGACCAGGGTCTCCACCACCCCCTCGGCCAGCGGATCGGGCAGATAGGCTCGCACCGACCTGTGGGCCAGCAGGCCCTCGATGGTCGGGTTGAGCAACGCCCCGATCGCGGGGGCTGACTGGCCGTAGCGGGCGCTCAGCAGCGGATGGTCGGTGGGTTGGCGCGCGAGCGAAGCGGGCATGGATTGTCCTAACGCGAAGAGGCGGTGGCGGGGGCCTTGTCCGGCGAGGCGGGCTCGGCGGCGGGCTCGATAGGCGGATGCTTCAGCGCGTAGCGGCGGGCCGAGATCTGGGCGCCTTCCATCAGCAGCGGGCCCAGGCGCCAATACTCGGCGAGCGGTTCCTGGTCTCCCGGCGGCGCGTTCCAGATGTGGTCGCGGCGCATCTGGCCCAGCGCGCCCGAGGCCCTGACCGTCTCAGGATCGACGATCTCGGGCCCTCTCTGGTCGGGTCCGACGTAGATGGCGTCGGAGGCGCAGTAGAGCTCGCACATGAAGCAGGTCTGGCATTGGTCCAGGCGGGCGATCACCGGCGGCCCGCCGGCCGGCGACGGGTCCAGCACATGGGTGGGGCAGGCGTTGACGCAGGACCCGCAGCCGTTGCACAGGTCTTCGAAGATATGGGCGATCATGCCGCGACCTCCACGGCGGTTTGTGGCTTGTCCGCCTCCGGACGGGTCCAGACCTCGTCCAGACCGCCGACCAGCAGGCGTTTGCCGCCGTCGGGCGACAGGTCCGGCGCGTCGGCCCGGGCGTGCAGGCCTCGCGTCTCGTTGCGGTCGAGCGCCGCGCGGGTCGACCAGCGGGCGCTGGCCACCAGGGCGGCCGTTTCGCGGGCCGCGACCTGGTCGAGGCCCTCGGCTTGCCTGTGGGTCGCAACGTCATTCCAGGCGTCGTCGAGCCGGACCAGCGACGCCTGCAGCGTCTCCCGGCGGCGCCACAGGGCCTTGTCGTAGCTCAGCATCTCGTCCCGCACCGTCTGGATGGCCGCGCGCTCGTCGACCGGCGCGATAGCGCCCGCCGGCCTCAGGCCGGCGCGGCCAGCCGGCGTGGCCCGCTCGCCCGCGCGCACGCCGTCGGCCTTGGCCAGCCTGGCGCCGGCGATCCCGGCGATCTGGCCCGAGGTCAGGGCCCAGGCCGAGTTGGGCGAGCCGCCGCCGCTGCTGGCGCCGACGATCAGCTCGCGCGTCGCCGTGTCGCCGGCCGCGAACAGGCCGCGCACCGTCGTCTGGCAGTCCTCGTCAACGATCCGCAGGCCGCCGGTGCCGCGAATGGTGCCCTCGCCAAACAGCTTCACCTCGAAGCGCTCGTCGAACAGTCGCACGCCCTTGCGCTGGAACGGCGCGACGGTGGCCGGCTGGATGCGGTGCAGGATCGGCCGCAGGGCCGGGGGCGCTTCGCTCAGGTCGGCGAACACCGGCCCTTCCAGCATCGCCTTGGCCAGGGCGCGATGGTGGTCGCGATCGGCCAGGGCGGGCGGGATGTCCAGCTCTTCGCCGGCCGCGTCGAAGAAGCGCGAGGCGGTGTAGGGCAGGGTTCGGGTCGAGCACCAGGCGGGTGAAAGGGTGTAGATGCTGGAAAATTCCATCCCCGACAGCTCGGCGCCGGCCTCAGCCGCCATCAGGTGCCCGTCGCCGGTGTTGGTGTGGCTGCCGATCAGGCCGGAACGGAAGGCGCAGCCGCCGGTGGCCAGGATCACCGCCCCGGCGCGGATGGTCCACGCCCGGCGGTCCAGCCGCGCATAGCCGGCCGCTCCGGCGACCGAACCGTCCTGGTGCAGCAGCAGTTCCAGCGCCGGATGGTGGTCGAGCACCCGCACGCCGCTGTCGAGGGCGTAGGCGCGCAAGGCCCGCAGGTATTCGGGGCCGCGCACGCCCGGATAGTAGGTGTTTCCGTCGCCGTCCTTGCCGAAGGCGTAGTAGGGCGCAAGCTGCGGCAGGGTCCGCCAGGTGACGTCGATCACCCGCTCCATCCACGCCTTTTCGGCCAGGCCGTAGCTGCTGGGATAGCGCTTCTCGATGGTCGCCTGGCGCTGCTTGGGATCCGGCGGAACCCACCAGTGGCCGGGACCGGCCGTCGCGGTGACGCCGCTGGTCCCGACAAAGCCCTTGTCGACCAGCGTCACCGACGCGCCTTGCTGCGCCGCCGCGATGGCCGCCCAGGCCGCCGCCATGCCGCCGCCGATGACCAGCACCTCGGTCGACAGATCCAAACCGCTCATGCGTCCCCGTAAGTCTTCGCCGGCGTCTCTTGGCCCCCGTGGGCGACGACCGACGTCCGTTTCATGTCGAGGGCGAACCTAGGTCTTCGCCGCCGCCAGGGATAACGAGGCGTTCTCATGCCGAATATTCAGCGGCGTCATGGATGCGCGGCGCTTCTGACTTGGTCGACGGGGTTCAGGCTGTCGCGGGGCGGGGCGATCGCCCGCTCAGCAGGTCGCCCGCGCCCGCCGGCAGCCGTTGGAACAGCGGCAGCGACAGCAGCGATAGCCCGCCCATCACGAAGAAGCCGATTGAGATGTCCTGGGTGGTGAAGGCGTCGCCGTGGCGCAGGGCCAGCAGGCTTTGCAGGGTGGTCGCCGCCAGGGCCACGCCCAGGCTCTGGGCCAGTTCCTGGGTCATGCTGGCCAGGGCGCTGGCGCCGCCCAGCGACCGGTCGGGCACGTCGGCGTAGCAGAGCGCCGACAGGGCGGTGAACTGCAGCGAGCGCAGGAACCCGCCGAGCAGCAGCAGGGCGAAGATCAGCGCGTGCGGTGTCGAGGCCTGGAACAGGCCGATGCCCGCCAGCAGCAGGCCGGTCAGGGCGCCGTTGACGATCAGCACCCGGCGAAAGCCGTAGCGTCGCAGCAGCGCCGTTGCCGGGGCCTTCATCAGCAGCGCGCCCATGGCCCCGGCGAACGAGATGACGCCCGAGCGCAGGGGCGACATCCCGAAGCCGACCTGCAACAGCAGGACCAGCAGGATCGGCGAGGCGCCCATGGCCACCCGCCACACGCCGCCGCCGAAGATGGCCACGTTCATCGGCGGGATGCGCAGCAGCGACAGGTCCAGGATCGGCGAGGGCGCCGACTTGGCGTGCCGGGCGTAGGCCGCCAGCGACAGGGCGCCCAGCGCCGCGAGGCCGGCGATCGCGGCCGGCGGCCAGCTGGGCCGCCCGACTTCGCCGAGCGCCGTCACCAGGGCCGCGACGCCGCTTCCGGCCAGCACGAAGCCCCAGAGGTCGAGGCGGCCGCCGGCCTCGCCGCGCAGGTCCGGAATGACCAGCAGCGCGGCGACCAGCCCCATCAGCCCGATGGGCGCGCTGAGCAGGAAGATCCACCGCCACGAGGCGGCCTCGACGATGACGCCGCCGATCAGCGGGCCGAGGATCGGCCCCAGCACCGCCGGAACGGTCAGGATCGACATGGCCTTGACGATCTGGTCGCGCGGCGTGGCCCGCAGGATCACGACCCGCCCCACCGGGGTCATCAGGGCGCCGGCCACGCCTTGCAGCACCCGCGCGGCCAGCAGTTGCGTCAGGTCGGTGGCCAGGCCGCATAGGGCCGAGGACAGGGCGAACAGGGCCATCGCCGCGCAGAACACGTTGCGGGCCCCGAAGCGATTGGCCGTCCAGTCGCTGAGCGGGATGCAGACGGCGACACTGAGCATGTAGGCGCTGATCGCCAGATTGAGCCGGACGGGGCTTTCGCCCAGAGCCTGGGCCATGGTCGGCAGGGCCGTGGCGATGGCCGTGCCCTCCAGTCCCTGCATCAGCAGGCCGCAGCCGACGACCAGCGGGATCAGGACGGAGGACGCGTCGGGGCGCTCGGAAAGGCGTGGCAAGCGGGATCGATCTTCGGAAGGCGCGTCCGCCCGAGCGCGAGGCGCGGCGTCGGCGGAGGCGCGTGAGAGTGTGCGCCCGGCAAACTAGGGAGCGCCGCCGCGCGAAACACGCGAGTTTCGCCAATAGGTCGGATGAGCCGCCGCAATGAAGCTTGGGCGCAAGGCGCGATGGGCCGCTCCCTTCGGCGGAAGCGGCCCTGGTCGAAAGCGCTAGAGGTCGGTCCAGAGCGGTTCGTCGGCGATCAGCACGCGGTCCAGCAGGCGAGGGAAGTCGCCGTAGTTGCGGATGGCGATGTGCACGGCGGCGCGATTGTCCCAGAAGGCCACCGAGCCGGGGCGCCACTTGAAGCGTACCTGGTATTCGGGCTTGCGGTACTGGTCGAGAATCTCGGTCAGCAGCGCGTTGCTTTCGGCCCGGTCCAGTCCGATGATCTGCGGCTTCTGGGTGAAGTTCACCCACAAGATCGAGGCGCCGGTCTCGCGGTGCTTGCGGACGATCGGATGGGCCACGATCGGATAGTCATGACCGGCCGCCAGCAGGGCGTCGCGGAAATCGTGGGTGACGTGCAGGCCTTCCAGCCGCGCCTTGGTCTCGGGCTTCAGGCCTTCATAGGCCGCGCCGGCGTCCACCCACACGGTGTCGCCGCCGACCTCGGGCAGGTCGATCGCCCGCAGCACCGCGCCCCAGGTCGGCACCAGCCGCCAGCTGGTGTCGCTGTGGTAGCCGGCCTGCACCAGGCCCGCGCCCGCCGCCTTGCGGGCCTCGAACAGCTGCAGGTCCGGCGGCTCGATCTTGTGGATCGGCTTGTTGTCGACGTCCGAGCGCGTGGTGGGGTGGGTGTAGAGCGGGCCGAAATTGCCGGCGAAGGCGGCCTGGGTTTCGGCGGTCAGCGCGTGCTGGTCGCGGAAGAACACCACCTTGTAGCGTAGCAGCGCGGCCTTGATGAAATCCCGGTTCTCGAGGCTCAGCGGGCGGCTGAGATCGACGCCGCCGATCTCGGCGCCGATCGTCGGCTCGAGGGGCGAAAGCGTAAGGGGCGCAGCTTTGGTTTCGGGGCGTCGCTCAAGGGTGACCGTCATGGAAGTTCCTCCGCGCGGTCATCCATCGGCCGCCTGCAAAAGCTATGTCCGCGGAAGGCTTGAGGTCATGCGAGTTTGTAAAATAACGCTGGAGAATGTCGCTAATATATTGAGCTTAGTGCGTGGCTGAGTGTCGTGAATGTTGTTGAGTGGCGATCGTATGCTCGATCGCGCGTAATGTAATTTGAGCGAATTCGTCAATCGGTTTGACGAGTTTCTGGGCGACGCTCAAGCGCCTTGAGGGCGGGCGATGTCCGGCCACAGATCGTTGAAGCGCCGATCGTAGCCGCTGGCGTCCAGGGGCGGCAGGCGATCGATCACGCCGGCCTTGAGGTAGCGAGTAAGCGTTCGGCGCTGCTGGACCAGGATCTCGTCGTCGATCGGCGAGAAGCCGGCGGCCGTACTCGTTGCGGCGCTGTAGCGGGCGACCGAGAGCGGCACGCGGGTCGATGTCGCCAGCGATTGGGCGAAGGCCTCGGGATTGGCGCGCGCCCACTGGTTGGCCCGGACATAGCGCGCCAGGAAATCGCGCAACTGAGGCTCCTTGGCGTCCAGCGACTTGGCGTTGGCGGCCAGGAAGGACGAGATCGCGCCGACCTGCCGCAGTGAGCCGGCGTCCGCGAGAACGCGGTCGCCGTCTTCCTCGATCGCAATGCCGACATAGGATCCCCAGGTCGACCAAGCGTCGATCGATCCTGCCGCGAGGGCGGCCTTGGAGTCGTTGTTGTTCAGAAAGACGAAGTCGACCGCGCGGGCGTCTACGCCGGCCTTTTCGAGCAAGCGCAGGGCCGTGTCGTGGCCGGCGGATCCGCGAATAGTCGCCAGGCGTCGGCCCCTGAGGTCGGCCAGGCTTCGGAAGGGCGAGTCCTTGCGCACCACGATGGCGGCGCTGCGACCGGCGTCCTTGTCCAGCGAGACGATGCGCGAGGCCAGCGCCACCTTGATCGGCGCGCCATTGGCGTAGGCGAAGGCGAACGGGGCTGCGCCCACGCCGCCAAGGTCTATAGCCCCGGCCGACAGGGCTTCCAGCAGCGGCGCGGCGGCCGGCAGTTCGACCCATTCCAGCGTGTACGGAAGATCCTCGAGAACGCCCGCACCGCTGAGCAGGGCGTGGGCGTTGCCGCGCTGGTCGCCGATCTTGAGCACCGGCCGCCGGTCCGTGGCGCCGGCCTTGGGGCGTGTGGTGAGCGCCAGGCCGGTGGCGGCGACGCCGGCCGCGACGATCCCTCCGCCGATCAGCAGGTTGCGTCGGCTGAAGCGTGACGGCGTGTCTATTGGCTCTTGCTGGTCGGACATGTCCTTGATCCTCCGCGCTCGAGCTTATCCAGGATGAGAAAAGCCGAGCAAACGCGTGCTTCTCATCATCGGTATCAGTGGCGGTGAACAGCTCTGGCCAGCGTGGGAAATTCGCGGTCGCGTGCGGTTTATCTTCAGGGGCGCGCAGAATTATTGGGGCCGATTTGGCCTGTGGCGCGGCGCGGGATTGGCCTCGGAGGCGGCCCGCCGCCGCCGAGCAGGGCGTGACGCAGCGGCGCAGCTGGGCCTGTGCGGCGAGCGGTCGATCGATTTTGACTCCCTTCTGGCGAGTCGCTGGCAAGCACGAGGGGCCTTGGTGGATCAGTGCCGTATGGCTAGGAAGCCTGGCAGGCCACCCGTGTTCGAGCCAGTTTCCGGGCTGCACACGGCCCTATCAGTCAGAGCGCAGAAAAGGCGTGTGACACGGGGCGATCAGCGGCTAGGGAGCCGGCGTCGCGGAAGGTCGCGGCCAATCCCGACTGGTAGGCGACAAAGTCCGCGTCGAGCGGCGCTGGACGCCAATGCTGACGATCGACCGTGTAGCTGGCCACATCCTCCGGGGCGCCGGTGGTCTGGGCCAGAGCCTTGGCGGCGACGGTCGGGTGATCGTTGGTCCAGGCCGCAGCGTCTCTGACCCGCCTCAGATAGTCCTTCAGCAGCGGCCGGCGCTCGGCGATGGCCTGCTCGGAAGCGACCTGCAGCAGGTAGTTGCGCACGAGGCCCAACCCATCGACGCCCAGGCGGACCGGATCGTGCAGCAGGGCCGCGGCGATGAACGGCGGCCAGGTGGCCCAGCCATCGATCGCGCCGGCCCCCAGGGCCGCCTTGCCCTCTGCCGGCGACAGGAAGGCCCAGTCGACGTCGGCGGGCGTCAGGCCAGCCTTCGCCAGGGCCCGCAGCACCAGGAAGTGGCCGGCAGAGCCGCGCGGGACGGCGATCTTCTTGCCCTTGAGGTCGGCCGGACCACGGATGGCCGACGTTTTGGGGACCAGCACCCCGGAGGCGCCGGCGACGTCCTCGGCCCGCTGGGCCTGAACGGCCTTGATGGCCTTGCCGGCCTGGTAGGCGAACTGGAACGAGGCGTCGCCGGTGGTGGTGACGTCGACGGTGCCGGCGGCCATCGCCTCCAGCACTTCCTGGCCGGTGGCGAAACTGCTCCAGGCGATCTCGTAGGGCGCGCCGGCCAGGGCGCCGGACGCCTCCAGCGTCGCGCGCATCGGCCCCGTCAGCGCGCCGACCCGCAGAACAGCCAGGGGAGAACGCTTGCACGCCGCCAGCAGAAGGGGCGCGCTGAGGATCGAGCGGCGCGAGAGTTGGATGGTCATCAAAGCCTCACCACGGTTTTGCCCAGGCTCCTGCCGGCGATCAGATCGACGAAGGCCTGCGGGGTTGCATCGAGGCCATCGCGCACCTGGGTCTCGGTCCGGATCGCGCCGCGGCGCAGCCAGCCGCCGACGCTGCGTTGAAAGGCGGGCCACAGGCGCTGATAGTCACGCACGTGATAGGACCTGAGCCCGACCTGCGAGGTCATCATCCGCCAGGTCCAGGCGCCGGCCCGTTCCGAGAAGGGCGTGGCGCTGTCATAGGCCGAGACCATGCCGCACACCGCGACCCGGCCCTGGGGATTGATCAACGACAGGGCCGCGTCCAACTGGGCGCCGCCGACGTTGTCGAAATAGACGTCCAGGCCGTCGGGCAGGGCGGCCGCGAGGCGCTCGCGCCAGTCGGCCTGCTTGTAGTCGATCACGGTCTCGACGCCGGCGACGTCCGCCAGCCAGGCTTGCTTGTCCGCCGATCCGACGGTGGCCACCGTCCGGCAACCGATCAGCCGGGCCAACTGGACGGCGAGACTCCCCACCGACCCCGCGGCCGAGGAAACCAGGACGCTCTCGCCAGGCCGTGCCCGTGCGATCTCGATCAGGCCGACATAGGCGAAGAACCCGCCCACTCCCAGCGGCCCCATGTGCCATTCCAGCGGATACTCGCCGGCGACGATCTTTCGCGTTTCCTCGCCGCGACCGACGGCGAAATCGCGCAGGCCCTTGTAGTGCCCAACGAGTTCGCCGGGCGCATAGTCGGAGTGGCGGGACTCCACGACCTCGCCGATCGAGAAGCTGTGCAGCCCCGCGTTCAGAGGCGCGGTTCCGTTGGCGAAGAACATCCGCCGCACCGGGTCGATGGACAGCAGGCGGTTGGCGATCAGGAACTCGCCCGGCGCAAGGTCGGGCAGGGCGGCTTCGGCGATGGCGAAATCGGCGGTGCTCAAGGGGCCGGCCGGACGGCGGACGATGTGCACCTCTCTGGCGGTGCTGGGACTGGACGTCATGGCGGCTCTTCCAGGAAGTCGGGGAGGGGCGGTTCGACTGGGATAGGGGCAGGACGCCGCCGCCCGGGACGGCGGCATCCGAGTTCGGCGTCAGAAGCTGTGGCGGACCTCGAGATAGACCGTGCGCGGGTCCGTCCAACTGGCCGAATAGAAGGTGGCGTAGGCCGGCGAGCCGTTCGTCGTGCCCAGGCCCGACCAGACGAGATAGCGACGGTCGAGAAGGTTGCGGCCGCGCAGGGCCGCCCTCCAGGCGCCGTCGGGGCTTTTCCAGCGCAGGGCCGCGTCCAGGAAGGTCTGCGGCGGCATGCGGTTGTACGGGCTGTTGGCCGCGGTCAGGAAGGTGGCGCCCTGATAGGAAAGGTCGACGCCCAGCGTGAACTCGCCGGGGAGGCCGATGGGCAGGCGGTAGTCGCTTGCGACTTTTCCCTGGAACTTGGGCGCGTTGGGCAGGGGCGAGCCGGAGTGCGCCGAGGTCGGTACGATCGCGCCGCCGGCCAGCACCACCTGGCTGTAGGTCCCGCGATAGGTGTCGAGCTCCGTGTCCAGCCAGGAGGCGGTGGCGTCGAGACTCCAGTCGCTCGTGATCTGGGCCGCTGCCTCCAGCTCGATCCCCACCGAATGGCCGTCGCCGGCGTTGAATCGTCGGCTCATCGCCGTCAGTGGGTCGTAAGCGCTGATCTGGATGTCGGTGAAGTCGTTCCAGAACACCGCACCGTTCAGGCGCACACGCCCTCCCGATAGATCGCTCTTCACCCCCGCCTCGTAGGTGGTGACCTTCTCGGGCGCATAGGGTGTGACCGCCTGGCGCGAATTGCTGGGACTATTGGCGCGGAAGTCGAAGCCGCCCGACTTGGCGCCCTGGCTGATCGAGGCATAGGCCTTGACCCCCGGCGCGGCCTGGAAGGTGGCCGCCAGCCGCGGCAGCAGCTGGGTCCAGCTCTTGTGAGCCTTCACATGCCAAGCCGTCGCGGTCGGCGCGCCGTAGAGGATCGCCAGCTCGTCGGCGACCTGGGAGACGTCGGTGAGCGTGAAGGTGTGGTCGCCGCCAGCGATCAGCCAGCTCAGCGTCTCTTCGGTCGTATGGCGCTCGAGATTGTAGCGCAGGCCGCCGGTCAGGGTCAGGCGCGGGGTCAGGTCGTAGTCGGTCTGGACATAGGCGGCGGCGTTGTAGGTCTTCTGGTCGATGGCGGCGTGCACCGGCGTGAAGACGATCCGGTTGGGCGAGCCGTAGAAGGTGGTCGAGGCGTTGACGTTGCGCCGGGTGATCCAGTCCTCATAGAGCAGGTAGATCCCGGCCACGATGCGAGCCTTGCCCGCCATTCCGCTCAGCTTGAGGTCCTGGGACCAGGCGTTGTCGTAGTAGCGCAGCGGCGAGGAATTGCGGGCGAAGCGGTCGCCGGTGTTGTCGTAGTTGGCGTGGTCCTCGAACACTCGCCATGCTGTGACGCTGGACAGGCTCCAGTCCGGCGAAAGCCTGTAGAGCGTGGTCGCCGTCACGCCGGCCTGCCGATAGCGGTTCTTCGGGTAGATCGGTGAATTCAGCGCGTACTTGTCGGCGTTGAGCAGGTTGCCGTAGCCGCGATTGAGGCTGTCGTCGGCGGTGCCATCCAGGGCCAGGGTGAAGTCGAGGTCGGCGTTCGGCGTGAACCGCAGCTTGGCGCGGGCCTGGGTGAGGGCGATGTCGTTCTCGCGGCGGCCTAGGGTGCGGTTGTAGTCGGTCCCATCGCGCTGGTGGCGGCTGATGGCGAAGCTGCCATAGACCTTGTCCTCGACAATCGGACCGCTGACCAGGACGCCCAGCTTGATCTCGTCGAACGAGCCGTAGCCCGCCAGCAGTTCGCGCCGGACCTGGTTGTCGGGAACCACGGTGGTCAGCCGCACCGCGCCGCCCTCGACCTGGTGGCCCAGGTGGATCACCGGGCCGCGGTCGACCTGGATGTCGGCGACATCCAGAAGCTCCTGCATCGCGCCGAGATTGCGGGTGATGTAGACCCCGTCGACGAAGGTGCCGACCGAGGGCTCGCCCTGGGCGTCCAACTCGCCGATGCCGCGCAGGAAATACTGGGCGGCCGAGTAGCTCATCGTGTTGCGCGGCTGGTAGAGGTTGGGCGTCAGGTTGACGAGGTCCAGCGTGCTGGCCACGCCCCGGCGCTCCAGCACATCCGCCGTCAGCACCGAGATCGAGGCCGGGTCGCCCTGGGCCAGGGCCGCCTTTCGCTCGGTTTGCTTGGCGGCGGTCACGACCACGCGATCGACCTCGGCCGCCGAGGCGTCGGGCGCGTCCGCAAGGTCGGGGTCGGCCGCGTGGGCGGCCGAGAAGCTGACGAAGGCGAGCGCGACGCCCGCAATGAGGCGGCGTTTGAGGCGCGGACGCGCCGGCGTTTGGATCTGTCGCAAGGTGTCCCCCAGAACTGGTTTCGGCTTGCGGCAATTCCACGGTTGGGTGGGGCGATCAAACGATTATGTTGAATATAAGATATTGAATTATAAGTGAAAAATTCTGAATTGGCGTACGGGTGCGCTCCCGGCGCTGCGCGGCGGAAGGGCGTGACCAATGCGGCGGGTTCCATCGTTCAAGAGGCGGCGCTGATGGCGTCCGGCGGTCCGTGCGGCCAGGTCGGGCGGCCAAGGCCCAGACGCTCGCGCAAGCTGGTCGCGCGGCTTGCGGGTGTGATGCGACCACGCCGGACAAGTTCGGGCAGGACGAGATCGATGAAATCGGTGAGGCCGCCTGGAAGGGTGGCGGGCATGAGATTGAACCCGTCGCATCCGTAGGCCTCGAACATCGCCTCCAGCGCATCGGCGACGTCGATGGGATCGCCCACCACCTGCCAATGACCGCGACCGGGCGCCAGGCGCTGATAGAGCTGTCGAACGCTGAGCCCTTCGCGCCGGGCAAGGTCCAGCACCAGCGACTGTCGACCCTGGGCGGTCTGCGAGGGCGGCCGGGCCGGCAGGGGCGCGTCCAGATCCAGCGGCGGCAGCGGGTCCCCGCCGGAGAGGTTGCGCAGGAGGTCCAGGCCCACGATCGGATCGACGAGGGACTGCAGGGCTTCCAGTTTGGCCTGCGCCTCCTGCCGGGTCGGGGCGACGATCGGCACGACACCGGGCAGGATCTTGAGGTCGCCCGGGCGACGGCCGTGGGCGGGCAGGCGGCCCTTGAGGTCGGCATAGAAGGCCGCGGCGCTCTCGGGGCTGGATTGCGCGGTGAAGACCAGATCGGCGGTGCGGGCGGCCAAGGCCTTGCCGGGCTCGGAGCTTCCGGCCTGGACGATGATTGGCCGCCCCTGCGGCGGGCGGGGAATGTTCAGAGGGCCGCGAACCCGAAAGTGCTCTCCAGCATGGTCGAGGCGGTGGAGGCCGTTCGGATCGAAGAACCGGCCGCTGCTGGAAGGCGCTGTCGTCCCAGCTGTCCCAAAGCCCGCGGACGACATCGACGAATTCCTCGGCCCGGGCGTAGCGGTCGGCGTGCGGGATCGGCGCCTGGTGTCCGAAGTTGAAGGCCGCGCCGGGGTCGGCCGAAGTGACGGCGTTCCAGCCGGCCCGGCCATCGCTGAGATGGTCGAGGGAGGCGTACTGGCGGGCCAGGACGTACGGGTCCGAAAAGCTGGTCGAGGCGGTGGCGACGAGCCCGATCGTGCTGGTGGTCGCGGCCAGAGCCGAGAGCAGGGTGAGCGGCTCGAAGCCATAGACGCCGTTGTGGGCCTTGCGGCTGGCGGCCTCCGGCGACTCCAGTTGCACCTCCACGAAGTCGGCGAGGAAGTAGAGGTCAAAGCCCGCAGCCTCGGCCTGCCGCGCCAGAGCGACATGCTCGGACAGGCGGCGCAGGGTCCACGCAGTCGGATCGCGCCAGGCGGCCACGTGGTGGCCGGCCGGGTGCACGAACAAGCCCAGGATCATCTGTTCGCCGCGCCGGCGCATCTGCCCTCCTTGTCCTTTCGGACGGGAGGCGGACCCTAGGCGTCGGTGGCCTGGGCGATAATCCTGGCGATTGTCCGGTTATTGCGGACGAATTGGTCCGCTATGCCGCACTCAAACGCTGGGCCGAAGGTTGGGCGGGCAGCAGGGCGCCGGCCAGGAAATCGACGAACAGCTTGACTTTGGGCGAGTTGAACCGGCTCTGCGGCCACAGCGCCCGGAAGACGCCGCGATGGGCGACGTAGGGGTCCAGCACCGGGACCAGACGTCCGTCCTGCAGTTGGGCGTGCACGGCGTAGTCGGGCAAACAGGCAACGCCCATGCCCTGCTCGGCCATCTGCACCAGCGGCTCGATCGTGCTGGCGACCACGCTGCGCGGCAGGTCCAGAGACAGCTCCGCGCCGTCCCGCAGCAGCCGCCAGGGCGCCAGCTTGCCGGTCGCCGGATACTTGTGATGCAGGCAGGCGTGGCCGAGCAGGTCCTCGGGCGCCGCGGGAGCGCCGTGGCGCGCGAAATAGGCCGGCGCGCCGACCAGCCGGTGGCCGAACGTGCCCAGGGTGCGGGTGATCAGTTGGGAGTCGCTGGCCTCGCCGGTGCGCACCACCACGTCGAAACCCTCGTTGATCAGGTCGACGATCCGGTCGGTGAAGTCGAGATCCAGCTCGACGCAGGGATAGGCCCGCATGAAGCCGGTCAGGGCTGGCATCATCAGCATGCCCACCAGTGGCAGGCTGACACGCAGGCGCCCGCGCGGCGCGCCCTGGCCCTCCGTCAGCTCGGCCTCGGCCTGGGCGATCTCGCCCTGGATGCGCTGGCAACGCTCGAGAAAGACCTCGCCCTCCGGCGTCAGGGCGATGGAGCGGGTGCTGCGATGAAAGAGCCGCACCCCCAGCCGCTCCTCCAGCCTGGCCACGGCCTTGCCGACGCCCGACGACGAGATGCCGAGATTGCGTCCCGCCAAGGTGAAGTTGCGGGTCTCGGCGGCCTGGATGAACACATTGAGCTGGCCGAAATTATCCACGCGGGGGAGTCCTCTACGACTGTCTGCGACGGCCCTCGTCGCCATAGAGACGGGGACGCGCGTCCGTAGGCAAGTGAGGTTTGTTCAACACAAGATTGTGCGGCCTCAATGCTCGGTCCGATGGTCGCTTCGGACTCAGTGGTCCGCTCTCTGTGGACCCCAAGGCGTGACCCGCAAGGTCAAACCGCTGGGGCTGGATCGTTACGAGAACCCAGCCGAGCACGGCTGGCAGATGGCTTTGGCGGCCACCGATCCGGCAAGCAAAGCTCGACGGCGTGGCGACGATCGTCGTTCTATGGCGCGAGTCCATGACGCTGCACTGCGATCGTGATCCCATCTTTCGTCCCAGCGCCGAGGGCCACCTTGCCTTCGAAAGCTTTGTCGTCGGTCGGATCGACGCCGAGGACAGCGCGGTGGTAGTCGCCTTGCTCGGCGAACAGATCGTCGGCTACGGCATAGGCGGGCGCCGACCGGCCTATTTCGAGCCAGGCGAGCATGGCCTGATCACCGATCTGGATGTATCGGCCAGCCATCGCCGACGGCGGCGTCGGGGAACTGCTGCTCGGCGCGCTTTGCGATTGGTTCGCCGAGCGCGGCGTACGCCGGGTCGAGGCCGAGGTCGTCATGGCCGATGAACTGAGGTCCTCGGGGTAAAAGACGCAGCCGCGGGCTCGCGTCCTCACGGGACGAGCGTTTGGTCCCTATCGTCGCTTGGCGAACTCGTTGCCTGCGGACCGCGCATCCGTTCCGACGATTGACGCCGAGATGTGACAAACCAGGCCGGTTGGGGCGAAGTCGATGACGCAGGCGCCGCCGACCTCGGCGCCGATGCCGCGCTCGAGCAGCCGCGTGCCGAACCCGCGTCGCCTCGGCGCTGTAACGGGCGGGCCGCCGGTTTCCCGCCAGGTCATTTCCAGATGGTCCTGATCGGCGCCATCTAGGCGCCATGAGATTTCGACCACGCCCTCGGGCGCCGACCAGGCGCCGTGCTTGAGCGCGTTGGTCGCCAGTTCCTGCAAGGCCATCGCAAAACCCAGGGCGACCTGCGGCGGCAGTCCGACATCGGGACCGATGACGCGAAGGCGCGCGGCTTTGTCGACGACGTAGGGGGCAGCCGCCACCGAAACGATCTCCGCGAGGCTGGCGCTCTCCCAGTTCTGCCTAGTCAGTACGTCGTGAGCCTGGGAGAGCGCCACCAGCCGGCTCTCGATCGCCGCCTGAAGATCTGGTGGGGCGCCGTTATTCCGCAACGTCTGGAAAGTGATCGATTGGACGGTGGTGAGGGTATTCTTGACCCGATGGTTTAGCTCGTTGATCAACAGCGACTGCTGGCGCGCCCAACCTTTCTCCAGAGTGATATCGCGCACCACACGGACCCCGTAGGGCGGTCTGCCGTCGGCGCCATCGACCCTGGACGCCCTCAGTTCCACCCATGCCGCCTGGCCATCGCCGCGCACGAATGTCTTTTCGAGAGCGTAGCTATCAAGCTTGCCAGCCATCTGACGGCTGAACAGTTCACGCTCTTCGACCTGTTGCTCGGGGGCGCTGTCGTCCCAGATGGTCATATTCAGGAGTTCGGCGCGATCGCGGCCCGTTATCGTACACAGTTGCTCGTTGACCTTGAGGATCCGACCGTTCGGATCGACCTCGGCGATGCCGACCGAGGCGCGTTCATAGGTCGCCCGCAGCCTCTGATCCTGCTCGGCGAGACGCTCGCGCGCGTCGACCAGATCGGTGAGATCGCGCAGGTAGGCCGTGAAGTGAAGACCGTCTTCGAGGCCCACGACATTGATCGAGATTTCAACGGGGAATGCCTTTCCTTGACGCAGGGCATGCATCTCGAGCCTTCGACCCAGCACCGTCGAGCGGCCGGTTCGGACGTAATGTTCCAAGCCCCTGCGATGGGCGTCGCGAAAGGCTGCGGGAACGATCAGATCAGCAAGGTCGCGACCGACGGCTTGTGCACGGGGCAATCCGAACATCCGCTCGGCCTGGCCGTTCCAGTCCACCACACGGCCGTCGGCGGTCATGGTGACGATCGCGTCCAGTGCGGCGTCGAATACGGCGGCCTTCGTCGCCTGCGCTCGCGCGAGCGCCGACTGCGTGCGGCCTTCGTCCGTTGCGGCCGCTAGCAGCAACAGCGTTGCAGCCGTGATCGCTATGAAATCGGCCGCGTGCAGCGCCGGCGCGGACGAGCCCGCCGTCAGAGCGGCCAGCGGCCCTATGCCGAGGCTCACGCTGACGAGGGCCGCCACGGCGGTGGCCACGAGCGCCAGGCTTACCCCGCGAACCCGGGTTGCGATCGCCACCCAAGCCAGCACCGGGAACAGGTGCCAGGTGCGTAACGGCAACGGCGTGAGGTCGAGAAATACGAGGAACGGTGCGAGCGAACCTGCTGTAACGCCGGTGAGGAGTCGCCCTGATGGAAGGTTGGACTTGGTTCGGCTCCAAGACAAAATCAAAGGCGCGACCAGCAACGTGCCAGTGAAATGGCCCACGAACCAGGTGACGAGGGCCAAGCCACCTTTAGCTGCAGGGCTGACCTGGCTGGCCACTAGCGCCGCCACGCCGGGAACCGCCGAGATGGCTGCTCCGATCAAAGCGGCAAGGATGAAGATCACCGCGTCTCGCATACTGGCGAGGCTCGGATCGAACCGGATCTTGCGGTTCAAGACGCCGGCCGGGACAGCTGCGCTGAGCGCGCTAACCAGGGCGATTACAGCGTCTGCCCAGAAGGGAGGAGCGCTATCGACGATCAGGGCCGCGGCCAACCGGCCGAAAAATATCGCTGGCCAGAGCCGCGCGCCACCGAGCAGCAATGCTGCGAACGCCACGCCGGACGCCGGCCAAACCGCGGTGCTCGCGCCTCTGTAAGCGCCCCAATTCAGGCCGGCCAAGGCTAACGCAAGATAAGCAACCGCGAGAAACAGAAGCCGTGGGGCGTCGGTCCGCCGCGGAAGGAAGTCAAATGCGGTCAACACAGCCTCGAAAGACGACTTGGGCGAGCATGGCACGAGCGGTCTCAGAGTAGGACAGAAATTGTGTTGCTGTGCACGAGGAGGACCAGTCACAAGCCGGCTTCGCCTGAGTTTGCGTAGAGAACAGCGCAACCTCCGTTGAGCGTGATGGGTTTAAAAGGCCCATCCTACGGAGACGACATGACCACCAGGCCCGCCGCCGCTGAGGTGCAGCGATTGGGGAGCCGGGAGGCCGGCTGAGGCAAAGCTGATGAAGGAGATGCATGGGCGTCCCGGCAGGGCGGCGGCTTTCTCTGATCAAGGTGCGCGGGGCGCTATGCCGAGATCAGCTTGTCGATGGTGATCGGCGTGCTTCTGATCCGCTTGCCGGTGGCGTGGAAGACCGCGTTGGCGATTGCGGCAGTTACGCCCACGAGACCGATCTCGCCGACGCCCTTGACGCCCAGGGGGCTGACGTCGGGATCGTGTTCCTGGACGAAGATCACCTCGATGGCGCCGACGTCGGCGTTGGCGGGGATGTGGTAGTCCTGGAAGCTGTGGTTCATGACCTTGCCGAAGCGGTGGTCGGTCTGCGCCTCCTCGTGCAGCGCCTGGCCGATACCCATGACCACGCCGCCGATGATCTGGCTGCCGGCGGTCTTGGGATTGAGGATGCGGCCGGCGGCGATGGCGCTGACGATACGTTTCACCCGGATGACACCTAGGTCCTCGTCGACCCGCACCTCGGCGAACACCGCCGAGTGGACGTAGCTGGCGTGCTTCCGCTGTCCGGCGAGATCCGGAAGGGTCGTGCCGGTGGCGGTAATGTCCTGACCGGCGGCGGTCACAATCTCGTTCAATGATACGGCCCTGCTTGGGAGGGCTTCTCCGATCACGGCGTCGCGCGACACGCTCAAAGCGCCCTTGCGGCCTCGCAGCTTGAACTGCTTCCTGGCCGCCTTGACCAGCGCGACCTTCAGCTTGTCACAGGCCCTGGCCACAGCCGCTCCGGTGCTGGCCGCCATCCACGAGCCGCCTTCCACTGGGTTGAAGGGCAGGGTGGAGTCGCCCAGCCACACCTCGACCTGCTCGACCGGAACGCCGAAGGCCTCGGCCGCGATCTGGGCCAGGATGGTGTAGGTGCCGGTGCCGATGTCGCTGGCGGCGGCGGCGACCTCCAGCCGGCCGTCGCGCCGCCAGGTGACGCGGGCGCGGGTGGGGACGGGAGCCACGAAGGCGTCCCAGACGCCGCCGGCCATGCCCCAGCCGATCAGGTCTTGGCCGTCGCGCATCGTCCGCGGGCCAAAGCTGCGCTCGCTCCAGCCGAAGCGCTGGGCGGCCTGCGCATAGCAGGCTTTCTGGGCCTTGGAGGTCAGGGGTAGGTTGTCGTTCTGGTCGTGTTCGACCCAGTTGCGCAGACGCAGTTCCAGCGGATCGATGCCGGCGGCATAGGCCAGCTCGTCCATGGCGCATTCCAGCACATGCACGCCGACCGCCGCGCCGGGCGCGCGCATGTCGCCGGGCGTGGGGGTGTCGACCCGGGCCAGCTGGTAGTCGAAGGCGACGTTCTCGCAGGCATAGGCCAGGCCCGCCCAGTTGACGACCGTCTCCTGCTGGTCCTCGTTCTTGGAGGTCGCCGCCACGCAGGCGTGCCGAACCGCCAGCAGCCGGCCGTCGGCGTCGCAGGCCAGGGCGATCTCCTGGCGAGTGTCGGCGCGATAGGTGATCGAGAACATCTGGGCGCGGGTCAGCACCAGCCGCACCGAGCGCTTCAGGTGCTTGGCGGCCAGTGTGGCCAGGAAGGCTGAGTGAGCCGGCCGCAGCCCCGAGCCGAAGGCTCCGCCGACGAAGGCGTTGACCACCCGCACGTTCTTCAGTTTGAAGCCCAGCGCCTGCTTTAGATAGAGCTGTACGTTCTGCGAGCCCTGGGTCTTGTCGTAGACGGTGATCTTGTCTTCGCCCTCCCAGACCACGGTAGTGGCGAACAGCTCCATGGCGTTGTGGTGCTGGGCTGCGGTCTCGTACGCGGCCGAGATCTTGATCGCCGCGGCGGCGAAGGCGGCATCGAAGTCGCCTCGGCTCTTGGGCGCGGGCTTGACGCCGATGCGCGGCAGCTTGGGTTTGAAGGGCTCTGCCTTGGCGACGTCGAGATCGGTCTCGAAGGCCTCTTCCTCGTAGGTGATCCGCACCAGGGCGGCCCCGTCGCGGGCGGCTTCGTAGTTCTCGCCGATGACCACGGCCACGGGCTGGTCGGCGAAGCGGATCTTGCCGTCGTGCAGAGGCTTGAACGGACCGCCGGGCGGGCCGACCGTGTCCTTGTAGGCATAGCGGAAGGCAGCCACGTGCGGGCGGTTCTCATGGGTCAGCACGGCGATGACGCCGGGCAGGGCAAGGGCCTCGATCGCGTCGATGGCGATGATCTTTCCCTTGGCGATCCGTGACGACACCACGGCCGCATGCAGCAGGCCGGGCGCGTCGTATTCGGCGGCGTAGAGCGCCTGGCCGGTGACCTTCTTGGATCCGTCGATGCGGCTGATGGGCTTGCCGATCGCCATACCGCCGTCGGCCATCAGCGCACCTTCTTGTCGGATTGGGACTGCGGCGCGCCGGCCGCCGCCTGGGAAAGCGCGCGGACCACGGCGCGGCGGGCCAGCTCGATCTTGTAATCGTTGCCGCCACGACCGACAGCGGGGGCGAGAATGGCCCGGGCTGCGTGGTCGAAAGCTTCGCGATCGGGCGCGGAGCCGACCAGCAGGGCCTCGGCCTCTCGATCCCGCCAGGGCTTGTGTGCGACGCCGCCCAAGGCGATACGGGCCTCGACGATCACGCCGTCCTCCAGCCTCAAGCCTGCGGCGACCGAGACCAGCGCGAAGGCGTAGGACAGCCGGTCACGCAGCTTCAGATAGCTGTGGTGAGGTCCGAAGCGATCGGCCGGCAGGTCCACCGACGTTATGATTTCATCAGCTCCGAGTGTGCTGTCGGTCTGCGGCTGATCGCCGGGCAGGCGATGGAACTCCGCGATCGGGATCACGCGGGCGCCGCCTGGGCTCTCGACATTGATGCGGGCGTCCAGCGCCGCCAGGGCCACGCACATGTCTGAGGGGTGCACCGCAATGCAGGCCTCGCTCGTACCGAGGATGGCGTGCATGCGGTTGACGCCGCCTATGGCCGGGCAGCCCGAGCCCGGCTCGCGTTTGTTGCAGGGCATGCAGGGGTCGTAGAAATAGGCGCAGCGGGTGCGCTGAAGCAGGTTGCCGCCGGTGGTGGCGACGTTGCGCAGTTGGGCCGACGCCCCGGCGAGGATGGCGCTGGCCAGTAACGGCGCCCGAGCCTGGATGCGGGCGTCATAGGCGGTGTCGGCGTTCGGCGTCAGCGCGCCGAGCCGCAGGCCGCCGTCGTCCAGCGCCGTGATCCCGCCCAGCGGCAGGCGGCTGATATCGACCAGACGCGCCGGCTTGGCGACGTCGTACTTCATCAGGTCGACGAGATTGGTGCCGCCGGCCAGGATCGCCGCGCCGGGCACGGCCAGGGCGCTCAGCGCCTCGTCGAGACTGGTTGCGCGGACATAGGAAAAGCGGTTCACGCTGCGGCCTCGACCGCGCCGAGGCGCACCATCTCGATGGCGTCAACGATGTGCGTGTAGGCCCCGCAGCGGCAGAGATTGCCGCTCATCAGTTCGCGCACGTCGTCGCGGCAATGGGCGTTTCCTTCGGCGAGCAGGCCGACCGCCGAGCAGATCTGACCGGGCGTGCAATAGCCGCACTGCAGGGCGTCATGGTCGATGAAGGCCTGCTGCAGCGGGTGCAGCGTCCCGCCTTCGGCCAGGCCCTCGATGGTGACGACCTCGGCGCCGTCGCGGGTCACCGCCAGCACGAGGCAGCTGTTCACCCGTCGGCCGTCGATCATCACCGTGCAGGCGCCGCACTGGCCATGGTCGCAGCCCTTTTTCGAGCCGGTCAGCTTGAGGGTTTCGCGCAGCAGGTCGAGCAGGGTCACCCAGGGCGCGGCCCGCAGATCGCGCGCCTCGCCATTGACGGTCAGGTGCAGCGCGATGGCGGAGGGATCTTCGTACATGTCGGGCTCGCATCTGGGGCGCGAGGACAACACGGCCGGACGACCTTTGGTTCAGATCGTTCGGCGGAACGCTTGCACCGGCTGCCGGGTTGGCATGGGACGCCGACCCTGGAGCCGCCATGACCCTCGACCCCGCCATCCGCCCGCTGCCCTACGACCCGTCGATCGAGACCCCCGAAAAGGGCGAGGCCGAGACGACCCAGGGCCTGATCGAGCAGATGCGCAAGATCGCCGAGATTACCTACGAGGACGGCGGTCATGCCATGCGGGCGGTGCATGCCAAGCCGCACGGCCTCGTCCAGGGCCAGTTGATCGTGCCGCAGGACCTGCCGCCGGTGCTAGCCCAAGGTCTCTTCGCCCAGGCCGGCGCCCACGACGTGGTGATGCGGTTCTCGACCTCGCCGGGCGATATCCTTGACGACAAGGTCTCCACCCCGCGCGGCTTGGCGATCAAGGTGTTCGACGTCGAAGGCGAGCGCCTGCCGGGGTCCGAGGGCGCGACGACCCAGGACTTCCTGCTGGTCAATGGCAAGGCCTTCGCCACGCCCAACGCCAAGGCGTTCCTGGCCAATGTCAAGCTGCTGGCGGCCACCACCGACAAGGCCGAGGGCCTGAAGAAGGTGCTGTCGGCGGTGCTGGGCGGCGCCGAGACCCTGGTCGAGGCGGCGGGCGGGCAGAGCGCGACCCTGAAATCGCTGGGCGGCCATCCCAGGACGCATATCCTGGGCGAAAGCTTCTTCAGCATGGCCCCGATCCGGTTCGGCGATCATGTCGCCAAGCTCGGCGTGCGCCCAATCGCGCCGGCCCTGACGGCTCTGACCGACAAGCCGGTCGACCTCGACGGCAAGCCGGACGGCCTGCGCGAGGCGGTCGCCGAGTTCTTCGCTGGCCAGGGCGGGGAGTGGGAGGTCGTGGTCCAGCTGCGCACCAATGCCGACACCATGCCGATCGAGGACGCCCACGAGCCCTGGCCGGAAGACGAAAGCCCGTATCTGCCGGTCGCCCGTCTCGTGGTCGGCCCGCAGGCCAGCTGGGACGAGGCCCGCTCGCCGCGGATAAACGATGCGTCCGCCTTCAGCCCCTGGCACGGCTTGGCCGCCCACCAGCCGCTCGGTTCGATCATGCGCGTGCGCAAGGCCGTCTATCAGGCCTCGCAGGCGTTTCGCCTGACGCGCACCGGTTGCCCGCTGCACGAGCCCGCCGCTGTCGTGGACCTAGGCTGAGCCTATTCCGGCACGATCCGCACGGGCACACTCTTGGAGGCCGGGGTCATGCTGCCCTGGGCGTGGTGGCCCACCGGCACAAGGACGTTGCATTCGGGATAGTAGGTTCCCAGGCACCCGCGCGGAATGTCGTAGCCGGTGACGCGCAGGCCGCTCATCGTACGCTCGACCCCGTCCTCGGCGACGGTGGCGAGGCCGGCGCGCCGGCCTTCGACCAGGCCCAGCGAGCGCATGTCGTCGCGGTTGACGAACAGCACGTCACGGCCGCCGCTGACGCCTCGGAACCGGTCCTCGTAGCCGTAGACGGTGGTGTTGAACTGGTCGTTCGACCGCAGGGTCATCAGGCGGAAGATATCCGGGGCGTCCTCGAAGCCGGTGGCCGACAGGCTCGAAGGCTTGAGAAAATTGGCCTTGCCGCCGGTCGCTTCGGAGAAGTTGCGCAGCCGGGCCTTGTTGGGCCGGTGGAAGCCGCCGGGTTGGTGGAAGCGCTGGTTGAAGCCCTTGAACCAGTCGGGATAGGTCGCCTCGATGGCGTCGCGGACAAGCGCGTAGTCGCCTAGCCAGGCGTCCCAATCGAGCTTGGAGTTGGGCGGCAGAGTCGCCTTGGCGATGCCTGCGACGATCGCCGGTTCGGAGCGCAGGTTCGGGCCAGCAGGAGTCTTGTCGCCGAACGAGGCGTGGATGCAGCTGGAGCTGTCCTCCACCGAGACCGTCTGCGGGCCGGTCGCCTGCTCGTCGCGCTCGATGCGGGACAGGCATGGCAGCAGATAAGCGGTTTGGCCGCAGACCAGGTGGCTGCGATTGAGCTTGGTGGCGATCTGCACCGTCAGTCTCTGGCGACGCCAGGCGGCCTCGACGCGCGGGCTGTCGGGAACCGCGCGCAGGAAGTTGCCGCCCAGGCTCACGAAGCCCTCGGCCTCGCCTTTCAACACCGCCTCGCAGACCTCGACCGTGTTCCAGCCCTTCTCGCGCGGCGGCTCGAAGCCGTACTGCGCCTTGAGGATGTCGAGCGGCGCCAGCTCCGGCTTCTCGGTGATCCCGACCGTGCGCTGGCCCTGCACGTTGGAATGGCCGCGCACGGGGCAGGGGCCGGTCCCGGGCCGGCCGACATTGCCGCGCAGCAGCAGCAGGTTGCAGACCATGTGAACGTTCTCGACGCCGAGCACATGCTGGGTCAGCCCCATGCCGTAGACGCAGATCGCGGCGGGGGCGGCGGCGTAGACAGCCGCAGCGGCTTCGAGGTCGGCGCGGAGCAGGCCGCTGGCCGCCTCGATCTCGTCCCAGCCCGTGTCCCGGCAGAAGGCGGCGAAGGCCTCGAAACCCTGGGTGTGATCGGCGATGAAGCCGTGGTCGAGCACCGGCAGGCCGCCGGTCGCCTGGGCCGCCTCGTCGGCGGCGATCACGGCCTTGCACAGCCCGGTCAGCACCGCCAGGTCCCCGCCGGCGCGAGGCTGGTGATACTGGACGCTGATCTTGGTCGCCTGGCCGGTGACCATCTGGAACGACTGCGGGTTCTGGAACCGCTCCAGCCCCGCTTCCCTCAACGGGTTGAAGGTCACGATCGGCACGCCGCGCCGCACCGCTTTTTGCAGGTCGTGCAGCAGGCGCGGGCTGTTGGACCCGACGTTCTGACCGAAAAAGAAGATGGCGTCCGTGGCTTCGAAGTCCTCCAGCAGCACCGTGCCGACCGGCGAGCCGATGCTCTGCTTGAGGCCCACCGAGGTGGACTCGTGGCACATGTTGGAGCTGTCGGGCAGGTTCTGGCTGCCGTAGAGCCGCGCCATCAGCGCCCACATGTAGGACGTCTCCAGCGATGCGCGGCCCGAGGCGTAGAAGGTCACCTTGGTCGGGTCGAGCGCCTTTAGCTCGGCGCCGATCGTCGCGAACGCCTCGTCCCAGCGGCACGGAACGTAGCGATCGTTGGCGGCGTCGTAGCGCATAGGGTCGGTCAGGCGACCGGCCTGTTCGAGATCATAGTCGCTCCAGTCCAGCAGCTCCGTCAGCGTGTGGCGGGCGAAGAACTCCGGCGTGCAGCGCCGACGGGTCAGGTCCCAGGCCGTAGCCTTGGCGCCGTTTTCGCAGAATTCCGCCGGATGCGGCTTGGCGGGCTTGGGCCAGGCGCAGCTGACGCAGGCAAAGCCCTCGGCCTTGTTCTGCCGCAGCAGCTGCCGCCCCGTCTCGACCGGCGGCGGCGCGGCGTGCAAGGCCACCTTGGCCATGCCGTAGAGCGATCCGTAGCCGCCGGCCGGCCCCTCGTAGGGTTTGACGCGGACCTTGGGCTTCGACGGCGGGGAAGGGGGCATTGGCGTCCTACGGGCTAGGCTTTGGAAACAGCTTTGCGGGCCAGACGGTTCGATGAAATCGGCGGCCCTGCCGCGAAAGGACGGGCGCCGGATCAGCCGGCGAGCGCGAGGAGTAGGCGTTCGACCAAGTGTCGACGCCGATCAGCGTCGTCGAAGGCGCCGGCGATCAGCACTCTGTCCTCGTCCAGCCGGGCCTGGGGCGCGATGGACGCGACGCGGGCGAGCGCGCCTTTGGCGGCTTCGGGCGACATAGCCAGGGCCAAGCCCTTGGGGCCGGCGCTGACTTGGCGGACCTCGGCCGCGCGGGCCAGAAGCTGCAATCGGGCGAGGTCCAGCAGGCTGGCGGCGAGCTCCGGCGTTGGCCCAAACCGGTCGTCGAGCTCCTCCTCGAAGGCGTCGATCTCGGCCAGGTTCGCAAGGCGCGCCAGTCGGGCGTAGAGGTTGATCCTCGTGACCGGGTCGGGAACGTAGTCCAGCGGGATGGCGCCCGCTTGGCCCAGGTTCAGCACGGGCGTCCAATCGGCCGCCTCGACCTCGCCGCGCGCCACCCGCACTGCCCGCTCCAGCAGGCGCTGATACAGGGCCGCCCCGATCATCTTGATATGTCCGGCCTGGTCGTCGCCGACCAGGTCGCCGCCGCCGCGCAAATCCAGGTCTCGGGCGCTGATCGCCAGGCCCGAGCCCAGCCGATCGAAGGCCTCCAGTGTCGACAGGCGCGCGCGGGTGGCGTCGGACATGTCGTCGTCCGGATCGGCCAGCAGGTAGGCTATGCCCTGCACCCGTCCTCGGCCGACCCGACCCCGCAGCTGGTGCAGTTGCGACAGGCCAAAGCGGTCGGGGCGCCAGACCAGCATGGTGTTGGCCCTCGGCACGTCCAGCCCGCTCTCGATGATGTTGGTGGCCAGCAGCACGTCGCCGTCGCCATCGGCGAAGCCGACCATCACCGCGTCTGCCTCCTCGGCCGGCAGGGCCCCGTGAGCGATGCGCACGGAAAGCTCCGGCGCCAGCTCCGCCAACCGCTCGGCCAGGGGCGCGATGTCCTCGATGCGCGGCACGACGAAGAAGCTCTGACCGCCGCGCCGCTTCTCGCGCATAAGGGCGGTCCGCAGGCTGGCTGGATCGAACGGCGCCAGGAACGTGCGGATCGGCCGGCGCCGGGCCGGCGGGCTGGCGATCAGGCTGACGTCCTGGATGCCGACCATGGCCGCCTGCAAGGTGCGCGGGATCGGGGTGGCGGTCAGGGTCAAGAGGTGCCCGTCCTGGGCCAGGTCGCGCAGTTGCGCCTTCAGCGCCGCCCCGAACTTCTGCTCCTCGTCGATGATCATCAGGCCCAGGTTGTCGAAGGCCAAGTCCTTGCCGGCCAGGGCCTGGGTGCCGATGACGATACGGACCTCGCCGCTTTCCAGGCCCTGCCTGACAATACGGGCCTCGGCCGGCGTCACCAGCCGCGACAGGTGGGCGACGCCGATCCCCGTGCCGGCGAAACGCCGGCGGAAGGTGTCGTAGTGCTGGCGGGCCAGCACCGTGGTCGGGGCGGCGATGGCGACCTGCCGTCCGCTCAGGGCGACGGCGGCGGCGGCGCGCAGGGCGACCTCGGTCTTGCCAAAGCCGACGTCGCCGCACACCAGCCGATCCATCGGACGGCCGCTGGCCAGGTCGGCCAGCACGGCCTCGATGGCGGCCGACTGGTCGGGGGTCTCCGGATAGGCGAAGCGGGCGGCGAACTTGGCGTAGGCCGCCTTGGGCGGGACGATCGGTTCGCACGTCCTGGCCTGCCGCGCCTTGGCCAGGGCGACCAGTTGAACCGCGGTCTCGTCGACTTGGTGACTGACCTGCGCCCGGCGGGCCTGCCAGCCGTCGCCCTTCAGGCGGTCGAGAGTGACGGCCGAGGCTTCGGCGCCGTAACGCCAGATGCGGCCGATCTCCTCGATCGGGGCCAGGACGCTGGCCCCGCCGTGATACTCCAGCTGCAGGGTGTCGCGGTCCAAGCCGTCGATCTCGACCGTCTTGAGGTCACGCAGCACGCCGACGCCGTGGTCCTCGTGCAGCACCACGTCGCCGATCCGCAGGTCCGGCTCGCTCAGGATATCCGTTGCGCTCGCCGCGCTTTTGGCCGCGATCCGGCCGCCGACAACGTCGCTTGCGGCGATCACCGCCAGGCCGGCGGCTGCGTCGATGAAGCCGGCGTCGAAATCGACCTCCAGGGCGACCACTTCGCCGAGGTCGGCCGCCAAGGCGGCGGCCCAGTTCGCGACAGGTTTCGGCTTGAGGTCGAGGCCCCGCACCAGCGCCTTGGCCAGCGGCCGTTGCTCGTGCTTCAGGCCAGCCAGCACCACACGGTGGTGGGCTTGGCGCTGGTCCTCGACCAGATCGCAGAAGGCCCGTCCCGGATTGCGCTGGATCGCCAGGTTCGGGATCGGTGCGACACCCGCCAAGTCGAGATCGCGCGCCTTCCAGCCCGCCAGGCCGGCGGCGAGCGCCTCACCCAACAGGTAGAGGCCGTCGGGGGAGGGCGGCGACTGGCCGTCGATCCCGCCCAGGCTCTGCCGGGCCTCGAACGCCTCGATGACATGCAACTCGACATCCGCCAGGCGCTCGGCGGTCTTGCTGTCCTGGGAGACGCGCGCCTTGGGCAGCAAGTCGAACAGGGTTTCCAGCGCGCCGTAGCGATCGGCCAGGCTGTGCTCCAGGCCTTGCGGTCGGGGCGCGACCGGTTCGTCTTGGTCGGCGTCTCCATCCGCCGCATCTGCGATCCATTCGCTGGCGGGGCCGAGCAGCAGCGCCTCAACCTGTCCCTCCGTGCGCTGGCTCAGGGGATCGTAGAGGCGGATCTCGGCGACCTGTCCGGCCTCGTCGAGAATGATCCTAACCGGGCGCGCGGCGTCGGCGGGGAAGATGTCGGTCACCTCGCCCAGGAAGGCGATCTCGCCGGGCTCGTCGATGCGGTCGTCGACGACATAGCCCGTGCGCGCGGCGAACCGGGCCAGGTCCGCCAGGTCCAGTGGCTCGCCGCAGCGCAGCGTCATGAAAGCCGCCGTAAGGACGGTTCGCGGCGGCAGTTTCTGCACCAAGGCTTCGGGCGAGGCGATCAGGACGCGGGGACCGACCGCCTTGGTCGCCAAGGCCCGCAAGGTTCGCATGCGGCGGCCCATGACGTCGCGCGACGGCGAAGCGCGGTCGTAGGGCAGGCAGTCCCAAGGCGGCAGGATGAGCACCTCGATGTCGGCGGAAAGACCCGCCAGGGCGCGTCCGATTTCCTCGGCCCGCCGCTCGCTCGAGGCGATATGAACAGCGACGCCACGCGCGGCGTCGACCGCCAGGGCGGCGGCCACGGCCGCGGCCGGAGCCTGACCGGTGGTCCTGGCGACCGTCCGTTCGGGACGTGCGCCGGGCGTCAGGATCTCGCCGACCGGCGGCTCTGCGTCTTCGGTCCTGGGCATCGATACTCCCCCGCGCGGGCCCTTCAGATGGCCGCGCACGGAGCAAACACCGCCCGCTTGCAGGTCGTTGCACCGGCGAGACCGGGGAAACGGTCCGCGCTGGCGACCGGCGCAGGAACACGACATCCAAACCGCCGTTGTGGTCATCCGCGCCCGACCGGGCGCGTCGAGGGGCAGGGCATGGGCGAAGCGCGATTGGACAAGAGCCTGGCGGACAAGAGCAGCAGGGCGCCGCGACCCTCCGAACGCGGACCGATCCTGACCCGCACCCGTAATCTGAAGATGGCGCGCTCGGCCCACGCCTATGTGCGCGGCAGCACCGTCAAGTTCTACGAGTGGCTCGAGGCCAGCGGCGGCAAGCTGCCCAGCGGGCCGCCGGTCTGGATTTGCGGCGACTGCCATATCGGAAACATGGGGCCGCTGGCCGACGCCAAGGGCCGGGTCGATATCCAGATCCGCGATCTCGACCAGACGGTGATCGGCAATCCGGCCCACGACTTGATCCGGCTGGGCCTGTCGCTGGCCTCGGCCGCGCGTGGCTCCGACCTGCCGGGCGTGATCACCGCCCGGATGATTGAGGGCGTCGTCGAAGGCTACGAGGCGGCTCTGGCCGAGGACTTCGAGGCCAAGTCGCGCCATCCGCCGATGATCGGCGCGGTGCTGGGCGAGGCGACCAAGCGCACCTGGAAGCATCTGGCCGCCGAGCGCCTCAACGGCGACAGGCCCGAAATCCCGATCGGCAAGCGGTTCTGGCCGGTCAGCCGCGCCGAGCGGCGCGAGCTCGAAGAGCTGTGCCTCGGCCAACCGATCCGCAACCTGGTGACCGGCCTCAAGTCACGCGACCGCAAGAGCGAGATCCGCCTGCTCGACGCAGCCTACTGGATGAAGGGCTGCAGCTCGCTGGGGCGGCTGCGTTTCGCGGTTCTGCTGGAGGTCGATGGCGGCGAGGGCGATCGTGACATCTGCTTCCTGGACCTCAAGGAGGCGGTCAAGGCCGCTGCGCCGCGCGATCCGGGCGCGGTGATGCCGCGCGACAACGCCGAACGCATCGTCGCCGGTGCCCTGGCCCTGTCGCCGAACCTCGGTCATCGCATGGCCGCCTGCCGCCTGTTGGGCAAGTCGGTGATCGTGCGCGAGCTGATGCCGCAGGACATGAAGATCGAGCTGACGGGTCTGACGCCGGACGAGGCCATGGCCTCGGCGCGTTCGCTGGCCCGCGTTGTCGGCGACGCCCATGGCCGGCAGATGGAGCCGCAGACGCGACTGGCTTGGCTGACCGAACTGGCCCGCAATCGTTCGGGCCTGCTGGATGCGCCGTCCTGGCTGTGGTCGAGCGTGGTGGAACTGACGGCCGCCCACGAAGGGGCCTATCTCGAACACTGTCGGCGTCATGCATTGGGACTGGACGCCTGACGACGGAACGATCGGACTGAGCGCGGCTTAACCCTGCACGCGATCCTCGCGTCTGAAAGGTATTCCGATGTCAATTCTCGCGTGGCTCGTGGTCGGACTGATTGCAGGCTTCCTGGCCAGCAAGGTCATCAACAAGACGGGCTCAGGCATCGTCGTGGACATCGTGCTGGGCGTCGTCGGCGCGCTGGTCGGCGGCTTCGTCTTCAATTCTCTGGGCCATTCGGCCCCGACCGGCATCAATCTCTACAGCATCTTCGTCGCCTTCGTCGGGGCGGTGATCGTCCTGGTCGTCTACCACCTGATCTTCCGCCGCCGCGCGCTCTAGCGCGCTCGACTGAACGACGAGGCGACGGGAAACCGTCGCCTTATCCTTCTTGGGCGCTCCGGGTTGGGAACTCTGGGCGCTTACATCGCGCCACGTCCTGAAACTGAACCTTACGCCCGGTGTTTCATCGGGTACGCGCGCGGGTGGCGCGTCGTTTGCGGAGCCAGCATGTCGGAAGCCTCGGTCGAAAATCGTGACGTCCGGGTCAGCACCGGCGTGCCTGGCCTGGACGACATCCTCGGCGGCGGCCTGACGCGCGATCGCATCTATCTGGTGGAGGGCACGCCGGGGTCGGGCAAGACCACCCTGGCGTTGCAGTTCCTGCTAAAGGGCCGCGAGGTCGGCGAAAGCGGGCTCTACATCACCCTGTCCGAGACCGACGCCGAACTGCGCGCCGCGGCCGCCAGCCACGGCTGGTCGCTCGACGGGATCGCGCTGTTCGAACTGGTCAGCGAGGAAGGCCTGGATCCCGACAGCGAGCAGTCGGTTCTCCATCCTTCGGACGTAGAGCTTGGCGAGACGACACGCGGCGTGATGCGGCAGGTCGAGGAGACCAAGCCGATGCGGGTGGTCTTCGACAGCCTGTCGGAGATGCGGCTGCTGGCCCAGAATCCTTTGCGCCACCGTCGGCAGATCCTGGCGCTGAAGCACTTCTTCGCCACGCGAAAGTGCACCGTGCTGCTGCTCGACGACCAGACAGCCGAGGACGGCGACCTCCAACTGCACAGCATCGCCCACGGCGTCATCAGCCTGCAGCGGACGACCCAGGAATACGGCGCCCAGCGCCGCCGCCTGGAGGTCATCAAGATGCGCGGCATCAAGTATCGCGGTGGCTTTCACGACTTCGAACTGGATACCGGCGGCATCCGGGTGTTCGAGCGCCTGGTGGCGGCCAATCACCCGGCCCATTTCGACCAGCAGATGGTCTCGACCGGGTCGCCGGGCGTTGACGCCCTGATGGGCGGCGGCCTGGCTCGCGGCACCAACACCCTGATCAGCGGCCCCTCGGGCGTCGGCAAGACCACGACCTCGGTGCGTTGCGCCCTGACCGCCCTGGAGCGCGGCGAGACCGTCGCCTACTACCTGTTCGACGAAGGCCTGACGACGTTGCTGACGCGCTCGAAGGCTCTGGGCATGGACCTGCGGCCGCACCTGGAGGCGGGGCGGTTGCTGATCCGCGCCATCGATCCGGCGGAGCTGTCGCCCGGCGAGTTCGCCTTCCATGTGCGCGACGCCGTCGAGCGTCAGGGCGCGTTGACCGTCGTCATCGACAGCCTCAACGCCTATCTCCAGGCCATGCCGGGGCAGAAGTTCCTGTTCCTGCAGATGCACGAGCTGCTGACATACCTGAACCAGCAGGGCGTGGTGACGCTGCTGATCCTGGGCCAGCATGGCTTCATCGGCGAGGTGCGCAGCGATATCGACCTCAGCTATCTCAGCGACGGCATCTTGCTGTTCCGCTTCTTCGAGGCGGCTGGTTCGGTGCGCACGGCGATCTCGGCCGTCAAGAGCCGCACCGCCGCCCACGAGAAGACCATCCGCGAAATCCGCCTGACAGAAGGGGGGATCGAGGTCGGCGAAGCGCTGACCGACTTTCAGGGCGTGATGACGGGCTTGCCGTCCTACGAGGGCAAGGTCGGTATGCTCGGCGAGGGACGAGGCGATCGGCGCCCGGATGGATGAGCCTTTCCTGATCCTGGCGCCGCGAGGACGCGACGCGCCGGTGATCGCCGAAACCCTGGCCAATGTCGGCCACGCCTCGCGGATCTGTGCGGATCTCACGGCGCTGACGCGGGCGCTGGGAGACGAGGCCGGTGCGGCCGTGCTGACCGAGGAAGCCTTGGCCCAGGGGGCGACGGACGCCCTGACCGACTGGCTGGCCGGCCAGCCCGCCTGGTCCGACTTTCCCTTCATCGTGCTCGTCACCAAGCAGCCGGGAAAACGCACCCAGGCCGATGCTGCGCGCCTGCAGGCGATCGGCAACATCGTGCTCCTGGAGCGGCCGATCAACGCCGAAACCCTGGTCAGCGCCGCCCATTCGGCCATCCGCGCCCGCCACCGCCAATATCGGGCGCGCGATCATCTTTTCGCGCAGATGAAAGCCGAAGAGCAGCTGCGCTTCGCCCTCGAAGCGGGACGGCTAGGCGCATGGGATCTCGATCTAGACAGCGGATCGCTGACGATGTCCGAGACCGCTCGCGGGCATTTCGGGCGCGATGCCGACCGCATCCTTTCGCTCGCCGAGGTGGAAGCGGCCGTGCATCCGGATGATGCGGCCTCGCGCAAAGGCGCGTTGGAGGCGTCCGTCTCTGGCGGCGAGGACTACGACGCCGAATACCGCGTCGCCTGGCCCGACGGCGCCTGGCACTGGCTGCAGGTGAGGGGACGGCTGAATCGCCGGCATGCGGAAGAGCCGCGCCGTCTGTCCGGGGTCACGCTAGACATCACCGCTCGCAAGACCGTCGAGGCCGAGTTGCGGCTGCTGAACGAGACGCTGGAACAGCGCATCGCCGACAGCGTCCGCGATCTCCAGATCGCCAACGAGCGACTGCTGGCCGAGATCAGCGAGCGCGAGCAGGCCCAGGCCGCGCTCGTCCAGGCCCAGAAGATGGACGCCATCGGCCAGCTGACCGGCGGCATCGCCCACGACTTCAACAACCTCCTGACCGCCATCGTCGGCAATATCGACATGATCGAGCGGCGCAGTCAGGACGCCCGGATCCAGCGCATGGCGCTCAACGCCCGCGAAGGCGTCGAGCGCGCGACCAAGCTCACCGCCCAGCTCCTGGCGTTCTCGCGCAGCCAGCAACTGGACCTGCAGCCGATCGAGGTCGACGCCCTCATCGCCGGCATGGACGATCTCCTGACCCGAACCCTGGGCCACACGGTCGAGGTGCGGATGGCTCTGGACGCCGGAGACGCCCGGGCCAAGGCCGACGCCAACCAGCTCGAACTGGCCGTGCTCAACCTGGCCATCAACGCCCGCGACGCCATGGGCGAGGGCGGTAAGGTGACGATCTCGACCCGGCTGTCGGACGAATGGCGCGAGGGCCTCCAGCCGGGCGATCACGTCGTGGTGGCCGTCGGCGATACCGGTCACGGCATTCCGCCCGAGCTGTTGCAGAAGGTCTTCGATCCCTTCTTCACAACCAAGAGCGTCGGCAAGGGCACAGGCCTGGGCCTCAGCCAAGTCTACGGCATCGCCACCCAGTCGGGGGGCGCGGTCCGGGTCGACAGCACGGTCGGTATGGGAACCACGATCGAAATCTGGCTGCCCGTCACTGACGCGGCCGAGCGCGTGCGTCCCGGCGACCTGACGCCGGAGGAAACGCCGCTCAGCCAGGGCGAGCGCATATTGGTGATCGACGACGATCCCAGCGTTCGCCGCTTCATCGTCCAGTGCCTGCGCTCCCTTGGCTACGAAGTGACCGAGGCGGCCGGCGGGCAGGAGGGACTGCAGCGGCTCGCGAGCGACGCTCCGGACCTGCTGGTGGTGGACTTCGCCATGCCGGGCATGAATGGCGCGCAGGTGGCGACGCGCGCCAGGGGCGCTTTGCCGAACCTCGGCGTGCTTCTCGTCACCGGCTATGCCGACGCCGCGGCCATTCGCGATCTCGTCAATTCCGAAGCGGTTCTGCGCAAGCCGTTCAAGGTCAGCGACCTGGCGGTGGCCGTGCGCACCGCGCTCACAGGAATGAAGTCGAAGCCGGCTCCATCCATCGGATGACGGCGAAGGCGCTCGGTCGGAAGGCCCGGCGCATCCGCACAGTCTTCGGCCTTCGGATCAGCGTCGCCGGGCGGGCAGGTACTGGCCGCCGGCCAGCGTCAGTTTCCAGCCCGACCGGGTTCGCTCCGCCAAGCCTAGCGCCGTCAGGCTTTGGGCGTCGCCTATGTTGAGCTGAAGCTCCGCGCCCTTGGTGCGGCGGTCCAGCTCGCGGAGCGACTGGAGTTGACCGCTCGTCAGGTTGAGCGGGCCAGGATCGATCTCCTCGTCCGACCTGACCAGGCGCAGATGGGCGGGGACTTGGTCGAGAGGCCGCCTACTCCTGCTGTCGATGTTTGGATTTGAGGGTTTCAAGAGCGGTCTCCATCTTCTGCTGTCTATGGATCACCAGGCGCAGAAGCACGGCTCGCGCGGGGCTGGTGTCGGACTTGGCCAGTTCCTGGCGCGCGCCTTCGACGATGCGGCCGCGATGGAGATGACCCAGCCGCCAGCTTTCCATTCGGACTTCGCCAGGCGAGTACCAGATGAAGCGGCGCATCGCGGCGGCCAGGACGGGAAAGCGCTCGATTAGCCCAATCAGCGTTTTCATCCTGACGACACGCTCGGGCGAGCTGAGCCGATCTCTGGTCGTTCGGGCGCGCCCGCGCGGTCCCCGCACTGGTGACTCGGGATCTGGGGCATGGATTGTCCTGATCGACGCTCTAGAGGCGAGCTTCGCCGTTTTCAGTCACGGCGCGCGCCAGCAGCGTAATGTTGAGCATGCGCCCTGGAACCGTGAATAGCTATCTTAATCTCAAAAAGAAAAGCCCAAGCTCAGGTTCAATTTCTGGCGTCCCTGGATTGATCGATACATTTGGAGGCAATGAACACGCGGTCCGACGGGGCGATCATGTTAGGCTGCGAAATGAACGAGACCGAACGTGACAGACTGGCCCGCGATCGGGCCGAGGCCTATGCGCCACCGCCCGCTGGCGGCGCCTTGATGGCCGGCGTCTGCGGGGCGGCGCTCGCCCTGGTGGGCGTCATCGTCGCGGCGCGGTTCTATGGTTGGCTCGTGCGTGATCATATCGGCTTGGCTGCGATCCTGGTCGTTGGAGGCTTCGTCGTCGTCTGCGGAGGCTACCTTCAGCTGGCGCGCACGAACCGCAGGGCGCGCCGCGCCGAACGGCTCCTGATCGATCGGGAGCACCGATAGGCCTCCCGGCGCACAACCGTGAATATTCCCCGGAACACCCACCGGGCTCGCGGATTGGTGTCTCGCCGCGTTCAGCGGCAGGCAAAGGACAGACCGATGGACGACCAATTTACAGGCGCCGCCCGCGAGGGCGTCGGCCGGGTTCAGGACGCCGTCGGCGGGTTGACCGGCGATAGCGCCACCCAGATGAAGGGCAAGCTCAATCAAGCTGCCGGCAGCGCTCAGGAGACCTACGGCAAGCTGAGCGAAGGCGTACGGGACACGCTGGAGGGCGCTCTTGAGACGGTGCGCGGCGAGGTGCACGAGCGTCTCGACACCATCGAGACCTACGTGAAGGACAAGCCCCTTCCGGCCGTGGCGATCGCCGCGGTGGCCGGCATCGTGCTGGGGCTGCTCCTGCGCGGCGGCAGCAGGACCATCTATCTGCGCGATCCGCGCTAGGTCGCTGACGGGCGAGGTTCCAGGGCGCTCGTTCCTGGAGCCCCGCCCAGTTCAGCGCAGAAACGGCCCTCGCTTGGCCAGATCGTTTCGCAGGGCCGTGGCCGCGACGCCGGCCTCGCCCATGGCGTGGCTGATCTGGTCCAGGCCCAGTACGACGTCGCCGGCGGCGTAGAGGCCCTCAATGCTCGTGCGCTGATGGACGTCCACCTTGATGCATCCGTCTTCCGTGACCGCCGCGCCCAGGCCGCGAGCCAGGTCGGAATGAACCTCCGAACCCAGCGCGGGATAGACCGCATCGAAGCGCAGGCGTCCCCTGGAACAGGCCAGGCTGATACTGTCGTCCTCCAACGCGAAGTCCCCCGCAGGGCCGGCGATGCGCCTGACCCCGATCTCATCGAGCCGCCGACGTCGGCTCTCGTCGAGGCCGTCGTCGGCCTCCAGCGCGATCAGCGTGACGCTGGCGGTGTAGGCGCGCAGGAACTCCGCTTCGCCAGCGGCGCGGGCGCCGCCACCGATCACCGCCACCCTCTGGTCGGTCACTTCATAGCCGTCACAGACGGGGCAGTAGCGCAGGCGCCCCTGCGCGAGCGCCTGGGCGTGCAGCGTCTCGTCCATCGGCGGTCGGCGATTGGTCACCCCGGTCGCGAGCAGGACGGCGCGGGCTCGGAACGCGCCGGTCGAGCAGCGGACGAGGAAGTCCTCGGGCGCGATCTCCAGCGCCTCGACCCGCGACGAGATCATGCGCGCGCCGTAAAGCTCGGCCTGCTCGCGCATGCGCGCCAGCAGGACCTGGCCTGATATGCCTTCGGGAAAGCCCGCATGGTTGCGGGTCAGCGGGATCAGCGCGGCGCGGCTGTCGCCGGCGTCGACGACGACCACCGACAGCCGGAACCGCGAAAGATAGATCGCGGCGGTCAGGCCCGCGGGCCCGCCGCCGACGATCAGGCAGTCCATCCTTCCGTCACTCATGCAGGCCCATCGCTCATGCGGGATCGGCGACCAGCGGCTTGGGCGGCGGACGCACGAGAGGCTCGCGCGCCCAGACCCTGCCCGTCGAGGCCCTCGCGATGAAGTCGTCGACGCTGGCGGCGCTGACATCGATCAGGCCCTCGTCATCGTCCGGCCCGACGTCGGTGATGCCGCCCTTGGCGAACAAGGGGGCGGCCGAGGGCAGGTAGGCGATGACCTTCAGGTGGCCGTAGGCGTCGCGCAGGAAGTTCACAGCCGCCGCTTCCATCGCCAACTGCGCGCCGCCTTCTTCGGACGGCAGGATCGCCACCGCGTCGAACAGCACCGAGGGGCCGCCATCGATCTTGTGGTCGGCCGGCAGCAGGGCGCCGCCGGCGGTGGTCACGCCATAGATGGTCGGGGCGATGACCTGCAGCCGCGCCCCGGCCGCCTCGACGGCCGCCTTCAGCTTGGCCAGCAGCTTGTCGTCACTGCCGTCGCTAACCAGGACGCCGACCTTGCGTCCTTCCAGTGTCGGCTGCGCCTTGGCCAGCAGGCTGAGCATCGGCGAGGGTGTCATGTCCTGGGCCGGTATCGGCGCCGGGGCCGGAACGATCTTTCCCGGGAAGCCAAGGCCCTCGGCCACCGATTGGGCCAGGAACGCGTCGATGTGGATCAGGCGCGAGAGCACGGCCTCACGCACCCGCGGCGTCACGCACTTGCTGAGCTCGAACACCAGGGCCGCGACGATGTGGTCCTGCTCGGGCTTGGTCTGGCTGGCGAAGAACAATCGGGCCTGGGTGTAGTGGTCGGCGAAGGTCTCCGGCCGCAGGCGCAGCTGCTCGCCGGCCTCGGGGTTGGGGAAGGTCTTGAAGCCGCGCTCCAGAGACTCGCGCGCCACGTCCTGGCCCAGGCTCGACGGCTCGTAGTTCACCTGGCCCTTCGGAACGCCCATCTGCATGTGGCCGTCGCGCTGCAGGTTGTGGAACGGGCACTTTGGCTGGTTGATCGGGATCTGGTGGAAGTTGGGCGAGCCCAGGCGCTTGAGCTGGGTGTCTTGGTAGGAGAACAACCGGCCCTGCAGCAGCGGGTCGTTGGTGAAGTCGATGCCCGGCACCACGTGCGAGGCGCAGTAGGCGACCTGCTCGGTCTCGGCGAAGAAGTTGTCGGGGTTGCGATCCAGCACCATGCGCCCGACGACGCGTAGCGGCACGTCCTCCTCGGGGATCAGCTTGGTGGCGTCCAGCACGTCGAAGGCAAAGCCGTCGGCCTGTTCCTGGGTGAAGGTCTGCAGGCAGAACTCCCACTCGGGGAAATCCCCGCCCTCGATGGCTTCCCAGAGGTCGCGACGGTGGAAGTCCGGATCCGCGCCGTTGATCTTCAGGGCCTCGTCCCAGACCACCGATTGCGAGCCGAGCTTCGGCCGCCAGTGGAACTTCACGAAGGTGCTCGTCCCCGCCGCATTGACGAGCCGGAAGGTATGGACGCCGAAGCCCTCCATCATCCGCAGCGAGCGCGGAATGGCCCGGTCGCTCATCGCCCACATGATCATGTGCATGCTCTCGGGCGTCAGCGAGATGAAGTCCCAGAAGGTGTCGTGGGCGGTCTGGGCCTGCGGGAACTCGCGATCGGGATCCTGCTTGGCCGCGTGGATCAGGTCAGGGAACTTGATGGCGTCCTGGATGAAGAACACCGGGATGTTGTTGCCGACGAGATCGAAGTTGCCTTGTTGGGTGTAGAACTTCACCGCGAACCCGCGCACGTCGCGCGGCAGGTCGGCCGAGCCCTTGTTGCCGGCCACGGTCGAAAACCGCGTGAACACCGGAATGCGCTCGCCGGGCCTTTGCAGGAAGTCGGCGGCGGTGACGTCGGCGCAGGAATCCAGGCACTCGAAAAAGCCGTGCGCGGCTGAGCCGCGGGCGTGGACCACGCGCTCGGGGATGCGCTCATGGTCGAAATGCATGATCTTTTCGCGCAGGATGAAGTCCTGCAGCAGCACGGGGCCGCGGACCCCGGCCTTCAGCGAGTTCTGGTTATCGGCAATCGGCACGCCCTGATTGGTGGTCAGCTGCGTTTCCGGGCCATCGGCCTGCTGGTGGGTCTCGCCGCCGGGCGCGATCAGGGTCTCGCCTTCGGTCGAGGGACCCGCGGGCCTGGGGGGAGGGGCGTTGGTCGGCGGCGTGGAGCCGGCGCGTGCGCCCGCTGTCTTGGCCTTGGTCTTAGCCGGGGTGGCCATGGGGCGTCTTTCAATTTTGAGGTGTGGCGACCTAACGTTCGCGCGCAGTCGTGGTTGCTGTCGTCCAGCCGACATAAATCTCTGAAACATCGATTATTTTCGTGCGGGCCTCGCCTCGAACCTTCCTCCCTTCGGGGAGTTTGCATTCCGCTGCGGTTTCGTGGCCGGGCTTGGGAAGAGCAGGAACGTCATGCGCGCATCGATCATCCGTCGGCTGGGAATCTCGTCTTGAAGCGCTGCGTGGCGGTGGCCGTTCCGGCGCGAAACGAGGCCGCCTGGATAGAGACCTGCCTGACCCGCCTGCTGGCGATGGCACGCGACGATCGGGTCGCTTTGCTGCGCATCCTGGTATTGGCCAACAACTGCACCGACGACACCGCCGAGCGCGCCCGTCGCCTGGGCGACGACGTCGAGGTCGTCGAGATGCGGTTGGGTCCTGACCAGGCTCATGCCGGCGGCGCCCGGCGCGCGGCGTTCGAGGCCGCCGCGGCCCTTCTGCACTCGCCCGAAGACCTGTTGCTGACCACCGACGCCGACACCCATGTCGACGGCGACTGGCTGTTGCGTACGCTCGACCACGTCGACGCGGGCTACGACGCGGTAGCGGGGCTGGCGCGGCTCAAGGGCGCTGAACTGCGCGGCCTCGACCCGGCGCACCGCGCCCGGCTGGCCCTCCTGCGCCGCTACTACGCCGCCCTCGACGCTTTGCGGGCGGGGCGGAGCGACGAGGCCTGGCCGCACCACTTCTACGAAGGCGGCGCCAGTATGGCCCTGACCCTCGGCTGCTACGCCCGCATCGGCGGCGCGCCCGCCCCGCCGGTGGGCGAGGACAAGGCGCTGTTCCAGGCCGTGAGGGCGGCCGGCGGACGCGTGCGCCACCCCATCGACGTCAAGGTCTTCACCTCCTGCCGCCTGGCCGGTCGCGCCGTCGGTGGAACCTCCGACACCCTGGACCTCTGGGGGCGCCAGGCGATCGACGAGCCGATCCACGAGGCGCCGCCGCTCAATGTCGCCCTCGGTCTCGCGGCGTCGGGACCCGCCCTGACCTTCGCCGACCTTCCGGCCGAGATCGACAAGGCCCGCGCCTTGGTGCGTATCGGGCGCGAGCGGATGCTGCTGGCCCAGGCCGGTTAGACCCAACGCCACAGATCGAGGCGATAGTCGGCGTTGCGCTGGGCGGTCTCCACGCCGACGGCGTCGCCCAGGCTGGCGCGCAGGCCTTCGACGGCCTCGTCGGCGGTCTTGGGATAATCGGTCTCGCCCAGCCAGTGGACCAGCAGGATCCGTCCGCCGGAAACGCGTGCTGCCCTGAAGGCGTTGGCCGCCAAGGCGAGGTCCGCGTCGTCCCAGTAGTAGGCGACCTCCGACAGCACGATCAGGTCGAACGACCCGGGAACGGGATCGCGCGGAACCTGCAGCAGGGCGAACTCGACATTGGCCAGGTCGGCGCAGCGCTGGCGGGCCTGATCGAGGGCGGTCTCCGACACGTCCAGCCCCAGAAGGCGGTCGCAGCGTTCGGCCAACTGCCGGGTCAGGACGCCGATCGAACAGCCGACCTCCAGCGCACGGACGGCGCGCTCTTCGCCGAGGGCAGCGAGGGTGGCGGCGTACTTCCCTCGCTCGTAGTCGCTGGTCTCGAAGCCCCAGGGGTCGGGATTGGCGGTGTAAAGGCCTTCGAAATAGCCGGGCTCCAGCGAGCGGGTCTTTCTCAACGCCTGCACTCCAGGAAGATCTCGACCGGCCGGTCGGTCAGGGCCGCCAGGTCCGGCGGCACCTGGAAGGCCTCGGCGGCGTCCTGGATCATCGGGGTCATCTGGGTCGCATGGCAGGCCAGGGCCTTTCGGCGGCGCGTGATCTCGTCGCCGCACATCAAGCCCCAGACGCCCTTGGCGCCGTGGCGGTGCGCCAGGTCCGGGTCGGCCCAGCCCCAGACCAGATATTCCATCTTCACCGGCTCGCGGGTGTCGATTGAGGCGATGTAGTCCGACGCCAAAAGGTTGGCCGCGACATGGTCGCAGTGTCGTTCTTCGCGCCACGGGGCCCAGACGCTCCACGGCTTGAAGCCGTCGGACCATTCTCGCAGGTCTTCGAGCGAGGCGGCGTAGGCGGCGGCGTCACGAGGGATTGGCGAGCCGTCGGGCCAGCCCATGAAATGGACGTCCTCCGCCGGAACGCCCAGCACCTCGAGAGCCGCAAGTGCCTCCTGCCGCCTGGTGCGCGCCAGCCGCTTCGGCGGCCAGGTTGGCGATCCGGTGTGCGAGCCCGCGCCATCGGTGAGATAGGCCACCAGAGGTTTCAGGCCCAGCTTGCTGGCCGTGGCGATCAGGCCGCCGCAGCCCAGCGTCTCGTCGTCGGGATGCGGGGCCAGGATCAAGAGCGGCGACAGGCCGTCCAGCACCGTGGCGTCGAGGCTGAAGGCCTGATTGACCAGGGCCGCCCAGGCCGGCTCGCCGATCGCCGTCACCACAGGGGATCGTCCGCCCAGGCGTCCTTGGCCAGGAACGCCGCCGCCGCGCGGTCCAGCGCCTGGTCCGGCACGGGCTGGCGCAGATAGAGCGCCAGGTCGCGGCAGGCCTGGTCCAGGGGGTTGTCGACGAAGAAGGCCCGGGTGCCGACGCTGCGGGCCGCCGCTTCCATCACGGTCAAGCCGGCTTCCTCGACCACGCCCCGGGTCATCAGCACGAAGCTGATGGCCTCGGGTCCGGCGTTCGCCGCCGCGGCCCGCTCTGCCGCTTCCCGCACCCACAGATAGGCCGAGCGCGTCGCCGCCAGCGCCTTGCCGAAGCGGGCGCGATGGATCGGATCCTGGCCGGCGGGCGAGGCCGCCAGATGCTCTCGCAGCAGGGTCAGCACGTGCTCCACGCCGCCCAGCTGCACCGCCGTGAACCGCCAGGCTCCGGCCGAAAAACGCGGCTCGCGCTCATAGTCGCCGGACGCGCCCAACCGCGTCGCGGGATTCACAGGCAGGCCGGTAAGGTCATAGGTCCCGCTGACTGTCGCTTTCATGCCGCGTACCCGCCAGGCCGATGGATCGGCGCGGGCCGGATCGGCGGCGTCCGCCAGCACCATCTGCTTTTCGCCAGATGCGGTGGCGCCGGTGACCACGGCGATGTCGATATGGCCCGCGCCGGTGGCGTAGGACTTGGCGCCCCGCAGCCGCTCGCCGACGATGGTCACGCCTGGCGCCGGTTCGGTGTTCCAGACGCCCAGCACCTTGCCGGCGGCGAGATCGGCGTCCAGCGTCCGCCGCTGCTCGGCCGATCCGTACCAGGCGACCAGCCGCGCGCCGTTGACGTGACCTTCGAAGATCCGCCCCAGGCTGAGATTGGCGCGGCCGACTAGGCGCAGCGCCTCCATCAGCTCGCGCGGTGAGGGCGTGTCGCCGGCCATAACCTCAAGCGCGCCGATCGACGCGAGCAAAGCGACGTCCTCGGCGGGAAACTCGCCGCCCGCGTCGAGATCCGCGGCGCGGGCGCGAATGGCTGGCAAGGCATGGCGCAGGGCGGCCAGCACCGCCGTCACCGACGGCGGGGCCAGCGCTGGCGCAAACGCGACCTGCGCCAAGTCAGGCGTCCTCAAGCATCGGCGTGCCTTCGTGCGCGACCAGCAGGTCGTGCATGTCGTCGGCATGCTCCTCCTCGACGGTGAGAATGCCTTCCAGCATCACCCGCGTGGTCGGGTCGTCGTCGCCGAAATAGCGGATCAGTTCGCGATAGTGCTCCACCGCGATCCGTTCGGCGATCAGGTTTTCCTTGATCATGTCGACCAGGTTCTCGCCCTCGACATATTGCGAGGCCGAGCGGCTCGCGAGCCCTTCGGGGCTGAAGTTCGGCGTGCCGCCCAACTGGGTGATGCGCTCGGCCACGGCCAGGGCGTGAGCGTGCTCTTCCTTGGCGTGTTCGGCGAACTCCGCCTTCGGGCCCTGGCTGGAGATCCCCGAGGCGATGATCGAATGCAGGGTGTAGCGCAGCACGCAGACCAACTCGGTGGCCAGCACCGTCTGCAGAATCTCGATGGTCTTCTTGACGTCGCCGCCATAGGCGGGCGTCAGCGCGCCGTCCTCCAGGTGCTCGCGCGCCCTGGCGCGCAGGGTCTGCACGTCGCTGAGGAAGGGTTTGTCGCCGGCCTGATCGTTCATCTTGCGTCCCTCGATGATCCGAGCATGCAACGCGCCGTGGGCGGTCTCGATCCGGACGGGTGTGCAGCATCAGCGGCTTCCATCCGCTTCCATCCGTCGAAAACGAAGCGGAGAACGAAATATCGTCGCGGCGAATTCAGTGATGGTGATTTTACGCCGCCGCCGCGCGTGAATTATTTTCGCGATATCGGCAAGTATTATGCTCGTATTTTACTGCGACAAATTTCTGTCTTTCCGAGAATGAACTGCTGGTCACGGTGCAACCTTGTCGAGCCGGGAGGGCTTAACTCCGCACCTCTCGGAGATCCACGAACATGTTGAAGCCCATGATTGGCGTCGCGCTCGCCGCGGTGCTGCTGGCCGCCTGCGGCCAGAAGAACGCCGACCACGAAAAGGTCGAAGGGCCCGCCGTCTCCGCGCCGGCGGCTCCAGGTAACGCCGCCGTCGACACCGCCCCGACCACCGGCGAAACCGGCCCGACCCCGGGCGCCAGCTCCTACACCGCCGACCAGGCGCGCATGGCCATCGAGAAGGCCGGATACACCGCGCTGGGTCCGCTGAACCAGAACGCCAACGGTCTGTGGCAGGGCGAAGCCACCAAGGACGGCCGCAAGGTCAACGTCTCGATCGACTACAAGGGCGCGATCACCGAGCTCTAGGCTCGGTCGCCCTTGCTCGCCTCAAATCATAACCTTCCTGGGAAAAACCACATGAGCAAGACCATCACCCGGCTGTTCGACAGCCACACCGAGGCGCTTGGCGTCGTCTCGGACCTGGAAACCTACGGCGTCGATCACGACCGCATCAGCCTCGTTTCCGACAACACCGACAACTGGCACGACGGCGGCCGCAAGGCCGACGGTCCGCTGGGCGACCACAATGGCGACGGCGACAACGACGTCGCCGACGGGGCCGGCAAGGGCGCGACCACGGGGGGTCTGGTCGGCGGCGGGGCGGGCCTGCTGGCCGGTCTCGGCATGCTGGCCATTCCGGGCCTGGGTCCGGTCGTGGCGGCCGGATGGCTCGCGGCCACCGCGGTCGGCGCGGCGGTCGGTGCGGCCGCCGGCGGCGCCACGGGCGGCCTGCTGGGCGCCCTGAAGGAGGCTGGTCACAGCGACGACGAGGCCAATGTCTATTCCGAGGGGGTCCGTCGCGGCGGCGCCCTGGTCAGCGTCAAGGCGCATGACGACGAGATCCAGGCCGTCGAGCGGATCCTCGACGAGGGGCGCGGCGTGGACGCGACGACGCGCGGCGACGCCTATCGTCAGGACGGCTGGACCAGCTTCGATCCGGCCGCCACGCCCTACAGCGCCGAGCAGATCGGCCGTGAGCGCACCCTCTACGGCGAAAACCGCTCGTTCGAGGCGGCGCCGACCGACGATGTGCTGATCGACGATGACGCTGTTCGCCCCGAGGACCGCGACGTCGTTGACCCCGTCCGTCGCGACTATTGAGCCTTCGCCCCGACTCTGGAAACGCCTGGAGTCGGGGTATATTCGCGCGGCCCCAAAAGACGTGATCAAGCGTGATGGCGCCTTTGCTGCATTGCAGCATTCAGAGTGGGCGGCGGCTTTCCGTCTCGCTCTTTCAGGACATCACCATGCCGAGCCTCGGCGACACCACCGCGATGCTGGCGCGCCTGCGCCGTACGTCCTTCCCGACCTCGGACACGACGGGGCGCCTGACGCGCATCGACGACTTCGGCGCTAATCCCGGCCAGTTGACGATGCTCGGCTATCGCCCGGAAGGGCTGGCCCCTGGCTCGCCCCTGGTCGTGGTCCTGCACGGCTGCACCCAGACCGCCGCGGCCTATGCCGAAGGCGCCGGCTGGCTCGACCTGGCCGATCGGATGGGCTTCATGGTTGTCGCGCCCCAGCAACCACAGGCCAATAATGCCGGCCGTTGCTTCAACTGGTTCCTGCCGGGCGACATCCGGCGCGGCGAAGGCGAGGCGGCGTCGATCGCGGCGATGGTCGCCAGCGCCGTCGAGACCCATGATCTTGATCCAAGCCGGGTATTCATCACCGGCCTATCGGCGGGCGGGGCGATGACCGCGGTGATGCTGGCGGTCTATCCCGACCTCTTCGCCGGCGGCGCGGTGATCGCCGGTCTGCCTTACGGCGTGGCCAGCAACGTCCAGGGCGCGATGCAGGTGATGAACCATCCCACCGGCCGTTCGGGCGCGAACCTGGCCGCCCTGGTTCCGGCGTCCCGCGACGGCGGGCCTCGCCCGCGCCTCTCCGTCTGGCACGGCGACGCCGACGGCACGGTGCAGGTCAAGAACGGTCACGATCTGGCCCAGCAGTGGGTCGCCTTGAACGGCCTGCCCAGCGCGCCGCATCGGGTGGAGCCCCTGCCGCACGGAACGCGATCGATCTGGCGGTCCACCGACGGCGAGTCCCTCGTCGAGTTGAACGTCGTGCGCGGTCTCGGCCACGGAACGCCGCTTTCGACCAGGCGCGCGGACGATGTCGGCAGGGCTGGCCCCTTCATGCTCGAGGCCGGCGTCTCCTCGTCGCTGGAGATCGCCAGATTCTGGAACATCGACGGCGGCGAACGGGTCGAGTCCGCCGCCCTGGCGACGATCCCCGCGACCTCGCAGGCGGCGGGCGCGGCGAAGCATTCCGTCGATCCGGAATCCGTCGAGGCCATGGGCTTGGGGCAGGGCGTCATGCACGCCATCGGCCATGTGCCCGCCGGCGTCCAGGAGGTCATAGCCAAGGCGCTGCGGGCGGCCGGTCTGCTGAAATAGTTTTGTGACCTTTCGGGGCAATCTGGCCGGTCCGTTTCAGCCTCGGTTGTCCGGGCTCGGCTGTCCCGGCGTGCAAGCCAACATGCCGTCCTCTCGTCCCAAGGAACTAGCGGTCAAGCCAGACCGTTGGCACCCCGTAGGCTGGAGGACAGCGTCTTGGAAGCGAACGCGGGCTATGCTCGGGCCCTGAGCCGGGCCTTCGGCGGGGCGCTGCTGTTTTCGTTCCCGCTTCTGATGACCATGGAGATGTGGTCCCTGGGGATGGCGGTGGAGCGCTGGCGCCTGCTGGTCTTTTTGTTGCTCACCATGCCGATGCTGATCGGCCTGTCCTACTACGCCGGCTTTGAGCCGACTTTCAGGCTGAAGGACGAGGTGCTTGACGCGCTGGCCGCGTTCGGCGTCGGCTTCCTGCTGGCGGCGGTCTTGCTGTCCATCTTCGGCGTGCTGCGACGCGACGAAATCTTCACCCAGGCTGGTGTCGGCAAGATCGCGTTGTGCGCCGCGCCCGCCGCGGTGGGCGCGCTTCTGGCCGGCAAGCAACTGAGCGAGCAGGGGCCGGGCTCGCGCGAAAAGGAGAGGGCCGGCCCGCTCAGCGAACTTTTCCTGATGGCGGTGGGCGCGGCGTTCCTCGCTTTCAACGTCGCCCCGACCGAGGAGATGGTTCTGATCGCCTATCAGATGGGGCCTTGGGCGACATTGGTCCTGGTGGTTATTTCGATCCTGCTGCTGCACGTCTTCGTTTATCAGTTGGGCTTTCCGGGCGAGACGCGGCGCCGGCAAGCCGGCGACTTTCGCCGCACCTTCGTGGCCTTCACTTGCCCCGGATACGGCGTGGCCCTGCTGATGAGCCTCTATCTGCTCTGGACCTTCGGGCGCACCGATGGGGTCGCCGCGCACGAGATCGCCACCATGACCGTCGTCCTTGGCTTTCCGGCCGCCATCGGCGCGGCCACCGCGCGCCTGGTGATCTGATGGCCCAGAAACCCAAAACGGCCAGTCGATCGCCGAGCGCCAGGCCCACGGCAGCGGCCAAGCCGGCGCCGGCCAAGCAAACGCCGGCCCTGGAATGGGCTTCGGCCGTTGTTGGGCTGGTTCTCGCCGCCACCGCGATCGGCTTCACGGCCTGGGACGCCTTGTTCGGCGCCAGGGGACCGCCGGCCATCGAGGTGAGGCTGCAGCAGGTTACGCAGACGCCTCACGGCTATGTCGCGCAGGTGGAGGCGTTCAACCACGGCGGCGAGCCGGCGGCGCAGGTCCAGATCGAAGGCGTGCTCGTGAGCGGAGGCTCGCAGCAGACCTCCAGCTTCACGATCGACTATGTCGCCGAGGGCTCGAAGGCATCGGGCGGCCTGGTGTTCGACAGGGATCCGGGAGTTGGGCAACTGAAGTTGCGGGCGACAGGCTTCGCCGACGCGTCCTGACGGCGTTGAACGCTAGTGACGCCAGAGGAATGGCGCTGATTGCCAGATGATCGCGATGGTGGCGAGCGCCGAGGCGCACGCCGAAAGGCGCTGGACGAAAACTCCTCCGAGGCCGGGTCGCCTCGAAGCGCGCAAAGCCCTCAAAGCCAAGGTGGCCGCGGCGCCAGCGCAGGCGAGCGTCAGGATCGCGAGAAGCCAACCGAGCGGGGCGTGATGTTCAGGCTCGGTGATGTCGGCGAGGCTGGCGATCGCATAGGCGGCCAGGAAATGTCCTGCCCAAAGGATCAACCCGCCGAGCATTGAAAGCCAGGTGTTCATGCCAACCCTGCAGGGAAGAGGCGCATGACGCCCAGTCCGACCAGCCCCTGGCCAGCGGTATAGGCCAGGAGGAGGCCGACCAGCTCGATCGTGGCCGGCCGGCCCGGGCCCACATAGCCGTACAGCCGCCGCAACAGGACGTAGAGGCCCATGATCCCCGCCACCGCGACGAAGAAGCCCTGCCAGGCCAGGATCGCATGGACGATCGCCCCCTGGGCGTCGACCTGGGGCCTGAGGCCGGTCGCGCGCCAGGCCGACAGGTCGGTTCCTAAGGACAGTCCGAGCAGCCCGACGGCGGCCAGGATCATGATCGTGGCCAGCCAGGGTCTCGCCAGCGCTCGCCTGGCCGACAAGGCCAGGATTCCGGCAGCAAGGGCCGAGGCGGTCGCGACGACGAGCGAGGCGACGTCCGGCGCTGGTCGCCACGCGGCGGGATTGCGGCTCCACAGGAAGACGTAGGAGAACACCGACATCGCCAGCACCATGGCGCCGACCACCAAGGTGACGACCATCGCCCACCAGCCGGTGCTCGACGGGCCGCTGGCATAGGTCGGCAGCTCGATCCCGGCCCCGACGTCCACGCGCTTCTGCGGCAGCGGATGGTCGAGGAACCAGCACCAACGCATCACGCAGGCGATCGCCAGCACGCCGCTCAACACCGAGGCGGCGTAGGCCTGCACCGTCAGCAGCAGGAAGAATCCGGCCGTGAACACCGCAGCCCAGACGTGCCAGCCTGACGGGACAGGCATGGGCAGCAAGTGCTGCGGCTCGGCGTTTACGGGACTGGTCACCAGGGTCTCGCGCCCGCCGGTCGGCGCGCCGGGTAGGAAGTAGCGACCGGCCGCCACGTCGCGGGCCAGGGTCTTCTGGTCCCACAGGGGATAGAGCGAGGTCACGATCGGGATGCTGCGGGTCGAATAGAGATCCGACGGCAGCCACTCCAGCCCCCCGCCGTCATAGACGTTGCCGGCGTCCTTGCCGCCGAACGGGCGGAAGTTGCGGATCATGTCGATGACCCAGATCACCACCCCGGCGGCGAAGACGAAGGCGCCCAGCGTCGAGATCAGATTGGGCCACTCCCAGTCGCGGCCGGCGGCATAGGTGTAGACCCGCCGCGGCATGCCCATCAGGCCGGTCAGGTGCATGGGCAGGAAGGCCAAGTGCATGCCGGTGAACATCAGCCAGAAGGTCCAGCGGCCCAGGCGCTCGCTCAGCGGCTTGCTGCTGACCATCGGCGTCCAGAAATAGATCGCCGCGAACAGCGGGAACACCATGCCGCCGATCAGCACGTAGTGCAGGTGAGCGACGATGAAATAGGTGTCGTGGGCCTGCCAGTCGAACGGGACCATGGCCGCCATCACCCCGGTCAGACCGCCCATCACGAAGATCAGCAGCGACCCCAGCACGAACAGGCCCGGGGCGTTGAACCTCATCCGCCCCGAGGCGACGGTGGCGATCCAGGCGAACACCTGAACGCCGGCCGGCAGGCTGACGGCCATGGAGGCGGCCGAGAACATCCCGACCGACACGCCCGGCAGGCCCGTCGTGAACATGTGGTGGGCCCAGACCCCGAAGCTGATGAAGCCCGTGGCCAGAAAGGCCAGCACCACCAGCCAGTGCCCCACCAGCGGCGTGCGGGCCACGGCCGGCACGATGGTTGACATCGCCCCCGCGGCCGGCAGGAAGATGATGTAGACCTCCGGGTGGCCGAAGAACCAGAACAGGTGCTGCCACAGCATCGGATCGCCGCCCCGCGCGGCGTCGAAGAACGGCCAGCCCAGGGCCCGCTCCAGCTCCAGCAAGGTGGTGGCCAGGATCACCGACGGGAAGGCGATGATGATCATGCCGGCGAACACCAGCATGGCCCAGGCGAACACCGGCAGCTTGTCCAGCGTCATGCCCGGCGCGCGGGTCTTCAGCACACCGACGATGATCTCGATCGCCCCGGCGATGGCCGAGATCTCGATGAAGCCGATGCCCAGCAGCCAGAAGTCGGCGTTGATCCCCGGCGAGTAGGTGGTCGAGGTCAGGGGCGGGTACATGAACCAGCCGCCGTTGGGCGCCAGGCCGAAGAACAGCGAGCAGAAGAACGCCAGGCCGCCGATCAGATAGGCCCAGAAGGCGTAGGCCGACAGGCGCGGGAAGGGCAGGTCTCGCGCGCCCAGCATTTGCGGCAGCAGCAGCACCCCCAGCGCCTCGACCGCCGGCACCGCGAACAGGAACATCATCACCGTGCCGTGCATGGTGAAGATCTGATTGTAGGTCTCCTGCGCCAGCACGCCCTGCATCGGCAGCGCCAATTGGGTGCGCATCAGCAGCGCCAGCACCCCGGCCAGTACGAAGAACAACATGGCCGCGCCCACGTAGTAGACGCCGACATAGTTGTTGTTGATCACCGTGATCCACTGCCAGCCCTTGGGCGCGCACCAGATCTCTTCCAGCTGTTCCAGCTCGCCCTTGGGGCGGCGGCCCTTGGTCGGGAAGCGATCGTAGAGGGTGGTGTCGAAGCCGGTTTCGGACGGCGCGGGCGGGCCGCTCACTTCAGGCTCTCCAGATAGGCGGAAACATCGCGCAGTTCCTGGCCGCTGAGCACCGGATAGGCCGGCATGCGGTTGCCCGGCTTGATCGCCTGGCTGTCGCCGATCCAGCCGGCGAGGGTTCCCTGGTTGTTGGGCAGAACCCCAGCCCCCAGGGTGCGGCGCGCGCCGACGTGGGTGAGGTCCGGTCCCGCTAGGCCGTTGGCCTCGGTTCCCCGGATCGCATGACACGCCCCGCAACCGGCGCGGCCGAACACCGCCTGGCCGGCGGCGTGGCTCGGCGCTGGGACGGCGGGCGCGGCCTGCCTGGCGCGCCAGGCCTCGTAGTCGGCCGGCGCGTGGGCGACGACGACCAGGGCCATCAGGGCGTGCGGGCCGCCGCAGAACTCGGCGCACTGGGCGCCGTATTCGCCGGGCTGGTCGGCCTCGACGCGCAGGATGTTGCGACGTCCGGGGATCATGTCGAGCTTGCCGCCCAGCCGCGGAATCCACAGGCTATGGATGACGTCTGTGGACTCCAGCTCCAGAGCCACGGGACGGCCGGCGGGGATGTGGATCTCGTTGGCGTCCTGGAAGGCCTCGCGGCCGGCGGCGTCGAGATAGGCCACGCGCCACCACCACATCTCGCCCGCCACCCGGATGCGCAGTTCGCCGGGCCTGGGCGGTTCGCTAAGCTTGTGGGTCAAGGTCAGACCCCAGGCGAGCAGAGCGCTCAACACCACCACCGGGAAGGCGATGCCCGCGATCCAGACCAGGCGCTCGCCGCCCAGCTTCTGGCGCCAGGCGCGTGGCGCGAACAGGGCCAGGGCCAGGGCGATGACGACGATCGCCAGCACGGCGGCGGTCATCGCCAGCAGGCCCCAGGTCAGGCTGTTCAACGGCGCGGCGAACGGTCCGGCCGGGTCGAGCGCGGGCGGCGGCCAGCCCTTAAGGCTGTCGTGAGCGGGCGGCGCGTCAATCGGCATCGAGCGTATAGAGGTAGGCCGCGACGTCGCGGGCTTGGGCCTCGCTCAGCCCCGAAGCGGGCATGGCGGTGTCGGGGGCCATGGCCGGCGCGTCGCGCAGCCAGGCGACCAGCACGTCGGGACGGTTGGGAGAGCGGCCGGCGATCATCGCTTGGCTCGAAAAGCTATCCAGGGACCCGCCCACGCCGCCGCGCGGCCACTTCAGGCCCGGGACGCGATGACAGACGCCGCAGCCCTCGGCTTTGATCAGGGTCAGGCCTCTGGCTGGATCGGCGCCGACGATCTGCCGCTCGGGGATGGCCTTCTCGGCGCAGGCCACCAGCGTGGCGCCGGCCAGGCCGATCATCGCCGCATGGGCCGTTCTGGTTCCACCGCTCAAGCCTGCCCCTTCCGACGTTCCAGGGCTGAACCCTTTGGAACAGTAGCGGTTCCGCCGGGTTTAGGCGGGGTGGGCCATCAGACCGTGCTTTTCGCCATCCTTGCCGTCGTCGGCGCCGTGTCGGCCTGCGGTCGCGCGCCGGGCGAGACCGATCGCCGCCTGAGCCTCGACGGCCGGACCGTGGCCATGAGCGGCGGCGCGGGCGGAGCGGCCAAGGCCTGCTTTTCCTGCCATGGCCTCGACGGCATGGGCGACGGCGTCTCGGTCCCACGCCTGGCCGGCCTCGACGCCGGCTACCTGCAAAAGCAGATGGAGGACTATGCCTCGGGCATCCGGCCCGACAAGGTCATGGGCTCTGTCGCCAAGCCGCTGGATGATTGGTCTAGACGCGCCGTGGGGGCCTATTATGCCAGCCTGCCCGTCAGGTCGGGGCCGGCGTCGACGACGCCCCCGCCGATCCTCTGGACGCAGGGCGATCCCGAACGCGGCCTTGCGCCCTGCGCGGCCTGCCATGGCGCGGAAGGGCAGGGCGTCGGCGCGGGCCAGCCCGCCCTCGCCGGACAGCCGGCCGCCTACACCCTGGATCAGCTGCAGCGCTGGAAGCGCGCTGCGCGCCGCAACGATCCGCGCGGGGTGATGGCGACGATCGCCGCCCGCCTCACCGAAAGCGAAGCCGCCGCCTTAGCGGCCTGGTCAGAGACGCGACCCGCTTCTCCAGCGCCCGCCAGCGGCGCTGCCAGCGCGTCCGCCGTCGAGGCCGCTGCGGCAGGATCGGCAGCATCCCGTGAAGGACGTCGTCGCGATCGATGACGTGGTGCTTCAGCGCCGCGCCGACATGGATCGGGATCATCGCGACGAGGCTCAGCGCCAGGCCCCAGTGCAGCCATTCGGCGACGGCCTCAATGGCCCAACGCGTCGCGTGGGAAAGCTCGCCGAACGGCAGCAGCGGCCAGGGCGCTAGGTTGAGCAGGGTCAGTTCCGTCTCGCGGCTGGTGGCCGACACCATTGCCCAGCCGCTCAGCGGCAGGCCGAACAGGCAGGTGTAGAAGACGTAGTGGGTGATGTGGGCGGCGACGCTTTCCCAGCCGGGCTTGTCGGCGTCGTTGATCACCGCCGGGGCGAACAGCCGCCAGCCGACGCGGCCCAGCACCAGGACCAGCATCAGCACCCCAACCAGATAATGCAGCTCATAGGCCGCCTGCATCTCGCCGCCTGGCGCGGTGCGCCCCATCCACCAGCCCCAGCCGATCTGGAACATCACCAGCGCCGCCATGGTCCAATGGAAGACGATGGCCACCGGCGAATAGCGGCCCTCGTCGGCATGGCCGGCCGCCCATTCGAAGATGTTCTCGATCAGCCGGTCGATCATCGGGCGGCGACCGCCGCCATGCCGCGGAGCTGGCGACCCAGCAGCACGAGCGCCGCGGCCAGATAGGCGCCCGCGGCCGGGATCCACATCAGCAGGCCCGCCAACTGCTGGTCCTCCAGCGGCGACAGGCCCCAGGGGATAGTGGTCAGGGCGTGCGGCGCGTAGAGGGCGCGCGGCATGAACGTCAGCAGGGCGCCCAGCAACCCCATCTGCACGGTCGTCGCCAGCAGGGCCGCGACGCCGGCGGGGGCGGGCGCGCTTCGGACCGCGCGCCAGAACAGCGTCGCGCTCGACAGCAGGCTGGCTTGCATCAACCAATAGACGCCGTCGCTCGACAGTGCCGCGCCGTAGGCCGCCGGAGCATGCCAGATCCAGAACACCGCCGCGAAGGCGAGGGTGGTCGCGCCGAGGCCCTTGGCCGCTTCGGCGCGCGGCAAGGCCCAGGCCAGCACCGGCGCGGCCAGGCTGGTCAGCAGCACGTGATGCAGCGTGCGGGCGCAGAACAGAGCCGAGCTCAGGGCGCACAGCGGCGAGACGAAGCTCAGGGCCAGCACCGCCAAGGCCGCCATGACCAGTCCCCGCCGATTGGGAGCCGCGACCAACAGCAGGCCGGCCGCGATCGCCAGAGCGCCCAGCAGCAGCGGATCGAGGTTCCACCGGCCCCAGGCCTCGGCGGGCGAGGGGCCGGCTCCGCAATAGGGCGTCCAGGCCGGCTCCACGGCTCAGCCTTTCGGCAGGGCGTAGGCGATCAGGTAGTCGCCTTCGGGCGTTTCCATGAAGTGATGCCCGCCGGCCATGATCACCACGTACTGGCGGCCATCCTGCTCGTAGACCATCGGATTGGCCTGGCCGCCGGCCGGCAGCACGTCGCTCCACACCGTCTTGCCGGTCTCGATATCGATGGCGCGGAACAGGTTGTCGGTCGCCGCGGCGATGAACACCAGGCCGCCGGCCGTCGCCACCGAGCCGCCGTTGTTGGGCGTGCCGATGTCGATCGGCAGCATCGACGGGATCCCGAACGGGCCGTTGCGCCGCGCCGTGCCGAACGGGCGGTCCCACAGGGTCGCGCCGCTCTTCAGGTCGATGGCCCGGATGCCGCCATAGGGCGGACGCTTGCACAGCATGCCCGTGCCCGGCAGGCGCCAGCCGGCGTTGACGTCGATGGCGTAGGGCACGCCCGTCTGCGGATCGCCCGCGCCTTCCGCGCCGCCGGCCTTGGTCTTCTCGCGTGGGTCGCCGCGCGGGAACCAGCCCTTGGCGTCGGCCTCGGCGCGCGGGACCAGCCGGTTGTAGTTGGGCATGTCGTTGTAGTTGGCGACGATCACGCCGCGCCGCGGGTCCAGCGCGATCCCGCCCCAATCCGAACCGCCGTTGTAGCCGGGATACTGGATCCAGCGGCTCTTGGCCTCGGGCGGCGTGTAGGGGCCCTTGTAGACCGCGCGCTTGAACTGAATGCGGCAGATCATCTGGTCGATCGGCGACATGCCCCACATGTCCTTCTCAGTCAGCGGGGGCTTGGCCAGGGTGTGGTAGAGCGAGAACGGCTGGGTTTTAGACCGCTCGGCTGGCTCGACGCCGCCGCCGGCCACCGCGCGCTCCTGCACGCCGGTCAGCGGCGCGCCGGTGCGCCGGTCGAGCACATAGATCTCGCCCTGCTTGCTGGGCAGGATAATCGCCGGCGTCTTGCCGGCCGTCGTGGGAAAATCGACCAGTGTCGCCTGCGAGCCCAGGTCGTAGTCCCAGACGTCGTTGTGCGCGGTCTGGAACTTCCAGCGCGGCTTGCCGGTAGCCACGTCCAGAGCCACCAGGGCCGAGGACCATGCCTTCTCGGCCGGGCGGCGTAGTGAGCTGTAGTAATCCGCCGCCGAGTTGCCCATCGGCAGATAGACCAGGCCCTGGGCCTCGTCACCGGTGGCGGTGGTCCACATGTTCGGCGTGCCCGGCGTGTAGGTGCGCCCCTGCGGCGGCACGCCGGTGAGGTCCGGCGCCATCATGTCCCAGGCGAAGCGCATCTGGCCGGTGACGGCGTCGTAGCCCTGGATGACGCCAGACGGCGCCCAGCGCTTCTGGCCGTCCAGCACCTGATGGCCCGTCACGATGACGCCGCGCACGATGGCCGGAGCCGAGGTGATCGACACCATGCCCGGCGTGACCTGGCCCATGCCGAGCTTGATATCGACCTGGCCGCCCTGGCCGAAGCCGGCGCAGGGCCTGCCGGTGCGGGCGTCGACGGCGATCAGCCGGCCGTCAAGCGTGCCCTCGATGATCCGCGTGGCGCAGGCGGCGTCGGGCGCCGCGCCGGGTTGTGCGAACCAGGTCACGCCTCGGCAGGCGGCAGTGTAGGGAATGGCGTCCTTGGACACCTTCGGATCGTAGGACCACCGCGGCTTGCCGTCGCGGGCGTCCAGCGCGAACAGCTTGTTCATCGCCGAGCACAGATAGACTGTGTCGCCGATCTTCAGCGGCGTGGTCTCGGCCCCGAACTTCTCGGGCAGGTCGCCGGTGCGGAAGGTCCAGGCGCGCTCCAACTCGCCGACATTGGCCTTGGTGATCTGGCCGGCGGCGGAGAAGCGCTGGGCCTCGCGCGAGCCGCCATAGGCGATCCAGTCGCCGCCCATGGCCGCGCCAGGACCGGCGAGCGCCGCCGGCAGCGGCTTGGCCGGCATAGGGCGATTGGCAAGGGCGACGATCGCGCCGCCAATCCCTACGAGCACGACGAACGCCGCCAGCCCCACCAGCATCGACTTGCTCCCCCGCCGGGTAAGTATCGGCAGCGACAGCACGACCAGCAGCAGGATCACCAGCGGCGCGACGAGACGCGGCACGAGGGCCCAGCCGTCCAGGCCTGCCTCCCACAGCGCCCAGACCAGGGTCAGCGCAAAGACGACGAAGTAGATGATCGCGCCGGCCGGCTTCAGTCGAGCGATCAGCACGCCGGCGACCAGCAAGCCAAGGCCGACCAGGACATAGTAGGGCGACCCGCCCAGGACGGCGAGCCAGGCGCCGCCAACGCCCAGCACCAGACCGATCAGAACTAGGAGAGCGCCCAGCAGGCGGACCAAGACCGACATCCAACTCTCCACCAACGCTTGGTGCGACAACACCGGCGGGGGAGGGGGCGTTCCGTGGCTCGGCTCTGAACCTCGCGGCTAATGGGGTGTTCAGCCGACACGACCAACACAGCCCTGATCCCTTCCGCCCTCATCGGCGCCGTCGCCAGCGCCCGGTCGATGACGCCGATGGCCACCATCGCCGCGGCCCGTTTCGCGGGACGCGACACACCCGGCCTGCTGGTTCTGCTCGACCATCCGCTGTTCAAGTCCGGCGCCTGGCCATGGGGATCGGCGAGTTGCTGGGTGACAAGATGAAGACCGCGCCGGGCCGGACGGTGTTCTTGGGCCTGCTCGTCCGTCCCGCCGCGTTTGAATTCTTCGATCGTGATCTGCGTAGCTTCACCGATCAGCGAGGCGAGCCCTTCAGCTCTGCAAGCCTTCCTCCGCGACGGGGACTAGAGTGGAACTAGATGATTGCGTCGAGGTCCGCCGCGTCGTGACGCTCAGGAACACCCCCCGACACCTTGTTGACGAGCTTGCCGCGACGCACGCCCGGACGGCGCTCGAGGAGATCGACCCATCGCCTAATGTTGGCGTAGTCCGCTGCCGACAGGAATTCTGCGGCGGAGTAGGCGTCGTTGAGAAGCCCGCCGTACCAGGGATAGATCGCCATGTCGGCAATCGTGTATTCGTCGCCTGCGACGTATTCGGTCTTGCTCAGCTGAGTATCGAGGACATGGAGCTGGCGCTTGGTTTCCATGGCGTAGCGATCGATGGCGTATTCGATCTTGAACGGCGCATAAGCGTAGAAATGCCCAAAGCCGCCGCCGACGAATGGCGCCGAGCCCATCTGCCACATAAGCCAGTTCATCGTCTCGGCGCGCCTATAGTGCTCCGTTGGCAGGAACACCCCGAATTTTTCGGCCAGGTAGAAGAGGATCGACCCGCTTTCGAATAGGCGCGTGTGAGGATTGGTGGATCGGTCCAGGAGGGCGGGGATCTTGGAATTGGGATTGATCGACACGAAGTCGCTGCCGAACTGATGGCCCTCGCCGATCTTGATGAGCCAAGCGTCATACTCGGCTTGTGCATGGCCAGCAGCGAGCAACTCCTCAAGCAAGATTGTGACCTTCACGCCGTTGGGCGTCCCCAGCGAATAGAGCTGGAACGGGTGCCGGCCGACGGGGAGTGTTTGATCATGCGTAGCGCCCGAGATCGGACGGTTGATGTTGGTGAACTGACCGCCGCTCTGGCTGTTCCAGGTCCAGACCTTGGGAGGTGAGTAGCCGCTGGGTTGGTTCTCGAGCGGGATTGTGGCGTTCATGAGTGACCTTGTTGGATATGCGCTGCGTTGTCAGCGCCTCACTTAGTGAACTGGCGCTGGATCTAAAGTCCGACCGGCGAGGAAACCTCTCCATCGCTCGGACAGGATGTGATGGCGAACGTCCAGATCTCTTGAGGTGCGTGATTGTCGGCAATTGGCGTAGCTGGCTGCCGCCGCTCAATGGCTTACCCGGGGGGCCGTTGGTCAAAGCGGAATGAACGCTTGTTGGACAGGGTGATCGGCCGCCAGATATCCTGCGTGCGGAAGGTCGCCTATGGAAGTGGCAAGGGTCCCGCCAAGGTTGAATTCGCACGGTGGGCCGACCCTGGCTTGGCCATGGCCAGCAGGGCGAAGTCGTCAGAGGGCGCGAGGTTATCCATCTGCACTCTGGCCAAGCTGGTTGCCAGAAAAGCCTTCCTCACTCCAGGTCACTGCGATCCCGCCGCTACCGGCGCTCAGAGCGACGCCTATCGCGCCATCCGTGACCAGACATGCCAGTTTCTGAGGGAGTTTCTGGGAAGTGAACTGCAAGAGACGCAGTTCCGAGACTGGCTCGCTTCACATAAGCGACTGAAGATATTGGATAAGTGAATGGTGGATGCTGCAGGGATTGAACCTGCGACCCCCTCGGTGTGAACGAGGTGCTCTCCCGCTGAGCTAAGCATCCGCCGGGTGGGCCGGGCCTTCCGAAGAAGTCCCCGCCGCGAGAGGAAGGGGGCTATAGACCGCTCTTTTCTGCGCCGCAAGAGCCCAGGAGCGAAATTACGGCCTGCGGCACCTCGGAAAAGCGATCTATCAACAGATCTCCGCCCAGGGTCTCGACCGGGGCTTCGGTGTAGCCGAACGAGACCAGCAGGGCCGGGACCTTGGCGTTCTTGGCGGCCAGGACGTCGTTGATGCTGTCGCCGACCATGACCGCGCGGGCCGGATCGCCGCCGACCGCGGCGATGGCCGCCAGCACGTGGCGCGGGTCGGGCTTGGGCGCGGGGGCGTCGTCGGCGCCGACCACGGCGTCGAAAAATCGGGTCAGGTCCACGGCGTCCAGCAGGGCCACCGACAGGTGGGTCAGCTTGTTGGTGCAGACCACCAGCCGCGCGCCGGCCGCCTTCAACTCGGTGAGCACCTCGACCACGCCCTCGAACGGCGCGCTCTCGTGAGCGATGCGGCCCAGATAGATGGCGATAAAGCGTTCGACCAGCCGGGGCGCGCGCTCGGCGTCCAGCGGCGCGCCGGCGGCGGCGAAGCCGCGCTCCAGCAGGGCCTTGGCGCCGCGACCGACCATCTTGCGCACGTCGTCGAAGGGCAGGGCGGGCAGGCCCTCCTCGGCGAGGATGGTGTTCAGCGCGCCCACGAGGTCGGGCGCTGTGTCGACCAGGGTGCCGTCGAGGTCGAAGGCGATCGTCGTGTCCCGAAGGGTGGTTTCATGGGCGTGCGAAAGAGACATGCTCTGGCCTTTCGGCTAAAGGCGCGGCTAATGCAACTTTGGTCCGCTTCGGAGTCGCTCTGGTCATGACTACGACCGCCCCCTCTCGCCCCCGCGCCGCCGTGATCCTGGCCGCCGGCCAGGGCACGCGGATGAAGTCGCCCACGCCCAAGGTGCTGCACAAGGTTGGCGGCCGCCCGATGCTCGATCACGCCATCGACGCGGCCGAGGCCCTGGGCTGCGAACGCATCGTGGTGGTGGTCGGCGCGCACAGCCCGCAGGTCGGCGAGCACGCCCGCGAGCGCCTGGGGCCGAACGCGACCGTCGTGCAGGATCCGCCGCTGGGCACCGGCCACGCCGTGCTGGCCGCCAAGGACGCCCTGGCCGATTTCGACGGCGACGTGGTCGTCACCTATGCCGACTGCCCGCTGCTCAATGCTCCGGTGATCGCGCCTCTGTTCGACCTGCGCGCCGCCGGGACCGAGGTCGCCGTGCTGGGTTTCGAGGCCGCTGATCCCGGCGCCTATGGCCGCCTGGTGCTAGCCCCTGGCCATGTGCTGCTGCGCATCGTCGAGGCCAAGGACGCCGAGCCCGCCGTCCTGGCGCTCAAGCACTGCAATTCCGGCGTCCTGGCCGCTGACCGCGCCCAGCTGTTCGACCTGCTGGCCGCCGTCGGCAACGACAACTCAAAGGGCGAATACTACCTCACCGACATCGTCGGCATCGCCCACGACCGCAAGCTGGCCACCCGCTCCGCCTTCGCGCCGGAGGCTTCGGTGCAGGGCGTCAATTCTCAGGCCGAGCTCGCCGCCGCCGAGGCCGTCTGGCAGGCTGGCCGCCGCGCCGTGCTGATGGCGCAGGGCGTGACCATGCCCGCGCCCGAGAGCGTCCACCTGTCGTGGGACACCAGGATCGCCGCCGGCGTCACGGTCGAACCGTTCGTGGTATTCGGCGAGGGCGTCGACGTCGCATCTGGCGCGGTGATCAAGGCGTTCAGCCACCTGGAAGGCGCGTCGGTGGGGGAAGGGGCCTTGATCGGTCCCTATGCCCGCCTGCGTCCCGGCGCCGAGATCGGCCCGGAGGCCCACATCGGCAACTTCGTCGAGGTCAAGAAGGTCAAGGTCGGGGCCGGCGCCAAGGCCAACCACCTGAGCTATCTGGGCGACGGCACGGTCGGCCCGAAGGCCAACATCGGGGCCGGTACGATCTTCTGCAATTACGACGGCTTCGAGAAGTTCGAGACCCATGTCGGCGCGGGCGCCTTCATCGGCTCCAACTCGGCCCTGGTCGCCCCAGTGCGGATCGGCGACGGGGCCATGACCGGCTCGGGCTCGGTGATCACCGCCGACGTCCCCGCCGGCGACCTGGCTCTGAGCCGCGCCCCGCAAGCCAACAAGACCGGGTGGGCGGCCAGGTTCCGCGCCCTCAAGCAGGCCCAAAAGCAGGCCAAGAAGGACAAGAAGGCATGAGCGCCGACGACCAGAAGAGAATTTCGGGCGAAGCGGCCGCGCAGCTCGTTGAAGCCGGCATGGTCGTGGGTCTGGGCACCGGCTCAACCGCCGCCTGGTTCGTCAAGGCCCTGGCCGCCCGCAAGCTCGACATCCGTGGCGTGCCGACCTCGGAAGCCACCGCCAGCCTCGCCCGCGAGCTGGGCATCCCGCTGGTGGCGCTGGACGACGTCAAGACGATCGACCTGACCGTCGACGGCGCCGACGAGATCGGTCCGGGCCTGTCGCTGATCAAGGGCGGCGGCGCGGCCCTGCTGCGCGAGAAGCTGGTCTGGGAAGCCTCCAACCGCTGCGTGGTCATCGCCGACGCCGCCAAGCACGTGAAGGTGCTGGGCAAGTTCCCGCTGCCGATCGAGGTGGTGCGCTTTGGCCATCCCCACACCGGCTATCGCCTGGCCGACATCGCCGCCGAGTTCGACCTGCCGCCGCCGCGCCTGCGCATGGCCGACCGCGGCGTCGTCGCCACCGACGGCGGCAACGTGATCTACGACATGGCCTCGGGCGCGATTCCCGACCCGGCGGCCCTGGCGGCGGCGCTGAAGACCGTCACCGGCGTCGTCGATCACGGCCTGTTCCTCGACCTCGCCGACGAGGCCCTGGTCGGAACCGAAGAGGGGGTGGTCAAGCTTCTGCCTTGATCCCATATCCCGATCCCGCTGTTTCCAGTTCGCTTTGATCCGGAGCCGATGATGGCTGAGTACGACTTCGACCTCTTCGTCATCGGCGCCGGTTCGGGCGGCGTGCGCGCCGCGCGGCTGGCGGCCCTGTCGGGCGCCAAGGTGGCCGTGGCCGAGGAATACCGGGTCGGCGGCACCTGCGTGGTGCGCGGCTGCGTGCCCAAGAAGTTCATGGTTTACGCCAGCGAGGTCTCCAGCCAGCTGAAGACCGCCAAGGGCTATGGCTGGACGATCGGCGAGGCCAGCTTCGACTGGAAGACCTTCCTGCACGACAAGGACGTCGAGATCGCGCGCCTGTCGGGCATCTACGTCACCAACCTGCGCAAGGCCGGCGCCCATCTGCTGCACGGCAAGGCCCGCATCATCGACGCCCACACCGTCGAGGTGCTGCCCAAGGAGGGTTCGGAAGGCGACGCTGGCCGCTACACCGCCAGGCGCATCCTGGTGGCCACCGGCGGTCGTCCGGTGCGGCCGGCGTTCGAAGGCGCCGAACACGGCATCACCTCGGACGAGGCCTTCCATCTGCCGACCCTGCCCAAGCGGGTGCTGGTGGTCGGCGGCGGCTATATCGCCGTCGAGTTCGCCGGCATCTATGCCGGGCTCGGCGTCGAGACCACGCTCTGCTACCGCGGCTCCAACATCCTGCGCGGCTTCGACGACGACGTTCGCGCCCACCTCGCCGACGAGATGGAAAAGCGCGGCGTAAAGGTCGTGCTGGGCTGCTCGCACAAGTCGATCGAAAAGACCGAGACCGGTCTGGTCAGCACCTTCAACAACGCCTTGACCTTCGAGAGCGACGTCGTCCTGTTCGCCACCGGCCGCGACCCCTATGTCGAGGGCCTGGGCCTCGAAAACGCCGGGGTGAAGCTGAACGAGAAGGGCGCCATCGCCGTGGACGCTCACTCCAGGACCAATGTTGACAGCATCTGGGCCGTCGGCGACGTCACCGACCGCATCAACCTGACGCCGGTGGCGATCCGCGAGGGCGCGGCCTTCGCCCAGACCGAGTTCTACGGCAACCCGACGAGCTTCGATCACGACCTCGTCGCCTCGGCGGTGTTCTCGCAACCGCCGATCGGCGCGGTGGGCATGAGCGAGGCCGAGGCCCGTCACGCCTTCGGCAAGGTCGACGTCTATCGCTCGGTCTTCCGGCCCATGAAGGTCACCTTCTACGGCGGCCAGGAGCGGGCCCTGATCAAGCTGGTCGTCCGTCAGGACAACGATCAGGTCGTCGGCGTCCACGTGGTCGGTCCCGACGCGCCCGAGATCATCCAGATGGCCGCCATCGCCGTGAAGATGGGCGTGACCAAGCCGCAGTGGGACAGCACCTGCGCCGTCCACCCGACCCTGGCCGAGGAACTGGTGACCATGCGCGAGAAATACGTGCCGGCCGAGGTCGGCGGCGTATGAGCGAGCCGACCTTCCGCCAGAACCTGCCCGACAGCGGGAAGGCGACGCCCTGGCTGGGCGGCGTGATGATCTTGCTGTTCGTTATGACCCCGGTGCTGGGCTATTTCGCGCAGCTTGGGTTCGCGCCGCTGCTGGCGCTGGTCGGTCTTCTGGCCCTGCCGGTCATGGGGCGTCCGCGAGCGCCTGTCGCCCCGGCCCTGATCCTGCTGTTGCTGGCCCTGTGGGGCGCCTGGAGCATGACCTGGAGCCCGGCCGCGCCGCCGCCAGGCTCGTTGAAGGCCTATGACGACATTGAGAAGCTGACCGCGGCCAAGCTGCTGCTGCAACTGGCGCTCTACGGGGCGGCCGTGGCCGCGGCCCTGCGGCTGTCGACGCGGGCGGCCGACCGGGCCTCGACCTTCATTGGTTTCGGGGTTCTGGCCTTGGCGATCCTGGTCGGCGGCGACGCCCTGATCGGGGCGAAGATCTTTCAGAAGCTTCGGGAGCTGACCGGCGATCCCGTTCGCCCCGACATCGCCAAGGTGAAGATCGGCATCGGCTGCTACGTGCTGGCGGTGTTGTTCTGGCCGGCCGCTGCCGCCCTGGCGCGGCGGGGCAAGCACCCCGCGGTGGTGCTGCTGCTGGCCGGGGTGATCGCCGCCTCGGTGCTGGCGAGTGCGGACTCCTGCCTGGTCGCGCTCGGCGTCGGCCTGCTGGTCTGGGCGCTGATCAAGTTCGGCGGAAAGGCCGGCGGGGGCGTGCTGACCCTGGCCGTGGCCGTACCCTTCGTCGTGGCGCCGATCGCGGTGCTGGCCGCTATCCAGACCGGCTTCTGGGCCTGGCTGCATGGCCTGGTTCCGCCGTCCTGGGATGCGCGCCTGAACATCTGGGCCTTCGCGGCCGATCACGTGCAGACCCATCCGTTCCGGGGCTGGGGGCTGGACGCCAGTCGCACCTTCGGTGACGCCATCCCTCTCCACACCCACAACGCCCAGCTCCAGCTGTGGCTCGAGCTTGGCGCGGTCGGCGCGGCCCTGGCCGGCGCTTTCTTTTGCTGGCTGGCCTATGGCGTCACCCGCACGGCCGAGACCGATCGCGGCTCGGCGGCGACGGCGGGCGCGGCCCTGACCAGCTACCTCGTCATCGGCGCGCTCAGCTTCGGCGTCTGGCAGGAGTGGTGGATCGCGATAGGGGCCCTGGCCATCGTCGCCTGCGTGGCGCTGCGGCGGTCGAGCAGCGAATACGGCGACGAGTTGGTCGAAATTTCCCCGCTGGGTTAAATTACAGTCGTTTGCCGCACGATTTTTGCTTTTGTCCCCGGGGTGCGCTATGAGCGCTCCCCTTTAGAACCTTCGAGATCATCATGACCACCCGGTGGACCCCCGCGACCTGGAGAGCCAAGCCCGCCAAGCACGTGCCGACGGATTATCCGGACGCCGGCGCTGTCGAGCGGGTCGAGCAGACCCTGCGCCAGATGCCGCCGCTGGTGTTCGCCGGCGAGGCGCGCCGGCTGAAGAGCCTGTTGGGCGACGTGGCCGAGGGCCGGGCCTTCCTGCTGCAGGGCGGCGACTGCGCCGAGAGCTTCAAGGAATTCCACGCCGACAACATCCGCGACACCTTCCGCCTGATCCTGCAGATGGCGGTGGTGCTGACCTTCGCCGGCGGCAAGCCGGTGGTGAAGGTGGGCCGTATCGCGGGCCAGTTCGCCAAGCCGCGCTCCGAACCGATCGAGACGATCGACGGCGTGACCCTGCCGTCCTATCGGGGCGACATCATCAACGGCATGGACTTCAACGAGGGCGAGCGCCTGCCCGACCCGGACCGTCTGCTGAAGGCCTATGGCCAGTCGGCGGCGACCCTGAACCTGCTGCGCGCCTTCGCCAGTGGCGGCTACGCCGATCTCTACAACATCCACCGCTGGACCCTCGGCTTCGTCGGCGACAGCCCGCAGGGCGCGCGCTATCGCGAACTGTCGGAGAAAATCTCCGAGGCCCTGACCTTCATGTCGGCCGTCGGCGTCACCCCCGACACCCAGCCCGACCTGAAGCGCGTGGAGTTCTTCACCAGCCACGAGGCCCTGCTGCTGGGCTTCGAGGAAGCCATGACCCGCGTCGATAGCACCTCGGGCGACTGGTACGACACCAGCGCCCACCTGCTGTGGATCGGCGAGCGCACCCGCCAGTTGGACGGCGCCCACATCGAGTTCATGCGCGGCGTGAAGAACCCGATCGGCCTCAAGTGCGGTCCGACCATGGAGGGCGACGACCTCCTGCGCCTGATCGACGTACTGAACCCCAACAACGAGCCGGGCCGCCTGACCCTGTACGGCCGCTTCGGCTCAGACAAGATCGCCGACCGTTTGCCGCGCCTGATGAAGGCCACCAAGGCCGCCGGCCGCTCGGTGGTCTGGGCCACCGATCCGATGCACGGCAACACGCTGAAGGCCTCGACCGGCTACAAGACCCGTCCGTTCGACCGCATCCTCTCCGAAGTGAAGACCTTCGTGGAAGTGGCCCATTCGGAAGGCGTCCATCCGGGCGGCGTGCACCTGGAGATGACCGGCCAGAACGTCACCGAATGCCTGGGCGGCGCCCGCGCCGTGTCGGAGACCGACCTCGCCGACCGTTACCACACCCATTGCGACCCGCGCCTCAACGGCGAGCAGGCGCTGGAGCTCGCCTTCCTGGTGGCCGAGAAGCTGAAGGCCGCCCGCGACGACCAGCGCAAGGCCGCCAACGGCTAGGCATAGATCAGGCTGACCTTAAGGTAAGCCTCGAATCCGAGACCAAAGGGGCCGCGTGGATCAGTTCCACGCGGCCCTTTCAATAGTGCCCCTACGGCATGGGAGACGATTTCGCCACTGCGAGCGATTGCGTTTCGCAGATGCACACGCAAGACCTTCCAACGACTTGACCGCTCGCCCGGCGCTCTCCAATGGTTGTTTGAAGGGAGTGAATATATGCGTCTGCAGGCCAAGTTGAAGCGGGAGTGGCGGTTCCTCAAGGGGCTGACCCGTACCCTCAAGCGCGTGAAGTCGATTGCGCCCGACAGCGACAACCTGATCTGCGACGACCTCGAGGCGGCGGTGGACAAGTGGCGTTCGAGCCCGGCAATCACCTTCGAAGGCAAGACGATCACCTATGCCGAGCTGGACGCGATCGCCAACCGCTACGCCCATTGGGCCAAGGGCCAAGGGATCACCCGCGGCCAGACCGTCGCCCTGTTCATGCCCAACCGCGCCGAGTACCTGGCCATCTGGTACGGCCTTTCGAAGGTCGGCGTCGCGACCGCTCTCATCAATAACCAACTGACGGGCGCCGCGCTGGCGCACTGCCTCAACATCTCCCAGGCGCTGCACTGCATCGTCGACCCGGAGACCTCGCCCTGCTTCGAGCAGGTCAAGGAGCAGCTGGGCCGTCATATTCAGCAGTGGATCCTGGGCCCGGCCCACGGCGACCAGCGCGACCTCGTCAACGCCCTGAAGAGCTGCAGCCAGCTGCGCCCCGATCGCCTGACGGCCCGCGACGGCCTGACCGCCAAGGACACGGCCCTCTTCATCTTCACCAGCGGCACCACCGGCCTGCCCAAGGCCGCGCGCATCACCCACATGCGCGCCCAGCTCTACATGCGCGGCTTCGCCGGCTCGACGGGCTCGCGGCCGACCGACCGCATCTACGTCACCCTGCCGCTCTACCACGCCACCGGCGGCCTCTGCGCCATGGGCGCGGCCCTGCTGAACGGCGGCAGCGTCGTGCTGCGCAAGAAGTTCTCGGCCACCTCCTTCTGGAGCGACATCGTCGCCGAGAAGTGCACCATGTTCGTCTATATCGGCGAGCTGTGCCGCTACCTCGCCAACCAGCCCGAGAACGAGCACGAGCGCGCCCACAAGATCCGCCTGATCTTCGGCAACGGCCTGCGCCCCGACGTCTGGGACGACATGCTCGACCGCTTCAAGGTCGGCGGCGTGCTGGAGTTCTACGGCGCGACCGAAGGCAACGTCTCGCTGTTCAACTTCGACGGCCGCCGCGGCGCCATCGGCCGCGTCCCGGGTTACCTGCGCAAGAAGTTCAACATCCGCATCGTCAAGTTCGACGTCGAGACCGAGACCCCGGTGCGCGGCCCCAACGGCTGCTGCGTCGAGGTCAAGCCCGGCGAGATCGGCGAGTGCATCGGCCATATCGCCAGCGACGCCCGCTCCAACTTCACCGGCTACGCCGACAAGGCCGCCACCGAGAAGAAGGTGCTGCACGACGTCTTCGAGAAGGGCGACGCCTGGTTCCGCACCGGCGACCTGATGCGCCAGGACAGCGAAGGCTACATCTACTTCGTCGACCGCATCGGCGACACCTTCCGCTGGAAGGGCGAGAACGTCGCCACCAGCGAGGTCTCCGAGCGCCTGGCCGGGTTCCCGGGCGTGAAAGAGATCAACGTCTATGGCGTGCCGGTGGGCGACCTCGACGGCAAGGCCGGCATGGCCTCGCTGGTCGTCGGCCTCGAGTTCGAGATCGACAAGCTGGCCGAGTATGTCGACCGCGAGATGCCGGCCTACGCCCGTCCGGTGTTCGTACGCCTGCAGCCCGAGATCGAGACCACCGGCACCTTCAAGTACCGCAAGATCGATCTGGTCCAGGAAGGCTTCGATCCGGCCAAGATCAAGGATCCGCTGTACTTCCGCGAGCCCGGCAAGGGCTATGTGAAGATCACCAAGACGGTCCACGCCAAGATCGTCGCGGGCGGGTTCAAGCTCTAGCTACAGCGTGACCCTCGTCCTTCGACAAGCTCAGGATGAGGGCCATGGTTTAGGCCGCGCATTAGAAAACCTCATCCTGAGCCTGTCGAAGGACGAGGTTTTCGCATCCAGAGCGGTCGTGGCGTCCGTACCTTGCCTATTGAGGGAACGGACCTACGCATGGATCTTCGAATGACGCGCCGGACGGGTCTGGCGACCCTGGCGGCGGGCCTGGCTTCGGCCTGCTCGCCGCTGGGCCTTTTCGCCACCTTGACGCCCAAGGATACGGCCGCATCGCCGTTGCGCGGCGAGGCCTACGGCGAGCATCCGCGCCAGCGGCTGGACGTCTACGCACCGCCCGGCGAGGCGAGGGGCGCGCCGGTGCTGGTGTTCTTCTACGGCGGCGCCTGGAATTCCGGCCGCCGGGCCGACTACGGCTGGGTGGGGCGAGCGCTGGCCGCCCAGGGCTTCCTGGTCGTCGTGCCCGACTACCGGCTCTATCCCGAGGTGCGGTTCCCCAGCTTCCTGGAAGACGCAGCCCTGGCCGTGCGCTGGGCCGTCGATCACGCCGCCGGCCTGGGTGGAGATCCGTCCCGGCTGCTGTTGGCCGGTCATTCGGCAGGGGCCTATATCGCCGCCATGCTGGCGCTCGATACGCGTTACCTGCGGGCCGCCGGCGTCGATCCTGGCGCGGTGAAGGCGTTCGCGGGGCTGTCGGGCCCCTATGCCTTCCTGCCGCTGGACGGCGAGATCACCACCCGCACCTTCGGCGACGCCCCCGACCTGCCGGCCACCCAGCCGATCAGCTTCGTCCGTCCCGACGCCCCGGCCGCCTTCCTGGCCACGGGCGAGGCAGACACCACGGTCCGGCCTCGCAACACCCGCAAGCTGGCCCAGGCCCTGCGCGAAGCCGGCCCGACCGTCGAGGAGCAGGTCTATCCCGGCCTCGACCACGCCGCGCCGCTGCTGGCCCTGTCGCGGCCCTTCCGAGGCAAGGCGCCGGTGCTGGCGCAGATGACGGCGTTCCTGAAGACGGCGGCCGCCTAGCTCCCGCAGGTCCCCCCGTTCAGCTTGCGCTGATGGGCCTGGGCCAGGCTCAAATACGGCGGCAGGAAGGTGTTCAGCGTCACCGGCTTGCCGTCTGTCGTCACCCCCGCCAGGCCGGCGCGAATCTCGAAGTGCAGGTGAATCGTCGTGGCCGCGCCGCCGAAGTCGTTGGCCACCTTGCCCAGCTTCTGGCCGGCGACGACGCTGTCGCCTTCCTTCACCGCCAGGGCCGCCATCTGCATGTGCAGGTAGCGATAGGTGCGGTGCGGGGCTGCCGAGCCGACCAGGGTGACGGTGTAGCTGCCGATGTCGGTGACGATCCCCGGCTCGGCCGCGACGGCCCAGTGCTGGTTCTTCTTGCAGGTGGCCGGGCGGATGTCCTGGCCCTGGTGGCCGGTCCCAGAGCCGCCGCACAGCGGATTGGCCCGCGAGCGCGCCTCGCAGAAGTTGTCGCGCCAGGGCAGGGCGTAGTTCACCCCGTCGCATTGACCGCCGCCCGGACCCATGCCGCCGCCGTGGCCATAGACCTGCGAGTTCGGATAACCGGCCTCCTGCAAGGGCCAGCACATGGCCGGCGCCCAGACCGTGCGGTCGAGATAGCCCGCGCCCTGGCCGGCCGGCAGCACGCCCGGCGGCTGGTGGCCGAAGGAGAGGCCGGCGTCCGGCTCGGCCGGGCCGGGCGGCGTAGTCTCGCCCGGCGGCAGCGGCTCGTCGGCCGATTGCTCAGCGCCGCCGTCGGCAGGGGCGTCGTCCGGCGTCGGCGATGACGGTGCCGTCGAGGCTGGGGTCTTCACCTCTCCTCCGGTTCCAGCGGGGGGCGGATCGTCGTTGCAGGCCGCCAGCAGCAGGACGGCCAGGAGCGGCAGGAGCGGGGAGGGGCGCATGGCCGTCAGCCTCCCAGCCCGGCTTCGGCCCGGGCGGCCGCGCCCAGCACCACGGCCGTGGTCTTGCCGACCAGGCCCAGCACGTAGTTGTCGTCGGCGCAGCGCAGGTCGCCCGGCGCGTCGCAGCGCACCTCGACCGTGTAGAGCACGCCGTAGCGCACGAAGCTGGCCAGCTGGCCGTCCACCGTGCGCTGCACCGTCAGGCTTTCGGGACCGACCTCGACCTTCAGGGGCTTGGCGGTCGGGATCACCGCCGTCGTGCCGCTGAGCGACACCCCCGCGCCCTTGGCGTCGGCGGTGATCGTGTAGTAGTCGCCGAAGGAATAGATCCGGGCCCCGGCCGTCAGCTTGGCGTCGACCGGCAGCAGGATCGGCAAGCGGGTGCGGTCCACCGCCGCCCGGTCGAGATTGGCCGCCAGATTGTCGCCTGCGCCTCCAGAGCGCCGCAGCCCGCCGACCGCGCCCTGCCAGTCCACCGCCGATCGCGGACGCGCCACGGCCGCCGCGACGGCGACCGGCGCCCGCGTCGCCGGGCCCGTCGCCGGATCCACCCTGGTCTGGGAAAACGCCACCCCCAGACCGGCCGCCGCGACCATTCCGGCCGCCAACGCCAACCCCATCCAAGTCCGCATGAACGCCCACTCGCATCACGCCGTTACGCGACCTTAGCCGAGAGCGGGGCGACTGTTAACCTTTCCCGTGCTGCGCTGCGATTGAACCCAAGCCCCTTCCTGTCTATATGGCCGTGACTGAACGCGGGTCATGTGTGTGGCGACCTTGCGAAATCCCAGTAGTTCAACGAGATAAGAAGGGGCGTCGCCATGTTTCTGACCATGATGAAGGCCAAGCTGCACCGCGCCACGGTGACCCAGGCCGACCTCGATTACGAAGGTTCGATCGCCATCGACCGCGATCTGCTGGACGCTTCGGGCATCCTGCCCAACGAACAGGTCGACGTGCTCAACATCACCACCGGCGCGCGCTTCACCACCTACGCCATCGAGGCCCCGCGCGGCTCGAAGGTGATCGGCGTCAACGGCGCCGCCGCCCGCCTGGTGCAGAAGAACGACACCGTCATCGTCGTCACCTACTGCCAGATGCCGGCCGAGGAGGCGCGCAACTACGCTCCGACCGTCGTGCTGCTGGACGAAGGCAACGTCGTCAAGAAGGCCGCCTGATGCGATCCGGTGCCGTCCTGGTTCTGCTGGCCGGCGCCGTGGCGCTGGCCGGTTGCGGCCCCAAGCTGCCCAAGACCGTGGACCAGGGCGCCCTTACCGAGCAGGTCGGCCGGGCCATCGGCTCGGCCTCGACCTGCGTGCTGATCGCCGACGCCAAGGGCAAGACGGTCTGGACCGGCGGCGGCTACATCACCTGCTCGCGCAACCTGCCGACCTGCGAAGGCCAGGTCACGACGGCGCAGGAGGTGCTGAAGGCCAACCTCTCCACGCCCGCCAGGTTCATCAGCTGCGACAGCGCCGGCGCCAACACTGTCGGCTGGGCCATGGGCCCGGTCCCGGCGGGCAAGGGCCGCGCCGTCTCCGGCCTGCGCTACGTCGCCGTCATGGAAGGCGAGCGCGCCCTGCCGGGCATCGAGGTCCAGGACCGCGTCGAACGGGCCTTCGTCCGCGCCGGGTTCTGAGACGCGAAAACCTCTCCCTTCGACAAGCTCAGGGTGAGGTTTTCTGATGTACCGGCCGTGCAATGGTCCTCATCCTGAGCTCGTCGAAGGACGAGGACCACGCACCAGGCCTTACTGACGCGCCTCGTAGGTCGCGCTGACCTCGATCCGCACCTTCAGCTCGCCGCCCGAGATCGACGTGGAATCGGCCATCTCGCGCTTGGCCATGGCGAACATCGGCATGGGCGGCTGGACGGGCGTATAGCCGCCAGCCTCGTTCAGGCTGACCAGGCGCACCACCTTGTAACCGGTGGCCCGGGCATAGAGCTCGGACTTGGCCTTCAAGGCCTCGACCGCTTTCACGCGCGCGGCGTCCTCGGCCTTCTGCGGATCCTGCAGGCCGAAGCTGATCCCGCCGACGGTATTGGCGCCGGCCGAGGCGGCCGCGTCGATCGTCTGGCCCAGCTTGGCGAGATCCCGCGCCAGGATCGTCACCTGGTTGCTGGCCTGGTAGCCGGTCAGGCGCGGCGGCTGGTTCTGCTCGTAGACGTACTGCGGGTTGACGTTGAGGTTCGAGGTCTGGATGTCGCGCTCGGCGATCCCGGCCTTCTTCAGCGCTGCGACCACCTTGTTCATTGCCGCGCCGTTGGCCGACAGGGCCGCCTGGGCGCTGGCGCCGTCGGTCTGGACGCCCAGGGTGATGGTCGCCATGTCCGGTGCGATCACCGTCTCGCCCGAGGCCGAGAGGTTGAAGGTGGTGGCGCGGAAGGCCGCGTCATTGGCGCTCTGGGCGCTCGCCGGCAGCGCCGACAGGGCCAGGACGGCGGCGCCGAAGGAAGCCATGGCCAGGGCGGTCTTGCGGGTCGGGGTCATGCTCGTTCTCCAAGCGCGGGACAGGACGCCACAGTGCGCCGCCCAGCGGTTGGTTCCCGTGTCGCAAACTCAACCTGAACCGCACCTTTAAGCCGCGTGCAGCCCATGCTAATCGAGCCGTCCTCGCCCACGCCGACTCTCCTGTCCGCGCGGTCCATGGGGGCCTGTAGCTCAATGGTTAGAGCCGACCGCTCATAACGGTCTGGTTGGGGGTTCAAGTCCCTCCGGGCCTACCAAACCTTTCAGCTGTGACTGCCGAGGTATTTCCGCACCTCTTCAACCGATGCGCCGGCGTGCTCCACCGCCGTGTGCAGTTGCTCTTCGCTGACGCCCAGGGTCTCGGTCCAGTAGCGGACCGTGCGGGGCTCCTGCAGGTCGATGCTGTCGTCGCCCTGGCCGGCGGCGATGTCGCCCTGGTCGGTCAGGTCGGGCTTGCGGGCGGTAGGGATGATCTTCATCGGGTCGGCGTCGGGCATGGCGATCTCCTTTCAGCAAGGAAGGCGCGGCGCGCACGGGCGTTCCCGCCTGCGGCCGCCGCCTCGCCAGGGTCGGGGGAGGGGGCGAGGCGACGGCCGGCGGCCTATCTGGGGGAGAGGCGAGGCCGCGGGGATCGGACGGCGCTGCGGTGATGCGCCTTTCGAGCGTCCTGATCTTGCCCGTGGGCGCTCGCCTCGGCTTGGAGCGGCGCTCCCGCTTTTGTCGAAACCAGGCGTCGAGACGTCATCTCCCGCGATATTCCTGCGGTTGCGGGGTGCGACAAGTTGCCTCTGCGACAAGGGCCGGCCTTGCCGAGATGGTCATTTTTCGGGTGCGCGGCCAAGCTTTTATAATCTTGCTCGAAAACCGACGTTTCCTTTTGCGGCTCAATCTTTCCGCGTCCCGAAAATGGACTTTCCACCACTTTTGAGGGAAGCCGAGAGCGCCTATCGCTGTCAGGGAGAGCGCAACCTGTGCGACCGGCCGTCGCAGTCCACCCCTAATGCTCGTTAATCACTCGGCAAGGGCGAGCAGCGCAATCCTTGGGCGAGTGAAATGTTGTTCGAATTTCCAGAAGGGGCGGCCGGACATGAAAAAAATAGCGACTTCAGTTTTCGTCATCGGAACGATGACGTTGATGGCGATGTCTGGTTCAGCGACCGCCGCGACGGCGTCCAGTTCTTTTCAGGTCAACTTGACCATTCAAGGCGAATGCAAGGTGCAGTCGGCCTCTAACCTGAGTTTCGGGTCGCACGGCGTCATCGACGCCAATATCGACACCACCAGCACCATCGGCGTTCAGTGCACCAACTCCACCCCCTACACGGTCGCCCTGAGCGCCGGGGCGGGCACGGGCGCCTCGGTGGCCGCGCGCAAGATGACCAGCGCCGCCAACGACACCGTCAACTACGGCCTCTACCGAGACGCGAGCCGCACCCAGGTCTGGGGCGTGACCCAGAACGTCGACACCCAGGCCGGCACCGGCAACGGCGCCGTGCAGTCCTACACCGCCTATGGCCGCGTCGCGGCCCAGTCCACCCCGGCCCAGGGCGCGTACAGCGACCTCGTCGCGGTGACGATCACCTACTGATGCGCGCGGCCGCCCTCCTGGCCGGTCTGGCCCTGGCCGCGCTTGGCGGCGCGCAAGCGACCGCCGCGTCGCTGCGCGTCAGCCCGGTGAGCCTGGACCTGCCCGCAGGCCAGAACGCGACCACCCTGACGCTGCAGAACGACGACGCCGCCGCCCTGAACGTCCAGATCCGGGTGTTCCGCTGGACCCAGGCCAATGGCCGAGACGTGCTGGTGCCCGCCAACGGCGTCGTCGCCAGCCCGCCGATCGCCAAGGTCGAGGCCGGCGCCAGCCGCACGGTTCGGGTCGTGCGCCTCGACGGCCGCCCGCCCGAGGCCGAGGAATCCTACCGCCTGATCGTCGATGAACTGCCGCCGCCGCTCAGCGAAGCCGGCCGGCAGGTCACCCTGCTGATGCGCCACTCGATCCCGCTGTTCTTCGGCTCGGGCCGTGAGCGGCCCAAGATCGAATGGAAACTGCGGCCGTCGGAGGACGGCGGCGCGGCCCTGGTCGGCCGCAACACGGGCGCCCGTCGCCTGCGCCTGGCCAACCTGCGCATCGGCGACGCCTCCGGAGCGGTCCTCGCCGAACGCAAGGGCCTTGTGGGTTATGTTCTGCCTGGAGCGGAAGTCTCCTGGCCCGCGGGCGCGTTTCAGCCCGCCGCCGGCGCGCGGCTGATCGCCGACACCGACACCGGGCCGATCGATGCGCCGCTCAAGAGCGACTGAAGCAGCGCTCCTCAGCTTCGCTTTCACCGCTTTCGGAGCGCCGGCCCTGGCCCAGGACCTGCCGATGCCCGACCTGAAGGCGGTCGAGACCATGCGCGAAGACCTTCAGCTGGAAGTCTGGATCAACGGCCGCAACACCGGTCTCGTCGCCGCCGTCGCGCGCGAGAGCGACGCCCGGCTGGAGATGCGCGCCGACGAGATGCGGGCCGTGGGCCTGGCCGCCGCGGGCACGGGTTATGTCGATCTTTCCACCGTAGAGGGCCTGTCGGCCGCCTATGACGACATCGGCCAGCGCCTGATGGTCACGGCCGATGTCGAGCGCCTGGTCGTCCAGCGCTTCGACCTGGCCGTCCGTCATGCCCGGGCGGGGGCCCCGCGCCAGGACCTGGGCGCGGTGCTGAACTACGTCTTCTCCGCCGACGGAGGCCAGACCGGCGCGGACGACGACCTGGGCGTGGAGTCTCTGGGGCTGGCGCTCGACGCCCGCGTCTTCGGCCGTTTCGGAACCTTCGCCAGCAGCCTCTCGGCCAGCCAGGCCGGGGGCAGTTCGAACATGGTGCGCCTCGACACCACCTGGTCCTGGTACGATCCGCGCCGCATGCTCGGCGTCCGGGGCGGCGACTACATCAACGGCGGTTTCGCCTGGACGCGCCCGATCCGCATGGCCGGCATTCAGCTGCGCCGCGACTTCGCCACCCGGCCCGACATCGTCACCATGCCGTCGCCGCGCCTTGCCGCCACGGCCGCCGCGCCCTCGACGCTGGAGCTCTACGTCAACAACACCCGCATCCTGACCCGTCCGGTGGGGGCGGGGCCGATCGAGATCGAGGGCCTGCCGTCGGGCCAGGGTTACAGCAACGTGCGCCTGGTGCTGGCCGACGCCGCGGGGCGCCAGGTCGCCGTCAACGCGCCGTTCTTCGCCACGCCGCTGCTGCTGCGCAAGGGACTGGCCGATTTCTCGGCCGAGGCCGGCTTCGCCCGTCGCGGCTATGGCGTCGAATCCGCCGACTACGCCGCCTCGCCGATCGCCTCGACCAGCCTGCGCTACGGCCTGCTCGACGCCTTGACGGTCGAGGCCCATGCCGAGGCCGGCGCTGGCCTCGTCCAGGCGGGAGGCGGACTGACGGCCCAGGTTGGCGGGCTGGGCGTGGTGTCGGCCTCGGCGGCGGCCAGTCACGCCGACGACCGGACAGGCGCCCTGGCCGCCGTGGTCTTCGACAGCCGTTTCGCCGGCTTCTACGTCTCGGGCATGAGCATGCGCGCCTCGGCCGGCTATCGCGATCTCGCCGCCGTGACCTCGCGCCCGTCCTACTATCGCAACTGGAAGATGGGCGGCGACGATCCGCCGCGCGCCATCGACCAACTGACTGTTTCGGCGCCGTTGCGCCTGGCCCTGCTGATGCGCCAGGGCGACGCGCCGGTGGCCAGCGTATCCTACAGCGCCCAGACCGCAGCCTCGGGACCGCGTCGTCAGGTGTGGAGCGGCTCCTTGCGCCACAGCTTCGGCGAGCGCCTGACGGCCTATGTCACCGGCTATGTCAGCAAGGGCGAGCGACGCGACGCCGGCGCCTTTCTGGGCCTGTCGGTGCCGCTGGGCTCGCGCGGCTCGTCCACCGCAGGCGTCCAGGTGCAGGGCGGCGACACGACGGCCTTCGTCGAGGCCAGCCGAGCCGAGACCCAGGCCGACGGCACCTATGGCTGGCGGGCCCGCCTCGAGCAGGGCGCCCGCCAGGGCCTGGAGGTCCAGGCGGCCTATCGCGGTCGCGGGGCGCGCGCCTCGGTCGCCGGCCAATATGCCCATGGCGCCGTGCGCGGCCAGTTGCAGGTGGACGGCGCTGTGGCCTGGCTCGGCGGCGCGGTCGCCCCCACCAACCGGCTGGAGGGCTCCTTTGCTCTGGTCGAGGTCGGCGCGCCCGACGTGCCGGTGCTCTACCAGAACCAGAAGGTCGGCCGCAGCGACCGCAACGGCCGCCTGCTGGTGCGCAATCTCGAAGCCTTCGACGTCAACCGCCTGTCGATCGACAGCCAGGACCTGCCGCTTGAGCTGGAAGCGGCCCAGACCGAGCGTTCCGTCGTCCCGATGGCCAATGGCGGCGCGATCGTCCGCTTCGGCGTCGCCAAGAGCCTGCCGGCCGTCCTGCTGACCCTGCGCCGTCCGGACGGCAGCTTCATTTCGCCCGGCGCCGAGGTGATCCGCGCCGGCGTCGCCGAACGGGCCATCGTCGGCTACGACGGCCAGACCTTCCTGACCGGCGTCACCGAAGACGCCGACCTGCGCGTTGTCGTCGAGGACGGCGGCGAATGCGCCGCGCGCCTGGCCCTGGCCGGCGCCGTCAACGAGGGAGGCCGCCGTGTCGTCGACGCCGTCTGCCGCTAAGGTCCGGGGCTTGCGCCTGATGGCGCTGGCCGGGCTGCTGATCGCCGCCTTCGCCTGGTTCGGAGCCCCGTCCTCGGCCCGCGCCGCCGCCAGCTGCACGGCCTCGGTCTCCAGCGTCAATCTCGGCTCGACCCTCAGCCCGCTGACCGCTGGCACGGTCGACGCCACCGCCAACCTCAACTTCAGCTGCACGGGCCTCGGGTCGTTTCTGAGCTATTCGCTGTGTCCGAACCTGGACGCCGGCTCGGGCGGCAGCAACGGCTCGGGCCTGCGCTATATGGCCGGTCCCGGCGGCGCGACCATGGGCTTCCAGATCTATCAGGACGCTGGTCGCACCCAGAGTTGGGGATCGTCCAGCCTGCTGGCGTTCGGCGCCGTGCCCACCATCACCGCCAGTCCGGGCGCAGGGACGTCGATCAACGTCAACCAGACCGTCTATCTGCGGCTGACGACCACGACCACCACCGTGCCGGGCGCCTATTCGACCAGCTTCACCGGCCAGAACTTCTTCTGGGGTCTGAACCTCCTGAGCTGCGCGGGCGTGACCGTCGGCTACGCGGTCGTGCCGGCGACCTTCACCTTCAGCGCCACCCTGATCCCCGACTGCACGATCTCGACCGGCAACATCAACTTCGGCAACGCCGGGGTGCTCGCCGCCGACAAGGACGCCCAGAGCGCCATGTCGGTGACCTGCACCAAGGACACCCCCTACGCCATCGGCCTCGACAACGGCCAGCAGGGAACCTCGGCCACGGCGCGGCGCATGAAGGCCGGCGCCCAGTACGTCACCTACGGCATCTACAAGGACGAGCCGCGCAGCTCGCCCTGGGGATCGAGCGGCGGGCAGACGGTCGGCGGCACGGGCACCGGCGGGGCCCAGCCGCAGACCCTCTACGGCCGCGTGCCCGCCCAGACGACCCCGGCCCCGGGAACCTATGGCGACCAGGTGGTGGCGACGGTCACCTACTGAGGTCCCAGGCGAACGCCGCGCCTTCGAAGGCCTCGGCGCCTCGGCCGATGGCCCTCACGGCGGCGATCATCCGGCCATTTCGCACAAGCGCCGCGTCGGCCAGGGCGATCATCAACGCGTTGGGCGTGGCCGAAGGCGACAAGGCCCTCAGCGCCTGGGCAAGTTCCGCCTCGTCCCGCTCGGGCAACTGCTCGCAGGCCAGGATATAGGCCGCCGCCGTCGAGCGGCTGACCCCGGCGTAGCAGTGCAGCAGCAGCGACCGCGCGCCGTTCCAGGTCTCTGCGAAGGTCAGCAGTTGGGCGATCAGGGGAGCGTCGGGCGCGACGAGGCCGGCGCGGGGCTCGGCGATGTCGTGGAAGGACAGGTGCAGCCGCTCGACCGCCGCCACTTCAGGCGGCTCGGCGGTCGGCGACAGCAGGCTGACGACGTGCGACGGTTCGTGCGCGGCCAAGTGGTCCGCCAGGCGGCTCAGAGGGCAGACCGTCAGGATCACGCCAGCAACGCCGCCAAGCCCAGCAGTGCGCCCAGTTCGGCGACCTGCTCGATCCCGCCCAGCACGTCCCCGACATAGCCGCCGATCAGGCGGCGGGCGAGCAGGGCCAGCGCAAGCGCCAGGACGGCGGCAAGCGCCAAACTCGTCAGGGCGGCCAGAGGCGGCGCGAGTAACAGCGGCCACAGGCCCAGCAGCGCCGCGACCAGCACTTCCAGCGGCTTCACGCCGTCGGGCGCGGGCTTGTACTTGGCGTCGGTCCGGTCGCTGACATGGGGCAGGGCGGCCATGGCCATGACGGCCGCGACGCGTCCGACGCCGTGAGCCGCGAACAGGGCCAGCGCGGCCTGCATCGGCGTCAGGCTCGCCAGGGTTGCCGCCTTGCCGCCCAGCACCGTGACCAGGGCCAGCACGCCGTAGGTCCCGACCCGGCTGTCCTTCATGATCTCCAGCCGCCGCGCGGCGGTCTGGCCTCCGCCCAGGCCGTCGGCGGTGTCGGCCAGGCCGTCCTCATGGAAGCCGCCGGTCAGCAGGAAGCCCGCGCCCAGGGCCAGGATCGCCGGAACCCAGCCGCTCCAGACCTGGCTGGCGGCCAGCAGCACGAGCGCGCAGATCCCGCCCACCAGCAGCCCGACCAGCGGGAAATAGCGGGCCGAGCGGGTGATCCAGTCGGGTTCGAAACCGCGCAGAGCCGGGGTCGGCAGCCGGGTCAGGAACTGCACCGCGCAGAGCAGCAGGCTGACCTGCCGGGCGATCATCCCAGCACGTCGGCCAGATCGGCCACTTCGGTCAGCAGATTGGCGGCCGCCGCCAGCAGCGGGGCGGCCAGCGCAGCGCCCGTGCCTTCGCCGAGACGCAGGCCAAGGTCGAGCAGCGGCTCGACGCCCAGGGCGGCCAGCATGGCGCCATGGCCCTTCTCGGCCGAGCCATGGGCGAAGATGCAATAGTCCAGGGCCTCGGGGACCAGACGCACGGCCGCCAGGGCCGCCGCGGTGGCGATGAAGCCGTCCACCAGCACCGGCCGACGTCGCGCCGCCGCGCCCAGCACCGCGCCGGCCATCATGGCGATCTCGCAGCCGCCGAACTCGGCCAGCACCGCGAACGGTTCGCTCGCGTCGCTGCGGGCGGCGGCGCGGGCGATGGCGGCGGTCTTGCGGGCCAGACCGGCTTCGTCGTGGCCCGTGCCTAGGCCGACGCAGGCCTCCAGCGGGGCTGGCGCGAGGCGGTGCATAACGAGCGCGGCGGCCGAGCTGTTGCCGATGCCCATCTCGCCGATCGCCAGCACGTCGGCCGTCTCCAGGGCGCGGCCGGCGATCTCGATCCCGCGCGTGAGCGCCAGGGCGGCTTCGTCGGGCGTCAGCGCCGGTTCGCGCGCCGCGTTGCGCGCCCCCAGGCGGATCTTGGCGTCGATCAGGCCGGGATGGGCCGGCAGCGCCGCCGCGACTCCGGCGTCGACCACCTTCACCGAGACGCCTGTTGCCTTGGCGAAAGCGCTGACGCTGGACCGTCCCGCCAGGAACAGCCCGACCATCGCCACCGTCACGCTCGATGGATAGCTGGAGACGCCTTCCTCGGTCAGCCCATGGTCGCCGGCGAACACCACCAGGGCGGTCGTGGCGGCGCGGGGAGAGAGGCTGTTGTCGATAAGCCCCAGCCGCACCGCCAGATCCTCGATCCGGCCCAGAGAGCCCGGCGGCTTGGCCTTGCCGTCGAGCTTGCCGCGCAGTTCGACTTCCAGGCCGCGATCAACGGCGACGATGGGCGGCGGGACGAAGGTCATTGAACCAGTCTCCAGCCGCCCAGGCAGGCGAGGGCCGCCAGCAGCCACAGCAGGGCGCAGGCCCGGCGATAGATCCGCAGGCCCCGGCGCAGGTCGGTGAGGTCCGGCGCGCGGCCGTCGCCGAAACTCGGGCGGTCGGTCGTCTCGCCGTCATAGCGCGCCGGGCCGCCCAGGCGCACGCCCAAGGCCCCGGCCATGGCCGCTTCGGGCCAGCCGGCGTTGGGCGAGGCGTGCTTGCGGGCGTCGCGCCGCATGACGTCCCAGCCTTTCCAGCCGGCCCCGAGGCAGATCAGCAGGCCGGCGAGGCGCGCGGGGACCCAGTTCATCACGTCGTCGGTCTTGGCCGCCGCCCAGCCGAAGGCCCGCCAGCGCGGCTCCATGTGGCCGATCTGGCTGTCGGCGGTGTTGACCGCCTTGTAGGCGAACAGGCCCGGCAGGCCGAACAGGGTCAGCCACGAGGCCGGGGCCACGACCCCGTCGTTGAAGCTCTCGGCCAGGCTCTCCAGCGCCGCGGCCGTGACCCCGTGCAGGTCGAGGTCCTCGATGTCGCGACCGACGATCCGGCCGACGGCGACGCGCGCGGCGGGCAGGTCGCCGGCCTCCAGCGGGTCGAGCACGGCCATGACGTGCTGGTGCAGGCTGCGCTGGGCCAGGCCCAGGGTGGCGATCAGCGCCACCAGCAGCGTCGCGAGCAGGCCGCTGTCGAAGATCGACTCCACGAACCCGCCGATCAGCACCGCGCTCAGGATCAGGATCGCCACGGTGACGACGCCCAGCTCCTTGCGGCGGACCTCCGAGGTCTCCGGCAGGTTCCAGCGCCGCTCCATCGCCTCGATCGCCTTGCCGATCCAGGTCACCGGATGCGGCACGGCCGAATGCAGGGCCGCCGGATAGCCGACCAGGGCCTCGATCAGCAGAGCCAGCGGCGGCGCGAGCAGCAGGGGTTCAGCCATGGCGTCCCACGAGTTCGATCAGCGGACCGGTCTGGCCCTCGACCACCCTTGCCGTGACTCCGTAGGCCCTGGCCAGGACATCCGGGGTCAAGGCCTCGCGCGGCGGACCGTCGGCGATCAGCCGTCCGTCGACCAGCACCAGCACCCGGTCGGCCAGGCGCGCGGCCACGGCCAGGTCGTGCAGGGTCATGACCACGCCCTGGCCGTTCTTGGCCGCGAAGTCGCGCATCAGGTCCACGGCGTCCAGCTGGTGACCGGGATCCAAGCCCGCCAGCGGTTCGTCGGCCAGCAGCCAGGCGGGCTCGCCGGCCAGCACGCGGGCGAACAGGGCCCGGCCGCGCTCGCCGCCCGACAGGCTCTTGACCTCGCGCAGCGCCAGGTCCTCGAGGTGGGTCTGCTTGATGGCGTGCGCCACGGCCAGGCGGTCGGCTTCGGAGAGGCCCCGCGCCCCGCTGTGCGGCGTGCGGCCCAGGCCCACCAGGGTCTCGACATCCACCGACCAAGCCACTTCCGGCGTCTGCGGCAGGAAGCCGATGCGCCGGGCGCGCTCGCGATGGGAGAGGGAGGCGAGCGCCGCGTCGCCCAGGCTGACGCTTCCGGCGTCCGGCTTGCGCAGGCCGGCCAGGCAGGCCAGCAGGGTCGACTTGCCCGCGCCGTTGGGGCCGACCACGGCGGTCACCTCGCCGGGGCGGAACCGGGCGCTGAGCCCGTGCAGCACCGGGCGGCCGCCCAGGGTGACGGAAAGGTTCTCGGCCGAAAGCGTGGCGACGGTCATCCGATCCTCCGGCGCATGGTGATCAGCAGGACGAGGAAGAACGGCCCGCCGACGGCGGCGGTGGCCACGCCCAGGCGCATCTCGGCCGCCGAAGGCGTCAGCCGCACGACGATGTCGGCGGCCAGCACCAGGGCCGAGCCGGCCAGGGCCGCGGGTATCAGCAACGCCCCCGGTCTATGACCGACCAGCGGCCGCACCAGGTGCGGGGCGATCAGGCCGACGAAGCCGATCAGGCCGGTCACCGCCACGCTGGCCCCCGAGGCGACACCGACGCCGACAGCCAGCAGCACCCGAACCGCCGACAGGTTGACGCCCAGGGCCGCGGCGCCGGTCTCGCCCAGGGTCAGGGCGTCCAGCGACCGGCCCAGGGTCAGCAGTACGGCGAGGCCCGCGATGATCAGCGGCACGGCTAGCCGCACCTCGTCGACGCTGCGGTCGGCCAGGGAGCCCAGCAGCCAGCTGATGATCTCCTGCGCCGCCCAAGGATTGGGCGCGAGCGACAGGGCCAGAGCGACGCCGGCGCTGGCCACGGTGTTGAGGATCACGCCGGCCAGCAGGAAGGTCACTGTGCCGCCCGTCGTGCCGGCCAGGGCCAGCATCAGCACCACGCCGCCCGCCGCGCCCAGCACCGCGCAGGCCGGGAGCAGCCAGGTCGCCGTGAAGGCCAGGCCCAGATAGAGGCTCAGCACCGCCCCCAGCGCCGCCATCGACGAGACGCCCAATACGCCCGGATCGGCCAGCGGGTTGCGGGTGTAGCCCTGCATGGCCGCCCCCGACAGGCCCAGGGCCGCGCCGATGGCCACGGCCAGGATGGTGCGCGGCAGGCGCAGTTCGAAGATGATCGCCCAGCGCGGATCGGCGCGGTCGACCCAGGCGCTCCACGGCGCCCAGACCCGGCCGCTCATCAGCGACAGGCCGAAAAGAACCGTGACGGCGAGCAGCAGCCCGCCGATCAGCAGCCAGGAACGTCGAGTATGGCTCATGCGCGGGCCTTCAGCACTTGGCGGCGGGCGGCCGCCAGGGTCGCGGCGGTGTCGATCAGGGTCGGGCCGCCGCAATAGAGCAGCCGCTCGGGGAAGGTGGCGCGGGTCATCCGGTCGCTTACCGCCGCCAGGGCGGGGTGGTTCAGCATGCGCTCGGCCCAGGTCGGGGCGTCGGGGCGGGCCTGTCCGGCCAGCAGCACCTGCGGCGGATCGGCCAGCAGCCGCTCCAGCGGAACATTGCCCCATTTCTTCAGGCCATAGCGGCTGGCGACGTTCACGAATCCCGTGCGCTTGAGCATCTCGTCCACCAGCGTGCCTTCGCCGGCCGCGAAGCCGTTGGGCTGGAAGACCAGGGCCTCCAGCGGCTTGGATCCCGGCGGCGGAGCGGCGGCGGCTAGGGCCCTGTCGATGCGGGCGATCAGCACCTCGCCCCGTGCGACCTCGCCGGCGGCGGCGGCGATGCGGCGGATGTCTTCCTGGTTCTCGGCCCAGCTGTTGGGCACCTTGAACAGCTCGGCCCGCACGCCCAGCCGCTTCAGCGCCGCGCGGGTGGCGGGCGAGGAGTGGGCGGCGCTCAGCACCACGTCGGGCCGAAGCGCGATCACCTCCTCGGCGCTCTCGTAGGTCATCGGGTAGGACTTGGCGCGCTCGGCGATGCTCGACTGCTGCGGGTCGCGGGCGTAGTGGCTGAGGGCGGCGATCTGGTCGCGGTCGGCGATCTCGACCAGCACCCCGTCCAGGCACGGATTGAGCGAGACCAGGCGCGGCTTCTTCACCGGCGTCCAGGGCGTGGACGCCCCGAGGCCGACGGACAGGCCCGCGCCCAGAGCGACACGGCGACTGAAGCCCGTCAAAACTCCACCCCGCGCTGGGCCTTGAAGCCCTGCTCGAACGGATGCTTGACCAGGGTCATCTCGGTGACCAGGTCGGCGATCTCCAGAAGCTGCGGCTTGGCGTTGCGGCCGGTCAGGCAGACGTGCTTGTCGTTGGGACGGGCCTTCAGAACCTCCACCACCTCGTCGATGTCGAGATAGTCGTAGCGCAGGGCGATGTTGATCTCGTCCAGCAGCACGAAGTCGAGCGTCGGATCGGCGATCATCGCCTTGCTCTCTTCCCAGGCGGCCCTGGCGGCGGCGATATCGCGCTCGCGGTCCTGGGTGTCCCAGGTGAAGCCCTCGCCCATGACGCGGTAGCGCACCTGGTCGGGAAAGCGGCTGAAGAACAGGCGCTCGCCGGTCTTCCACTTGCCCTTGATGAACTGCACCACGCCCACCTGCATGCCCCAGCCCAGCGAGCGGGCGACCATGCCGAAGCCGGCCGATGACTTGCCCTTGCCGTCGCCGGTGTGGACCAGCAGAAGACCCTTCTCCAGGGTCTTGGTCTCCATCAGCGCGTCGCGCTCGGCCTTGAGGGCGCGCATGGCTTCGGCGTGCTGGGTGTTGACGTCTTCACTCATCGCGGGGTCTCCAGGGCCGCCGTCAGGCGCGCCCAGTCGGCGTCGGTTCCGGGCAGGCCGAAGCGTAGCAGGCTCGGGTCGTGATCGAAGGGGCGGGTGAGGATCCCGGCGTGCGCCAGGGCCTCGAAGCGCGCTGGCGCATCGGTTGCCCGCGTCAGGCGGAACAGGCTCGTCCCGTCGATGATCTCGAAGCCGGCGCCGGCGAGCAAGGCGTCCAGGCGTGCGGCGTCTCCAGCCAGTCTGGTGCGCGTCGCGTCCGCCCAGGCCTTGTCGGGATAGGCCGCCAGGCCGGCGGCCAGGGCAGGCACGGAGAGGGGCCAGTCGCCCAGGGCCTCGCGCAACAGGCGGGCCACGGAAGGGCAGCAGATCACGAAGCCCAGGCGCAGGCCCGCCAGGCCATAGAACTTGCCGAACGAGCGCAGCACGATCAGCCGCTCATAGCCGGGCGCGCCGGCCTGGGCGGCGACCGACAGGGCCGGCTCGCACTCGACGAAGGCCTCGTCGACCACCAGCGGCGAGACCAGCAGCGCCAGCACGTGCTTGGCGGGCAGAGCCGCGCCGTCGGGATTGTTGGGATTGACCAGCACCCGCAGGTCGTCGGGGCCCGGATGGCCGACGATCTCCGTCCCCGCCGCGCGCCAGGCAGCGGCGTGGCTTGCGTAGGTCGGGGGCGCCAGGGCGACGCGATCGTGCGGCAGGAACCACGGCAGCAGCCGGATCGCCGCCTCGCTTCCCGCAACGGCGACGACCCGATCGGGATCGTCGACGCCGAAAGCCCCCGCCGCCAAGGTCTCCAATCGCGCCAGGTCGGTCGGGTCGGGCAGGCGGCCCCACTCCTCGAGGGCCGGCGGCGGGATCGGGTAGGGGCGGGGGTTGATCCCCGTCGACAGGTCGAGCCACGGCGCGGGCGCGTCCGGAAAACGCGCTCGCGCCGCCGCCAGGCGGCCGCCGTGTCCGGAAAGGGACGACGGCGCGCCGGTCATCAGAACTTCGCCCGCACGCCGGCGAACAGGCCACGGCCCACCGAGCCGTAGCGGTAGATGGTCTCGTATTCCTTGTCGAAGAGGTTCTCGACGCGGCCGAACACCTCGAAGGTGTCGTTGACCGGATAGGCGGCCCGCAGGTCGAAGAGAGCGTAGCTCTTCAGGCGACGGGTGTTGGTGGCGTTGTCGTAGCTTTCGCCCACGTACTGCACCGAGACGCCCGTGGTCAGGCCGCTCTTCCAGTCGTAGTCGGCGTTCAGGTTGGCCGTTTCGCCGGCCCGACGCGGAAGGCGCTTGCCGTTGTTGGTGGCCGAACGGTTGATCGGGTCCATGTTGGTGTAGTTGGCCGTCACCTTCAGCGACGAGGTCACCTCGATGGTGGTCTCCAGTTCCACGCCGCTGGTCTCCGTCTTGGCGAAGTTGGCGTAGCCGCCGTAGTTGGGCGGGGTGTTGTTGGAGACGTAGTCGATCTGGTTGGTGATGTCGCGGTGGAACCAGGTCAGGCCCGCGCGCACCCGGCCGTTCAGCACGCTGTGCTCGACGCCCAGGTCGACGCTCTCCGACTCCTCGGGCTGCAGGTTCTGGTCACCGTAGATGCTGTACAGCTGGTACAGCGACGGAGCCTTGAAGCCTTCGCCGTAGTTGGCGCGGAACACCGTGACGCCGCCGTTGGGCGAATAGGACGCGCCGGCCTGGTAGACCGTGGCGTCGCCGAAGGCCGAGTGGTCCTCCTGGCGCACGCCGCCCGTCAGGGTCAGGCCCTCGACCGGTTGGGCGCGCAGGTGCAGGTACAGGCTGTCGGTGCGCGCGGCGTGGCTGTCGGGCGTGGGGTTGGGGTCCCATTCCGCCGGCGAGGCGGTGCGGAACCACGAACGTTCGGTCTCGGCGCCAAAGGTCGCGCGAAGGATCTCGCTGACCTGCCAGGTGCCCTGGTACTCGAAGCGCTTGTTGGTGCCGCGCGCGTCGAAGGTCTTGGGAACCGACGAGCTGGGATCGAAGTTGTCGCGGTCGGTCTGGGTGTAGCCGAAGCCGAGGCGGTTCTTCAGCGCGCCGTCGAAGGCGCTCAGGCGCACGCCGGCGTAGCTGACCAGCTCCTTGGTCTTGCCGTACTCGGGGCTGTCGGCGAAGGCGTAGGTCGGGGCTGGGAAACCGTCGAACTCGTTCTTCGAGGCGGCATAGGAGGTGCGCAGGTCGATGGTGGCCCAGTCGGTGAGGTTCAGGTCCAGGCGGCCGCTGACGCCCGCGTTGCGGTAGCCGTCCTTCTCCTTGCCGCCGTACGACTTGCCGAAGGCCGAGACGCCGTCGGTGGTGTAGTAGGCGCCGGCGATGCGCCAGCCGCCCCAGTCGCCGCCGGCGCTGAGCGCGGCGTTGCCGTAGGCGGTGTCGCGCGAGCCGACCTCGGTCGCCAGTTGGGTGGTGAGCGGGCCGCTGGGCGTGGCGGTCAGCAGGTTGACGACGCCGCCGATGGCCTGGCTGCCCCACAGGGTCGACTGCGAGCCGCGCAGCACCTCGATGCGGTTGACGTTGCCGGCCAGCAGGGTGGCGAAGTTGTAGCCGCCGCCGGTCGAGGACGGATCGTTCAGCTTGACGCCGTCGATCAGCACCACGGTCTGGTCAGTCTCGGCGCCGCGGATGCGCAGCTGGGTCGTGCCGCCGACGCCGCCGTTGCGGGTGACGGTGACGCCCGGCGTACGCGAGAGCAGGTCGGAGATCACGACGGCCTGGGCCTTCTTGAGGGCCTCTGCGTCGATCACCGTCATGCTGGTCGAGACTTCCGACAGCTTTTCAGGCTCGCGGCCGGCGGTGACCACCACCTGGTCGACCTCGGCCACGGCCGTGTCGGCGAAAGCCAGGCCGGGCAGGGCCAGGGCGGGAACTGCGGCCGCCAGGGCCAGCAGGGAAACAGGGCGCATGTCATTCCTCCGTGCGCGACAAGAAGGAGCGTGTTCTCGTGAACACGCCCGGACCGAAGCGTCGCCATGCGGGAAGACCCGATCGTACGGCGCACCCCGGCCGGACGAAGGACGACCGCGACAGGCAGGTCTCCTGGCTCGCGGGTCATCGTTGCTGCGCGTCGCCTTCCCAGCTCTTTTCCGAAGAACAGATCCAGTGGCATGTGACGCGCGAACTCGCCGCTTACAGTTGCGGGGGCAGCCCGGGTTTCACACCCGAGTTCCCTTTTCATCCTCTTTGGGAGGAACCTGTCGCGCCGGCTGGACTATAGGGTGCGCCGCACACCGTCAATGTGGAGTTCCCCTTGTCTGTCACACTCGTTCTGGGCGGCGCGCGGTCGGGCAAGAGCGCTCACGCGCAACGGGCGGCCGAGGCTCGCGCCGCGGCGACGGGCTCGCGTCCGGTGATGATCGTCACCGCCCAGGCCTTCGACGCCGAGATGGAGGAGCGCATCGCCCGCCACCAGGCCGATCGCGGCGACGCCTGGACCACCCTGGAGGCGCCCTTCGACCTGGTTGGCGCCTTGCGCGGCCTGCCGCCGGGCGCCGTGGTGGTCGTCGATTGCCTGACCCTTTGGTTGACCAACCTGATGCTGGCGGAAAAAGATCTCTCCACCGCGGCGGGAGCGCTGGTCGAGGCGGTCTCCGCCTTCGACGGCGATCTGTGGCTGGTGTCCAACGAGGTCGGCTGGGGCGTGGTGCCCGACAATCCCTTGGCCCGCAGGTTCCGCGACGAGGCCGGCCGCCTGCATCAGGCGCTCGCGGCCGCCGCCGACGCCGTCGAACTGGTCGTGGCCGGACTAAGCCTGCGGATGAAGTGATTCTCGCCGCTACCGCTGAACTTGCTCAACTTTCGGCGATGCGACGATTGCGCACGCTGACACCGGGGGCGCCAGCGTGGTTAAGACCTGTTCACACATTTCGCGTTTAAATGTTTCGACGGGGCTAGGGCTGGCCATGCGACGGATCCTCATCGCCGAAGACGACATGCTGCTGGGCGGCGTCTACGAGATCCTGCTGGAAGAGGCGGGTTTCGAGGTCCTTTGGCGTCGCGACGGCCAGGAAGCCCTCGAAGCCTTCGACGACTTCGCCCCCGACCTGCTGATCACCGACAACTCCATGCCGCGCATGACCGGGGCGGAGCTGATGCGCGCCGTCGAAGGGCGGGGCGCGCGGGTGATGATGGTCTCGGCCAGCGATCCGCGCATGCTGCAGGTCGAACCCGACCTCTGGCTCGAAAAGCCGGTAACCCCGGCCCGCCTGCTGTCGGCGGTGCGGGCTATGGAACGGTCGATCGACTCCGTAGGCGCTCAGGTCGCCGCCTGAAACGCGACCACCAGAACCGCCGCGAGCAGTCCCAGACCACCGGCCCACACGGCGCAGAAGGCCAGGGTGGGATGGCGTTGCCACCATCGCGGATGGGGAACGCCGGTGATGGTCTTGTCGGTCATGCGCTCGCCTCGCGTGATCTTCGACAGATCAACGCGAGACGGCGCCCCCTTAGTTCCTTCTAGCCGCCAAAGCCGCGCGAGCCGCCGCCGAAACCGCCGCGCGAAATGACGCTGCTGCGGCTCTGCACGCGGGTAGGGGCCTCGTAGCGCGAGGGCGCGTCGAAGCTGTCGCTGCGCACCCGGCTGCGGCCCGACAGGTAGTCGCGCGACACCGGATAGCCTGAGCCGCTGTAATAGGTGCCGTCGCGATCGCGGTACATCGGCGCGCCGCGATAGCCGCGGTTGCTCATGCCCTCCAGCGCCTGGCCGATGATGAAGCCGGTCAGCAGCGGGGTGAAGAAGCTGCCGCCGCCATTGGCCTGGCTGCGCGGCACGCACCGGTCGACGCCGTAGCGCTCCTCGCAGCTCTGCTGGTCGGAGAACTTCGGGGCGTTCTCGGCGCTGGCCTTCTGGGCCTCGTCATAGGCCGTCTTGCACTGGTCGGCCGTGAAGTCGCCCGAGGCCTTGCACTCGTCGAGATTGGCGAAGCTGGAGGCGTCGACCTTCTGGCCCGAGACGGCCGCCGGCGGGTCGCCCCATTGCGTGGCCGAGCCGGGATCGTCGCAGGCCGACAGCGTGAAGGCCGAGCCGGCCATCAGGCTGGTCAACGCCACCGCGCTCGAGCGTTTGCGGCGGCGCGAGAGGGAAGGGGAGATCGCGTTCATCGTCAGCCTCACGAAGTCATGCAGGCGGCGTTCAGCAGGCCGACGGCCAGCGAGATCGAGGCCAGATAGACGCCGGCGGCCAGCTCGGCCTTCTCGATCCGGTCGATCAGGTCCTTGAGCACGGTGAACCGCACCAGGGTGAAGGCGGCGATCTGGATGACGCCGGCCAGCAGGGCCCAGGCGGCGAATTCCACCAGGCTGACGGTATGGCTCAGGGCGGAAGCCAGCGGCAGCACGTAGCCGACCACGGCGCCGCCCAGGGCGACGGCCGCGGCGACATTGCCCTCGCGGATCAGCTTGGCCTCGTTGTAGGGCGTCACCGCCTGGTAGACGATCTTGAACACCACGGTGAACACGCCGGCGGCGACGAAGGCCACCAGGAAGGCCAGGGCGCTTTCGCAGAAGGCTTGGACGTCGAACATCTCGGATTTCCCCCTTTAGGGCCTTGGTTCAGGCTTTGAATTCGCCGACTTCGAGCGGCATGCCGATCATGGTTTCGAACGAGACCTCGCGGTCTTCCGTCTCCATCTCGATGGCCAGCAGCAGTTCGCGGCCCTCGCCCGGCAGGTCGCGGGCGAACAGCATGCAGGTCTGGAAGATCCGCCGGTCGGTGATGCCGTCGCGGTCGTCGTGCAGGTCTTCCCAGAAGGTCACGGGCTCCTGGCTCTCGGCCTCGTCGCCGAACCAGGAGCGTTGGTATTCCGGCAGGCCCTCGGCGGTGAAGGTGCGGGCGCGCAGGCGCTTGCCCCAGGCGTCGCGATCGGCGCGGCTGCCCGGATAGGCGCTGTCCCAGGGCATGAAGATCGTCACGTCGGTCAGGCGCTGGCCCTCGCGATCGTCCGAGACGGCCTGAAACATCACGTGGTCGTCGGTGTAGAACCGGTGCACGAAACCGCCGTCCTTGAGATCCACCAGGCCCTGGGCGGTGATCTCCAGCGTGTCGCGGTCGAGCGGAAACTTGGTGTCGGCGCCGAAGCGCTTCCACGCCAGCGGATCCAGCCAGACGGTCCGCCCCAGCGTGACGTTGCGGATGGCGGGCAGGGCCGAGTCGGGAGCGGACTCCTTGCGGCCGAATAAGCGACTGAACATGGCGGGTCCCTGAGAGAGCGCTCCTTCATGTACGGCGCCAGCCTGCGCTGTAAAAGGGGCGATGCTCGCTCTCGACGACTGGCGTTCGGGCTCCCATCTTGTATGAAACGGTCAAGCCGACCGATCAAAGAGGACCAAGACCCCGATGAGTCAGACGCCCTGGACTGTCCGCTCCCTGAAGGCGGCCCTGGACGAAGCGCCCGGCGTGGGCGCCGACGAACTGAGCGTGCGGGTGCTGGAAGGCTCCGATCCGATCCTGCTGGTCACCATGCACTGGCAGGGCGATCTCGAGATCTACGTCAGCGTCAGCGACCAGCAGGTCGCCGCCTCGGCCCTGCTGTGGCCCGTCGACGAGCAGGAAGATCGCAACGCCTTCAACGAATTCCTGCTGAAGGCCCAGAAGCTGGTGCCGCTGTCGAACTTCGGCATCAGCGCCGTCGGCGGCCGCGACTATTACGAGCTGTTCGGCGAGCTTTCGACGACCACCTCGATCGAGGATATCGTCATCGAGCTGCGCACCCTCGCCGAGAACGCCATCGAGGCCGCCTCGGACCTGCGCGCCTCTTTCTCCACCGCCGCCTGACCCTAACCGAAGTTTCCCGGAGCCCTCCGATGTCCATCTGGCGCAAGCTGTTCACCCTGGGTCGCGCCGGCGCGCACGAAGCCTCGTCCGCCGTCGTCGACGCCAACGCCATCCGCATCCTCGACCAGGAGATTCGCGACGCCGACTCGGCCCAGGCCAAGGCGCGCGACAACCTGGCCACCCTGGTCGCCCGCCGGCGCATCCAGGAGAACGACGTCAAGAGCCTGCGCGAGCAGGTCGCCAAGTACGAAAACTCCGCCCGCGCCGCCGTCACCAAGGGTGACATGGATCTCGCCCGCCAGGTGGCCCAGCGCATCGCCGACATCGAAAGCGAAATTTCGCTGAAGGAGCCGCAGATCGCCGGCATGCGCGAGGCCGAGGATCAGCTGCACACCGCCATCGCCGCCACCGACCGCCGCATCGACACGCTCAAGCGCGAGGTCGACGTCGTGAAGGTCAATGAGTCGGTCCAGAAGGCCCAGGCCGCCGTCACCGCCCGCGGCGCGGGCGCCGGCGCGTCGCTCGGCTCGGCCGCCGACAGCCTGGCGCGCATCAAGGAACGCCAGATGGTCCGCGGCGAGAAGATCAAGGCCGCCGGCGAACTGGAAGACCGTCGCACCGGCGCCGATCTCGACGAGAAGCTGCGCGTGGCCGGCATCCTGCCGGGCCAGTCCTCGGCCGACGACATCCTGGCGCGCCTGGCCCCGGCCGCCCCGCCGCTGCAGATCGAGCAGAAATCCGCCGACGGTTCGAAGTCGGAATAAGGGACCCGCGTGCGCCGTCTTACCCTGACCCCGCGCCCCGACTGGCGCGACAAGGCCGAAGCCGTCGGCTTCGTCTACCACCACACCGGCGGACAGGCCTATTGGGACGAGGGGACGGCGTACGCCTTCACCCTGAAAGAGATCGAGGAGCACCTGGAGCCGGCCGCCGCCGAGCTTCATGACCTGTGCCTGGATCTGGTCGACGAGGCCGTCGCCAGCGAAGAGGTGCTGGAAAAGCTGGCGATCCCGCGCGAGCACTGGGATTTCGTCGCCGCCTCCTGGCGCGCCAAGGAGCCGTCCCTCTACGGACGGTTCGACTTCGGCTACGACGGTTCGGCCCCGCCCAAGCTCTACGAATACAACGCCGACACCCCCACCAGCCTGTTCGAAGCCGCCACTTTCCAGTGGCTGTGGCTCGAAGACCTGCTGGCGCAAGGCGCGCTGCCGGCCGGGACCGACCAGTTCAACAGCCTGTTCGAGGCCATGCGCGAGCGCTTCGGCGTGCTGTTCCCCAAGGGCGGCTTCGTGCACTTCGCCAGCGACGCCGACGCCGTCGAGGACCGCCAGACCGTGCGCTTCCTCGAAGACCTCGCCACCCAGGCGGGCCTGGATCCCAAGTTCGTGGCCATGGACGCCATCGGCCTGAACGAGGAAGGCCAGTTCGTCGACACCGAGGGCTATCTGCTGCAGGCGGCTTTCAAGCTCTATCCCTGGGAAGACATGCTGCGCGAGCCCTATGCCGCCAACCTGGCCACGGCCAAGGTTCGCTGGCTGGAGCCGCCGTGGAAGGCGATCCTGTCCAACAAGGCGATCCTGCCGCTGCTGTGGGAGCGCCACAAGGGCCACCCCAACCTGCTGGAAGCCTATTTCGAAGGCGACCCTGCCGCCTCGAACCTCGGCGCGAACTACGTGCGCAAGCCGCTGTTCTCGCGTGAAGGGGCCAATGTCGAGATCGTCGGCGCCAACGCCGAGCCCGTGCTCGACCAGGGCTACGGGGCCGAGGGCGCGATCGTCCAGGCCTTCCACCCGCCGCCCAGCTTCGACGACAAGCATCCGGTCGTCGGCGCCTGGATCGTCGGGGCCGAGCCGGTCGGCATGGGCATCCGCGAGGACGACAGCCAGGTGACCAAGAACCTGGCGCGGTTCGTGCCGCATATCATCGAAGGGTGATTTCTCTTCCTGATCGTGCGCTGACCCTTTCTCCGTAAAATCCCCGCGAAAGCGGGGGCCCAGGCTTTTTCTGCAACCCGCCGCGCTCGACGATAAAACACCTGGGCCCCCGCTTTCGCGGGGGTTTTACGGTTTAGGAAAACGGTCCCAGCTCATGCTAACTTCACCCCCATGAGCGACTCCAACGACGACGGCCCGCCGGGCGAAACCCCGATCCAGCGGGCGCTGCGCCTCAAGCAGGCGGCGCTGGCCGCGCGTCCCAAACCGCCGCGGGGCGGTCGTTTTCAACGGGAGCAGGCCAACCGCATCGCGGCCGGCTCCTCCAAGCCCTGGAACAGCTGATGGCCGGTCTCAAGGACAAGCGCGGATTCATCGACAAGGAGCGTCTGGACCTCTCCGAGCGCCAGGCCGTCGAATATTGGATGAAGCGCTGGGGCGTCACCCGCGACCAGATCACCGCCGCCCACCGCAAGGTCGGCAAGATGACCAAGGACATCGCCGCCGAGCTCGGCAAGAAGCGCTGAGCGGACCCGCTTTGGGGCTAGGGCTTTTGCTCGCCCTGCGCGCAACAGTTTAGCCGGCGCCCGACTGTGCGCCGGCGGCGGTAGAAATCGACCGCACAGCGATCATATTTCAGTCGCGGGACCCCAGCGATTTCGCGTTCCCCAGTGCGGATTTGTGCCTAGCAGTCGCGCGCATCTGTCAGAACCCGATCAAGACAACGTTGTCATAGCAATGATTTGCTGAATTCTTGGCAAACCTGCCGGAACGCAACGCACAGGTGGACGCGTTCTTGGCCAAAGTGCTAGGGAGGCCACGGATATTGCACTGCGAGATTCAAAATCGTGGTGCTGTTCCAAGGCGAGACGACCCCGACAGAGGGCGCGGCCTTTTTCACTTTATCGCAGGGTGAACTCAAAATGCCGGTTGAGACGCTGACGAAGTCCCTTTGGGTCTATTCGTTCGGAGGGGGCGGCGCTGATGGCGACGCCTCGATGAAGAACCTCCTCGGAGGCAAGGGCGCCAATCTCGCCGAGATGTCGTCCCTGGGTCTGCCGGTGCCGCCCGGCTTCACGGTCACGACCGAGGCCTGCGTCCACTATTACACCAACGGCAAGCAGTACCCGGCCGACCTGGCGGGTCAGGTCGCCGCCGGCCTCGCCAAGGTGGAAGCCATCACCGGCAAGCGCTTCGGCGACGTGGCCAACCCGCTGCTGGTGTCGGTGCGCTCGGGCGCCCGGGCCTCGATGCCGGGCATGATGGACACCGTGCTGAACCTGGGCCTCAACGACGAGACCGTCGAAGGCCTGGCCAAGCTGTCGGGCGACCGCCGCTTCGCCTACGACAGCTACCGCCGCTTCATCCAGATGTACTCGAACGTCGTGCTCGACCTGGAGCACCACATGTTCGAGGAGATCCTCGACGATCATAAGGACCGCCTCGACGTCCACGTCGACACCGGCCTCACCGCCGACGACTGGGCCGCGGTGATCAAGGACTACAAGGCCGCCGTCCAGAACGAGCTGGGCAAGCCGTTCCCGCAGGACGCCCAGGAGCAGCTGTGGGGCGCCGTCGGCGCCGTGTTCGCCAGCTGGATGAACGACCGCGCCAAGTTCTATCGCCGCATGCACGACATCCCCGAAAGCTGGGGCACGGCCGTGAACATCCAGTCGATGGTGTTCGGCAACATGGGCGACACCTCGGCCACCGGCGTGGCCTTCACCCGCAACCCGTCGAACGGCGACAACCGCCTGTACGGCGAGTTCCTGATCAACGCCCAAGGCGAGGACGTCGTCGCCGGCATCCGCACGCCGCAGTCGCTGACCAAGGCCGCCCGCGAGGAGATGGGCGACACCACGCCGTCGATGGAAGAGGCGATGCCGGAGGTCTTCCAGCAGTTCAAGACCGTGGTCGAGACGCTGGAACGCCACTACCGCGACATGCAGGACATCGAGTTCACGGTGGAGCAGGGCGTGCTCTACATGCTGCAGACCCGCAACGGAAAGCGCACCGCCAAGGCCGCGCTGAAGATCGCCGTCGACATGGCCGCCGAGGGCGTCATCAGCAAGGAAGAGGGCATCAGCCGCGTCGAGCCGGCCTCGCTGGACCAACTTCTGCACCCGACCATCGATCCGACCGCCCACCGCGACGTCGTCACCGTCGGTCTGCCGGCCTCGCCCGGCGCGGCCACCGGCAAGATCGTCTTCGATAGCGACGAGGCCGAGAAGGCCGCCGCCGCCGGCGAAAGCGTCATCCTGGTCCGCGAAGAGACCTCGCCGGAAGACATCCACGGCATGCACGCCGCCCGCGGCATCATCACCGCCCGCGGCGGCATGACCAGCCACGCCGCCGTCGTGGCGCGCGGCATGGGCCGTCCCTGCGTCTCCGGCGCCGGCGACGTGTCGATCTTCCCCAAGGAAGGCCTGTTCCGGGCCAAGGGCCGCGAGTTCAAGGCCGGCGAAGTCATCACCATCGACGGCTCCACCGGCGAGATCCTCGCCGGCTCGCCCAAGATGGTCGAGCCCGAGCTGACCGGCGACTTCGCCACCCTGATGGGCTGGGCCGATCAGGTCCGGCGCCTGAAGGTGCGCGCCAACGCCGAGACCCCGCTCGACGCCAAGACCGCCCGCCAGTTCGGCGCCGAAGGCATCGGCCTGTGCCGCACCGAGCACATGTTCTTCGACGACACCCGCATCGCCGCGGTGCGCGAGATGATTCTGGCCGACGACGAGGCCGGCCGCCGCGCCGCCCTCGCCAAGATCGCGCCCTTCCAGAAGGCCGACTTCGTCGAGCTGTTCACGATCATGGAAGGCCTGCCGGTCACCATCCGCCTGCTCGACCCGCCGCTGCACGAGTTCCTTCCGCATACGGAAGAAGACGTGCAGGCCGTGGCCGAAGCCACCGGTCTGGACGCCGCCAAGCTGCTGCGCCGCGCCAAGGAGCTGCACGAGACCAACCCCATGCTCGGCCACCGCGGCTGCCGCCTGGGCGTCTCCTATCCCGAGATCTACGAGATGCAGGTCCGGGCCATCGTCGAGGCCGCCTGCGAGATCGCCAAGTCGGGCAAGGCCGCGCCGGTGCCGGAAATCATGCACCCGCTCGTCGCCAAGGGCGAGGAGATGAAGTACCTGCGCGAGCTGACCGACCGTACCGCCAAGGCGGTGCTGGCCGAGCAGGGCGTGGAGATCACCTACACCGTCGGCACCATGATCGAGCTGCCGCGCGCCGCCCTGCGGGCCGGCGACCTGGCCGCCCACGCCGAGTTCTTCAGCTTCGGCACCAACGACCTGACCCAGACGACGTTCGGCATCAGCCGCGACGACGCCGGCAAGTTCCTGGGCGCCTATATCGACAAGGGCATCTTCGAAAAGGACCCCTTCGTCAGCCTCGACCAGGAAGGCGTGGGCGACCTGATCCGCATCGCCGCCGAGCGGGGCAGGGCGGTTCGTCCCGACGTCAAGCTCGGCATCTGCGGCGAGCACGGCGGCGACCCGGCCTCGATCGCGTTCTGCGAGAAGGTCGGCCTCGACTATGTCTCCTGCTCGCCCTACCGCGTGCCGATCGCCCGCCTGGCCGCCGCGCAGGCGGCCTTGGCCGGGAAGTAGGGAAGGGGTCTCCCCCTAAGCTGCGACAACTTGAAACGGCCCCGCTCCCGCAGCGGGGCCGTTTTTCGTCGTCCGCCCGCTTGCACGAACATCGATAGGAAGCTATCTAAATAGATAGCAAGCTACCTATCGTTCTTCGAGCATCGTTCCATGACCGACGTCCGCATCCCCGACGAGCGCACCTTCACCGGCGCCATCCTGCGCCTGGCGCGCATCTACCGCCGCGAGGTCAATCGCGCCCTGGCCGCCCACGGCCTGTCGGACGCCCGAGCCCTGCCGGTGCTGCACATCGCCCGCGCCGGCGGCGGCCTGCGCCAGGGCATGCTGGCCGAGGAACTGGGCGTCGAAGGGCCGTCCCTGGTCCGCATTCTCGACCAACTCTGCGCCGCCGGCCTGGTCGAGCGCCGCGACGACCCTACCGACGGCCGCGCCAAGACCCTGCACCTGACCGAGGAGGGCAAGGCCCTGGGCGTCGTCGTCGAGGACGCCGTGCAGGATCTGCGCTCAAACCTGCTGGCCGGCGTCAGCGACGAGGATCTCGCCGCCACCCTGCGCACCTTCGCCGCCTTCGAGGCGGCGCTGGAAGCCGCCAACGGGCAGGGGGCGTAGACCCCGCCATGCCCAAGCTCGATCGGTGGACGCTGCTGTTCTCGCTGAACAGCTTCGCGGCCGCCATGCTCGCCCTCTGGATCGGCTTCGCCGTCGGCCTGCCGCGTCCGTATTGGGCCATGACCACGGCCTATATCGTCAGCCAGCCCCTGGCCGGCGCGGTGCGCTCCAAGGCGCTCTATCGCGTGCTCGGCACCCTGCTAGGCGGCGCGGCCGCCGTCGCCCTGGTGCCGACCCTGGTCAACGCCCCGGTCCTGCTGTGCCTGGCCCTGGCCCTGTGGGTCGGCGGCTGTCTCGCCGTCTCCCTGCTCGACCGCACGCCGCGCAGCTACGTTCTCATGCTGGCCGGCTACACCGCCGCCATCATCGGCTTTCCGGCCGTCAGCCAGCCCTCGGCCATCTTCGACCTGGCCGTCTGGCGCGTGGTCGAGATCGGCTTAGGCATCGTCTGCGCCACCTTGATCCACAGCCTCGTTTTCCCGCGTCCGGTCGGCACGGTCCTGCGCGCCCGCCTGACCGCCTGGCTGGGCGAGGCCGACCGCTGGGCGCTGGACGTGCTCAAGGGCGCCGACGCCCAGGCCTTCGCCCGCGACCGCCGCCACCTGGCCGCCGCCGCCAGCGAGATCCAGATGCTGGCCGTCCATCTGCCGTTCGACACCTCGCGCTTGCGCGAGACCTCCGGCGTCGTTCGCGCCCTGCACGCGCGCCTGCTGATCCTGATCCCACTGCTGTCGGGCCTGTCGGACCGCATGCTGGCCCTGAAGGACGTCCGAGATCCGGCCGCCCGCCAGGCGCTCGACGCCGTCATCGCCTGGATCGAGGCCGGCGCCACGCGCGGCCCGGGCCTGGAGCTGATCGACCACCTGAACGCCGAGGCCGCTGCCCGCCGCGGCGGCGATTGGAACGCCCTGCTGGTTGAGAGTCTGCTGGTGCGCCTGGCCGAGACCGTCCAGGCCCTGGCCGAGGGCCACGCCCTGATGGTCCGCTTCGAGAACCCCAGCGCGCCGCTGTCGCCGGCCCTGGCCGCCGCCACGCTCACCGCCGCCCGCCGCCGCATGCACAGCGACTTCCCGCTCGCCCTGCTTTCAGGAGCAGCGGCGGCCATCGCCGTCCTGCTGTCCTGCGCCATCTGGATCGTCTCCGGCTGGAGCGACGGCGCCACGGCCCCGGTCATGGCGGCGGTGTTCTGCTGCTTCTTCGCGGCCATGGACGATCCGGTGCCGGCCATCCGCAGCTTCGGGATCTTCACCCTGGTCTCGCTGCCGCTGTCGGCGCTCTACATGTTCGCCGTGCTGCCCGCCATCGACGGCTTCCCGCTGCTGGTGCTGACGCTGGCCCCGCCGCTGCTGTTCATCGGCCTGTTCATTCCCAACCCCAAGACCATGGGGGCGGCCTTGGCCGTGCTGATGGGCTTCTGCAACGCCATGGCCTTGCAGGAGACCTTCAGCGCCGACTTCGCCAGCTTCCTGAACATCAACCTGGGCCAGTTCGTCGGCCTGGGCGCGGCGATCTTCGTCACCGCCGCCATGCGCTCGATGAGCATCGACGCCGGCGCCCGCCGCCTGCTGTCGCGCACCTGGAAGGGTCTCGCCGGCCTGGCCCGCGCCCGCAACGCCCCCGAACCAGCCGCCTTCGCCGCGACCCTGGTCGATCGCCTGGGCCTGCTGACCCCCAAGCTGGCCGCTGTCGGCGAGCGCCACGACCTCGTCGGCGTCGACGTCCTGCGCGACCTGCGGGTGGGCATGAACCTGGTCGCCGTCCAGGGCGCGCGGGGCGAGGTCTCGGGCCCGGCCCGCGCCAGCCTCGACGCCGTGCTCGACGGCATCGGCGACCACTACGCCGCCCTGTCCGCCGGCCGCCGCCAGCCGCCGCACGCTGACCTGCTGGCCAAGCTCGATCGCGCCCTGACCCGCATGGGCGAGACCACCTTCGTCGCCGGCGGCGTCACCGGCCTTGTCGGGCTGCGCCGCAACCTGTTCCCCGACGCCCCCGCCTTCAATCCGGAGCCCGCCGCATGATCGGCGAATACGATATCGACGGCGTCTTCCTGTCGTCCGTCCTGGTCTCGGCGCTCGCCGCCCTGGCCGCTACCTTCGTGCTGCGCCGCGTGCTGTCCTGGACCGGCGCCTACCGCCTGGTCTGGCACCCGGCGCTGTTCGACACCGCCCTGTTCGTCATCCTCTGGGCCGCCGCCGTCGCGACGCCCTGGTCCTCTTTCCGTCCGTAAGAACCATGCCCCAGCTCAAGACCATCCTTCCTTACGCCGGCCGCGTCGCGGTCACCCTGGCCGTCGTCGCCGTCGCCGCCGTCGGCGGCAAGCGCCTCTGGGACCACTATCAGGTCGATCCCTGGACCCGTGACGGCCGCGTCCGCGCCGACATCGTCCAGGTCGCCCCCGACGTCTCGGGCCTGGTCACCGACGTCCGCGTGATCAACGACCAGACCGTCAAGGCCGGCCAGCCGCTGTTCTATGTCGACCGCGACCGCTACGCGCTGGCCCTGCGCCAGGCCGACGCCGCCGTCGCCGCCCAGAAGGCCCAGCTGGCCCAGGCCCGCCGCGAACTGGCCCGCAACCGCCTGCTGGGCGATCTGGTCGCCGGCGAGGTCACCGAGCAGAGCCTGGCCAAGGTCGAGCAGGGGCAAGCCGCCCTGGCCCAGGCCGACGCCGCCCGCGATCTCGCCGCTCTGAACCTGTCGCGCACCCTGGTCACTGCCCCCGCAGACGGCTTCCTGTCGGACCTGACCCTGCGCACCGGCGACTACGTCACCGCCGGCAAGCCGGTGCTGGCCCTGATCGACAGCCGCTCGTTCCGGGTCGAGGGATACTTCGAGGAGACCAAGCTCAAGGGCCTGCACGTCGGCCAGAAGGTCGACGTCCGGGTGATGGGCGAGGACCGCCCGCTGCACGGCCACATCCAGTCGATCGCCGCCGGCATCGAGGATCGCGATCGCGCCGCCGGGTCCAGCCTGCTGCCCAACGTCAACCCGACCTTCAGCTGGGTGCGCCTGGCCCAGCGGGTGCCTGTCCGCGTCGCCCTGGACGAGACCCCCAAGGACCTGCGCCTGATCGCCGGCCGCACCGCCACCGTCGCGGTCCTGGGGGCTGCGAAGTGAGCGCGCTACGCACCCTCGGCGCGGCCGCCTCGCTGCTGGCCCTGGCCGCCTGCACGACCGTCGGCCCCACCTACCAGCGGCCCGACGTCGCCAAGATCAACGAACCGGCCGCCCAGGCGCCGTTCATGGGCGCGACCAGCGCCGCCGTCAGCCAGGACCCGGTCCCCGACGGCTGGTGGAAGCTCTATGACGACGAGACCCTGAACGGTCTGGTGCAGGAGGCCCTGACCGCCAACACCGACCTGCGGGTCGCCGCCGCCAACCTGGCGCGCGCCCGCGCCGTGGCCGGCGAGGCCGACGACGCCGGGGGCTTCTCGGCCGGCGCCTCGGCGGCGGCCATGCACGCCCGCGAGTCCGGCGAGCAATATCTGATGACCGAGCCGCTGCCGGTCGAGAACCTGGCCGACGCCGGCGTGAAGGTCTCCTATCAGGTCGATCTCGTCGGCCGGCTCAAGCGCGCGGCCGAGGCCGCCCATGCCGACGCCGACGCCAGCCAGGCGGCCCTGGATCTGGCCCGCGTCAGCGTCGCCGCCGACGTCGCCCGCGCTTATGTCGAGGTCTGCTCGTCCGGCCACGAACTGCACGTCGCCGAGCAGAGCTTGGACCTGCAGCAAAAGAGCCTGGACGTCACCGGCCGCCTGATCGCCGCCGGTCGCGGCACGGCGCTGGACGCCACCCGCGCCCGCGCCCAGGTCGAACTGCAACGCGCGTCGATTCCGACCTTCGAGGCCCATCGCAGGGCCGCGCTCTACAAGCTGGCTGTCCTGACCGGCAAGCCGCCGGCCGAGTTCCCCAAGGTCGTCGAGGCCTGCGCGTCGCCGCCCAAGCTGTCCCAGCCGCTGCCGGTCGGCGACGGCGCGGCGCTGCTCAAGCGCCGCCCGGACGTGCGCCAGGCCGAACGTACCCTGGCCGGCGCCACGGCCCGCATCGGCGTCGCTCGCGGCGCGCTCTATCCGAACATCAGCTTCGGTCTCGGCGCCGGCTCCACGGGCCTGCTCGCCGACATCGGCCAGCCCGCCGCCAATCGCTGGAGCCTGTCGGGTCTGGTCTCCTGGACCCTGCCGGGCGAGGGCGAGCGCGCCCGCATCCGTGGGGCCGAGGCCGGCGCCGACGGGGCGCTGGCCAAGTTCGACGGCGTGGTCCTGAACGCCCTGCGCGAAACCGAGACTAGCCTCACCGCCTACGCCCACGAACTCGACCGCAACGCCGCCCTGCGCGCGGCTCGAGACGAAGCCGCCAAGGCCGAACACCAGGCCGCGACTCTCTACAAGGCCGGCCGCGCGCCCTATCTCCAGGGTCTCGACGCTCAGCGCACCCTGGCGAGGGCCGAGGCCTCCCTGGCGGCGTCCGATGCGGCCGTGGCGGCGGATCAGGTGACCCTGTTCCTGGCGCTCGGCGGCGGCTGGGAAAATGCGCCGGCGGTCAAGACGGTGCAGGCGCAGAGGTAGACGCGTTCCTGGCCCTCTCCCAGAGGGAGAGGGAGGGGCCCGCGCGAAGCGTGGGAGGGTGAGGGTGTACGCCGCCAACCGTCGTGCCGGCACGCCGTCTTCAGTCCCTAACCCCTCATCCGGCGCTTCGCGCCACCTTCTCCCTCTGGGAGAAGGAAACAAGAGGTCGGACGGGGATTGGCGAGCGTCCATCCCCGGCGAACTCGAAAAAGAGTTCAACCAAAACAGCGCCCTATAACTTTCTCACCCGAACTTATCAGACGCGCCAAAACCAGCCGCATACTCACAGTCATCCCAGCCATGGGGAGGGCTCTTGGTACCGGCCCAAGTTGCGGCTGTGGATCGCATCGAGCGGGGCCGCTTGGGGCGTTGCGGGAAGGGCGGGTTTGCAGGATCGCTCAGAAGGCGTGATTGGGCCGTCAGCCGTTCCGTGACGAGACAAGCGGGTAGACAGGCCGGGAACGTTCAAACCGGTTCAACAGGATCAGCCGAGGCCGCGCCGGATTACCGCGGGGCTGTCGATCCTGCCCGTCCGAGGGCTAGCCGGGCCAATGGCTGAAATAGCGCCTACGCCCCCGGTCCTTCGAGCCAACGATGCGGCGGAGCGGTCTGACGAAGCCGAAACGCTAAAAACCCATCACGGTCTCCGGGCTCCGCCCGGCCGCTCCGCGCCTTCCCATCACCTTTCGTGGATTTCCACGGGAGTGCGAAGTCGCATGCCTGCGTCGACCCCCTCAGTCGCTCCGCGACAGCTCCCCCAGAGGGGGAGCATCTTCCTGGCTCGGCGCTTCTAGATCCTCCCCCTCTGGGGGAGGTGGCCCGGAGGGCCGGAGGGGGTCAGCCCGAAACCCGCTCGCTCCACAGATCCAGGTCCGCCTCATGCCCGATCAGCGCCAGGCCCGAGGCGATCGACTCGAACTCGCCGCCGCGCTCGATCCGCTCGGCCCCGAACCGGCGCAGGAAGATCTCGCGGACGGCCGGCACGAAGGACGAGCCGCCGGTCAGGAACACGCGGTCCACGCCATCGGCCGAAAGACCCGAGCGCTCCAGCGCCTGATCGACGGCCGTCTCGATCGCCTTCAGCTCCGGCGCAATCCAGGCCTCGAACTCGCTGCGGGCCACGTCGCGCTCGATCTCCACCGAGCCGGCCTTGAACGAGAACCGCGCGCTCTCCTGGCCCGACAGCGCCTCCTTCAGGCCCGAGACCGAGCGGTAGAGGGCATAGCCGTGGTTGTCGTCGAGCACCTCGATCAGCCGGCTGATCTTTTCCGGCTCGACCGCCGTGCGTTCCAGGGCGCGGATGTCGCGCATGTCCTTGGAGGCGCGCAGCATGGCCAGCTGATCCCAGCGGGCGAAAGCGGTGTAGTAGCGTTGCGGGATCGGCAGGCGGCTGGACATGGCCCGATAGAGGCTGCCCTTGCCCAGCTCCGGCGAGACGACGTTGTCGATGATCCGGTAGTCGAAGGCGTCGCCGGCCACGCCGACGCCCGAGCGGGCCAGCGGCACCGAGCGCAGCTGGCCGTCATGGCGCTCGAACCGCACGATCGAGAAGTCGCTGGTGCCGCCGCCGAAGTCGGCCACCAGCACCGTGGCGTCCTCGTTCAGCTGACGGGCGAAGAAGAAGGCCGCGCCGACCGGCTCGTGGGCGTAGCGGATGTCGGAGAAGCCCAGCCGCTCGAACGCCGCCTCGTAGCGGCGCAGGGCCAGGGCCTCGTCGGGATTGCCGCCGGCGAAGGTCACCGGCCGGCCGACGATCACCCGCGGCGGCAGGTCGCTCATCTGGCCGCCGGCATGGTCGCGCAGCTTGAACAGGAAGGCCGCCAGCAGGTCCTCGAACAGGTAGCGCTTGTCGAGGATCTTGGTCTCGGTGAAGGCCGCGCTCGCCGCGAAGGTCTTGAACGACTGGACGAAGCGGGTTTCCAGCGGATCCTCGACATAGGCCTCGATGGCCCAGGGGCCGGCCTCGATGACGCGCTCGGTCGGGCGGCCGTCCGGGCCGGCCATCGAATGGAAGCTCAGGGCCGAGCGAAAGGCGAAGATGTCCTTCTCGCCGACCGGAAAGCGCACCAGGCGCGCGGGGCCGCTGCCGTCGGCGATGGCGACGACGGTGTTGGTGGTGCCAAAATCGATGCCGATCGTCGGCTGGACGGCGGACGTCATGGGAGGAGCTCGGGCGGGGAGGGGCCGTGCGTCCTACAGCGGTGAGCGCGGGGGTCAAGCGGATTGACGCTCGCAAGCGCGGTTCAGCGCTCTCGAGCGTGCTTGATGCGCGTGATCAAGACTTCTGTCGGGGTGATTTGGTATTCAACGACGTAGCCGGAGTCGCCGAACGGAACCTGGAGCCGGCGCAAATCTTTCCGTGGTCCAATCTGACCGCGTTCGGCGTATTCCGCCAACGAGCGTATGGAGGCGGCGATAATCTGCCCTGCACGTCGCGCGGCGGATGGGTTCTTGTCGATGAGGAAGTCTCGAGCCTGGAAAGATCGCGGTGAGCCTGAGCGGTCAGCCGGATCGAGCGCCTCATTTGCGCTGCGCCAGCCGCATTTCGATGTTGGCTTGGAATTTGGTCAGGACCTCTTCGGCGTCGTAGGAGACGCCAGTCCGCTCGTACTCTTCCAACGCGGCAAGAGAACTGGCCCAATCATCGTCGATCGCCTGGTCGATGGCGTTGAGGGCGAAGGCCTCCGGCGTTACGCCGGCGGCCTCGGCCGCGACGCGCAGCCGCTCGGTGCGTTCGGGATCGAGATGGATGTCAGCGCCGTCGGCCATGGTTCGAGGATCGCCCCGGGGCGGCAGGGCGTCAACGTGGTTCGCATTGACTTTTCCCCCGCGCGCCCGTCCTTGGCGCGCTCACTTGGAAGGGCCCGGTCTTGGAACAGTTCGACGTCGTGGTGCTGGGAGCCGGCGCGGCCGGCATGATGTGCGCCATCGAGGCCGGCAAGCGCGGGCGCAAGGTGCTGATCGTCGACCATGCCAAGGCGGCGGGCGAGAAGATCCGCATCAGCGGCGGCGGTCGCTGCAACTTCACCAACATGGGCGCGACGCCAGCCCAGTTCCTGTCGGCCAATCCGAAGTTCTGCGTCTCGGCCCTGCGCCGCTATCGCCCCGCCGATTTCATCAATCTGGTGCGCAAGTACGGCATCGATTTTCACGAAAAGACCCTCGGCCAGTTGTTCTGCGACAACTCGTCGAAGGACATCATCGGAATGCTGCTCGACCTGATGGACCAGGGTGGCGTCAAACTTCGGTTGGAGACCAGCGTCGAGGGCGTGGCCAAGGAAGGCGAAGGCTTCGCCGTCCGGCTGTCCAGTGGACCTGTCGCCTGCGCCTCGCTGGTGGTCGCCACCGGCGGCAAGTCGATCCCGAAGATGGGCGCGACCGGCCTGGGCTACGAGATCGCCCGCCAGTTCGGCCTGGCCATCGTCGAGACCCGGCCGGCCCTGGTGCCCCTGACTTTCGAGGCCCGCACGCTCGAACGGCTTTCGCCGCTGTCGGGCGTCTCGGTCGACGCCGTGGTCGCCAGTGGCAAGACCAAGTTCCGCGAGGGGATGCTGTTTACCCACCGGGGCTTGTCGGGACCGTCGATCCTGCAGATTTCTTCGTATTGGCGCGAGGGCGGCGAGATCGTCGTCGACATGGCGCCGGGAACCGATGTCTTCGCGACCCTGAAGGCCGAGCGCTCGGCCAACGGCCGTCGGGCGCTGCACACGGTGCTGGGCGAGATCGTGCCCAAGCGCCTGGCCCAGATGATCGTCGACGACGAGGGCGTGGCCGGCAATATCGCCGACTGCTCGGACAAGATGCTGGCCCGCGTGGCCGCCGTCGTCAACGCCTGGACGGTCAAGCCGGTCGGCTCTGAAGGCTATCGCACCGCCGAAGTGACGCTGGGCGGGGTCGACACCGACGGCCTGGATTCCCGCACCATGGCGGCCAAGGCCGTGCCGGGCCTCTACTTCATCGGCGAGGTCGTCGACGTCACCGGCTGGCTGGGCGGGTATAACTTCCAGTGGGCCTGGGCGTCCGGCTGGTGCGCGGGGCGGGCGGCTTAGGAAAACCCTCTCCCTTTGGGAGAGGTGTCGCCAAAGGCGACGGAGAGGGGAGTTGTTATGAAAGCGGCCGCTTCAGCGAAAGCTGAAAACGGCCCCCCTCCGGCACTCCGGGCCACCTCCCCACAGAAGGGGGAGGGGCCTAGGTGACTACTTCTTCTTGAACGGCTTGGGCTTGCCGGCGAAGTCGCTCTTGCCCTTGAAGGGCTTGGGACCCTTGAACGCGGGCTTGTCGCCGAAGGCCGGCTTGGCCTTGTAGGGCTTTGCCGGAGCGTCGCCGAACGCCTTAGGGGCGCGGGGCTTGTACTCGCGCGGGCCGTCGGCGTTGTCGGCGCGGGGCTTGTAGGCCCGCTTCGGCGCGCCGTCGCTTTCGATCGGCGAATACGGACGCGGCGCCGCATCGCGATCGCGCGGCTTGAAGTCGCGCGGCTTGTCGTCCCGCGGCGGGCGCGGCTTGTAGTCGCCCTTCGGCTCTTCGTTGCGAGCGTAGGGCTTGGCGCTGCTGGCGCCGTCGCGGTCGTAGCCGCCCGGACGCGGCGTGTGGTCGCGCGAGCCCGGAGCGTTGGCGCGGGGGCCGCGCGGCGCGTCGTCGTAGCTGCGCGGGGCGCGCGGCGGACGCGGGGCGTCGCCGTCGAAGTCACGCGGCGGACGCGGCGAGCGCGGGCCGTCGCTGCGCGGAGCCGGGGCCGTGGTCGGGGTGATGCTGACGTCCTCGCGCACGGTCGACTGCACCGCGGCGCCGAACTTCACAACGGCTTCGGCCGAGATCTCGAACTTGGTGTCGTAGTCGAAGATCCGGATCGAGCCGATGTCCTTCTTGGTGATGTGGCCCTGGCGGCAGATCAGCGGGATCAGCCACTTCGGGTCGGCGTTGCCGCGACGGCCGACGCTGATGCGGAACCACTCCGAGCCGTCCATGCTGACGCGCGGTTCTCGCTCGGGACGGTCGCCGAACTCACGGGGCGCGAAGTCGCGGTCGCCGCGGGGCTCGCGCGAGCGCGGACCCGGATCGGCGCCGTGGCGCGGGTCGTCGTACATCTCTTCCGGCGCCGGCAGCTTGGCGCGGCGGGTGCGGATCAGGGCCGCGGCGATCTCGGTCGGGGTGCGCTTGGCCAGCATGGCTTCCGCCAGGGCTAGGTCTTCCTCGTTCGAGGCTTCGGCGAAGATCGGGTCATCCAGCAGGCGCTCGGTGTCCTTGGCGCGGATCTCGTCGGCGCTCGGGGCGCCGCCCCAGACGCCTTCGACGCCGGCCGCGAACAGCAGCTGTTCGGCCTTGCGGCGACGGGTGTAGGGCACGACGAGCGCCGAGACGCCCTTCTTGCCGGCCCGGCCCGTGCGGCCCGAACGGTGCAGCAGGGTGGCCTTGTTGACCGGCAGTTCGGCGTGGATGACGAGGCCCAGATCGGGCAGGTCGAGGCCGCGGGCGGCGACGTCGGTGGCGACGCAGACGCGGGCGTGGCCGTCGCGCAGGGCTTGCAGGGCGTCGGCGCGTTCGCGCTGGCTCAGCTCGCCCGAGAGGCCGACGACGTCGAAGCCGCGTTCGCGAAGCTTGCTGTGCAGCGAGCGGACGCTTTCGCGGGTGTTGGCGAACACCAGGGCGCCGGGGCTTTCGAAGTAGCGCAGCAGGTTGACGACCGCGTGCTCGGTCTCGTTCGGGGCCACGCGCACGGCGCGGTATTCGATGTCGCGGTGCGGCTCGTTGCGGTCGATGGTGTCGATGCGCAGGGCGTCGTTCTGGTAGTTCTTGGCCAGGGCGATGATGTCGCGCGCCAGGGTGGCCGAGAACAGCAGGGTGCGGCGCTCGGCCGGGGCGGCGTCGAGGATGAACTCAAGGTCTTCGCGGAAGCCCATGTCGAGCATCTCGTCGGCCTCGTCGAGGACGGCGACCTTCAGCTCCGACAGGTCCAGGTGGCCGCGCTCGATGTGGTCGCGCAGGCGGCCCGGGGTGCCGACGACGATGTGGGCGCCGAAGTTCAGGGCGCGTTGCTCGCGACGGGCGTCCATGCCGCCGACGCAGTTGACGACCGTGGCGCCGGCCTGGGCATAGAGCCACTCCAGCTCGCGATTGACCTGCATGGCCAGTTCGCGGGTCGGGGCGATGACCAGGGCCATCGGCAGGCCGGCCTTGGGCAGGCGTTCGGCGTCGCCCAGCAGGGTCGGGGCGGCGGCCAGGCCGAAGGCCACGGTCTTGCCCGAGCCGGTCTGGGCGCTGACCAGAAGGTCGCGGCCTTCGGCGTCGGCTTCCAGCACGGCGGCCTGGACGGGGGTGGGCTCGGCGTAACCCTGAGCGGCGAGAGCCCGCTCAAGAGCGGGGTGAGAGGCGGGGAAGGGCATGTTGGTCCAGTTCGATCCTGCAGGCGGCGGCACACAAAAACGCCCGCGGCCTGCGCCACGACCAAATTACGACCCCGATGTCCCGGACCCGTCTGATTGGTCACTTGTCATGAGAATAAACCCCTCCGGTCGCCAAAACGAGGCGCTCGGGCGACCGAGGAAGTTTGGAAAGGGGCGTTAAGACGCCAATCTGCCTCGAAAGGCAAGAGCCGGCGGATAATTAGCCCCTACTGCGGCGCTTTGGCCGCAGCATTTGGTTAAACGAAAACGCCCCGCCCGGAGGACCGGACGGGGCGTCTTTCAGATGACCTGGAGAGCGATCAGCTCTTCGGCGGCGCCATCAGGGTCAGCTTGCCGGCCGCGCCCTTGGCAGCTTGGTGCTGGACCGGGGGCAGCGGGATCAGGCCGCGGCCCTGCAGGTAGCCGCCGCGGCCGGTGGCGGCGTCGGAGACGAACTCGGCCAGGAATTCCTTCAGGCCCGGCGTCACGCCGACCTGGCCCTTCTTGACGTAGATGTAGAGCGAACGCGACACCGGGTAGGTGCCGTTGGCGATCGTCTGCGGGGTCGGCTTCACGCCGTTGACTGAGGCGGCCTTGATGACGTTGCCGTTCTCTTCGAGGAACGAGAAGCCGAACACGCCCAGGGCGCCCGGGGTCTTGGTCAGGGTGCCGACGATGGCGTTGTCGTTTTCGCCGGCGTCGATCCAGGCGCCGTCCTTGCGCAGCGGGTCGATCTTGGCCTTGAAGGCCTTCTCGTCGCTGTCGTGCAGGGCCTTGGCGGTCGGCAGCTTCTTGGCGCCGCCTTCGATGGCCAGCTCGACCCAGGCGTCGCGGGTGCCCGAGGTGGGCGGCGGGCCGTAGACCAGGATGCGGTTGGCCGGCAGGCCGGCGCCCACGTCCTTCCAGGTCTTGTACGGGTTGGCCACGAACTGGCCGCCGCGCAGGGCGTTCTGGGCTAGGCCGAGATACAGGTGTTCGAGCTTGAAGTTGTAGTCGGGCGACTTCTTGTCCATGGCGATGACGATGCCGTCGAAGCCGATCTTGATCTCGACGATGTCCTTGACGCCCTTGGCCTTGCAGGCCTCGTACTCGGACTTCTTCATCGGACGCGAGGCGTTGGCCACGTCGGGGAAGCCTTCGCCCATGCCGCCGCAGAACATCTTGATGCCGCCGCCGGTGCCGAGGCTTTCGATCTTGGGCGACTTCTTGCCGGTCTTCTTGGCGAAGTTCTCGGCGACGCGGGTGCTGAACGGGAAGACGGTCGAGGAGCCGGCGGCCCAGACATAGTCACGGGCGGCGTGGGCGCTGGGAGCGAGGGCCAGCAGGCCGAGCGCGGCGGCGGCTCCGAGGAAGGCTTTCATGGACGACATCCTGATGGTCTTGGGGCCATGGGAATCTTGGACGCGTCGGCCGACCTCGGGGGAGGGCCGTCCGACCTCGTCGCCCGCAGACTAGCGGCGGCGAGGTCGGCTATTTGTCACAGTTCGACGACAGATTTGCGACATCGACCCGGAAAACGTCCGATCACGGATCAGGTTGCGTCTCAGGCTGCGTCGGCGGGCGGGTGGCGGTCGAGGACCTCGAGCACCTTCTCCTTGGGGCGCGCTAGCACCGCGCCCTTGGGCGTGACCACGATCGGCCGCTCGACGAGGATCGGATGCTCGACCATGGCGGCGAGGATCGTCTCGTCCGAGGCGGCCGGATCGGTCAGGCCCAGCTCTTCGGCCAGCGCGCCCTTGGTGCGCAGCAGGCCCCGGACGCCGACGCCGGTGCGGGCGGCCAGGTCCTTCAGCTGGTCCAGGCTCCAGCCGGCTTTCAGATAGTCGACGATGGTCGGCGCATAGCCGGCCGCCTCGATGATCGCCAGGGTGTTGCGCGAGGCGCCGCACTTGGGATTGTGGAAGATGGTGACGGGGAAGTCGGTCATGCGGAGCCTCTCGGGTCGATCGCAGGCCTGATAGCAAGCGGATGGTCCGGTCGCCACGTTTGGCGTGACCCTTCAGGATAGCAGTTGCGATTCACTCTCAACAGTGCGACAGGGACGCCCCGCCCGCCAAGGAGCGCCCCATGCGCGACGACCGGGGTCTGGACGACCCGCCGCCTTCACTCGATGAACTCCTTTCGGAGCCGATCGTCCGTCTGCTGATGCGTCGGGACGGGGTGGAGGAGGGCGAGGTCCGCAAGCTCATCGCCCGCGTCGCCCTCCGCCGGAAGCGCTAGAGGCCTTTCAAGATCAGGTTGGGCAGGACGCTGTTGTCCCACTCGGGCGTCTTGGGCGGATTGTCGCCGACCCGCAGCACGATCAGCCGTTTGGACGGCACGACGTAGACCACCTGGTTGGAATTGCCGCAGAAGAGATAGAGGTCCTCGGCCGCGTAGGGCTCGCTGTGCAGGATCTTGGGCCAGGGCGTGTCCGGCGCCGCCCAGCCGCGACGCTCCGCATAGGGCGCGCCGATATAGACGCCCAGGCCGTAGTGCGGGTTCTGCTCGGTCCCGGTGCGCATTTCGCTCACGTAGCCCTCGGGCAGCAGGCGCACGCCGTCATGCACGCCGTCGTCGATCAGCAGGATGGCCAGGCGCAGCCAGCTTTCGGCCGGCAGCAGTATGCAGCAGCCGGAGTGAGCCAGGCCGCCCGGACGATCGACCCAGATCTGGCCGCCGGGGGCCGCGATGGGCTTAAGCACCTCTTCGGAGATGAACTCGGCGTAGCGGCGGCCGGTGGCGCGCTCGATGACCAGGGCCACCAGTTCCGAGGTGGCGTTGGCGTAGTCGTAGCGGCTGCCCGGCGGGTTCACGAGCGGGTAGTCGTTGATCAGGATGTCGTCGTGGCGCGGGTGCAGATAGGCCCGGTTCAGCACGTCGGCCGGATCGGTGCTGAAGCCCTGCGGCAGGAAGCCGGTGCGCATGTCCAGCGTGTGGCGCACCAGGATGTCGGCCTTGGGCGTGCCCTTCCACTCGGTGATGAAGTCGGCCAGCGACTGGTCCAGCGACTTGATGACGCCCAGGGCCAGGGCGCGGCCGACGGCGACGGCTGTCAGGGGCTTGGCCAGCGACTTCGAGGCCAGCAGGGACGGGCGGCCGGCGCCGGCGAAATAGGTCTCGCGCTCGAGCACGCCGTCGCGCCAGACCATGAAGGCCTTGGCGTTGCTTTGCTGGGCGTAGGTCTCGGCCGCGTCGAGGGCGGCAGCGTCGATCGTGGCGGTCGCGGCGGCCGGAATCAGCGTGCGGCCGGCGGCGCCGGGCACCGGTTCCAGGGTGTCATAGGTCTCTTGCGGCGCATTGGCGGCGGCCTGAAAGCGCTGAAGATACAAAGACTCGTCGGCTGACGTTGCGGAAGTTTCAGCGGTCATTTCGGGCTCCGACGTTATGTGAGCCTGATCGTAAAACCACGAATTGCCACTTCGTTGACCGCGTGGTCAAATATCCGCCCTGCGAAAGAGCAGGCGACGCACAAAAGACGACTCCGACCGTGGCGGAGCTTCGTTGCGCTATCCGGCGAACGGATAGTCGGGACGTGGTTTCCGCCAGACCCCTGCCGCCACGGTCTGGAGTTCGCGTGAATCTGGAGGAGGCGTTTCTATGGAAAAAGGTGTGCCGATCAGGGCCATCAGCCGCTGCATCTCGGTGCTGCAGGCGATCAACCGGCGCGGTTCGCTGTCGATGATGGAGATCGCCCAGACCTCGGGCGTTCCCTATCCGACGGCCTGCCGCATCGTGCAGACCCTGCTGCACGAGAAGCTGATCGAGCGGGAGCCGGCGCGGAAGCGCTATCGACCGACCATGCTGGTGCAGTCGCTGTCTCACGGGTTCCAGGAGAGCGATCGCCTGGTGGCCTGCGCCCGCCCGCACATCGTCGACCTGACGGCCAAGGTGACCTGGCCGGTGTCGATCGCGACCCGCGTCGGCCAGCAGATGATGATCCGCGACTCGACGCACACCATGACGTCGCTGACGCTGAACAACTACTATCCGGGCTACACCCTGCCGATCCTGGAGAGCGCGGCGGGCAAGGCCTATCTGGCCTTCGCCTCGCCCGACGAGCAGGCGGCCGTGCTGGAGGCCTATCGCCGCGGCGAGGGCCAGGTCGATCCGCTGACCCTGCAATATGCGGAGTCCGGCGGCATGTTCTCCGACATCGTCGAGGCCGGCTGGGCGACCAAGGGGCGCAATCCCTACACCGCCACGCCTGGCAAGACCTCGTCGATCGGCGCGCCGATCTTCAACAGCGAGGGCGTGTGCGGGGCGCTGGTGCTGGTGTTCTTCTCTTCGTCGATGAAGATGCCGGACGCCGTGCGCCAGTACGGCGACAAGCTGAAGTCGGCCGCGGCCGCCATCAGCCGCGACCTGTCCGAACCGTTGTCCCGCGCCGCTTGACGGCGCGGGCGACGGCCTCAGGCTTTCGTCTCGGGCGTGTTCCATTGCGGATAGCGTCCCATCAGGAGGATCAGCGCGCCGCTGGCGACAAAGCCGGCGGCCGCGATCGCCAGGGCGCGGCCGTAGCCGCCGTCGTGGTCGTAGAGCGCTCCAAAGCCGATGGCGCCGATCGGCACGCCCAGGGAGATGGCGATCCCCAGCAGGGCGTAGACGGCGCCGTAGGAGCGCATGCCGAAGTAGCGGGCGACGAAGAAGGCGGCGACGTCGACTTCGCCGCCTTGCGCCGCGCCGATCAGCAGAACGGCGAGCACCGCCAGCGGCCATTGGCCGTGGCCGATCGCCAGCAGGCCGACCCCGAGGGCCGGCAGGACCAGGGCGATGGCGGCGGGGATCGGCGCCCAGAAGCGGTCGACCGCCCAGCCGACGACGATGCGGCCCAGCATCACCGAGACGGCCAGCAGGGCCAGCATCCAGCCGGCGACGCCAGCGTCGAGCCCCTGGTCGGTCAGGATCGGCTGCAACTGGCTGATGACGCCGGTCAGGCCCGCCGTGGCCAGGAGGATGGCCAGGGCCAGGATCCAGAAGCGGCCGGTCTTGAGGGTCTGGCCGGCGGTGAGGCCGATCTGGGCCACGCGCTTGGCCGCGGCGATCTCGATCTCGCCCGCGCCCTGCTTGGCCAGCAGGCGAGGGCGCTCCCACAGCGCGAAGAAGACGGTGGGCAGGGCGACGACCAGCGACAGGGCCGCCAGGGCCGCATAACCGCCGCGCCAGCCGTGATGGGCGATGACGAAGCTCAGCGTCGGGGCGCTGAGGGCGGCGACCAGCGACACGCCGGTCAGCGTCAGGCCCAGCGACAGGCCGCGGCCCTTCTCGAACCAGGTGTTGACCGCGCGGGTGTAGCCGATCGGTCCGGTGCCGCAGCCCAGGATCACCAGCAGGGCGAAGAGGCCGTAGAAGGCGCCCAGCGACGGCGGCATGGCGGCCAGGCCCAGATAGACCAAGGCGAGCAGCACGATCGAGACCATGGCCACGGGGCGCACGCCGACCTTGTCGATCAGCCAGCCCAGAATCGGCGCGACGAAGATCGCCGCCAGGGCCGCGCCCTGGGCCTGGGCGATCTTGCCCCGGCTCCAGCCGAGATCGGCCTGAAGCGCCTTCACGAAGAGGGAGCCGACATATTGCTGCAGGCTGATGCCGCAGCCGACCCCGATCCCGGCGGCCAGCACCACGCGCCAGCCCCTGCGGAATTCGTCCCGAACTTCGCTCACGCCTCACATCCCCCCGGCCACTCGGCCCCAATAGCCCTAGTCGAGCATCCGACGGCCCGTGCGCGCCGCGCCATCGCTTCGAACGGCCTGATCGACAGGCGGGGAGGGCGCGCGGGAAAGCGGCGGCCAGCCCGCCCCGGCTTCACAACAGACCTCAGTTTCTTCCGACGGAGTTTCCCATGGCGGACGCCAGCGACGCAGCGATCTACGGCCCTTCGCAGGAGGCCCTGGCCTTTCTGGCGCAGACCCACGGCCAGCTGATCGGTGAGGCCTTCGTCGAAGGCCGCGGCGAGACCCTGATCGAGGTCGAGAACCCGGCCACCGAGCAGCCGATCGCCAAGGTGCGGGCCAGCTCGACCGAGGACCTCGACCTGGCCGTCGCCGCCGCCCGCAAGGCCTTCAAGAGCTGGAGCCGCACCTCCGGCGCCGACCGCGCCCGGATCATGCTGCGCTTCGCCGACCTCCTGGAGCGCGACGCCGACAAGCTGGCCGAGGTGGAGGTGCTGGAAAACGGCATGCCGATCGCCCTGTCGGGCGCGACCATCAAGGGCTTCTGCGCCGACTACGTCCGCTACTATGCGGGCCTAGCCACCAAGCTGGAGGGCTCGACCATTCCGGCCCGGGCCAACGGCCGCGAGGCGCTGGACCTGCTGGTCTATACCGTGCGCGAGCCGGTGGGCGTGGTCGGGGCGATCGTGCCTTGGAACGTGCCGGTGTCGATGATCATCCTGAAGCTGGCGCCGGCCCTGGCCTCGGGCTGCACGCTGATCCTCAAGAGCGCCGAGCTGACGCCGCTGACCTCGATCCTGGTGGCGCGGCTGTGGCTGGAGGCCGGCGGCCCGCCGGGGGTGTTCAACCTGATCCACGGTCTGGGCCACGAGATCGGCGCGGCGCTCGTGTCGCATCCGGGCGTCGACAAGATCACCTTCACCGGCTCGACCGCCGTGGGCAAGGAGATCGTCCGGGCCGTCAGCCACGACCTCAAGCGCGTGTCGCTGGAGCTGGGCGGCAAGTCGCCGTTCGTGATCTTCCCCGACGCCGACCTGGCCGACGCCATCCCGTCGGCGGCCCTGGCCTGCTTCTTCCTGTCGGGCCAGAACTGCATGGCCGGCACCCGGCTGTTCGTGCACGAGAAGGTGCTGGAGCCGGTGCTGGAGGGCCTGGCCCAGACGGCGGCCTATCTGAAGGTCGGGCCGGGCCTGGACCCGACGACGATGATCGGCCCGTTGGTTTCGGCCCGCCAGAAGGGCCGGGTGCTGGAGCACGTCGAGGCCGCCGCCGCGCAAGGCGCGCGCCTGACCTATGCCGGCGGCGTTCCGGACGGCCCCGGCCACTATGTGGCTCCGACCATCTATGCCGACGTCAATCCCGACATGCGCCTGGCTCGCGAGGAGGTGTTCGGTCCGGTGCTGGGCGTGCAGGCGTTCGGCGACGATGACGAGGCGCTCCTGTCGGCGATCAACGCCACGACCTACGGCCTGTCGGGCTCGGTCTGGACCAAGGACCTGACCCGCGCCCACCGCATGGCCCGCGCCATCGACAGCGGCCAGGTCGGGGTCAACATCCACGCCGCCCTGAGCCCCGAGACCCCGTTCGGGGGCAACCGCCAGTCGGGCTGGGGGCGCGAGTTCGGGCGCGAAGGGATCGACTCGTACCTAAAGACCAAGGCCGTGAGCGTGAATTTGGGGCTTCTCTGATCCTTCTCCCTTGCGGGGAAGGTGGCGGCCGCGTGCGAGGAACCTCCCCCTGTGGGGGAGGTGATCGCGAAGCGATCGGAGGGGGGAGTTGGTGCGAGGTTTGCCGACGCCTCGGAAGCTGAGAACGTCCCCCCACCGGCCTTCGGCCGCCTCCCCCACAGGGGGAGGTTCCTTAGACGCACGGCTTCTCAGGCTCACGCGGTGAACCGCTGAGGGGATGTGGAGAGGGCGCGGGGCGTCCGGGCTGCGCCCGGATGTGTGAGTTTTGAATACCGTTTCGACGAAGCTCTGACGCCCCGCGCGATCGTTGAACCTCAGGCCGGGACGCGCGGGCCTTTTCCGCCCTGTGCCCCTTCCCCATGCAGTGCGCCCCGTTTCTTGGCGGCCAGGCGTGCATGCGGCGCGGACCCTCGGACGGGCGGGAGCCTATGTCAGGCAAGCTCCCGATGGATGGGTTTACGTCCCCCATCCTCATTTAAGCTTTCAGGCCCTGCTCACGCAGCTCCCTTAGCCCCGCTCGATCGCATCGCCGTCGCACGCTTCGGGCCGGATCCTTGCGCCCTCTCCCTGCGACGGGACAGGGATTAGTATGCAGCGGGTCTGGACGCGTCTGATCCACGGGCGTGAGAAAGTTGGAAGGGGTTGATTTTACTTGCGTCTGCAAGCTCGCTGACGGGGATGGACGCTCGCCAATCCCCGTCCGACGCGGATTTTCCTTCTCCCAGAGGGAGAAGGTGGCGCGAAGCGCCGGATGAGGGGTTAGGGACCGAAGACGGCGTGCCGGCACGACGGCCAACGGCGTAACCCCTCACCCTCCCAGGCTATGCCTGGGCCCCTCCCTCTCCCTCTGGGAGAGGGGCTACTCCAGACCCTCGACGATCAGGTTCGGCAGCGCGGCGTCGTCGAAGTCGAGGCGCGGCCGGCCAATGCGGACGATGACCAGGTCGCGCGACGGCGAGACGTAGACGCGCTGGCCGCCGAAGCCGTCGAAATAGATCAGGTCGTCGGCGATGAACGGCGCGCTGTGCGGGGCGGCGTAGGCGGTGGAGGGGCCATAGAGGCGCTTGCCGCCCGTGACGGGAGCCGCGCGCCAGACCAGCAGGCCGTAGGCGGGATTGAGCGGGTTTTCGGCGGTGACCGTGGCGATCCAGTCGGCGGGCAGCACCTGGCGGCCGTCGAGGGCGCCGCCGCCGGCGACCAGGCGGCCCAGCTGCAGCCAGTCGCGGGCCCGGGCCTGGAGGCCGGCGAAGAAGCGCGGCTCGCCGTCCTCGCGCTCGACCCAAAGCCTGGCGTCGGCGCCGCCCATCGGCCCCCACAGGGCCTTGGACAGATAGGTCGCCGCATCGCCCAGCCCCTTGGCGGCAACGGCGCGCGACAGGGCCACGCCCGCCACCTGGGCGGCGACGTTGTAGTAGTCGAAGATCTCGCCGGAGGGCCGTTCGGCCTGGACGGACAGGGCCGTCTCGCTGATCTTGTCGCCCAGCATCAAAGCCAGGGCGACGGGGTCGCCCTTGTCGAGGCTGTGGACCTTCAGGCCCGAGCTCATGCCCAGGAGATGGCGCAGGGGGATCTGGCCGCGCGGATCGTCGCGCCATTCGGCGATGTAGAGGCCGACCGGATCGTCGATCGAACCGATCGCCCCGTCGCGGATCGCCGCGCCGTAGAGCAGGGCCAGGGCCGACTTGTGCATCGAGAAGGTCTCGAACAGGCTGTCGGCGGTGACGTGCGGGGCGTAGGCCTCGTGGCGCAGGGCGCCGCCGCTCCAGACCAGCAGGGCCAGGCCGTCATAGCTGTCGGAGAAGGCCTGGGCGGCGTCGAGGGCGGCTTGCGAGATGTCGCCGGAAACCACCGGCGAAGCGTCGGGCGTGGCCGCGCCGGCCACCGGTCGCAAGGGGGCGTAGCCGTGGATCTCGTCCACGCCGCGTCCGTTCGTCGTCATCGCCAAGTCCCCGAAAAAGCGTCACTTACGAGCCTTCAGCCTAGGCTCTAGCGCGGTTCGCAAACGGTTGCGCGCAAAGGCGCCCGCACAGCGGATAGGCGGCCTGCGACCCCTGTGAATCGGGGGCGCGAGGGCTAGCGTCCAGCCTGGAATTTCAGCGTCCCGGGGAATGCGCCATGACCTTCGTCGTCCGTTCGGTCGAACCTCAGACGGAGGGGGCCAAGGCCTTCCTCGCCAAGCGCCGCAAGCAGCTGTTCATCGGCGGCGCCTGGGTCGACGCCCATGGCGGCGACACCTTCCCGACCAAGGATCCGGCCACCGGCGTCATCCTGGCCGAGATCGCCAAGGGCGGAGCGGCCGATGTCGACGCCGCCGTGGCCGCCGCGCGCAAGGCCTTCGACGGCGGCGAATGGCCCTCGCTCACCCCGATGCAGCGTTCGCGCCTGCTGTGGACCCTGGCCGACCTGATCGAGGCCAATATCGACGAGTTGGCCGAACTGGAGACGCTCGACCAGGGCAAGCCGCTGTATGTCGGCCGCTGGGCCGAGATCCCGGGGGCGGTGAACCAGTTCCGCTACTATGCGGGCCTGGCCACGGCCATCGAGGGCCGCACGATCGACAGCTCGATCAACTACCAGCCGGCCGGCAAGCAGGTGGCCAGCTGGACCCTGCGCGAGCCCGTGGGCGTGGTCGCCGCCATCGTGCCGTGGAACTCGCCGCTGGTGCTGACCGCCATGAAGCTGGCCCCGGCCCTGGCCGCCGGCTGCACCGTGGTGCTGAAGCCGGCCGAAGACACCTCGCTGACCGCCGTGCGCCTGGCCGAGCTGGTGCAGCAGGCCGGCTTCCCGGCGGGCGTGCTGAACCTGGTCACGGGCCTGGGCGGCGAAGCGGGCGCGGCCCTGGCCGCGCACCAGGACGTCGACAAGGTGGCCTTCACCGGCTCGACCCCGACGGGCCGGGCCATTCTCGACGCGGCCAAGGGCAACCTCAAGAAGGTCAGCCTGGAGCTGGGCGGCAAGTCGCCGGTGGTGATCCTGCCCGACGCCGACCTCGACCTGGCCATCCCCGGCGCGGCCAACGCCATCTTCTTCAACGCCGGCCAGGTGTGCGTGGCCGGTTCGCGGCTCTACGCCCACCGCTCGATCTACGACCGGGTGGTCGAGGGCGTGGCGGCCCAGGCCCGTGGCCTGCAACTGGGGCATGGCCTGGATCCGTCGACCCACATGGGCCCGCTGGTGTCGCGCAAGCAGGCCGACCGCGTAGCCGGCTTCGTGGCCGGCGCGGCGGCGGCCGGCGCCGAGGTGGTGACCGGCGGCGTGCAGGGCGGCGACGAGGGCACGTTCGTGACCCCGGCCGTGGTGGCGCGGGTCACCCCCGACATGGCCATCGTCCGCGAGGAGGTGTTCGGCCCGGTCGTGGTCGTCCAGGCCTATGACGAGATCGACGAGGTGGTCGCCGCCGCCAACGACAGCGAATACGGCCTGGCCGCCAGCATCTGGACGGAAAGCCTGTCGCACGCCCACCGCCTGTCGCGCCGCATCAAGGCCGGCACGGTGTGGATCAACTGCCACTCGATGTACGACAACGCCCTGCCGATCGGCGGGGTCAAGGCCTCGGGCTGGGGGCGCGACAGCGGCCAGGTGGCCCTGGACGGCTACCTGGAATGGAAGACGGTCTGCGCGGTCGTCTGATGAGCCTGGATATCGTCGAGATCGCCGTCGGCGATCGCACCGTGGGTCTCGCCGTGGCGCGACCTGTCGGACCGCCTAAAGCCGCCATCGCCTTCTCGCACGGGGCTTTCTCGGCGCCGGGCAAGTACGCGGCCCTGCTGGAAGGCTGGGCGGCGGCGGGCCTGCTGGTCGCAGCGCCCCTGCACGTGGACAGCACGGATCATCCGCAGCGGTCGGACTACGACCAGGGCGCCGTCTGGCGCACGCGACTGGAAGACCAGGCCGCGACCCTGGACTGGCTGGCCGGGCAGGGGGCTTTCGGTCTTGCGGCGGCGGGTCACTCGTTCGGGGCCTTGCTGGCCCTGGCGGCCGGCGGTGCGAGCGTTCTGGCCCCGCCCGGCGCGCCGACCCTGGATGCGCGCGTGAAGGCCGTGGTGGCCCTGTCGCCGCCGCCGGCCACGCCGCCGCTGATCTCGGCCGAGGGTTTCGCGACCACGTCCGCGCCGCTGCTGGTGCAGACCGGCGACGCCGACGTACTGCCGGGTTTCGTCGATGACTGGCGCCAGCGCCTGATCGCCTTCGAGGCGCCGTCGCCGGGGGATCGCCACGCGATCGTGCTGCCGGGCGTCGACCACTATTTCGGCGGCCTGATCTGTCGGCCGGAACTGCCGGGTCCGGCGCAGGCCGAGGGGCTGGCTCAGGCGATCGCCGCTTCGGTCGATCTGGTCCTGGCCCATGCCGCCGACGACGCTTCGGCGCTGGAAAGCCTGGCCGCGCGGGCCGCCGATCCGAGCTTCACCACCCGCTGACCGTTCTGCGGATAGGTGGTCCGGGGCGCCTTTCGGAAGGTTTCGACGGGGGTAAAGTCCTTCATCGAAACAAGGTTTTAGAGGTGCGTCATGGAAGCTCCGGCCCTGGCCCAACGCGGGCGCGCGTCGCTCGATTTCCAGGCGGGCGTATCGAAGGCGACCTTCGGCCTGCACTTCGCCTCCGAGGCGGAGTTGGCCATGAAGGGCGTCAACGCCCAGACCATGCCCGACGACATGGACGAACGTCACGCCCTGGTCGTCGAGACCCTGGCTGACTCCAAGATCTTCAAGATCCGCGAACTGTTTGGCGAATGGGCCTCGCGCACCCACGGCGCGCACTGCGACGAAGCGTTCGAAGAGCGCCGCGCGGTCATCGAGCCCTATCTGAAGAGCCTCGACGAAGGCCCGGCCACGCTGGATTACGGCGACGGCGAGCAGGCTCCCAGCTACTGGAGCAAGGTCTGGTTCCACCGCACCACCGGCGGCTGGGATCACATCGACCACACCGGCTACGTCCACGGCGAGCTGGTGCACAAGCAGCTGGTGGCCCGCGGCTACGGCGGCGACATCTTCGGCCAGCGCCGGGCCGCCGCCCAGCAGGCCCCGCGCCGCGACTACAAGGAAATCCTCGATATCGGCTGCGGCTCGGGTCACTTCACCCAGGCTCTGCAGGAGACCTTCCCCGAGGCCCAGATCACCGGCATCGACTGGTCGGCCCGCATGCTCGAACAGGCCCGCCGCGTGGCCAACGAGAAGGGCTGGAACTGGAAGCTGATGGTCAAGGGCGGCGAAAACTCCGGTTTCGCCGACGAGAGCTTCGATCTCGTGACCACCTTCATCCTGTTCCACGAGGCCCCGCCGCGGATCATCAAGTCGGTGCTGGAAGAGGCCTTCCGGATGCTGAAGCCGGGCGGCGACATCATCATGGCCGACGTGCCGCGCTACGCCGAGATCGATAAGATGGCGTCCTGGCGCTACGACTACCTGGCCAAGTGGGGCGGCGAGCCCTACTGGCGCGCCTCGGCGAGCATGGACCTGGTGCAGATCTGCAAGGACATCGGCTACGTCGACGTCGAGGGCGCCACCCAGGCCCCCAGCCACGCCTACTACGTGCTGCGCGCTCACAAGCCCGCCTGATCCTTCCGACAACGAGCGAGCGACATGAACGCGATGACTCCGAAGACCTTCGAACGCCCGATCTCCGAGCCGGTGAACCGCCGGATGCTGTCCGCCGACCAGATCGACGACCTGGGCGAGGCCATCCTGTCCCTGACCCGCGAGATCTGGGTGCTGACCGACCGCGTGCAGGTGCTGGAAGCCGTGCTGGAAAGCCACGGCGTGTTGGCCAATGCCGAGATCGACAACTTCCAGCCCGGCCCGGAGCTGCAGGCCCAGCTGAACGCCAAGCGCGACGCCATCGTCCAGAACCTGCTGCGCGCCCTGCGGGCGGCCCCCGAAGCGCGCAGCTAACAACGTCCCCGCTGCATCTGCGCAGTGAGAGCCTGGCGCGGTCCGAAAGGACCGCGCCTTTTTTGTGCCTGGGGATGGCGTGAACAAGAACCTCCCCCTCTGGGGGAGGCGATCGCGAAGCGATCGGTGGGGGGAGTGTTGTGGAATGGGCCGGCGCTTGGGAAGTTGAAAACTTCCCCCCACCGGCCTTCGGCCGCCTCCCCCAGAGGGGGAGGTTCCTTGCCGATCGGCCTCGTCAGTGTTGATTAAATGCCCAGCGCGCCGGGGTTCATCAGGCCTTTGGGGTCCACCGCCGCCTTGACGGCCTTGACCAGGTCCAGCGTCGGAGCCTCCAGAACGTCGGCATACGGATAGAGCTTGCCGAGCTGGAAGTGCACGGCGTCGTGCTTGGCGTAGAGCGCGATGATCTGGGCCTTCAGCCGGTGTACGAAGGCCGTGGTCTCGGGGTCTTCGGCGTACTGGGGCAGGGACGCCAGGTGCTCGGCCGGCAGGACGCCGGCGTGGTAGGCGGTCTGCTCGCCCGGCCAGTAGAGGGCGACCTCATAGAGGAAGCCGGACGGGCGCAGCACCTCGAACATGCCGCCGCGCCAGACGCCGCGGGCGGTCATCTCTTCGGCGTGGCTGGCGTAGAGGGCTTCGAGCGCGGCGTGGAAGGTGGCGACCTGGCTGTGGGGCAGGATGCCGTTCATCGGGGCCCAGCGCTCGCCCTTGGGACCGAGCACGTTGTAGAGCGGGGCGAACGGCATGCCGCGCACGATGGTCGGCATGGTGTTGGGGATCTCCACCCCCTCGGCCGTCATCAGGGTGCGCAGGCGATCCAGGCGCGCCTTGGCCTCGCGGTCGTCTACCCCTTCGAGAATGTAGTGGACCATGTACTCGGCCTTGCGCAGGGCGCGATCGCCGGCCAGGGCCATCTTGCTCAGCTGCTTGAGGCCGGCGACCAGCGACGGCGAGCTCTTCAGCACGCTCAGGGCCATCTGCACGACGGCGGCCTTGTCCTGGCGGGCGATCTGGCCCTGGGCCAGGGGCGCGTCGATGGCGAAGTGTTCGTCGTCGAGGTTTTCCAGCGCCGCCGCCCGCATGGCGCGGGCCAGGCTCGGCAGGTCGGCGAAGGCGAACGAGGCGCACTGGAAGGCGGGCTTGCGGGCGATCAGCGGCAGGGTGATACGCGCCTTGATCCCCAGCGCGCCGCAGTCGCCCAAGAACAGGCCGCACAGGTCGGGGCCGTACCAGCGAGCGAAGGGCGAGCCGCCGCGGGCGGCCGAGCCGGTGCGCAGCAGGGTCCCGTCGGCGATCACCACGTCGACCGACACCGCCGATTCCGCCGAACCGCCGAACTGGCCCGAACCATGGCTGATGGCGTGTTGCGACATCGATCCGCCGACCGTGGCGGCGAAGCCCGAGAACGGGCCGAAGAACGGGGTGCGCAGGTTCAGCGGATCCAGCGCGGCCTTCAGCTCGGCCCAGGTGACCCCGGCCTCGACCGTGACATAGGCGTCGGTCTCGTTGATCTCGACGATGCGGTTGAGGCCGCCGGTGTCGATCAGCACGGTGTCGGTGCGGACGGCCAGGTAGCCGTCGGTATAGGAGGCGCCGCCGCCGCGCGGAACGATGGCGACCCCTGCGGCCGCCGCTTCGCGCACCACGGCCTGCAGCTGGTCGACGTCGGCCGGGCGGACCACGGCCAGCGGCGTTTCCAGGGTGCGGTAGACGTCGGTGGCGAAGGGCAGGGCGGCCTCGCCCGTCAGGACGCCGTCCTTGCCGACGATCGCCTCCAGGCGGGTCAGCAGGCCGGGTTTCGCCCCCTTGGGGGACGAGGCGGTACGCGTCTTGACGGGCATCAGCTTACTCAGGTCTTGGGCGATCAGGTCTTGGCGATGTCTTCGATCGTGGCGCGGAAGCGCTCGGCCGTGTCGGCCGCGGCGGCTTCCGAGGCGTCCTTGCGGGCCAGGTAGAACAGGCGGCCCAGGAAGTCCTGGCGCCAGGCCTCGCGGGCCTCCAGGGCGGCCTGGTCGAGCGGCAGGGCCTCGATCTCGGCGGCCAGGTCCAGGCCCTTGGCGGCATGGACGCGTTCTGCGGAATCGAGGCGGTCGTGCAGCACGGCCAGTTCGTTGGCCAGGACCATGATCATCGACATGGCCTGGTCGAGCCCGGGGGGTTCATAGAACTGAGGGCGCTTGCCCTTGGCGTCGCGGATGACGTGCGGGCGATCGGCCTGCGGAGCGTGGGCGTTCATCGTGTTGTTTCCTTGAACTTTGCTCAGGCCTTGCGGGCGATCAGGACTTCCCAGCCGCCGCCGGGGGCGTATTCGCCGGCGGCGAACTCGCGGTCGGAGACCGCCGCGCTGGCGTCCTGGCTGTAGCCGGCGGCCTGCTGGGCCACGAACTCCATGATGGCCATGGGCGCGGTGTCGAACTTGACGCTTTCGGGCGGGAAGCCGGCGGCCTTGGCCAGGGCGACCTGATCGGTCTCGCGCATGGCGCCCCAGAAGGGCTCGTTGTTGTACCAGGTCTCGTTGTCCAGGATGAACTGGGTGAACGGGTCCATGTTGTCGAACGGCGGCAGGTCGGCGTGGATCATGTAGCCGCCGGGCGCCAGCAGGCGGTGGCACTCCTGGAAGATCTTCGGCATCGCCTTGCCGGACGTCTCGTGCAGCAGGATGTGGCTGACGATCAGGTCGAAGGAGCCGGCCTCGAAGCGGGTCTCCTCGGCGTTCATCTGGGCGAAGTTGACCTCGAGGCCCAAACCGGCTGCGCGAGCGTGGGCGTAGCGCACCTGCGGCGCGGCGACGTCGACGCCCCAGACTTCCGCGTCAGGGAACAGCTCCTTGTAGGGCAGGGTGGAGTGACCGACCGTGCAGCCCAGATCCAGGATCCGCTTGGGCTTGAAGCCGTCAAGGCGACGATTGACGTAGTTGCAGACCGAGCGGCCCATGTCGTCGTTGAAAGGGCCCATATAGCCCATGGCGTACAGATAGACGCCGCGGTCGTAGAGGGCGCCGGTCGAGATGTCGTCCGGAGCCACCGCGCCGGCATAGCCGCCGGGCATGCAGTGGATGTCGATCGAGGTCACGTAGCGCGGGGTCTCGAATTCCTCGGGCAGGTCGAGCTTGCCCTTGGCCGACGCCGACAGGCCGCGGGCCTTTTCGATCAGCTCGGGCAGTTCGCGGTCGATCGTGACGTTGGTCGATTCCCAGAGCAGTTCCTGGGCGATGCGGTTGGCCGCCGCGTAGTGCTGGAAATAGAGGTCCTTGACCATGGCCGAGCGGATGTCGCGGCGGTCGGCGGGGGCGCGGCCATGCTCGCGCTCGAAGGCCTTGGCGGCGCGGACGCCGAACACGGGGCCCAGGCCCGGCAGCAGACCCTGCTGGATGAACTGCTTGAAGCTCTTGGTGAATTCCTGCCGCGAGCCTTCGTCGTGGGTCGGCTTGGGCAGGATCGGGTGGTCGACCTGCTGGAAGGTGTTGAGCATCTCGGCGGACATGGCGGCCTCCAAACAGCCGGCCCTCAAGGGACGGCGCGAACTGAGGCTAATCTGAAGGGGACCGATCAGTCAAAATATTGCGTTCGCGCGATGCTCCGCTAGGCGATCAGGCTGCGGGGGAGGCAGCGGATGGTCGTCGATGGGCAGCAGGGAAGCGACCGTAGGGTAAGGGACGTCTGGGCAAGCGAGCTTCTCCTTTCGCCCGTCATTCCCGCCCAGCGGCCATCTGAGCGTCGAACGAGCATCAGGGCTAACTTCGCTTCACGACCCATGGCGGACATCAGGCGCGACAACCCTCTCTCTTAGAGAGAGGGAGGGGCCGATCGCGAAGCGATGGGAGGGTGAGTGGTTACACCTTCAGCCGGCGTGCCGGCACGTCGCCGGCAACAGCGCCAAGATCGTCCGGGGGCTTCGCCTACCCTCTCACCCTCCCACGCCTTGCGGCGCGGGCCCCTCCCTCTCTCCATGAGAGAGGGGTTCGAAACCCGCTCTCCACCCTTTGCGGACACTGATGGCGTCCGTTCACTGGGACAGTGTCGGTACCGGTGGAGGTTCTCGCCACAAGGGCGTGTGTTTTCCGAGGCCGAGACTTGCTCGGGGCGAGCGGCTCGTCTGTTCTGACAAACAATTAATGAAAGTCACTGCATCCGGGCGACGGCTCCGGCGCCTCTAAAGCTTGTGTCCAAAGTGATCCGCGCACTTCGAAATACAGGGGCGCGGCATGTGGATTCATGTCTTGGGGAAGTCGGAGGGGGTTTATGAGTGGAGTTGAGATTTTTGCGCCGCGCACCGCCAAAAGTCGGCGCACGTGGACCGCTGCGGCAATAATACTGATCGTCGTCTTCTTCTTGATCGGACAGCTGACGACGATCTTCGCCGTGCTGAAGCCCATGGGGTATCACAAGGCGGACCTTGATACGCAATGGCAGCCGCTGGCCATCTACCTGGCTGGTGGCGGGGTTACTATAATTCTCATCGTTGCCTGGGCGTGGCTGTTCGAGCGCAGGCCGCCCGCAGCCCTGGGCTTCAATGCCAAGATCGTCGGCGCCTATCTGCGCGGGCTGCTGGTCGGAGGGCTTTTCCTCGGCGCCGTCGTAGCCATCATTTTCGCCGCTGGCGGTTACAAGGCCGCCGGGAATTTGTCCTTGGGTTTGCTGGCGCCGGCCGTGCTGACGCCGTTTCTCGCCTTGTTCGGCGGGTATATGATCCAGGGAGCCGCCGAAGAGACCATGTTGCGGGGCTGGCTGATGCCTTTGGTGGCCTCCAGGCATGGGTTGATCGTCGCCGTCCTTCTCAATTCCGGCTTCTTTACTCTGCTCCATGCGAGCAATATCGATCCGTCGAAGGAACTGGCGCTCGGGCTCTTCAACCTGTTTCTTTTCGCCGCCCTGCTTAGTCTCTATGCGGTCAAAGAAGGATCATTGTGGGGCGTGTGCGCCTTCCACACGGCCTGGAACGCCCTCCTTGGTATGGGTTTCGGACTGGAGGTCAGCGGCCAGAAGGCCGTCATCGCCCCGATCGTCGTGGGTTTGGCGCCGGTCTCGAGCGCACCGTGGTGGCTTACCGGCGGGGCGTTCGGCCCGGAGGCGAGCGTCGCCACGACGATCGTGCTCGCTGGCGGCTGCGCCTATCTGATTGCGAAGGGGCGCTTACCAAGACCGCCAACCGATACCCTCTCTCCCTGAGAGAGGGATCTGACGCCTAAACCTCCACCGTCCCGGCGTCGTAGGCGAAGAGGCCCAGGGTCTCTTCGTTCTTGATCTGGGTCATGCCGTAGAGGTGGGCTTCGTCGCCTTCCAGGCGGTCGGCGTTGAGGTTCGACTCGACCTGGATGAAGCCGCAGCGTTCCTTGCGGGCGGCCTCGTAGCGGGCCAGGGCCTCGGGGACGTCGGACGCGGCTTCGAAGGCGCGGGCCAGGACCAGGGCGTCCTCGATGGCGGCGGCGGCGCCTTGGCCCAGGAACGGCGTCATGGCGTGGGCGGCGTCGCCCAGCAGGGCCACGCGGCCGCCGCGCACCCAGCTGGTCAGGGGCTGGCGGGCGAAGACGGCCCACTTGTAGAGGGCGGCCGGATCGATGGTGTCGAGCAGGGCCTGGACGTCGCTGCTCCAGCCCTCGAAGGTCTTGCGCAGGTCGGCGAGATCGGCGCGGATCGTCCAGCCTTCCTCGGCCCAGCCCTCCTGGCGGGCGAAGAAGACGAGATTCAACAGGGTCGAATTGCGCAGCGGATAGCGCACGGCCATGCGGCCCGGGCCGATGTGGATGCCGGGGAAGTGGGCCAGATCCTCCAGCAGCTCGCCCTCGACCGGCACGATGGCGCGCCAGACGACGTGGCCGGTGAAGTGCGGCTCGCCCGGGTCGAAGCCCTTGCGCACGCCCGATTTCACGCCATCGGCGCCGATCACGGCGTCGGCGGTCAGCACGGTTCCGTCGGCCAGGGTGGCGGTGGCGCCGTCGACGGTCGGCTCGGCGGCGACGCAAGGGGAGGACAGGCGCACGGTGGCGCGGCCGGTGGCCTCCAGGGCCTCGACCAGGATGGCGTGCAGGTCGGCGCGGTGGATGTAGACGTAAGGCGCGCCGTAGAGGTCGCGAACCTTCTGCCCGCGCTCGAAGGCGACCAGGTCGCGGCCGTCGGCCCAGTGCTGCACCCGCTGGCGCTGGGGCTCGACCCCGGCCGTGGTGATGGCCTCGGCCAGGCCCAGGTGGTGATAGACCCGCATGGCGTTGGGGGCGAGCGTGACGCCGGCGCCGATCTCGCCGAGGGCGGGGGCCTGCTCCAGCACCTCGACGGTGTGGCCGGCGCGAGCCAGGGCGATGGCCGCGGTCAGGCCGCCGATGCCGGCGCCGGCGACGATCAGGTGCTGGGGACGCATGGGTAGTCTCCAAATACTCAGGCGCAAAAATCAGGCGCCAAAATCAGGCAAAAGTCGCCGCGTCGGCCAGCAGGGCGTCGAGCCCGGCGACGGCGTTGAGGCGGGGAAGGTCGAGAATGTCGAGGCCGTCGGTCGTGCCTTCGGCGCGCAGCGCAGCGAGCCATTCGGGCGCGTAGCGGGTCAGGCCGTGCAGCAGCAGCATCGGGTGCAGGGCGATGGCGAAGCCCAGGTCCTGCAACTCGGCGCCGGTGCGGACGGCGGTGATGCCGCCCTCGACGAGGTTGTGGACCAGCGGCACGCGGGCGGCGAAGCGCTCGGCCACGGCCTTGGTCTCTTTGAGGGTGCGGGGCCCCTCGACGAAGACGATGTCGGCGCCGGCCTCCAGATAGGCCTCGGCCCGGTCCATGGCGGATTCGGCTCCCTCGACGCCCAGCGCATCGGTGCGGGCGACGATCAGGGTCTCGGATCGCGCGTCGAGCGCGGCGCGGACCTTGCCGACCATCTCGGGCAGGGGGATCACGCCCTTGCCGCGCATGTGGCCGCAGCGCTTGGGAAAGGTCTGGTCCTCGAGCTGGACGGCGGCGGCGCCGGCGCGTTCGAGCACCTTGACCGTCCGCTGGGTGTTCAGCGCGTTGCCAAAGCCCGTGTCGATGTCGACGATCAGCGGGATCTCGACGCGGTCGCAGATGGCCCGCACCGCGTCGGCCAGCTCGCCGACCCCGACCAGGCCGACGTCGGGCCGTCCCAGGCGGGCCAGCGACAGGGCCGCCCCCGACAGGAAGGCGGCTTCGAAGCCGGCCTGCTCGATCAGCAGGGCCGAGAAGCCGTCATAGCAGCCCGGCGCGGCCAGCAGCCGGCGGCGGCCGTCGGGGCCGGCCGCCAGCCGCTCGCGCAGGCGCTGGGCGACGCTGGTCATTCGGCCGCGCCCGTCGGGATGTGGCTTTCGTGGTTCTGCAGATACCAGTCGGCGATTTCCTCGCGGGTGGCGAACCACACGCCCGGCAGGCTCTTGGCGTGCTGGATGAACTCGCGCAGGGCGCGGATGCGATAGGCCCGGCCCGAGACGTGCGGGTGCAGGCCCACGTTCATGATCCGGCCCGAGGTGGCGCCTTCCTTGTAGAGGACGTTCAGCTCCTCGATCAGCACGTCGCGGTACTCGTCGGTGGTGTGGCCGCGGCGGGTGAGCAGGGTGAAGTCGTTGATCTCGTTGGAATAGGGCGTCGAGACGATCGGGCCGTTCGGCGTACGCAGCAGGTAGGGCTGGTCGTCGTTGAGCAGGTCGCAATAGAAGGTGCAGCCTTGCTCGGCCAGGATGTCGGCGGTCTGCAGGGTGCTGCGCAGCGACGACGACAGCCAGCCCTTGGCCTTCTTGCCGACGAACTTCTCGTACTGGTCCAGCGAGCGCAGGACGATGTCGCGCTCCTTGACCGGGTCATGGGCGAAGTCGGTCAGCAGTTCGCCCTGTTCCCAGTTGTGGGCCAGAAGCTCCCAGCCGCGCTCGAGGCAGGCGTCGGTCATGGCCTTGCGGCGCTCGAAGGTCACCGCGTTGGTGGTGCAGCTGGCCTTGATGCCGGTCTCGTCGAACAGGTCGAACAGGCGCCAGATGCCGACCCGCTGGCCGTATTCGCGCCAGCTGTAGTTGGGGAAGTCGGGCGTGTCGCCGGCCAGCACGTCGGGCAGGATCGGCGGCCCGCCGGCGTAGTACTTCTCCTTGGTCGGCTTGGTGAGATCCCAAGTCTCCAGGTTGAAGGTCAGGATCAGGGCGACGCGCGCGCCGTTCGGCCAGATCAGCGGCTTGCGGTGCGGGAGCGGAACGTAATCGTATTCCATACTGATACCCTTTGATCCCTAATGCTCGAGCAGGAGCGAGCCGAAGCCGTCGATCTTGTCCTGGATGCCCATGCTCCGCAAAGCATGCCAGTAGGTCGCGGTATTGATGGCCACGACCGGCTTTTCCAGCCAGAACTCGGCGATGGCGGCGACCTTGGCGAAGGCCAGGTTCGTGCCGCACTGGACGACGGCGTCAGCGCCCTCGGCCACTTCCTCGGCGGCGCGCTTCAGGGTGCGCGGGCTCTCGTGGGCGATCAGCATCGGCGAGGGCGACTTCAGGCCCAGCACCTGGGTGACCTCATAGCCCTGGTCCTCGAAGAACTTGCGCACCTGGGTGTCGCCGACCGGCATGTAGGGGGTGATGATGCCGATCTTCTTGATGCCGCCGTGGGCCTTCAGCGCCGCGTCGACGGCGGTGGAGCCCATGACCACGGGCACGCCGTTGGTGCGCTCCAGCATGCGGCGATAGAGCAGCTCGGCCCCGTCGGCGCCGTCCCAGAAGGTCTCGGCCGACATGCCCATGATCACGCAGCCGGGCTCCATGCTCAGCGACACGTCGACGGCGTCCATCGTCGCGTCGCGGATGTTCTGAAGCATCACCATGAACGACTCGTCGCTGGTGACCTTGGTGTCGGGAATGGCGATCCGGCAGAAGTGGTTGGTCACGCCGCGCGGGCGCATGTCGTCGTATTCGGGCTGGACGCTGGTGTTCGTCGACGGCGCGATAACCGCGTACTTCAGGCGGTGTCCCAATGAATCCGGCATGGCGCTTCCCTCGACGTTTCGATGGGCGAGGAATGGCAAAGCCGGATGGTCCGCGCCGCAGCCCAGCGGCCGATATCCGCCCGGCGGATAGGAAATGGCGCCGGGGAAGCGGGAAGTCCGGGCGTCGCTAGGGTCGTCGTTGAACCACAACGGAAATTCCCTCGGGGGACGAGACCATGGCCGCCTATATCGTCGCGACGACCGTCATCACTGATCCGCCCCGCTTCGGGGAATATGTGAAGGCCATCGCCGGCCTGGCCGAACGCTTCGGCGGCGAGAACATCGTCAAGGGGCCGGTGGCCGAAACCCTGGAGGGCGAAGTCCCGGCCGGCGAGCGGATCGTCATCACCCGCTACCCCGACGCCGCGGCCGCCAAGGCCTACCTGTCCTCTCCCGAATACCTGGCCGGCAAGGCCCTGCGCCAGGGCGCGGGGACCGTGGTCGTCCGCCTGGTCATCGACTGACACCTTTCGACTTCATCGGGTTCGCCTGGGCGCGTGGGGAAACCGCGCCCGCAACGCCGATCCAAAACTAGCGAGGTTCCGTGGAACGATTCCAAGTCGTCGTCGCCGGCGCAGGGCCCGTGGGCTCGGTGGCCGCCTATCGGCTGGCGCAACTGGGCATAGACGTGCTGCTGCTCGAAAGCGGGGCGCGCTGTCCCGAGGACCTGCGGGCCTCGACGATGCACCCGCCGACGCTCGACATGATGCAGGAACTGGGGGTGCTCGACGAGCTGGAAGCCCAGGGCCTGCGCGCGCCGATCTATCACTATCGCAACCGCGTGACGGGCGAAGTGATGGCCTTCGACATGGGCGAGCTGGGCGACATCTCGGCCCATCCGTACCGGCTGCAGTGCGAGCAGTTCAAGCTGGCCCGCCTGATGACCGCCAAGCTGGCCGAGCATCCGCGGGGCGAGGTGCGCTTCTCCCACCGCCTGGCGCATTTCGTTCAGGACGACCAGGGCGTCACCGTCTCGATCGAGGCGCCGTTCGGCATCGAACAGGTGCGCTGCGACTATCTGATCGGTGCGGATGGGGCCAATTCCATCGTCCGCAAGTGGCTGGACATCGAGTTCGAGGGCTTCACCTATCCGGAGAAGTTCCTGACCCTGTCGACCGACTGGCCGCTGGAGGATCATTTCAACGGCCTGGCCCACGTCAACTACGTGGCCGATCCCAAGGAATGGTGCGTGCTGCTGCGGGTGCCGTCGCTATGGCGGATCCTGGTGCCGGCCAGCGGCGAGGAGAGCGACGAGAGCCTGCTCTCCGACGCCAAGAAGAACGCCGTGTTGGGCGGGCTGCTCGGCGACGGCGAGACCGTCCAGACCGTGCACCGCACGCTCTACAAGGTGCACCAGCGGGTGGCCAAGACCTACCATGTGGGCCGGGTGCTGCTGGCGGGCGACGCGGCCCACCTGAACAATCCGCTGGGCGGGTTCGGCATGAACTCGGGCATCCACGACGTCTGGAGCCTGACCCAGAAGCTGGCCGACATCCTGATCGACAAGGCCGATCCGGAGAAGCTGCTGCCGCTGTACGACCGCCAGCGTCGGGCCGTGATGCACAAGTTCATCCAGACCCAGACGATCGCCAACAAGGCGGCGATGGAGGCGGGCACCGCCGAGGCCTATGCCGAGCGCGAGGCCAAGATGCGCCAGATCCTGGCCGACCCGGACCAGCGCCGCGAGTACCTGCTGCTGCAGTCGATGTACAAGAGCCTCGAGCTCGAAGCGGCGACCGCCTGAGGGCCCTGACCATGATCCAGTTCCACACCGTCAACACCGCCAACGGCCAGAAGGCTCGGATCGTCCTCGAAGAGACGGGGCTGGCCTACGCCATCACCCCCGTCGACCTGCTGTCGGGCGAGCACAAGCTTGCGCCCTACAAGGCGCTGAGCCCGTTCGGCAAGGCCCCGGCCATCGTCGATCCGGACGGGCCGGGCGGGGCGCCGATCGTGGTCTCCGAGACCCTGGCCATCGCCTGGTACCTGGCCGAGAAGGCCGGCGGGGCGCTGCTGCCCAAGGGGCCGGCCGAGCAGGCGCAGTTCCTGATGTGGGCCTCGGCGGTGTCGTCGTCGGTGGCCGGCGCCTTCACCAACCAGTTCGTGGCGACCTATCTGGCGCCCGAGAAGACGCCGTGGCTGATCGAGCGCTCGATCGCCGACTGCCACGAGCAGCTGGCGGCCTTCGATGCGCGCCTTTCGACCCGCGACTACATGCTGGGCGAGCGGTTCACGATCCTCGACGCCCTGTTCTTCCCGGTGGTCGCCAACTCGGCCAAGCGGCTGGAAGGCGGGCTGTCTCCTTACCCGAACCTGGCCCGCTACGAGGCCTTCGTCGGCGCGCGGGCCGGCGTGCAGCGGGGCATGGCCTACGGCTGACGGCAGGGCGAACCCCGCCCGCCTGCAACCTCCGCGCCGTTTTCGCTCGCAAAGCCTTGTGAGACAGTGGTTCGCGGGGACAGTCGAGCGAGGACGCATGGAGCGCAGCTGGATCAAAGGGCGGGTCTTCGTGGTCGACGACGACCCGCTGCTGCTGGGCTTCCTCGAGGCGGCGCTCGCCAAGTCCGGCTATCTGGTCCAGGCCTTCGACTCCGCCCGCAGCGCGCTGCTGGCCGCGGGGCTGGACAAGCCCTCGATCTGGCTGATCGACATCCGTATGCCGGACATGGACGGCATGGAGCTGCTGAAGATGCTGCGCGCCGACGAGGCGCACCGCGAGACGCCCGTGGTCATGCTGACCGGCGACGGGCGCCTCGACCGCATCGCCGCCGCCATCGGGGCGGGGGCGACGACCTACCTGCTCAAGCCGTTCTCGCCGCAGCAGGTGGTGGAGAAGGTCTATGGGGTGCTGAATTTGCGGTAGGGGGCGCCACCGAAGACGCTGCCTAGAGCGGAGAGGCGTCTGCTTGGTGAACTCTCATCTTCCGTAAAATCCCCGCGAAAGCGGGGACCCAGGTGTTTTATCGTCGAGCGCCGTGGGTTTCAGAAAAAGCCTGGGTCCCCGCTTTCGCGGGGATTTTACGGAGTGGGGTAGCGCCGTTAGCGGCGTAGCCTCTCCGACGGCAGGGCTGAAGGAAGGATCACCAGGCCACTTCCGCTCCCGCCAGGTCGATGAACTTGCCGCTGTCGGCCAGGCTCAGGCCGGCGATCACCTTCTGCTGGCCGACGACGCTTTCCTCGACGGAGTAGGGGGCGTCGGGGCCGCCCAGCGCGGTGCGGGTCCAGCCGGGGGCCATGGCGATGACGGTGACGCCGTCGGCCTTGAGATCGATCGACAGGCCCATGGCCAGCATGTTCAGCGCCGCCTTGGACGAGCGATAGGCGTGCGAGCCGCCGTGGAGGTTGCCGGCGATCGAGGCCAAGCCGCTGGACATCATGACGATGGTCTTGGCCTGGCCGGCCTTGACGTTGTCGATCAAGGCGGCGGTGACCCGGAACGGCGAGACGACGTTGGTGGCCAGGATGTCGGCCCAGATCTCGTAGTCCATGCCGGTCAGGGTCTGGTGCGCCATGCCCTCTGGCAGGGGAATGGGTCCGTAGGTGCCGGCGTTGTTGATGAGCACGTCGATCGCCACGCCCTTCAGGCGCTCGCCGAAGGCGGCGACGGAGGCCGGGTCGTTCACCGACAGGGCCTCGATCCGGACCTTACCCGGATGGGCGTCGGCGATGGCCTGCAATTCGGTCGCGGCGGCCGGATCGCGGCAGGTGGCGATCACCTCCGTCCCGGCGGCGGCGTATTGGCGGACGTGCTCCAGGCCGATGCCGCGATTGGCGCCGGTGATCAGGACCGTGGTCATGGCGTGCTCTCTTCTGCGTTGCTGCGCCGACTTGAACCGGTCGGAAAGGCGAGGGCGGGGCGGCCGCGATCTTCGCCGCTGTGCGGATAACGGCTTCGGCCGCCGGGAGCCGGCGAGGGGGCGGGTCTAGGAGCGAGGCTCGAAGAGTCCGCTGGAGCCGCCCTTGACCGTCATTCGCAAGGCCTATGCCGAGACGCCCGCCGGCCAGGTGCATCTGCGCCGGGTGGACGGCCCCGGCGATCCGATCGTGCTCCTGCACCGCACCCCGGTCAGCTCGGCCTGTTTCGACGGCGTGCTGGCCCTCCTGGCAGGCAAGCGCGCCGCCATCGCCCTGGACACGCCGGGCTTTGGCCAATCGTTCAAGCCCGAAGGCCTGCCCTCGACGGTGGACTACGGCGCCTGGCTGCTGGCGGCCCTGGACGCCCTGGGCGTCGAGCGTTTCCACCTGGCCGGCCACCATACCGGCACCCACATCGGCGCCGAGATCGCCGCGGCCGCGCCCGACCGCGTGCGCTCGCTGCTGCTCAACGGCGTGCTGTTCGCCACCGCCGCCGAACGCGAGATGTTCCGCGAGCAGGTCGGCCAGTCCGCGCCGATCGACGCGCACGGCGCCTATCTGATCCAGTCCTGGGGCCTGCTGAAGGGGATGCTGCCCCGCTTCGACGCCCAGCTGGTGCAGACGGAATTCCTGGGCGCGATCGGCGCGCCGGACGGCCGCAACCAGGCCTTCGGAGCGATCTTCGACCAGGACTTCGCCAGCGTCTTCGAGGGCGTGACCTGCCCGGTGACCGTGCTGCAGGCGGCGGACGACCCGCTGGCCGGCTTCGTCAGCCGCATCCGCAAGGCTCGCCCGGGCGTGGTGGTCACCACCCAGGGCAAGACCGGCGTCGCCGCGCCCGAGCTGGAACCCGAGATCTTCGCCGAGACCCTGCTGGCCTTCGCGGCCGGCGTCGAAACCACGCCTCCGAACACCCCCCTTCAGTGGACCCCGCCCATGACCAATCGCCGTTTCTCCCTCGTCCGCGCCGGCCAGGGCTTCGAGCTGGCCGAGTCCATAGTGCCGGTCCCGACGCCGGGTCCGGGCGAGGTGCTGGTGCGGGTGCGCGCCGTGGCCCTGAACCGCCGCGACGTGATGATCCGCCAGGGCTGGTATCCGGTCGGCGAGGCCGACGGCTTCACCCCGCTGTCGGACGCCGCCGGCGAGATCGTCGCCCTGGGTGACGGCGTCGAGGGCCTGGCCGTGGGCGACCGCGTCGCCTCGGCCTTCTTCCAGAACTGGGCCGGCGGCCGCATCACCTTCCCGGCGGTGATCTCGTCGCTGGGCGCCGGCGGTCCCGGCGTGCTGGCCGAGCACGTGGTGCTGTCGGCCGGCGGGGTGGTGAAGCTGCCCGACGGCCTCGACTTCGTGCAGGGCGCGACCCTGACCTGCTCGGGCGTCACGGCTTGGTCCTCGCTGGTCACGCACGGCGGCCTCCAGGCCGGCGACTGGGTGGTGACCCTGGGCACCGGCGGCGTCTCGCTGTGGGGCCTGCAGATCGCCAAGGCCTTCGGCGCCAAGGTGGCCGTGGTCGGCGGCGACGACGCCAAGCTGGCCCGCGCGGCGCAGATGGGCGCGGACCTGACGGTGAACTATCACACCACGCCCGACTGGGAGGCCTCGGTGAAGGAAGCCTCGTTCGGCGGCGTGCAGCACGCCCTGGAACTGGGCGGCGCCGGCACCCTGGCCAAGTCGCAGGCGTCGGTCGGCGTCGGCGGCCACGTGGCCGTCATCGGCGCCTTGGATGGCTTCGGCGGCACGCTGGACGCCTCGGCCATGGTGATGATGGCCCAGCGCGCAACGGCCATCTCGGTCGGCTCGCGCGCCGACCACCAGGCGCTGTCGGACTTCGTGGCCGCCAAGGGCATCGTCCCGGTGGTCGACAGCGTCTTCGCCCTCGACGCCATCGAAGGCGCCTACGCCCGCGCCGACAAGGGCGCGTTCGGCAAGGTCGTGGTGACGCTGTAGTCGTTGCGCCCCTCTCTCTTTGAGAGAGGGAGGGGCCCGCGCCGAAGCCATGGGAGGGTGAGAGGTTACACACTCACAGGAAAAGGCGCGGTCGTTCGGCCGCGCCTTTTCTGTTTTTCAGTTGTTGATGGCCGCGTTGCTGTCGTCGGAACGGTGAGAGATCCACGCGGCCAACGGCGCACCCTCTCACCCTCCCACCGCTTCGCGGCGGGCCCCTCCCTCTCTCCATGAGAGAGGGGTTTTAGGCTTCCACCACCTCGACCAGCGCGCCGCCCGGCGCGCGCAGCGCGCCGACGCGCTTGCCGCCGTAGACGGCGCCGTCGCGGATGGTGGGCGGGACGATCCAGTCGCCCTGGACGCTGTCGAAGTTCGGGTGCTTGAGGGTGCAGATGGCGATGCCGGGCGGCAGGGCGCCGGGGTGACCGGGGCGCACCGTGGCCTCGGCCGGGTACTGGTCGAACTCGAGGAAGACGTCCTTTTCGAAGGTGGCCGTCGCCAGGGCGTGGCGGCTGTCCTTGGGGAGCTCGAAGGCGTCGTTGATCATGTTGTAGACGATGGTCATCGGCGCGCCGACGTCCAGGCCCAGGGTCTGGCCAAACCAGCGGCCGCTGGCGTCCATGTCGTCGCTGGCCAAAACGAGGATGAACAGCCTGTCGATCAGGCTGCCGGGATAGGGCAGGCCGTTGCCGGGCGAGACGATCTCGGTGAGGTAGACGATCTCGCCGTCGGGACCCTTGACCTGCATCGGGTGGATGGTCGGCAGGCCGTCGATGCGCTTGGGCGGGCCGATGATCTCGAACGGCGCGGTCTGCATGCGGGCGTTCACGGCCATGACGTCCTGGCAGCAGATCTCGATCGCCGCCCAGCCGTAGGTGCGCAGAGGCCGATATTCCGGCACCGGGTCGCCCTCGACGAAGCGCAGGAAGACGTCGGCGCCGCTGGCCGGCTGCAGCACGGCGTAGGGCCGGCCGGCGCTGGCCGGGGCGCCCCAGCTGGCGGCGAGGTCGGCGGGGACCTCGCCCTGCTCGACCACCGTGTAGTCCAGCCATTGGGCGTAGCGCAGCGCGGTCGCGGCGACGTTCGGCGTCACCAGGGTGGCGGCCCGGAGAAGGTTCATCGATCTGATCCTGAAAAAGCTAGTCGCGCAGCTCGACGGCCACGTCTTCGGAAGCGACATCGCCGGTGGCGACGGCGGCCTCGGCCTCCTGCTGGACGATGCGCAGCACGCGGGACAGATACTCCTGCAGCCAAAGGCCGCGCTCGGCGGCGGCTTCGGCCGAGGGTTCGAAGGCCTCGATCCTGGCGCGGTCGAGGCCGCCCTGGGCCTCCAGCACGCGCTCCAGCGTGTCGAGGCGGGCGCGGGTGACGGCCAGTTCCTGGACCACGGCCATGGTGATGGCCAGCACCCGCTCGACTTCCGGATTGGCGAAGAAATAGGGGCGCTTGCCGGCGGGCTTGGCGCCGGCGTCGGCCAGGGCGTCTGCGATGCTCATTGGGCTTCCTTGGGAGCCTTCCGCGCTCCGATCACGCGCCAGGCGGCTTTGCGGCCATAGTCTTCGCTGTCGTCGTCGGCGGCGTCGGGGAAGACCTCGCGGTCGACCACGGCGGTGACGCCGTCATGGATCAGCTCGCTCTCCGCGAAGCCGGCCTCGACCATGCAGGCGTCCAGATCGATCTCGTGCAGCGTGCTCCAGAAGGGCTCGTTGTTGTAGAAGGCGTCCCAGTCGCGCAGGGCCTGCTCGAACAGCGGCATGGTCGGGGCGTACTGCGGCTGCTCGACGTGCAGCACGACGCCGCCGGGGGCCAGCACGCGGCGGCTCTCGGCGAAGATGGCCTTCATCGAGGTCAGCGACAGTTCGTGCAGGAACATGGTGGTCTGCACCCAGTCGAAGGTGCCGGTCTCGAAGCGCGACAGGTCGGCGCCGTCGGCCTGGACGAAGCGGATGTTGGTCACGCCCAGCGAGGCGGCGCGGGCGGCGGCGTAGCGCAGCATCGGCCCGCCGACGTCGATGGCGATGACCTCGGCGTCCGGGAAGGCCTGGGCGATCGGCAGGACGCTGTGACCGACGGTGGCGCCGATGTCGAGGATGCGCCTGGGCTTGAAGTCCGGCAGCCGGCGCTTGACCCAGCGGACCACGGCGTGGCCGCCGCCGTCGGAGAAGCGGCCGAGCAGGCCGCCGGTGGTGGCGAAGCCGCCGTGGTCGTAGTTGGCGCCGCCGGAGACGTCGCCCTCGAAGCGCTCGACGTGATAGCTGCCGGGCATGCAGTGGTGGTCGACGGCCGACACGTAGCGCGGGATCTTCAAGGCCGGATCGAGCTCAAGCTGGTCGGAACCGGCGTTGAGGGCGGCGGCCTTGGCGGCCAGTTCCTCGGCCTGGCGCAGGGTGGTCCAGCGGCCGGCCTGCTGGCGCTGTTCCATGGTCAGGCGGCGAAGCGCCGACCAGGTCTGGAAGGCCGGATCCTTCAGCAGGGCCTTGCGGACCTCGTGGCGATCCTCGGGCGCGCGGCCGTGGGCCTTTTCGAAGGCCGGCAGGGCGCGGGTCTCCCAGGCCTGTTTCACGCCGGGGATGAGGCGGGTCGACAGGTGTCGGTTGAGCTGGGCCAGGACGTTCAGCCGCTCGACCTCGTCGTGCGACATCTGCGGGAAGACCTCGTGGCGGCCGACCTTGCGATAGTCGGGCGGGCCGTCATAGGCCTGGATCGGCCCCTCGTTGACGCGACCGGTCATGGCGCACTCCTACTCAATCGGCGTCAGCTTGCGCCCGTCGGGCCGCGCGCGGGAGCGCCTCGGCACGAAAATCCGCCTGCCGGGAAATCAGGCGCCGGGGACGGCGACGCGCTCGCCGGCGGCCGCTTCGATCCGGGCGTTCTCGACCGCGTGGGCGGCGGCGAAGCGGTAGCGGCCCAGCGGCAGCAGGATCAGGCCGCCCAGCACCAGCAGGCCGGTGGCCACCAGTAGCGACAGCTGGTAGCCGCCGCTGCGGTCGAAGTCGGCCCCGAACGCCACGGGACCCAGGCCTGACCCTGCCGCATAGGCGCAGTAGAGGCAGCCATAGAGGGTCGAATAGGACCGAGCTCCGAAATAGCGGGCGATCAGGAAGGCCAGCAGGTCGAACTCCATGCCCGCCGCCACGCCGACAAGCGCGATGGCCAGCAGGGCGCCGCTGAAGCCGGGGTCCTGTCCGTGCAGGATCAGGCAGCCCAAGGCCGGCAGGCACAGCAGAACGAGCGCCACAGCCGGGGCCCAGAAGCGGTCGACCAGCCAGCCGCCGGCCACGCGTCCGGCGATCACCGACAGGCCGACGACCGGGGCCAGGCTGACGATCTCGGCTTTCGTGAAGCCCTTGAGCTTCAGCATGTTTTCGAGGTTGGGCAGCGGGCCGGCGATGGCGAAGGAGAACAGCAGGAAGCCGCCGGCGATCAGCCAGAACTTCGGGTCGCGCAAAGCCTGGGGCAGTGTCAGGCCCGGCAGCGGCGCGGTCTCGCTATGGACGCGGCCGACGCCGGGGTCCTTGAAGGCCAGCAGCGCGACGGGCAGGGCGATGACCAGGGGCAGGGCGCCGGTGACCAGATAGGCCGCGCGCCAGCCGTGAGCCTCGATCATCCACATCAGGAACGGCTTGATCATGAAGCCGAACACGCCGGTGCCCATCAGGGCGATGCCCAGGGCCAGGCCCTTGTTGGCCTCGAAGCCGTTGTTGATCGCCCGGGTCCAGGTGGTGGGCAGGGTGCCGGCGCCGACCGCGCCCATCAGCGCCCAGTTCAGATAGAACAGCGGCAGCGAGCCCTTGGTCAGGGAAAAGGCCATGAAGGCGAAGGCGAACAGCACCAGCGAGGCGATCGCCACCGGCCGCACGCCGATCCTGTCGCCCAGCCAGCCGATGACCGGGCCGACGATCATGACGGCCAGGGTGGCGACCGGCAGGCCCAGCATGATCGAGGCGAAGCTCCAGCCGAACTCCTTGGCCAGCTGCGGGGCCAGCATGCCGATGCTGTAGAAGGGCAGGGGCGACAAGCCCAGGCCCACGCCCAGCACGACGCTGAGCAGCAGCGGCCAACCCCTGCGAAATTCGCCAGCCTGGTTTTCGGATAGTTTCGCCATCGCCGTTTGCCCCGCCGCGATCAGATCGGTAGGCGAGGCAGCCTGGGGCGTTAAACGTCGCCCGCAACAGGAATATCCGGAGCAGTCGCCTTGCGATCAGACACCCGACCCGGGGCGGCCCTTGCGGGGGTCAAGGTGCTCGATCTTTCCCGCGTGCTGGCTGGTCCTTGGGCGACCCAGGCCCTGGCCGACATGGGCGCCGAGGTGGTCAAGGTCGAGCGGCCGGGCGTCGGCGACGACACCCGGGCCTGGGGCCCTCCGTTCTTCGAGACGGTGGACGGGGGAAGGGGCGACGCGGCCTACTTCACCTGCGCCAACCGCAACAAGCGCTCGGTGACCATCGACATGGCCGACCCGCGCGGCGCGGCGCTAATCCGCCAGATGGCCGCCGAGGCCGACGTGGTGGTCGAGAACTTCAAGGTCGGCGGCCTGGCCAAGTACGGCCTCGACTACGAGAGTCTCGCGGCGATCAATCCGCGGCTGGTCTATTGCTCGATCACCGGCTTTGGCCAGACCGGCCCCTACGCGGCGCGGGCCGGCTACGACTACATGATCCAGGGCATGGGCGGGTTGATGTCGATCACCGGCCAGCCGGACGGCGCGGCCGGGGCCGAGCCGATGAAGGTGGGCGTGGCGGTCGTCGACCTGTTCACCGGCCTCTACGCGGCCAACGCCATCCTCTGCGGCCTGCTGCATGCACGCGCCACGGGGGAGGGCCAGCACATGGACATCGCACTGTTCGACGTGCAGGCCGCCGTCCTGGCCAACCAGGCCAGCAACTATTTCGCCACGGGCGTCGCGCCAGAGCGCCTAGGCAACGCCCACCCGAACCTTGCGCCCTACCAGGTGTTCGCCACGGCCGACGGGGCGATGGTGCTGGCGGTCGGCAATGACGGGCAGTTCCGCGCCTTCGCGCGGGCCGCCGAAGCGCCTGAGCTGGCCGAGGATCCTCGTTTCGCCACCAACGCCCAGCGGGTGGCGGCGCGGGCGCAGCTGGCCCAGGCCATGGCCCCGATCCTGGCGACCCGCGAGACCAAGGCCTGGATCGTCCTGCTGGAAGCGGCCGGCGTGCCCTGCGGGCCGATCAACACCATCGACCAGGTGTTCGAGGAGCCGCAGGCGGTGCATCGGGAACTGGTGGTCGAGCAGGCGCGGGACGATCTGGCGGCGCCGATCCGCACGGTGGCCTCGCCGATCCGGGCGTCTCGGACGCCGGTCGTTGTCGAGCGCCCGCCGCCGGCTCTGGGGGCGGATACGGCGGCGGTGCTGGCGGGGCTGGGCAAGAGCGAGGCCGAGATTGCCGAACTGGCGAACGCTGGGGTGATCTAGCCCACGCCGTGCATGTCCTCGTCCTTCGACAGGCTCAGGATGAGGACAATTTGCGCTGCGGCTCAGTAGAAACCTCACCCTGAGCTCGTCGAAGGGCGAGGGTTCGCCCCTACCGCGCCGCCCGCGCCACGCCCTCGGGCAGGGCCCCGGCGAAGTCGATGACGCACATGGCGCCGTACGACCGGTGGCCGCCGCAGGCGACGCCGGCGAGGCTGTAGCCGGTCGACAGGATGTTGCGGCGGTGGCCGCGGCTGGGCACGCCGCTGTCGACGACCAGCTGGCGCACCACGTCGCGCGGCTCGTCGTAGCCGTAGGAGATGTTCTCGGCCGAGAGGCCGGCATAGACGCCGTACTTGCGCAGGCGAAGGCCCAGGCTTCCCGCCGCGCCATGGCCGACGTCGCCGCGCGCGGCCTGGGCGCTGACGTGATCGCGGGCGGCGTCGTCGATGCGCCCGTCCGCGCCCAGCGGCGGCAGCGGGCGCTGACGCTGGAGTTCGGCGACGGCCTCGTCGAGGGCGTCCGGATCCTCGCCCATGGCCGGCCGGCCTTGCGCCAGCTCGCGGGCATAGGCCTGGGGATTGGCGCGGACGTAGTTGATCTCGTCGAGGACGGCCTGGGACTGGGTCTGGGCGGCGGCCAGCGCGGGCAAGGCGAGCAGCAGCAGGCCGGCGAGCGCCGGACCTAAGCGACGATGGGTACGCATACGAACCTACAAGATCGAAAAGCCCCTCGGTTCGTGCCTTAGCACGCAGTTCCGGATTCGCGGGGCGCCGCCGAACGTCGCGGCCCATGTCGCGGTGCAGGGCGTATCCGCGAGGCGATAAATCCGGCGACCACGCCCCATGGCGCCCGGCGAGGCGGCATCAAGGCGGCACGACAACCGCCGGATTCCGCGATGCTTCTCGCCCTTCTGACCCTGCTGCACGTGCTGGTCTTCGTCTACTGGCTGGGCGGGGACCTGGGGGCCTTCTACGTCTCGCGCTACGTCACCGCGCCCGACCGGACGGTGAAGGAGCGGGGCCTGGCGCTGAAGGTGCTGGCCGATGTCGACATGGCGCCGCGCACCTGCCTGATCCTGGCCCTGCCGACGGGCCTGACCCTGGCCAAGCTGAAGGGCTGGTGGGACGTGCCGCCCGAGGTCGTGGCGGCGATCTGGGCCCTGTGCCTGTTCTGGCTGGTCATGGCCTGGAGCATTCATATCCACCACAGCCCGCCCAAGGCCGGCATCCGGCGCATCGACATCTTCATCCGCTGGATCGTGCTGGCGGGCCTGGCCGCTTTCGGCCTGGCCAGCCTGGTCGGCCTGGCGGACGCGCCGCTGTTCATCGCCATCAAGATGCTGATCCTGGCCACTGCCATCGGCTGCGGCCTGCTGATCCGCCGCCAGCTGGCCCCGCTGGGGCCGCCGGTCGTGGCGATGATGACCAATGGCCCGACGCCCGAGACCGACAAGGCCATCAACGCCGTGCTCGAGGCCACGCGGCCGGTGGTGCTGACCCTCTGGGCCCTGCTGATCGGCGCGGCCTTCCTCGGCCTCTGGACCCCTTCCTAAGGACCCCCGCCATGACCCTGCGCTTCGAACCGACCATGGTGCGTGAAGACAAGACCGCCCGGCAGCTCTACGAGGCGGTGAAGGCCAATCCGGCCCGCGCCCGCTTCGGCTTCGGCAGCAAGGCGGCGGTGGTCAATATCGACTTCCAGCAGGCCTATACCCGGCCCGACCTGTTCCCCAAGAGCGCCTACGTCACCGATCCCGACCAGATCGCCCACGTGAACCGCCTGTCGGCCCTGGCCCGCTTGCGGGGCATGCCGGTGATCTGGACGCGGGTGATGTACAAGCCCGACGGCGGCGACGCCGGCGTCTGGGGCACGCGCACCGACACCCCCGACAGCCTGCAGAACATCAAGCAGGACAGCGAACGCCACGCCTTCGATCCGCGCGTCGAGATCGATGCGGCGGTCGACCTCGTCTACGACAAGCGCATGCCCAGCGCCTTCTTCGAGAGCCCGCTGCAGAGCTATCTGATCTGGCACAAGGTCGACACGGTGATCCTGACCGGCGGCTCGACCAGCGGCTGCGTGCGGGCCAGCGCCGTGGAGAGCCTGTCGCGCGGCTACCGCACCATCGTTCCCGAGCAGTGCGTGGCCGACAAGCACGAGAGCTACCACTTCGCCAACCTGACCGACCTGCAGCTGAAGTACGCCGACGTGGTCGATGTCGAAGAGGCCGCGGCCTGGTTGAAGGGGTGATGGGGGCGCCGCCTGTAAGGCGTGTCGGCCCTTCCAGCCTCTCGAGTGTTCTCGTCTTCCAGGTTGTGACCCGGGCGTCTTCGCGGGGTCTTGCATTCCGCTGGGGGAGGGGCGCTCCAGTCTTTGAACGAAGGGCCACAAGGCCTCGGGAGGAGGCAGGGATGACCGACCAGGGCCCTCTGAGCGGCGGCTGCAACTGCGGCGCCGTGCGCTATGTCATCGCCTCGCCGCCGGTCGCGGTGATCGCCTGCCACTGCACCAGCTGTCGCCGGCAGTCGGGCGCGGCCTTTTCGGTCAACCTGATCGTCCGGGCCGACACGATGAGCGTCGAGGGCGAGCTGGCCAGTTGGCTCGATCCCGACACCGAGAGCGGCGCGGTCATCGACCGGCAGTTCTGCGGCGCGTGCGGCTCGCCGATCCGCTCTGTGCCGACGGCGGCGCGCCAGATGATCGCGGTCAAGGCCGGGTGCCTCGACACACCCGAGAGCTTTGCGCCTCAGATGCACATCTGGACCCGCTCGGCCCTGCCGTGGGCGACCATCCCCGAAGGCCTGCCGCGCTTCGAGAAGGGCCCGGGGGCTTGAGCCAGGCGGGGCGGCCGCTGGACGGGATCCAGGTCGTCGACCTGGTGCGCGGGCCGCTGGCGGCGATCACCCGCTACCTGGCCGAGCTGGGCGTGAGCGTCGTCCGGTTCGATGCGCCCACGGACACCCTGGAGGACCTGGTCGCCCATGCCGGCAAGCGCCGGCTGGGCGCGCCGGACGATGCTCTGCTGGAGGCCGCCGACATCATCGTCGCCGACGCCGGCCAGGCGGTGGACCTGGCGGGGCTGCGCGCACGCCATCCGGCCCTGGTCACCATGACCGTCAGCGACTTCGGGACCGGCGCGGGCCTGCCCGGCTGGCGGGCCAGCGACCTGGTGCTGCATGCGCTGAGCGGCGAGCTGTCGCGGTCGGGGATCCGGGGGCGGGCGCCGCTGCCGCCGCCGGGGGATCTGGCCTGGCAGTGCGCGGCTTCGCAGGCCGCCTACGCCCTGACCGTGTCGCTGTATCACGCCCTGCGCACCGGCCGGGGCGACCACCTGGACTTCTCGGCGCTCGATGGGGCGGTGCAGGCCCTGGATCCCGGCTACGGCATCGCCGGCAGCGCCACCCTGGGCAAGCCGGCCCACCTGCTGTCGCGCGGGCGACCGCCGAAGGGCTACCAGTACCCGATCCTGCCGTGCGCCGACGGCCATGTGCGGATCTGCCTGCTGGCCAAGCGGCAGTGGCGGGGCATGTTCGCCTGGATGGGCGAGCCGGCCGCCTTCGCCTCGCCCGAGTTCGACAAGACCGCCGCGCGCTACAGGTCGCCGGATCTGCTGCCGGCCATCGCCGCCTTCTTCGCCGGCCGCACCCGCGCCGAGCTGGAGGCCGAGGGCCAGGCGCACGGCGTGCCGATCTCGGCGGTGCTGGGCCTGGATGAATTCATGGCCTCCGACCACCTCGCCGCCCGCCAGGCCCTGGTCGAGGTCGAGGGGCGCGACGGACGCAAGGTCCGTATCCCCAATGGCGTGGTCAGCATCGACGGCGCGCGGATGGGGCCGCGCGAGGGGGGCGCGGCGCCGTCCGTGGCCTGGCCGGCGCTGGGCGTCGCGCCTGGGGCGCGGGCCTTCGAGGGGCTGAAGGTGCTGGATCTGGGCGTCATCGTCGTCGGGGCCGAGCAGGGGCGACTGCTGGCCGACCAGGGCGCGGAGGTCGTCAAGGTCGAGAGCCGCGCCTTTCCGGACGGCAATCGGCAGTCGCACCTGTCCTACGGCCTGTCGGCCAGCTTCGCCGCCGGCCATCGCAACAAGCAGAGCCTGGGCCTGAACCTGCGCGATCCGGCTGGGCGGGCGCTGTTCCTGGAGCTGGCGGCCGAGGCCGACGTCATCCTGTCGAACTTCAAGCCGGGGACGCTGGAGGGGCTGGGCATCGACCATGCGACGATCACCGGGTTCAATCCGCGCATCGTCATGGCCGACAGCTCAGCCTTCGGGGCCAGCGGGCCGTGGGCCGAGCGGATGGGTTACGGCCCCCTGGTGCGCGCCGCCACCGGCCTGACCCAGGCCTGGCGCTATGGCGATGATCCGGAGAGCTTCAGCGACTCGATCACCATCTATCCCGACCACGTCGCCGGTCGGATCGGGGCGATGGCGGTGACGGCCCTGCTGATCCGGCGGCTGCGCACCGGGCAGGGCGGCCGCGCCAGCGTCGCCCAGGCCGAGGTGATGCTGGGCCACTTCGCGACCGAGGTGGCGCGGGCGTCCCTCGGCGAACGCGCGCCGGACGTTTGGCGGGGCGGGGTCTATGCGGCGGCGGGCGACGACGCCTGGTGCGTGGTCAGCGTCGAGGACGAGGCCGGGCAGCGGGCGCTGGAGACGGCGATCGGCGTTTCGGAACAGGGGCTAGACGAGGCCGTCGCTGCCTGGATCGCGGCGAGATCGGCGCAGGACGCCGCCGAGGTCCTGCAGGCGGCGGGCGTCGCGGCGGCGCCGATGCTGCGGGTCTCGGAGCTGCCGGACTTCGCCTACTATCGCGAGCGCGGCTTCTATCGCGTCGAGGAGCATCCGTACCTGGCCGAGCCGGTGACGGCCGAGCGGGTCCACGTCCGCAGCGGCGCCCTGAGCGACGCGCCGACGCGGCCGGCGCCGCTGGTCGGCGAGCACACGGCGCAGGTCGTGGCCGACTGGCTGGGCCTGCCGCCCGAGCGGATCGAGGCGCTCGTGGCCGGCGGCGTGCTGGAGCCTGTCGAGCCCGAGGTCCTGGCCGCCGCAGAACAGGCTGGCGGCGCGGCCCGCCCCGAGACGATGATCGCCGTGAAGTTCGAGACTTGAGGCACGATCCTATGAGCACGACCCAGAGACTGGCCGGCCGCACGGTGCTGATCACCGGCGCCTCCTCGGGCATTGGCGCGCGGTTCGCCCGCATCGTCGCCGCCGAGGGGGCGGCGGTGGTGATCGGGGCGCGGCGCGTCGACCGGCTGGAAGCCTTGCGCGACGCCATCGTCGAGGCCGGCGGCAAGGCGCTGGCGGTGGCGCTGGACGTCGCCGACGAGGCCTCGACCCTCGCCGCCTACGACGCCGCCGAGGCCGCCTTCGGTCCGGTCGACGGGGTGGTGGCCAATGCCGGCATCCAGGTCGAGGGGCTGGCGACGGATCTTTCCGTCGAGGACTTCGACCAGGTGTTCGCGGTCAATGTGCGCGGCGTGTTCCTGACGGCTCGCGAGGGCGCGCGGCGGATGCGGGCGGCGGGCTTGGCCGAGCGGGGGCGGATCGTGCTGGTTTCCTCGATCACGGCCAAGGTGGTGACGCCGGGCGTCACGGCCTACAGCGCCTCGAAGGCCGCTGTCAGCCATCTGGGCCGGCACCTGGCCAGGGAGTGGGCGCGGACGGGGCCGAACGTCAACAACCTGTGCCCCGGCTACATCCGCTCGGAACTGGCCGGCGACTGGTTCGACACCGAGGGCGGCCACAAGCAGATGAGCAAGTGGCCGCGCCGCCGACTGCTGGACGAGGACGCCCTCGATACGATGCTGGTTTATCTGCTGTCGGACGAGAGCAAGGGCGTCACCGGTGCGGACTTCACCATTGATGACGGGCAGTCGCTGTGAGCGCTTACGATGAAGCGAGGGGCGCTGATATCGCCAAAAAGGTCGAGGCCTTCGTCCGCGAGGTCGTCGCGCCCTATGAGCAGGATCCCCGGCGTGGTCCCCACGGACCGTCCGACGACCTGATCAACGAACTGCGCGCCAAGGCCCGAGCGGCTGGGGTGCTGACGCCGCACATCCTGGACGGCGGCGGCCACCTCTCGCATCGGGAGACGGCGGTGGTGCTGCGGGCGGCGGGGCTGTCGCCGCTGGGGCCGCAGGCGGTCAATGTCGCCGCGCCCGACGAGGGCAACATGTACCTGCTGAGCAAGGTGGCCTCGGCCGAGCAGCGGCTGCGATTCCTCGATCCGCTGGTCGCCGGGCGGGCGCGTTCGGCCTTCTTCATGACCGAGCCGGCCGATGAGGGCGGGGCGGGGTCTGACCCGTCGATGCTGAAGACCACGGCCGTGCAGGACGGCAATCACTGGGTGATTGACGGCCGCAAGGCGTTCATCACCGGTGCGCAGGGGGCCAGGGTCGGTATCGTCATGGCCAGGGCTGAAGCTCAAAGCGAAAGTATTGGGGCGACGCTGTTCCTGGTCGATCTGCCCGACCCGGCGATCCGCATCGAGCGGGTGCTCGACACCATCGACAGCTCGATGCCCGGCGGCCATGCGGTGGTGGCGATCGAGGGGCTGCGGGTCTCCGCCGACCAGGTGCTGGGCCAGCCCGGCGACGGCTTCAAGCTGGCGCAGCTGCGGCTGGCGCCGGCCCGCCTGACCCACTGCATGCGCTGGCTGGGCGCCTGCACGCGGGCGCAGGAGATCGCCACGGCCTATGCGGTGAAGCGCCAGGCCTTCGGCAAGCCGCTGATCGACCACGAGGGCGTCGGCTTCATGCTGGCCGAGAACCTGATCGAGCTGAAGCAAGCCGAGCTGATGATCGACTGGTGCGCCGGGGTGCTCGACTCTGGTTCGCTGGGCGTGACCGAGAGCTCGATGGCCAAGGTGGCGGTCAGCGAGGCCCTGATGCGCATCGCCGACCGCTGCGTGCAGGTGATGGGCGGCACGGGGGTGACTGGCGACACCATCGTCGAGCAGGTGTTCCGCGAGGTGCGGGCCTTCCGCATCTATGACGGCCCGACCGAGGTCCACAAATGGAGCCTGGCCAAGAAGATCAAACGCGACGCCGCCGCGCGTGAAGCCCAGGCGTAGCGCTCAGCGCCCCGTCCATTTGGGCGGCCGCTTCTGGGCGAAGGCGAGGGGGCCTTCGCGCAGGTCGGCCGAGCGGAACAGCGCCTTGACGGCCGGGTAGCCGTCCTGGCCGCGATAGGCAGCTTCCAGGCTCGCCTCGTCCAGGCCGCGATGGGCGGTCTGCTTGGAGGCGCGGATCGACATCGGGCTGCAGGCCAGGATCTCCTGGGCCCAGCGACGGGCTAAGGTGAGGGTCTCGCCGGCCGGGGCGACCTCGTTGACGAAGCCCAGCTCGACGCCCTCGCGGGCGCCGACCCGGCGGCCGGTCAGGATCATGCCCATGGCCCGCTTGAGGCCGATCAGGCGCGGCAGGCGGTGCAGGCCGCCGGCCAGGGCGGCGAGGCCGACCTTGGGCTCGGGCAGGGCGAAGGTCGCATCTTCGGAGGCGATGATCAGGTCGCAGGCCAGGGCGATCTCGAAACCGCCGCCCATGGCCAGGCCGTTGACGGCGGCGATCACCGGCTTGTCGAGGTCGAAGCGGGCGGTGAGGCCGGCAAAACCCGTCAGCGGCGTGCGCAAAGCCTCGCCCCCGGCCATGGCCACGGCTGTGTATTTCAGGTCGTTGCCGGCCGAGAAGGCCTTGTCGCCGGCTCCTGTGATGATCGCCACCCACTGGTCGGGATCGGCGGCGAAGGCGTCGAAGATCTCGGCCAGCTCGGCGTTGGCGGCCGGGTGCAGGGCGTTCATCACCTCGGGGCGGTTGATGGTGACGATGGTCAGCGGACCCTCGCGCTCGACCGTGGCGAAGGTCCCGGCCTTGGCGGCCCTCGGGCGCTTGGGCCCGCTTTCCCAGGCCAGGTTTCCGAAGACGTCGGTGCGCACATGCCCATCCGCACCGATCGCCGAGCGCTCGGTCGAGAGCAGTTGCGCCATCGAGGCCTCGTCGTCGGGCGCGACGCGGGCCATCAGGCGCTGGCCGGCCGGGGTGCGGGCGATGACGATCCCGTCCTGGGCCGCGCCGTCGCGGCCGAAGCGGGCGGTGTAGGTCTCGATCGTCGCCGGGCCGTCATAGCGCTCGACCAGGGGCGGGACGGGACCGCGCGCGGCGTCGGCGGCCGCCTGCACCGAATAGTCTTGCGCCAGGGGCTGCGGCGGCGGGCGCACGCCGACCACCAGGGCGTGGTGCTTGTTGACGTAGCCGCCCTGGCCGTAGAGCAGGCCCAGGTCTTCGGGGTTCTTCCGCAGCCGCCGGACCATCGCCGCCGCCGCATGGCCCATGTAGTTGTTGAGCGGCGCCCCGAAGAAGGTCAGGCCGCCGGTCACCGTCGGGCTGACCTTGGCCGGGTCGAGCCCCAGGGTGCGCAGCGCCATCTTCGGCACTACGGGGAAGCAGCTGTAGAGCTCCAGATGGGCGAAGCGCTCGGCCCCGCCGACCTGGGCCGCCGCTGTCTCCAGCACGGTCTGCTGAGCGGTGGAGTGGGCGTAGGTGTCGCGCAGCAGGTAGTCCTCGGGCTCGCGCGCGGCGGCCCCGCCCCACAGGTGGACGATCCGGTCTTCGGGGACGCCCAGCTCGCGGGCCAGGGCCAGGCTGGTGACCAGGATGGCGGCGGCCTGGTTCACCTGCGGATTGGCGACCATCAGCTTGGGATAGGGCCAGTTGATCAGCCGGTTGCCGGGGGTGACCGCGCCGATGGCCTCGGCGTCGGGCGCGGTGCGGATCCAGGCCGAGGGATTGTCCCGCGCGACCTGCGCGTAGCGCGCCCACAGCTGCGCGGACTCCGCCTGGCCCTCGGCCGGCGTCTGGCCCCAGGCGGCCTGGGCGGCCATTTCGTAGAACGGATAGACCTGGGCCGGGTCCTGCATGCCCAGCGCCACGGCCGGCGGGCTCATGGCGAAGCGGCTGGAGGGGAAGCGCACGGCGTCCTCGCGCGAGGCCAGCGGCGTCCAGGGAGGAACAACTTTATCACGCCGGGCGCGGGCGGCGCTTTGGCCGGCCTCGCCGCCGACGATCGCGGCGGCCTGCACCTCGCCCAGGGCGATGGCGACAGCGGCGTCGTGGATCAGGCGGATCGGCGTCTCGCCGCCCATGCTGGCGTTGGTCTTGCGGGCCGGATCGACGCCCAGGCGCTGGGCTAGCAGGGCCACTGGATCGGCGTAGCGCCAGGAGACCAGGCCGACCAGGTCCAGCGAGTCCAGCCGCGCCAGCACCGGCCCGCCGGCGTCGGCCTCGGCCGCGCGCAGGGCCGCCTCCATCAGGGCGACGGGTTCGAGCGCCTGGATCAGGTCGTCCTGGCGATCGACCGCTTCGCCGACGCCGATGATGACCGGAACCCGCCGAGGATCTTGCATCGGATTTCCCCCTGATCGTTGGTCGCGCGCTCGTGCCGGCGGCGTACAAACTAGGTAATCGATCGGACGGGGACCGGCGAGGGTGCCGTTCAGGCAAGCGCCGCCAGGGCCGCGCGGCCGGCGGCCTGGCCGGTCAGCCAGGCGCCGTGCGCGGTCGAGAAGGCGTCGGGCGAGCAGGCCTCGCCTGCGAAGAACAGCCGGTTGTCGATGGGCGTCGCCAATCGAGCCCGATCGCCGGCGCGGCCGGGCAGGGCGTGGGAATAGGAGCCGCCGGCGAAGGGATCGGCGGCCCAGGCGGTCTGGGCCAGCACATGCACCCGCGACCGCAGGCCCGAGCCGTAGAGGGCGACCAGTTCCTCGATCGCGAAGGCGGCCGCCGCCCCGGGGCCTTCGCCCTCAAGGGAGCGGGCATGGGCGCCGCCTAGAAACACCTCGATCATCGGCCGGTGCAGCGGCCGCAGGTGATAGGCTCCAGTGGCCGTCTTGCGCGGATCGCCAAACAGCTGGCTCTCGGGCGGGAAGGCCTCGGGCTCGTCGAGCTGGAGGAACACCTTGTCGGCCAGGCCCAGCGGCAGGCCGGCGGCGGCGTTCAGCGTGTCGGGCAGTTCGGGAACGAAGCGTAGAGCCCCCGAGGTCAGGATGGCGGTTGGCACGCAGACAATGGCTGCCCGGGCCGAGATCGCGCCGCGCGGCGTTTCCAGCACCAGGCGCGGCCCATCGTGGCGGATCGTCGTCACCGGCAGGGACAGGTGCGTCGGCAGGGCGGGCGCCAGGCGGATCAGGCCCGTCCCGTAGCCCTCGGCCACCCGCCAGTCGACCTCGCTGTCCTGATAGGCGGCGTAGTCGTGGAGCGAGACCTCGTCGAACTCCGCGCCATTGTAATAGGCGCTGAAGGCGTTCAGCAGCGGGTTCCAGGGATCGCCGGGCGCGAGCAACTGCGCGGCCGGGCGGTCGGGGCCGCCATCCTCGGCGGCCGCCGCGAGACGCTCGTCCAGGGCCATGAAGGCGTCGCCGAACGCCGCGCGTTCCTGGGCGCTGAGGCCGGGACTGTCGGCGATGTCGGACCAGGGCGGCGGGGTGCGGTCGATGGTCAGGCCGATGGCCTCGAACCGGGCGACCAGCGGATTGCGATCGGCCGAATGCAGCCACTCGCAGCCGAGATCCAGCGGGCCGACGGGGGAGGGAATGGTCCAGCCGCGACCGCCCAGGCGGTCGCGGGCCTCGAGCAGCACGCCCGAGCATCCGCTGGCGGCGACTTCCCCGGCGGCGGCCAGGCCGGCCGCGCCGGCGCCCACGATCGCGATGTCGACTTCGGTCATTGGAGGCTCAATCGCGGCGGCGGGCGGTGGTTCCGGCCAAAGAAAAAGGCCGTCCGCGCGGGGCGGACGGCCTTCAGTATCGGATTCCGGGGAGGGGATCCTAGAGCTAGTCGACGACCTGGTAGCGGCCCGAGGCGTCGGGGCAGACGCGGACGAAGCGCTTCTGGGTGCGGCCGTCGGGCAGGTAGATCGGGCTTTCGGCCAGGGTGCAGCCGTTGGCGTCGGCGCGGCCCTCGGTCACCCGGTAGGAGCGCTCGGACTCGTAGCTGTAGCCGCCGCGACGGTCGTACTGGGCCTCGTCATAGGCGCCGCTGCGGTCGTAACCGCGGTCATAGTCGTCGTAGCGGTCGTTATAGGCGCGCGGCGGGGGAGGCGGCGGCGGAGTCGCGCCGGGGGCGCAGGCGGCCGAGCTCTTGCCGATGTTGCCGCCGATGACCGCGCCGAGCAGGCCGCCCAGCACCGCGCCTTCGGTCTTGGCGCCGCGGGCCGCGACGCCGCTGCCGATCGCCGCGCCGATGCCCGCGCCGGCCAGGCCGCCGCCGGTGGCGCGGTTGGTCGTGCTGCGACGGCAGGGATCGTAATAGTAGCCGCCCTGGTCGTAGGCGCCGCCACCCTGATAGGCGCCCTGGTACGAGCCCTGGCCGTAGCCATAGGCCTGGGCCGAGGCCACGGTCGGCAAGGCCGCGCCCGCGAGGGCCGCGCCGGCGACGAGGGCGCTGATGGCGGTCCGGATCATCATCGAAATACTCTCCCTGAAGGCGGGGCCAGAAAGCCGGGCCAGAAAGCTTGCCTGACGATCGGGGGACCGTCCGTTGTTCGCACCATGCCAAGCGCTAGCTGAACGGCCGTTGACCGGACCGTTCATCTTCGTTCACGCACCAGTTCGTCCACGCACGCGGGCGCCGAATAGGGTATGGACGCGCTCGAACAGGCTTCTTCGGCGTCGAACTTGGCGCGGACGAGGCGAAATTGCGGCCACGCCCACGGCGAGGCTTGAACGGATCGGAGCCCGAAGCGGTTCCCCTGAGGCGATTGCCAAGGCGACTTTGAATGCGTGAACTGACTATCGACGCCATCGGCGGCCAGGGCGACGGCGTGGCCGCCGGCCCGGCCTTCGTGCCGCTGACCCTGCCGGGCGAGAAGATCACCGCCCGGATGGAAGGCCCGCGCGGCGAGCTGGTCGACATCCTCGAGGCCAGCCCCGAGCGCGTCGCGCCGCCCTGCAAGCATTTCGGCCACTGCGGCGGCTGCGCCCTGCAGCACTGGGACATGACGCCCTATCTCGACTGGAAGCGCGACCAGGTGCGGTTCGAGCTGAAGCGCGAGCGGATCGAGACCGAGATCCTGCCGACCATCGCCTCGCCGCCGGCCTCGCGTCGCCGGGTGGCGCTGCACGCGCGCGGCGGCAAGGGCGGGGTGCGCCTGGGCTTCAAGGAGCGCCGCTCCTGGAACCTGGTCAAGATCGAGGAATGCCCGGTCACCCACCCGAAGATCGTCGCCGCCCTGCCGGGCCTGGCGCGTCTGGCCCAGCCGTTCCTGGAGCACCCCAAGTCGGCCCCGACCCTGCACGTCACCCTGACCGGCACGGGCCTGGACATCGACGTCACCGGCGTCGAGCGCAAGAGCGGCGGGCTGTCGGCCGACGCCCGGGTGCAGGCGGCGATGATCGCCGGCGAGTTCGACTTCGCCCGCGTCACCCTGGCCGGCGAGGTGCTGTACATGGCCCGCCAGCCGCTGGTGAAGCTGGGGCCGGCCATCGTGCCGCTGCCGGCCGGCTCGTTCCTGCAGGCCGTGCCGGCCGCCGAAAAGGCCATGGCCGACTTCGCCGTGCAGCACGTGGCGGGCGCGGCGAAGGTCGCCGACCTCTTTAGCGGCGTGGGCACCTTCACCTTCCGCCTGGCCCAGGAGTCGGGCGTCTATGCCGCCGACTTCGCCGAGCCGGCCATCGCAGCGCTGAAGGCGGCCGTGGGCTCGGCCCCGGGCCTGAAGGCCATCGTCGCCGAGGCCCGCGACCTGACCCGCCGGCCGGTGCTGTCGAGCGAGCTCAACAAGATGGACGCGGTGGTCTTCGACCCGCCGCGCGCCGGGGCGCTGGAGCAGACGCGGGAGATCGCCATCTCCAAGGTCTCGCGCGTGGTCGGGGTGTCGTGCAATCCGGCCACCTTCGCCCGCGACGCCGGCATCCTGATCGACGCCGGCTTCAAGCTGGAGAAGGTGTTGCCGGTGGACCAGTTCCTGTGGTCGCCGCATATTGAGCTGGTCGGGGTGTTCTCGCGATGAGGCGACATGAGCCGAGGCCGGAGCGATAGGGACTTAGGCGAGAGAGAAGGGGGCGGGCGAGGAGCCTTCGCGCTCGACGCCGCCGCCCAGCGGAGCAAGGCCGTGGCCAAGGCCGCCTGGTGGACCGCCGCCGGGGGCCTGGCCAAGTTCATGACCCGGCCGACCGAGGGCAAGGCCGCGCCGCGCTTTGCCTCCGACGCCCCGCCGGTGTCGCAGGGCCGCCTGCGCCGCGCCTATTTCGCCGCCTTCGAGAAGGACGCCGCCGACGTCGCCGCCGGCCTCTATCCGCCGATGGAGGACGCGCCGGTCGATCCGGCCGCCTCGATCCTCAAGGCCTGGGACTTCCTGGCCGACGCCCGCGAGGTCGACCAGCGCCGCCGGCGCGGCGACGGGGTCGAGGTGCGCGACGATCCTAAAAGCCAGGGCTATCCGGCCTATTACCGGCAGAACTTCCACTATCAGTCGGGCGGCTGGTTCACCGCCGAGAGCGCCCGTCGCTACGACGCCCAGGTCGAGGCGCTGTTCTCCGGCGCGGCCGGCGCCATGCGCCGCCGGGCGCTGTCGCTGCTGGCCAGGCATTGGCGGGGGCGAGACCAGCGGGTCCTGGCGGCGGTCGATGTCGCCTGTGGTTCTGGCGCGTTTCTGCGCGATCTCGCCCAGGCCTTCCCGCGCGCGGCCCTGGCGGGCGTCGACCTGTCGCCGGCCTATCTGAGCGAGGCGCGCACGCGCTCTGGCCGGGGTACGGTGCAGGCCAATGCCGAGCATCTTCCCTTCGGGGACGGCAGCCTGGACGCCGTCACCTGCGTCTACCTGTTCCACGAACTGCCGCCGCGCGTGCGCCCGATCGTCGCCGCCGAACTGGCCCGGGTGCTGAAGCCCGGCGGCGTCATGGCCTTCGCCGACTCCGTCCAGCCCTCCGACGAGCCGCAGCTGGCCCGGATGCTGGAGGCCTTCCCGGCCTATTTCCACGAGCCGTTCTACGGCAGTTATGCAGAGGAAGACCTGCCGGCCCTGTTCGCCGCGGCGGGGCTGCGGGTGGTGGGGCAGGACAAGGCGTTCCTGACCAAGGCGTTGCTGCTCGCCAAATGATCCTTCTCCCCTTGCGGGAGAAGGTGTCGTCCGAGGGACGACGGATGAGGGGTAGAACTTGGACGCCACGCCCGGTCGTTCCGCCTTGGCGGCTGATCGGCCCCTCACCCGACCCGCTTCGCGGGCCACCCTCTCCCGCAAGGGGAGAGGGCTATTGGTTGGTGCTCACCACGGCGAACCCCGCCCCCTGCGGGTCGCTCCCCATGTAGATCCAGCTGCCGTCGGGCACCTGGTGGACGTCCATCATCGTGGTGGCTCCGGCGGCCAGGGCGCGGTCGCGGGCGGCCGAGGCGCTGTCGACCTGGGCGTAGTAGTTCCAGAACGACACCGGCAAGTCGGCCGGCTTGGTCATCATGCCGCCGGCGTCCGGACCGCCGGCCTCGTAGGCGAACAGCTGGTAGGTGCCCATCGGACCCATGTCGATGGCCTGGGTCTTCACCCAGCCGAACAGGCCCGAATAGAAGGCGAAGGCGCCGTCGAGGTCGCCGGCCATCAACTCGCGCCAGCCGAAGGTTCCCGGCGTCAGGTCCGGCGCTTGCGGCGGGGCCTGGTCCTGCGGGAACGGCTTGAACAGGGTGAACACCGCGCCGTACGGGTCGGCGACCACGGAAAAGCGGCCGACCGCGGGGATGTCGTCGGCGGGGATGAACACCGAGCCGCCGGCGGCGGTGACCTTTTCCACATAGGCGTCGACGTCATCGACGAAGATGTAGCCGATCCAGCCGGGGCGCGAGCCCTCCGGGCAGCCGCTCTCGGGCGTGAAAACGCCGCCGACCGGGGCCGCCCCGGCATTGAGGATGGTGTAGGGCGTGGGGCCGGGCAGGCCGGAGTCGGTCGGCGTCCAGCCCACGACCTTGGCGTAGAAGGCGCTGGCGGCCTCGACGTCGGTGGTCATCAGCTCGTACCAGCCGAACTTTCCGCTCGTTTCCGTCATGCCCGTTCTCCCTTTTCTGGCGCCCCGACTCGGGCGGTTCTTGGCCAGGACGAACGGGGCGCGTCCGTCCCGAAAGCTGTGTTGATGATTTTCTAGTCCGGCATGGTCTCGAAGGTCGCCAGGCCCTCGGGCAGCGCCACCCAGGCGGGTTTGTCGCGCAGGAAGAGGGCCATGGTCGGCGCGAACTGCGTCGCGTCGTCCAGCGAGCCGGCATAGATCGTGTGGCTGGCGTCGACCCCGACCTCGCCGCCGAACACCAGGCCGCCGCAGGTCGGGCAGGCGTTGCGCAAGGCGATCCCGCCCTTGAAGGTCGGCGACCGGACCTTGAGGGTTTCGCCGGTGATGGTCACGACGGCGGCCGGGAAGCCCATGAACGGCACAAAGCCCGAGCCGGACGCCTTGCGGCAGTCGGCGCAGCAGCAGAAGCCCTGATACAGCGGCGCGCCCGTGGCGCTCCAGCGCACGGCGCCGCACAGGCATCCGCCAGCGTAACGGTGTTCGGTCGTCATGGTCGGCATTGGTGGGCCTCCGTGTGACAGACGCAAGCGTGGACGTTCATCCTCCGCTCCCTCCACCGTCGTCATCCCGGCCGGAGCGCAGCGTAGAGCCGGAACCCAGGGGACTGGGCGCGGCGCTGGGACTGGCCACCAGCGAGATGGCCGGTACACTGCGGCGGCCCCTGGGTCCCGGATAAGCGCCATGCGCTTTCCGGGATGACGCGGGAGGGTGGATACGCGACCTAGAACAAACTCAGCTGGTCCCCCGCCTTGGGCGGGACGCGAAACTGGGTGATGTCGAGACGGGGCAGGGGCCTGTCGAGTTCGAAGCGGCGCAGGGCGGCGTGGAAGCGCTGGTTCAGCACCTCGGCGATCGGGCCTTCGCCGGTCATGCGCTTGCCGAATTCGCTGTCATAGGCCGCCCCGCCGCGCATCTGGCGCACCAGCGACATCACCCGCTTGGCGCGGTCGGGATGGTCGGAGGCCAGCCACTGCTCGAACAGGCCGTGGATCTCCATCGGCAGACGGATGGCGACATAGCCGGCCGCCACCGCGCCGGCCGCCTTGGCCTTTTCCAGCACCGCCTCCATCTCGTGATCGTTCAGCGAGGGGATGGCCGGGGCGAACATGACGATGGTCGGCACGCCGGCTTCGGAGAGCTGACGCACGGCGTCGAGCCGGCGCTCGGGCGTGGCGGCGCGGGGCTCCATGCTGCGGGCCAGGCGGCGGTCCAGGGTGGTGATCGACACGGCCGCCCGGGCCAGGCCCGCCTTGCCCATCTCGCCCAGGATGTCGAGGTCGCGGGTGATCAGGGCCGACTTGGTGATGATCGAGAACGGGTGGCGAAAGCGGCTGAGCGTCTCCAGCACGCCCCGGGTGACGCGAAGCCCCCGTTCCTGCGGCTGGTAGGGGTCGGTGTCGCCGCCGATATGGACGCTGCCGACCTTGTAGGTCGGCTTGGACAGCTCGCGGTCGAGCAGCTTGCCGGCCTCGAGCTTGAAGAACAGCTTGCTCTCGAAGTCGAGGCCGGGCGAGAGGCCGAGATAGGCGTGGGCGGGCCGGGCGTAGCAGTAGATGCAGCCATGTTCGCAGCCGCGATAGGGGTTGATCGAGCGGTCGAAGCCGACGTCGGGGCTCTTGTTGCGGGCGATGACGGTCTTGGACTTCATGGCCAGGACGCTGGTGGTCAGCGGCCTGGCGGCGTTGTCCTCCTCGGTCCATCCGTCCTCGAAGGGCTCGGAGGTCTGGCTCTCGTAGCGGCCGGTCTCATTGCTGCGCGCCCCGCGACCGCGCAGGGCGGTCGTGCCGGTCTTGTAGGCGGTGTCGGTGAAGGAGCGGCGCGACAGCATGGACGAATGCTACGCCCGAAATGAGAACATAACAAGAACCAAGCTTGACGCCTTTCGACGCGGGCCGCAAAGGCGAGTGCATGATCTCCGTGATCCTTCCCGCCGTCGCGCCCGACTCAGCGTCAGTGCATGCGCTCGCCCAACTGCTGGCTCAGTTGGTCCCGGCCGCTGTCGACGGCCTGGTCAAGGAGGCCGTGATCGTCGGCGTCGCGGAGCCGGGGCTCGACGCCCTGATCGAGGACAGCGGCGCGCGGTTCGTGGCGGCCTCGGGCGACCGGGGCGCGCTGTTGGCGGCGGGCGCGGCCGTGGCGCGGGGCGACTGGATCCTGACGCTGGATCCGGCGCGCGCGCTGCCCGACGCTTGGCGCGGGCCGGTCGAGGCGCATCTGGCCGGCGGCGCGGGGGCGGCGGCCCTGCTGGTTCCGGCTGGCGGGATGCTTGCGCGGCTGACGGCGGCGCCGCTGGGGGTGCTGGTGCGGCGGCTGGACTATGCGGCGGGGGTCGGGTTCGCGGGTTTGGCGCCGGAGAAGGCGTTGGCGGGACGGCTGAAGGCGCGGCGGATCGTTCTCTGATCCCTCTCCGAAGCTTGCGGACAGGGCTTTCGACCCCTCATCCGTCGACTTCGTCGACACCTTCTCCCGCAAGGGGAGAAGGGGCGTTGCAGTCGATATCGTCCCCGCGTTATCGAAGCTCATGTCGCTCGCTCACGCCTCCGCCGCCGTTTCCGTCAAGGGCGTCGGCTGGCTGAGGCGGCGAATCCGGTCGAGCGAGCTATGGCTGATCGCCGTGGCCACCCTGATCGGCATGGCGGCCGGGACCTTCGCGGTCGTGCAGGCCCAGGTGGCCCACGGCCTGCAGATGCTGCTGTTCCAGATCGACGTCAACGAGCGGCTCAGCGCCCAGACCCATGTCGCGCCCTGGCGGCTGCTGGCCATCCCGATCGGCGGCCTGCTGCTGGGCGCGGCGGGCTGGGCCTGGGCGAAGTACCGGCCGCGTCCGGCCGTCGACCCGGTGGAGGCCAACGCCCTGCACGGCGGGCGGCTGTCGATGAAGGACAGCGCCTTCATCTGCGGCCAGACCATGCTGTCGAACGGGGTGGGGGCCTCGGTGGGGCTGGAGGCGGCCTACGCCCAGGCCGGCGCGGCGGCGGCCTCGTTCGCCGGCCAGCGGCTGAACCTGCGCCGAGCGGACATGCGCACCCTGGTCGGAGCCGGGGCGGGGGCGGCGATTGCCGCCGCGTTCGGGGCGCCCCTGACCGGAGCCTTCTACGCCTTCGAGATCGTCATCGGGGCCTATACCGTCGCCAACCTGGCCCCCGTGGCCGCCGCCGCCCTGGCCGCGGTGCTGGTGGCCGGCAAGATGGGCGCGATCCCCTATCTGCTGAAGACCGACACCCAGGCGGTGCAGTCGTGGACCGACTACGGCCTCTACGCCCTGCTGGGCCTGGTCAGCGCGGTGCTGGGCATCGCCCTGATGCGGCTGGTCGCCAATGCCGAGCGGCTGGTAACCCGCTCGCCGATCCCGCGCTGGCTGCGGCCGGCGATCGGCGGCGTCGGGCTCGCCGCCCTGGCCCTGGTGACGCCCCAGACCCTGTCGGCGGGGCACGGGGCGCTGCACCTGAACCTGATGACGGACCTGCCGCTGAAGATGCTGGTGCTGCTGCTGGCGATGAAGGCCCTGGCCTCGGTGATCTCGCTGAGCTTCGGCTTCCGGGGCGGCCTGTTCTTCGCCTCGCTGTTCCTGGGGGCGCTGATCGGCCAGGTGTTCTCGGCGCTGTCGCTTCTGATCCCCTGGGCGCCGAGCCTGGACCCCACGGTGGCGGCCCTGGTCGGCATGGCTGCGCTGGGCGTTGCCGTGGTCGGCGGCCCCTTCACCATGTCGTTCCTGGTGCTGGAGGCGACCGGCGACTTCACCGTGGCGGCGGCGGCCCTGGTGGCCTCGATGATCGCCAGCGCCATGGTCCGCGAGACCTTCGGCTATTCGTTCTCGACCTGGCGGCTGCACCTGCGCGGCGAGACCATCCGCAGCGCCCACGACGTCTCGTGGATGCGGCCGCTGAGCGCCGGGCGGATGATGCGCAAGGACGTCCAGACCGTGCCGGCCTCCACCACCCTGGCCGAGTTCCGCCGCCGCTTCCCTCTGGGTTCGACCAAGCGGGTGATCATGGTCGACGAGGCAGGGCTCTATGCCGGCCTGATCCCGACCGCCAAGGCCTATGTCGAGGGCGGCGACGGCGACAAGGCCGTGTCGAGCCTGGCGATCAACGCCGACACGGTGCTGAAGCCCGACCAGACCATCAAGGACGTCATGCGCGCCTTCGACCACGGCGAGACCGACGAACTGGCGGTGATCGACGACAAGCGCAACGTCCTGGGCGTGCTGTCGGAGGCCTACGCGACGCGGCGCTATGCAGAAGAGCTGGAGAAGGCGCGGCGGGAGCTTACGGGGGAGGCGGGGTAGATCATCAGGAACCTCTCCCTGTGGGGGTAGGCGGCCGAAGGCCGGTGGGGGGACGTTTTCAGCTTCCGCTGTGGTGGAAGTTCAGCGGTCACGCCCCCCACCGATCTCTTCGCGATCACCTCCCCCCACAGGGAGAGGTTCCTTTTGGCGTTCTACATATCCAGCCGGAAATCGATCACCCGCTGGCCGCTGGCCACCGCGTCCAGCGTCTTGGTCTCCGCGCCGAGCAGGCGGCGGTAGGTCCAGTAGGAGGCCATGACCTTTTCGACGTAGTTGCGGGTCTCGACGGCGGGCAGGCTTTCGATCAGCAGCAGGCTGTCGCAGTCGGCGCCCAGCTGCTGCTGCACCTTCAGCAGGGTGCCCGGGCCGCCGTTGTAGGCGGCGACGGCGCGCAGGATGTCGGGGCTCTGCAGGCCGCGGTCCATCAGCCAGGTAAAATAGTCCTGGCCGACCCGCAGGTTAAAGGCCGGGTCGAACAGCGGGGTGTTGTCGGCCAGCAGCTTGTCGTCGCCGGCGGCGCGGGCGGCGGCCACGGGCATCAGCTGCATCAGGCCCACGGCCCCGGCGCCTGAGACGGCCATCGGGTCGAAGCGGCTTTCCTGGCGCACCAGGGCGTAGACCAGGGCCTTGCTGATCGTGAAGCCGCCCTTGGGGGCCAGCTCGGGCAGGGGATAGTCCTCGCCGCCGATCTTCTTGACCGGGCGGCCGGCGTTGAACGGGGCGCGGGCGTTGAGCGCCAGGGTCAGGGCGCTCCAGTCGGCGCGGGCCTTGTCGTCGGCGGCCAGGGAAAGGCCTGCGCGCAGCTCGGCGCCGGCCTCGTTCCAGCGGCCCAGCTGGGCCAGGGAGGCGGCGCGGCGGGCGCGGATGTCCGAGGCCAGCAGCTTGCTGAGCGAAGCCGGATCGGGGCCGCTGTAGGAGACGCGGGTGATCAGGGCGGCGATCGGATCGTCCGGATCGTTGGCGACGGCGAGGCCCGCCATGGCCAGCTGGCGGCCGGCGATCATGCCGTAGAAGGTCTGAGGCGCCTGGGCGGCCTGGTTCAGCAGGGAGCGGACGCCGTCCTTGTCGCCGACCATGCCGGCCGAGCGCGCGGCCCAGAAGGCGGCGGCGGCGCGCAGCCAGTCGTCTTGGCCCTCGTCGTGGGCGACCTGCTCGAAATAGCCGCGCGCGTCGGCGTAGGATTCCAGGCGGAACGACGACAGGCCGGCGATCCAGCGCTCGCCCGACAGCTTGGCCAGCTTCAGGGCGGTCTTCACGTCGCCGGAATAGTAGGCCTCGCGGGCGGCGCGGCCCTTGTCGGCGGGGCCGGCGGCGATCTTGCCGCTCTGGGCGACGCCGACGAACAGTTCGGGGGGCTTGGGCTCGGCCGCGCGGGCCGGCTTGCGCTTCAGGGCCAGGGCGTAGACGCGGTCGGCGCCGGCCTCGTCGCCATAGAGCTTCAGCCAGCCGGTCAGGTCGTCGTAGCTGGCCGAATAGGCGCTGGGGTGCATCAGCCGGGTGAACGACAGCTTGCCGATCAGGCTGCGGTCGCGGGTGTTGGCGAAGGCGGCTTCGGCGGCGTCGAAATCGCCGCGCTCGGCGGCCCCGAAGGCGGCCTGGTAGTAGCGCTGGTCGTTGTCCGACAGGGGCTCGAGCCCCGCGGCCCGCACCGCGGGCGCGGCGAGGTTCAGGCAGAGCGCAAGGGCCGAGACAACGGCCAGAGGGCGAGCGAAAAGCTGCAAATCGTATCCGCGCAAGGCCTCAAGAAGGCGGCGCGCGTCCCCGTTCCGACTGGTCAGCGGTTTGTTTAATGGGGCCTTTCGGGCCGATCAAGCCTTTCGGCCAGCATCAGCAGGTCCTGCCAGGCCTTCTTCTTGGCCGCCGGCTGGCGCAGCAGGAAGGCCGGATGCAAGCTGGGCAAGGCCGGAACGGCGTTTGCGCCGTCCTCGGAGCGCCATTCGAACCAGCGGCCGCGAAGCGACAATATGCCCTCCTCGCGGCGCAGCATGCTCTTTGCCGAGGCGCCGCCGACCAGCAGGATCAGCTTCGGCTTGACCAGAACGATGGCCCGCTCGACGAACGGGGCGCAGACGGCCTGCTCCTGGGGCGTGGGCGTGCGGTTGCCCGGCGGGCGCCAGAAGACGGTGTTGGTGATGAAGGCCCGCTCCTGCAGGCCGGCGGCCTTCAGCATGCGGTCCAGCAGTTGGCCGGCCCGGCCGACGAAGGGCTCGCCGCGAGCGTCTTCTTCGGCGCCGGGGCCTTCGCCGATGACCATGACCGGCGCGTCGCCGGGACCGCGCGAGAACACCGCCTGCTTGGCGCCTTGCGTCTTCAGCGGACAGCCGTCGAAGGCGGCGATGGCGGCGGCCAGGCTTTCGAGGTCGTTGCAGGCGGCGGCCAGTTGCTTGGCCTCCGCGACGGCCGCGCCGATGTCGACGCCGCCGAACGCGCCGGGGCGCGGGGGAGGGGCGGCGACCACGACCGGCTGAGGTTGGCTACGGGCCCGCAGCAGGGCCGCGCCCTCGGCCAGGCGGTCGATCGGCTCGTCGGCGTAGCAGGCCTCGACGCCCGCATCGGCCCAGAAGGCCAGCAGGCTTTCGACGGCGCGCGGATCGACGGCGAGGCTCATGGGGTTTCTCTAGCGAGTATAATGGGCTGCGTCACCGATCTGTCCGCGCTGCGGTGCAACAAAAACTATCCGGTTTTCCTTGACCGCCGTGGCGTCACGTTCGGATAAGGTTCGACTCAAACAGGAAGAAGGCAGGCTCCACTCAAGAGCCTGGGGCGGGAGAAGCCATGAGTGAAGTCCTCGAACGCGAGTCGATGGAATACGACGTCGTCATCGTCGGGGGCGGCCCGGCGGGCCTGTCGGCGGCCATCCGTCTGAAGCAGCTGGCCGCGACGGCCGGAAGCGAAATCAGCGTGGCCCTGGTCGAGAAGGGCTCGGAAGTCGGCGCCCACATCCTGTCGGGCGCGGTCATCGATCCCAAGGCGCTGAACGAGCTGTTCCCCGACTGGAAGGAACGCGGCGCGCCGCTGGAGACGCCGGTCACCAAGGACAAGTTCCTGCTGCTCGGCCCGCAGGGCGAGGCCAGCCTGCCGATGTTCGCCATGCCGCCGTTCATGCACAACCACGGCTGCTACATCGCCTCGCTGGGCAACGTCACCCGCTGGCTGGCCGCCCAGGCCGAAGAGCTGGGCGTGGAGATCTATCCGGGTTTCGCCGCCTCGGACACGGTCTGGCGCGAGGACGGCTCGCTGAAGGGCGTGGTCGTCGGCGTGGTCGGCATCGCCAAGGACGGCCATGAGAAGAGCGACTACCAGCCGGGCATGGAGCTGCACGGCAAGTACGTGTTCATCGCCGAGGGCGTGCGCGGCTCGCTGGCCAAGCAGCTGATCGCCAAGTTCGAGCTCGACGCCGGCAAGTCTCCGCAGAAGTACGGCATCGGCATCAAGGAGCTGTGGCAGATCCCGGCCGACAAGCACCAGCCCGGCCTGGCCCAGCACACCACCGGCTGGCCGCTGGACAACCAGACGGGCGGCGGCAGCTTTATGTACCACTTCGGGGACAACTACGTGTCCATCGGCTACGTGGTGCATCTGAACTACAAGAACCCGTGGATTTCGCCGTTCGACGAGTTCCAGCGCTTCAAGCAGCACCCCTCGGTCAAGCCGCACCTGGAAGGCGGCAAGCGCATCGCCTACGGCGCGCGGGCCATCACCGAGGGCGGCTATCAGTCGATCCCGAAGCTGTCGTTCCCGGGCGGCGTGCTGATCGGCTGCTCGGCGGGCTTCGTCAACGTGCCCCGCATCAAGGGCAGCCACAACGCCATGAAGACCGGCATGCTGGCCGCCGAAGAAGCGTTCAAGGCCATCGCCGCCGGCCGCGAGGGCGACGCCCTGGTCGAGTACGAGACCGCCTTCGAGAACTCTTGGGTCGCCAAGGAACTGAAGGTCGTCCGCAACGCCAAGCCGCTGCTGGGCAAGCTGGGCACCGCCCTGGGCGGCGCCGTCGGCCTGTTCGACATGTGGTGCACGCACCTGCTGGGCGGGTTCTCGTTCTTCGGCACGCTGAAGCACGAGAAGACCGATGCGGCCTCGACCGGCCTGGCCAAGGACTACAAGCCGATCGTCTATCCCAAGCCCGACGGCGTGATCAGCTTCGACAAGCTGTCGAGCGTGTTCCTGTCGGCCACCAATCACGAGGAAGACCAGCCGGCTCACCTGAAGCTGAAGGATCCGTCGATCCCGATCTCGGTCAACCTGCCCAAGTACGGCGAGCCGGCGCGTCTCTACTGCCCGGCCGGCGTCTACGAGGTGCTGTACGACGAGCAGGGCGCCAATCCGAAGTTCCAGATCAACGCCCAGAACTGCGTCCACTGCAAAACCTGCGACATCAAGGATCCGTCGCAGAACATCGTCTGGACGACGCCGGAAGGCGGCGGCGGCCCGAACTATCCGAATATGTAGGGCTCTTTCCCTCTCCCCTTGCTGGAGAGGGTGGCCCCCGCGAAGGCGGGGGTCGGGTGAGGGGTCTCTCAAAAGCAAGACGCCGCGACAGCCGATCAGCTGTCGCGGCGTTTTTCGTTCGTGCGACCCCTCATCCGTCATCCTTCGGATGACACCTTCTCCCGCAAGGGGAGAAGGACGCTTGAACGAGGCCCTGAAACCGAACAGGGTGGCCGGATGATGCGTCTTCGAGTCCTCCTGTCCCTGGCCTCCACCGCCGTGCTGGCCGCCTGCGCAACGTCGGGGCCGACCTTGCGCGGTTCCGCCGACGGGTGGAGCGCGCCGTGGGAGGGGCGTTCGGCCTACGGACAGTTCCTGGCCGGCCAGGCCGCGCTCGAGGACGGCCGCAGCGACGAGGCCGCCGCCTATTTCCAGGCCGCCCGCAACCTGGGCGAAGACCCCGGCCTGCTGGGCGAGCGTGCCTTCACCGCCTCGCTGCTGGCCGGCGATGTCACCCGCGCCGCACAACTGGCGCCGGTCGCGCCGGGCGGGACCGAGGGCGTGCGCCGCCTGGCCCTGCTGACCCAGTCGGTCGACTTCCTGTCGCGCGGCAAGGGCAAGGAAGCCCAGGCCCTGCTCGCCGATCCCGGCCTTGGGTTTCCGCACCGCCCGGCCGTGACCCTGCTGACGCCGTGGGCCGCCGCGGCCGCCGGCGACGCCGCCAAGTCCCAGGTCCAGCCCGAGCTGCGCAACGATCGTCTCGTGCAGTATTTCGGCCGCCTGGGCCGCGCCGAGATCCTGGAGCGGGCCGGCAAGACCGCCGAGGCCGAAACCGAGTTCAAGGCGCTGATGGACATCGAGGCCGTGCGGCCGATGTTCGCCATCGACTACGGCGCGTTCCTGGAGCGCCGCAAGCGCCGCGACGAGGCCGTGGCCCTCTATGATTCCCTGCTGGCCCAGGCGCCGACCGACTCGGCCCTGCTGGATGCGCGCGCCCGCGCCGCCGGCCGCAAGGCTCCGCCGCCTCTGGCCACCGTCCGCCAGGGCGCGGCCAACGCCCTGGTCGCCTGCGCGGCGGTGTTCAGCAACGAGCGGCAGAGCCAGTTCGCCCTGGCCTATCTGCGCCTGGCCCTGCACCTGGATCCCAAGCGCGAGGACGCGCTGCTGATGGTCGGCGACCTGCTCGACCAGGGCGGCGATCCCGAGGCGGCCCGGGCGGCCTACGCCAAGGTGCCGGCCGGCTCGGCCCGCTATGCCGCAGCCCAGGGCAAGATCGCCTGGACGCTGCAGAGCGCCGGCGACAAGGACAAGGCCCTGGCCATCGCGGAGGCCGCCGCCAAGGTTCTCGGCGCGGGCCGCAGCGCCCAGCTGGTCTATGCCGACCTGCTGCGGGCCAACGACCGCTGGGCCGACGCGGTGGCGGTGATCGACCCGCTGGTCGCCGCCGAGAAGGATAAGCCCGACTGGCGCCTGCTCTACATGCGCGGCGTGTCGCTGGAGCGGGCCGGGCGCTGGCCCGACGCCGAGCGCGACTTGCAGCAGGCCCTCAGCCTCAATCCCGAGGAGCCGGAGCTGCTGAACTATCTCGGCTACTCGTGGATCGACCGCAACGAGCGCCTGCCCGAAGCCCTGGCCATGGTCCAGAAGGCCGTGAAGGCCAATCCGCAGTCGGGGGCCATGCTCGATTCCCTGGGCTGGGCCTATCACCGCCTGGGCGACGATAAGGCCGCCGTCGAGATGCTGGAGCAGGCCATCGAGTTCGAGCCCGGCGATCCGGACATCAACGATCACCTGGGCGACGTCTACTGGCGCCTGGGCCGCAAGACCGAGGCCCAGTTCCAGTGGCGTCGGGTGCTGAGCCTGGAGCCGACGCCCGAGCAGAAGGCCGCCGCCGAGGCCAAGCTGAAGGACGGCCTGGGGTCCAAGGGTCCCGCCAAGGCCCCGACCGTGGCCAACGGCGCCGACGCGCTGTAGGGCTTGGCCCTCGAATTCTTCTGGATAGCCCGATGCGCCGTTCCGCCTTCGCCCCGGCCAAGGTCAATCTGTTCCTGCACGTCGGCAGGCCCGATGCGGAGAACTATCATCCGCTGTCGAGCCTGATGGTGTTCGCCGACGTCGGCGACACGGTGTCGATCCAGCCGGCCGATGCGCCGAGCTTCGAGACCACCGGCCGGTTCGGCGGCGAGATCCCGGTCGACGGCGGCAACCTGGTGGTCCGCGCCGCCCGCGCTTTGCACGAGGCGGCCGGCGGGCCGGTCCCGCCGGTGCGGCTGATCCTCGACAAGGCTTTGCCGATCGCCGCCGGCCTGGGCGGCGGCTCCAGCGACGCCGGCGCGGCCCTGCGGCTGCTGCGCGAGGCCCTGGAACTGTCGGTGTCGGACGCGCAGCTCGAGGCGGTGGCCGGATCGCTCGGCGCCGACGGCGTGCCGTGCCTGTGGGGCCGGCCGGTGATCGCGCAGGGCAGGGGAGAGCGGCTGTCGCCGGCTCCCGAGCTGCCGCAGTTGCACGCGGTGCTGGTCAATCCGCTGGTCCCGTCGCCGACCGGCGCGGTCTATCGCGCCTATGACGCCGCCGTCGATCCGCGCGGCGAAGCGCCGCCGCCGACGCCCGACGCCTTCGAGAGCGCCGAAGAGGTCTGCGCCTGGCTGGCGGCCCTAACCCGCAACGACCTGCAGGCTCCGGCCGTGGCGCTGGAGCCGCGTATCGGGCAGGTGCTGGACCTGTTGGCCGGCGAGCCCGAGGCGCTGCTGACGCGGATGTCGGGCTCGGGCGCGACCTGTTTCGCGCTCTGCGCCGGCGACATCGAGGCCGAGGGCCTGGCCGAGCGCATCGAGGCGATGCGGCCCGACTGGTGGGTGAAGCGCTGCCGCCTCGGCGGGCCGTTCTAGCTCATCCCGTCCATCCTCAGCCCGTCATCCCGGGCGAAGGCGCGCGGCGCCGCAGACCCGGGACCCAGAGGGACTGGGCGCCGCGCCAAGGTAGCCGCCCGGCGTGTAGCCCGTGTTGTGCGGCGACCCCTGGGTCCCTGTGTATTGTGATGCATGTCGAGCGCGAGCTTGATGGGTGTCGGGCGTAGCTCGCTGGGTCCCTGGCCTTTAGGCCGTTAGCCGGCAAGGGCGCGCCCGCCAGTCAGCTTTTCCGAACAGTCGCACGGGCGGGACGCCAGGCGTCCGAGCTCGAACACAGGAGCGGAGCCATGACGCATGCGTGCGCGGCCGGCGTGGATGTCGGACGTGATTGGCTGGACGTGGGCCTGGCCCCGTCCGGCAAGGTGTTTCGACTGGCCAATGCGCCAGCGGGCGTGGCCGAGCTGGTGGCGAGGCTGACGCGCGAAGGCGTGGCCAAGGTGGTGCTGGAGTCGATCGGGACCTACGGCGCGCGCCTGGTGCGCGGCCTGGCCCAGGCCGGCTTCGAGGTCGGGGTGGTCGATCCCAAGCGGATCGCGGCCCTGCGGACGGCCGAGGGACGGCGGGCCAAGACCGACAGGCTGGACGCGGGGCTGATCGCGCGATTTGCTCTGCTGATGCAGGACGCCGCTCGACCCGTTCCCAGCGCCAGGGCCTTCGAGATCCGGGCCTTGTCGACCCGCCGCCGCCAGTTGGTGGAGATGGCGGCCATGGAGAAGACCCGCCTCAAGCAGTCCCTCGACGAAGCCGTCGCCGACAGCTGCCGTCGGGCGATCGCCTGGCTGGCCCAGGAACGCGCCGACATCGAGGCCCGGTTGCAGGCCCTGATCCTGGAGGCTCACGACGGTCCTGCCCGCCAGGCCCTGCTGCAGACCATCCCCGGCGTCGGCCCGGCCGTCAGCATGACCCTGCTGGCCGACCTGCCCGAGCTTGGCAGCCTCGACCGCAAGGCCGTCGGCAGCCTGGCGGGCCTGGCGCCCCATCCCAACCAGAGCGGAACCCGAACCGACCAGGCTCACATCGGCGGCGGCCGGCCCTGCGTGCGCGCCGCCCTCTACATGGCCGCCGTCAGCGCCGCTCGTTCCGACAAGGGTTTCAAGCGCGAGTACCAAGCCATGAGGCAAGCGGGAAAACCCGCCAAGGTCGCCCTCGTCGCCCTCGTCGCCATCGCCAGGAAGATCGTCGTCGCCGCCAACGGCATGCTCAAGTCCGGTAAGCCATGGCTCAAGCCTGCTTGAACAAACACAGTCGCCGGCTCTTCGCCGCGCTTCGGCCGGGATGACGATGCTTTTGAGATGGGGTGGTTTCCGCCTAGTCTCCCGGCGTTTGTGTCGTACTGGAGCCAACATATGGACCGTCGCCTGTTCCTCGCCGCCGCGGCTGCGGCCGCCGCCACGTCGGCGCACGCCCAGGAAACGACGCCCGCGCCTCAGCCCGCCGTACCGCCGCAGCCGGCCCCAAAGCCGCCGACCCGGGTCGCCATCGAGACCGCGCTCGGCCGGATCGTCATCGCGCTGCACACCAAGGAAGCGCCGATCACCACGGCCAACTTCCTGCGCTATGTCGACCAGAAGCGCTATGACGGGGCGACCTTCTTCCGGGCTTCGCGGGCCCCGGGCGCGCCGGAATACGGGCTGATCCAGGGCGGGGTGCAGGGCGACCCCAAGCGGGTGCTGCCGCCGATCGCCCACGAGTCGACCACCAAGACCGGCCTCAAGCATGTCAGCGGAACCGTCTCGATCGCCCGTAACGCGCCGGGCTCGGCGACCTCGGACTTCTTCATCCTGATCGGCGACGCGCCGGGGCTGGACGCCAACCCGGCCGCCTCGGGCGACAACCTGGGCTTCGCCGCGTTCGGCACAGTGGTGGAGGGCATGGACGTGGCCCAGAAGATCCTGGCCCTGCCTACACCCGGCAAGGCGATCAATCCGGTGATGAAGGGGCAGATCATCGACCCGCCGCTGAAGATCGTTTCGGCCAGGCGGGTTCCGTAGGGCGGTTTCCCTCTCCTCCGAGGGTCATCGCCCGCTTCATGCGGGCGACCCAAGCTGACTTTGCAGCCTCGGCTTGGGTCGCCCGGACAAGCCGGGCGATGACTTCTTGTGGTGGGGTAACGACAAAGAAAAAGGGCGCGGAGGCCGAAGCTTCCGCGCCCTTCTTTTTCGGACCGCTTACCGGCCGAGCCGTCAGGCTCAGCTGTGGTAGGCGCGTTCCCCGTGTTCGGAGATGTCCAGGCCTTCTTCTTCGGCGTCCGGCGAGGCGCGCAGGCCGATCACCAGCTTGATGACGAGGAAGACGATGGTCGAGGCGATCGCCGACCAGAGGATCGTGACGCCCACGCCCTTCAGCTGGGCGATCACTTGCGTGGCCAAGCTGTAGACGGCGGTGTCGCAGGTCGAGATGTCGCCGTCCTTGGCGCACGAGGTGTAGTCGACGACGCCGGCGCCGCCCCAGGCGGGGTTGACCACCAGGCCGGTGCCGATGGCGCCGACGATGCCGCCGATGCCGTGGATGCCGAAGGCGTCCAGGCTGTCGTCGTACTTCAGGGCGTTCTTAACGGCCGAGCAGAAGACGATGCAGATCGGCGAGACCACGAGGCCCAGGATCAGCGCGCCCATCGGACCGGCGAAGCCGGCGGCCGGGGTGACGGCGACGAGGCCGGCCACGACGCCCGAAGCCAGGCCCAGGGCCGACGGCTTCTTGCGGGTGATCCACTCGACCAGGATCCAGGACAGGCCGGCGCCGGCGGTGGCGATGAAGGTGTTGACCATCGCCAGCGAGGCGTAGCTGTTCGACTCGAGGTTGGAGCCGGCGTTGAAGCCGAACCAGCCCACCCACAGCAGGCCGGCGCCCACCAGGGTCAGGGTCAGCGAGTGCGGGGGCATCGGCTCCTTGCCGAAGCCTTGGCGCTTGCCGAGGATGATGGCGCCGACCAGGGCGGCGATACCGGCGTTGATGTGCACGACGGTGCCGCCGGCGAAGTCGAGGGCGCCGAAGCTCCAGATCAGGCCGGCCTTGACGGGCGCGGTCGGATCAAGGGCGATGGCGTTCGGACCCGGCCACCACCAGACCATGTGGGCCATCGGGTAGTAGGAGAGCAGCGGCCACAGCACGGCGAAGGCGACGATGGCGGCGAACTTCATGCGCTCGACCAGCGAGCCGACCACCAGGGCCGCGGTGATCGCGGCGAAGGTCGATTGGAAGGCGATGAAGGTCAGTTCCGGGATCACGACGCCGGTCGAGAAGGTGGCGACCACGCTGGATGGCGTGACGTCCTTCAGGAACAGACGGCCCAGGCCGCCGACGAAGGTGTCCCAGCCGCCGCCGTCGGTGAAGGCGAAGCTATAGCCCCACAGGAACCAGGCGACGAAGCCGATCAGGGCCACGGTCGAGACCTGCATCATGACCGACAGCATGTTCTTGGAACGGACCAGGCCGCCGTAGAACAGGGCCAGACCCGGCAGGATCATCAGCAGCACGAGCAGCGACGAGGTCAGCATCCAGGCGTTGTCGCCCTTATCCTGCTTGTCGACGATGGTCGGAGCAGCGGCTTCGGCGGGCGCGGCGGCGACCGGAGCAGCGGCGGGAGCCGGCGCGGCCTCGGCGGGCGCGGCGGCGGCCGGCGCGGGCGCGGCCTCCTGGGCGAAGGCGGTGACGCCGATCGGCGCCCCCGCGAGAGTCGCGGCGAGCATCAGCCCGGCCAGCGGCTTAAAGGTAAGTTTCATCGTTGGTATCCCCTTTCCCCGACGATTACAGAGCGGCCGGGCCAGTTTCGCCCGTCCGAATGCGCACGGCTTCTTCGACATTGAGGACGAAGATCTTGCCGTCGCCGATCTTGCCCGTGGCCGCGGCGGCCTTGACCGCTTCGACCGCCTTGGCCGCGGACGCATCGTCCACCACGGCTTCCAGCTTCACCTTCGGCACGAAGTTCACTTGGTACTCCGCGCCGCGATAGATTTCGGTCTGGCCCTTCTGGCGGCCGTAACCCTTCACTTCCGACACCGTCAGGCCTTCGACGCCCGCGGCGACGAGCGCCTCGCGGACTTCATCGAGCTTGAAGGGTTTGACGACCGCTATGATCAGTTTCATCCGCCTTGCTCCGGCCCGCCGCTGCAGGCAGGCCCCCCTTGTTTGGTTGCTAGAGCGCGTTCGCTCACTCGATCACCGCGACGCCGCCGGAATGCGGCCGCGTCGTTTCCCCGGCGCTCGCACGCTATCGGCCACGGTTCCGGGAACGGGGACGCGGGTTAGGGTTTGGGAAACGAAAGGGACGAGGCGCCGTCAAAATGATCATCGAACACTGATATTGCATTTTTATTTGGCAGAATGAACGTCCAGCGGCGCCGTGGCGCGGGGCGTCGCTCAACGTCTACAATCGGGCTTCCCATCTCCCGTTCGGAGGATTCTCCATGCCGCCCCTATGGGCCAAGATCGCCCCCTGGGCGCTGCTGATCTGCTCCAACGTCTTCATGACCTACGCCTGGTACGGCCACCTGAAGGGCAAGCCGCTGGCGCTGCCGGTGGCCATTCTCAGCAGCTGGCTGATCGCGCTTCCGGAGTACATGCTGGCGGTTCCCGCCAATCGCATCGGTCACGGCGTCTATTCCACGGCCCAGCTCAAGACCGGCCAAGAAGCGATCACCTTGATCGTCTTCACGTTGTTCTCGTATTTCTATCTCGGCGAGGCGATCCGCTGGACGACGGCGCTGGGTTTCGTGCTGATCTTCGCCGGCGCGGCGCTGGTTTTCTTCTTCAAGTAACAGCCAAGTCTGGATCACGAGCCCGTGAGGGGCTGCAACGGAGTCGCAATCTGGAGCGTACAGCCGGCCTGGAATTCGAGCGAAAGGACCAAGGCCATGTACGTGACGCGTCTCCTCTCCGCAGCCGCTGCCGTTGCTCTGCTCTCCGGCGCCGCCGTCGCCCAGACCGCGGCTCCGGCCCAAGCCCCCGCCGCTGCTCCGCCGGCGACCAAGGTCTCGCCCAATGGCGACCTGATCGCCACGGCCCAGGCTTCGGGCCAGTTCACGACCTTCCTCAAGGCCCTGGACGCCACCAACCTGACCAGCGTGCTGAAGACCAACCCGAACCTGACGGTGTTCGCCCCGACCGACGCGGCCTTCGCGGCCCTGCCGGCCGGCGAGCTGGATCGCCTGATGCAGCCGGCCAACGCCGCCCAGCTGCAGAAGGTGCTGACCTACCACGTGATCAACACCAAGGTGGACTCCAGCAAGATCAACGGCGCCAAGGGCGAGGTGAAGACCGTCGAAGGCTCGTCGGTCACCCTGGATGGCAGCGGGACCACGGCCATGGTCGACGGCGCCCATATCGTCCAGGCCGACGTGGTCGCCACCAACGGCGTGCTGCACGTGGTCGACAAGGTGCTGATCCCCAAGGACGTGCCGATCCAGGCCGCCGCCGCCACCGATGATGCGGCCACCAGCATGGCCTCGACCACGGCCAGCGCCGACGTGATGTCGGCCACCGACGCCGGCAGCGATGTCGCCGCCCAGGCTGCGCCCGCCGCCAGCCCCGCGCCCGATCAAGCCACGACGCCGTCGGCCACTGACGCCCCGGCCGATCAGGCCCTGAACCCGACGGCCTCGCCGGCCCCGGCCGATCCGACCGCCGCCACGACCGCTCCGGCGGCGACGGGCGCGGCCGCCCCGGCCTCGGCGACCCTGCCGGCCTCGACCTCGACCCCCGAGGAGCAGGCGACCCTTAAGGCCGGCGACCCGAACGTGGTCTCCAACCCGCCGGTCGCCGACACGCCCGAGAACCGCAAGGCCTATGGCAAGCCGATGTCGAACGCCGGCAAGCGCTCGGCCGCCAAGGGCAATTAAGTCGGCAGGCGGTGCAATAAACGACGTCCGCTTCGCTTGAAGCACCGGTCGGCGGGCCCTATGGTCCGCCGACTTTTTCAGGCCCTTGTTCGGACGTCATGCCCGCCGCCCCCAAATCGTTTCAAAGCCTCATCCTGACGCTCCACAACTACTGGAGCGAAAAGGGCTGCGTCATCCTGCAGCCGCACGACGTCGAAGTGGGGGCGGGGACCCTGCACCCGGCCACGGTGCTGCGCGCGCTCGGTCCCAAGCCGTGGAACGCGGCCTACGTCCAGCCCTCGCGCCGTCCGGGCGACGGCCGCTACGGCGAGAACCCCAACCGCCTGCAGCACTATTACCAGTACCAGGTGATCCTGAAGCCGAACCCGGCCGACATGCAGGACCTGTACCTGGGCTCGCTGGAGGCCATCGGCCTGGACCTGCGCACCCACGACATCCGCTTCGTCGAGGACGACTGGGAAAACCCCACCGTCGGCGCCTGGGGCCTGGGCTGGGAAGTCTGGTGCGACGGCATGGAGGTGTCGCAGTACACCTACTTCCAGCAGGTCGGCGGCCTGGACGTCTCGCCGGTGGCCGGCGAGCTGACCTACGGCCTGGAACGCCTGGCCATGTACGTGTTCGGCGTCGACAACGTCTACGACCTGCCGTTCAACGATCCGGATTCGCCGTTGGGCGCCCTGACCTATGGCGACGTCTTCCTGGCCAACGAGCGCCAGCAGTCGGAAGCCAACTTCCACGGCTATGACGTCGCCGTGCTCAAGCAGCAGTTCGAGCAGATGGAGCAGCAGGTGCCGCTGATGCTGGCCCGCTCCTACAAGAACGAGACCCTCGTCCTGCCCGCCTACGACATGGTCCTCAAGGCCAGCCACCTCTTCAACCTGATGAACGCCCGCGGCGCGATCGCCGTCGCCGAGCGCGCCAGCTACATCGGCCGCATCCGCGACCTCTGTAAGATGTGCGCCCAGAAGTGGGTCGAGCTGCAGGAAGCCGCGTAAGTCACGATGCCCCAACTCCTTCTCGAACTGTTCTCCGAAGAGATCCCCGCCCGCATGCAGGGCCAGGCCGCCAAGGACCTGGAACGCCTGGCGCGCGAACACCTGGCCGCCGCCGGCTTCCTGCCCGAGGCCCTGAAGACCTTCGCCGGCCCGCGCCGTCTGACCCTGGTGGCCGAGGGCCTGCCGCTGGCCCAGGCCGACCGCAAGGAAGAGCTGAAGGGCCCGCGCGTCGGCGCCCCGCAGCAGGCCATGGACGGCTTCCTGCGCAAGGCCGGCCTGACCCAGGACCAACTGGTCGAGCAGAACGGCGTCTGGATGGCCTTCGTCGAAAAGAAGGGCCGCCCGACCGCCGAGATCGTCGCCGAGATGGTGGAAGCCATCGTCCGCGGCTTCCCCTGGCCCAAGTCGATGACCTGGGGCACGGGCAAGCTGCGCTGGGTGCGGCCGCTGAAGCGCATCCTCTGCGTGCTCGACCGCGAGGTCGTGCCGTTCGCCATCGACGGCATCCAGAGCGGCGACGTCAGCGAAGGCCACCGCTTCATGGGTGAAGCCAAACCCTTCGTCGCCAAGGACTTCGACGAGTACGCGGCGGGCCTGGAGGCCCACTTTGTCGTGCTCGACGTCGAGGAGCGTAAGGCTCGCATCCTCGAAGGCTGCAAGACCCTGTGCTTCGCGCGTCACCTGGAGCTGGTCGAGGACATCGGCCTGTTGGAAGAGGTCGCCGGCTTGGCCGAATGGCCGACGCCGGTGCTGGGCGACATGGACCCGTCGTTCCTCGACCTGCCGCCCGAGGTGATCCGCACCTCGATGCGCACCCACCAGAAGTATTTCGCCGTGCGCAAGCCGGGCGAGGCGGGTCTGGCCCCGCACTTCATCACCGTGGCCAATATCGAGGCCAAGGACGGCGGCAAGGTGATCGCCGCCGGCAACGCCAAGGTGCTGTCCTCGCGCCTGTCGGACGCCCGCTTCTTCTGGGACGAGGACGTCAAGACCGGCTTCGAACCGTGGCTGGCCAAGCTGGACGGCGTGACCTTCCACGCCAAGCTCGGGACCATGGCCCAACGCGTCGAGCGCATCGTCGCCCTGGCCGGCGAGATCGCGCCGCTGGTCGGCGCCGATGTCGACAAGGCCAAGGAAGCCGCGCGCCTGGCCAAGGCCGACCTGACCTCGCAGATGGTCGGCGAATTCCCCGAGCTGCAGGGGATCATGGGCGGCTACTACGCCCGCCACTTCGGCCTCGACCCTGAGATCGCCGCGGCGATCCAGGACCACTACAAGCCGCAGGGCCCCTCCGACGCCGTCCCGACCGCGCCGCTGAGCGTGGCGGTGGCGCTGGCGGACAAGCTGGACACGCTGGTCGGGTTCTTCGCGATCGACGAGAAGCCGACGGGGTCGAAGGACCCGTTTGCGCTTCGTCGCGCGGCGTTAGGCGTGATCCGGATTATTCTTGAATCTGGTCACGCATTCGCTCTGAGCGATCTTTTGCGCGGGCAGGCGGCGCTTCTGCTGCGTGCAGAAATGCAAGAGGTTTTCAACAGCGTAAGGGCGGGCGTTGTGAACGCTCAATTGGCCGCGCGGGTGTCGGACGCCGAGGTTCAATTGGCACTGACGGATGAAGCTCTTCACGCTTTTGCAATTCTGGACGTGGCGGCGACGGTGCCGGATTCTGCGCCGGAAGCAATCTTGGTCGCGGCCGAACGTATCGCTGGGGCATTTGTTGACCAACGCAGCGGGGTTGAGTGGCGCAACGCTTACCTGCCAGCCATGGACCACCTTCTTGCCTTCTTCGCCGACCGCCTGAAGGTGACCCTGAAGGACCAAGGCAAGCGCCACGACCTCGTCGACGCCGTGTTCGCCCTGGGCGACGACGACCTCGTGCGGATCGTGGCGCGGGTCGAGGCCCTGGACGGCTTCCTGAAGACCGACGACGGCAAGACCCTGCTGGCCGGCTACAAGCGCGCCGCCAACATCCTCAAGGCCGAGGAGAAGAAGGGCGCGCTGCCGGAGGGCGAACCGGAGGAGCCGGCCGCCGACAGCGCCGCCGAGGTCGGGCTCTACCAGGCCCTGCGCCTGCTGAAGGCGCCGCTGGCCGAGGCTCTGGCCAAGGAAGACTTCACCGGCGCCATGGCCCAGCTGGCCGCCCTGCGCGAACCGGTGGACGCCTATCTCGACGGTGTCTTCGTCAACGACCCCGAGCACCGCGACAACCGCCTCAAGACCCTCGCGGCCGTGCGCTCGGCCATGGGCCAGGTGGCGGATTTCGGACTGGTGGCGGGCTGATCCCTGATCCTTCTCCCCTTGCGGGAGAAGGTGTCGGCGACAGCCGACGGATGAGGGGTCTCTCAGAAATGAAACGCCGCGACGGCTTATCGGCTGTCGCGGCGTTTTGCATTCGTGCGACCCCTCACCCGACCTCCTTCGGAGGCCACCCTCTCCCGCAAGGGGAGAGGGGTCATTCACATACATCCGCCCACTTGGCGTTCACCGCGTCGCTGCCGTCGGCTTCCTCGATCACCAGCGCGCCATCGGACCAGACGAAGCGCTCGGGACCGTCGAAGCTGTCCTGCTCCTCCTGGATGTCGACCTGACCGCAGACCGAGATCACCTCGCCGTCCTGATGGGTGAAGACGTGGCCGAAGACGACGGCGGCAGCTTCGGGGAAGCGGTTCTGGACGGCGATCTTGCCGCCGGCGATGGCCAGCTGGTCATCGCCCTTGTCCTGGACGACCTCGGTCTCGGTGTCGCGGAACACGTAGGCGACGAGGCCCACGCCGACGCCGAGCAGGACCACGGCGGCGGCCGCCACGGCGATGATGCGCTTGTCGATGTTCATGGTTGTAGTCGGCCGCAGGTTGCGGGCGCGGTCAACCGTGGCGGCGAAACCTCGTCCTTCGACAAGCTCAGGATGAGGTTTTTGAACGATCTCGCATTTGATCCTCACCCTGAGCCTGTCGAAGGGCGAGGATCAGCCCCTCAGTCCCTAAGCAGCGGCAGCGACAGTCCGCCGGCCTGCCGCGCGCCGAGGATTTCCCGCCGAAATCGAAACAACTCGGCCGGGCGGCCGCCGGTTTCGCTGTCCAGGCGCCCCAGGCCCTCGACCAGATCCTCGCGCTCGACCACGCGGCGGAAGTTCTGCTTGTGCAGCGGCACGCCGGCGATGGCCTCGACGGTGCGCTGCAGGGTCGAGAGGGTGAATTCGGCGGGCGTCAGTTCGAACACCACCGGGCGATACTTGATCTTGCCGCGCAGGCGCGAAAGCCCGGTGGCCAGGATCCGCCGGTGGTCGGAGATCATCGGCTCGCCCAGGGCCGCCGACAGGGCCTCGGGCTCGGCCGGGTCGTGGCCGTCGGCGCGGGCCCGGTCGCGGGCGGCCTCGGGAGCCAGGCCCGCCTCATAGAGCAGCTCGTAGCGCTCCAGCACCCGTTCCTCGTTCCACGGCGCGCCGTCCAGGGCGAAGGCCAGGCGGGCGCGGGAGAGGCGGTCGGCGTCGTCGCCGGCCCAGCGGCGCAGGGCTGGGGCGATGGCCTCGTCGAGCAGGGCGGGGCGGCCGGCGCGCCAGTCTTCCCACGGGAAGAAGCGGGTCCACGGCGCCCAGACGGTGTCGGGCGCCTGGGTGTCGGTGGCCTTGGGCGTCAGGCCCAGATAGCCGATCGAGACGACGCGGGCCGCGCCGGCCCCGACCTCGGCCCGGGGGGCGTCGCGGCCCTTGTCGCCGAAGGTGTAGAGCTGCTCGACATAGCCCAGCTGGAAGCGGGTCTGCTCGGTGACGAAGGCGCGCAGGGCCAGCTCGAAGGTGCGGTGGCCGGCCGGGTCGAACGGGCCGAACGGCAGGCCGGGCAGGGGCGAGGCGATGTCGGTGACGGCGTCGTGCGGCCGCACGGTCAGGACCACGACCTCGCCGTCGCGCACGGCCACGACCACGGCCGACAGGCCGATGACGATCGCGGAGGCGCCGGTAAGGTCCGTCATTCCGTCTCGAACGCGGCGCTGGGCGAGGATTCGTAGCCGGCGGCCTTCGACAGCACGTGGAAGCGCTGGACGTAGCGGGCCTGGGCCTCGAACGGCGGCTGCGGCGTGATCTTCAGGTCGTAACCGGCCGGCGGGGCGCCGAAGATGGCTAGGGACTCAGCGTGTTCGAACCCGGCCAGCTGGGTGGCCTCGAAGAAGGCGCAGGCGCGGTCGGCCTGCTTGATCAGCTTCTTGATCGGGGCCGGGGTCTTCACCGGCAGGCCGAAGCGGATGTGGATGGCGTCTTCAAGCCGGGCCTCGAAGTCCTTGTACGACACGCCCAGCGCCGCCTTGAACGGGCTGATCATGTCGCCGATCACGTATTCGGAGGCGTCGTGCAGCAGGGCGGCCAGGCGCCAGCGCGGCTCCAGGTCGGGCTTGATGTGGGCGGCGATCTCCTCGACCACCAGGCTGTGCTGGGCCACCGAGAAGCCGTGCTCGCCGATCGTCTGGCCGTTCCAGCGGGCCACGCGCGCCAGGCCGTGGGCGATGTCCTCGATCTCGATGTCCATGGGCGAGGGGTCCAGCAGGTCCAGCCTGCGCCCCGACAGCATGCGCTGCCACGCCCTCGGCGGGCCTTTATGCAGCCCTTTGGCCACGAGATCGTTCCTCACGGTGAAGGTGGTTTGAGTGCCGCATCGCTTGATGAAGATCAATGATGGCCCGGCCCGACGCCTGTGGAAATGCGTTTTGTCAGAAAGCGCCCCCGAAGGGCGCGAGGGCTGGACGTTCAAAACGGTTTCGGCGCGCAACCCGCGCCGACGATTTGGAGGACTGATCATGAGCTGGGCGAGAATCATGGCGCCGCTGGCCGGGTCCAAGGCCGATGAGGGCGTGCTGCGCGCCGCCGCCGTGCTGGCCGGCGCCTTCGACGCCGAACTGGCCGCCATCCATGCGCCGGCCGACGTGGCCGACCTGATGCCGTGGATGGGCGAGGGCTTCATGGGCGGGGTGCAGGTTACCGCGCTGGAAAGCCTGAAGGAAGCCGCGGTCGAGGGCGCCCACGCCGTCGAGGCCCTTGTCGCTTCGGTCGGCTATGCCAAGGCCCGCGTCACCACGCTGGAATCGCCGGTCTGGGCGGGCCTGGCCATGGAGTGCCGGCTGTCGGACGTCATCGTGTTCGACGACGCGGCCGCGCGCGGCAAGGGCCCCCTGGCGGAAGCCTTCCAGCAGATGATCGCCGACGAGCAGCGGCCGGTTCTGGTGGCGCGTCCGGGCCTGAAAGTCGGCGGCACGGCCCTGGTCGCCTGGGATGGCGGCAAGGAGGCCAGCCGCGCCCTGCGCACGGCCTTGCCGCTGCTGCAGAAGGCCTCGCGGGTGGTGGTGGCCGGCGCGCCGGGCGCCTCGTCGCGCAGCTTCGAGCTGGCGCGGATGGTCGATTTCCTGGCCGCGCGGGGCGTCAGCGCCCAGGTGCGCGTGCTGGAGGGGTCCAGCGACGCGGCCAAGCTGCTGCTGGAGACGGCGCGTGACGAGGGGGCCGACGTGCTGGTCGCCGGCGCCTTCGGCCACCCGCGCCTGCAGGAGTTCATCTTCGGCGGCACGACCCGCAGCCTGCTGAACGCCGACGGCCCGTCGCTCTTCCTGTCGCACTGAGTTTTACCGTTCAACCAAGAAGAAGGAGGCAGTCCATGTCCCTGTCCCGCATCGTCATGCGCCTGGCCCGCAATCCGGGCACCGAGTTCGCCGGCGGCGACGACCACCGTGGCTACGCCCTGACCGCGCCCCTGACGGCCGACGGTCACCTGGACGAGGCCGAATACGCCAAGGCCAAGAAGGACTGCGCCGTCCGCCGCTTCGCCCCCGACGACGAAATCGCTGACGGCCGCCTGGCCCGTCGCGGCGAGCGCTGGTTCTTCGACTATGACGAGGACGACCAGATCGACGACGAGCCCGTGCATCGCCTGGGCCAGCATCGCTTCGCCATCGGCGAATATGTCACCGTCACCGACGAGGACGGCCGGCCCCTGACCTACAAGGTCATGGAGGTGACGCCGATCTGAGGGGGGAACCTCGTCCCCCCCGGGTCGCGCCGCTGGCGCGGCTCGCCCGAGGCCAGGCTGCGACAGGCTCAGGATGAGGTTTTTCCAATGCCCGGCTGAAAATCGTCCTCACCCTGAGCTTGTCGAAGGGCGAGGACGACGCACCAAGGCTAGTACCGATACGCCAAGCTCACCCCCACCTTCCGCCGGTCCCCCAGGATCGGGATGTAGGTCGTGCCGCCGGTCACCAGCAGCAGGAAGGCGCTGGAGACGTATTTCTCGTCGAAGAGGTTGTCCGACCAGAGCCGCAGGTCGAGCCCGCCCTTGGTGAGGCCGACCGACAGGTCCGAGACCGTGCGCGGCGCGATCCGGGCCAGGTTGGTGGCGTCCACATACTGCGCCCCGACATAGGACGTCGTCCCGTGGGCGTAGGCGGTGTAGCCGCCGGCCAATGACTTTTGCCAGTCGAAGCCGACATGGGCGGTCCAGCGCGGCGAGCGCTCCAGGTCCTTGCCGCCGATCGCGCCGTTGGCCGCGCAGACCAGGCCGTCGCAATAGGCCGTGGTCGCGCTGGCGGCCAGGGCCTTGGAGATCACCCCGTCGCCGTACTGGGCGTCGTTGTAGCTGGCCGAGCCGTGCAGGGTCCACGCGCGGCTGGCCCGGAAGGCGGTCTCCAGCTCGAAGCCCGTGGTCTCCGTCGAGCCGAGGTTGCCGGTCACCGTCGCCGAGGCGGCCGCGGGCGGAGCGACGCGGCGGGCCTCGGTGATCTGGATGTCCTCGGCCTCGATCCGGTAGAGGGCGGCGTTGACCATCAGCCGGCGGTCGACGAGCAGGTTCTTGAAGCCCAGCTCGATCGTGGTGTTGGTCTCCGGCGCGTAGGTGGCCTGGCTGGGGTCGTAGAGCGTGCTGGCGCTGGCGACGTTGAAGCCGCCCGACTTCACGCCCCGCGCGGCCGACAGATAGAGGTTGCTGGTCGGCGCGATCTTCCAGGTCACCGTGGCGCGCGGGGTGAAGTAGTCGAAGTCGGTCGAAGCGCTGGCCGCCGCCGGATAGCGATCGGCGATGGTCTGTTCCTCGTGTGTCTGGCGCAGTTCCAGCGAAGCCTTCCACAGTGGATAGTCGGCCTCGACCAGGCCGAACACCGCCTGGATCTTGGTGGTCGTGGTGCTGTCGGCCTGGAAGGCGACGCCGCTGAGCGACCGGGGCGCGGTCAGGGCGCCCGAGGTCTGGGCGCTCACCGCCTGCGAGCGGTAGAGGGTCAGGTCGTCGGTCTCCGAGGCGTAGACCCCGACAAACCCCCGCAGCGGGCCGTCGCCGTCATGGGTCAGGCGCAGCTCGTGCGAGCGAGCCTCGATCCCGCCATTTCCCGACAGGTCGAGCAGGTTGGAGCCGGCCAGGCCGAACAGCCCGGCGAACAGGCCGGTGTAGCCCAGGGTCTGGTTGCGGGCCGAGGCGCCGCCGCCGATGAAGCTGGCGTCGGTCCAGCCGTAGAGATAGCTCAGCGTCGTGCTGGGGGAGAGCTTCCAGTCGGCGGCGGCGGTGAACACCTGGCTTTCCGTCTCGCCGCCGTCGCTGCGCGGATCGATGACCAGGCCCTCGGGGCGCGGCTCGCCGGCGACCAGGGCGGGCATGACCGGCAGGGCGCCGCAATAGAGCTTGTTGGCGCCGGCCACGGTCGAGCAGTTGAGGCTGTTGTAGCGCTCGAGCACGCTCTGGCTCAGCGTGTAGCCGGCGGCGGCCTCCTGTTCGCGGCGGCTGTCGGAGAAGGTCAGGGCCAGGGTGAAGGCCTCGACGGGCTGGACGTCGAGCGCGGCCAGCACGGCCTTGGTCTCGTAGCCGCCCAGCTTGCCGCTGGTGCGGCCGCCGGCGTTGGCCAGCGGATGGGCGTTGGTCCAGCCGCCGTCATATTCGCCATAGGTTCCGGCGAGGCGGCCGGTGAGCTTGTCGCCGAGCAGCGGTCCCGACAGGCTGGCGACGTACTTGCGGTAGTCGTCGCTGCCGGCCGACGCCGAGGCCTTGGCCGTGAGGGTCGAGGCGGGGCGTTCGGTGACGAAGTTGACCGCGCCGGCGAAGGCGTTGCGGCCCAGGGCCGCCGACTGCGGACCGCGCAGCACCTCGACCCGTTGCAGGTCCAGGAAGCTGGCGTCGACCTGATAGCCCTTCTGCAGATAGACGCCGTTGTAGAAGCTGGCGACGTTCTGCACTGGGTTGGTCAGACGGGTCTGGCTCTGACCGCGGATCACCGGCGTGCCGAACGGGCCGCCGTAGTTCTCGAAGGCCAGGCCCGCCAGCTGGCCGGCTACGCCCTTCATGTCGTCGACGCCGCGGGCCTCCAGCTGAGTCGCGCTGAGCACGCCGGCCGACACCGGCGTCTCCTGCACGGTCTCGGCCAGCTTGCGGGCGGTGATGACCACGGCCTCGACGGCGGTGGGATCGCTTGTCGTCTGAGCGTAGGCCGGCGCAGCGGCGAACAGGGCCGCGCCGGCGAGGAACCAGGTCCTGCGGTTCATGACTTCCCCCTTGGCCCGATCAGGGGAGGCGGCGCCTCGTCGGGCCGAGGGGTATTCCGAACGGCGGGGTCCACGGTCCGTGGACTGATTTCAGTCTGCTCGACCTGCGGTTAAGTCGGCTCGCGCGAGGGTGGCGATGCTTCGAAAACGGGCCTCTCAGCCGCCGACATTGTGGCGCACCAGGGCCTTCATGGCCTTGAACAGGTCGCCGTCCTCGCTGTCGCGGCGCTTGGCGCGGACCACGGCCACGGCCAGGGGACCGCCCTGCGGGCCGCGCGCCTCGTAGCCGGCCAGGTGATAGCCGCTGGGGGCCTTGTCGCTGGCCAGCACCAGGGTGGCGCGCACGCCGTCCTTGGCCTTCTGGCGCTGCTGGATCACCGCGCCGTCGTCATTGGCGTGGATCGAGACGTCGCCATCGCCGTCGCCCTCGTCATGGGCGGTGACCTGGACGGTGCGGCTCTCGTGGCCGCCGTCCTTGCGCTCCTCGACCTTGGTGGTCTTGCCGCCGCCGCTTTCGCTGACGTTCTTGGTGACCCGCACCTGGGCATTGCCGTCGTCGGCGTTGATGGTCATGCCGCCGATACGGATGTCGGCGCCCTCGTCGCGCGCGTCGATGCTGAGGCCGGGCAGCTTGATGTGGGCGTTGTTCTTGCCCTTGCCGCCGGTGGGCGGCGCCGGCGGCTTCAGCTGCGGCATCAGGGCCTTGAGCTCGGCCTCGATCGGGCTGAGCGCGGCCTCGGCGTTCTCGCCCTGGAAATCGACCAGACGCAGGCTGACCTCGGCCCGGTCGCCCTCGTACTGGCACGAGCGGCCGTCGGCGGCGACGCTGACCCGGTGCAGGCTGCCCTGCTTTTCCGGGCAGTCCAGGCGCGAGATGGCCCGCAGCGGCTCGCGCTTGAGCGCGACGCGCTCGTGCTTGTCGCCCTTGACCGAGACCTGCGGCGAGCAGGCGGCGAGCGCCAGGGCGCTGGCGGCCAAAACGAGGATCAGGCGCATCGAATAGGGTCCTTCGGGTTCGGCGCGAAGGTGTGCAAACCGGCGACCGACGTCCAATGAAATCGCGGTAACAGGCTCAGGCGACCGGCGGCTTGACCTGCTCGTCGACGGCGCCCAGCAGGTCCGTGGCCAGGTGCCGGATGTCCGGGGCGGCGGCGTCGGAATAGGTCACCCGCAACTTTGCGAACCAGGGACCGATCTGCATCAGCCACAGGCCCTCGTTTCGCCCCTGCGGATCGCGCCAGAACTTGCCCAGGCGACGGGGGCCGCCGTCGGCCGCGGGATAGGGGTCGGTCACGTCGCTGGCCGCCGGGGTGTGGGCCTTGGCCTGTTGCACATAGGCGTCGAACACCCGGGTCAGGGTGTACTGCTCGGGCAGCTTGGTCAGGTACAGGGTGGCCGTCGCGCCGGACGCGCCATAGCCGCAGCTGACGTCGCGGCCGCCCTGGGCGGCGTCGTAGACTGTCAGGCGGTCGCGCTTGAAGCCGTCCAGCGTGACGGGGCAGGCGAAACCGCTGGCCGGATGCAGGGCGGCGCCGCCAGGCTGCTCCTGGAAGCTGGCGTTCTGCGGCACGGGGCTGGTGACCGGCGGGGCGACCGCCGAGCCCGGCGGCGGCGTGAAGCCGGGCTTGGACTTGGGGCCCTCGTAGGCGTCCATCATGAGGTTGATGCGCACGTTCTTGGTCTTCTCGTCGCGGCTGACCAGCGGCGGAAGCTTGCCCTGCAGCGCGGCCAGGACGTCGGCCTGGAGCGCCGCGCCGTCGGGCGCCGAGCGGTAGACCCGCAGGGCCGAGGCGCCGGCCTTGGTCGAGATCACCAGCAGATAGTTGGCCTCGGCCGCCGGTACGGGGCGCTTCTCGACCTCGGCCATGACGACCGACATGATGTTGGCAAAGGGAACGACGAAGAAGATCGGCGCGTCGGCATCGGCGCTGCGCGCCACCAGGATCGGAGAGGCTTCACCGGTCTCGAACACGGCATAGGGTCGTCCGCCGGCCTCGAAGCCTGGTGCGTCGCACTTGGCCTTGGCCTTCAGCAGGGCCTTGCGTTGGGTGGGCTTGTCCTGAAGCGCCGGGCCCATCGACAACAGGGCGGCCAGGTCGGCCTGCATGTTGCCCGAGGGCAGGGCGATGGCCTGGGTCGCCGGGCGGACGGCGCAAGCCTCACGCGCCGCGGCCGGCGTCGCCGCCAATGCCGCACCCAGCACCACGCCCGCGATCACCAGGAACTTCATGTACGCGCCCTCCACAGCCGGCCGAGCTTGGCCGACGGTAGCGCGGACGTCCAGGCGCAATCTCCCGGCGAGCGAGCCCCTACTGGCCGGGGCGGGCGCCGCCCTCGCGGCGGGCCAGGAAGGCCAGGCGCTCGAACAGGTGGACGTCCTGTTCGTTCTTCAGCAGGGCGCCGTGCAACGGCGGGATCAGCTTGGTCGGATCCTTCTCGCGCAGGACTTTCTCGTCGATGTCCTCGACTAGCAGCAGCTTGAGCCAGTCCAGCAGTTCCGAGGTCGAGGGCTTCTTCTTCAGGCCCGGAACCTTGCGCATGTCGTAGAAGATGCGCAGCGCCTCGGCGACCAGCTTCTGCTTGATGCCGGGGAAGTGGACGTCGACGATCGCCTGCATCGTCGCTTCCTCGGGGAAGCGGATGTAGTGGAAGAAGCAGCGGCGCAGGAAGGCGTCCGGCAGCTCCTTCTCGTTGTTCGAGGTGATGATAATGATCGGCCGCACCTTGGCCGAGATCGTCTCGTTGGTCTCGTAGACGTAGAACTCGTTGCGATCGAGCTCCTGCAGCAGGTCGTTGGGGAACTCGATGTCGGCCTTGTCGATCTCGTCGATCAGCAGCACCGGGCGCTGGGGGCTCTCGAACGCCTCCCAGAGCTTGCCCTTCTTGATGTAGTTGCGGACGTCCTTGACCCGTTCATCGCCCAGCTGGCTGTCGCGCAGGCGGGTGACGGCGTCGTATTCGTAGAGACCCTGCTGGGCCTTGGTCGTCGACTTGATGTGCCAGGTCAGCAGCGGGGCGTTCATCGCCTTGGCGACCTCGTAGGCCAGCACCGTCTTGCCAGTGCCCGGCTCGCCCTTGATCAGCAGGGGGCGTTCCAGGGCCACGGCGGCGTTGACGGCGACCTTGAGATCCTCGGTGGCGACGTAGTCGGCGGTGCCTTCGAAGCGCTGGCTCATGCGGTTTTCCTGACGGCGCGCCCGTCCCCTCCGGGAGAGCGCGCCTCGAACAAGTGTTCAAATCTTCAGGCTAACCTACAGAGCCGCGCCGCGCGATCAAGCCGGGTTCTGCGGCGGCTGGCGGTGACGGCGGGTCACGGACGGCGGATCGCTGGCCGGGAAGCTCTCTTCCAGGCCTTCCTCCAGCTGGTCGTCGAGGTTTTCGGCGTCTTCGACAGGCTCGGGCTTCGGATCGGACATGCGGGCGCTCTCCCTGACCGCAAGTATGGGGCGTGATGATGCGGCAGCTGGCCAGAGCCGGCTAGGACGGATCGACCCTTACCCGCGCTTGTCGTAGCCCAGGGCCTCAATGTCGTCGTCGGCCAGGCGGGTCGACTCGTAGTCGGAGGGCTCTTCGTCGTCGTCGGAGACCAGATCCTCGTCCGACAGGCCGCCGCCGACCGGGTCCAGCGGCTCGCGCTCGACGTCCAGGCCCTCGTCGTCGCGGCCGCCTTCGAGTTCGTCCTCGAGCTCGATCAGCTCGGACTCGTCGAGGATATCAACGTCCTCGTCTTCATCCTCGGCGTCGTCGCCTTCGGCCTGGGTGACGTCGAAGACGTCTTCGATCTCGTCGAAATTGGCGATATCGCCGCCGTCTTCGGTCAGGTTGGTCTCGTCCAGGACCTCGGCGACATCCTGGGCGTCGAAGTCGGTTTCGGCGGGCATCGGGCGTCTCCTGCGGGGACGGCGCGATCGCCGTCCGTCACGGAATCAACCCGTCCCGGCGAAGGGCGTTCCGGGCCTATTTCGCGAACTCGCCCAGGGCCTGGGCCACGTCGGCCATGATCGGCCGCCAGTCGTCGTAGTTCGGCGCGATGAAGCAGCGGGCCTGCGGGTACCAGGGGTAATGGTCGGTGCCCAGCCGCGTCCAGGCGGCCGCGCCGGTCAGCAGCCAGGTCGCGGCGCCGCAGGCCCCGGCCAGGTTGATCGTGGCGTTGGCGAAGCCGATGGTCAGGTCCAGGGCGCAGGCCAGGGCGGCGACGTCGTCGAGGTCCTGCTTCAGGTCGATGCCGGGCGGGGTCCAGATCTCGACGCCCAGCTGCTCGCGGGCATAGGCGATCTCCTCGTCGCAGTCGCCGTATTGCAAGTTCACGAACGAGACGCCGGGGGTCTTCAGCACCGGCTCCCACAGCTCGAACGGCGAGAACTGGCGGGCGCGCTCGGCATTGAGGCGCAGGCTCTTCCACAGGAGGCCGACCTTGGGCCCGGGCGGGGCGTCTTGCAGCACGCGCTTCCAGTGGGCGACGCGCCCGGGACCGGGCGTCAGGAAGCGCTCGCGCGGCGGGAAGGCCTCGGCGGTCGGGCGGAAGGCGCGCAGCAGCGAAGCCATCGGAACCCAGCAGTCGATCTTCGACCAGTCCTCGACGAAGGGGGCGTTGCGATAGGTGCGGCCCTCGTAGGCGACGGTGCGGTGCGCCGTGACGTCGATGCCCGGAAAGCTGCGCTCGAACAGCGGGATCAGGCGGCGCTCGACCACCAACGACAGGGCGCCGTCGGGCCCCAGGGCCTCGATGACGTCGGGCAGGGTGTTGGCGAACATCACCTCGTCGCCCAGGCCCTGTTCGGCCAGCACCAGCAGGCGCTTGCCGGCCAGGTCCTCGCCCGTCTCCCAGGCGCGGACGGGCATCGGATAGTGCGGCGCGCCGGGCAGGTCGGGGTCGAGGCGGGCCTTGTAGGCGTCCCAGCCGTCGGCCACGCGGCCCAGGGCCAGCAGGATGGTCGAGTGGGCGAAGCGCATGGTCGCCAGGTCCTCGACCGAATCGGCCGAGGCGATACCGGCCTCGCAGTCGGCCAGGGCGCCTTCGACGTCGCCGAGGTCCAGGCGGGCGAAGGCGCGGTTGTGATGGCCCTTGCCGAAGTTCGGGGCCAGGCGAAGCGTCTCGTCGAAGAAGGTGAGGGCGGTGCGGCCCTCGCCGAGGCTGCACATCACCGTGCCCAGGGTGTTCCACAGGGCCGGAACCTCTGGGTTGGCCTGGATCGCGGGCTTGAGCACGTCGATCGCCGCCGATTCCTGGTTCAGGTCGCGTAGGGCGCAGGCCAGGTTGTTGACCCCCTCCAGGTCGCCGGGGCGCTCCTTGAGGTAATGCATGAACAGCTTGGCGGCGATGTCGGGCATCTCCAGCCGGAAGGCCAGGCGGCCCAGATCGCCCGCCACCGCGCCTTCGCTGGGCAGAAGTTGCAGCGCCGCCTCGTAGCACTGCATCGACGAGGCGAAGTCGCCGAGCTTCTCGCGGGCCACGGCCAGGACGTGCCAAGCCACGCCCGTGCGTTCGTCCTTTTTCAGAGCCTTCAGCGCCTGCTTCTCGGCGTTGGCGTAGTCGCCGTTCTGCACGGCGACGATGGCCTTGTTGAGCAGCTTTACGCTCTGCTGGTCGCGGACCGCGCGGGCTTCGCGATTCAGCCGGGCGATCGAATCGGAGGAGGCGGAATCACCCAGTTGCGCGGCCCGCAGGCCCAGATGCACGCCTTGACCGGCCGCCTCGTCGGCGGCGGCGAGGGCGGCGGCCGAGATTCCTGAGCCGAGATTGCGGGTCATGCGGTCACCTTGGCGATTGGGAGGCTTCATCCACTGGGCGAGTATGCTTAATTGAGTCCTAAGCTGCGACTTACGGTCGCGCGGTCGGCAATAGGGCGTTAACCCACGGCGACCTAGGGTCCGATCCGAACGCCATTCCGGCGAACCGCCACTATGGCGGACGGGCGCAGCGATGGAAGGAGCGGCCAAAAGTGCCTTTGAAGCTGTCGCTGAAGCCCGGCGAGAAATTCGTGTTGAACGGGGCGGTCGTGCAAAACGGCGATCGTCGCGGCGTGCTGGTCCTCCAGAACAAGGCCTCGGTGCTGCGTGAGAAGGACATCATGCAGCCGGACCAGGTCACTACGCCATCTCGTCGCATCTACTTCCCGGTCATGATGATGTATCTGGAAGAAGCTGGAGCGGAAAAATACTACGACGAGTTCGCCACCCGCCTGACCGAGTTCATGGGCGTGGTGCGCAATTCGGCCGTTCTGGCCGACTGCATCGCGATCTCGAAACACGTCATGGCGCGCGAGTACTACAAGGCGCTCATGCTGAGCCGTAAGCTGATCGATTACGAAGACGAGAGGTTGGGGAATGTCTCTTCGGGCCTACCAACAGGCGGCGACCAGGACTGAGAATCCGCGTGAGGTCGAGTACCGTCTGTTCGGACAGGTGACTCGGGCCCTCATGGAGGCTTCCCAGGCTGACGAGAGCGATATCCAGACGCGCATCAAGGCGCTGGACTGGAACCGTCGTGTCTGGTCGGCGCTGGCGACCGATTGCGCGCTGCCTGAGAACACCATGACGAAAGAGCTCCGCGCGAGCATCATCTCGCTGAGCATCTGGGTGGGTCGCCACTCGAGCCTGGTCATGCGCAAGGAAGAGGACTTCGAGCCTCTGATCGAGATCAACCGCATGATCATGCAGGGGCTGGCCGGCCGCGCCGAAGCGGCCTGATCCCACGCCCTCCGGCATCCCACGGCGCCGCTCGGCGCCGATTGCCGCCTCTCCCGGAAAAACCTGCCGCCCGGCGAATGTTGCATTCGCCGGGCGGTTTCGTTTCCGGTCTGCCGCTTCACATTTCCCTTTAATTTCAAGGCATTGCGATTTGGCGCCGAGGTGGTCCGAGCTGGCCCGCCGCTTGCGATGGTTCCCGCGGGCAAAACGCCCGGCCGGCAAAATGCCGGGGCTCTCCACCAAAACGGTAGGTTCCTATGATCGCCAACTCCATCAACACCAATGCCGGCGCGATGATCGCGCTGCAGAACCTGAACGCCACCAACTCGGAGCTGACCACCACCCAGCAACGCATCAACACCGGCAAGAAGATCTCGAGCGCTAAGGACAACGGCGCGATCTGGTCGATGGCTGAAATGCAGAGCGCGACGTCGAGCTCGTTGAACGCCGTGAAGGATTCTCTCCAGCGCGGTCAGTCGACGATCGATGTTGCTCTGGCTGCAGGCGACACCGTCACCGATCTGCTGGGCAAGATGAAGGAAAAGGCTCTGGCCGCCTCCGACACCTCGCTCAACACCGCCTCGTTCAACGCCCTGAAGGCGGACTTCGACTCGCTGCGTGACCAGATCACGAAAGCGGTGACGAATGCCAAGTTCAACGGCGCCAGCGTTGTCGACGGTTCGACGACCAAGCTCGAGTTCCTCGCGAACGAAACGGGCTCGGCCTTCACCGTCTCCTCGCGGACCCTGTCCCTCACGGGCATCGGTCTGTCGGCGACCACGAGCTTCACGAGCGCCGCCGCCGCCAAGACGATGATCGCCACGATCGACACTTCGCTGCAGACGACGACGAACAAGCTGGCTTCGCTCGGCACCAACTCGGTCGGCCTGGACATGCACTTGACCTTCATGGGCAAGCTGCAGGACAGCCTGGACGCGGGTGTCGGCAACCTCGTCGATGCGGACATGGCCAAGGAAAGCGCCAAGCTGCAGTCGCTGCAAACCAAGCAGCAACTGGGCGTGCAGGCACTGTCCATCGCCAACCAGGCGCCCCAGTCGATCATGTCCCTGTTCAAGGGCTGATCGAAGAAGCGCCAGAGCGGCGGCAAGCGCCGGGCGATCGCAAGATCGCCCGGCGTTTTCTTTTTTTCCGATCAGGTTCCGTGGGCGGACTTTCGGTGAGCACTGGTCGATTTTCAGATGGGCAAAACGGTCGCATCTGCTGAAACCTGCCCGGCAAATATTGCCGACGGGCGCTCAAAGTAGGCAGGAAGTGCCGGGTGACGGCATCCTAAACGAACATATAACGCAGTAATTTCAACGACTTAAAAATTTTGCGCGAGTGGGCAGGTTTGGCCCGGTAGTTGCTTCCTAGTTCAGCGAGCAAAACGCTCCCGGCAGTCAAAATGACGTCGGACAACCTGAAATAGGAACATATTCGTTATGGCGCTGAACAGCATCAACACGAACTCGGGCGCGATGATCGCCCTGCAAAACCTGAACTCGACCAACAGCGATCTCGCCGTTACGCAACAGCGTATCAACACCGGCAAGAAGATCGGTAGCGCCAAAGACAACGGCGCCATCTGGGCCACCGCCAAGAACCAGTCGGCCACCGCCTCCTCGATGAACGCCGTGAAGGACTCGCTGCAACGCGGTCAATCCACGATCGACGTCGCTCTGGCCGCCGGCGACACCGTCACGGACCTGCTCGGCAAGATGAAGGAAAAGGCCCTGGCCGCTTCCGACACCTCGCTGAACACTGCCTCGTTCAACGCTCTGAAGTCTGACTTCACCTCGCTGCGCGACCAGATCACCAAGGCCGTGAGCAACGCCAAGTTCAACGGCGCCAGCATCATCGACGGTTCGACCACGAAGCTCAGCTTCCTGGCCAACTCGGACGGCACCGCCATCACGGTGAACTCCAAGACCCTGTCGCTGGCTGGTATCGGCCTGAGCACCAGCACCACCTTCGCGGACGCCGCTGCTGCCAAGACGATGATTGCGACCATCGACACGGCCCTGCAAACGACGACCAACAAGCTGGCTTCGCTGGGCACCAGCTCGACCGGCCTGGACACCCACCTGACCTTCGTCGGCAAGCTGCAAGACAGCCTCGACGCGGGCGTGGGCAACCTGGTCGACGCCGACCTGGCCAAGGAAAGCGCCAAGCTCCAAGCTCTGCAAACCAAGCAGCAGCTCGGCATCCAGGCGCTGTCTATCGCCAACCAGTCGACCGGTACGGTCCTGAGCCTGTTCCGATAAGGAACGAGCAGGGGGCGGTCCTCACGGGCCGCCCCCGCCTTTCTTCGGCCTTCGCCGGGGAGGGGATAACAGAGGCGCCGCCGAGAACCGGCGGCGATGGGAGAGATGGAAAGCCAAGCCGCGCTGACGGCTCCTGTTCAAGAGATGTCCGCGCAAAACCCGATCGTTCCGCCCACCGTCCCAGGCAAGACCTCGGACGGCGAAGTCGTGTCCGACGTCCGCCAGGCCGAGGCCCGCAAGGGCTCCGCCAGCGCCGCCGAGCAGAAGGTCGACAACGGCCCTCAGCCGGGCGACCTGCGCCTGGTGATCGAGGAGGACGCCGACAGCGGCGTCTACGTCTACAAGACGGTCGACCGGCGCACCGGCGAGACGCTGAAGCAGTACCCGCGTGAAGACGTGTTGAGGTTCAAGGACAACGCGTCCTACGGCCCCGGCGCGATCTATGACGGCCTGACCTAGGGGCGTTCGCGCCCAAAGGCCTGTCGAGCAAGGGTTTTCCGGATCACGCTTGCGGCGCGACGTCGCAGGCGCGTTATGGTTTACGCGCGTTAACCATATTCTTACTCCCTCAGCCGCAAGTTCACGGTCGATCCGCTCGGCCGCCGAATCGCGTACCGAGCTCCCTCGTAAGTCGGCGAGAACGCCGTTCGGAGATCGTGATGACGCTGAGCGTGAACACCAATCAGCCTGCGCTGATCGCCCTGCAGAATCTGAACAAGACCAACGACGAGATGCAGGGCGTCCAGACCCGCATCAACACCGGCCTTGCGATCTCGAGCGCCAAGGACAACGCCGCCGTCTGGTCGATCGCCCAGGACCAGCAGGCCGACCGTTCGGCCCTGTCCTCGGTCAAGATCAGCCTCGACCGCGCCACCTCGATCGCCGACGTCGCCCTGACCGCCGGCGAGACGGTCTCCGACCTGCTCAACCAGATGCGCGAGAAGGTGGTCGCGGCCAAGGACAGCTCGCTGTCGACCTCGTCGCGCAAGGCCCTCGACGCCGATTTCCAGGGGCTGCTGAGCAACCTGAGCCAGGTTGTCGACAGCGCCACCTTCGACGGCGCCAACATCCTCAACGGCAGCCAGACCAGCGCCATCACCTTCCTGGCCGACGCCGACGCCCAGACGGTCATCTCGCTGAACCTGCAGACCCTGTCGCTGGGCAGCCCCAACAACAGCCTGGTCGCCGGCGACAGCATCTCGACCCTGACCCAGGCCACCAACGTCCTGGCGCGTCTCGACGCGACCATCGCCTCGGTCAACCAGGCGGTCGGTTCGATCGGCTCGCAGGCCAAGCAGATCGACGGCCACAACACCTTCGTCTCGAAGCTTTCGGACGTGCTGGAGACCGGCGTGGGCAACCTCGTCGACGCCGACATGGCCAAGGAAAGCGCCCGCCTGCAGGCCCTCCAGGTCAAGCAGCAGCTCGGCGCCCAGGCGCTGTCGATCGCCAACGGCGCGCCGCAACTGATCCTGTCGCTGTTCGGCAATAGCTAAGGCGCTCGAAGCCTAGGCATGCGCGCCTGACGACGCGCCGCGCGCCGCAAATATCCGCGAGCGTCGCTCTCCTAACGTAATTGTACGATAGAACGCCGGTCTTGCCCTAGGCCGGCGTTCTGCACGTCGGTACTGTTACCCAGGGCGATGTGTGTGGGGATTCGCGCGGCATGATCGATCTGCGGGACTTGAAGGACGAAGACGAGGCGGTGCTGTTTCGCTGGCGCGCCGAGCCCGAGGTCGATCGCTGGATGTCCGACGCGGCGTTCCCCAGCCGCGACGCCCACGCCGCCTGGTTCGAGGCGCTGCGCCGCGATCCCGACATGCAGGGCTGGATGATCGTGCGGGGCGGCGAGCCGGCCGGCCTGCTGACCCTGACGGGCCTTTTGTCGCACCATCGCCGCGCCGGCTGGAACTGGTTCGTCGGCGCCGCCGACGCCCGCCGTCGCGGGGTAGGGCGGGCCGCCCAGGTGCTGGGTCTCGACAAGGCCTTTGGCGAGCTGGGCCTGCACAAGGTCTTCGCCGAGGTCATGGCCGACAACGACGCGGCGCTAAAGGCCCAGTCCGCCTCGGGTTTCCGCCGCGAAGGCTATCTGCGAGGCCACGTGCTGAAGAACGGCGAGCCGCGCGACGTGGTGCTGCTGGGCATCCTCGCCGAGGAGTGGGCGATCCTGCGCGAAGAGGCCCGGCGCTCGCTCAGCGACGCCCACCTGATCGCGGCCTGATCTGGGGCCTCGGGCCGAATTCGATTCACACGTCTTAACGAAACGTCAGCGTTCATAACCGTAGATTGCCGCTGTGTGGCGCATTGCGCCTTCCGTGGAAGCTGTCGTGATCACTTTCGACACCAGTTCGTTGCTGAGCTACTATCAGGCCAAGGTCGGCCTGACGGGCGCCAGCACGTCCACGGCCACGACCGGCACCACCTCGTCCTCGTCCAGCAAGAAGGCCATTCCGGCCGCGCCCTGGACCACCGTCAGCACCCAGGCCAGCGATCTGGTCAAGTCGGCGCTGAACGGCCGCAAGTTCGTCGACGAAGGCGCCGCCGAGGCGGCCTCGCCGGGCATCAGCGGCGACTACAAGAAGCTTTTCACTGCCTACCAGGCGCTCAACACCCTGACGGCCCTGGCCAGCCGGTCCAGCGAGAAGAACGTCTCCGACAGCGAGATCAAGCGCCTGCAGACGGCGATGACCAAGGGGCTGACGGAGCTGACCAACTACGTTCAGAACCTGAACGGCGAGAACATGCGCCTGACCACCGGCGCGGCCATGACCACCGACAAGTCCACCGTCGGCATTCCCAAGAACGTCTATGGCTACGTCACCAGCACGCTCTATACCGGCCAGGTCGACGACGAGGTCCCGCAGTTCAAGGGCAATGTCAGCTTCGACATGGCGGTGACCAAGTTCGGCGAGACCACGACGCTGAAGATGGACCTGTCGGAGATGGGGACCAAGCCGCGGACCATGGCCAACGTGGTCAGCTTCTTCAACGAGAAGCTCTCGACGGCCGGCTACAACACCACCTTCGCCGTCGAGCGCACCGCCGGCGTGGCGCGCACCACCACGGTCAACGGCCAGACGGTGAAGCTGCCGGCCACCGGCGACGACTTCGCTCTGCGGATCCGCGGCGACTCGATCGAGAAGGTGAATTTCACGGCCACGGCGACCAAGCCCGCCATCTACGTCACCACCGAGGCCGGCAACCCCGACCCGGACAAGGACACCAAGACCGACGACGCGGTCATCGAGAACACCCTGACCAAGTACGGCGCCGGCTCGGGCGCGACGGCCGGCACCAAGGTGTTCTCCGACACGCTCGAGGGCACGGTCGCCAAGGTCCACAAGACCGTGACCGGAGCCGACGGCTCGATCTACGTGTTGGCCGACGTCGAAAAAAGCGTCGAGAGCCAGACCATCAAGGGCGACCAGGACGTCGCCCTGCTGAAGTACGACTCGGCCGGCAAGCTGCTCTACGCCCGCAGCCTGGGCGCGGCCGACACCGCCACCGGCTATTCGATCGCCGTGTCTAGCGACGGCAAGGTGGCCGTGGCCGGCTCCGTGGCCGGGACCCTGACCGGCGCCACCACCGGCCCGATCAACTCCGACAGCAACGGCACGGTCACCGACAGCTTCGTCTCGCTCTACGACGCCGCCGGCGACGAGGCCTGGACGGTGCGTCGCGGCGGCCTGCTGGAAGACGAGGCCACCGCCGTCGCCTTTGGCCAGGACGGCGTCGTCTACGTGGCCGGCCGCACCAAGTCGGACCTGCCCGGCGCGACCGGCTCGGCCTCGAAGGGCGGCTACGACAACTATCTGACGGGCTTTGCGACCGACATCGCGGGCACGCCCAAGGCGCTGTTCACGACCCATTTCGGCAGCGCCGAGAACGACACCGTCTCGGGCATGGTCGTCGATGGCGGCAAGGTCATCGTCGCCAGCAAGGAAGGCAGCGAGGCGATGCTGCGCAGCTTCAACGTCGCCACCACCGTGGTGACCGAGAACCGCACCGCGCTGAACTCGGCCGGGGCCTACGAGACCAAGCCGGTCACCTACACCAAGGCCGCGACCATGACCGTGGGCGCGACGCGCGACCTCGGCACGCTGAAGGGCGGCGACATCGCCGGCCTGGCCATCGACAACGGCCAGCTCTATGTCGGCGGCTACACGACCAACGGCTCGCTGGCCGTGAACAACGTCAAGTCGGCCGCCTCGGGCGGTTCGGACGGCTTCGTGGCCCAGCTGTCGCTCGACCTGACCAACACCTCGGGCGACACCCTGGCCTATTACGGCGGGACCGGCGACGACACGGTCACCGGCATGGCGGTCTCCAACGGCCAGGCCTGGCTGGTCGGCTCGGCCGGCAAGGACCTGGCGGGCCAGGCGACGGTCGGCACCAAGGACGGCTATGTCGCCCAGATCGACATGGCCACCGGCGACGCCACCTGGGAACAGCGCCTGACCGGCAAGGACGGCTACGCCACCCCGACCTCGATCGCGGTCGACGCCTCCGGCTCCAGCGCCCTCGACATCTTGGGCCTGCCGCGCGGGACGATGAACTACGTCCAGTCGGATAAGATCGTCTCGGCGACCTCGGCCCGTCCTGGCGACACCTTCCAGATCCGCACGCGCGAGCGCGGCCCGCTGACCACCATCACCATCGGCGCCGAAGACACGCTCGACACCCTGGCCGACAAGATCCGCCGGGCCTCGGGCTACGCCGCCAAGGTGTCGATCTCCAGCGACGGCAACATGCGCAAGCTGAAGATCACCCCGGCCTACAACACCTCGACGGTGGAAGTGCTGCCGGGCAAGGGCGACAGCAACGTGCTCAGCGCTCTGGGCCTGGCCTCCGGCATCGTGCGCAACACCAAGACCGACGACGGCCGCACCGTCTCGGCCGACGGCAAGGGGCCGGTCTACGGCCTGAAGCTGCCGACCGAGCTCAGCCTCGTCGACGAGACCGCCCGCGCGACCACGGCCGACCTGCTGAAGTCGGCCACGGCCGCCATCCGCAACGCCTATCGCGAGATGGCCGACATCGCCAACGGCGTGAAGGCCGACGGCTCGACCGCGACCTCGGGCAAGACCGGCGGCACCGCGCCCGCCTATCTGACCAACCAGATCTCCAACTACCAGGCCGCCCTCGACCGTCTGACCGGCGGCTAAGCCCCGCAAACCCTCGCGGCGCTTGAAACCGTCATCGACGCGTCGTAGCCAGGGGGCATGGAACTTCTCAAAGATCGACGCGTGCTGCTGGGCGGCGGAGCGGCCCTGGCGGTGATCGCTGGCCTGGCCGTGGCCTTCGGCCTGATGGGCGGCAAGGATCGCAAGCCGGCCGAGGATCCGCCGGCCTCGCGCGGCGGCCTGATCGTCGAGACCGGCCGTCCCGACGACGGCAAGCTGAACGATCCCGCCCGTCCGCTGCGCTGCTTCGTCGGCGGCCAGTTCGTCGGCGAGACCACCCTGGCCGACTGCGCCAAGAAGAACGGCGTGGCCACCGGCGCCCTCGACGTCGGCGTTGACGAGACCGGGGCCCTGGCCGCCGCCGACCAGGCCGGCACGGTGCTGACCCCGCTGCCGCCGCCGACCGTGGCCGCGCCCGTCGCCACGCCCGCGCCGACGCCCACCGCCTCGGGCGCGATCCCGGCCTCCAGCGCCCCCCTGGGCGTCTGCCAGCGCTATGCGGGCGGCCAATGGAACAAGCTGCCGGGCGAGATCACCCAGAACGCCTGCATCCAGCAGCTGTTCGCCGGCAAGTGCGAGCGCCCGGGCGGCGCCACCTACGGCCGCTGGGGCGACGAGACCCTGCGCCTGCTGCCGGGCCGGGTGGAGGCCTCGTCCGACAACCGTTCGTTCCACCTCGTCGTGGAACAGGCCGCCACCTGCGCCATTCCCAGCGTCGGCTGAGCGCGCCTTGGGGCGCGCCCAGGCGCGCTCCAGCTATCTGAATAAAGGTCCTTCCCGTCGGGAGGGGCTCTTGGGCCTAAGGAGTTTTCCGATGCGCGTTTTCCCCATCGTCGCCGTCCTGGCCCTGGGCGTCGCGGCCGCCGGCCTGTCGGGCTGCGTCAAGGCCACCCCCGCGCCTTTCGACCAGGGCGTCTGCAACCACGTGGTCGAGAAGAAGGACGGAACGCTGCAGTTCAACCCCGTCGAGCGCAACGTGCCGAACATGGAGACCTGCGCGGCCACGCTCGAGGGCATGCGCATCCGCTTCCTGCGCATGGGTCTGCGGAAGGAGCAACTGACCGGCTCCTACCAGGGCAAGTTCATCTTCGTGGAGCGCGAAGGCATCTATCTGGGCGACAGCTACGAGGGCGCCCGGTTCATGTCGCTGGTGCGCACGGGTGACGGCCGCCTGGCGGTGCCGGGCGCGCTGCCGGCCCGCTGAGGCGTCGACCGCGAGGCGAGGAGAGGGCGGTGGATAACCGCCCTCTGTTCACAGGAACGTTTAGTGAACAATTCTTGATTTCCGCCTTGCTGAGTCGTTAACGTCTCCGCTCGAGATTCCGGCGCATAGGGTCGCCGGGCGAGAACAGGGCATTCGCCAAATGGCTGGCAGCGTCAACAAGGTCATCCTCGTCGGCAACCTCGGGGCCGACCCCGAGATCCGCACCCTCAATTCGGGCGACCGCGTCGCCAACCTGCGCATCGCCACGTCCGAGACCTGGCGCGACCGCTCCAGCGGCGAGCGCAAGGAAAAGACCGAGTGGCACCGCGTCGTGATCTTCAACGACAACCTGGTGAAGGTGGCCGAGAGCTACCTGCGCAAGGGCTCGACCGTCTACATCGAGGGCGCGATCCAGACCCGCAAGTGGACCGATCAGCAAGGCCAGGAAAAGTACTCCACCGAGATCGTGCTGCAGAAGTTCCGCGGCGAACTGACGATGCTGGGCGGCCGCGGCGACGGCGCCGGCGCCGCGCCGGGCGGCGGCTATGACGAGGGTTACGGCCAGGGCGGCGGTGGCGGCGGCTACGGCGGCGGCCAAGGCGGCGGCAACTTCGGCGGCGGCGCCCCGCGCAGCCAGCCCAGCGGCCCGCGCGAGAGCTTCTCGGCCGACCTGGACGATGAAATCCCGTTCTAGAGCCGGACAAGGCTCGAACGACAGACAGGCGGCCGGTTCCCCGCGGGACCGGCCGCTTTTTCTTTGCGCGTCTTCCCTGGGCGTTCCGACGCCTCCGGCGCCGTGGCGAGCGGCATCGGGAGATGATCCGTGTGGGGAGCGATGTCGGCCTTTGACGCGGCCGGCGTGGCGGGTTGGACTGGCGTCGCCTCGATCCCGCGAGACAAGCCGGATTTCAGGTTAGAGCGAACTGTTTCCCGTATGCGTTCAATACGCGCGGCGGGATCGCCATACTCTGTTGCCCGCTGTCGAGTAATGGTGGGCTTGCATATTAAATCATCTCGTTTGTCACGCGGGGCGACACCCAGAAAAGTGGGCTGAAGTAATGGCGATTTCTGTTTTTTGACCTGCGGTCGGGAGCCAGGCTCGCCGGGGTCAACAGCAGGGGATAGCCATGATCCAAGCCGTGTCGAACCATCGGGGCGACGTCCGCCGCCTCAGAGCCGCCTTGCTCGCCGCCAGCGTTCTTGGCGTGGCGACGCCCGCCCTGGCCGCCGAGCCCGACCCGGATCCCGCCGAGGTCGAGGCCGTGGTCGTCACTGGCCGGCGGGTTTCGGAGGCCAGCGTGGCCATCGGCACCGACCAGGCCACGGCCACCGTCTCGATCACCCGCGACGCGCTGCTCTCGGCCCCGGCCGGGGTGACCGGCCTGAAGATGCTGGAGAGCTTGCCGGGCTTCAACGTCCAGGCCAATGACGCCCTGGGCATGTACGAGTTTGGCAACTCGGTGTCGGTGCGGGCCTTCAACTTCCAGCAGATCGGCTTCCTGCTCGACGGCATCCCGATGGGCCGCAGCGACCAGTTCGGCGGCAGCCCGATCTATCGCTATGTCGACAACGAGAACCTGGGGCGTGTGCAGGCCTCGGCCGGGGCCGGCGACGTCTCCCTGCCCAGCTACGCCTCGCTGGGACCGATCGTCGACTACTTCACCAAGACGCCCGACGTCGACGCCGGTGGCTCGATCAGCCAGACCCTGGGCGAGGACAATCTTCGTCGCAGCTTCCTGCGCCTCGAAAGCGGCAAGATCGGCAATCTGTCGGGCTATGTCGCCGGATCGTGGATCAAGGGCGACCTGTGGCGCGGCCCAGGCTTCATCAAGCGCGAGCACTACGAGGGCAAGGTCGACTACGCCTTCGAGAGCGGCGGGAACCTGACGTTCCAGACCGTGCACAACGATTATTACGACTACGACTCCCCGTCGATCACCAAGGCCCAGTACCTGGGAACCACCCCCACGCCCGACACCTTCGGGCGCAAGGGCCGCGACTTCGCCTATCTCGGCTATGTGCCGCTGCTTGCGGAGACCACCGCCGGGGTGAAGTATTCGAACGCGGCTTACAACCAGTACTACAAGTTCGCGGTCAACGCCCGGCAGGACCACCTGTACGGCCTGTCGCTGAACAAGCCGATCGGCGAGGCCTTCGAGATCCGCTCGACGGCCTATTACGAGGACAAGGGCGGCTACGGCGTCTCGCCCGAGGCCTATTCGGTCTCCAAGACCAGCTACGACAACGAGAAGGCCTATGTCTCGGGTCTAACCGCGCCCAAGGGCCTGCAATACGGCCTCTCGGGCGTCGACGGCATCCGCAAGGGCGTCACGGTCGGCGGGACCTGGCGGACGGGCGTCCACACCGTCCAGGCCGGCGTCTGGCTGGAGAAGGACGACTACCACCGCACCCAGGCGCGCTATAATACCGTCAATGGCGACCCGGACGGGGTGCCGCTGCTCAACGAACCGGTGCACCTGCAGCGCAACTACGTCTCGACCCGCGAGACCACCCAGTTCTTCCTCAAGGAGACCGTCAAGCTATTCGACGAGCGCTTGAAGGTCGAGCTCGGCTTCAAGTCCACCGACATCGACTACAAGATCAGCGGCTACCGCAACCCGGCCGACTACATCGCCCAGCGCAGGCCGACGATCACCGACAACTGGAAGGACGGCTTCCTGCCGCAGGTGGGGCTGGTCTATTCGATCAACAGCCGCGACCAGGTGTTCACCTCCTATTCGGAGAACCTGGCCCTGCCGCGCGGCGCCGATGACATCTTCTCGGCCGCCAGCCCGACCGTGCCCGGTCCCGAGCCGGAAACCTCGCAGAACCTCGAGGTGGGCTATCGCGCCAACCGCGCGACCTTCAACGCCTCGGCCGTGATCTACTACACCGCCTTCGACAACCGGCTGCAGTCCTACGCCTCGGTGGTGCCGGGCAGCACGACGACCGAAACCTTTTACCAGAACGTCGGGGCCGTGGAGGCGCACGGGGCCGAATTCAGCGGTCAGTGGAAGCCCGAGCTCTTGGGCGGCAAGATCTATTTCAACGCCAACCTGTCGTACAACCGCGCCGAGTTCGAGAACAACTTCGGGACCAACGCCATCGCCGGCAACACGCTGCCCGACTTCCCGACCTGGCTGTTCCAGAGCGGGGTGACCTGGGAGCCGGTCGACTGGGCCGTGGTCAACGTCTCGGCCCGCCACCTCAGCGACCGCTACACCAACATGACCAACACCGAGAAGACCGACGGCTACACGGTCTGGAACGCCTATGTGGATCTCGGCGACGGCTTCGGCGTCGGGCCGCTGAAGCAGGTCAAGGCCCGCGTCAACGTCGACAACATCTTCGACGAGGACTACCTGGGCACGATCACTACCACGGTCAGCACCGCCGCCACCTTCCGGCCCGGCTCGCACCGGACCTTCCAGGTGACGCTGTCGGCCGACTTTTAGGCCGTCAGTTCGGAGACCACCGCCTCGCACAGGCGGTGGGTTTCCAGGGCGTCCAGGGCCGGCAGCCGGCGGCCCTCGCGCACGGCCGAGAGGAAGTGCTCGACCAGGCCTTCGAAGCCGCGCTGGCGGCCGACCGAGGTCCAGTTGCCGCGCCGGGTCAGGCGTTCGCCGCCGGCGTAGTCGATGACGTCGGACAGTTCGGCGACCCGCAGCTTGGCGCCGCCGCCCGAGACCTCCAGAACCTCCTCGTCGGCGCCGCTGTCGCGGTTCATGATCGCGAAGGCGTCGACGCCTGGGCCGGACAGATGCAGGCTGGCGTGCAGCATCTTGCCGTCGACCGCGTGGCCGCTGATCCGCGCCCGCGTCGCCATCGGCGCGAGAAAGCGGATGGTGTCGATCACGTGGATGAAGTCGTCGAACACCGCCCGGCGCAGGCCGTCGGGATAGGCGCGGCGATGCTTCTGCATCACCACCAGCGGCGCCTTGAGGTCGGCGGCGGCGAGATAGGGCGGGGCGAAGCGACGGTTGAAGCCGACCGCCAGCGACACGCCACGGGTTTCGGCGAGATCCACCAGGGCCTCGGTCTGCGCCAGGGTGTCGGCGATCGGCTTGTCGACCAGGGTCGGCACGCCGGCCTCGACCAGCCGGCGGACGATGTCTGGGTGGGCGCTTGTAGCGGCATGGACGAAGGCGGCGTCGATACCCTGGGCCAGGGCCTCGTCCAGATCGGTGTGAAGGCGATCCACGCGCCAGGCCGCGCCCAGCTCGTCGAGGGGGGCGGTGTTGCGGGTGACGAAGGCCAACTGCACGTCGGGACGGACGCCCAGCACCGGCAGGTAGGCTTTGCGGGCGATGTCGCCCAGGCCGATCATCGCCACGCGCATGCGTTTCAGAGCCCCTTGGTCAGGTGTTCCGCCAGAGCCTTTGCGTCCCAATGTTCGTCGCGCGGCGCAAGGAAGATCGGGGTCTCGCGTTCGAAGGCGCGCAGGGCGTCGGCGGTCTGGAAGAGGTCGGGGGCGTCCAGGCTCTCGCTCATGACGATGGCGGCGATGGCGACGTTTCGCGCGCGCAGGGCGACCAGGGCCGTCAGCACGTGGCTGATCGTGCCCAGGTAGGAGCCGGCGATCAGCAACACCGGCAGATCCAGGGCGGCGATCAGGTCGAGATTGGTGGCCTCGTCCGTGAGGGGCGACATCACCCCGCCGGCGCCTTCGACCAGCATCAGCTCGTGGTCGCCGGCCAGGGCCGCGCGGCAGTCGGCGGCGAGGTCTTCGAGGGCGAGGGTGTCGCCCTCCAGCCGCGCGGCGAGGTTCGGGGCCAGCGGCGCGCGGTAGCGGCGGGGCGAGATGCGGGGCAGGGCGGCTGGGTCGCCCAGGGCTTCGGCCAGGCGGGCGGGATCGCTGGCGGCGGGGGCCTCGGGATCGAAGCCGCTGACGACCGGTTTGAAGGCGTCCACTGCGACGCCGCGCGCCTTGAGAGCCCGGATCAGGGCGCAGGCGACGTGGGTCTTGCCGATGTCGGTGCCGGTTCCGGCGACGAACAGGGCGGTCACTGGCCGGCCTCGACATAGGGGCGGACCAGGGCGGCCAGGCGCAGGACCTCGTCGTCGGGGTGGTCGGCGCTGAAGGCCAGGCGCAGACGGGCCGTGCCGGCCGGCACGGTCGGCGGCCGGATGGCGACGACCAGAAAGCCCTCGGCCTCCAGGGCGGCGGAGGCGGCCAGGGCCGCGTCGGCCTCGCCGATCACCACCGGCACGATCGGGCTCTCGGCAGGCGGCAGGCCGGCGGCTTTCGTGAACAGTCGGGCCTTGCGCAGCGGCTGGGCGGCGAAGGCGGGATCGGCCTCGATGAGGTCGATGGCGGCGATGGCGGCGGCCGCCGAGGCCGGCGGCAGGCCGGTGGTGTAGACGACGGTGCGGGCCCGGGTCTTCAGGAAGTCGACCACGCTCTGCGAGGCGCACAGATAGCCGCCGTACGAGCCGAGGGCCTTGGACAGGGTGCCCATCTGCAGCGGGATCGCCGCGTCGGGGAACAGGGCGGCCGTGCCCTTGCCCTCGCCCAGCACGCCCACGCCATGGGCGTCGTCGACCAGCAGCCAGGCGTCGTTGGCCTCGCAGACGGCCGACAGCCAGTCCAGCGGCGCGACGTCGCCGTCCATCGAGAACACCCCGTCGGTGGCGACGATGGCGTGGCGGAAGGCCGAGCGGTGCTCCGCCAGCAGCTCGGCCAGGGCGTCGCTGTCGTTGTGCGGGAAGCTGACCACCTTGGCGCCGGACAGCTGCGCCCCGGCCCAGATGCAGGCGTGGGCCAACTCGTCGACGAAGACGACGTCCTGCTTGCCGGCGAAGGTCGGGATCACCCCGGTGTTGGCCAGATAGCCCGAGCCGAACACCACGCAGGCCTCGGTTCCCTTCAGGCGGGCCAGGCGACTCTCCAGTTCCGAGATCAGCGGGCTGTCGCCGGTGACCAGTCGCGAGGCGCCCGAGCCCGCGCCGTAGTCGGCCACGGCGGCCTGGGCGGCGGCGATCACCGCCGGATGCTGCGACAGGCCCAGATAGTCGTTGCAGGAGAAGGACAGCAGCCGCTTGCCGTCGCGCTCGACGATCGCGCTGGGCAGGCGGCGGGTGGGCTTCAGCCGGCGGCGCAGGCTCATGGCCTCCAGGGCCGCGAGCTTGCCGCTCGCGAAGGCGTCCAGACTGTGCATGCCGATTCAGATTCCCGTTTGCCCTTGGGGGGCAAGTGGCTCTAGGCAAGCGGCCCCCTCGGCGCAACGCAAAGGATCGCCATGACCACCCCAGACTGGCTCGCCGAAGGCGCCAAGCACGTGTGGCGGCCCTACTGCCAGATGAAGACGGCCCCGGCGCCGCTTCCGGTGGTGCGCACCCATGGCTCGAGGCTCGTGCTGGCCGACGGGCGCGAGCTGGTCGACGGCATCGCCAGCTGGTGGACGGCCTGCCACGGCTACAACCACCCCCACATCGCCGCCGCCGTGCGCGAGCAGCTGGAGGCCATGCCGCACGTGATGTTCGGCGGCCTGGCCCACGAGCCCGCCTATCGCCTGGCCGCGCGGCTGGCGGCCATCCTGCCGGGCGAGCTGGACCACGTGTTCTTCGCCGAGTCCGGCTCGGTCTCGGTCGAGATCGCCATGAAGATGGCGCTACAGTTCCACATCAATCGCGGCGAGACCGGCCGCACGCGGTTCCTGTCGTTCCGCGGCGGCTATCACGGCGACACCCTGGCGACGATGACGGTCTGCGACCCGGAGGAGGGGATGCACAGCCTGTTCTCGGGCGTGATGCCCAGCCAGGTGATCGCCGACCTGCCGCTGGACGATGCAAGCGAAGCCGCCCTCGACGCCCTGCTCGCCGAACGGGGCGGGGAGATCGCCGCCATGCTGACCGAGCCCCTGGTGCAGGGCGCCGGCGGCATGCTGTTCCACGACCCCGAGGTGCTGCGCCGCCTGCGCCGCCTGGCCGACAGGCACGGCGTGCTGCTGATCTTCGACGAGATCTTCACCGGCTTTGGCCGTACGGGCACGCTGTTCGCCATGCAGGCGGCCGGGATCGAGCCCGACATCGTCACCCTGTCGAAGGCCCTCACCGGCGGGACCCTGCCGCTGTCGGCGGCCGTGGCCTCGCGCAAGGTGTTCGAGGCGTTCTGGTCTAACGAGGCGGGCGCGGCCCTGATGCACGGCCCGACCTATATGGGCAACGCCCTGGCCTGCGCCGCCGCCAACGCCTCGCTCGACCTGTTCGAGACCGGCGCGTGGGAGGCCGACGTGGCGCGGATCTCGGCAGCTCTCACGGAAGGGCTGGAGCCCTGCCGCAGCGCGCCTGGCGTCGTCGATGTGCGGGTGCTGGGGGCGATCGGGGTGGTCGAGTTCGAGACCCCGGTGGCGGTCGGCGCGCTGTGCCAGGCCTTCGCGGAGAAGGGCGCCTGGATCCGGCCGATGGGCAAGGTGGTCTATCTGACCCCGGCCTTCACGACGCCCGACGCCGACCTGGACATCCTGCTGGCGGCCATTCGCGACGTCATCGGAGCCGGTGGGGTTGAAGGAACCGGCGGGGTCTGATCCAAGCGCGGCATGACCGCCTCCACCGGCCCCCTGACGACGCTCGAGCGTCTCGCGATCCTGGCGATCATCCTGACCTGGGGGCTGAACAACGCCGCGGCCAAGGTGGCGACCGCCGCCCTGCCGCCGATGATGGTGGGCGGCCTTCGCTTCCTGCTGGCCCTGGCCTTCCTGTTCCCGTTCGTGCGGCCGCCGTTCCCGCACTGGAGGCGGCTGCTGCTGATCGTGCTGCTTTCGGGGCCGATCCACTTCGCGATCATCTATCTGGCCTTCGGCATGGCCAAGTCGCTCAGCCCCCTGGTCGTCGCCACCCAGCTGTGGATCCCGTTCACGGCCCTGTTCGCCTGGCGCATGCTGGGCGAGACGATGCGGCTCCCCGCCGTCGCCGGACTGGCCGTCGCCTTCGCAGGCGTCGCCTGGATGAGCCTGGACCCGCACGGCGCGGCCGACCTGCCGGCCATCGTCCTGGGCGTGATCGCCGCGGCGATCTGGGCGGTCGCCACCGTGCTGGTGCGCAAGACGCCGGGCGTGAAGCCATTGAAGGTGCAGGGATTGACGGCCTTCATCGCCGCCCCGGTGCTGATCGCCCTGTCCTTCGCCTTCGAGCCGAACGTGATCCCGCGCGTCACGGCCGCGCCGCCGATCGCCTGGGCCTGCGTGGTGTTCGCCGGCGTCGTCTCGACCATCGGGGCCAGCGCCCTGCTGTTCTGGCTGGTGCAGCGGCGCGAGGCCGGGCGTGTGACGCCCTATTTCCTGCTGACGCCGCTGGTCTCGTGCACGATCGGGGTGCTGTTCATGGGCGACGACCTGTCGCCGCAGCTGGTCATCGGCGGCGGGGCGACCATGCTGGGCGTGGCCCTGGTGGCCCTGACCGAGAAGAAGACCCCGCCGGTCGTCGAACCGGCCTGAAGCTCTAGGCAGGGCGAACCAAAGCGCGGCAAGCGGCGTTGAGCCTCCACACATGGAGCTCTACCGCATGAACCTGACCCGTCCGCTTTCCCTCGTCGCTGTCGCCGCCGTCGCGCTGCTAGGCCTTTCCGCCTGCGACAAGGACGCCGGCAAGACCCAGAAGACCACCGGCAAGGTCGAGTCCGCCGTCGGCACGATCACCGGCGACAAGGAACTCAAGAAGGAAGGCAAGAAGGACAAGGTGGTCGGCGGCGTGCGCTCGGGCGACCTGGAAGGCGCGGTGAAGGACGCCAAGAAGAACTGACGGTGGAGGTGGAGAGGCCTCAGTCCTCTCCGCCATCCCTCCAGCGCCAGGGCGCGTCGCTGGTCTTCCAGGCGATCCAGACCACGCCCAGGGTGGACGTGATCACCACGATCGACAGCGGAAGAGGGCGGCCCGTCAGGAGCGCGGAGGCGGCGATCAGCAAGGCCAGGTGGGCGGCCAGAACGACCCAGCCCTGCCACGCGCAGGGCAACCCCGCGCCGTAGCCGAACCGCTTGACCCTGAACCACGGCTTGGCCATGGCCGCGCCTCCCCCGATGTTCTCTTATGCGGGCAAATGTACGCCCAGTTCGCCGGCCAGGTCGCGCACGAACTGCCAGGCCACCCGGCCCGAGCGGGCGCCGCGCAGCTGAGACCACTGCAGGGCCCGGCGCTCCAGGTTCTCGACCTTGAGGCCGAAGCGATCGGCATAGGCGTTGATCGCCGCCAGATAGGTCGGCTGGTCCATCGGCGGGAAGCCGATCCACAGGCCGAAGCGGTCGGAGACGCTCATCTCCTCCTCGGCGTCCTCGGCGGCGGCGATCGCGCCCTGGCTCTCGGCGTGATCGCGCGGCATCAGGTGACGGCGGTTGGAGGTCGAGACGAACAGCACGTTCTCCGGCGGGCCGGCCACGCCGCCTTCCAGCGCCGACTTCAGGGCCTTGGCCGCCGCCGCGCCGTCCTCGAACGACAGGTCGTCGCACAGCACCACGAAGCGCTCGGACCGCACGCGCAGGGCGTCGAACAGCGGGGGCAGGGCGGCGACCTCGTCGCGATCCACCTCGACCAGCTTCAGATCGGGATATTCGGCGGCCAGGGCCATGAAGGCCGACTTGGTCAGCGAGCTCTTGCCCGTGCCGCGCACGCCCCACAGCAGCACGTGGTTGCAGGGCAGGCCGACGGCGAACCGGCGCAGGTTCTGCACGAAGCGGTCCTTCTGGCGCTCGATCCCGACCAGCAGCTCGATGTCCATAGCGTAGTCGGGCGCGGCCACGAAGGCGCCGGCGACCGGGTCGTGACGGAACAGCCGCGCGCCCGAAAAGTCGGGGGCGAGCGGGGCTGGCGGGGCCAGGCGCTCCAGGGCGTCGGCGATGCGGGCGAGCAGGGGCAGGGCGGCGTCGGTCATGGCTTGGCTCCTTACCCGCCGCGCTCCCGTTGCAAAAGGCTCCTGATTACAAAAGCGCGCTCATTGCAAATGGCTAGGTGAACGCATAGCTTCCGCCGACTTGGCGGGACCCCTATTTCAGGCGACCCGCCCGCAGATATTTTGGAGTCGATATGGATCCCGCCCTGCAACAGCAGATCGTCGGCATTGCGCCGATCATCCTCATGGTCGTGCTGTTCTACTTCATGCTGATCCGCCCGCAGCAGAAGCGCGCCAAGGAACATCAGGCGACGCTCAACAACATCAAGCGCGGCGACAACGTCGTGCTGTCCAGCGGCGTGCTGGGCAAGGTTGTGCGCGTCGAGGAAAAGGAAGTCGGCGTCGAGATCGCTCAAGGCGTCACGGTGAAGGTCCGCAAGGGCATGATCACCGAAGTCACCGCCAAGGGCGAACCGGCCCCGGCCAACGACCCGAAGAACTGAGACTTAACGTCCAAGACCTAGCCCGCCCTGGCGCCCCGGCGTCGTCGAGAGCCCCGTAGTCCATGCTGAGCCTATCCCGCTGGAAGATCGCCATCGTCACCTTGTCGGTGATCTTCGGCATCGTCTTCACCCTGCCGAACCTGCTTCCGCAGAAGACGCTAGACGCCCTGCCGGGATGGGTTCCCAAGCAGAAGCTGAACCTGGGCCTCGACCTCCAGGGCGGGTCGTACCTCCTGTATGAGGTCGACACCGCAGCCCTGCGCAAGGAGCGCCTGAGCAACCTCGTCGAGGACTCGCGCACCAGCCTCCGCACGGCCGGAATCAGCTTCAACGGCCTGGGCGAGGCCAATGGCGTCATCTCGGTGCGCATCGACGATCCGTCGAAGGTGGGCGCGGCGGTCACCGAGCTGAACAAGCTCGGCAGCCAGATCCAGGGCACGCTGACCAAGGACGTCGTCGTCTCGACCAAGGCTGACCAGCGCATCGAGCTGACCTTCGCGCCGGAAGCCGCCAAGGCCGACGCCGCCAAGGCGGTCGAGCAGTCGATCGAGACCATCCGTCGCCGTATCGACAGCATGGGCACCAAGGAGCCGACGATCACCCGCCAGGGCGCCGATCGCATCGTCATCCAGGCCGCCGGCGAAAGCGATCCCGAGCGTCTGAAGGCCGTGATCGGCAAGACCGCCAAGCTGACCTTCCAGATGGTCGACGAGACGGTCACCCAGGAAGAAATGGCATCGGGCCGCATGCCTCCGGGCACGGTGCTGGTCGCCGGCGACCGCTTCGCGCCCTACTACGCCCTGAAGAAGCGCGCCCTGGTCTCGGGCGACGACCTCGAAAGCGCCGACCAGTCGTTCGACCAGAACGGCGCGGCGGCCGTGTCCTTCCGCTTCAAGGGCCCCGGCGCGCGCAAGTTCGGCGACGCCACCGCCCGCAACATCGGCAAGCGCTTCGCCATCGTCCTCGACAACAAGGTGATCTCCGCCCCGACCATCAACGGCGCGATCCTCGGCGGTTCGGGCCAGATCACCGGCAGCTTCACCGTCGAAAGCGCCTCGGAACTGGCCCTGCTGCTGCGCTCCGGCGCCCTGCCGGCCCAGTTGAACATCGAAGAGCAACGCACCGTCGGCGCCGAACTGGGCGCGGACGCGGTCAAGGCCGGCGCCATCTCGCTGGCCATCGGGGCTGCGGCGATGTTCGTCTTCATCATCCTGGCCTACGGCCTGTTCGGCGTCTTTGCCGCCCTGGCCCTGATCGCCAACGTGCTGCTGATCGTCGGCATCATGTCGTTCACCCAGGCGACCCTGACCTTCCCGGGCATCGCCGGCCTGATCCTGACCCTGGCCGTGGCGGTCGACGCCAACGTGCTGATCTACGAACGGATGCGCGACGAGGCCGCGGCGGGACGAACGCCGATGTCGGCGGCCGACACCGGCTACCGGCTGGCGCTGGTGTCGATCCTCGACGCCAACATCACCAGCCTGATTTCGGCCGGCATCATGTTCAGCTTCGGCTCGGGCCCCGTGAAGGGCTTCGCCTGGACCCTGGCGATCGGCGTGTTCACCTCGCTGTTCACCGCCATCATCATCACTCAAGTGCTCATCGGTTGGTGGTTCAAGGCCACCAAGCCGAAGAAGCTGCCGATCGCGTAAGGATCAAAGCTCATGGCTGCTTGGCCCCTCATCCGCCTGATCCCGCGCTCGACCCACTTCCGCTTCGTGCGTTGGGCGCCCGTCGCCGCCGTCATCTCGGTTCTTCTGATCCTGGGATCCGGCGTCTCCTTCTTCACCCAGGGCCTGAACCTGGGCATCGACTTCAAGGGCGGCGTCGCCCTTGAAGCTCGTACGCCCGCGACCGCGCCCATCGACCTCGACAAGCTGCGGGCCGTCGCCAAGGGCACCGGCGCGCACGACGTGCAGGTCCAGGGCTTCGGCGCGCCGAATTCGGCGATGGTTCGCTTCCTGCCCACCGAGGGCGGCAACGCCACGCTCGAGGCCAACCGCATCAAGGCCGAGATCGTCTCGAAATTCCCCGGCATGACCATGCCGGCCCCGACCGTCATCGGCGCCAAGGTCTCGGGCGAGCTCCTGCTGGGCGGCTTCAAGGCGCTGGGCATCGCCCTGCTGCTGATGCTCGGCTACATCTGGTTCCGCTTCCAGTGGCAGTTCGGCGTCGGCGCCGTCGTGGCCGTGTTCCACGACATCATCCTGACCCTGGGCATCCTGTCGGTGATGCAGATCGAGTTCTCGATGACCTCGGTCGCGGCCCTGCTGACGGTCATCGGCTATTCGATGAACGAAAAGGTCATCACCTTCGACCGCCTCAAGGAAAACCTGCGCAAGTACAAGTCCACGCCCCTGCGCGAGATCATCGACCTGTCGGAGAACGAGCGTCTGTCGCGGACGATCATCACCGGCTCGACGGCGCTGCTGGCCCTGGGCGGCACGATGATCTTCGGCGGCCCGGTGCTGTTCCCGCTGGTCTTCACCATGGTGTTCGGCATCATCATCGGCACCTATTCGTCGATCTACATCGCCCTGCCGATCATCCTGGTCTGGGGTCTGAAGCGCGGCGACGAGGAAGCCAAGCCGGTCAAGCTCGGCGCGGCCAGCCGCCCGTGAGCCAGGCGCTGACACCGCGCCAGCCGCCGTCGATCGACGCCTGGGGCGGCGGCGGTTTCCGGGTCTCCGGCGTCTGGCGGCCCGGTTCGCTGCTGGTCATCGACGACCAGCCGCTGGATTGGGGCGTCGCCAGCCTGGCGGACCTCACGCCGGAGTCCTTCGACCCGGTGCTGGCGGCCGGGGGCGCGGTCGAGTTCGTGCTCCTGGGCATGGGCCTGGCCAACGCCCTGCCGCCGCGCCCGGTGCGCGACTTCCTCAAGGCCTCGGGCCTGGGCCTGGAGTTCATGAGCACCGAGGCCGCGGCCCGCACCTACAACGTCCTGGCCAGTGAAGGCCGCCGCATGGCCGCGGCCCTGATCGCGGTCTGATTTTGCGACCCTCCCCCTGATGGGGGAGGTGGCCCGAAGGGCCGGAGGGGGAAGTCTCTTCGGCCTTTGCGGCGCCTGAACCTCCGAAGACACATCCCCCTTCGTCGGCGGAGTTTATCCTCGGGCCGGTCTACGACCGGACCCGGGGGCCGACACCTCCCCCTTCAGGGGGAGGATCATTTTCCCGACTCCCCCTATCCTGCGCGCCACGCAACGGCTTCAGGGGGCTGAATTGTCCGGGATCCTCACCAATTTCCGCAGCACCATCATCGTCAGCTTCGTGCTGGCGCTGGTCATGGTGTTCGGCTTCGGCCACAGCCCCAGCGGCTTCCACGGCGCCTATTTCCAGGCCGTGTTCCGCTGGTTGCACGTGCTGTTCGGCATCCTGTGGATCGGGCTGCTCTACTACTTCAACTTCGTGCAGATCCGGGTGATGCCGACCATCCCGGCCGAGCTGAAGCCGGCGGTGACCAAGTACATCGCCCCCGAAGCCCTGTTCTGGTTCCGCTGGGCGGCCCTGGCGACCTGGCTGATGGGCATGATCCTAGCCTTCAGCCGCGGCTACCTGATGGAGGCCATCACCTTCGGCGCCTGGCACGGCTACGAGCGCGGCGTCGACATGGGCTTCACCTTCATCGGCATGGGCATGTGGCTGGCGACGATCATGTTCATCAATGTCTGGGGCGTGATCTGGCCGAACCAGAAGCGCGCCCTGGGCCTGGTTCCCGCCGACGACGAGACCAAGGCCAAGGCCGGCAAGATCGCCATGCTGTTCTCGCGCATCAACACGCTGCTCAGCATCCCGATGCTGGTGACGATGACGATGTACCAGACGCTGTTCGGCTGATCGGGCCTGCGCGGACGAGACAGAAGGCCCGCCCGACCGGCGGGCCTTTTTCTTTGGCTCCACGGCTCGCCGGTATGGCGGGCCTTCCTCTTCGAGCGGGGGAGGGGCATAAGCCGCGCCATGTCCGCCGCCCCCGACAACCCCTACGATTCCGGCCTCGACGACCTGGTCCGCCGCATGGATCCGGACCGCTGGCTGGCTAGCCGCTTCGTGGCCGACCCGGCGGCGCTGGCCGACGTCGTGGCGCTCTACGCCTATAACTACGAGCTGGCCCGGGTGGCGGGCGGCGTCACCAACGCGCTGATGGGCGAGATCCGCCTGACCTGGTGGCGCGAGGCGGTCGAGGAACTGGCGGCCGGCAAGCCGCCGCGCAAACATCCCACCGTCGAGGCCCTGGCCGTCTCGGGCCACGATCTTGGCCTGCTCGCGGCCATGGCCGAGGCGCGCCTCGCGGATCTCGAGGCCGAACCGTTCGCCGACGAGGCCGCGGTGCTGGACTATCTGGACGCCACCGCCGGCCGTGTCGCGATCCTGGCCGCGCGGCGGCTCGATCCGTCGGCGCAGGTCTCGGCGGTGCGGGCCGCCGCGCGCGCCTACGGCCTTGCCGGCCTCTGGCGCCTGGCCCTGGCCGGTCGGTCGCGCCTGCCGGCGGGTTGGAGCGCGGCGGACGTCCAGGCCCGCGTCGCGCAGCAGCGTCGGCTTGCTCGCGAGGAGCTTAAGGCCCTGCCGGTGGCGGCGTTTCCCGCCGTCGCGCCGGCGGCCCTGGCCGGCGTTCATTCGCAAGGTCGCGAGGCGAGCGCCCTGGAAGTGCGCGCCCGCCTCACCCTGGCCGTCGTGCTAGGCCGCGTTTGACGGCGCCGTGGCCTTAGTAGGCCTAGCCGCCTTGGTGAGACGGTCGAGTACATCGGGCACCAGCTGTTCGGAGAACCCGCCGATGAACGCCCAGACGAGCATCTTTGCGGAGTCCACATGTGTCTCGAAGCGCAGCGGGTGGCTCATGAAGCTGATTTGCGCCGCCGAGTACTGTTGCGGCGCTTTGATCAGCGGGAACAGCGCAGCGGCTGCGTCGCCGAGCAACTTGCCGCCTGTGGCAAGGCCGCTGGCGAAAAAGGCCAGGAGTACGAAGGACACCGCCGCGCCGACAAAGGCTGAGATCAGTACGGCCGTCCTGCCGTGTCGCAGGGCGCTCACCTGGCGGACCGGATCGATCTCGGAGGAGGCCGACGCCATTGCAGTCTCGGCGCGACGTAGGATCGAAACCATGGCGCCGGCGGCCCCGACAACGGCGATGACGGCGTAGTTCGAGAAAATCTCCGCCGACGCAAATATGGGCGTGCCTGCGGTCAGGCGCGGCAGTACCAGAGTTGGGAGCAGGGCGACAAACAGCACGGCAAGCAGCCACAGGGCGCTGTACCGCATGCGAGTGGTAAGAAGTTCACGTTCGCTGCTCAGCGTATAGAGCAGCTTGAGGCTTTCGAGCAGCGAAAGCGCTTCGGCGCGTCGCGCGGGTTCGCTGTCGGACGGTGAGGCGCCGGTCGATGGAACCGAAGCCTGGGCCGCGGCGTGCTTGGAACCCGTGCCCACCGCCAAGACATAGCGCTCGCGAAGATAGGTGAGCATATAGAAAAGCTGCTCGCCCTCGTACCCTTGAACCTGGGTCTTCTTCAGATCGACGGCCGCCGCGATCTGCTCGCTTGGGTGGCGGCTGAAAAAGCCTTCCTCAAGTCGAGCGAAGCGCTTGTCGCACTTCTCGTAAGCAGCGGGGTCGGTCAATTTGGACAGCGTATCCATGCGCGCCAGATCGAGATCGACATCGGCTGCCAGCACTCTGGCCTCGGCGCAGCGGCCGTCTACAGAGAGTTTATTGGCGAGTTTTCGCGACGCGTGGGCCTCGGCTCTCTGCTCGTCGACGTTGACATGCATGTTCATGGAAAGCCCCCTAAGATAACAACGATATCTGAGGGGGCTCAAAAATGCAATCTATGGAAGTTTTATTGCTCGGGTTCGCCCTTTGTCCATTGGTCGAGCCAGCCCAGCACCTCGTCGTGCCACTGGACCGAGTTCTGGGCCTTTAGCACCCAGTGGTTCTCGTTGGGGAAATATAGCAGCTTGCTGGGCACGCCCTTGCGCTGCAGGGCCGTGAAGGTGGCGATGCCCTGTTCCAGCGGCACGCGGAAGTCGTTCTGCCCCTGGACGACCAGGGTCGGCACGCTCCACTGGCCCACGTGGTCGGCCGGGTTGAACTTGGCGTAGGTGGTGTCGGGCTGCCACGGCGGCCCGCCGTTCTCCCACTCGCTGAACCACAGCTCCTCGGTCGAATAGCCCATGAAGCGGCTGTCGAAGATGCCGTCGTGGTTGACCAGGCACTTCCAGGGCTCTTTCCACTGGCTGGCGATCCAGTTGATCATGAAGCCGCCGTACGAGCCGCCCAGGGCGCAGGCGCGGTCGGTGTCGAGGAAGCCGTACTTCTGGGTCGCGAAGGCCCAGCCCTTCTGCAGGTCTTCCAGCGGGCGGTCGCCCCAGTGCTGGCTGATGGCGTCGGTGAAGCCCTGGCCGTAGCCGGTCGAGCCGTGGAAATCGATCATCACCACGGCATAGCCGGCGCCGGCATAGGTTTGGGCGTTCCAGCGGTAGTGGAAGAGGTTGCCGAACGAGCCCTGCGGACCGCCGTGGATCAGGAAGGCCACCGGATACTTCTTCGACGGATCGAAGTTGGCGGGCTTGACGAGATAGCCGTGCACGGTCTCGTCGTTCCAGCCCTTGAAGCTGAACTGCTCGGCCTCGCCCATGGCGACGCCATCAAGCTTGTCGGCGTTGAAGCCGGTCAGCTTGATCGGCGCGCCCCCCTTTCCCTTGTCTTGGGGAGCCAGGGCGTAGAGCTGGCCCGGGGTCTTCAGATTGTCCTGTGCGATCACGGTCGAACCGCCGGCGACACTGAAGGCGCTGACATGGCCTTCGCCGGTCAGGGCGGCGACCTTGCCGGTCTTGACCTCGATGGCGAACAGTTTGGTCTGACCGACGTCTTCGGCCGTCGTGTAGATCGTCTTGCCGTCGGCGCTGAAGGTGATCGACTGGGCCGAGCGGTCCCAGGCCGGGGCGACCTCACGCACCTTGCCGTTCTCGCGCACCGTGATCCCGAAGCGGTCGGCCTCGAAGCCCGGACGCTTCATAGCCAGCCAGGCCTGCGTCTTGCCGTCCGGCGAGAAGGTCGGCTGGGCGTCCCAGGCCTTGTTGTCGGCGGTCAGGTTGGCCGGCTTGGCCGAACCGTCGACCGGAACCGACCACAGGTCGTAGTTGGTCTGCCAGGGCTCGTCGCGGCCGGCGATCTTGGCCGAGAACACCACGGTCTTGCCGTCTGGGCTGATGACGAAGTCCTCGTCGCCGCCGAACGGCTTGGTGGGCGCATCGCCGTCGAAGCCGGCCATCAGGGCCGTGGGCTCGCCCGCCGCCACGCCCGAGGCGTCGAGGCCGTAGGCGTACAGATGGTTCTTCGTGCCGTCGTTCCACGCATCCCAGTGGCGGATGAACAGCTTGCCGTAGACCACGCCCGTGGTCTTCTTGGCCTTCTTCTGGTCCAGGCGTTCCTGGGTGCAGGCGAGGGTGGGGCAGTCGGGGAAGACGGCCTGGCTGACCACCACGGTCTTGCCGTCGGCCGAGACCTTGAAGGCGCCGACGTCGAACGGAGCCTTGGTCACCTGAACGGCGGTCTCGCCCGAGGCGTCGGTGCGGAACACCTGGTCCGAACCGGCGCGGCCCGACAGGAAGTAGATGCTCTTGCCGTCGGCCGACCAGCGGGCGCTGGAGACGCCGCCGTCCGACACCGCCAGGCGGCGCGGGGCGATCCTGGCCTTCAGGTCGGCGACCCAGAGCGAGAACGAGGCCTTGTTGGCCGGCAGGTCCATCGTCCGCACCAGGTAGATCACCTGGCGACCGTCCGGCGAGACCTTGGGCTCGCTGACGCGGTCGAGCGTGACCATGTCCTTGGCGGTGAAGCCGCGACCCTGCGCGAAGGCGGCCGGCACGACCGCGAAGGCGGCCAGGGAGAGGGCGAGGGCGGAGGCGGCGATGCGCAAGGTCTTGGTCATGGAAGCGTGGTCCAGGCGGCTCTGATGCCAGAAAACCGCGCGACACTAACGGCGCCGTGCGCCCTAGGCCAGTCCGAAGGGCAAGGCCTTGCGCATGCTGCGGCGCCGTTTGCGAGTGTGGCGGAATTGGGCCTCCGAAATGGCGAAAACGCCTTATCCGACAAGGCTTTGAGGAGGTAACAATCAGAAACAGGACTTGCATTGCTGCGGCGCGGCGAAGCTCGTAGACGGTAAATGGGGACGAATAGGTGGCCGCTAGAGCCGCTCCCAAGTTTTACAAAGGTTTCTCGTGTCGGTTTCGCCTTACTTCCAGCACACGGTCGCAGGACCGGTGATCTTCGCAGGGATCGGCCTGCACACGGGCGCGCACGTGCGCGTCGCCGTGCGCCCCGCCGCTCCCGACAGCGGGATCGTCTTCGTGCGCACCGACGTCCAAGACCGCGACAACCGGGTGCCGGTGCGCGGCGACGCCGTGGTGCAGACCCAGCTGGGCACCGTCATCGCCAACGCCGCCGACGTGCGCGTCTCGACCATCGAACACCTGATGGCCGCCCTGGCCGCCCTGTCGGTCGACAACTGCGTGGTCGAGCTCGACGGTCCCGAAGTGCCGATCATGGACGGCTCTTCCGAGCCCTTCGTGCAGATCCTCGACCGCGCCGGTCGCCGCAAGCAGGAAGCCGCGCGCCGCTACATCGAGATCCTGTCGCCGATCGAAGTGATCGAGGGTGACAAGCGCGCTGCCCTGACGCCGTCCGACTCGTTCGAGGTGGCCTTCGAGATCGCCTTCGCCAGTAAGGCCATCGGCCGCCAGCGCGTCGACCTGGTCATCGATGAGGACAGCTTCCGTCAGGAACTCTCCAACTGCCGCACCTTCGGCTTCCTGCGCGAGGTCGAGGCCCTGCGCGACATCGGCCTGGCCCGTGGCGGCTCGATGGAGAACGCCGTGGTTATCGACGGCGACCGCGTGCTCAATCCCGAGGGCCTGCGCCGCTCGGACGAGTTCGTGCGCCACAAGGCCTTGGACGCGGTCGGCGACCTTTATGTCATCGGCGCTCCGATCCTTGGCAGGTTCGAAGGAATCCTGGCCGGTCACGGCCTCAATAACGCCGCGGTTCGTGCGTTGATGGAGCAACCGCGCGCCTGGCGCTGGCGCGCCTATGCGTCGGAGCTCGCCGAAGCGGTCTGATCAATCGGGGGACGCTCCCGCCGCTTCTTCGGCTTTCATTTGCGCCCGCATCGACGTGGTGTAGAAGCCTGGGGTTCGGCGCGGGGGCGCGCTAATGCTTCTAGGGTGAGAGAGTCCGTGCTTCGCAATATCTCGGGACGTTCGGCCGTCATCGTCGCCGTGCTCGCCGCCCTGTCGGTGACCGCCTGCGCCGGCAAGCCCAAGAAGCCGACCCTCGTCTATGAGGAACGCCCGGTCGAGCTGCTCTATTCCACCGGCGCCAACCGCCTGGATCGCGGCAGCTGGAACGAGGCCGTCGACTACTTCCGCGAGGTGGAGCGTCAGCACCCCTATTCGGAATGGTCGCGCCGCTCGATCCTGATGACCGGCTTCGCCCACTATCAGGGCAACCAGTATTCGGAAGCCATCGGCGACGCCGACCGCTTCATCTCGCTGTATCCGGGCAATCCGTCGGCCTCCTACGCCTTCTACCTGAAGGCCGTCTGCTACTTCGAGCAGATCGTCGACGTGAACCGCGACCAGGCCGCCACCGAGCAGGCGCTCGCGGCCCTGCGCGACGTCGTCCAGCGCTATCCCAACAGCGAATACGCCCAGGACGCCCGCCTGAAGATCGACATGGTCAACGACCAGCTGGCCGGCAAGGAAATGGCCATCGGCCGCTGGTACCTGCGCGACGGCAAGACCCTGGCCGCCATCGGCCGCTTCAAGGCCGTGGTCGACCGCCACCAGACCACCTCGCACACGCCCGAAGCCCTCTACCGCCTGGTCGAGGCCTACCTGACCCTGGGCCTCAACGAAGAGGCCAAGCGCAATGGCGCGGTGCTGGGCTACAACTTCCCGGGCGACCGCTGGTACGCCGACGCCTACCGCCTGCTCAACGACGCGGGCCTGAAGCCGGCCGTCGAGCCGCTGAAGGCCGGCAACAAGCGCAACCTGCTCGAGCGGGTCCTGACCCACGACAAGGGCGCGACCCTGGCGCCTCCGGGCGAGAAGAAGAAAAAGGGCGGCCTGATGGGCGTCCTGGGGATGTAGGCAGAGACTTCAGACAAGCGGGCCGTTGCAAAACGGCCCGTTTTTCTTTTGTTCTCAATCGGCTGTCGCGACCCCTTTGAAAAACTGCGATTCCCGGTGATCCTCGCGACCATGCTGATCGGTCTCTCCATCCGCGACGTCGTGCTCATCGAGAGCCTCGACCTGGCCATCGGGCCGGGCCTGACCGCGCTGACCGGCGAGACCGGCGCCGGCAAGTCGATCATCCTCGACGCCCTGGGCCTGGCCACCGGCGCCCGCGCCGACGCCGGCCTGGTGCGCCGCGGGGCGGCTGGCCACGCCAGCGCCACGGCGATCTTCGCCCTGGCCCCCGACCATCCCGCCTTCGCCTATCTCGACGACAAGGGCCTGGACTACGCCCGCGACGAGGATCTCGTTTTGCGCCGCCAGCTGTCGCCCGACGGCCGCTCGCGCGCCTTCGTCAACGACCAGGCCACCAGCGTCGGCGTGCTCAAGGATCTGGGCGGCCTGCTGCTCGAGGTGCACGGCCAGCACGAGACGGTCGGCCTGCTGGATCCGCGCACCCACCGCACCCTGCTGGACGCCTATGGCCAGGTCAGCATCGGGGCCGTGTCCTCGGCCTGGAGCGGCTGGCGCGCCGCCCGCGAGACCGCCGCCGAACTGAAGGCCCTGTCCGACCGCGCGGCGGCCGAGACCGAGGAACTGACCCTTCGCCTGTCCGAGCTCGACCGCCTCGACCCGCGCGACGGCGAAGAGGCGGCCCTGGCCGACGAGCGGGCCCTGCTGGGCTCGGCCGAGAAGGCCCTGGCCGATATCGCCTCGGCCCAGGACGCCCTGGGCGGCGACAACCTGTCGGGCAAGCTGGCTTCGGCCTTCCGCGCTCTCGAGCGAGCGCGCGACCGCGCCGCCAGCGCCGGCGCGCCGGCCGACGGCCCGGCCATGACCCGCCTGGCCGCCGCCTGCGAGGCCGTCGATCGCGCTCTTGTCGAAGCCCAGGAGGCCGTCGCCGCCATCGACGCGGCCGCCGAGAGCTTCGAGTTCGAGCCCGACCGCCTGGAAAAGACCGAGGAGCGGCTGTTCGCCCTGCGCGGCATGGCCCGCAAGCTCAACGTCCTGGTCGAGGACCTGCCGGCCACCCGCGCCGACTTCGCCGCCCGCCTGCAGGCCATCGAGACCTCCGGCGAGGCCCTGGTCGCCGCCGAGGCCGAGGCCGACGCCGCCCGCGAGGCCTATCTCTACGCGGCGGGCGCCCTGTCGGCCGAGCGCCGCGCGGCCGGCGACCGTCTTGCCAAGGCCGTCGAGGCCGAGCTTGGCCCGCTGAAGCTGGAAAAGGCCCGTTTCCGCGTCGGGCTCGACACGCTCGACGAGGACAAGGCCGGCCCCACGGGCCTGGACCGCATCGCCTTCGAGATCTCGACCAATCCCGGCGCGCCGTTTGGCCCGATGGAGGCCATCGCCTCGGGCGGCGAACTGGCCCGTTTCGCGTTGGCGCTGAAGGCGGCGCTGGCCGGCAAGGGCGGCGGCCCGCAGCCGCTGATGATCTTCGACGAGGTCGACCAGGGCGTCGGCGGCGCCGTGGCCGACGCCGTGGGCCTGCGCCTCAAGCGCCTGGCCTCCAACGCCCAGGTGCTGGTCGTCACCCACTCGGCCCAGGTCGCCGCGCGCGGCGACGCTCACTGGCGCATCTCCAAGTCCGGCGACGACACCTCCACCCGCACCAAGGTCGAGCCCCTGTCGCCCGCCGAACGCGAGGAAGAGATCGCGCGGATGCTGTCGGGCGCGGAAGTCACCGAAGCCGCCCGTGCGGCGGCGCGGGCGCTGATCGGGTAAATTCCTTCTCCCCTTGCGGGAGAAGGTGTCGCCGTAGGCGACGGATGAGGGGTCTCTCAAAAGCAAAACGCCGCGACAGCTGATCAGCCGTCGCGGTGTTTCCGTATGTGCGACCCCTCACCCGACCTCCTTCGGAGGCCACCCTCTCCCGCAAGGGGAGATGGGGTTACAGATCCAGATCGTCCGCCGCGAAGGCCGCATTCTCCTGGATGAACTTGAAGCGCAGCTCGGGCTTGCGGCCCATCAGGGTCTCGACCAGGTCTTCCACCGACTCCTCGTGGCGCGGCAGGGTCACGCGCGCCAGGGTGCGGACGGCCGGGTCCATGGTGGTTTCCTTCAGCTGGGCGGCCATCATCTCGCCCAGGCCCTTGAAGCGGCCGATCTCGGGCTTCTTGCCCTTGAACATCGTGGCCAGCAGCTCGTCCTTGTGGGCGTCGTCGCGGGCGTATTCGGTCTTGCCGCCGTGGCTCAGGCGGTAGAGCGGCGGCAGGGCCAGATACAGCCGCCCGGCGCGGATCAGGTCCGGCATGGTGCGGTAGAAGAAGGTGATCAGCAGCGAGGCGATGTGGGCGCCGTCGACGTCGGCGTCGGTCATGATGATGATCCGCTCGTAGCGCAGATCCTCTTCACGGTACTTGCTGCCGCCCTGGGCTCCCAGGGCCAGCATCAGGTCCGACAGTTCCTTGTTGGCCGTGAACTTCTCGCCCGAGGCCGAGGCCACGTTCAGGATCTTGCCGCGCAGGGGCAGGATCGCCTGGTTCTTGCGGTTGCGGGCCTGCTTGGCCGAGCCGCCGGCCGAGTCGCCTTCGACGATGAACAGCTCCGCGCCGTCCACCGCGCCGCCGGCGCAGTCGGCCAGCTTGCCAGGCAGGCGCAGCTTGCGGGTCGCCGAGGCGCGGGAGACTTCCTTGTCCTTGCGGCGCTTGAGGCGTTCTTCGGCGCGCTCGACGACGAATTCCAGCAGGGCCTGGGCGGCCTTGGGGCTGGCGGTCAGCCAGTGGTCGAATGGGTCGCGCAGGGCGTTCTCGACGAAGCGCTGGGCCTCGGTCGTCGACAGCTTTTCCTTGGTCTGGCCCTGGAACTCGGGGTTCTTGATGAACACCGAGATCAGCGCGCCGGCCTGGGCCACCACGTCGTCGGCGGTGATGATCGCGCCGCGCTTCTCGCCCTTCAGTTCGGCATAGGCCTTGAGGCCGCGGGTCAGGGCGGCGCGGAAGCCGCTTTCGTGCGTGCCGCCCTCGGGGGTCGGCACGGTGTTGCAGTACGACTGCATGAAGCCGTCGTGTTCGCCGAAGCCGCGTGGGGTCCAGGTGACGGCCCACTCTACGGCGCCGGCCTCGCCCTGGCGCTCGATGCGGCCCGAGAAGCTGGTCGGGGTCACCGTCTCCAGCCCCTTGGTGCGCTCGGCCAGGAAGTCAGCCAGGCCGTTGGGGAAGTGGAAGGTCGCCTCGGGCGGGGTCTGGTCGTGGATGCGCTCCGGAGCGCAGGACCATTTGATCTGCACGCCGCGGAACAGATAGGCCTTCGACCGGGTCATCCGGTACAGGCGCGCCGGCTTGAAGGCGCAGCCCTCGCCGAAGATCTGCTCGTCGGGCTTGAAGCGCACCATGGTGCCGCGCTTCTTGCTGGGCTGGATCTTCTCGACGCCGCCCAGCGGCTTGCCGCGAGCGAAGCTCTGGCGGTGCTCGAAGCCGTCGCGCCAGACCGTCACCTCGACCAGTTCCGACAGGGCGTTGACGACGCTGGCGCCCACCCCGTGCAGGCCGCCCGAGGTCTCGTAGGCCTTGCCGCTGAACTTACCGCCCGCGTGCAGGACGGTCATGATCACTTCCAGCGCCGACTTGCCCGGATGCTTGGGGTGGGGATCCACCGGCATGCCGCGACCGTCGTCCTTGACCGACAGGTAGCCGTCAGCGTCGAGCTTGACCTCGATCAGCTTGGCGAAGCCGGCCACGGCCTCGTCCATCGAGTTGTCGAGCACTTCGGCGAACAGGTGGTGCAGGGCCCGCTCGTCGGTGCCGCCGATGTACATGCCCGGACGCATGCGCACGGGCTCCAGCCCTTCCAGCACCTCGATCGAGCTGGCGTCGTAGCCGCCCGAGGAGGGGGCGGCGGCCGGCTCGGCCTTGCCTGGAGGGGGCGGAGGCGGCGGCTGCGGCTTGGGCTCGGGATGGGGTTCGCGGGCGGGCAAGGGCGGGGCGCTCGGCGGCGCCAGGGCGTCGTCGTCGAACAGCGAGAACAGCGAGTTGGGATCTTTGGACGACATGGGGTGATTTTGCGGCGATTCGGGACTCTCGCCCCGTATGACCCGAGGCGCTCCCCAAGGAAAGCGTCGCCACGCGCTCGGCTGCACGTTTCCGGCGCGCGCACAAGCTTGACAACTATCACGTGTATTTGGGTTGTCTTGCCTCAGGGTTGATTCGATCGTCCCTCCACCGGCCCGCGCGACGGCCGGATCCAAGGGAGGAACAAGCCATGAGCACGCTGGAAGCGTCCGCCGGGGTCGACGACTTCACCACCACCGACTGCGGCTCCACCAACGGCACGGCCAACGGCAATCTGTCGGTCGGCGACGCGGTGTCGATCAACAACAACCAGGACCTCAGCTCGTGCATCGTCGGCAACAGCGAGGGCAAAGTCTACGGCATCCGGCTGGTCCCCAATTCCGGCATCTACAGCTACCGCGTCGACGTCGACGCCCAGGGCCCGGCCGGCATCGGCTCGGGCAGCATCAACCTGGCCTTCACCGACAAGACCGGCGACACCTACAAGCTGGCCATCACCAGCAGCCGCCGCTCGGAGCACACGGTCTCCTACAACAGCGACAACCCGACCATCGTGAAGATCACCTGGTCGACCTGATCCGGCCTGGAGCCGCCCGTGCCTGGGCGGCTCCGACGGTCTATGACTTCAAGGACGAGCCGGCCCTGGGTCAGGGCCGGCTGTCGGCGTCCGGTGCATACTGAATTTGATGAGGCGCTCCCCTGGAAGGCGCGCCCGAAACGGGAGGGTGTCGATGCGTGCGATCTTGGCGCCGGCGGTCTGCGCCGGTCTTCTGGGCCTGATGGCCCTTCCGTCGCCGGTTACGGCCGATACGGGCTATGCGGGGGTCTGGCGGCCGGGCGGCGGCGCCCAGTGGTGGCGATCGGGCATGACGCTCGACCAGTTCAAGGCCCAGGACAAGACCCACTTCGACAATGGCCTGCGCCTGCGTCGGTGTCGGTGAAGGGCGGCCGCTACGCCGCGATCTGGCGGCCCGGCAGCGGAACCCAGTGGTGGCGCGCGGGCATGACCCTGGACGAGCTGAAGGCCCAGGACACCACCTACTTCAACCAGGGCCTGAGGTTGACGGCGCTGGAGCTCGACGGCGGCCGCTTTACCGCCGTCTGGCGTCCGGGAAACGGCGCGCAGTGGTGGCGCACGGGCATGACGGTCGACCAGTTCAAGGCCCAGGACAAGACCCACTTCGACAATGGCCTGCGCCTGACCCTGCTGGAGGTCGACGGCGGCCGCTACACCGCCGTCTGGCGGCCGGGAAACGGCGCCCAGTGGTGGCGTTCGGGCATGACCGGGGCCGAGATCGAGGCCCAGGACCAGACCTATTTCAACCAGGGCCTGCGGCTGACCGCCCTGTCGGCCGACGGCGACCGCTACGCCGCCGTCTGGCGGCCCGGCTCGGGAACCCAGTGGTGGAGCCGCCGCCGCTGTGTCGTGGACTTCAAGACCGAGGACGCCGCCCATTTCGCCGACGGCCTGCGGATGGACTTCATCGAGCAGGAGGACAATGCCGTCGGCGCCTACCGCTATCCGTGGAAGAGCGGCGACAGCCGCAATGTCGGCCAGGGCAACAACAACGCCGGCGGTTCGCACACCGGCAGCCAGGCCTTCGCCTTCGACTTCTCGATGCCGGCCGGCACCCAGATCCGCGCGGTGCGCGGCGGTACGGTCGAGTGGCTGCAGGAAAGCCAGACCACCACCTACAACCCCAACGCCGCGACCACGCCCAGCAACACCCCATTCCCGGGCGGCAGCTTGCAGAACTGGGGCAATGCGGTGCGCATCCGCCATCCCGGCGGCTTCACCAGCTGGTACTTCCACATCCAGCCTAACGGCGTGCTGGTGAACGTCGGCGACACCGTCCAGCGCGGCCAGCCGATCGCCACCTCTGGCAACACTGGCCGCACCTCCGGCCCGCACCTGCACTTCCAGGTCCAGGCGGACTCGACCAACTGGGGGCAGTCGGTGGCGATCAGCTTCAACGACTGCCAGGTCCCGACGGGCGGCGACAGCGTGACGTCCAACAACGTCTGGCCGTAGGAGAGGCTAGCCGGTCTTGGCGGTCAGGGCCTCGCGTCGGGCGAAGACGCGGGTGACCTCGGCCATGTTCTCGGTGCCCCAGGTGCAGAGGGGCACGAGGGCCTGCGCCAGGCTGACACCCAGGGGCGTGAGGCTGTAGTCCACCCGCGGCGGCACCTCCTTGTAGTCGGTGCGCTTCACCAGGCCGTCGGCCTCCAGCTCCTTGAGCTGCTGGATCAGCATCTTGTCGCTGACGTCGCGCACGGCCCGGCGCAACTCGCCGTAGCGGGTGGGGCCGCCCTGGGCCAGGAAGTAGAGGATCAGCGGCTTCCACTTGCCGGCCACGACCCGCAGCGTGGCGTCGAGGCCGCAGGTGAAGCCCGGCAGGGTCGGGGTGCAGCTCTGGACCGGCTGCGAGACGGGGTCTGAACGATCTGACGACATTTCTGAGCACTTACCAAAAGGTGCATACTTGTCGATAGGTGGGTAGCTCTCCAGCTCAGTGCAACCTCAGTGAAGGAGCACATCATGAGCAGACTACAGGGCAAGACCGCGGTGATCACCGGCGGCGCGACCGGCATCGGCCTGGGCGCCGCCAAGCGGTTCATCGAGGAAGGCGCGTTCGTTTACCTCTTCGGTCGCCGACAGGAGCAACTCGACGCCGCCGTGGCCGAGCTTGGTCCCAACGCCCGCGCCGTGCAGGGCTCGGTGACCGATCTGGCCGATCTCGACCGCCTCTACGAGACGGTGAAGGCCGAACGCGGCGGGCTCGACATCCTGCTGGCCAACGCCGGCACGGGATCGTTCGTGCCGCTCGGCGAAATCACGCCGCAGCACTACGACCAGATCTTCGACGTCAATGTGAAGGGCCTGGTGTTCACGGTGCAGAAGGCCCTGCCGCTGATGGGGCAGGGCGGCTCGATCATCCTGACCGGGTCGAGCACCGGGGTCATGGGCACACCGGCCTTCAGCATCTACAGCGCCACCAAGGCGGCGGTTCGCAACCTGGCGCGCAGCTGGGCGCTGGACCTGCGCGGCACGGGCGTTCGCGTCAACGTGCTGTCGCCGGGGCCGATCACGACCGAGCTGGCGCTGGAGGTCCTGGGCGACGATGGGATCGCCGCCATGGGCGCCTCGACCGTGCTCGGCCGCATGGGCGAGCCGTCGGAGACCGGCGCGGTGGCCGCGTTCCTGGCTTCTTCAGACAGCAGCTTCATGACCGGCGGCGAGGTCTTCGTCGACGGCGGCCTGGCCCAGGTCTGAGGCCTCCAGGTCTGAGCCTCTAGGGCGCCAGTCAGGCGGGGGCGTAGATCAGCTTGATCACGCCCTCGCCGATGCGGTCGCTGGAGACCAGACGCAGCGGCGGCCGCGGACCGGCGAAGAACGGCGCGCCGCCGCCCAGCACGACGGGGTGGAGATAGATCCGGTACTCGTCGATCAGGCCAAGCTCGGTCAGGCTGCGCGCCAGGATCGGGCCGCCGACCTCGATCTCGCCGTCGACCGTCGCCTTCAGCTCGTGGACCGCCGCCGCGAGGTCGCCCTCGATCAGCGTGGCGTTGGGACCGACGGTCTTCAGCGAGCGCGAGACGACCCACTTGGGCTTGCTCCGCCACGCGGCCGCGAAGTCGCGCCGGGCTTCGTCCCACTCGGGACGATCCTCGTCCCAATAGCTCATGATCTCATAGAGGCGACGACCATAGAGGCTGCCCGCCAGGCCGCGCGTCTGGTCGATGAAGTGCTGGAAGAGCGTCGCGTCCGGGCCAAACCCTGTGTGGTCGACGTAGCCGTCCAGGGACTGGTTCATTCCGAACACCAGCTTCGCCATGCCGCAAGTCTCCATCCCGCCGCGGGAATCCTGGGCGACGGTGCGCGGAAACCGGGGGCGGCGCAATCGGCTCGCGGTTCGGTCGGTCAATGACCGTGAAGCGTTGGCGAAGGCGGTCTTCCACTCTACCGTTGCTTGAACAGGGCGTCGCACGGTGGGGAGTGTAGGTGGAGGATCTTTGGCTTGAGCATGTTCCGGAAGATCGCCTGAAGGAACTGTACGATCTCTATGTCCAGGAGTGGTGGACGCAATCGCGCCAGTTCGACGACGTGGTCAAGATGATCTCCCACTCTGATATCGTTCTGACCCGGTATTCCGAAGACGGCTGTATCATCGCCTTCGCCCGTGTGCTCACCGATTTCACGTTCAAGGCGATGATCTACGACGTCATCATCGCGGCCGACCATCGGGGAAGTGGCCTCGGCCAGGCGATCGTCGAGAAGATATTCAACCATCCGCTCCTGAGCACCGTCAAAAGCTTCGAGCTGTACTGCCCCGAACGCCTGATCCCGTTCTACGAGAAGCTCGATTTCAAGCGCGGGACCTCGGTCATCATGTCCCGCAAGCGCTAGGCCGGATCGACCTTCAGCAGCCTGAGTTCATTTTTCACCGCGCATCCCCGCGAAGGCGGGGATCCAAGCCGAGTCCGCGGATGGCGCACGGCCGCGCCGCCTCCGGAAAGTCAGCTTGGATCCCCGCCTTCGCGGGGAAAACGGAGGTGAGGGCAGGCCAAACGGTCAACGGTCTCCACCCAAGAAAAAGCCGCGACGCCTGGAAGCGTCGCGGCTCTCGTTCAGTACCGAAACCGACCCTAGCGGTAGGCTGGCGGCAGGCCGTTGTCGCCGGCGGCGTAGCGGTCGCGCAGCTGGGTCTGGCGGCTGTCGGCGGGCTGTTCGACGCCGCCGATGAACACCTTTTCGGCCCAGGTCGTGGTCTCCAGCGGATCGCCGGTCCAAAGCACCAGGTCGGCGGTCTTGCCGACATCGAGGGATCCGATCTTGTCGGCCATGCCCCAGATCTTGGCCGGCGTCAGGGTGATCGCCGCCAGGGCGGCCGGGTAGGGCAATCCGTTGGCGACGGCGAGGCCGGCGTTCAGCCGCTCCTGGCGCAGGTTGTTGAAGTCCCGCGCGCCGTTGATCGCCACGGTGACGCCGGCCGCGTTCAGGCGGGCGGCGTTGTCGAGGCGCGAGCCCAGGGTCTCGAAGCTGTCGGGCAGGTCGGCCTGGGTGTCGACGATCACCGGCACGCCGGCGCGGGCGATCTCCGGCGCGACGATCCAGCCTTCCTCGGCGCCTTCCAGCACGATCCTGATCTTCTCCTCGGCCGCCAGCTTGAGGGCCAGGCGGATGTCCGAAGCGCGGTGGGCGCGGATCAGCAGCGGGGTCTTGCCCTGCACCACCGGGACCAGGGCCTCCAGGTCGAGGCGCGAGAGGCCGTAGTCGCGGGTCGCGCCCTGCTCGAAGGCGGCGCGGTTGCGGGCATAGGCGCGGGCGTCCTCCAGGGCCGACTTGACCAGCACGATGGCCGCGCCGCGCGAGCCGCCGGCGGCGCGCGCCCCGGCCTCGCCCAGCGACAGGGTCACGGCTGTCTTGGACTTGGCGACGATGTCGGCCTCGCCGGCCTTCAGGCGAACGAAGGCGGCCTGACCGCCGAACAGCGGCGGATCGCCGCCGCCGTCCTTGCCGGCGGTCATCTCCTCGACCACGCCGTCGTCGGCATGCTCGTGGGCGCCGCCGCCCGCGCCCGACAGGATGGGGGTCACGGCCGAGGCGGTGACGCCGCCGTCGCGGGCCAGGCCGATCATCGGCGAGGCCGGGTTGACGCCATAGGCGATGTCGAAGCCAGCCGACAGCGCCGTGCCGGTGCCGTCGTCACGGGTCTCGCGCACGCCGCCGATCTCGGAGGCGCCGATATTCGACGACGGAGCCACCAGGCCCGGGGTCACGACCCCGCCCTTGGCGTCGATCACCGTGACGCCGGCAGGGACGGCCAGCCCGGCGCCGACGGCGGCGATCTTGCCGTCACGGACGACGATGGTCCCCGACGGGATGGCCGCGCTCGACACCGGCTCGATGCGGGCGTTGACGATGGCGAAGGTCTGGGCCGAAGCCGAGCCGGCCGCGAAGGCGCACAGGGCGGCGCCGGCGAGAAGAACCGAACGGATCATCAGTTGAACGCTCCCTGGCCGGGTTGGCCGAGCTCGAAGTCGGACTTGGGCTGATAGCGCTTGTCGTTGCGGTCGTAGGTCAGGGCGCCGTCGATATAGACCTGCTCGGCCTGGGCGTAGACGCTGAACGGATCGCGGCTCCAGACCACGATGTCGCCGGCCTTGCCGACCTCCAGGCTGCCGGTCATGTCGGCGATACCCATCGCCTTGGCCGGATTGGCCGTGATCCACTTGATGGCCTCGGCGCGGCTGATGCCGTAGCCCAGCTTGTTGCCGGCGGTCATGGCGATGGCGGCCTCCTGGTTGAGGCGCTGGGTCATGATCGGGTCGTCGGAGTGGATGACGACGCAGGCGCCGGCCTTCCAGACGATGGCGGCGTTGGCGTCGATGCCGTCCAGGCTTTCCATCTTGAAGCCGGTCCACGAGGCCCAGGTCGCCGAGCAGATGCCTTCCTTGGCCAGCAGGGGCGCGATCTTGTAGCTCTCCACCGCGTGGTGGAACATGGTGATCTTGTAGCCGAACTCCTTGGCCACATCGATCATCACCGCCTCTTCGTCGGCGCGGTAGCAGTGGTTCTGCACCAGGATCTCGCCCTTCAGCACGCCGGCCAGGGTTTCCAGCTGCAGGTCGCGCTTGGGCGGATCGCCCTTCTCGCCCTTTTCCTTCTTGGCGCGGTAGTCGTCCCACTTGCGGGCGTAGTCGGCGGCGTCGATCCAGGCCTTGCGATAACCGTAGACATTGCCCATCGCCGTCGAGGGCGAGCGGCCCTTGCCGCCGTAGACGCGCTTGGGGTTCTCGCCGCAGGCCATCTTCAGGCCGTAGGGCGCGCCGGGGAACTTCATGCCCTGCATGGTCAGCGAGGGCACGTTCTTCAGGGTCACCGAGCGGCCGCCGAACAGGTTGGCGCTGCCGGGGAGGATCTGAAGCGTGGTCACCCCGCCGGCGCGGGCGCGGTTGAAGCCCGGGTCCTGCGGCCACACCGAATGCTCGGACCAGACCTGGGCGGTGTTGGGATCGGTGGCCTCGTTGCCGTCCGACTTGGCCGAAACGCCGGGCGAGGGATAGACGCCCAGGTGGCTGTGGGCGTCGATGACGCCGGGGGTGATCCACTTGCCCTTGGCGTCGATGGTGGTGACACCGGCCGGGATGGCGGTGTCGGGACCGCCGACGGCGACGATCTTGCCGTCCTGCACGACGACCACGCCGTTCTCGATCTGCTGGCCGGTCGCGGTCAGCACCGTGGCGCCGACGAAGGCGGTTGGGCGCGAGGGCAGGGGGGCGTAGGTCGAGGGGAAGCCCGACGAGGCGTCGCCGTCCAGGCCCTTGGGCAGCGGCTTGGCCTCGGCCTTCTCGGCCGGCTTGGCCGTGGGCTGCGGCTTGGCCGTCGTCCCGGTCGTGGCGCAGGCGGCAAGCCCCAGCGCCAGCAGACTGACGGCCGCGGCCGTCTTACCCCATCGTGTCATGAACTTTCCCCGACTCTCGGAAGAGGCGGCGAGGACAGACTAAATCAGACCCCTGATCAAGCCGATCCGCGCCCCATTTTTCCCCGATCGCGACGTTTGTCTGTCGCTTGCGCTTCGTGCGAAGGTCGCGTCCTGACGTTGAATCGATGCGGGAGGAGATCATGAGCTTGCGATCCTGGATCGGCCTGGCGGCCGCCGTCCTGCTCACCGCCTGCGCGGCCCAGCCTGCCGGTCCGTCCGCGCCTGCGCCCGGCGCCCCGCCGCCGATGTCGCGCGTCCCGGTCGCCGAGGGCGGCATGTGCGGCGGCATCGCCGGCTTCCAGTGCCAGGCGGACCTGTCCTGCGTCATGCCGGCCGGCGCCTGCAGGACCGTGGCCGACGCCTCGGGGATCTGCCGCAAGCGGCCTCAGGTCTGCACCATGGACTACCGCCCCGTCTGCGGCTGCGACGGCAAGACCTACGGCAACGCCTGCGGCGCGGCCGGCAAGGGCGTCAGCGTCGCCCACGAGGGCGAGTGCAAGCCGCAATGAGCGACATGCTGACAGGAATGGACCGGCGAACGGTGCTAGTCGCCGCCGCCGCCGCCGCGCTGACCCCATCGCTGGCCGCCGCAGGAGAAAAGACGATGTACGGACTGATCGGCCAGATGAAGGCCGCCCCCGGCAAGCGCGACGACCTCGTGGCCATCCTCAAGGAAGGCACGGGGAGCATGCCCGGCTGCCTGTCCTACATCCTGGCGCTCGACCCGACCGACGCCGACGCGATCTGGATCACCGAGGTCTGGACCGACAAGGACAGCCACGCCGCCTCCCTGAAGCTGCCGTCCGTGCAGGCCGCCATCGCGAAGGCCCGCCCGATCATCGCCGGCTTCGGCCATCGGTTCGAGACGACGCCGGTGGGCGGGGTGGGGATCTGATCCCCACATCCGAGACGCGTCCCCTATCCATGTCGGAGACACCATGATCGCAGCCCTGCTTGCCGCCATCGCCCTCGACGGTTCGGCCTTGCCGCCCGGTGATCCCGGCGCAGAGGTCCGGTCGTCGATCGCTGTTGCGAGCTCGGCGCCGCAAGCGCTCGACCCGACCATCGTCAAGGCGGTCGAGGCCGCCGCCTATGACTATGTGGACGGCCAGCTGGAAGGCGATGCCGCCCGTGTCGCCCGCATCCTGCACCCTGACCTCGCCAAGCGCGCCGTGCGGTCGCGGCCCGATCCGGACGAGGTGCTGGGCCTCAGGCGCATGAGCCGCGACGAGCTGGTGGACCTGACGCGGCAGGGCGCGCTGAAGACGCCGCGCGAGCAGTGGGACCGCAGCGTGCGGGTCCTGGACGTCGCCGGCAACGCGGCGGTGGCGCGGGTCGAGACGCCCTGGTTCGTCGACTACCTCAATTTCGGCCGGTTCGAAGGTCGCTGGGTGATCGTCAACGCGCTGTGGTACGCCAAGCCCAAGCCCGTGAAGTCCTAGTCCACATATCGCTCCGTCACCGCCCCATCCAGCCGCCGCACCCGCGCGGCCGCCAAAACCTCCGGCTCCATTAGCCGGGCGTTGACGCCCATCTTGTCGCGCGCCGGATCGTTCGAGCTCCAGTGGGTGACGCAGCCGCAGGCGCGGCAGCGGTGGAAGGCGATCGAGCGGTCGTCCCATTCGTAGGTGTCGGTTGGGCCGCCATCGACGCGGCGCACCAGCGTCGGGCTGTAGTAGGCCCACAGCACGCCGTAGCGGCGGCAGATTGAGCAGTTGCAGTCGGTGACCTCGTTCGGCGCGGTCTCGATCTCGAAGGCCACGGCCCCGCAGTGGCAGCTGGCGACGATCATGTTCGGCTCTCCAAAAGGAAAGGGCCCGAAGCTTGCGCTCCGGGCCCCGCCCCTAGTGCATCAGGCCGTAAGGCTTAGCACTTGTAGTACATCTCGAATTCGACCGGGTGCGGGTGCAGTTGCAGACGCATCACTTCTTCCATCTTCAGCTCGATGTAGCTGTCGATGAAGTCGTCGTCCATGACGCCGCCGGCCTTCAGGAAGGCGCGGTCCTTGTCCAGGCTTTCCAGGGCTTCGCGCAGCGAGCCGCAGACTTCCGGGATCTTCTTCTGCTCGCGGGGCGGCAGGTCGTAGAGGTTCTTGTCGGCCGGAGCGCCCGGGTCGATCTTGTTGATGATGCCGTCCAGGCCGGCCATCAGCAGGGCGACGAAGGTCAGGTACGGGTTGCCCATCGGGTCGGGGAAGCGGGCTTCCAGACGCTTGGCCTTCGGCGAGTCGACGTGCGGGATGCGGATCGAGGCCGAGCGGTTGCGCGACGAGTAAGCCAGCTTCACCGGGGCTTCGTAGCCCGGCACCAGGCGCTTGTAGCTGTTGGTGGTCGAGTTCGAGAAGGCGTTGATGGCCTTGGCGTGCTTGATGATGCCGCCAATGTACCACAGGCACTCTTGGCTCAGGCCGGCGTACTTGTCGCCGGCGAACAGCGGCTTGCCGTCCTGCCAGATCGACTGGTGCACGTGCATGCCCGAGCCGTTGTCGGCGAACATCGGCTTGGCCATGAAGGTGGCCGTCTTGCCGTAGGCGTGGGCCACGTTGTGGATCACGTACTTATAGAGCTGCATGCGGTCGGCCATGGTGACCATGGTGTCGAACTTCAGGCCGAGCTCGTGCTGGGCGGGCGCCACTTCGTGGTGGTGCTTTTCCGGCTTCATGCCCAGCTCGCCCATGACGGCCAGCATTTCGCCGCGCAGGTCTTGAGCCGAGTCGACGGGGTTGACCGGGAAGTAGCCGCCCTTGGGGCCCGGGCGATGGCCCATGTTGCCTTCCGGATAGACCTTGCCCGAGTTGACCGGCAGTTCGCTCGAGTCGAACGAGTAGCCGGTGTTTTCCGGAGCGGTCGACCAGCGCACGTCGTCGAAGATGAAGAATTCGGCTTCCGGGCCGAAGTAGACGGTGTCGCCCACGCCCGCCGACTTCACGTAGTTCAGCGCGGCCTTGGCGATCGAGCGCGGGTCGCGGTTGTAGGGGGTGCCGTCGTCCGGGTTCACGACGTCGCAGAACAGCGCCAGGGTGGTCTGCTGGTAGAACGGGTCGATGATGGCCGAGGTCAGGTCCGGACGCAGCTTCATGTCCGACTCGTTGATGGCCTTCCAGCCGGCGATCGACGAACCGTCGAACATCGTGCCGTCGTTGAGGAAGTCGTCATCGACCAGGTCGATGTCGAAGGTCACGTGCTGCATCTTGCCGCGAACGTCCGTGAAACGAACGTCGACGTACTTCACGTCCTTTTCCTTGATCAGGTCCAGGATTTCCTTGGCGGTGCTCATTGATATCCCCTTTGAGCGAGTAAAGTCTGAGGATTGCCGTTGATTAGACGGCGGACGGACCGGTTTCGCCGGTCCGGATACGGACGACTTCGGTGATCTCCGAGACGAAGATCTTGCCGTCGCCGATGCGGCCCGTGCGGGCGGCGTTGGTGATCGCCTCGAGGGCGGGCTCGAGCTGGCTGTCCTCGACGACCACCTCGACCTTGATCTTGGGCAGGAAGTCCACGACGTACTCGGCGCCGCGATAGAGCTCGGTGTGGCCCTTCTGGCGGCCGTAGCCCTTGGCTTCCAGCACGGTCATGCCCTGCACGCCCATGTCCTGGAGGGCCTCTTTGACCTCATCCAGCTTGAACGGCTTGATGACGGCTTCGATCTTTTTCATCGGTCTCTTCCGCGCCCATCGGCGCTTGCGCCTCTGACTTTGAGCGGCAAGGATCACGCCGCCCGGGACGTCACAAGTCGGCCGTCTTGCGATTGTCGCGCTTCGGACGACGGTTTTGGCATATGATCAGAACTTGATCGGCATTTGACCGAAAAATATGCATTTCGGAATTGCGGCTGAAATCGGCCTTGCCGCGCTCCGAACCCCGCCTAGGATCGCGAAAACGATCGTTTGAACGGGGGTGAACATGCGCGACGAGACGTTGGTTTTGATCGGCGCGGGCCAGTTCACGTTTCGGGGATCAGCCGAAAATTCGCCCTCCGTGCTGGAATTGCTGAGAATTGCGGCGAAATGCGCTGTCGCGGGCAGCCGCCTGCGGGGGATGGTTCTTGCGCGTTTGCAGGCTCTGGTGGTCGTAGCGTTCGGCGGCGAAGCCGCGAGCGGGGTTTCGGGGCCGCCGCGTTCCTGCCTTCTGAAACACCTCGCCGCGAGGGCCGCCTGATGGGCGGCCGCGTGCAGGTCATCCGTCACGGCAAGCCGGCCGCGACCTGGGGCGGCGACGACGAGGATCCGGGCCTCGACGCCGTGGGGCAAGAACAGGCGAGGGCGGTCGCCGCCGTCCTGGCCGCCCTGCCGACCGCCGAGCGTCCGACCCGAGTCGTCTCCTCGCCCCTGCGCCGCTGCCGCGAGACCGCCGCGCCGCTGGCGGCGATCCTGGGCGTCGCGGTCGAGATCGAGCCGGCCGTCGGCGAGATCCCCACGCCCGCCGCTCTTTCAACCGAAGCGCGGCCCGCCTGGCTGAAGCAGGCCTTCGCCGGCGACTGGGCCGACATCGAGGGCGATCGCGACTACCTGGCCTGGACCCGCGAGGTCGCCGCCGCCCTGGCGCGATACGAGGGATGCGCGGTCTTCAGCCACTTCGTCGCCCTCAACGCCGCCGTGGCGGCGGCGGAAGGAACGGCCGCCGTCCTGGCCTTCCGGCCCGACCATGCCAGCGTCACGACCTTCGAAGTCGTCGACAACGCCCTGCGGCTGATCGACAAGGGAAGGGAAGCCTCCACCGGCGTTCTTTGATGGAGCCACCGTGTCCCGCCAGATCATGCCCCGCCACATCATGAGCGTCACGGAGATGAAGGCGGCCGACGCGGCGGCTGTGGCGGCGGGAACCCCGGCGACGACGCTGATGGAGCGGGCTGGCCAGGGCGCGGCCGACGCTATCCGCGCCCGCTGGGCGCGCCGGCCCGTCGTCATCTGGTGCGGTCCCGGCGACAACGGCGGCGACGGCTATGTCATCGCCCGCCATCTGCGCCGGCGCGGCTGGCCCGTAAGGGTCGAGGCCCTGGCGCCGCCGGCCTCCACCTCGTGTCGCTGGGCCGCCGAGCGCTGGCGCAGCGAGGTCCATGCCCTGAACCCCGCCGTTACGCCGGCCGACCTCTATATAGATGCGCTGTTCGGCGCGGGCCTGTCGCGGCCGCTGGAGGGCGCCGCCGACGACCTAGCGCGGGCCGCCGAGGGGCTGTCGGCGCGCATCGTCGCCATCGACACGCCCAGCGGCATCCATGGCGACACCGGCCGGCCGATCGACGGCCGCGCCCTGGCGGCGGCGCTGACCGTCACCTTCCATCGCCGCAAGCCCGCCCACGTCCTTGCGCCCGGCCGCGCCGCTTGCGGCGAGGTCGAGGTGATCGACATCGGTCTGACCGACGTCGCCGCGGGAACCCTGTTCGAGAACGATCCGTCGCTGTGGGGCGCGCGCTTTCCCTGGCCCTCGACTGACGCCCACAAGCATGCGCGCGGCCGCCTGTTGGTGGTCAGCGGCGAAGCCTGGAGCACCGGCGCGGCGCGGCTGTCGGCGCGGGCCGGTCTGAGGATCGGGGCCGGGGTCGTCACCCTGCTGTCGCCGCCCGGCGCCCTGGCGATCAACGCCGCCCACCTGGAAGCCGTCATGCTGGCCCCATTCGAGACCGACGCTGAACTGGCCGAACGCGCCGCCAACGCCGCCGCGGCGGTGATCGGTCCGGCGGCCGGGCTGGGGGAGGCGACGGCGCGCAACCTCACGGCCCTGGCCGGCACGGGCGCGGCCCTGGTGGTCGACGCCGACGCCCTGACCAGTTTCGCCCACGCGCCCGACCAGCTCTTCGCCCGCCTCGACCGCGACGACGTGCTGACCCCGCACCCGGGCGAGTTCGAGCGGCTGTTTCCCGGCCTGCTGAAGTCCGCGCCCGAACGCATCGCCGCCGCCCGCCAGGCTGCTCGGCAAGCCGGGGCGATCGTGCTGCTGAAGGGCCCCGACACGGTGATCGCCGCTCCCGACGGCCGCGCGGCGGTGAACCTCAACGGCGCGCCCTGGCTGGCTACGGCAGGTTCCGGCGACGTGCTGGCCGGCTTCATCGCTGGCCTCGCCGCCCAAGGCATGGACAGCTTCGACGCCGCCTGCGCCGGGGCGTGGATCCATGCCGAGTGCGGGGCGGCGCATGGGCCGGGGTTGATCGCCGAGGACCTGCCGGGCCTGGCCCCGGCGGTGTTGAAGCGGCTGTGGGACCAACGCGCCAACCCTCTCCCATAGGGAGAGGGAGGGGCCCATGCGCAGCATGGGAGGGTGAGGGGTTACAAACTTTCCGGACCGGGCAGGGGGGGGCAAGAGCGTCAGACGGCGTACGCCCTCACCCTCCCATCCCGACATGCGTCGGGACGGGCCCCTCCCTCTCCCCACGGGAGAGGGGCTGAAGTCAGCCCCCGATCGCGTCCATCTCGAACGGCGTGGTCTGGTAGACTTCGTTGAGCCAGTTGGCGAATAGCAGGTGGGCGTGGCTGCGCCAGCGGTTGCGGGGCGCGCGGGTCGGGTCGTCCCCCGGGAAGTAGTGGGCCGGCGGCGGCGTGGTCGGGTCGATCAGGCTGTCGCGGGCGTATTCGGCCGCCAGGGTGCCGGTCTCGTATTCCGGATGGTTGAACATGTATAGCCAGCGGCGGCGGATGTCCTCGAGCAGGCACAGGCCCGATTCCTCGGACTCGAGCAGCACGCGCAGGGAGCCATCGGCCGGCAGGTCCTCGGGCCGCACCTCGGTCCAGCGCGACACCGGAATGTCGATCTCGTCGGCCAGGCCGCGTAGATAGGGCGAGGCCGGTTCGAGATTGGCGTGCGGAAAGACGCCGGAGCATTTTTTCGAGAGCACATGCTTGGGCACGCCGTGGAAGTGCCTCACGCCGGCCTGGGCGCCCCAGCACACCGCCAGACCCGCATGCACGTGGGTCTGGGTCCAGTCGAAGATCTGGGTCAGCTCGTCCCAGTAGCCGACCTCCTCGAAGGCCAGGGTCTCGACCGGCGCGCCGGTGACGATCAGCCCGTCGAAGCGCTCGCCCTTCACCTCTTCCCAGGGGCGATAGAAGGCCAGCATGTGCTCGGCCGAGGTGGTCTTGGGCGAATGGCTGGACAGCTGGATCAGCGACAGCTCCACCTGCAGCGGGCTGGCGCCCAGCAGACGCGCGAAGTGCCGCTCGGTGGCCGGCTTGTCGGGCATCAGGTTCAAGAGGCCGATGCGCAAGGGGCGGATGTCCTGGCGGGCGGCTTCGGTGTCGGCCATCAGCGACAGGCCTTCGGCTTCCAGCAGGGCGCGGGCCGGCAGGTTGTCGGGAATCTTGATGGGCATGGCTTGCGTCCGTCCGTCAGAAAACAAGACTCGGGACGGCTTTAGGGGTCACCCGTTTCGTTGCCGTCTCGGCCGCATCCCCCCGACGGGGCGCCACCTTGCTCGGGAAGCAGGTTGGCGTTGGGCGAGCCCAACTCTTGATGCAGGGGCGGCTTTAACGGCGCCGCTCTCCGATCGCAAGAGGACGTGGCGTCGCGGTCGCTGGACGGAGAGGGGCGTCAGGCCTCCAGGCGGTGCAGCACGATCTCGGCCCGCACGCCCTCGTCGAAAAGCCGGCTGCCATAGTCGAGCGCGGCCTGGAACGAGCGTTGCTCAGGCAGGTCGTTGAACAGCACCCGCTGATCGCAGGTGACTTCCCATCCGGCCTCGGTCTCGGTGACCTCGATCGTCCGCATACGCTGCTCTCCACGCTCACGGCGCAGTTAACCATCGCTGGGTGGAATGGTTGCGTGCGAATCCACGAGAATTCAAGCGCGACGTCCGTGCGCTGAAGAATCCGAATTGGGGGAGGGGGAAGAGGGGAAAACCGGCCCGGGCGTCAGTCGGGGGGGCAAGGCCCGGGCCGGTTTAATGTCTCGTGGCTATGCGCTCGACGGGACACGAGGAAAACGACGATGCCGCCGGGCGGTTCCGCGTCTGGTGAAAATTCTTCGTCGAGACTTCAAATCTCCCGCGACCACGGCTAAGGCTCGCCCCGTCGCGGATGTGGCGGAACTGGTAGACGCACTGGATTTAGGTTCCAGCGCCGAGAGGCGTGGAGGTTCGAGTCCTCTCATCCGCACCATGTCGACGCGCGCAGCGTTTTGCGCGCGTCGACGCCATACCCTTTGATCGACGCGAAGTGTCGTGACATAAGGGCGCTCTTTCGCCGCCCCCGGTGACGTGGGCGGCTATGATTTTTTGACCCCTGGGGCGGACGACGGGCGCGGGCGCCCGGATCCGAGAAGCTAAGAATGTCGATGCAGATCGTTGAAAAGTCGGGCGAAGGCCTCAGCCGGGTTTACGGCGTTACGGTTCCCGCCAGTGAGCTGGCCACGCGTTTCGAGGCCCGTGTCGCCGAAGTCGCGCCGCAGATGAACGTCAAGGGCTTCCGCCCCGGCAAGGTGCCGACCGCCCACGTCCGTCGCCTGTACGGCAAGGGCCTGATGGGTGAAGTCATCGAGCAGGCGCTCAACGAGACCACCCAGAAGATCCTGGACGACAACAAGCTGCGTCCGGCCGGTCAGCCCGACCTGAAGCCGACGTCCGACATGGACAAGGTCATCGCCGGCGGCGAAGATCTGGTCTTCGAACTGGCCGTCGAGCTGATGCCGGACTTCGAGCCGATCGACCCGTCGTCGATCGAGCTGGTCAAGCCGGTCTACAAGATCGCCGACGCCGAAGTCGAAGAGGCCCTGGGCGAACTGGCCAAGCAGGCCCGCACCTTCGAGCCGCGCAAGGGCAAGAGCCTGAAGGCCAAGGACGGCGACCAGCTGGTCATCGACTTCGTCGGCACCATCGACGGCGTGGCCTTCGCCGGCGGCACGGCCAACGACGCCGAGCTGGTGCTCGGTTCGGGCCAGTTCATCCCGGGCTTCGAAGAGCAGCTGGTCGGCGCCAAGCCGGAAGACGTCGTCACCGTGAAGGTCAACTTCCCGGAAGACTACCAGGCCGCCGAACTGGCCGGTAAGGCCGCCGAGTTCGCCACCACCGTCAAGGAAGTGCGCGCCCCGGTCGACGCCGAAGCCGACGACGAGCTGGCCAAGCGCCTGGGCCTGGCCGACCTGGCCGCCCTGAAGGACCTGCTGAAGTCGAACCTGGAAGGCCGCTACGCCAACTCGAGCCGCTTCAAGCTGAAGCGCGCCCTGCTGGACGTGCTGGACACCAAGCACGACTTCCCGCTGCCGCCGCGCATGGTCGACGCCGAGTTCGCCGGCATCTGGCAACAGGTCCAGGCCGACAAGACCCAAGGCGGCCTGCCGCCGGAAGACGCCGACAAGACCGAAGACCAGCTGAAGGACGAGTACCGCAAGATCGCCGAGCGCCGCGTGCGCCTGGGTCTGGTGCTCGCCGAGATCGGCCGCAAGAACGACGTGGTCGTCACCGACCAGGAACTGAACGAAGCGATCGTCCGCGAAGCCCGCCAGTACGGCGCCCAGGCCCAGCAGGTGTTCGACATGTACCGCCAGCGCGCCGACCTGCAGGCCTCGCTGCGCGCCCCGATCTACGAAGACAAGGTCGTCGACCTGATCTTCGACAAGGCCAAGGTCGAGGAAAAGGAAGTCTCCAAGGAAGAGCTCCTGGAAGAAGACGACCTGCCGGAAGGCTACGGCGGCTGAGGCCGTCGTCCCTTCGGGTGACGAAATCGGGGGCGCGGATCGCAAGGTCCGCGCCCTTTTTCGTTTCAGCCCAGTTTGAGGGGCGCACCTTGCAACCTGTTAAGCGCCACGCGATATGCGTCAGGGGCGAGTGCGCGACGGTGATTCGCGCCCGCAAAGACATTCTGAGAAGGGCGAACCCCACATGATGTACGATCCGGTTGCGACGGCGATGAACCTGGTTCCGATGGTGGTCGAGCAGACCAGCCGGGGCGAGCGCGCCTTCGACATCTTCTCGCGCCTGCTCAAGGAGCGGATCATCTTCCTGACCGGTCCGGTCGAGGACGGCATGGCCTCGCTGATCTGCGCGCAGCTGCTCTTCCTGGAGTCCGAGAACCCCAAGAAGGAAATCGCCATGTACATCAACTCGCCGGGCGGCGTGGTGACGTCGGGCCTGGCGATCTACGACACCATGCAATACATCAAGAGCCCGGTCTCGACGGTGTGCATGGGCATGGCCGCCTCGATGGGCAGCCTGCTGCTCTGCGCCGGCGCCCCCGGCCAGCGCATCGCCCTGCCGAACGCCCGCATCATGGTCCACCAACCGTCGGGCGGCTTCCGCGGCCAGGCCTCGGACATCGTCCGCCACGCCGAGGACATCTCGAAGACCAAGCGTCGCCTCAACGAGATCTACGTCAAGCACTGCGGCCGCACCTATGACGAGGTCGAGCGCGACCTGGACCGCGACAACTTCATGAGCGCCGAGGAAGCCAAGGCCTGGGGTCTGATCGACCACATCAACGAAAACCGCGACGCTTCGGAAGCTGGCGCCTAAGCCGCCTTCGACGTCCGAAGATCAAGCCGCCGGCCGCGAGGTCGGCGGCTTTTTCTTTGCCGGCGGCCTTTTCACCACCGTCTCAGGCGCCTCGCTTTAGCCACGCGCGCGCGATGAGGCGAAACAAGCCAGCCCTACAACGGCCGGGCGACGCGCCCACAAGGCGAGGATGAACAATCCCAGCCCCCGGAGCCCGGCCATGACCGTCCGCCTTCTGTCCCTCAGCGCCGTCGCCGCGGGCGTCCTGGCGCTTTCCGCCGTCTCCGCCCAGGCCCAGCAGGCCCCCCAGCATGGCGTCGCCACCATGCGCCTGGCCGTCAGCCCCGAGCAGGTGCAGCAGATCGTCTCCGACCGCCTGCTGCAGGACGGCGTCACGGCGGGCCTGGCCACCCTGCGCCAGAACCTGTCCCTGACCCCCGCCCAGCAGAGCCGCTGGCGCGACTTCATCCTGGCCTCGAACGCCAAGCCCTCGGGCTTCGTCCTGGCCGTGGTCGCGCCCGAGGACGAGACCCCCCTGGCCCAGGCCCGCGCCGGCCTCGTCCTGCAACGCGAGCAACTGGCCTTCGAGGCCCGGCGGGTGAAGACGATGGCGCGGCTCTACAAGTCGCTCGACGACAACCAGCGGGCGGTCTTCGACCAGGCCTATTCGGTGATCGGCAGCCTGTCGGTCAGCACCCAGGCGACGGCTGGATTCGCGCAGGCCGCCGGGGCGGGTGTGGAGTAGTGGGGAGGCGAGACGGCCCTAGCTAGTTTCTTCTCGTCATTCCCGCCCTTGTGGCGGGAACCCCTCTGTCGGCCGCAAGGGCGGTAGAGGCGGATCGCCGGCGATCCGCTTGCGCCTCACGTGTCAGCGGAACCAGGGCTTCCCGCCACAAGGGCGGGAATGACGGGAGGTAAGATTGAGGTCCTCGTTTCTTACCCCGGCTTGCCCTTGAAGATCCGGTAGCCGCGCTCCTGGGCGATGGCCAGCATCTCGGTGTCGCCCGAGGTGTCGCCATAGGCGGCCGCCAGCTTCACGTGCTCGCCGAAGGTGTCGCGCAGGCGCACGACCTTCTCGGGGCCCCGGCAGTTGGGGCCGGCGAGGGCGCCGGTGACCTTGCCGTTGAGGTCGAAGGCCAGCTTGCTGCCGATCAGGAGGTCGGCGCCGATGCCGCGCGCGAACGGGGCCACCACCAGGTCGGGCGAGGCGGTGACGATGACCAGCTTGGCGCCCTGGGCCCGCCAGCGCCGCCACACGGCCAGGGCGTCGGGGCGGAACAGGCTCTGGGCGTGGGTCTCGGCGAAGGTGCGGGCCTGGGCCTCCAGCCGCGCCTGCGGCACGCCCTTGAGGAACTCGCGCACGGCGGCGGCCTTGATGCGGCCCCGGTCGCGGTGGAACAGATAGGAGAGGGCGGCCGGCGCCAGGCGGATCATGCCCAGCATCCAGCGTCCGCCGCCGACCCGCCACTTCAGGAAGGCCGTGAAGCTGTCGCGCACCGTCAGGGTGCCGTCGAAGTCGAAGGCCACCAGCGGCGGGCTGGCTTCGGTGTGCGTCAGGATGTGGGCGTGCTCGGACGCCCCCGTCGGCGTATCTTGGGTATCGGCCATCTCGTCTCCGCCCGTGGGGCGAACTCCTTTTGCGGCGCCGCTTGCAGCACGATTCCGGCTGTGTTCGAAAAGCTTAGAGCCTGCGTCGATGTTCCACACCCCGTCAGACGCTTGCTTTGGCCTACAGTCGTCCCATCTAGGGATGGAATCCCATGATCAGAACCGAAACATCCACGAACTTGGCGCCGGAAACGGGCTCCAAGGCTTGTGCCGCGCGTTCGGATCGGGGAATGTCAAGGATTAGACAACTCCCCTTGGGTATCCTGATGCTTCGGTGGCGGGATACGCGTGTGGAGTCGGCGTAAGCGGCTTTCGCCGTAAACGCCCTAGCGTGAGAAGCGACCATGACGAAAGCCGCCAGCGGCGACGCCAAGAGCACCCTGTACTGTTCTTTCTGCGGAAAGAGCCAACATGAAGTGCGCAAGCTCATCGCCGGACCGACGGTGTTCATCTGCGATGAATGCGTCGAACTTTGCATGGATATCATCCGCGAAGAGCACAAGATCGCGTTTGTGAAGTCCAAGGATGGTGTTCCGACGCCGCGCGAGATCTGCGAAGTCCTGGACGATTACGTGATCGGCCAAGGTCACGCCAAGAAGGTGCTCGCGGTCGCGGTGCACAATCACTACAAGCGCCTGAACCACGCGTCGAAGAACAACGACGTCGAACTGGCCAAGTCGAACATCCTGCTGGTCGGTCCGACCGGCACGGGTAAGACCCTTCTGGCCCAGACGCTGGCCCGAATCATCGACGTGCCGTTCACGATGGCCGACGCCACCACCCTGACCGAAGCCGGTTATGTGGGTGAAGACGTCGAGAACATCGTGCTGAAGCTGCTGCAAGCCGCCGACTACAATGTCGAGCGCGCCCAGCGCGGCATCGTCTACATCGACGAAATCGACAAGATCAGCCGCAAGTCCGACAACCCGTCGATCACCCGCGACGTGTCGGGAGAAGGCGTGCAGCAGGCCCTGCTGAAGATCATGGAAGGCACCGTCGCCTCCGTGCCGCCGCAGGGCGGGCGCAAGCATCCGCAGCAGGAGTTCCTGCAGGTCGACACGACGAACATCCTGTTCATCTGCGGCGGCGCCTTCGCGGGCCTCGAGCGCATCATCTCGGCCCGCGGCGCGGCCAAGTCGATCGGCTTCGGCGCCAAGGTCGCCGATCCGGAAGACCGTCGCACCGGCGAGATCCTGCGCGGCGTCGAGCCCGACGACCTGCAGCGCTTCGGCCTGATCCCGGAATTCATCGGCCGTCTGCCGGTGATCGCCACCCTGGAAGACCTCGACGAGGCCGCCCTGGTGAAGATCCTGACCGAGCCGAAGAACGCCTTCGTCAAGCAGTACCAGCGCCTGTTCGAGATGGAGAACATCGGCCTGACCTTCACCGAGGACGCCCTGCACCAGGTCGCCAAGAAGGCCATCGCCCGCAAGACCGGCGCCCGCGGCCTGCGCTCGATCATGGAAGGCATCCTGCTGGAGACCATGTTCGAACTGCCCAACTACGAGGGCGTCGAGGAAGTGGTGGTCAACGCCGAGGTCGTCGAAGGCCGCGCCCAGCCGCTGCTGATTTACGCCGAGAAAAAAGGCGGCGCCGCCTCGGCCTGACCGCCGGCGACATCGCTAGAGACTAAGAACGGCGGGCTCGAAAGAGCCCGCCGTTTTTCTTTGCCCCTCTCCCTCTGCGGGAGGTGGCCCGGAGGGCCGGAGGGGGGCGTTTTCAGCTTCCGCTGCCCCAAAAGCCCTTCCCCCTCGATGGGGGAAGGGTTGGGATGGGGGTGATGCTGCGGGTCCGCCGCACGGTCTTTTCAAGCTGAACCGCCGCAACCACCCCCAACCCCGGCCCTTCCCCCATCAAGGGGGAAGGGAGAAGAGGCGCTACGCACACTGCTCACACGGCGAAATCGCAAAAGAGTCCAACAAACTCAAAGCCCTGAACTTTCTCGACCCCAATCGATCCCCACCCACTCAAACCGCCCCCATACTCAAACCCATCCCAGCCATGGGGAGGGCTCTTGGTACCGGCCCAAGTTGCGGCTGTGATCGCATCGAGCGGGGCCGCTTGGAGCGTCATGGGAAGGGCGGGTTTGCAGGATCGCTCAGAAGGCGTGATTGGGCCGTCAGCCGTTCCGTGACGCGACAAGCGGGTCGACAGGCCGGGAACGTTCAAACCGGTTCAACAGGATCAGCCGAGGCCGCGCCGGATTACCGCGGGGCTGTCGATCCTGCCCGTCCGAGGGCTAGCCGGGCCAATGGCTGAAATAGCGCCTACGCCCCCGGTCCTTCGAGCCAACGATGCGGCGGAGCGGTCTGACGAAGCCGAAACGCTAAAACCCATCACGGTCTCCGGGCTCCGCCCGGCCGCTCCGCGCCTTCCCGACCTAACGCGCATTCGCGCGGGAGACTGCGAGCCCATGCCTCAAGAAACCTCCCCCTGTGGGGGAGGCGATCGCGCAGCGATCGGTGGGGGGAGTGATTGCGAAGCAGGCCAACGCCTCGAAAGCTGAAACCGTCCCCCCACCGGCCTTCGGCCGCCTCCCCCACGGGGGGAGGTTCGCATCTCAAGATCCTCCCCCTGAAGGAGGAGGTGGCTCGGAGTGCCGGAGGGGTCTTCTCCGTTGACGACGCACCGCTGATTTCCAGGCAATGTGGTCCACGCATCGCTGCACGATCACCTTCGCAACGACTGGAAGTTCCCAAATCTGACGGAAGCCAGCCCCCTCCCGCACCGCAGCGCAGAAAGGTTCTGCCGCCTCAACACCGGCCAAGCCGACGAAACCGCCATGGCGCAGCCCGCCATCCGGCGGAAACATCCAGCGTCACCACCGATGCGCGACTCGTCGCCGCTGGCAGGCGAGCACGCTTGAACCGCGTCGCAAAAGGTCCACATAAATAACGACCATCCGCCCAGTCCCGGGCGGACGGACTGTACGACTCAGGCGCATCGTCTGAAGTGACGGCAGTCCGCGTGGCAAGGCGCGAGTTTCACGCGCCGGCCGGGAGTGAAAACATGTCTGAGATCCGTACGCTTCCTGTGTTGCCCCTGCGGGATATCGTTGTGTTCCCGCACATGGTGGTGCCGCTGTTCGTGGGCCGCGACAAATCCGTCCGCGCCCTCGAGGAAGTGATGCGCGGCGACAAGCAGATCCTGCTCGTCACCCAAAAGAACAGCGCCGACGATGATCCGGCGCCGGGCGACATCTACGAAGTCGGCGTTCTGGCCACCGTGCTGCAACTGCTCAAGCTGCCTGACGGCACCGTCAAGGTGCTCGTCGAGGGCAAGGGCCGCGCCGCCGTCGTGCGCTTCACCGATCAGGAGGCCTATTACGAGGCCCAGGTCGGCGAAGTGTCCGAGGACCAGGGCGCGGGCCCCGAGGCCGAGGCCCTGTCGCGCGCCGTCGTCGAGCAGTTCGAGAACTACGTCAAACTGAACAAGAAGGTGCCGCCGGAGGCCCTGGCGTCGATCCCGCAGATCGCCGAGCCGGGCAAGCTGGCCGACAGCATCGCCGCCCACCTGTCGGTGAAGATCGGCGACAAGCAGCACCTGCTGGAAATCTTCGACGTCACCAAGCGCCTGGAAAAGGTCTTCGCCCTGATGGAAGGCGAGATCTCGGTGCTGCAGGTCGAGAAGAAGATCCGCTCGCGCGTGAAGCGCCAGATGGAGAAGACCCAGCGCGAATATTACCTGAACGAGCAGATGAAGGCGATCCAGCGCGAGCTGGGCGACCCCGACGATCAGCGCGACGAGCTGATCGAGCTCGAAAAGCGCATCAAGAAGACCAAGCTGTCCAAGGAAGCCCGCACCAAGGCCGAAGGCGAGCTGAAGAAGCTGCGCAACATGAGCCCGATGTCGGCCGAGAGCACGGTGGTCCGCAACTATCTGGACTGGCTGCTGTCGATCCCGTGGGGCAAGGCCAAGACCAAGAAGATCGACCTCAACGAGTCCGAGCAGATCCTCGACGCCGACCACTACGGCCTGGACAAGGTCAAGGAGCGGATCCTCGAGTACCTGGCCGTGCAGGCCCGGACCAATTCGCTGAAGGGCCCGATCCTGTGCCTCGTCGGCCCTCCGGGCGTCGGCAAGACCTCGCTGGGCAAGTCGATCGCCAAGGCCACGGGACGCGAATTCGTGCGCATGAGCCTCGGCGGCGTGCGTGACGAGGCCGAAATCCGCGGTCACCGCCGCACCTACATCGGCTCGATGCCCGGCAAGGTCGTCCAGTCGATGAAGAAGGCCAAGACCACCAACGCCTTCGTCCTGCTCGACGAAATCGACAAGATGGGCAGCGACTATCGCGGCGACCCGGCCTCGGCCCTGCTGGAGGTGCTGGACCCGTCGCAGAACTCGACCTTCGGCGACCACTATCTGGAGGTCGACTACGACCTGTCGCAGGTGATGTTCGTCACCACGGCCAACAGCCTCAACATGCCTCAGCCGCTGCTGGACCGCATGGAGATCATCCGCATCCCCGGCTACACCGAGGACGAGAAGCTGGAGATCGCCAAGCGCCACGTGCTGCCGAAGCTGGCCAAGGACCACGGCCTGAAGGACAGCGAGTTCATCGTCCCGGAAAAGGCGATCCGCGACCTGATCCGCTACTACACCCGGGAAGCCGGCGTGCGGTCGCTGGAGCGGGAACTGGGCGCCCTGGCCCGCAAGACGGTGCGTGACCTTTCGCGCGAGAAGCTGACCTCGATCACGATCGACGACGAGCGTCTGGCCAAGTACGCCGGCGTCAAGAAGTACCGCTACGGCGAGACCGACGAGGTCGATCAGGTCGGCATCGTCACCGGCCTGGCCTGGACGGAGTTCGGCGGCGACATCCTGACCATCGAAGCCGTGAAGATGCCGGGCAAGGGCCGCATGACGGTCACCGGCAACCTCAAGGAAGTGATGAAGGAGTCGATCTCGGCGGCCAACAGCTACGTCCGCTCGCGGGCCACCGCGTTCGGTATCAAGCCGCCGATCTTCGAAAAGACCGACGTCCACGTGCACGTGCCCGACGGCGCCACGCCCAAGGACGGTCCGTCGGCCGGTATCGCCATGGCCCTGGCCATGGTCTCGGTGCTGACCGGCATCCCGATCCGCAAGGACATCGCCATGACCGGCGAGATCACCCTGCGCGGCCGGGTGACCGCCATCGGCGGCCTGAAGGAGAAGCTGCTGGCGGCCCTGCGCTCGGGCGTGAAGACGGTCCTGATCCCGCAGGAAAACGAGAAGGATCTCGTCGACGTGCCGCAATCGGTGAAGGCCGGCCTGGAGATCATCCCGGTCTCGACGGTCGACGAAGTGCTCAAGCACGCCCTCACCGGGCCGCTGACTCCGGTCGAGTGGAGCGAATCGGAGGAGCCCCTGGCGAGCCCGGCGAAGGCCGACGACGCCGGAGACGACGCGGTTCTCACGCACTAACAGTAACTTATTGTTGATAACTGGGGCGGCGCGGGAATTTTCCGCGCCGCCTTCGTTTGACGGGGCAAGCGATCCCCGCATACTTCCCGGCGAGCGAAGCGGCGTAAGCTGTTGCAAAGCCGCCGCTTAATGGCTGGGAGACAAAAATGACCACAAAAGCCGAACTCGTCACGGCGATCGCCGAAAAGGCGGGCATCAACAAGAACCAGGCGAAGGACGCCCTGGAAGCTTTCATCGACACCGTCACCGCTTCGCTGAAGTCGGGCTCGGACGTGCGTCTGGTGGGCTTCGGCACCTTCAAGGCCGTGACCCGCGCCGCGGGCACCGCGCGCAACCCGCGCACCGGTGAAACCGTCGAGCGTCCGGCCTCCAAGACCGCCCGCTTCCAGGTCGGCGAAGGCCTGAAGACCACCCTGAACGGCTAATCCCGTTTTCGGTCTTCAAAGGGGCGGGGCGTCCTAGCGACGGCCCGCCCTTTTTCATGCGCGCTTCCCAGACCGCCGTTGGGCGGCTAGAAGCGCGGACCCTAAGGAAGCGCGCGGGCGAAAGTGCATGCGGTTTCGCCCTTCCGGCGTGCTTCCCAAAGGAGGGCGGTTAGCTCAGCGGTAGAGCGTCTCGTTTACACCGAGAGGGTCGGGGGTTCGATCCCCTCACCGCCCACCAGGGACCTGCGAAGTCACGCATGCTGACACCAGGCTGTCAGCGGACCTTCGGCAATCTCCCCGGCGTTCCACACGCCGAAAGGGAGACCGTCATGCCCGTCAAGGGAAGCTGCCACTGCGGCGCCACCCAGTTCGAGGTCGAGACCGCGCCGACCGAGATCACCGAATGCAACTGCTCGTACTGCTCCAAGCGGGGCAATCTGGCGGCCTACTACACGCCGGAGACCTTCAGGCTGCTGACCGCCCGGGATCGGGTCTCGACCTACCAGTTCGGCCATTACCTGGGCTCGCATCATCACTGCGCCATCTGCGGCTGCGGGACCTACAGCGAGTTTCCCGACTTCAGCACTGGCAAGCCGGACTACGACAAGCCCCGCGTGTCCATCAATGCCCGCCTGCTCGACGACTTCGATCCCGCGCCCGTCCAGCGCCGATACGTCAACGGTCGCGACGACTGGTGAGCCTCAGGCCAGGGCCTCCAGCGCCTGGGCGGCGCCGCGGCCCTTCGCATCGGCCGTGATCCCGTCGCCCAGGGCCTTGGCCGCTTCGCGCCAGGCCGGCTCGTCCAGCAGCCGGCTCAGCGCCTGGCCGATCTTCTCGGGCGCGGCGTCCGGCGAGAGCGTGATCGCTGCGCCCCGGTGGGCCGCCCGCATCGCATTGTCGTTCTGGTCGCGGCCCATCGGCAGGCACAGCAGCGGAACCCCGGCCATCAGCGGCCGCAGGGTCGAGCCGTGCCCCGCGTGGGTCACGAAGGCGGCGGCGTTTTCCAGCAAGGCGCCGTGCGGGGCGCTGCGGACCACTTCCACATTGTCCGGGGCTTCGAACTCGGCCGGGTCCAGCGTCGGGCCTGTCGTGACCAGGGCGCGGACGGGCAGGGCGCCTAGAGCCGTCAGCACGTTGCGGAGCGTCGCTTCCTGCGCCTGATAGAGGCTGGAGAACGACACAAGGACCAGCGGCGCTTCGCCCGAGGGAAGGCCGACGGTCTCCACCCAGGCCGGATCGGCCAGATAGGGCCCGACATGAACGAACGGGGCGGGCAGGGGATCGGGCGCGAAGTCGAAGGCCGGGCTGGTCGCCAGCAGGATGGCGTCGGCGGCGTCGTACTGTTCGAACAGGTCGGGCAGTTCGGCCAGGCCGTGCTCGGCGCGGGCGGCGTTCAGCGCCGGCAAACCGGACTGGAAAAGGCCGCGCGCCATCTGGGCGACCATGGCGTGCATGGCCCGCTCCTGATCGTCGACCGCCGGGGCCATGCCCGCGCCGAACGGCGGCGCGCCGGGCAGGTTGGGCAGCGACCAGATGTTGGCGGCCAGCAGGGCCAGCTTGGTTCCCCGCGCCTGGGCCGCGACCATGACGCCAAGCAGCAATTCCTGGCTCACCACCACGTCGGCGGGAAAGGCGTCGAGCGCCTCGAGCGTGTCTCGGGCGTAGGCGGCGGCGGGGCCAGTCATCACCCGGTCGAGCAGGCGCTCGATGACGGCGAGCGGGCTGTCGGCCTCGAAGTCGCGCAGGCGGTCGTCGTCGCGGGTCTTGCCGGTCTGGAACGGTGCGGTCTTCCAGGCGCGGAACGGCACGCCCAGCGCCCTGGCGTCAGCGGCGTTGGCCGGGTCGCTGATCGCCAGCACCTCGTGGCCACGCGCGGCGAGTTCGGCGGCGACCATCAGCAGCGGCTGCACATGGCCGCCGCCTTCCCAGGTCGTGAACAGATAGCGCGCCATGATTTTCCGTCCCCGCTGTCGTCTGGCGGGTCTCGTATCAGATGTTTTTGCGCCTGGCGCGGGCTCGACGTAGGGTGGCGCGCGAGCCGCTGGACAGCGGCAAAGCTTCGGGGGAACCTCCGGTCGTTCGAGCACCTTAACGCTTGGCGGCCGCGTAGACGGCCCCGCTGCAGTAGCGAGGTACGGCGTGATCGATCTTCTGCCCTCTTCCCCGCCGAGCGAAGACGCCGGCGCGCCGCGAGACCAGATTCGATCCGTTCCCGGTCGTCCCGCTCGTCTGATCGACACCACCATGCTCTACGCGCCGCGCAGCGGCGGCGTGCGCCGCTATCTGAACGCCAAGCGCGCCTGGCTGGCGGCCAACAGGCCCGAGGTGCGGCATACCTTGGTGGTGCCCGGTCCGCGCGACGCCCATGACGGCCATGGCCGTGTGTCGATCTATGCCGCGCCCCTGCCGTTCGGCGACGGCTATCGCTGGCCGATCGGCAAGACCAGCTGGATGGAGCGGCTGATTCGCCAGCGGCCCGACGTCATCGAGGCCGGTGATCCCTACACGCCGGGCCTGGCGGCGCTGAAGGCGGGCGACGCCATGGGCGTGCCGGTCGTCGGCTTCTGCCATACGGATCTGGGCGCCCTGGCGGCGCTGCACATCGGCGAGTGGGCCGAAAAGCCGGTCCAGAAGCGCTGGGCGGCGATCTATCGCCAGTTCGACCAGGTCGTTGCTCCCAGCCACTTCATCGCCGGCCGCCTGATCGAGGCCGGGGTGCGCGACGCCATCGGCTTGCCGCTGGGCGTCGACGTCGACACCTTCAATCCTTCCCGTGGCGACCGCGCGGCCCTGCGCAAGCGCCTGGGCCTGACCGAGCAGCACCGAATCCTCGTCTTCGCCGGTCGTCCGGCTCGCGAGAAGAAGCTCGATATCCTGGTCGACGCCGTCGAGAAGCTCGGTGAGCCCTATGTGCTGCTGCTGATCGGTGCCGGGGCGGGCGCGCGGCCCAGCGACCGGGTGATCTCGATGGACTATCAGCGCGATCCCGAGGCCCTGGCCGCGGTGCTGGCCGGCTGCGACGCCTTCGTCCACGCCAATGACAACGAGCCCTTCGGTCTGATCGTACTGGAGGCCATGGCCTGCGGCCTGCCGGTCGTCGGCGTCGCCGCCGGCGGCGTGGCCGAAAGTGTCGACGAGCAGGTCGGCGTGCTGGCCCAGGCCTCTGAAGGCGGTGTGTTCGCGGAAGCCGTGGAGGCGCTGTTCGCTCGCGACGTCGCCGCCCTGGGTCGCGCCGCGCGCCAGCGGGCCGAGGTTCGCCACGGCTGGACGCCAGTGTTCGACCGCCTGACGGGCGTCTATGCCCGACTTACCGGCTCGCGGGCCTTCCTCGGCGAAGCGGCGGCGGTCGCCGCCTCGCACTGAAGAAAGTCGTCAGGCGGCCTGGCGCAGGCGCTCGCCCAGGCCGGCCAGGATCTCGTAGCTGCGCAGGCGCGCGGCGTGGTCGAAGATCTGAGAGGCGCCCATGACCTCGTCGGCCCCGGTGGCGTCGATCACCCGCCGCAGCTTGGCCGCCACGGTTTCCGGCGAGCCGATCGCCGAATAACGGAACGTCTGGTCGAGCCCAGCCAGCTCATGCGGCGCGGCGATGGCGGTGATGTCGTCGACCGGCGGCGGCAGCAGACCGGGATTGCCCCGGCGCAGGGCCAGGAACTGCTGCTGAGTTGAAGTGAACAGCCGGCGGGCCTCCTCGTCGGTGTCGGCCGCGCAGACCCCGACGCAGATCATGAAGTACGGCTTGTCCAGCTGAGCCGACGGCCGGAAGCCGCGCCGATAGACCTCGACCGCCTCCATCAACTGGTCCGGAGCGAAGTGTGCGGCGAAGGCGTAGGGCAGGCCCAAGGCCGCGGCCAGTTGCGCGCCATAGGTGCTGGAGCCCAACAGCCACAGCGGCACGTCCTGGCCTTCGCCAGGAACGGCGCGCACCGATTGGCCCTGTTCGGCCGGCTTGAACCACTGCTGCAGCTCGACGACGTCCTCGGCGAAGCGGTCGACCGCGTCCATGTAGCGGCGCAGGGCCCGCAAGGTGGCCTGATCGGCGCCCGGCGCGCGGCCCAGGCCAAGGTCGATTCGGCCTGGATGCAGGGCCGCCAGGGTGCCGAACGACTCGGCGACCATCAGCGGCGCGTGGTTCGGCAGCATTATTCCGCCCGACCCGACTCGGATTTTCGTGGTCCCGGCGGCCACATGACCGATCACCACGGCCGTCGCGGCGCTGGCGATGCCGGGCATGTTGTGGTGCTCGGCCAGCCAAAACCTGTGGAAACCGAGTCGCTCGGCGTGGCGCGCGAGATCCAGGGAATTGGCGAGGGCCTGACCGACCGATGTTCCATGCGGCACGGGCGACAGGTCGAGGACGGAAAGCGGGAGATCGGAGGACTGGCTCATGCCCGCTAGATCGGGATGCGACCGCTCGGTAACAACCGTCCGCGGACACAATTTGTCGCAGACGCCGTTGCGGGCGCGCGAACAGCAAGCAGCGATCGGCGCTTGTCTGTGCAGTGTAAAAAATGGGGGAGGGGAAAGTGGCGCGAATGACGGGGCTCGAACCCGCGACCTCCGGCGTGACAGGCCGGCGCTCTAACCAACTGAGCTACATCCGCGTCGCGTAAGGCCGTAAAACCCTACGAAGCGCTCGCTTATACCTTGGATCGCGTCCCTTTGGGAGAAGGTGGCGCGAATGACGGGGCTCGAACCCGCGACCTCCGGCGTGACAGGCCGGCGCTCTAACCAACTGAGCTACATCCGCATTACCCTCCGCCGAAGCGAAAGTGCGACCCGCCGTGCGGCGAGGGGCGTCTGATATGTCGGGCGAAGACTCGTGTCAACGGCGATGTCGCCGAACCTGTGGATGGCCTGAACTTGCGATCGTTTCTCAATGTGGTCGGGGCGTTTGAAGCCTGGAAGACAGTGGGCTACAACGCGGCCGATTCAAGCCAAGGGCTGTCATGAACGCCTTCCTTCTCCAGTACCTGCCGATCGTGATCTTCCTAGGGATCGCGGCGGTTATCGGCATCGTCTTCATGCTGGCTGCCGCCGTGCTCGCGCCCAGGGCGCCGGACCCGGAAAAGCTGTCCGCATACGAATGCGGCTTCAACGCCTTCGACGACGCGCGCATGAAGTTCGACGTCCGGTTCTATCTGGTCTCGATCCTCTTCATCATCTTCGACCTCGAAGTGGCGTTCCTGTTTCCGTGGGCCGTGAGCCTGCTGAAGCTGCCGCATGAAGCCTCGGTCTTCGCCTTCTGGTCGATGATGAGCTTCCTGGGCGTTCTGACTGTCGGCTTTATCTACGAATGGAAGAAGGGCGCCCTCGAATGGGAGTGATCGTTCCCGCCAACAGCTCGCCGCTCCCGCCGGCCGGCTCAGCTGGCCGCTCGACGGTGCAGGCCTATGACCCCAAGCTGCACGACGCCTTCTTCGACGGCGTGTCGCAGCAGCTGGCCGACAAGGGCTTCATCACCGCGGCCGCCGACGACCTGATCACCTGGGCTCGTACGGGCTCGCTGATGTGGATGACGTTCGGCCTGGCGTGCTGCGCCGTCGAGATGATGCACTCGGCCATGCCGCGCTATGACCTGGAGCGCTATGGCTTCGCGCCGCGCGCAAGCCCGCGTCAGTCGGACGTGATGATCGTCGCCGGCACCCTGACCAACAAGATGGCTCCGGCTCTGCGCAAGGTCTACGACCAGATGCCCGAGCCCCGCTACGTCATCTCGATGGGCAGCTGTGCTAACGGCGGCGGCTACTACTATTACAGCTACAGCGTCGTGCGCGGCTGCGACCGCGTCGTGCCGATCGACATCTACGTGCCGGGCTGCCCGCCCACGGCCGAAGCGCTCGTCTACGGCGTGCTGCAGCTCCAGAAGAAGATCCGTCGCACGGGGACCATCGAGCGATGAGCCAAGATCTCGAAGCCCTCGGCCAGGCGATCGTCGCCAATTCGGCCGGGGCGATCTCCTCGTACTACGTCGCGTTCGGCGAGCTGAACGTGCTGGGCTCGGCCAACCGCGTGGTCCAGGCCCTGACCTATCTGCGCGATCACCAGGACTACCGCTTCCATCAGCTGGTGGACCTGACGGCGGTCGACTACCCCGAGCGCGCCGCGCGCTTCGACGTGGTCTACCACCTGCTGTCGATGGTGAAGAACGTCCGCATCCGCCTGAAGGTGCAGACTGACGAAGACACCCCCGTGCCCAGCGCCACGCCGGCCTTCCCGGTCGCCGACTGGTTCGAGCGCGAAGTGTTCGACATGTACGGCGTGTTCTTCGAAGGCCACCCGGACCTGCGCCGGATCCTGACGGACTACGGTTTCCACGGCCACCCGCTGCGGAAAGACTTCCCGATGACCGGCTATGTCGAGGTCCGCTACGACGACGAGCTCAAGCGCGTCGTCTACGAACCCGTGAAGATCACCGAGTTCCGCGCATTCGACTTCCTGTCTCCGTGGGAAGGCGCCAAGTACGCCCTGCCGGGCGACGAGAAGGCGGAGAAGGCTTAAGTCATGACTGGCACCAACGCCCCCGCCGCGGCGACCGACTTCTTCCGCGACGAACCGACGGTTCCGGCCATCCCGGAAACCCCCGTCCGCAAGTTCAACATCAACTTCGGCCCCCAGCACCCGGCCGCGCACGGCGTGCTGCGCCTGGTGCTCGAGCTCGACGGTGAAATCGTCGAACGCGTCGATCCGCACATCGGCCTGCTGCACCGCGGCACCGAGAAGCTGATGGAAGCGCGCACCTATCTGCAGAACATCCCGTACTTCGACCGCCTCGACTACGTGGCGCCGATGAACCAGGAGCATGCCTTCTGCCTGGCCATCGAGAAGCTGCTGGGCGTCGAAGTGCCCAAGCGCGGCCAGATCATCCGCGTGCTGTTCTGCGAAATCGGCCGCGTGCTGAACCACCTGCTGAACGTGACGACCCAGGCCATGGACGTCGGCGCCCTGACGCCGCCGCTCTGGGGCTTCGAAGAGCGCGAAAAGCTGATGGTGTTCTACGAGCGCGCCTGTGGCGCTCGCCTGCACGCCAACTACTTCCGTCCGGGCGGCGTCCACCAGGACCTGACCCCCAGCTTGATCGACGACATCGAGACCTGGGCCAAGGCGTTCCCGCAGATCTGCGACGACATCGAAGGCCTGATCACCGACAACCGCATCTTCAAGCAGCGCAACGTCGACATCGGCGTCGTGACCAAGGAAGACGCGTGGGCCTGGGGCTTCTCGGGCGTGATGGTGCGCGGTTCGGGCATCGCCTGGGACCTGCGCCGCAACCAGCCGTACGAGAACTACAACGAGTTCGAGTTCGACATCCCGCTGGGCAAGAACGGCGACTGCTACGATCGCTATCTCTGCCGCATGCAGGAGATGCGCGAGAGCACCAAGATCATCCTGCAGGCCGTCGCCATGCTGCGCGGTACGCCGGGCCCAGTGCTGACCGAGGACAACAAGGTCAGCCCGCCCCGCCGCGCCGAGATGAAGCGTTCGATGGAAGCCCTGATCCACCACTTCAAGCTCTACACCGAGGGCTTCAAGACGCCGGAAGGCGAGGTCTACGCCGCCGTCGAAGCCCCCAAGGGCGAGTTCGGCGTCTACGTGGTCAGCAACGGCACCAACAAGCCGTATCGCTGCAAGATCAAGGCTCCGGGCTTCTCGCACCTGGCCGCCATGGACTGGATGAACCGCGGCCACCAGCTGGCCGACGTTTCGGCCATCCTGGGCTCGCTCGACATCGTGTTCGGCGAGGTCGACCGATGAGCTACGAGAGCATCGCCCAGGCCCAGCTCGACGCCTACAACGCCCAGGACCTGGACGCCCACTGCGCCCACTTCTCGGACGACGTGGTCGTGGCCGGCCTGAACGGCGAGGTGGCGCGCACGGGCATCGACGCCTACCGCGCCTTCTACGCCAAGACCTTCGCCGAGTTCCCCAAGAACAAGGCCGAGCTCCTGAACCGCATCGTGGTCGGCTCGAACGTGATCGATCACGAGCACGTCGACCGCGGCAACGGCGACGCGCCCTTCCAGGTCGCCGCCATCTACACCTTCAAGGGCGACAAGATCGTCCGCGTGGATTTCGCACGATGAGCGTCCGTCGTCTCGCCAAGGAACAGCCGGCCAGCTTTGCGTTCTCGACCGAGAGCCAGGCCAAGGCCGACTGGTGGAAAGCCAAGTACCCCGCCGTCCGCAAGCAGTCGGCGGTGATCCCGATGCTGTGGCTGGCCCAGAAGCAGGAAGGCTGGATTTCCGAGCCGGCGATCCAGGAGATCGCCAAGCAGCTCGAGATGCCGGTCATCCGCGTGCTGGAAGTGGCCACCTTCTACGTGATGTTCCAGCTGGCCCCGGTCGGCAAGACCGCCTTCGTTCAGCTGTGCGGCACCACGCCGTGCCAGCTGCGCGGCGCGCTCGACCTGCGCTCGGTGCTGGAAAAGAAGATCGGCCCGGCCCACACCGTGTCGGCCGACGGCAAGTTCAGCTGGGAAGAGGTCGAGTGCCTCGGCGCCTGCTGCAACGCCCCGATGGCCGCCATCAACGACTACTATTACGAAGACCTGACGCCGGAGAGCCTCAGCGCAATCCTCGACGACTTTGCCGCCGGCAAGGCCCCGCAGCCGGGCAGCTATGAGGGCCGCAAGTCCTCGGAGCCGAAGGACAAGGTCCAGACCCTGACCGACCCGAAGCTGTACGACGGCTCGGCGGCCAAGAAGATCAAGATCCCGAACCTGCCCGAGAAGCCCAAGAAGGCCAAGGCGGAGCCCGCCGCCTGATGACCGACGTCGCCGCCCATCAGAAGAAGCGCCTCACGACGATGTTCGCCATCGACGTCGTGTGCTTCCTGCTGGCCGGCGCGGCGATCGTCGGCCACGTGGCCTTCCACGTGGCGTGGCTGCTGCCGGTGTTTCTCCTGGCCGTCGTGGTCGGGCTGGGCGCCCAGATCTGGTTCATCATGGGCTGGATGAAGGCGACCAAGCCCGAAGCCGGTCCTGAACCGCAAGCGGGGAGGGCGCCGTGAGCGACGACCTTTCCGCCAGGCGGGCGGCCTACATCGCCACGATCCGCGGGCTGCACCGCAAGGAGCGGCTCCTCGGCTTCGCGGCTTGCCTGGTCGGGGTCCTGCTCCTGATCTGGGGCCGGCAGGTTCCCGGAACGCCAGGCTGGGCCGCGCCCACAGGTCTTTTGGTGATCGGCGCCGGTTGGCTGCTTTTCGCCTATGTCATCGTCCGGCGGACGCGCTATGTCCGCACCCATCCATTCGATCCGCAAAGCTAGAGTCATGGTCGGTATCCTCGAAGACAAGGATCGCATCTTCACCAACCTTTACGGGCTCCAGGACTGGGGTCTGGAAGGTGCGAAGGCGCGCGGTTGCTGGAACGGCACCAAGGACATCTTGGACGCCGGTCGCGACTGGATCATCGAGAACATGAAGAACTCCGGTCTGCGAGGCCGGGGCGGCGCTGGTTTCTCGACCGGTCTGAAGTGGTCCTTCATGCCCAAGGAAGTGAAGGACGGCCGTCCGCACTACCTGGTGGTCAACGCCGACGAGTCCGAGCCGGGCACCTGCAAGGACCGGGAGATCATGCGGCATGACCCGCACCTCCTGATCGAAGGCTGCCTGATCGCCTCGCGCGCCATGCTGGCCCACGCCTGCTACATCTACATCCGCGGCGAGTACGTCTTCGAGCGCGAGCGCCTGGAAGCGGCGATCAAGCAGGCCTACGACGCCAAGCTGGTCGGCAAGGACAACGTCCACGGCTGGGACTTCGAAATCTACGTCCACCACGGCGCCGGCGCCTATATCTGCGGCGAAGAGACGGCCCTGCTGGAAAGCCTGGAAGGCAAGAAGGGCCAGCCGCGCCTGAAGCCGCCGTTCCCGGCCGGCGCTGGTCTCTACGGCATGCCGACCACGGTCAACAACGTCGAGAGCATCGCCGTCGCCGGCACGATCCTGCGCCGCGGCGCCTCCTGGTTCGCCGGCTTCGGCCGTCCCAACAACGCCGGCACCAAGCTGTTCTGCGTCTCGGGCCACGTGAACCTACCCTGCAACGTCGAAGAAGCCATGAGCATCCCCTTCCGTCAGCTGATGGAAGACCACTGCGGCGGCATTCGCGGCGGCTGGGGCAACCTCAAGGCCGTCATCCCGGGCGGTTCGTCCGTGCCGATGATCCCGGCCGAGCAGTGCGAAGACCTGCCGATGGACTTCGACGCCCTGCGCAACCTGCGCTCTGGCCTCGGCACCGCGGCCGTCATCGTCATGGACAAGTCCACCGACCTGGTCCGGGCCATCGCCCGCCTGTCGTACTTCTACAAGCACGAGAGCTGCGGCCAGTGCACGCCGTGCCGCGAAGGCACCGGCTGGATGTGGCGGGTCATGGAACGCATGGCCACCGGCGAGGCCGATCCGAAAGAGATCGACACCCTGCTGGACGTCACGACCCAGGTCGAGGGTCACACCATCTGCGCCCTGGGCGACGCGGCCGCCTGGCCGATCCAGGGCCTGTTCCGTCACTTCCGCCACGAGGTGGAGGAGCGGATCGCATCCTATCGTAGCGGTCGCCTGCACGTGCAGGGCGCCAAGCTGATCGCGGCGGAGTAACAAGCATGGCTATCGCCAAGGTCAACGGCGTCGAGGTCGAGTTCGAACCCGGCATGACGGTTCTGCAGGTCGCGGAACTGGCTGGGGAAGAGATCCCGCGCTTCTGCTATCACGAGCGTCTGAGCATCGCCGGCAACTGCCGCATGTGCCTGGTTGAGGTGAAACCCGGTCCGCCGAAGCCGCAGGCGTCCTGCGCCCTGCCGGCCGCCGAGGGCCAGGAGATCTTCACCAAGACCCCGATGGTCAAGAAGGCCCGCGAAGGGGTGATGGAGTTCCTCCTCATCAACCACCCGCTGGACTGCCCGATCTGCGACCAGGGCGGCGAGTGCGACCTGCAGGACCAGGCCGTCGGCTACGGCCGCGACGAAAGCCGCTACGACGAGAACAAGCGCGCGGTCGAAGAGAAGGCCATGGGCCCGCTCATCAAGACCGTGATGACGCGCTGCATCCAGTGCACCCGCTGCGTGCGCTTCATCACCGAAGTCGCCGGCTCGCCGGAGATCGGCCTGATCTCGCGCGGTGAAGACGTCGAGATCACCACCTATCTCGGCGCCGCGGTGACCTCGGAGCTGTCGGCCAACGTCATCGACCTGTGCCCGGTCGGCGCCCTGACCTCCAAGCCCTACGCCTTCGAAGCCCGTCCGTGGGAGCTGAAGAAGACCGAGAGCATCGACGTCATGGACGCCCTGGGCTCGTCGATCCGCGTCGACGCCCGCGCCAACGCCGTGCTGCGCGTGCTGCCGCGCATCAACGAGGACGTCAACGAAGAGTGGATCAGCGACAAGACGCGCTACGCCGTCGACGGCCTGCAGCGCCAGCGCCTCGACCGCCCGTACGTCCGTGTCGATGGCAAGCTGAAGCCGGCCACCTGGAATGAGGCCTTCGCCGCCGTCGCCGCCAAGATCAAGGCGACCGCTCCGGAGCGCATCGGCGTCATCGCTGGCGACCTGCAGGACGCTGAAAGCCTGAAGGCCACCAAGGACCTCTTCACCGCCCTGGGCGTGAAGAACCTCGACGCCCGCCAGGACGGTTCGGCCCTGGGCGCTGGCCCGCGCGAAAGCTGGCTGTTCAACTCGACCATCGCCGGCATCGAAGACGCCGACGTGGTGCTGTTCGTCGGCGCCAATCCGCGCCTCGAGGCCCCGGTGCTCAACGCCCGCTTCCGCAAGCAGTGGATCGCCGGCAAGACCCGCTTCGGCGTCATCGGCGAGCAGGCCGACCTGACCTTCGGCTACGACTATCTCGGCGCCGGCGCCAAGACCCTGTCGGGCCTGGCCAAGGCCAAGGCCGACTTCGTCGCCGCCCTGAAGGCTGCCGAGCGGCCCGCCATCATCGTCGGCCAGGGCGCGCTGAGCCGCGCCGATGGCGCGGCGATCCTCAAGGCCGCTGCGGGCCTTGCCAAGACCTTCAACGTCGTGCGCGAAGGCTGGAACGGCTGGAACGTGCTGCACACCGCCGCCGCCCGCGTGGCCGGCCTCGACCTCGGCTTCGTGCCGGGCGAGGGCGCCCTGGCCGCCGGCGACATGCTGAAGCCGGGCGCGGTCGACGTGCTGTTCCTGCTCGGCGCCGACGAGTGCGAAACCGCCGCCAGCGACGCCTTCAAGATCTACCTTGGCACCCACGGCGACGCCGGCGCCCACAAGGCCGACGTCATCCTGCCGGGCGCGGCCTACACCGAGAAGAACGGCCTCTACGTCAACACCGAGGGCCGTGTTCAGATCGGCAAGCGCGCCGTGTTCCCGAAGGGCGAGGCCAAGGAAGACTGGTCGATCCTGCGGGCGCTCTCGGAAGTGCTCGGTCACAAGCTGCCCTATGACAGCCTGGACCAGCTGCGCGCCAAGCTGTTCGCCGACCACCCCACCTTCGGTCAGATCGACTTCGCGCCGGGCTCGGTCCCGACCGTGTTCGATCTCGCCACCGTCGGCGGGGAAGGGGAGGTCTCCGACGCTCCGTTCGAGAGCGCGGTTAAGGCCTTCCACCTGACCAATCCCATCGCGCGCGCCAGCGTGACCATGGCCGAGTGCGCGGCCAACGTCTCGGCCGCCTCCAAGATCGCCGCGGAGTAAGCCGTGACTGAGATCAATCCGCTTCTCTGGTTCGGCCTCACGCTCGGCGGCATCCTGCTGGTCGTGATCTGGGTTCTGCTGAGCCTGGCCTTCCTGCTGCTCGCCGACCGCAAGATCTGGGCCGGCGTCCAGATGCGCAAGGGCCCCAACGTCGTCGGGCCCTTCGGCCTGCTGCAGTCCTTCGCCGACTTCGGCAAGTTCGTGCTGAAGGAAATCATCATCCCGGCCGGCGCCGACAAGGTGATCTTCCTGCTGGCGCCGCTGATCAGCCTGGTCCTGGGCTTCATCGGCTGGGCCGTGGTGCCCTTCGCGCCGGGCTGGGTCGTCTCCAACCTGAACGTCGGCATCCTCTACCTGCTGGCGATGAGCTCGCTGGGCGTCTACGGCATCATCATGGGCGGCTGGGCTTCGAACTCGAAGTACCCGTTCCTGGGCGCGCTGCGTTCGGCGGCGCAGATGGTGTCGTACGAAGTCTCGATCGGCCTGATCATCATCACGGTGATCCTGCTGGCCGGTTCGATGAACCTTTCGACCATCGTCGAGCACCAGGCCGGCTGGATCTGGAACTGGAACGTCTTCGGCGGCGGCCTCAAGAACATCGTCCTGCTGCCGGTCATGGTGATCGCCATGGGCATGTTCTACATCTCGGCCCTGGCCGAGACGAACCGCCCGCCCTTCGACCTTCCGGAAGCTGAATCCGAACTCGTCGCCGGTTACCAGGTCGAGTATTCCTCGACCCCATACCTGCTGTTCATGGTCGCCGAGTATTCGAACATCGTTCTGATGTGCGCCATGATCAGCGTGCTGTTCTTCGGCGGCTGGAACCCCGGCTTCCCGATCGACTTCACGGCCGGCTGGCCGCCGTTCCTGGTCAACTTCCTGCTGGCCCTGGTGTTCTACGCGAAGATCGTCTTCTGGTTCTTCATGTTCGCCATGGCCAAGGCCATCGTGCCTCGCTACCGCTACGACCAACTGATGCGCCTGGGCTGGAAGGTCTTCCTGCCGATGTCGCTGGTGCTGGTCGCCCTTGTCGCCGGCTGGCGCGTCTTCTCGCCGGTGGCGGGATGAGGCGCGCCGCCGCCCTGGCCCTGACGGGGCTGGTCCTGGCATCGCTCGGCGCCTGCGCCTCGAGCGAGGTCTCGGACCGCTCCTATTCGCTGGGGCGAGGGATCGTGAACTACGACGAACTGCGCCGGGCCGGCGACAAGTGCAAGGCCGAGGGCGGGACGTTGCAAGCCAAGATGGACGGGGGAGATCCCGCCCAGCTTTCGAACTACACCTGCGTCATTCCGAAGGTTAAGCGGCCATGATGAGTCGTATCACCCAAGCCGTCAAAGGCGTCGCCCTGCTGGACTTCGCAGGCGCCTTCGGTCTGGCCATGAAGTATCTGGTCGCGCCGAAGAAGACCGTGATCTATCCGAACGAGCGCGGCCCCCAGTCGCCCCGTTTCCGCGGCGAGCACGCCCTGCGTCGCTATCCCAACGGGGAAGAGCGCTGCATCGCCTGCAAGCTGTGCGAGGCCATCTGCCCCGCCCAGGCGATCACCATCGAGGCCGAACCGCGCGAGGACGGCAGCCGCCGCACGACCCGGTACGACATCGACATGGTCAAGTGCATCTACTGCGGCCTGTGCCAGGAGGCCTGCCCGGTCGACGCCATCGTCGAAGGCCCGAACATCGAGTTCGCGGTCGAGACGCGCGAAGAGCTCTACTACGACAAGGAAAAGCTGCTCGACAACGGCGACCGTTGGGAGCGGCTGATCGCGAAGAATCTGGAGTTGGACGCTCCGTACCGCTAAACGGTCGGCGCGATTCTCAAGCTGGCGGTTCGCAATTCGCGGGTCGTCGTTATTTGAACTTTCAGGGGAGCACCCTGGCCAATGGCCTTGCAGGCGATAGCTTTCTATTTGCTGGCGTTCGTAACCGTAGCGGCGGGTCTCCTCGTCGTGTCGGCCAAGAACCCCGTGCACTCGGTGCTCTTCCTGATCACCGCCTTCTTCTCGGCCGCCGGCCTCTTCGTCCTCCTGGGCGCTGAGTTCCTGGCGATGCTGCTGATCGTCGTCTATGTGGGCGCGGTCGCGGTGCTGTTCCTCTTCGTGGTCATGATGCTCGACATCGACTTCGAGGCGCTTCGGGACGGTTTCGCCCAGTACCTGCCGATCGGCGGTCTGGTGGCCGGGGTGCTGACCATCGAGATGATCATGGTCGCCGTCAGCGTGGCCACGAACGGCAAGGCCAGCGCCAACGCGCTGCCCAACGCCTCGCCGGGCGGTTTCAGCAACACCGAGGCCATCGGCCGGGTGCTCTACACCGACTATGTCTTCTTCTTCCAGGCGGCGGGCCTGGTGCTGCTGGTCGCCATGATCGGCGCCATCGTCCTGACCTTGCGCCACAAGCCGGGCGTCAAGCGCCAGGACATCGGCAAGCAGGTCGCCCGTACGCCCAAGACCGGAATGGAACTCGTGCAGATCAAGCCGGGCGAAGGGATCAGCGAATGATCGGCCTTCCGCATTACCTCATCGTCGCCGCCATGCTGCTCACGATCGGTGTCTTCGGCATCTTCGTGAACCGCAAGAACATCATCGTCATCCTGATGTCGATCGAGCTCATCCTGCTGGCGGTGAACATCAACCTGGTGGCCTTCTCGGCCTACCTCCACGACGTGGCGGGCCAGATCTTCGCGATGTTCGTGCTGACCGTGGCCGCCGCCGAGGCGGCCGTGGGCCTGGCCATCCTGGTGACCTTCTTCCGTAACCGCGGCGACATCGCGGTCGACGACGCCAGCATGATGAAGGGCTGACCCAGTGCAATCGCTCGTCACCATCCTCGTCTTCGCCCCGCTGCTGGGCGCGATCATCGCCGGCCTGTTCGGCCGCCGGATCGGCAACGTCGCTTCGCAGTCGGTGACCACCGGCCTGCTGCTGCTGGCCTGCGGCCTGTCGTGGTTCACGTTCAGCCAGTGGACCTGGGGCCACATGGAGGCCTTCACGGTCACCCTGTTGCCGTTCATCCATATCGGCGACTTCATTGCCAACTGGTCGATCCGCATCGACGCCCTGTCGGCGACCATGCTGATCGTGGTCACGACCGTCTCGGCGCTCGTGCACGTCTATTCCTGGGGCTACATGGCCGAGGACGACAGCAAGCCGCGCTTCTTCGCGTACCTGTCGCTGTTCACCTTCGCCATGCTGTCGCTGGTCACCGCGGCCGACTTCATGCAGCTGTTCTTCGGCTGGGAAGGCGTGGGCCTGGCCTCGTACCTGCTGATCGGCTTCTGGTTCAAGAAGCCGACCGCCAGCGCCGCGGCCATCAAGGCCTTCGTGGTCAACCGCGTGGGCGACTTCGGCTTCGCCCTCGGCATCATGACCACCTACTGGGCCTTCGGCACCATCCAGTTCCACGAGCTGTTCCCGCAGATCGCGGCCGACGCCGGCCGCGCCTGGGAATTTGCCGGCCATAGCTGGCCGCTGGCCGACATCGCCTGCTTCCTGCTGTTCATCGGCGCCATGGGCAAGTCGGCGCAGTTCTTCCTGCACACCTGGCTGCCGGACGCCATGGAAGGCCCGACCCCGGTCTCGGCCCTGATCCACGCGGCCACCATGGTGACCGCCGGCGTCTACATGCTGTGCCTGCTGTCGCCGATGTTCGAATACGCCCCGGTGACCAAGAACATCGTCACGGTGATCGGCGCCATCACGGCCCTGTTCGCCGCCACGGTCGGCCTGACCCAGAACGACATCAAGCGCGTCATCGCCTACTCGACCTGTTCGCAGCTGGGCTACATGTTCTTCGCGGCCGGCGTCGGCGCCTATCAGGCGGCGATGTTCCACCTGTTCACCCACGCCTTCTTCAAGGCTCTGCTGTTCCTGGGCGCCGGTTCGGTGATCCACGGCATGCACCACGAGCAGGACATGCGGAAGTACGGCAATCTGGCCAAGCTGCTGCCGGTGACCTTCATCGCCATGACCATCGGCACGATCGCCATCACGGGTCTGGGCTTCCCGCCGCTGCACCTGGGCTTCGCCGGCTTCTACTCGAAGGACACCATCATCGAGGCGGCGTTCGCCGCGGGCGGTCACAACGGCTTCGCGCTGTTCGCCTGGGCGATCGGCGTCCTGGTGGCCGGCCTGACCTCGTTCTACTCCTGGCGCCTGGCCTTCTTCACCTTCAACGGCAAGGCTCGCTGGGGTCATGACGACCACGCCCATGATGCGCACGCTCACGACGCTCATGGTCATGCTGCTCATGGCCACGACGATCACGCGCACGCCGCCCACGGTCACGACGACCATGCCCACGGCGCGCACGACGATCACGGCCATGACGACCATGGTCACGGCCACGACCACAAGCCGCACGAAAGCCCCTGGGTGATGCTGCTGCCGCTGGTCGTGCTGTCGATCGGCGCGGTCGCCGCCGGCTTCGTGTTCACCGGCTACTTCGTGGGTCACCACCAGGAAGAGTTCTGGCGCGGCGCGATCTTCAACGCCCCCACCAACCACGTGCTGCACGAGGCCCACGAAGTGGCCGAGTGGGTGAAATGGAGCCCGCTGATCGCCTCGATCATCGGTCTGCTGATCGCGGTCTACGTCTACCTGATCAAGGGCAACGAGCGCCTCGGCCTCAAGCTCGCCGAGCGTAACGGCCCGCTGTACGTGTTCTTCTACAACAAGTGGTTCTTCGACGAACTGTACCAGGCCACCTTCGTGCGGGCCGCCAAGTTCCTCGGCGACCTGTTCTGGAAGGGCGGGGACCAGAAGATCATCGATCGCCTGGGTCCGGACGGCGTCAGCGCCGTCTCCTACGCCGTCGGCCGCAAGACGGGCAAAGCCCAGACCGGCTACGTCTACCACTATGCTTTCGTCATGCTGCTCGGCGTCGCCGGCCTGCTGACGTTCGCCCTTTACGCATTCCGTTGAGGACGGATCGATGACCGGCCTGCTCAGCCTTACGACCTTCGCTCCGCTCGTCGGCGTGGCCCTGATCCTGGGGGCGCGCGCCATCCAGGGCCCGGGTCCCAAGACCGACACCCTGTCCAAGTGGCTCGCCCTGGCGACCACCCTGGTCACCTTCGCCCTGGCGCTGGTGCTGACGCTCCAGTTCGACGCCAAGAATCCGGGCTTCCAGTTCGTGGAAGACATCGCCTGGTTCGGCGGCCTGCATTACCGCATGGGCATCGACGGCATCTCGGTGCTGCTGGTGCTGCTGACCGCCTTCCTGCTGCCGATCTGTATCGTGGCCAGCTGGAAGTCGGTGGAAAAGCGCGTCGTCGAATATCTGATCGCCTTCCTGGTCCTCGAGACCCTGGTGATCGGCGTGTTCTGCGCCCTGGACCTGGTGCTGTTCTACCTCTTCTTCGAAGGGGGCCTGGTGCCGATGTTCCTGATCATCGGCATCTGGGGCGGCAAGCGCCGGATCTACGCGGCCTACAAGTTCTTCCTCTACACGCTGCTCGGCTCGGTGCTGATGCTGGCGGCCATCCTGGCCATGATCTCGATCGCCGGCACCTCGTCGATCCCCGAGCTCATGACCTACAAGTTCGCGCCGTGGCTCCAGACCTGGCTGTGGCTGGCCTTCTTCGCCTCGTTCGCGGTGAAGATGCCGATGTGGCCGGTGCACACCTGGCTGCCTGACGCCCACGTGGAAGCCCCGACGGCGGGTTCGGTCATTCTGGCCGGCATCCTGCTGAAGATGGGCGGCTACGGCTTCATGCGCTTCAGCATCCCGATGTTCCCGAACGCTTCGGAGATGTTCCAGCCGCTGGTGTTCGCCCTGTCGGGCATCGCCATCGTATACACCTCGCTGGTCGCCTTCCGTCAGACCGACATCAAGAAGCTGATCGCCTATTCGTCGGTCGCCCACATGGGCTTCGTGACCATGGGCATCTTCTCGGGCAACGCCGCCGGCGAGCAGGGCGCCCTGTTCCAGATGATCAGCCACGGGGTGATCTCTGGCGCGCTCTTCCTCTGCGTCGGCGTCGTCTACGACCGCATGCACACCCGCGAGATCGCCTTCTACGGCGGCCTGACCAACCGCATGCCGCACTACGCCTTCGTGTTCCTGCTCTTCACGATGGGCAATGTCGGCCTGCCGGGCACCTCGGGCTTCGTCGGCGAGATCCTGACCATGACCGGGGTCTACAAGGCCTCGACCTGGACGGCGATCGTGTCGGCCACTGGCGTGATCCTGTCGGCCATGTACGCCCTGACGCTGTACCGCCGGGTCATGTACGGGGAGATCACCAACCCGGAACTGAAGACGATCAAGGACCTCGACGCGCGGGAAATCCTGCTCTTCGTGCCGCTGATCATCATGACCCTGGTTCTCGGCATCTATCCTAATCTTGTGTTCAACCTGACCGCGTCGTCCATCGACGGGCTCGTCGGCGCCTGGCGCGCCGCCGTGGGCGGGTGAGGGATCCCATGACGTTCTCCGCCAACTTCTCCCTCGTCCTGCCTGAAGTCGTTCTCGCGATTTCGGCCCTGCTGCTGCTGGTCTGGGGCGCCTTCTCCAAGAAGACCTCGCCGGTCTTCACCGGCGCCTCGGTCCTGGCCCTGGTGGTCGCGGCCGCCTTCGCCATCCACGGTCCTCACGGCCACGCCTTCAACGGCGTCTATTCGTCCGACGCCGCCGCCACCTACGCCAAGGTCGCGATCTTCCTGTTCAGCGCCCTGGCCATCGTGCTGGGCGACCGCTGGCTGGCCGCCCGCGGCGACCAGAAGTTCGAGTTCCACGTCCTGGTGATCCTGTCGGCGCTGGGCATGGGGATCACGGCCTCGGCCGGCGACCTCATCAGCCTCTATATCGGCGTCGAGCTGCAATCCCTTGCCCTGTACGTCCTGGCGGCCTTCCGCCGCGACGACGCCAAGGCTTCGGAAGCCGGCCTGAAGTACTTCGTGCTGGGCGCCCTGTCGTCGGGCATCCTGCTGTACGGCGCCTCGCTGATCTACGGCTTCGCCGGCTCGACCCGCTTCGCCGACATCGCCGCGGCCTCGCACGGCGCTCATGGCCTGGGCCTGCTGTTCGGCCTGATCTTCGTGATCTGCGGCCTGGCGTTCAAGGTTTCGGCCGCGCCGTTCCACATGTGGACGCCGGACGTCTACGAAGGCGCCCCGACCCCGGTCGTCGGCTTCTTCGCCGCCGCGCCGAAGCTGGCCGCCATGATGATGTTCGCCCGCGTGCTGGGCGACGCCTTCCCGGACGCCGTCGCCCAATGGCGCCAGGTGCTGGTCATCGCGGCCCTGCTGTCGGTGTTCGTCGGCGCCTTCGCGGGCCTGGCCCAGACCAACCTCAAGCGCCTGTGGGCCTACAGCTCGATCGCCAATGTCGGCTACGCCCTGCTGGGCGTCGCCACCGGCGGCGAGGTCGGCCTGCACTCGATGCTGGTCTTCATGGTGCTTTACATGGTCGACGTGACCGGCTTCTTCGCCTGCCTGCAGGCGCTGAGCCGCGACGGCAAGCCGCTGGAGACCATCGAGGACATGGCGGGCCTGGTGAAGGAACGTCCGGGCGTCGCCCTGGCCATGACCGCGTTCTCGCTGTCGGCCCTGGGCCTGCCGCCATTCTCGGGCTTCTGGGCCAAGTTCTACGTCTTCAAGGCCGCCATGGGCTCGGGCGACGTGGTGCTGCAATGGGCCGCCGTCATCGGTCTGGTCGGCAGCGTCGTGGCCGCCTTCTACTACCTGCGCCTGATCAAGAGCATGTGGTTCGACGCGCCGGCCGGCGTGGTGGACAAGCCGCAACCGACCGCTCGCGCGATCGGCTTCGCCGCGGCCCTGTTCTCGTTCCCGATCGTCCTGATCGCCCTGGTCTGGCTCGACCCGGCCGCTAAGGCGGCCGCGGCGGCCTTTGGCCACGCGTGACGTGACGGGCGCGTCCGTCGAGGGGCCGCCCGTCGTCGTTCTCGACGAGATCGACTCGACCAACGCCGAGGCTCGCCGCCGCGCGGAAGCGGGGCAGGCGGGCCCGGTCTGGATCGTCGGCCTGCGGCAGACCGCGGGCCGCGGTCGCCGGGGCCGCGCCTGGGAAACTGGCGACGGCAACCTGGCCGCCACGCTCCTCCTGACCACCGACAAGCCGCCGGCCGAGGCCGCCCAGGTCTCGTTCGTCGCCGCCCTGGCGGTGGCCGACCTGCTGTGCGCCTATGTCGCCGAGCGGCTGGTCAGCCTGAAATGGCCCAACGACCCGATGGTCGGCGGGCTGAAGATCAGCGGCATCCTCGTCGAATCCGGCAAGAGCGCGACGGGCGGCCTGTGGCTGGCCGTCGGCGTCGGCGTAAATCTGGCCCGCAAGCCGATCGACAGCGAGCGCCCGGCCACGGCCCTGCCGACCTGGCGGGCCGAGCCGCCGCCGTCGCCTGTCGAGGCGATCGAGATCCTGGCCGCATCCTTCGCCCGCTGGCTCGACGTCTGGACGCGCCTGGGCTTTCCCGCCATCGCCAACGCCTGGACCGCCAAGGCCCACGGCCTGGGCGAGCCTTGCACCGCGCGGCTCTCGACCGAGACGATCGAAGGGATCGCCGAGGGCCTCGACCACGATGGCGCCTTGCGCCTGCGCCTGGCCGACGGCCAACTGCGCCGGATCACCGCCGGCGACGTCTTCTTCGGAGCTTCGTGATGCTGCTGGCCATCGAACAGGGCAACACCAACACCATGTTCGCCATCCACGACGGGCAGTCGTGGATCGCCCAGTGGCGCGCCGCCACCGAGAGCACCCGCACCGCCGACGAATACGTGGTCTGGCTGTCGCAGCTGATGTCGATGCAGGGCCTGGGCTTCCGGGCCCTGGACGCCTGCATCATCTCCAGCGTCGTGCCGCAATCGCTGTTCAACCTGCGCAACCTGTCGCGCCGCTATCTGAACGTCGAGCCGCTGGTCATCGGCGAGAACGCCAAGCTCGGCGTCGATGTGCGCATCGACAAGCCCAGCGAGGCCGGCGCCGACCGCCTGGTCAACGCCGTCGGCGCGCACATGGCCTACAAGGGGCCGCTGGTCGTCATCGACAGCGGCACGGCCACGACCTTCGACGTCGTTGGCGCTGATGGCGCCTTCGAGGGCGGCATCATAGCCCCCGGCATCAATCTTTCCATGCAGGCCCTGCACGAAGCGGCCGCCAAGCTGCCCCGCATCGCCATCCAGCGTCCCTCGCGCAACCGGGTCGTGGGCACCGACACCGTAAGCGCCATGCAATCGGGCGTGTTCTGGGGCTATATCTCACTCATCGAAGGGCTGGTCTCGCGCATCAAGGCCGAGCGCGGCGAGCCCCTGACCGTGGTCGCCACCGGCGGCGTCGCCTCGCTGTTCGAGGGCGCCACCGACAGCATCGACCACTTCGACCCTGATCTGACCATCCGTGGTCTCCTCGAAATTCATCGCCGCAACACCCAATTAGAGACCGAATGACAAAGCACCCCCAAGACGAACTCGTTTTCCTGCCCCTGGGCGGGTCGAACGAGATCGGCATGAACTTCAATCTGTACGGCTTCGGGCCGGCGCACGATCGCAAGTGGATCGTCGTCGACCTGGGCGTGACCTTCGGCGACCAGACCACGCCGGGCGTCGAGATCATCCTGCCCGATCCGGAATATATCGTCCCCTATGCCAAGGACATTCTGGGCATCGTCCTGACCCACGCCCACGAGGATCACCTGGGCGCCGTGGCCTGGCTTTGGCCGCAGCTGAAGGCGCCCGTCTACGCGACGCCGTTCACCGCCTTCCTGCTGCGCGAGAAGCTGCGCGACGCCAACCTGCTGGACGAGGTCAAGATCCACGAAGTGCCGCTGAGCGGCAGCTTCGACCTGGGGCCGTTCCACCTGGAAATGGTCACCCTGACCCACTCGATCCCCGAGCCGAACGGCCTGGCGATCAAGACCCCGCTGGGCACCATCCTGCACACCGGCGACTGGAAGATCGATCCCGATCCCCAGCTGGGCGCGGCCACCGACATCGACGCCCTGCGCCGCCTCGGCGACGAGGGCGTGCTGGCCATGGTCTGCGACAGCACCAACGTCTTCGTCGAGGGCACGGCCGGCTCGGAAGCCGACGTCCGCATCGAGATGAACAAGCTGATCGCGAGCCTCTCGGGCAAGATCGCCGTGGCCTGCTTCGCCTCGAACGTGGCGCGCATGGACACCGTGATCCGCGCCGCCCAGGCCGCCGGCCGCAAGGTCTGCCTGGCCGGCCGCTCGATGCACCGCATGGCCGCCGCCGCCCGCTCGGTCGGTCTGCTGGACGGCCTGGAGCCGTTCGTCACCGACGATCAGGCCAAGCACATGCCTGAGAACGAGATCCTCTATCTCTGCACCGGCAGCCAGGGCGAGGCGAGGGCGGCCCTGGCCCGCATCGCCGAGGGCAACCACCCGCATGTGAAGCTCTCCTCGGGCGACCACGTGGTGTTCAGCTCGCGGGTCATCCCGGGCAACGAGATCCCGATCCGCAACCTGCAGAACAAGCTGGCCGACCGCGGCGTGCGCCTGCACACCGAGCGCGACACCCCCGGCATCCACGTCTCGGGCCACCCGTGCCGCGACGAGCTCAAGCAGATGTACCAGTGGGCCCGGCCGCAGATCGCCGTGCCGACTCACGGCGAGCGCCGCCACCTGCTCGAGCACGCCGCCTTCGCCAAGGACCTGCAGGTCCCGCACGCCGTTTCGCCCCGTAACGGCGACATGGTACGCTTGGCCCCCGGCCACCCGGAGATCATCGACGAGGTGCCGGCCGGTCGCCTGTACGTCGACGGCGGCGTCGTGACGCCTGAGAACGGCGAGGCCCTGCGCGAGCGTCGCCACGCGGCGTTCAACGGCGTGCTGGCCGTGTCGATCGTGCTCGACGGGCGCAACAAGGTGGTCTCGGGCCCGCAGGTCCGCGGCCTTGGCCTGGCCGGCGACGAGGAATATCCCCTCGACGAGGCGCTGGACGACTTGGCGGAAGAGGCCGAAGAGGCCTTCAAGCGCCTGTCGGGCGACGATCGCGAGATCGACGAGACCATCGAGAACGCCATCTCGCGCGCCGTGAAGAAGGCCGCCTTCCGCATCTGGGAACGCAAGCCGGTCGTCGAGACGACCGTCCTGCGGCTCTAGCATGACCACGCCAGAGGATCCGATCCCGGTCGAAGCGCCGCGTGAGCGGCTTTTCGGCCGGAGTCCGGCCATCCTCTGGTCCGAGGCCTGGCCGGTGATCGTCATGCTGATGGCGATCTGGCTCGCCATGCTGGTCCAGTCGGCGGGCGAGCTGCTCGGCGCGGGCGAGACGATCTTCGTGCTCGGCGGCCTCTGGAAGCCGGGGGTCTACCAGGGTCTGTGGTGGACCCCGCTGACCCACATGTTCGTGCACATGAGCTGGGGCCAGGAGTGGGGCTGGCTGCACGTCGTCTTCAACAGCGGCGGACTGGTCGCCCTCGGGCCGGCGATCGCCCAGCGGTTCGGCCGAGACGCGCTGGGCGGGCTGCTGTTCCTCGTCTTCTACCTCGTCTGCGGCTTGGCCGGGGCGGGGGCGTTCCTGCTGCTGGGCGCCGACCAGGTGCTGGTCGTCGGGGCCTCCGGAGCGATCTTCGGCCTCTGGGGCGCGCTCGCGCGGCTCAGTGGACCGGGAGAGGCGAAGCTCGCACCGATCTTCGCTCCGTCCGTGCTGCGCCAGGTGGGCTCGGCCGTGATTTCCAACCTCGTCGTCCTGGGAGCCGCCTTCGGCTACGGCGCGGTGTCGGGGGGAGCGGGCGGCATCGCCTGGCAGGCCCACCTGGGCGGTTTCCTGGCCGGTTTCCTGCTGATCCAGGTCATGCCCGCCCGCTTCCATTGGCTGAAGGTCGCGCGCCCCGCGTGAAGGCCCCGCTTGACTGCCGTACGCGGAGGCTGGGTTAGTTGGCGCAAGATCCAGCAGCCAGGACCCACGCACCATGATCGGCAGGCTCAACCACGTCGGCGTCGCCACCCCCTCCATCGACGAGTCGGTGAAGATGTACCGCGAACTGCTCGGCGCCACCTCGGTGACCGACAAGTGGGCCATGCCCGAGCAGGGGGTCTGGGTGTGCTTCGTCAACCTGCCTAACAGCCAGATCGAGCTGATCGAGCCCTATGGCGAGAACTCGCCGATCCACGGCTTTCTCGCCAAGAACCCCAGGGGCGGCCAGCACCACATCTGCTTCGAGGTCGACGACATCCACGCGGCGCGTGATTCCCTGGTCGCCAAGGGCGCCACCGTGCTAGGCGAACCTCGGATCGGCGCCCATGGCACGCTGATCGTCTTCGTTCACCCCAAGGACATGGGCGGCCTGCTCGTGGAATTGATGGAAAGCCCCAAGGACGCGCATCACTGATGGGCCCGATCACCAGCATCGCGATCTTCCTGACCATCTGGTGGACGGTGCTGTTCGCGGTCCTGCCGCTCGGTACGCGCAGCTTTCACGAGATGGGAATCGAGCCGCCGCCGGGTGCGGATCCTGGCGCGCCGGTCAATCCGAACCTCAAGCGCAAGTTCCTGACCACCACGTGGATAGCGGCGGCGCTGTTCGCGGTGCTGTGGCTGGTGGTGAAGTTCCACCTGGTGACTCTGCCCGACCTGCCCTCGACCTACTGAAAAATTTGCAGAACGGGCCCGGGCGCCCAAGCCTTGGGCGAGGGCCGGCCTTCTGCCCGCAAAACGCCTATCGGTTGGGCGAAACAGGCCGACTTGCCAGCTTGGCGGCAATCGGATGCCCCAACAGCCGTTCGGCAGGCCTAGATTGTCATGACGAGGCCGGGTTCGGCCTTGCTCTGTGGCGTCTTCCCCGACGATGAACTTGATGGCCGCGCGAGTGAACCGCGCGGCCTTCTTTTCGTTATGGCTCCGTTCGAGGGCGTTAGGTGAAAGTGAGCGCGGTTTCGCGTCCGGACGTCCTCGACAACTCAAAATGCCATCTTTTCGCCGCGCGCGTTGCCAAGCTGAACGGCGACCGGCTATCTCAACGCCTCGAATTCCCCCGGAGACGTCTCTTCCATGCGCCTGTCGCGCTACTTCCTGCCCGTCCTGAAAGAAGCTCCCTCCGACGCCCAGATCGCCTCGCACCAGCTGATGCTGCGCGCTGGCATGATCCGGCAGGAAGCCGCCGGCATCTACGCTTGGCTGCCGCTGGGCCTGCGCGTGCTCAACAAGGTCGAGCAGATCGTCCGTGAGGAGATGGACCGGGCCGGCGCCATCGAGCTCTTGATGCCGACCCTGCAACTGGCCGACCTGTGGCGCGAGTCGGGGCGCTACGACGCCTACGGCCCGGAGATGCTGCGCATCACCGACCGCCATGAGCGCGAGCTGCTGTACGGGCCCACCAACGAGGAAATGGTCACCGAGATCTTCCGGGGCTCGGTGAAGTCCTACAAGGACCTGCCCAAGAACCTCTATCACGTGCAGTGGAAGTTCCGCGACGAGCGCCGCCCGCGCTTCGGCGTCATGCGCGGCCGCGAGTTCCTGATGAAGGACGCCTACAGCTTCGACCTCGACGCCGAGGGCGCGCGCAAGTCCTACAACCGCATGTTCGTGGCCTATCTGAACCTGTTCTCGCGGATGGGCCTGAAGGCCGTGCCGATGCGCGCGGACACCGGCCCGATCGGCGGCGACCTGAGCCACGAGTTCATCGTCCTGGCCGAGACCGGCGAAAGCGCCGTCTTCTGCCACAAGGACCTGGTCGAGATGGCCGCGCCCGGTCCCGACGTCGACTGGTACGGCGACCTGCAGCCGCTGGTCGACCAGCGCACCGCGCTCTACGCCGCGACCGAGGAAATGCACGACGAAGCCGCCTTCGACGCCATCCCCGAGGGCGACCGCCTGTCGGCCCGCGGCATCGAGGTCGGCCACATCTTCTCGTTCGGCACGAAGTATTCCGAGCCGATGAAGGCCTACGTCATGGGTCCCGACGGCAAGGAAGTGCCGGCCCAGATGGGCAGCTACGGCGTCGGCGTCTCGCGCCTGCTGGGCGCGATCATCGAGGCCAGCCACGACGAGGGCGGCATCATCTGGCCGGAAAGCGTCGCGCCCTACCACGTGGGCATCGTCAACATGCGCCAGGGCGACGCGGCCTGCGACGGCGTCTGCGACGGCGCCTACAAGGCCCTGCAGGCGGCCGGCGTCGACGTGCTCTATGACGACACCGACGCTCGCGGCGGCGCCAAGTTCGCCACCATGGACCTGATCGGCCTGCCTTGGCAGCTGATCGTCGGCCCCAAGGGCGTGGCCGAGGGCGTGGTCGAGCTGAAGAACCGCAAGACCGGCGAACGGGTCACCGAGCCGCTCGACGCGGCCGTGGCCCGCCTGACCGGCAAGGCCGCCGCCTGATGGCGCTCGGCGCGGGGCCTTTCGGGACCTGGGAGCGGACGGTCGCCTGGCGTTACCTGCGCACCAAGCGCAAGAACGGCGGCGTCGCCCTGATCTCGGTCATCTCGTTCAGCGCGGTGATGCTGGCGGTCTTCGCCCTGATCACCGTGATGAGCGTCATGAACGGCTTCCGCGCCGAGCTTCTCGGCCGGCTGCTCGGCTTCAACGGCCACATCTACGCCCAGGGGCCGCTCGTGAATGGCCCCGACCGCGAGGGCGTCATCGCCCGCATCAAGGCCGTGCCCGGCGTGATCCAGGCAGCGCCCCTGGTCGAGGCCCAGGCCATGGTCATCGGTCCCAACCAGGTGACCGGCGCCATCGTTCGCGGCGTCAATCCGGCCGATCTGCGCGGCATGAAGCTGATCTCGGCCAACATCAAGCAGGGCTCGCTCGACGGCTTCGGCGAGGGCGAGTACGGCGGCGACATGGTGCTGATCGGCGACCGCATGGCCCGCAATCTGGGCCTCTCGGTCGGCGACCCGATCACCCTGATCTCGCCCTCAGGCCCGGCCACCGCCTTCGGCACCTCGACCCGAGAAAAGGACTATGTCGTCGGCGGGATCTTCAGCGTCGGCATGAGCCAGTTCGACGAGTCCTACGTGATGATGCCGCTGGCCCAGGCGCAGCCGTTCTTCGGGCGCGACACGGCCATCGACTATGTCGAGGTCAAGCTCACCGACCCCGACAACGCCAAGCTGGCCAAGGCCACCATCGAGCAGGCAGTCGGCCCGGGCGCCTTCATCACCGACTGGATGGACAAGAACAGCAGCTACTTCAACGCCTTGCAGGTCGAGCGCAAGGTCATGCGGCTGATCCTGTTCTTCATCGTCGCCATCGCGACCCTGAACATCATCTCCGGCCTGGTCATGCTGGTGAAGAACAAGGGCCGCGACATCGCCATCCTGCGCACCATGGGGGCCAGCCAGTCGTCGATCCTGCGGATCTTCATCATGGCCGGCGCCTCGATCGGCCTGGCCGGCACCCTGACCGGCCTGCTCTTGGGCGTGCTGTTCTGCGCCAACATCACGGCGATCCAGAGCTTCGTCGAATGGGCCACCGGCACGTCGGTGTTCAGCGCCGACATCTATTTCCTGGCCCACATCCCGGCCAAGATCGACTGGGCCGAGGTGGGCGGCATCGTCGCCATCTCCACCCTGATGAGCATCCTGGCCACCCTGCCGCCGGCCCTGCGCGCCTCGCGCCTCGATCCGGTGGAGGCCCTTCGCTATGAATAGTCCCGTCCTGTCCCTGCGCGGCCTCGAGCGCACCTATGTCACCGAGGCGGGCAAGTTGACCGTGCTGCGCGGCGCCGACCTCGACGTCTATCCCGGCGAAGTGGTCGGCCTGATCGGCCCGTCGGGCTCGGGCAAGTCGTCGCTGCTGCACGCCGCCGGCCTGCTGGAGCGCCCCGACGCCGGTATCGTCGCCGTCGACGGCAAGGACTGCTCCAAGCTGTCCGAGCGCCAGCGCACCAAGGTGCGGCTGTCGACCGTCGGCTTCGTCTACCAGTTCCACCATCTGCTGCCGGAGTTCTCGGCCGCCGAGAACGTGGAGATGCCGCAGATGATCGCCGGCAAGGGCCGTGGCGAGGCGCGCGAGCGGGCCGTGGCTCTGCTCAGCCAGCTAGGCCTTTCCGCCCGCGTCGATCACCAGCCCGGCCAGATGTCGGGCGGCGAGCAGCAGCGCGTGGCCATCGCCCGCGCCCTGGCCAATTCGCCCAAGCTGCTGCTGGCCGACGAGCCGACCGGCAACCTGGATCCCGCGACCTCGGCCGCCACCTTCCAGGCGCTCTATGACCTGGCGCGCGGCCAGGGCGTCGCCGCCCTGATCGCCACCCACAACATGGAGCTGGCCCGATACATGGACCGGGTCTTCGCCCTGCGCGACGGCCACCTGGAGCCGCAGACCTTTTAGGGGCTAGAGCAGGGCGTCCCGCATCGCGTTGAAGAACCCCGCCTGGTCGATCTTCTTGATCACCCGGGCGTTGGGCTCGCGGCGCTTGAGGGCCGGGTCGGCGATCTCGATGTCCGGCAGGATCGAGTGCGAGACGCTGAGATAGCCGCGTGTCAGCTCGCCCTGGATCTCGACGTCGATGACGCAGCGCTCGGCGTCCAGCACCAGAGCCTCGTCCAGCATGGCCGCGCAGGTCAGGGCGTCGGGGTGCAGGCTGCCGTCCAGGCCCTCGGTGTCGCGGGCGAAGGCCAGCGAGGCCTCGTTGACCTTGGTGAAGAACCTGGCGCGCGGCGTGCCGATCGCGTCGAGTTCGGCCAGTTGCGCCGTGGTCAGCAGGCCGTCGCGCAGGGTCTGGGTCCAGGTCACCACGTGCAGGTCAAAGCCGGCGTTGACGACGATCTTGGCCGCCTCCGGGTCGACATAGAAATTGTATTCGGCCGCTGGGGTGACGTTGCCGACCCCGTTGTCAGTGCCGCCCATCACCCACAGGGCCTTGGCGGCCTGGGCGATGGCCGGCTCGCGCAGCACGGCCAGGGCGATGTTGGTCAGCGGCGCCTGGGCCAGCAGGGTGATCTCGCCGGGCGCTTCCATCACCCGCCGCACGATCTCGTCGGCCGCGTGGCCGGGGGAGGGGCGCTGGGCGGTCTTGGCGAAGGCCGCGTCGCTCATGCCGTCGGCGCCGAACACATAGGCCGCGTCCAGCGGGATGCGGCTGAACGGCTTGCCGGCCCCCAGATAGACCGGAACGCCGGCCGCCTCGCAGGCCTCCAGCGTGACCAGGGCGTTCTCGGCGTGCTGCTCGAAGCCGACATTGCCGTGGCTGATGGTGATGGCCTCGACGGTCACGCCCGGGCGGCGCAGGGCCAGCATCAGGGAGAAGACGTCGTCTCCGGCGGTGTCGGTGTCGATGATCAGGCGCATGGTCGGGCTTCTGCCGCTTTCGAGCCGTCATGGCCAGAGCGGCAAGGTTGAACCGCGTCCATCAGCCCCGCGCGACAAAAAAGCGCGCAACGCGCCTGTGGACTATTGTGATGGGAACAAAAGGGGAATAAAGAACAAAACAGCAACTGGTCAACGAGCTGTGGAGGGATGTTATGGTCCGGATCGCACGTGAGTCTTTGGCGCTTGTATCTGTCGCCGGCTTCGTCTGGATGATGTGTTCGGTCGCCCAGTTGGTGGCCTGAGTCGATAAAGCAGCGAGGTCATGGTCATGTCGGGTGTGGAAGGTCAGGGTTTCGTCCACCTCCGCGTCCGGTCAGCCTATTCGCTGCTGGAAGGGGCCATCAAGGCCGACAAGATCCCGAGCATGACGGCCGCCGGCGGCATGCCCGCGGTGGGGATCACCGACCGCGCCAACCTGTTTGGCGCTCTGGAATTTTCCGTCTACGCCAAGGACAACGGAGTTCAGCCGCTGATCGGCTGCGCCCTGCCGGTCAACGGCATCGGCGCCAAGCCGTCCGAGCGTTGGGCGCGCGAGCCGACGATCACCCTGCTGGTGCAGAATGAGAAGGGCTATCTGAACCTCTCGGAACTGTCGTCCCTGGCCTATCTGGAAAGCGGCGAACTGGCCGAGCCGGTGGTGCCCTGGGCCAAGGTGGTCGAGCATTCGGAAGGCCTGATCCTGCTGTCGGGCGGAACCGACGGTCCGGTGGACTCGCTGCTCGCCGCCGGCAAGACCGCCGAGGGCCATGCGGCCCTGGCGGAGATGCAGCGGGCGTTCGGCGACCGCTTCTATGTCGAGCTCCAGCGCCACGGCCTGCCCCAGCAGGCGGCGGCCGAGCCGGGGCTGGTCGATTGGGCCTATGACCACGACGCGCCGCTGGTGGCGACCAACGACTGCTACTACGCCAAGCCCGAGCTCTACGACGCCCACGACGCGCTGCTGTGCATCGCCGACGGCTCCTTCGTCGGCCAGGACGAGCGGCGGCGGGTGACGCCCGAGCACTGGTTCAAGCCGGCCGACGCGATGCGCAAGCTGTTCGCCGACCTGCCCGAAGCCTGCGACAACACCCTCGACATCGCCCGGCGCTGCGCCTTCATGGTCAAGAAGCGCGACCCGATCCTGCCCAGCTTCCCCACCGGCGACGGCCGCAACGAAGCCGAGGAACTGGCCCACCAGGCCCGCGAAGGCCTGCGCAAGCGGCTCGACGGCCTGACCCTGGCGATGGAAGAACACGTCTACTGGGAACGGCTCGACTTCGAGCTGGGCATCATCGTCAAGATGGGCTTCCCCGGCTACTTCCTGATCGTTTCCGACTTCATCAAGTGGGGCAAGGACCACGGCATTCCGGTCGGTCCGGGGCGGGGGTCGGGCGCCGGTTCGCTGGTCGCCTGGGTGCTGACCATCACCGATCTCGACCCGCTGCGCTTTGGCCTGCTGTTCGAGCGCTTCCTCAATCCCGAGCGGGTCTCGATGCCCGACTTCGACGTCGACTTCTGCCAGGAGCGGCGCGAAGAGGTCATCGCCTACGTCCAGGACAAGTACGGTCGCGACCGCGTGGCCCAGATCATCACCTTCGGTTCGTTGCAGGCGCGCGCCGTGCTGCGCGACGTCGGCCGGGTGATGCAGCTGCCGTTGGGCTTGGTCGATCGTCTCTGCAAGATGGTGCCCAACAACCCGGCTGCGCCGGTGACCCTGGCCCAGGCCATCGACATCGAGCCGCGCCTCAAGCAGGCCAAGAACGAAGACGCCAACGTCTCCAACTGCCTGGACGTGGCCCTGCAGCTGGAAGGCCTGTTCCGCAACGCCTCGACCCACGCCGCCGGCGTTGTGATCGGCGACCGGCCCCTGACCCAGCTTACGCCACTCTACAAGGATCCGCGCTCGGACTTTCCGGCCACCCAGTTCAACATGAAGTGGGTCGAGAGCGCCGGCCTGGTGAAGTTCGATTTCCTGGGCCTGAAGACCCTGACCGTGCTCGACCGCGCGGTGAAGCACCTGCGCAAGCGCGGCATGGAGGTCGATCTCGGCCGCCTGCCGTTCGACGACACCAAGAGCTACGAGCTGCTCGCCTCGGGCCAGACGGTCGGGGTGTTCCAGCTCGAAAGCCAGGGCATGCGCGACACCCTGCGCAAGATGCGCTGCGGCTCGATCGAGGAGATCACCGCGCTGATCTCGCTCTATCGCCCTGGCCCGATGGACAACATCGACACCTTCGTCGACTGCAAATTCGGCCGAAAGCCCGTCGACACCCTGCACCCGTCGCTGGAAGGCGTGCTGCGCGAGACCTATGGCGTCATCGTCTACCAGGAACAGGTGATGCAGATCGCCCAGATCCTGGCCGGCTACAGCCTGGGCGAGGCCGACCTGCTGCGTCGCGCCATGGGCAAGAAGAAGAAGGAGGAGATGGATCTCCAGAAGATCCGTTTCGTCTCCGGCGCCAAGGAAAAGGGCGTGCCCGAGGATCAGTCGGGCTCGATCTTCGAACTGGTGGCCAAGTTCGCCGGCTACGGCTTCAACAAGAGTCACGCGGCCGCCTACGCCCTGATCGCCTATCAGACGGCCTGGCTGAAGGCCAACACGCCGGTCGAGTTCCTCGCCGCGTCGATGAGCCTCGATATCTCCAACACCGACAAGCTGGCGGTCTTCCATCAGGACGCCCGTCGCTTCTCGATCACGGTGCGGGCTCCCGACGTCAATCGCTCGGGCGCCGACTTCGAGGTCGAGAACGGCGAGGTGCTCTACGCCCTCGGCGCAGTGCGCAACGTCGGTCTCGAAGCCATGAAGCACCTCGTCGCCGTGCGCGAGGAGGGCGGGCCGTTCCGCGACATCTTCGACTTCGTCGAGCGGGTCGATCCCAAGCAGGTCAATAAGCGCGCCATCGAAAACCTGGCCCGGGCCGGGGCCTTCGACTCGCTGCACAAGAACCGCGCCCAGGTGTTCGCCAACGCCGACGTGCTGATCGCCCACGGCCAGAGCATCGCCGCCGACCGTCAGGGCGGCCAGCACGCCCTGTTTGGCGGCGACGCCGCCGCCAGCCGGCCGCGCCTGAAGAAGGTCGAACCGTGGACCCAGGTCGATCTGCTCGACGAGGAACTGTCGGCTGTCGGCTTCTACCTGACCGGCCACCCGCTGGAGGACATGATCGGCATGCTGCGCCGCCGGCGCACGGTCATGCTGACCGAGGCCCTGGCCCAGGCCGAGGCCGGCGCCGAGGCCCTGCGGATGTGCGGCATCGTCCGTCGCCGCCAGGAGCGCGCCTCGCAGAGCGGCGAGCGCTTCGCCTTCGTCTCGCTGTCGGATCCGTCCGGCGAATATGAGGTGCTGTTCCCGCCGGAATCCCTGCGCAAGTGCCGAGACGTGCTGGAGCCGGGCAAGGGCGTGGTCATCAAGGTTCGGTCCAAGGCCCGCGACGGCGAGGTGCGGTTCTTCGGCGACGACGCCGAGCCGATCGAGAAGGCCATCGAGAACGTCGTCGCCGGCCTGCGCGTGCACCTGTCGCCCTCGGCCACCGAGATCGAGGCCCTCAAGCGCCGCATCGAGCCGGCCGCGGCCCAGAAGGGCGGCGAGATCAGCTTCGTGGCGGCGCTGGGCGGCGGTCGCGAGATCGAGCTGAAGCTGCCGGGCCGCTACACCCTCGACGCCTCGCTGCGCGGCGCTCTGAAGACAGCGCCGGGCGTGGCGCTGCTGGAAGACATCTAGCGGCGCGCCCCGTTCGGCTTGGGTGCGTCGATATGTGGGTCCGGGCCGAGAGGCTTGCGGTTTGGCGGGACGCGCAACGACCATGCGCCAGAGCGCGCCAGGGTCAGGTGTGTGCGGTTCGCCCGCGCGGGCGCGCCCTGGATGTGCGAAGCCTGGAGCCTGTTGCGGGGCCGCCGGGGCGAGGATCGATCGTCGACGCCGTTTGCAGTGGCGGCTTGCGGTGGCCCTTTGTCGTGAGCGTTTGCAATGTTCTGCCGGAGCGTCCTTGATCGCGGGCGACGCGACCGTCGATCATCAGGCTTTGTGCTCCGGCAAGGCGATCAGCGCGGATCCGTGCGGGCGTATGAGCAGGGAAGCTGGCGGCGCGCCGTCGCCAGCCAAGGGAGGACGACATGACCAAGCACGCCGGCGGCTGCCAATGCGGCAAGGTTCGCTTCGAGGTCGAGGCCGATCTGTCGCAGGTCATCACCTGCAACTGCTCGCGCTGCGGCAAGCTGGGCTCGGTGTTGGCCTTCGCGCCGATCGACCAGTTCAGCCTGCTGTCGGGCGATGACGTCCTGACCGAGTACCGCTTCAACACCGGCAAGATCCAGCACCTGTTCTGCGCCGACTGCGGCATCGAATCCTTTGCCCGCGGCGAGGCCCCGAACGGCGCGAAGATGGCGGCCATCAATGTCCGCTGCGTCGACGACGTCGATGTCTTCGCCCTCGAACCCCAGCAGGTCGACGGCAAGTCGTTCTGAGGACGGCGTGGCCGGCCGCGACCAAAGCTGACGCAAGTTGGCGAGACTGGCGGGGCGGACGGTTCGTCGCCGTGGTCGGTTGAGCGTCGGCGGCCGCCGGTGTCGCGCGTCGCCTCGCAAGGCCTTCGCGCCGCTCTTTCGAGCAGCGCGCCGCCAGGCCTCAAAAGACGCCGCCCCGCTCAGCGCGCCTTGAACCGCACCAAGGCCGGGATCGCCGGGACGCCGGCTTCCGAGGCGAAGTTGCGGTGGCGGTCGCTGTTGAAGCCGATCTCGTAGGCGCGTCCCGCCTGCACCGTACAGGCGAGGGTGAAGCTGCGACGGTCGGCGGACTGCTTCGGGGTCCGCTCGCAGTCCGGGTAGGTGGCCGGATCGCGGGCGATGAACGACCATCCCGCCTGCATCGGCTGGTCGAAGGTCACCGTCAGGGCCAGGCGGCCGGCCGGCGCGACCGTTCCGGGCGCGGGCGAGACGGCCGTTACGCGGGGCGGGGAGGGCGTCCCGGCCGGCGCGGCGGACGGCGCCGGGCGCTCGGCCAGGGCGAGGGCGGCATAGGCGCCGATCATGGCGGCCAGGGTGATCATCGCGAAGGCTCCGGCGAAGAGGGGCCAGCCGGCCCGGGAACGACGCCTGGCTTGACCCCGCCCACCGCCGCCGGCCAGTCCGATTTTCCTGTCCCCAGTTTCTTGGGGCTGCGCCTCGCGAGGCGACGCTTCCCCCGACAGCCCGTCGCCAGATGCTTCTCCAGCCACCAGCCGCGCCAGCTGGCGACTGCTGCCGACGCCGGTCTTGCGCCGCGCCTCGCGCAGGCGCTCGTTGATCGCGCCCTCGGTAGTCCCGAGCTCGGCCGCGGCGGTCTTGGCCGTATGGCCGCGCGCCAGCAGCAGCAGGACGCGGCGTTCGACGGCGGAGAGGGATGTAAGGTCGGGCACGGCAAGCCTGGCGAGTCGGTCGGGGAGAGGCGGACAGAGGCCGCACGCGCTAGCCTGTCCGCACTCAACAATCCTGGCGGGCGTTCGGCAAGGATCAGGCGTGGCGCGGCGTCGGGATCGGCCGTATGCGCCCAGGCTGGGCGACTTCCGCCCCGGCAAGCGCCGTATGGGGTTGCATTTGCGCGGCTTTGGCCGTATCTGCGCGCCATTCCACACGCGGACGTTCGGCAGCGCCGGGGAGACATCCCGACGTCGCCGTTCCGGTCCCGCCTCCAGAATGGTCTGGAGCGGGGGTGTCCGCGGAGGTTCAACCGGAAAAAGGATAAAGGCCCGATGGCTCTTCCCGAATTCTCCATGCGTCAGCTCCTGGAAGCCGGCGCCCACTTCGGCCACCAGACGCACCGCTGGAACCCGAAGATGGACCGCTACATCTTCGGTTCGCGCTCGAACATCCACATCATCGACCTGTCGCAGACCATCCCGCTGCTGCACCAGGCCTTGGTGAAGGTCCGTGAAGTCGCCGCCGCCGGCGGCCGCGTGCTGTTCGTCGGCACCAAGCGCCAGGCTTCGGATCCGGTCGCCACGGCCGCCAAGCGCTGCGCCCAATACTACGTGAACCACCGCTGGCTCGGCGGCACCCTGACCAACTGGCGCACCGTCTCGGGCTCGATCGCTCGTCTGCGCGAGCTGGAAGGCGTCCTGGGCGGCGAAGGCGCTGGCCGTTCCAAGAAGGAACTGCTGCAGCTGACCCGCGAGCGCGACAAGCTCGAGCTGTCGCTGGGCGGCATCAAGGACATGGGCGGCATCCCCGACATCATGTTCGTGATCGACACCAACAAGGAAGCGATCGCGATCCTCGAAGCCCGCAAGCTGAACATCCCGGTCGTCGCCATCCTCGACACCAACTGCGATCCGGACGGCATCACCTACCCGATCCCGGGTAACGACGACGCCGCCCGCGCCTTGCAACTGTACTGCGACCTGGTCGCCGACGCTGTCCTCGACGGCCTGGCCGCCGGTCAAGCCGCCTCGGGCGTCGACCTCGGCGCCTCGGTTGCTCCGATCGAGCCGACCCTGGCCCGCGAACTGACCCCGGAAGTCGCTCCTGAAGCGGCCGCCGAGGAAGTCGCCGCTCCGGAAGCCGCCGCTGAAGAAGCGCCGGCCGCCGACGAGCCGGCCGCCGGCTGATCCCTCGCCGGCCGCGCCCTTCGGGGCTGAGCGGCCGTCGCGTTACCGACATGCGACCGGGCTATCAAGCCCGGTCGCTAAACGTTTGAATCTGGAGATTTTCCATGGCTGAGATCACGGCTGCGCTGGTCAAGGAACTGCGCGAAAAGTCCGGCGTCGGCATGATGGACTGCAAGAAGGCCCTGTCCGAGAACAACGGCGACATCGAAGCGTCCATCGACTGGCTGCGCGCCAAGGGCCTGTCCAAGGCCGCCAAGAAGGCCGATCGCGCCGCCGCCGAAGGCCTGGTGGCCATCGCCGTCGCCGAAGCCGGCGCGGGTGAAACCGCCACGGCCGTCGAAGTGAACGCCGAAACCGACTTCGTGTCGCGCAACGACCTGTTCCAGGGCGCGGCTCGCCAGATCGCTCAGGCCGCCCTCGGCACCGACGGTTCGGTCGAAGCCATCGGCGCCGCCAAGCTGGCCGGCGGCGAGACCGCCCAGGAGCTTCTGACCAACCTGATCGCCACGATCGGCGAGAACATGATGGTCCGTCGCGCCGCCAAGTGGACGGTCGAGAACGGCGTCGTCGCCTCGTACATCCACAACGCCACCGCGCCCGACCTCGGCCGCATCGGCGTTCTGGTCGCCCTCGAGTCGACCGCCGACAAGGCCGCCCTGCGCGAACTGGGCCGCAAGATCGCCATGCACGTGGCCGCGACCGCTCCGCTGTCGCTGTCGCCGGACGATCTGGACCCTGCCGCCATCGAGCGCGAAAAGGCCGTGTTCACCGAGCAGGCTCTGGAGTCGGGCAAGCCGCCGGCGGTCATCGAAAAGATGATCGAAGGCCGCATCCGCAAGTTCCTGGAAGAAGTCGTGCTGCTGAAGCAAGCCTTCGTCATGAACCCGGACCAGACCGTCGAGCAGCTGGTCGCCGAGACCGCAAAGACCCTCGGCGCGCCGATCACCGTTAAGGGCTTCACCCGTCTCGCCCTGGGCGAAGGCGTGGAAAAGAAGCAGGACGACTTCGCCGCCGAAGTCGCCTCGATGACCGGCCAGGCCTAAGGACAAGGAAGGCGGCGGGCTGCGCTCGCTGCCTCCACTGTCATCAAAGCAAGGGCGCGGCGCGTTCGACGCGCGCCGCGCCCTTGTCACGCCTGGATGGGTCGCGCCGGGATGGCGCAAAACCAATCCCACTTTTGTGTAACGCACACTATGGTGCGTGCCGACGACTCAGGAAGAGCCCGGTTCATGTCCGATCCCACCCCCGCCAAGCCGTACCGTCGTCTTCTGCTCAAGGTGTCGGGCGAGGTGCTGATGGGCGACACGCCCTACGGGATCGACACCAACACCGTTCAATCCGTGGCCGCCGATATCGCCCAGATCGTCAAGTCGGGCGTCGAGCTCTGCCTGGTGATCGGCGGCGGCAACATCTTCCGCGGCATGGCCGGCGCGGCCAAGGGCATGGAACGCTCCAGCGCCGACTACATGGGCATGCTGGCCACCGTGATGAACGCCCTGGCCATGCAGGACGCCCTTGAGCGCATCGGCGTGCAGACCCGCGTGCAGTCGGCCATTCCGATGGCCACGGTCTGCGAGCCCTACATCCGCCGCCGCGCCCAGCGCCACCTCGAGAAGGGCCGCGTGGTGATCTTCGCCGCCGGCACCGGCAACCCGTTCTTCACCACCGACACCGCCGCCGCCCTGCGCGCCGCCGAGATGGGCTGCGACGCCCTGTTCAAGGGCACCAGCGTCGACGGCGTCTACACCGCCGATCCCAAGAAGGATCCGAGCGCCCAGCGCTACGACCGCCTGAGCTACATGGACGTGCTGGCCAAGGACCTGCGCGTCATGGACGCCTCGGCCGTGGCGCTGATGCGCGACAGCAACATTCCGATCGTGGTGTTTTCGATCAAAGGGCGGGGTAACCTGCTCAGCGTGCTGCGTGGCGAAGGCACGCACACTGTCGTCACCAACGCCTGATCCAAAGAAGCGAAGAGAGCCCCACCATGGCCGCCGCCGAAAAGCCCGTCCTTTCCCGTTACAAAGACCGCATGGACAAGTCCGTCTTATCCTTGAAAGACGACTTCGCCGGTCTGCGCACCGGTCGCGCCTCGTCGAACCTGCTCGATCAGATCATGGTCAACGCCTACGGTTCGATGGTGCAGCTGAACACCGTCGCCTCGGTCAGCGTGCCTGAACCGCGCCAGATCAACGTCAATATCTGGGACAAGGGCGTGGTCTCGTCCGTGGAAAAGGCCATCCGTAGCTCGGACCTCGGCCTGAACCCGGTGGTTGAAGGCAACAACCTGCGTATCCCGATCCCGCCGCTGACCGAAGAGCGCCGTAAGGACCTCTCCAAGATCGCGGGCAAGTACGCCGAAAGCCAGAAGGTGGCTGTGCGCAACATCCGCCGGGACGCCAACGACGACCTGAAGAAGGCGGAGAAGGCCAGCGTCATCAGCGAAGATGACCGCAAGAAAATGGAAACTGAGGTTCAGAAGTTCACCGACGAGGCGATCAAGCGCATCGACGAGGCCTTGAAAATCAAGGAACAAGAGATCATGCAGGTCTGATCGTCCTCTCTGGTGGACGCCTGGGGGACGAAAAGGGAAGGCTTAGAGCGCATGTCGCCGACGACCGGCCTGCAGACCAAGACCGCGCGCCCCGGGGGCGAGGCCGGCGCGGGTCTGCATGCAGCCATCATCATGGACGGCAACGGCCGGTGGGCCAAGCGCCGCGGCATGCCGCGCGCGCTGGGCCACCGGGCCGGCGTCAACGCGCTGAAGCGCACGGTCGAGGGCGCGCCTTCGGCCGGCGTCGGCGTGCTGACGGTGTTCGGCTTCTCGACCGAGAACTGGCGTCGTCCGGCCCAGGAGGTCTCCGAGCTGATGGGCCTGCTCAAGTCCTATGTCGAATCGGACCTCGAGCGGCTGAGCCGCGAAGGCGTCCGTGTGCGGATCGTCGGCCGGCGGACGGGGCTTTCGCCCGACGTGCTCGAGGTGATCGAGCGGGCCGAACGGCGTACCGCCAACAATGACAGCTTCCTGCTGCAGGTGGCCTTCAACTACGGCGGCCAGGCAGACATCGCCGACGCCGCGCGCCGCTTCGCCGAGCGAGTCGAGCGTGGCGAGGCCAAGGCGGCCGACCTGGACGAGCAGATGTTCGGCAGCCTGCTGTCGACCTCGGCCGCTCCGGCCCCCGACCTGATCGTGCGCACCAGCGGCGAGCATCGCATCTCGAACTTCCTGCTCTGGGAATGCGCCTACGCCGAACTCGTCTTCCAAGACGTGCTGTGGCCCGACTACGGCCCCGAGCACCTGGCGGCCGCCGTCGCGGAATATCGTAGCCGTGACCGGCGCTATGGAGGCATTGCGGCCGATGACGTCGCCGTCGCCGGCTAAACGCTTCAACTGGGGGAATCTTTGGACGCGCGTGGCTTCGGCCACCGTGCTCGTTCCCACGGTCGTGGCCGCCGTCTGGCTGGGCGGCTACTGGATCCTTGCGCTCGCCCTGGTCTGCGTCGGCCTTCTGGCGCGCGAGTGGGGCAAGATCAGCGCGCCCAAGGCGCCCAACGCGGTCGGCGCCGTGGTCGGCGTGTTCTGCGCCGTGGCGGTGATCGCCGCCTTCCTCAATCACTTCATCATCGCCTGGGCCGTGGTCCTGGTCGGCGCCTTCCTGGCCGGGCTGATCGCGCGCGGCGCGGTGGAACGCCGGGCCGACGCGGCTTACGGCGTCGTCTATATCGCGCCCGCCGTCATCGCCCTGGTCTGGGTGCGCGGCCTGCCGGACGGCCTGTGGTGGACCCTGTTGCTGTTCGTGGTCACCTGGTTCGCCGACATCTTCGCCTATGTGTTCGGCAGCCTGTTGAAGGGCCCCAAGCTGTGGCCCCGGATCTCGCCCAACAAGACCTGGTCGGGCTTCGTCGGCGGCCTCGTGGCGGCCACGCTGGGCGCGGTGGCGGTGTCGGAACTGGCCGACCTGCGCCTGATCTGGCCGGCGGCAGCGCTGATCGGCCTGCTGGGCGGCCTGGCCACCATGGCCGGCGATCTCTGGGAATCGATGCTCAAGCGCCGCTTCGGCGTGAAGGACAGCGGCGACCTGATCCCGGGTCACGGCGGCCTGCTGGATCGCGTCGATGGCCTGATGTTCGCCGCCATCGTCGTGGCCGCCGTGCGCCTGATCGACCACTGGGGATGGGCCCATTGACCATGTCCCGCAAGGTGGTGGTGCTGGGGTCCACCGGTTCGATCGGCGTTTCCACCCTCGACCTCTTCGAACAGTCCAAGGTCCCCGTCGAAATCCTGGCCCTGGCGGCCGGCCGTAACGTCGAGCGCCTGGCGCAGCAGGCCCTGCACTGGCGGCCAAAGCTGGCGGTGATCGAGGACGAGTCGCTGCTGGGCGAACTGCGCGAGCGCCTGGCCGGGTCCGGCGTCAAGGCCGCGGCTGGTCCGCAGGCCGTCATCGACGCCGCGGCCATGGGCGCGGACTGGGTGATGTCGGCCATCGTCGGCGCGGCCGGCCTGGCGCCCACTCTGGCGGCTGCGCGCACCGGCGCGGTCGTGGCCCTCGCCAACAAGGAAAGCCTTGTCTGCGCGGGTCCCGAGCTGCTGCGCATCGCCCGCGAGGCCGGCGGCACGGTGATTCCGGTCGATTCCGAGCACTCGGCAATCTTCCAGGTGTTGCAGCCGGCCTGCCTGGACCGCGTCGCCCGCCTGATCCTGACCGCCTCGGGCGGCCCGTTCCGCACCTGGACGCGCGAGCAGATGGCCGCCGCCACGCCCGAGCAGGCCATCGCCCATCCCAACTGGTCGATGGGCGCCAAGATTTCGGTCGATTCCGCCTCCATGATGAACAAGGGGCTGGAGATGATCGAAGCCTCCTATCTCTTCGACACTCCGGAAGAGCGCATCGGCGTCGTGATCCACCCGCAGTCCGTCATTCACAGCCTGGTGGAATACACCGACGGCTCGACCCTGGCGCAGCTGGGGCCGCCGGACATGCGCAGCCCGATCTCCTACGCCTATTCCTGGCCCGAGCGCCTGGCCTGGCCGGCCAAGCCCCTGGACCTGGGCGCCTATGGACAGCTGACTTTCGAGGATCCGGACCTCGCCCGATTCCCCTTGCTGGGTGTCGCCCGCGAGGCCCTGCGGCTGGCCGGCGGCGCGCCGACGGCGATGAACGCCGCCAACGAGGTGGCGGTCGCGGCTTTCCTTGACCGGCAGATCGGCTTTCTCGATATTGCCGCCTCGGTTGAGGGGACGCTCGAACGCATGAATGGGGTAGGGGACCTCGGCGTAACGGCCGGTGACGTTCTTGACACAGCCATGATGATCGACGGCTCCGCTCGCCGTATTGCGGCCGAGGTTGTCGCTCAAAAGCGTCGTCCGAACTGATTTCAGAGGAGATGGTTCCCGCCCTATGATCGGAATCCTGATCATGCTCGTGTCGATGGTTTTCGTGCTGTCCGTCGTGGTGACGGTGCACGAGCTCGGACACTTCTGGGCGGCGCGGGCCTGCGGCGTCGCGATCGACCGTTTTTCGATCGGTTTCGGACCGGCCCTGTTCTCCTGGCGCGACAAGAGCGGCGTCGAGTGGCGGATCGCCTCGATCCCGCTGGGCGGCTATGTGCGCTTCGCCGGCGACGAGAACGCCGCCAGCGTGCCCGACCAGAACGACCTTGAGGCCATGAAGCGCGAGATCGCCCAGCGCGAGGGCGCCGAGGCGGTCAAGAAGTACTTCCATTTCAAGCCGGTCTGGCAGCGGGCGATCATCGCCGCGGCCGGTCCCATGGCCAATTTCGTGCTGGCGATCCTGGTGTTCGCCGTGATGCTGGTCGTCATCGGCGACCTCAAGAGCCAGGTCATCGTCGATCGCGTCGAGGCCGGCAGCGCCGCTGCTGCCGCCGGGTTCAAGCCCGCCGACGTGATCGTCAGGATGGACGGCCGCAAGGTCGAGAGCTATCGCGACGTCCAGTCCTATGTCGGCCTGCGCGCCAAGCTGCCCATCGCCTTCACCGTTCAACGCGCCCAGCAGAGCGTCGAGCTGACCGCGGTGCCGACCCTCGTCGAGCAGAAGGACGAGATCGCCGGTCGCATGAAGGTCGGTCGCCTGGGCGTGGCGCTCAGCGGCCGCGCCTATCTGGAGAAGTCCTCGCCGTGGATGGCCGTGCCCAAGGCCACGATGCAGGTCTGGGACATGCTCAAGACCATCGGCTTCTATCTGGGTCGCCTGGTGACGGGCCAGATGCCCGCCGACCAGATTAGCGGCATCATCGGCATCGGCCACACGGCCGGCGCGGTCACCAAGGCCAGCGTCGAGAACGCGCCCAATGTGAAGACCCTGGTCGTGCGCGCCGTCGCCAGCCAGATGCTGCTGATCGCCAGCCTGTCGGTGAGCATCGGCTTCATGAACCTGTTGCCGATTCCCGTGCTCGATGGCGGCCACCTGCTGCTCTACGCCTACGAGGCCGTTTTCCGGCGTCCGTTGCGCGCGGACTTCCAGGCCGCCGGCTTCCGCGCGGGGCTTGCCTTGATCCTTGGTTTCATGCTGTTCGCGGCCTGGAACGACCTCAACCGCTACGACGTGTTCAAATTCATCGGCGGCCTGTTCACGTGAACCCCGGCCGCCCGTCCATGATTGGTCCCATGAGCAAAATTCGCGCCCACAGCGCCGCGTTCGCCACTGGCGTTGCGCTCCTCTTCGGCTCCACCGCAATGCTCGCGCCCGCTGCGGCGTTCGCCCAGGCCCAGACCTCGGGCGTGGTGCAGCGCATCGTCGTGCAGGGCAACGAGCGGATCGAAGCGGGCACGGTGCTGTCTTATCTGCCGATCCAGGCCGGCGAGACCGTGGACCCGGCGCGCCTCGACCTGGCGCTGAAGACCCTGGCGCGCACCGACCTGTTCGCCGACGTCTCGATCGAGCTTGTCGGTGGCGACTTGGTGGTCAAGGTCGTCGAGAACCCGATCATCAACCAAGTGGTGTTCGAGGGGAATTCGGCGCTCAAGGAAGACAAGCTGAAGGACGAGGTCCAGATCCGTCCGCGCGGCATCTTCACCCGCGCCAAGGTGCAGGCCGACGTCCAGCGCATCATCGAACTCTACCGCCGTTCGGGCCGCATCTCGGCGACCGTGACCCCCAAGGTCGTGGAACTGCCGCAGAAGCGCGTCGACCTGGTGTTCGAGATCAACGAAGGCCCCAAGAGCGGCGTCCTCGGCGTCAACTTCCTGGGCAACAAGGAATTCTCGGACGCCGAGCTGGGCGACGTCATCGTCACCAAGGAGTCGCACTGGTACAAGTTCCTGACCAGCAACGACAACTACGACCCCGACCGGATCGAGTACGACCGCGAGCAGCTGCGCAAGCACTACCGCAACCGCGGCTTCTTCGACTTCCGCGTCGTGGCCACCACGGCCGAGCTGGCCACCGACAAGAACGGCTTCGCGGTCACCTACACGATCGATGAAGGCCCCAAGTACAAGTTCGGCAAGGTCACCGTCGAAACCGAGCTGAAGAAGCTCGACGGCAACCTGCTGGCCCAGATCCTGCCGATCAAGACCGGCCAGATCTATGAAGACGAGCGTATCGAGCAGGCCACCGACGCCCTGACCTTCGCGGCGGGCGCGGCCGGCTTCGCCTTCGTGGACGTGCGTCCGCGCTACGTGCCCAACCGCGAGACCCAGACGGTCGACGTGGTGTTCTCGGTCCGTGAAGGCCCGCGCGTCTATGTCGATCGCATCGACATCGTCGGCAACACCCGCACGCTCGACTACGTCCTGCGCCGCGAGATGGAAGTCGCCGAGGGCGACGCCTACAACCGCGTCCTGGTCGACCGCTCGCGCAACAACATGCGCCGCCTTGGCTTCTTCAAGGACGTGAACATCGAGGAGCTGCCCAGCAGCGCCCCGGACCGTACGGCCCTGCGGGTCAAGGTCGAGGAGCAGCCGACGGGTGAACTGTCGTTCAGCGCCGGCTACAGCTCGGTCGACCAGCTGGTGCTGGACGTCGGCGTCACCGAGCGGAACTTCCGCGGTCGCGGCCAGAACCTGCGCGCCCGCGTCTCGGTCGGCTCGCTGCGTCAGCAGATCGACTTCGCCTTCACCGAGCCGCGCTTCCTGGGCCGCAACCTGGCCGCCGGCGTGAACCTCTATTCGTATCGCTATGACCTCAGCGAATACGCGGCCTACGACACCAAGTCGCTGGGCGGCGGCTTCACCATGGGCTTCGGCCTGACCCAGAACACCTCGATGAGCCTGCGCTACACCCTGCGCCAGGACGAGGTCGACGTGTCCGACAGCTACTGCGGCGACAGCAGCACCAACGTCATCTGCCTGCAACGCGGTTCCTACCTGACCTCGCTGATCGGCTACGGCGTGCGCCTCGACAAGCGGAACGATCCGCTGCGTCCGACCCGCGGCTTCTTCGCCGACCTGAACCAGGACCTGGCGGGCTTCGGCGGCGACGTGAACTACCTCAAGACCGAGGCCGACGGCGGCTGGTACTGGGGCTTCAACAAGGACTTCGTCCTGAGCGCCACCGGTTCGGCCGGCTACATCGAAGGTTGGGGCGGCGACAGCGTCCGCATCAACGACCGCTTCTACAAGGGCGGTTCGACCTTCCGCGGCTTCGAGACCGCCGGTATCGGCCCGCGCGACACCTCGACCGACAGCAGCGCCCTGGGCGCCAAGATGTACGCCATCGGCTCGCTGGAGCTGACCATCCCGACCTTCCTGCCCGAGCAGTACGGCATCAAGGCCGCCCTGTTCTCCGACTTCGGTACGGCCGGTCAGCTGGACGACGTGGATCGCCAGAACACCAAGGGCGTGTTCAACACCAACATCCGCGACAACCTGGGCCTGCGCGCCTCGGCTGGCGTCAGCATCGACTGGAAGTCGCCGATGGGTCCCATCCGGTTCGACATCAGCCAGATCCTGAAAAAGGAAGACTACGACCGGACGGAAACCTTCCGGTTCTCCACCTCCACCCGTTTCTAATCTCCACAAGGCTTCAGACAGCATGTCCTCCAAGTTCTTCGTCGCGGCCGCTTCGGGCCTCGCCGCGTTCGCCGTGGCCTCGGGCGCTTTCGCGCAAGCCGCCGCTCCGCTCGCCAAGGCTCCGGCCGCCCCGGCCGCTCCGCCGATCACCCACGGCGCGCCGATCGCCAGCCTGTGCGTGTTCTCGGCCGGCGCCGTGCGCGGCACGTCGGTCACCGGCAAGGCCCTCGACGGCCGCCTGAAGGCCCTGCAGACCACGGCCGAAGCGCCGCTGGCCGCCCGTGAAAAGGCCCTGCAGACCAAGATCGACGCCTTCAACGCCGCCGCCAAGACCCCGGCCGGCGACATCACGGCTCGCGAAAAGCAGAAGGCCGACCTGGAACTCGAGCAGAGCGCCCTGCAGCGCGACGCCGCCCAGATCCAGATGGAACTGGTCGCCACCGCCAACAACGCCCAGCAAACCTATCAAGGCGAGCTGCAGCCGGCCGTGATCGCCGCCTATCAGCAAAAGACCTGCGGCCTGCTGGTCGAGCGCAACGCCGTGGCCATCTTCAACCCGGCCATGGATATCACCCCGCAGATCGTCAGCCTGCTGGACGCCCGTGGCAAGGCCGCGAGCTTCCAGGCCCTGGAACGCACCAAGCTGACCCCGCAGCAGGCCGCCCAACTGGCCGCCGAACTGCAGCGGAACCAATAGTCGGAGCGCGCCCGTCCGGCTTCGCGCCGGGCGGGCGCCTTCCGTTACGGCATTGACTCGGGGCGGCTTTCAGCCGCCTACACTTCGTCCGTATCGGGCGATTCCCGGGACGGCCGTCGTCGAGAGGTTTCCATGCCGGACCCCCGCTTTTTCGAGACCCTGGGTCCGGTTTCCGTGTCCGATCTGGCCCTGGCCGGCGGCGCGGAGCTGACCGACCAGGCCCTGGCCGATCTCCTGATCGCCACCGTCGCGCCGCTGGACGCCGCCGGTCCCGACTCCATTTCCTTCCTGTCGGATCCCCGCCGCGCCAAGGGCCTTTCGGCCTGCAAGGCGGGCGCGATCTTCATGAAGCCCCAGCACCGCGAGTTCGCGCCGCAAGGCTGCGCCGTGCTGCTGACCCCTCATCCGCAGGCCGCCTGGGCCGCCGCCGCCGCGCGGTTGCACAGCCCCCGCCGCCATGAGCCCGGCTCGGCCGCCATCCACCCCTCCGCCGTGCTGGAGGCGGGCGTGCGCCTGTCGCCCGGCGCGGTGATCGGCCAGGACGTCCGTATCGGCCGCAACACCGTGATCGGCCCCGGCGCCGTCATCGGTCCGGGCGTCGCCATCGGCCGTGACTGCCTGATCGGCGCCAACGCCGTGGTCGGCTTCGCCCTGATCGGCGATCGGGTCAGCCTGCACGCCGGTTCGGTGGTCGGCGAGGCCGGTTTCGGCGCGGCCGGCGGCGCCACGGGCGTCGTCGACCTGCCGCAGCTGGGCCGCGTGGTCCTGCAGGACGGCGTCACCTTGGGCGCCAACAGCTGCATCGACCGCGGCGCCTTCGACGACACAACGGTGGGCGAGAACACCAAGATCGATAATCTGGTCCACGTGGCGCACAATGTGCAGCTGGGCCGCAACTGCGTGCTGGCGGCCTATACCGGCCTGTCGGGCACGACGGTCGTCGGAGACGGCGTCGCCTTCGGCGGCAAGGCCGGGGTCGCCGACCACTTGACGATCGGCGCCGGCGCCAGCATCGGGGCCTCGGCCTCGGTGTTCAAGGACGTGCCGGCCGGCGAGACATGGACAGGGTTTCCCGCGCGCCCCATCAAGCGATGGCTGCGGGAAACGGCATGGCTGTCGCGCAGCGCGCGCAGTCGGGGGATGAAAGACGAGGCATGAGCCAGACCGAAACCGCTGCCCCGCAGACCGACATCGACATCGCCGAGATCCTCGCCCGGATCCCGCACCGCTATCCGTTCCTGCTGGTGGATCGCGCGGAGGCCTATGTCCCGCACCAGTCGATCGTCGGCATCAAGTGCGTGACCGTCAACGAGCCCTTCTTCCAGGGCCACTTCCCGGGCAATCCGGTGATGCCCGGCGTGCTGATCATCGAAGCCCTGGCCCAGACGGGCGCGGTGCTGATGAGCAAGTCGCTGGAAGTCGACACCGAAGGCAAGACGATCTTCTTCATGTCGGTCGACAACGCCCGCTTCCGCAACCCCGTGCGCCCGGGCGACGTCCTGCGCATGGAGGTCGAGGTGGTGCGTGCGCGCTCGACCATCTTCAAGTTCAAGGGCGTGGCCAAGATCGGCGACAAGGTCGCCGCCGAGGTCGAGTTCGCCGCCATGGTCGTGGAGACCCCGACGAAATGACCAAGATCCATCCGTCCGCCATCGTCGACGCCGCTGCCAAGCTGGCTGACGACGTCGAAATCGGGCCGTTCTGCATCGTCGGCCCCGACGTGACCCTGGGCGCGCGGGTGCGCCTGCTGTCGCACGTGGTGGTCGATGGCGTCACCACCATCGGCGAGGACACCGTCGTCCACGCCTTCTCGGCCCTGGGCGGTCCGCCTCAGCACCTGGGCTACAAGGGCGAGCGCACCCAGCTGCTCATCGGTCCGCGCAACGTCATCCGCGAGCAGGTGACGATGAACACCGGCACGGCCTCGGGCCGTGGCGTGACCACGGTCGGCGCCGACGGCTTCTTCATGGCCGAGGCCCACGTGGCCCACGACTGCACGGTCGGTGACAACGTCGTGCTGGCCAAGGGCGCGACCCTGGGCGGCCATGTCGACGTCGGCAACTTCGTGTTCGTCGGCGGCTTGGCGGCCATCCACCAGTTCTCGCGCGTCGGCCGCTACAGCTTCATCGGCGGTCTGGCCGCCGTGACCAAGGACGTCATCCCCTACGGTTCGGTGTGGGGCAACCACGCCCACCTCGAGGGGCTGAACCTGGTCGGTCTCAAGCGCCGGGGCTTCTCGCGCGAGGCGATCAACGCCCTGCGCTCGGCCTACCGCATGATGTTCGCCGACGAAGGCACCTTCCAGGAGCGCCTGGACGACGCGGCCGAGACCTACGCCGCCATTCCCGAGGTGATGGAAATCATCGCCTTCATCCGCGCCGACGGCAACCGGCCGCTCTGCCTGCCCGAGCGCGAGGTCTAGGCCTTGCGCAAGCTCGGACTGATCGCCGGCGGCGGGGCCCTGCCGATCGAACTGGCCGCCCACTGCGAGCGGGCCGACCGTCCGTTCGCGGTCATGCGCCTGAAGGGCTTCGCCGACACCAGCCTGGAGCAGTACGCGGGCATCGAGGTCGGCCTGGCCGAGTTCGGCAAGGCCTTCAAGGCGCTGAAGGACGAGGGCTGCGAGGCCGTCTGCTTCGCGGGCACCGTCGATCGTCCCGACTTCTCGGCCCTGATCCCGGATTTCCGGGGCGTGAAGGTGCTGCCGGGCCTGATCAAGGCCGCGCGCGAGGGCGACGACGCGTTGCTGCGCCGCGTGCTGACCGAGTTCGAGAAGGAAGGCTTCGTCGTCGAGGGCGCCCACGAGGTACGCGGCGAGATGACCCTGCCGATCGGTCCGCTGGGCCGTCATGCGCCGCTCGAAGCCCATGGCCTCGATATCGACCGCGCCCTGACCGTCGCCCGCGCCATCGGCGCGCTCGACGTGGGGCAGGGGGCCGTGGTCTGCGATGGCCTGGTCCTGGCCGTGGAGGCCCAGGAGGGCACCGACGCCATGCTCCGCCGCGTGGCCGACCTGCCGCAGGCGATCCGCGGCCGTCCCGAGGCCCCCAAGGGCGTCCTGGCCAAGGCCCCCAAGCCGATCCAGGAGACCAAGGTCGACCTGCCCACCATCGGCGTCGCCACCATCCAGCGCGCCGCGCGCGCCGGCCTGGCCGGCGTGGTCGGCGAGACCGGCCGCCTGCTGATCGTCGACCGCGACCAGGTCATCGCCTGCGCCGACGACCTGGGCCTCTTCGTCTACGGCGTCGAGCCGCGCTGATGGCCCCCCAGACGCCCGGCGAGCAGCCTCTGACGGTCATGCTGGTGGCCGCCGAGGCCTCGGGCGACAATCTCGGCGCGGGCTTGGCGCGGGTCCTGCGCGCACGCCTAGGCGACCAGGTGCGCTTCGTCGGCATCGGCGGCGCCCACATGGCGGCCGAGGGCATCCAGAGCCCCTTCGACATCGCCCAGCTGTCGATCCTGGGCCTGTCGGAGGGCCTAAAGGCCTATCCGCGCGTCCTGCGCCGCCTCAAGGACGTCGAGGCCCTGGCGGCTCGCGAAAAGCCGGACGTGGCGGTGCTGATCGACTCCTGGGGCTTCAACATCCGCCTGGCCAAGCGCCTGCGGGCGCTGGATCCGGCCATGGCGCTGGTCAAGTACGTCGCCCCGCAGGTCTGGGCCACGCGCCCGGGGCGGGCCGCGATCCTGGCCAAGGCCGTCGACCTGCTGCTGGCCACCCAGCCGATGGACAAGCCGTTCTTCGACGCCGCCGGCCTGCCCAACGTCTTCGTCGGCAATCCGGCCCTGGCCCGCGATTTCAGCCGCGCCGACGCCGCCCGGGCGCGCGCCGCCATCGGCGCGGGACCTGACGAGCCGATCCTGGCCGTCCTGCCCGGCAGTCGGCCGTCCGAGATCGAGCGGGTGCTGCCGGCCTTCGAGGACGCCGTGCGCCTGCTGAAAGCCGAGCGCCCCGGCTTGCACGTCGTCGTCCCGGCCGCCTCGACCGTCGCCGCCGCCGTCAAGGCCCGCGTCGCCGGCTGGCCGTTCCGCGCTCACGTCATCGAGGACGACCAGGCCAAGGACGACGCCATGAAGGCCGCCACTGTGGCCCTGGCCTGTTCGGGCACGGTGACCATCGAGCTGGCCCTGGCCGGCGCGCCCATGGTCGTCGGCTACAAGATCGGCGCGTTGTCCTACGCCATCCTCAAGCGGTTGATGACGCCGCGCTGGGTGACCCTGTTCAATATCGCCGCCGACCGCGAGGTGGCCCCCGAACTGCTGCAGCACGACTGCACCGGCGAGCGCCTGGCCGCCGAACTGGCCAAGCGTCTCGACGACCCGGCCCTGCGCCAGCGCCAGGTCGCCGAGCAGTACGCCGCCCTCGACCGCCTGGGTCGGGGCCTGCCCGATCCGGCCGAGGCCGCCGCCCAGGCGTTGCTGGAGTTCCTGGCGACGCGCCGGGTGGTCCAGCGGGCTTAACAAGCCCTTTACGCCTGTGGATTAATCTGGCGTCCACCTTTCGCGCTCTGCGCGACCGTGGAGCCCGCCGTGTCGGTCCAATCGCTCGGAACCGTCGTCCCGACCCTCGCCGCGGTGCAGCCGACGGTGACGGTCGCGCCCGCCGGTCTGCAAGGCGGCCAGACCGGGCAGCCGGGCCTGCCGTCGGCGGCCTTGCTGGCCCAGCAGGTGATCGCCGAAACCACCGACGCCCTGGGTCGCATGGCCGGCGAGGCGAGCGCCCAGCCGGCGGCCGAGACCCCCGACACCGTCGACAGCCTGCTGAGGGGCGGGGCCACGGGCCAGGCGCGCGAAATCCTGCTTTCCAGCCCCTCCGTCCAGGCCAAGGCGGTGTCCGACCTCGTCGGCCGAGCCGCCCCGGCCCAGGGCGGCATGGCCCCGCTGCTGGCCGACCTCGAACGCGTCTCCCAGCTGCCCGACGCGCCGTCCGTGGTGCGCCAGGCCGCCGCCAACATGCTGGCCCTGCGCTCGCCGATCGACGGCGCGGTGACGGCCGGCGAGATCCGCCAGGCCTTCGGCCGCTCGGGTCTGTTCATGGAGCAGCGCCTGGCCGAGGAACCCGCGCCCGGCGCCGCGCCCCTGGCCGCCAAGGACCTCAAGGCCGCCATGCTGGTGTTGCGCGCCGCCGTCGCCAGCTGGAGCGCCCAGACAGGACCGGCTGGGCCGTCCAGCGCGCCGTCCGCGCCATCCCCATTACCATCCCAGGCGTCGAGCGCCGCGCCCGCCTTGCCGCCGCCGACGACGCCCCAGGCCTCTACCGCGCCGGCCCAGGCCTCCGCGACGTTGGCAGCGCCCATTCCGCCGGAAGACGGCGCGCCGGCGACCGTTGCGACCTCGACCGTCCCGTCGTCGCCATCCCCGCAGCCCGCCGAAGCCGTAGAGGCTGACGCGCCGCCCGCCGCCCCGCTGGCTCCGGCGCTCCCCGAAGACGCCGACAGCTCGCCGTTGGCCCGGTTCCTGGCCGCCGTCGCGCCGCGTCCGACCCCGCAGCAGCCGGTCCAACCCGCCGCCGCCCTGTTCGTCATGGCCCAGGAGGCGGCAGGCGGCTTCGACGCCCCGACCGCCCCGCGCCAGTTCCTGACGCCGGCCCCGACGGCTCAGCCGCAGGGCAAGGGCCCGCCGCCGCCGTTCGCCGGCGGCCCCGTCGTGGCTCAAGCCGCCACGGCCTCGACCCTGGCCCAGAACGCCGCGCCGGCCGTGGTCGCGCAGCAGCTTTCCAAGGGCGTCGACGCGGCCCTGGCGCGGCAGGAACTGCTGCAGGCCGCCTCTTTGCCCGACCGCGCCGACGCCGCGCGTCTCGCCACGCTTTCCGCCGAGGGTCGTCCCGTCGAGGACAAGACCGGCCCGCGCTGGGTGTTCGATGTGCCTTTCGCCACGCCCCAGGGCTCAGCCGTGGCCCAGTTCGAGATCAGCCGCGACGCCGGAGGCGGGGGCGCCGCCGGCGGCTCGGCTGAAGCCCGCACCTGGAAGGTGCGCTTCTCGCTCGACGTCGAGCCCATGGGCCGCATCGACGCCCAGCTGGCCCTGACCGGCGAGCGGGCCCGCGTGTCGCTGTGGGCCGAGCGCCCCGACTCCATGGCCCGTCTGCGCGGCGGCAAGGAGATACTGAACGCGGCCCTGCGCGAGGCGGCGCTCGAGCCCGAAGTGGCCTTCCACGCCAATCCCGCCCCTGCCGCCGCCCCGCCGGCCCCCGGCCGCTTCGTGGACCGCGCCACATGACCCGCGTTTCTGGTCCCCGCATCGCCGTCGCCCTGCGCTACGACGCGCCCGACGCCCCGCGCGTGGTCGCCAGCGGCCGCGGCTGGGTGGGCGACAAGATCGTCGAGACCGCCCGCGAGCACGGCGTGCCGCTGGAGGAGAACCCGGCCCTGGCCCAGGCCCTCTCGACCATACCGATGGAGGAGGAGATCCCCGAGGCGCTCTACGTCGCCGTCGCCGAGATCCTGGGCTTCATCCTGCGCTCGGCCGCCCGCGACTGACGCTGGGAAACTGAAACCAAGAAAGTTACAGCCGGGGTCTGGGGATCGCCCCGGCGGCGCCTATATCGACCGGGACCCTTTCCAGGAGCTCCCATGTCCGACCTCTCGGCCTTTCCGATCGCCAGCCGCTGGCCCGCCGCCCATCCCGACCGCATCCAGCTCTATTCGCTGCCCACGCCCAACGGCGTGAAGGTGTCGATCCTCCTGGAAGAGCTGGGCCTGCCGTACGAGCCGCACCTGATCGACATCGGCAAGAACGAGACCTGGACTCCGGAATTCCTCAGCCTCAACCCCAATGGCAAGATCCCGGCGATCATCGATCCCGACGGCCCGGGCGGAAAGCCGTTCGGCCTGTTCGAGAGCGGCGCGATCCTGGTCTATCTGGCCGAGAAGACCGGCAAGCTGCTGCCGACCGATCCGGCCGCCCGCTACGAGACCTTGCAGTGGGTGTTCTTCCAGATGGCCGCCGTCGGTCCGATGTTCGGCCAGCTAGGCTTCTTCCACAAGTTCGCCGGCCGCGAATACGAGGACAAGCGCCCGCTGGAGCGCTACCGCGCCGAAAGCCAGCGCCTGCTGGGCGTGCTGGAGACCCGCCTGGAAGGCCGCGACTGGATCATGGGCGACGACTACACCATAGCCGACATCGCCACCCTGGGCTGGGTGCGCAACCTCGTCGGCTTCTACGAGGCAGCCGATCTCGTCGACTACAAGAGCCTGAAGAACGTCCCGGCCTGGCTGGAGCGGGGCCTGGCCCGTCCGGCCGTACAGCGCGGCCTCAACAGCCCGGCGCGTCCCTAGTCGGTGTCGAGGGGCGGGCGGCGACAGCCGTCCGCTCCGGCGCCATAAGGCGAGCTGTCCTTCAACGGCCGCCGATTCCCTGATGTCGCTGTTTCCCGAACTCGATGGCCCGCCGTCCGACCGCCTGTTCTTCGGGATCTTCCCTGAGCCGGCCGTGGCCGAGACCATCGCCGGCCGGGCTCGCGACCTGCGCGGCCAGCTCGGTCTTTCGGGCGCGCCCCTGACGCCCGATCGCCTGCACGTCACCCTGCATCACATCGGCGACTATTCCGGCCTGCCGCGCGGCATCGTCGCCCAGGCCCTGGAAGCCGGCGCGGCGATCGCCCAGACGGCCGCCGCGTTCGGCGTGACCTTCGACAAGGCCGCCAGCTTCAACAACCGCGGCAACAATCCCTTCGTCCTGCAAGGCGGGGAGGGGCTTGCCGACCTGCACGGCTTCCAGAAGGCGCTGGGCCTGGCCATGGCCCGTGCGGGCCTGGGCAAGCAGGTTGCCAAGCAGTTCAACCCGCACGTGACCCTGCTCTACGACCGCTCCCTGGCGCCCGAGACGCCGGTCGCGCCGGTGTCGTGGACTGTCTCCGAAGTCGTGCTGATCCACAGCCTGCTGGGCCAGACCCGGCACATCGTGCTCGGGCGCTGGCCCCTGAAGGCGTAGGGGGGCCGACCTCACCGGTCCTGCACGTTGCCCGAATGGGTCGTGTTCTGGCGCAGGTTCCCGTGCCGGCCCTGTTCGGCCAGGTTGACGTCGGCGTTGCCGGGATCGGGCGACTGCAGGTCTTCGCGGCTGGCGTGGCCTTCGATGTCGGGCTTCTGGCCCTTGAAGGCGCGCTGCTCCGGCGGGATGGGCGGGGCTTTGGACATGGCTTCCTCCGGATGGTTGTCGGGAGAAAACCGTCGGGAGCCGCCGCCTGTTCCTAGCGTCAAGCTCGCTCCAAGCTCTGGTCAGACCGTCGGTGGCTCCGGGCGCGACACCACGAAGGCCGCGCAGGAGGCCATGATCACCCCCACCAGCAGGCCCAGCCACAGCTTGGGCCGCGCCGCCAGCAGGAACACCGCCATGCCGCCGGCCATGCCGAGGCACGCGGCGATCTTGGCCTTGCGAGGAATGGCCTTGTTGGCCCGCCAGGCCCGCACCGAAGGGCCGAATTTCGGATGGTTCAGCAGCCAGGCCTCGAGCCTGGGCGACGACTTGCCGAAGCATCCGGCGGCCAGGATCAGGAACACCGTCGTCGGCAACAGCGGCAGGAACGCGCCGACGATCCCCAGCGCCGTGAAGGCGAAGCCGGCGATGAGGTAGCCGATCCGCACCCCGCGAGACGCAGCCGGTGCGCCGGCGGCGTCGATTTCGGCGCTGGGCAGCTCAGCGGAAGGCGGCGTCGACATAGGCCTGCACCCGGGAAAAGGCGGCTTTGGCGCCGGCGATGGCGCGGGCTTCGCCGGCCGTGTCGAGATCGGCCGCGTCCAGGGCGGCGGTGAACTGGCGCCAGTGGGCGGCGCGGCCGTCCGGATGGCCGGCCAGGTGGCGCGCCCCCAGGGTCTCGTCCAAACCGAGCTTGGCGGCCGCCTTGAACAGGAACGCCGCGCCCAGGTTCGAGCCCTCGGCGACGTAGAGCCAGCCCAGGGCTGTGGCCAGGTCCGGCGCCTGGTCGGCCGCGAAGGCCGGCGGCGGCAGATCGGTCAGGGCGGGCAGGCCCAGGTCCGCGCGGTCCGCCTCGATCGCCGCCAGGCGCCGGCGGCCCTCCAGGTCGGGCAGGCGCGCGGCCAGTTCGGAGCGCTGATACAGGGCGTCGATGTCGCGATGGAAGCGCAGCTGCACCTCCAGGAAGCGGCCGTAGCGCTCGCGGCTCTCGAATGGCCGGCCGGCCATGATGGTCTTGTCGAGCCGCTCGTGGGTGTCCGTCGTTCCGGCCTTGAGGCGCTTGGCGCGGGTTTCGGCGTCGGCGAGAGCGAGTTCGGTCATGGGGCGACTGTCGTCCTCCAGCGATTGAGACGCAACTGCTCTCGGTCAAATCCGTCCGCGCCGCGAACGAAAATGCTAATCCAAGGCGGACGGCCCCGACTCGCGGGCGGATTTTCTGGAGCACGGCCGGTGGCGGTGACGATCTACGGCATCAAGGCCTGCGACACGATGAAGAAGGCCCGCACCTGGCTCGACGAGCACGGCGTGGCCCATGACTTCCATGACTACAAGGTCGCCGGCGTCGACCGCGCCAGCGTCGAGCGCTGGGTGGCGCAGCTGGGCTGGGAGACGGTGCTGAACCGGTCGGGCACGACCTTCCGCAAGCTGCCCGACGCCGACAAGGCCGGCATCGACGCGGCCAAGGCCGTCGACCTGATGCTGGCCCAGCCGTCGATGATCAAGCGGCCGATCCTCGAGCGCGACGGCAAGCTGCTGGCGGGCTTCAAGCCGGAGGCCTACGGCGCCTTTCTCGCCTGAAGCGCGAAACGCCGCTTGCACGAAAGACGCGAGTTGGCGAACTTTGGGGCGACAGCCGCGGCCAACAGCGGCTAAGTTTTAGGGAAATGGCCGGCCGACTGGCGACAGGCGGCCGACAATAGGATGACTAAGTGGGCGTGACTTCGGGGCTTCCCTACGATCTGGCGATCTTCGATTTCGACGGCACGCTGGCCGACAGCGGCGCCGTGGTGCTGAAACTCGTCAATCCGATGGCCAGGATGTACGGCTTCAAGTGCGTCACCGACGAGGAAGTCGAGATGCTCCGTGGTCGTCCCAACCGCGAGATCATCAAGTATCTGGGCGTTTCGCCCTGGAAGATCCCGCTGATCGCCGCCCACGGCAAGAAGCTGATGGCCGCCGAGATCGGCGCGATCACCCTGTTCCCGGGCGTTCCGGACATGCTCAAGGCCCTGGCGGCCGGCGGCGTGCGCCTGGCCGTGGTCAGCTCCAACAGCGAAGCCACGATCCGCACCGTGCTGGGTCCCGATCTCGCCGGGCTGATCGACCACTATGGCTGCGGCGCCTCTCTGTTCGGCAAGGCCAAGAAGTTCCTCAAGGTGATCAAGACCGCCGGCGTCACGCCGGGCCGGGTGATCTCGATCGGCGACGAGACCCGCGACATCGACGCGGCCAACGCCCTGGGCCTGGCTTCGGGCGCCGTGACCTGGGGCTACGCCACGCGCCAGCTGCTGGTCGACCACACCCCGACCGTGCTGCTCGACGCGGTCGACGACATCGTCTCGCGCCTGACGGCGCAGCCCGAGGTCCAGGCCGCCGCCGTCCCGGCATGAAGGCCTTTGCGGGCCTTACGAAAGTTTCATCTCGCCGGGCGCCTCCAAACGGCGCCGCTGAAGTCTCTTCCCTGTAAGAGACGAAAGCGACAGGCTCTCGTCCAAATCATTCCAAGGGGAACGAGTCATGGACAACCTTGAGATCCTGATACCTCTGGCGCCGTTCATCATGGTCGTCTGCATCGTCTGCATTCCGCTGTGGCTGAAGAGCCGTGAGCGCCGGGAAATGCAGGCCACCGTGCGCGCCGCCATCGAGAAGGGCCAGGCGCTGCCGCCCGAGCTGATCGAGGCGATGAGCAAGGAAGTGAAACCGCCGAAGGAATCCTCGGCCCTGCGCGACATCCGCGTCGGCGTCATCCTGATCGCCGTGGGCGCGGGTCTGGCCGTGCTGGGCTTGATGCTCGGTCACGTCGAGGACGAGGCTTTGCACCCGATTCTCGGCATCGCGGCCATTCCGGCCCTGATCGGCGTCGCCTACGTCATCCTGAGCTTCTTCAACCCCAACAAGGGCGTGCGGCCTCAGGTCTGAGGCCGGACTTCCGGGGGAAGAGGGGACCTTCCATCATGGGTGTTCTACGCCCGCCCACCACAGGTCACGACGTCGAGTTGGCGGCGCTTGCCGCCACCGGCGATCGCGCGGCCTTCGGCGAGCTCGTGCGACGGCACGGCTCGGCCGTGCGCGGCCTGCTGCGCCGTCTTGGCGCCGACTCGGCCACCGCCGACGACGTCGCCCAGGACGCGTTCCTGGTCGGCTTCGAGCAGATCGCCGACTATCGCGGCGAGGGGGCCTTCGGCGGCTGGATCAAGAAGACGGCCGCGCGGCTCTATCTGCGCAAGGTCAAGCGCGACTCGCGCCTGATCTTTTCGGACACCGCGCCCGAGGAGCAGCCGCCGCCGCTCGGCGACACGCCGGGCGACCGGCTGGACCTCGACGAGGCGCTGAAGGGGCTGTCACGCGGCGAGCGGCTGTGCGTTTCGCTGTGCTACGGCGCCGACTGGTCGCACGCCGAGGCGGCCGAGGCCTTGAATATCCCGATCGGGACGGTCAAATCCCATGTCAAACGTGGTCTCGATAAACTCAGGGCCAGGCTGGCCCCGCCCACGGACGGTTCAGCACGGAGGGAAGGGCATGGTTGATCGCGACTTCGACGCCCAGCTTTCGAGGCTGTTCGCCGCCCCGCCGTCGTTTCCCGACGCCGAAGCCTTCCGCGGCCGCGTCGAGCGGCGTCTGGATCGCGGGTGGGCGATGCGGCGGATCCTGATCGGCGCGACCGGCGCCGTCGCCGGTCTCGTGGCCGTCGGGCAACTGATCACCAGCCGCTTCGCCGCCGACCTGCAGCACGCCTCCGAACGGGGCGTGACCAGCATGGACCTGGGCGTCGACAAGCTGCTGGACAGGGTCAACCAGGTCGTCGCCACCCCGGCCAGCGTCGAAACCCTGTGGCTTGGCGCGGCGCTTGCGGCTATCGCTCTGGCCTTCGCCGTCACCCGACTGGTCGAAGAGTTCTGATCCGGAGCATCGCCCCCGCCTTGCTCCGGTCCTTGAAATAGAGCCGGAGCGAGTCTTGTCCGCCCAACGCCAGGAGACGGTCCGCCGTCTCGCCGCCCCCGACATCGCCGCCCGCAAGGGCGGCGTTCCGATCGTCTGCCTGACCGCCTACACCGCCCCGGTGGCCGCCGCCCTCGACGACGCCTGCGACGTGCTGCTGGTCGGCGACTCGCTGGGCATGGTCGTCCACGGCCTGCCCAACACCGTCGGCGTGACGATGGAGATGATGATCCTGCACGGCCAGGCGGTGATGCGCGGCGCCAAGAAGGCCATGGTCGTCATCGACATGCCCTTCGGCTCCTACGAGGGCGCGCCTGAAGAGGCCTACGCCAACGCCGTGCGGATCATGAAGGAGACCGGGGCCCAGGCCGTGAAGGTCGAAAGCGGCCCCACCGTGCCCGACACCATCCGCTACCTTGTCGATCGCGGCGTGCCGGTGATGGGCCATGTGGGCCTGCGCCCGCAGGCGGTGCTGGTCGACGGCGGCTTCAAGGCCAAGGGCCGTGACGAGGAAGGCCGCCAGAAGATCCTGGCCGAGGCCCGCGCCACCGCCGAGGCCGGCGCCTTCGCCGTCGTGGTCGAGGGCGTGGCCGAATCCCTGGCCCGCGAGATCACCGACGCCATCGCCCCGCCGACCATCGGCATCGGCGCCTCGGCCGGCTGCGATGGCCAGGTGCTGGTCAGCGACGACATGCTGGGCCTGTTCGACTGGACCCCCAAGTTCGTCCGCCGCTACGCCGACCTGAAGGGCCAGATCGAAAAGGCCGCCGCCGACTACGCCCGCGACGTCCAGGACCGCAGCTTCCCCGGCGCGGCCGAGACGTACTACGCCAAGAAGGATTGATGTTTGTGTTCCCTCTCCCCCTGCGGGAGAGGGTGGCCTCCCGGAGGGAGGTCGGGTGAGGGGTCTCTCAAAACGATCCGCCGCGACGGCGGTCGGCCTTGGTGAAGCGTATGATGTTTGAGAAACCCCTCATCCGTCGGCTTCGCCGCCACCTTCTCCCGCAAGGGGAGAAGGACAAAGTTCTCGCCGTTGCGGCTTGCGCGGACACGCTATAGGTTCGCCGCCTGCGTCGAGGCCCTGGCCTCGGCGGCCTTAGTTTCAACCTCGCGTCGCGTTTCATGACCGACGCCCCGGCGCCTTCCGCGCCCGTACCGGAGCCTCGTTCGTGGTCGATGTGTTTGACGAGGTCGAAGAGCAGCTTCGCTCCGACCGCTACAAGACCCTCGCGCTGAAGTCGCTGCCCGTCGTGGGCGCGATCGCCGCGGTGGCGGTCCTGGGCGTCGGCGGCTGGTGGGGCTGGACCACCTACGAGAACAACCGCGTCGCCAAGGCGTCCGAAGCCGTCCAGGCCACCCTCGAATCCTACGAGAAGGAAGGCCCGACCAAGGCCTTCGCCCAGTTCGAAAAGCTGTCGAAGGAAGGCAACGCCGGCTACCGCGCCCTGGCCCTGATGCAGATGGGCGGCATCCGCCTCGACGAGCGCAAGACCGCCGAAGCGGTGCGCTATTTCGACGAAGCGGCCAAGATTGCTCCCGATCCTGTCATGGGTGACATAGCCCGCCTCAAATCCGCCTTCGCGCTCATGGACACGGCTCCGTATCAGGAGATCGAGTCGAGGCTGACCCCGTTGACCGGCGAGAAGAGCCCTTACCGCGTGCAAGCCAAGGAAGCCCTGGCTTTCGCCAAGCTGCAGGCGGGCAAGAGCGCCGACGCGCGTGGCGACTTCGTCGTCCTGTCCCTGCTCTCGGACGCCTCCGACGAGACCCGGCAGCGGGCTCAGGCGGCGATCCAGATGATCGACTCCGGCTCGGCCAAGGCCCTGCCGGCCGCCGTCAAGGCGGCGGCCGCCCTGCCGCCGCCCGTCCAACTCGCGCCCGGCCAATTGCCGCCGGGCCTGCAACCCCAAGCTCGATGAGCCGCCGACCCATGACTTTGAAGCGCTCCCTGCTGCTCGCCGCGATGATGTCGGCCGCAGTGTCGGTGACCGGTTGCTCGACGGTGTCGAAGCTCAATCCATTCGGCAAGGACGACAAGAACAAGAGCCAGGCCACGCAAGGCCAGCGGATCTCGGTCATCGCCTTCGACCAGAAGGTCGAGGCCGCCGAGGGCCTGAAGGGCGTCGACTTCTTCCTGCCCGAGGCCCAGCCCAAGGCCGACTGGCGCCTGCCGGGCGGCAGCCCCGAGCAGTCGGTCGAGCACGTGGCCGGCGCCAAGGACTTCGAGATCGCCTGGCGCAAGGGCTTCGGCCAGAAGGCCAACCGCACCTTCCACATCACCGCCACCCCGGTTTCGGCCGACGGCAAGATCTTCGTGATGGACGGCGAGGCCAAGATCTCGGCCGTCGACGCCGCCAGCGGCGAGACCCTGTGGCGCAAGGACCTGCGTCCCGCCGCCCAGCCGGGCAAGGGCAAGTTCCTGGGCCTGTTCAAGGACAAGGGCGACACCGAAGGCTTCGGCGGCGGCGTGGCCTATGCCGACGGCAAGCTCTACGTCTCGTCGGGCTTCCGCTTCGTGGCCCAGCTCGACGCGGCCACCGGGAAGGAAAACTGGCGCCAGCCGACCAGCACGCCGGTCCACGCCGCCCCGACCGTGGCCGACGGCCGCGTGTTCGTGGTCTCGACCGACAATGAACTGCTGACCTTCTCGGCCGCCGACGGCGTCCCGGGCTGGACCTATCAGGCCCTGATCGAGCCCGCGCGCATCCTGGCCGCCTCCAGCCCCGCGGTCAGCGGCGACACCGTCGTCGCCGGCTTCGCCTCGGGCGAACTGGTGGCCCTGCGCGCCGGCAACGGCAACGACCTGTGGAGCGAGGCCCTCAGCCGCGCCAGCCGCACCAACGCCCTGTCGGAAATCCGCGACATCGCCGGTCGTCCGGTGATCTACAAGGGCGACGTCTACGCCGTCAGCCACTCGGGCGTGTTCGCCGCCACCGACCTGCGCACGGGCCAGGCCCGCTGGAGCCTGCCGGTGACCGCCATCACCACGCCCTGGCCCGTCGGCGACGTGGTCTATGTGGTCGACAAGGCCGGCCAGGTGATCTGCGTCTCGCGCGACGCCGGCCAAGTCTATTGGATCCGCGACCTCAACGAGACCGACAAGCTCTCCAAGAAGCAGAAGAAGAAGCTGGCCAAGCACCCGCGCATCTGGTCCAGCCCGATCCTGGCTTCTGGCCGCCTGATCACGGTGTCGAGCTATGGCGAGGCCGTGGCCCTGAACGCCAAGACCGGCGCCACCGAAAAGACCCTGAAGATCGGCGCGCCGGTCCTGCTGTCGCCGATCTCGGTGGGCGACAAGGTCTATCTGGTGACCGACGAAGCCCAGCTGATCGCGATCCGCTGACCTAAACCGGGCTCCCTTCGGAGCCCGGCGCAACAGAAACCGTCCCGGGCCCGGGCTGGCGGAAACGCCGGCCCGGGCTTGTTGCTTTGCCGGGACAAGAAAAATCGACTACTGACCGCCTATGCCTTTGAAACTCGCCATCGTCGGCCGCCCCAATGTGGGCAAGTCCACGCTGTTCAACCGTCTGGCCGGCAAGAAGCTGGCCCTGGTCGACGACCAGCCGGGGGTCACCCGTGACCGCCGCTTCGCCCACGGCCGCCTCGGCGACCTCGATCTCGAACTGATCGACACCGCCGGCTTCGAGGACGTCACCGACGAAAGCCTCGAGGCGCGCATGCGCGCCCAGACCGAGCTGGCCATCGAAGAGGCCGACGTCGCCCTGTTCGTGTTCGACGCCCGCGAGGGCCTGACGCCGCTCGACAAGATCTTCGCCGAGATGCTGCGCCGCCGGAACAAGCCGGTCGTGGTCGCGGCCAACAAGTCCGAAGGCAAGCAGGCCGAGGCCGGCGCCGCCGAGGCTCACCGCCTGGGCCTGGGCGACCCGATCCCGATCAGCGGCGAGCACGGCGAGGGCATGGCCGACCTCTATGCGGCGCTGCTGGCGGTGACGCCCGCGGAGCTGCAGGAAGAGTTCGAGGACTATGACGACGACACCAAGCCGATCAAGATCGCCATCATCGGCCGTCCGAACGCCGGCAAGTCGACCCTGGTCAACCGCCTGATCGGCGAGCAGCGCCTGCTGACCGGCCCCGAGGCCGGCATCACCCGCGACTCGATCTCGGTCGACTGGACCTGGGACGGCCGCAAGATCCGCCTCGTCGATACCGCCGGCCTGCGCAAGAAGGCCAAGGTCAACGAGAAGCTAGAGAAGCTGTCGACCCAGGACACCATCCGCTCGCTGACCTTCGCCGAGGTCGTGCTGCTGGTGATGGACGCCACCCACCCCTTCGAGACCCAGGACCTGCAGATCGCCGACCTGGCCGAGCGGGAAGGGCGCTGCGTCGTCTTCATCCTGGCCAAGTGGGACCTCGTCGAGGATCCGGGCGCGACGCTGAAGGGCTTCGTCGAGCACGCCGAGCGCATGCTGCCCCAGCTGCGCGGCGCGCCGGTCGTGGCGCTGTCGGGCGAGACCGGCAAGGGCGTCGAGCGCCTGATGCCGGCCGTCATCAAGACGCACCGCGACTGGTCGACCAAGGTCAAGACCCGCGACCTGAACGACTGGCTGCAGCTGGCCATGCAGCGGCACCCGCCGCCCTCGGTCGGCGGCAAGCGCGTCAAGCCGAAGTACATGGCCCAGACCAAGGCCCGTCCGCCGACATTCGTGCTGTTCTCCAGCCGCGCCGACCAGATGCCGGATCACTACCGGCGCTATCTCGTGAACAGCCTGCGGGAGAGCTTCGACCTGCCGGGCGTGCCGCTGCGCATCACCATCAAGTCGGGCGCCAACCCCTATGCCGAGCCCGAGCAGGGGCATGTCGTGAAGGGCAAGCGGGCCTTCGAGAAGAAGGAAGCCGAGAAGGCGCGCCTGAAGGCCTCGCGCAACACGGTCAAGAAGTCGGCCCAACGGGCGGCGATCCTGGCCGAAGCCCAGGCCGACGCCAACAAGGCCGAAGCCAAGGCAGAAGCCAGCAAGGCCGACTCGAGCGCGGCCGAGGCGAGCAAGGCGGTTGCGACCAAGGCCGCCGCCCGCAAGGCGACCGCCGCCAAAGCCGATGCCGGCAAGGTCGACGCGCCCAAGGCCGATCCTGGCAAGGCCGCCGTCAAGTCGGTGAAGCCGCAGGGCCCCAAGGCCCAGAAGCGGGTCTCGACCACCCCGAGCTACAAGGTCGGGGCCAAGTCGGCCGGCGGCAAGGCCGGCGGTCCGCGCCGTCCGGTGGCCGGCTCGCGCGTGGTCCGCGGCAACAAGATCCCCGGCGGTAAGCCCAAGGGCCGCTAGTTCAAGGTTGGGAGGAGCTTAGAACTCCTCCCACTCCTGGCTCACCGCCACGGCGGCCGAACCCGAACCGGGGCGGAACGACTGGGCGATGCGGCTCTGGGCGGCAGCGACCGGGTTGGACGTCGGCCGGGCGACCGGAGCGGAACGCGGCGCCGGCTGGGCCGTCGCCGCGCCGGTGTCGAACCGCGAGACCAGCTCCGACAGAGCCGAGGCCTCGTTGCGCAGGCTGGCGGCGGCGGCGGTGGCTTCTTCGACCATGGCGGCGTTGCGCTGGGTCACCTGGTCCATCTGGTTGATGGCGGTGTTGACCTGGTTGAGGCCGCCGGCCTGTTCGTGGGCCGACTGGGCGATCTCGGAAATCAGGGTGTCGATCTCGGCGATGCGGCCGACGATGCCGTTCAGCGACTGTCCGGTGTCGCCCACCAGCTTGGCGCCGCGTTCGACCTGGGCGCTGCTGTTGGCGATCAGGGTCTTGATCTCCTTGGCCGCCTCGGCCGAGCGCTGGGCCAGGGCCCGCACTTCCTGGGCGACGACCGCGAAGCCGCGACCAGCCTCGCCCGCGCGGGCGGCCTCAACGCCGGCGTTCAGGGCCAGCAGGTTGGTCTGGAAGGCGATCTCGTCGATCACCCCGATGATCTGGCCGATCTTGCCCGAGCTCTGCTCGATCTCGCCCATGGCGGCGATGGCGTCGCGCATGATCTCGCCCGAGCGGGTGACTTCCTGGCGGGTCGTCGAGGCCGCGGTCGAGGCCGACTTGGCGCCGTCGGCGCTGCGGCGGACGGTGGCGGTGATCTCGTCGAGGGCGGCGGCCGTCTCTTCCAGGCTGGCGGCCTGCTGCTCGGTGCGCTTGGAAAGGTCTTCCGAGGCTAGGGTGATCTCGTTGGAGCCGTTGCGCACGCCGCTGGCCGAGCTGGCGATCGAGTCCATGGCCTGGCGCATGGCTTCCAGGGCGGTGTTGTAGTCGCTCTTGATCGAGGCGAAGCGGCCCTCGAAGGCGGCGGTGATCTCGGCGGTCAGGTCGCCGGCGGCCATGCGCCGAAGGTTGTCGGCCAGGGTCAGCACCACGGCGCCCTGTTCGGCCTCGGTGCGACGCAGGGCGTCGTTGGCCAGGCGCTCGTGCTCGGCCTGGGTGATGTCGGTGCAGAACTTGATGACCTTGCAGGGCTTGCCCGCGGCGTCGAACACCGGGTTGTAGGCGCCCTGGATCCAGATCTCGACCCCGCCCTTGCCCTGGCGCTGGAACTTGCCGGCGAAGAACTCGCCGCGGCCCAGGTTCAGCCAGAACTGCTTGTACTCGTTGGTCCGGGCGAAGTCCGGATCGGCGAACATGCTGTGATGGCGGCCGCGGATCTCGTCCAGCGAATAGCCCACCGTCTTCAGGAAGTTGGTGTTGGCGGTCAGGATCGTGCCGTCCAGCTCGAACTCGATGACGGCCTGCGAGCGATGGATCGCCGCGACGGTGGCCTCGAGTTCGGCGAGGCGGGCGTCGGTGGTCTCGCGACCCTTGTTGAACAGCGTGAACGGCATCGGATCAGGCCCCGGCGACAGCATCTTATGGCTGCGCTACACCTTAAGGGTGTGCCTTGATCGTTAGCCGAGACTTAAAAAACGACGTGTTCCGTAACGGCACAGCGCGTCGAATTGTCGCGAATAGGCGTTTTCGTCCGAAGAGTCGTGATGACGACGCAGCGGTGACGAAATTATCCGCAATATCCGTGCTTTCAAAAAGGGTGTCGACGCGCTGATTCTATAGTTCAGAGCGTGAAACTACACCTGACTATGCCTGGACGGGGCTCAGCCGAGGCTGGCGGATTCCTGGCCTCGATCCTTGAAGCGGACCACGCCCTTGGGCGGCTCGCGCTCGGGGCGAGCAAGGTCGATGATGAAGGGCGCGATTTCGGCCGGATCCTGCACCGTCGCCTGGTCTTCGCCCGGGAAGGCCAGGGCCCGCATCTTGGTGCGCATGGCGCCGGGGTCGACGCAGAGCGCCCGCACGGCGGTGTTCTCCATCTCGTCGGCATAGCAGTCGACGATGGCCTCCAGCCCGGCCTTGGACGCGGCATAGGCGCCCCAGAAGGCCCGATGGCTCTTGGCGACGCTGCTGGTCAGGAAGATGGCCCGGCCGGCGTCGGAGGCGCGCAGCAGCGGGTCCATGGCCCGGATCAGCCGCCAGTTGGCCGTCAGGTTGGTCGACAGGATCATGTCCCAGCCCTTGGGCTCCAAGTGGCCCACCGGCGTCAGCGGGCCCAGAACCCCGGCCGCGCCGATCAGGATGTCCAGCCTGCCAAAGCGTTGATGCAGCGCCGCGCCCAGATGATCCAGGCTGTCGGCCTCGCGCAGGTCCATCGGCACGAGAGTGGCGTGCTCGCCGGTGGCGGCCAGGATGGCGTCGTCCAGCGCCTCCAGCGCCCCTTGCGTGCGGCCCAGGGCCACGACGTGGGCGCCGGCCTGGGCCAGGCCCAGGGCGATCGCCTGGCCGATGCCGCGGGTGGCGCCGGTGACGAGGGCGATGCGGCCGGCCAGCGGCTTGTCGGTCGGGATGGTCATGAGCGTTTCCGGGGGCCTCTGACGGGCGATTGTTCTTGGCGTGGGAAGGAGATCAGGTCTCGTCGGCGGGCCTGGCGCCGTAGCGCTGGGCGATGACCGAGCAGGCCATCAGCTGGATCTGGTGGAAGATCATCAGCGGCAGCACCAGCACGCCGGCGGTGGCGCCGGGGAACAGGATGCCGGCCATCGGCACGCCGGTGGCCAGGCTTTTCTTGGAGCCGCAGAACACGATGGCCACCTCGTCGGCCTTGGAGAAGCCCAGGGCCCGGGCGCCGAACACCGTGGCCAGCATGACCACGGTCAGCAGCACGCCGCAGGCCAGCAGCAGCACGATCAACTCCAGCGGCGAGACCTTGCGCCAGAGGCCCTCGACCACGGCGGCGCTGAAGGCCGAATAGACCACCAGCAGGATCGAGCCGCGGTCGACGCGGCCGACCAGGGTCTTGTGCTTCTCGATCCACTTGCCGACCACCGGCCGGGCCAGTTGGCCGGCCACGAACGGCAGCAGCAGCTGGACGACGATCGACTGGATCGAGTCCCAGCCGCCGACGTCGCCGTGGGCGTTCATCAGCAGGCCCACCAGCACCGGCGTCAGGAAGATGCCGAACAGGTTCGAGGCCGAGGCCGCGCAGACGGCGGCGGCGACGTTGCCGCGTCCGATCGAGGTGAAGGCGATCGACGACTGCACGGTCGAGGGCAGGCAGGCCAGGAACACCATGCCCGCCGCCATGGTCGGCGACAGCACTCCGGCCTTGCTGATCGCCAGGCCCAGGAGCGGGAACAGCAGGAAGGTGAAGGCCAGGATGGTCAGGTGCAGCCGCCAGTGGGTGATCCCGGCGACCACGGCTTCGCGAGAGAGTTTCGCGCCGTGCAGGAAGAACAGCAGGGCGATGGCGATCTTGACCACCCAGCCCATGATCTCGGCGGCCTGGCCGCGCACCGGCAGGAACGAGGCCAGCACGACCATGCCGATCAGGGCCAGGATGTAGCCGTCGATCTTCAGCTTGGAGAGGACGGCGGAAACGGGATTGGCCAAGGGGCGACTCTCACAGGAGGTGTCACCCGTGTGTCCGGGCGATCCGAGCGGCCGGAGGTCAAACCAGACAGGCCGTGTAGCGGGTTAGCGCAGCTTGGGTCCCCCGAACAAGCCGGAGGACCCGAAAGGCGCGGCCTAGGCGCTGACCAGCAGCGACAGCTGCTTCTCGGCCTGGTCGTTGCGGCCTTCGGCGATCTCGCGATCGGTCAGGCGGGTGGGGTAGTCGCCGGTGAAGTAGTGGTCGGTGAACTGCGGGGCGGCCGGATCGCGCGGTGCGCAGTCCAGGGCCTCGTACAGGCCTTCGACCGACAGGAAGCCGAGGCTGTCGACCTCAAGGAACTTGGCCATCTCTTCCAGCGACTTGGTGGCGGCCAGCAGCTGTTCGCGCTCGGGCATGTCGATGCCGTAGAAGTCGGGCCACTTGATCGGCGGGCTGGCCGAGCGCAGGTGCACTTCCTTGGCGCCGGCCTCGCGGACCATGCGGACGATCTTCAGCGAGGTGGTGCCGCGCACGATCGAGTCGTCGATCAGGATGACGCGCTTGCCTTCCAGCACGGCGCGGTTGGGGCTGTGCTTCATGCGCACGCCCAGTTCGCGCACGCCTTGGGTCGGCTGGATGAAGGTGCGGCCCACATAGTGGTTGCGGATGATGCCCAGGTCGAAGGGCAGGCCGCTTTCGGCCGCGTAGCCGATCGCCGCCGGCACGCCGCTGTCGGGCACGGGCACCACGACGTCGGCCTCGACGCCGGTCTCCATCGCCAGGCGGCGACCCATGCGCTTGCGCACCTCGTAGACCGAGCGGCCGTTCACGACGCTGTCGGGACGGGCGAAATAGACATATTCGAACACGCAGGGGCGGGCGGCCGGGGCCGCGAACGGCCGCAGCGACTTCACGCCGGTATCGCTGATCACCACCATCTCGCCGTGCTCGACGTCGCGCACAAAGCGGGCGCCGATCATGTCGAGGGCGCAGGTTTCCGAGGCCAGCACCGGCTTGCCGTCCAGGTCGCCCAGAACCAGCGGGCGGATGCCCAGCGGGTCGCGGATGCCGATCATCTTCTTGTTGGTGATGGCGACCAGGGCGTAACCGCCCTCGATCTGGCCCAGGGCGTCGATGAAGCGGTCGACGATGCGGGCCTTTCGCGAGCGGGCGATCAGGTGGAGGATCACCTCGCTGTCCGAGGTCGACTGGAAGATCGCGCCTTCCTGCACCAGGCGCTCGCGCAGGGTCAGGAAGTTGGTCAGGTTGCCGTTGTGGGCGAGGGCCAGGCCCCCCGTCTCCAGGTCGGCGAACATCGGCTGGACGTTGCGGATGAAGCTGCCGCCGGCGGTGGAATAGCGGGTGTGGCCGATGGCCATGTGGCCCGGCAGGCGCTGGACCAGGTCGGCGCCGGTGAAGGCGTCGCCCACGTGACCCATGTGGCGCTCGGTGTGGAAGCGCTGGCCGTCGAAGGCGGCGATGCCGCAGGCTTCCTGGCCGCGGTGCTGCAGGGCGTGCAGGCCCAGCGCCGCGATGGCCGAGGCGTCGCGCACCCCGAACACGCCGAACACGCCGCACTCCAGGCGCAGGGTGTCGTCCTCGGGGTCACGCCAGGGCATGGACGAGAAGCGGTCGGTCGACTGGCCGATAGACGTCATCGAGATTTCTCCACCAGGTCGTCGGACTTTCGACGCTGGTCTTTATCATAGCCTTCTTCGCCACGGTCGGCGTCGGACGGTTTGTCGCTGGCGCCGTCTCGGACCGCGTCCTCGATGGCGGGAGCCAGCTTGCCGGCAAGTCCTGCGCCCTTCGGGGCGAACACCTTCAGCACCCGGGCGCTGGCGTTGGACAGCGGATAGAAGATCGACTCCGACACCCAGGCCGGCACGCGGTCGCGCGGCGTGGCCATGTGGAAGACGAGGTTGAAGACGCCCAGCACCACGAGGGCGCGGAGCAGGCCGAAGGCCAGGCCGATCAGCCGGTCCAGCAGGCCCAGGGCGCCGTCGGCGTGCAGGGTCTTGGTCAGCTGGCCGCCCAGCAGGCGCAGGGCCACGAAGGCCACGACGAAGGTGACCAGGATGGCGGCGGCTGTCGCCGCCCAGTCCGGATCCATGATGTCTCGGAACAGGGGACCCGTCAGCCGCAGGCCCAGCAGCGCCACCACGGCGGCGACGATGAACGACAGGGCCGAGGTCAGCTCCCGCGAGGCGCCCCGGAAGAAGCCGACGGCGCCGGAGACCAGCAGGATCAGTCCGGCGATGATGTCGAACGGCGTCACGCGTGCGAGCTCCAGATGTCGTTCTCGATTCTACGGACCGCGTCGGCCAGTCGCGCCGCGCCGGCCACCGGCAGGGCGCCGCCGCCTTCGGGCAGGCCCGACAGCGGTCCCAGCGCGCGGCCGAACCCCAGCTTGGCGGCTTCCTTCAAACGCGACTCCATTCGGCTCACGGGCCGGATCTCGCCGGAGAGGCTGACCTCGCCGAACACCACGCAGTCCTGCGGCAGGGCGACATCCATGGCCGAAGAGGCCAAAGCGGCCGCCGCCGCGAGGTCGGCGGCGGGTTCGGTGATCCTCAGCCCGCCGGCGACGTTCAGATAGACGTCCTTGTCGCCAAAACCAAGGCCGCAACGCGATTCAAGCACGGCGAGCACCATGGCCAGGCGTCCGGAATCCCATCCGACCACGGCGCGTCGGGGCGTTCCGTAAGCGGACGGGGCCACCAGGGCCTGGAATTCCACCAGCACCGGACGCGAGCCCTCGATGCCGGCGAACACCGCCGCGCCCGCCGCCCGCTCGCCGCCCTCGTTGAGGAACAGGGCCGAGGGGTTCTTGACCTCGCGCAGGCCGATGTCGCCCATCTCGAACACGCCGATCTCGTCGGTGGCCCCGAAGCGGTTCTTGGCCCCGCGCAGGATGCGGAACGGATAGCCGCGCTCGCCTTCGAAGCTCAGCACCGCGTCGACCAGGTGCTCGACCACGCGCGGGCCGGCGATCTGGCCGTCCTTGGTGACGTGGCCGACCAGCAGGATGGCCACGCCCTGCTTCTTGGCCAGCCGCACCAGCTCGGTGGCGCAGGCGCGGACCTGGGTCACCGTGCCGGGACCGGCCTCGTGGGCGTCGCTCCACATGGTCTGGATCGAGTCGATGACCACCAGGTCGAACTTGTCGCGCTTCAGCCCGTCGAGGATGTCGCGCAGGCTGCTCTCGGCCGCCAGCTTCACCGGCGCGCCGGCCAGGCCCATGCGGTCGGCGCGGCCGCGGATCTGCTCCACGGCCTCTTCGCCCGAGATGTAGGCGCAGGACACGCCCCGGCTCGAGGCGTTGGCGCAGACCTGCAGCAGCAGGGTCGACTTGCCCACGCCTGGGTCGCCGCCGATCAGGATCGCCGAGCCGGGCACCACGCCGCCGCCGCAGACCCGGTCGAACTCGTCGACGCCGGTCAGGATGCGGGGCGGGGCGGGGGTGTCGCTTTCCAGGCCGGTGAACTGCAGGCCGCGGTTGCGGGTGGCCTTGGTGGCCGACAGGCTGCCGGGCGCGCGCACGCCGACCTCCTCGACGAGGGTGTTCCAGCTCTGGCAGGCGGGGCATTGCCCGGCCCATTTGCTCTGGACCGCCCCGCAGGACTGGCAGGCGTAAACGGCGCCGTCGCGGGCCATGGGGTCTTCCTGATTCTCGAATGGGTGGAGACTACAGGCTGGCGCGGTCCTGCGCCAAAGCCGGACGCAGCAGGCCGTCGCCGAACCTTGTTCCCGTTTTGCGCGCGGTGCGTATAGATAACACCGGGGGGCGCAGACTCAGGATCTTTCTGGAGGCGCCTAATGTCCGTGGTCGAGCCCGGCACTGTTTCTTCTTCCGACCTGGTCGGCCGCGTGAAGCGGCTGCTGCTGTCACCGTCCGCCGAATGGGAGCGGATCGATCCGGAACCGGCCACTATCAGGGGGCTGTATGTCGGCTATGTCTGCATCCTGGCGGCCATTCCCGCGATCGCGGGACTGATCGGCGGCCAGGTCTTCGGCCACGGCATTCCCGGTCTGGTGACGGCCAGACCCGCCCTGGCCGCCGCGATCGTCGGAACCGTCGTCGCCTACGGCCTGTCGCTGCTGTCGGTGTTCCTGCTGGCCCTGATCATCGACGCCCTGGCGCCGTCGTTCGACGGTCAGAAGAACCAGATCCAGGCCTTCAAGGTGGCCGCCTATTCCAACACCGCCGGCTGGCTTGCCGGGGCTTTCAGCCTCTTCCCGCCGCTGGGGATCATCGGCGGGCTGCTAGGGCTCTACGGTCTCTACCTGCTCTATACGGGCCTGCCGCGCCTGATGAAGGCGCCCAAGGACAAGGCCGTCGGCTACACCGTGGTGACGGTGATCTGCGCCATCGTGCTGTTCTTCGCCGTCAGCCTGGTCACTGGCGCCATCGCCGGCATGGCGGCCTTCGGCGGCCTTGCCGCGGCCTCCAAGGTCTCGGGCGACAGCGGCTCGCTGACGATCGGGGGCAACACCGTCGACCTCGGCAAGATGGAGGCGGCCTCCAAGCAACTGGAGGCGGCCAACGCCTCGATCGAGGCGGGCAAGGACAAGCCGGCCACCTCGCCCGACGTGCTGAAAGGGTTCCTGCCGGGCGCCGTAGCGGGCTTCTCGCGCACCACGCTGGAGGCCCACTCGGCCGGCGCCGAGGGGGCGGGCATGTCCTCGGCCCAGGGCGACTACGAGAAGGACGGCAAGCGCTTCAGCCTGGCCGTCACCGATCTGGGCGCGCTGGCGGGCCTGACGGCCATGGCCTCGGCCATGAACGCCCAGAGCTCGACGGAAACCGAGACCGGCTACGAAAAGGCCAGCACGGTCGGTGGCCGCCTGGTGTCCGAGAAGTGGGACCGTCAGGCCAAGTCCGGCAGCTACAGCGTCGTGGTCGGCAACCGCTTCACCATCGAGGCCAATGGCGACGCCGACAGCATCGACCAGCTCAAGTCGGCCGTGGCGGCGGTCGACGCGGGCAGGCTCGAAGGCCTGGCGAAGTAATGGAAAGGGGCGGGGCCCTCAGGCCTCGCCCAGCACCACGCGGCGGGCGCGGCCGGCCAGGCGCACCAGCAGCTCGTAGCTGGTCGTGCCCGCCGCGGCGGCGGCTTCGTCCACCGGCAGGTTCGGGCCGAACAGTTCGACCATCGCCCCGGGACGGGCCGCGTCGCAGTCGGTGATCTCGACCGCGATCAGGTCCATCGACACCCGGCCCAGGATCCGCCGGCGCGCGCCGTCGAACCACACCTGGCCGGCGGGGCTGGCCGCGCGTAGCACGCCGTCGGCATAGCCGCAGGCCAGGATCGCCACGCGGGTAGTGTCGTCGGCCGTGAAGGCCGCGCCATAGCCGATCGACTCGCCGCGCGGCACGACCCGCACCTGCAGGATCGGCGCTTCCAGGGTCGCCACGGCCTTGATCCGGTCGTCGGCCACGTCGCGCGGCCCGCCGCCATAGAGGCTGATCCCCGGCCGGCACTGGTCGAAGCGATAGGCCTCGCCCAGGAAGATCCCGGCCGAATTGGCGAGACTCCGGCGAGCGTTCGGGAACAGCGCGGCCGCGTCGGTGAAGCGGGTCAGCTGGCGGGCGTTCAGCGGATGCTCCGGCTCGCCGCCGCAGGCCAGGTGGCTGATCACCAGCGAGACGTTCAGGTGCTTCAGCCGGTCCATCGAGGCCGTCAGCACCGCGGCCTCCTCGTGGCGCAGGCCCAGGCGGTTCATGCCGGTGTCGATGTGGATCGCCGCTTCCAGCACGCCCTTGCCGGCCTGGCTGTTCCAGGCCTCAACCTGCGGCAGGCTGTTGAGCACAGGGATCAGCCCGGCCTGGACCAGCGTCGGCCCCGAGCCCGGCGTCGCGCCGTCCAGCACGTGGATCGTCGCGTCCCGTTCGCCCAGCGCCTTGCGCAGGGCCACGCCCTCCGACAGCCGCGCCACATAGAAGCCGCGCGCGCCTTCGTCCCACAGGCGACGGGCGACCAGGCCCGCGCCCAGGCCGTAGCCGTCGGCCTTCACCGCTGGCGCGAGCTCGGTCCCGCCGGCCTCGGCCTTCAGCGTGGCGTAGTTGGCCGCCAGGGCGTCCAGGTCGAGGGTCAGGCGAGCTTCGGTCACGGCTGGGGAGGTAGCCGACCCGCGCGGCCAAGGCCAGTGCAGATGCTGTGGAGATATCGGTCTAGCGCGTACTCAGGAACTGCGTCACCAGGGCCTCGACGCCGCTGGCGACGATCTGCACGCCGATGCACATCAAGAGGAACGCCATCAGCCGTGACATCACCCGCGCGCCGTTGACGCCCAGCAGGGCCAGCACACGGTCCGAGGCGCGATAGAACACCCAGACCATCAGGGCGATCACCGCCACCGCCAGGCTCGCGCCCAGGAAGAACGGGGCCACCGAATGGCCCTCGGCCGGCCGCTGCGACGATAGGGCTATGGCCACCGAGATCGCGCCGGGGCCGGTGGTGAACGGCATGGTCAGCGGGAAGAAGGCCATGTCCTCGGCCCGGCTCTTGGCGGGTGAGGCGGCCTGGTCGGCCTTGCGCTCCTCATGCTCCTCGGGGGTCATCAGCAGCGCCCAGGCGCGGATGGCCACCACCAGGCCGCCGGCCACGCGCAGCGCGCCCAAGCTGACGCCGAAGAAGTTCAGCACGTAGCCGCCCAGCAGCAACGAGCCGAGCAGGATGAAGAAGGCGTAGAGCGCGATGGTCGGCGCCAGGCGCCGGCGGGTCTCGGCTGGGTGGTCGGCCAGCATCTGGTGGAAGATCAGCGCCGCCCCGACCGGATTGACGATCGAGAACAGGGCCGGAAAGGCCAGCAGGAACGCCCCGACGAAGGTCGAGACGGGCAGGGGGCTGAAGTCCATCAGGCAACCTCGTTCACGCGACGACCGACACCCTGGCCGACGGGCGTGCTCCGGGTCAAATTCAGGCGACCGAGAAGGTCGTCAGCCCCTTGGGGTGCAGCACGATATAGCGCTCGTCGTCGGCTTCATCGTCGCGATAGGCGGCTCTCAGGCTCGTCATGTACGGCGCCAGGAGCGATGCGAGCGCCGCCAGGGCGCTTTCCGGTTCTGGCGAGAAGACGAAGATGTTCATCTCGCCCTCGCCAGCGTCGTGGCCGTCCACCTCGCCAAGCTCGCCGAGGACCTCGTCGATCTGCTCTTCCAGCGCGATCATGGCGTCGTAGTCCGCCAGCGCGTCGTGCGGAAACTGGAGAACGAGCTGATAGGCCATCGCGATTACTCGTCGCTGCCCGAGCGCATCTGGTGGAAATAGTGGTCGCGGGCCAGGTTGCCGAAGCGGGTGGTGTCGCTGTTGAACGACAGGCGCACCGTGCCGATGGGACCGTGACGTTGCTTGGCGATGATCACCTCGGCCAGGCCCTGCAGCTTGTCCATTTCTTCCTGCCAGGTCAGGTGCTCGGGCGTGCCCTCGCGCGGCTCGGCCCGGCCGACATAGTAGCTTTCCCGAAACACGAACCAGACCATGTCGGCGTCCTGCTCGATCGAGCCGGATTCGCGAAGGTCGGACAGCTGCGGGCGCTTGTCCTCGCGGCTTTCGACCTGACGCGACAGCTGCGACAGAGCGATGACCGGGCAGGCCAGTTCCTTGGCCAGGGCCTTCAGGCCCATGGTGATCTGCGAGACTTCCTGCACGCGGCTGGCGTTGGAGCCCAGGTCCGAGCCGGTGACCAGCTGCAGGTAGTCGACGACGATCAGGTCCAGGCCCACCTGGCGCTTCAGGCGCCGGGCCCGGGCGGTCAGCTTGGCGATGGAGATACCACCGGTGGCGTCGATATATAGCGGCGCTTCCTGCAGCTCCATGGCCGCGTCGCGCACACGGCCGAACTCGCTGGCGTCGATCTCGCCCTTGCGGAGCTTGTCGCCCGAGACGCCCGAGGCGTCGGCCAGCATACGCAGGGCCAGCTGCTCGGCGCTCATTTCCAGCGAGTAGAAGGCCACGACCCCGCCGTTGACGGTCTTGCGGCTGCCGTCCGGCTGGGGCTCCCAGGCGTACTTCTTGGCGACGTTGAAGGCGATGTTGGTGGCCAGGGCGGTCTTGCCCATCGACGGACGGCCGGCCAGCACGATCAAGTCCGATGGGTGCAGGCCGCCGATCTTCTGGTCGAGGTCGATCAGGTCCGAGGCCAGGCCCGACATGCCGCCGTCGCGCTGGAAGGCCTCTGCGGTCATCTCGACGGCGCCGCGCAGGGCGTCGCCGAAGCTGACGAAGCCGGAGCTGGCCGTGCCGCTTTCGGCCAGGGTGTAGAGCTGCTGTTCGGCCGACTCGATCTGGTCGCGGGCCGGGCGCTTCTCGTCGCCGTGGCCGTGGGCGGCCGAGGCGATCTCGCCGCCGATGCGGATCAGGTCGCGGCGCAGGGCCAGGTCGAACACCGCCCGGGCGTAGTCGCCGACATTGGCGGCCGGCGGGGCGCGATCCACCAGGTCGGCCAGGTAGCGGATGCCGCCCAGCTCCTGGAACGCGGTGTCGTGCTTGAACTCGTCGGCCAGCAGGATCGGCTCGGCCAATTGGCCCTTGCGGATATGGGTCTCGATCGAGCCGAACAGCCGCTGGTGGAAGGGCTCGTAGAAGTGCCGCCCCTGCAGGCTGTCGGTCAGCCGCTCATAGGCCGAGTTGTCGTACAGCAGCACCCCCAGCAGCGCCTGCTCGGCTTCCAGGTTGTGGGGGGCGACAGCGATAACGGGGGCGTCCTGCGCCGGCGGGCGCAGATCAAGGGCAGGTACGAGCGACATCGTCATAAGTTAACGCGAACGCCGTCCGGGCGCGCGGACGCAGCACGGTGAACGGCCAGATGGCTGGGGATGTTCTGTGTATATCTTTCCTATGACAAACGGGGACGCAGCGTCGCCGCCGCGTCCCCGTTCATGCTTACGTTAGGTTAGGTTAGGTTTCACCAGTTGTAGCTGACCCGGGTGTAGAGGAACCGGCCGTTGAAGCCGAACGGCGAGTAGTTGGGGAAGCCGACCACGCCGCTGGTGCTGTTGACGGCCGCCGGGGTGCGGTTGGGATACTCGTCGAACAGGTTGTTGGCGCCGACCGCCCAGGTCAGGTTCTCGCCGAAGGTGCGGCGGGCCTCCAGGTCGATCACCGCCTTGCGGCCGGTCCAGTAGTCGAGCGAGGCCGTGGCGTTGGGCTGCAGCACGGTGCCGTAGCCGGTCAGCTTCAGCGTCGCGCCCCAGGGTCCGTTGCTCCAGTCGCCGCTGGCCACGAACTTGGTGCGCGGCGTGCCCCGTTCGAAGGTCAGGACGTTGACCCGGCCAAACAGGGTCGGCGGGACCGGCAGCGACGACAGGGTGTTGGTCGTCGGCAGGCGGGTGACCTCGGTCTCGTTGTAGTTCCCCGCCAGGGTCAGGTCGAAGCGGCCGGCCGCCTCGGCGTCCAGGCGATAGCGCACGACCACGTCCAGGCCCTTGGTGGTGGTGTCGACGCCGTTGATGAAGAACCGCGCCGTGGTCACGCCGTAGGGCTGCAGCAGGGTGTAGATCGCCTGCTGGGTCGCCGTGCCGGTCGCGCTGCCCTGGATGTTCTCCGAGAGCACGATGCGGTTGTCGATGTCGATCTGGTAGGCGTCGAGCGTCACTTCCAGCGGGCCGCGGCGATAGACCACGCCCAGCGAGTAGTTGGTGCTCTCTTCCGGCTCCAGGGCCTTGGCGCCCAGCACCTGCGAGACGGCGCTGGTGGCCGGGAAGGTGCCGACCTCGGTGGCCACGCCGCTGATGATGTTGGTCGAGGTGGCCGTGAAGTACTGCTGTTGCAGGGCCGGAGCCCGGAAGCCCGTCGACACCGCCCCGCGCAGGGCGAAGCTGTCGGTGAAGTCGTAGCGGGCGGCGATCTTGCCGGTCGTGGTCGAGCCGAAGTCGGAATAGTCCTCGAAGCGGGCGGCCACATCGACGTCCAGCTTGTCGGTCACCTGGCTGTCGAGGTCGACATAGAGGCTGTAATTGTCGCGGCTGACATCGACCTCGTTGCTGGGGCGGAAGCCCGGGAAGCCCTGGGCGCCGGCCGCGAGGTTGTTGTAGCCGCCATTGGCCCAGGACGCGGTCTCGCCGGCCAGGATCTCGTAGGATTCCTTGCGGTACTCGGCCCCGAACGCCAGGGTCGAGGGCTGGGCGAAGGCGGCGATTTCCAGCGGACGGGTGATGTCCAGCGAGGCCACCGCCTGCCGGTACTTCATCGAGCCGGCGTAGAACGCGGTCGGCGAGGTCGGGCCGTAGGAGGCGTTGAGGCTGTCCTTGACGCCGTAGTCGATGTCGTTCTCGCCGTAGGTGACGCTGGCGTCGACCGTGTAGGCGCCGATCTCGCCCTTGGTCCCCAGGGCGAAGTTGTAGTCGTCGATGTCGGTGGTGATCTTCGGCAGGAAGCCCTGCGGATAGATGGCGGCGATGTTGTTGGCGTTGCTGGCCAGGCGCGGGAAGGCCGCGCTCTCGCCCTCGCGCTTCTGGTAGCCGGCCCAGCCGTAGAGGCTCCAGGTCTCGCCCAGCGGCAGGCCGGCGTTGGCGAAGATCGACTTGCTCTCGACCTCGGCGTCGCCGTAGCGGCCGGTGACCTTGTTCGGGGTGATGGCCGAGGACAGGTCGGAACGGTTGGTCGGGTTGCGCTTGGACCAGTCGCCGGTGACCGTCAGGAAGCCGTCCTTGGGCAGGGTGAAGCCCTGCCAGATCGAGGCGGTGTAGGTGACGCCGTCGTGGGCCTTGCGGCCGTCGGTGTCGCGGGCGGTCTTCACCTCGGTGTCGTAGAGGCCGTAGCTGGCCGTGGCGCCGCCGCCGCTGCGGGCTTGCCGCAGGCGCAGGTTGACGACCCCGGCGATGGCGTCCGAGCCGTACTGGGCGGCCGCGCCCTCGCGCAGGATCTCGACGCGGTCGAGGGCGGCGGTCGGGATGGTGTTGAGGTCGAAGGCGGCCGAGCCGCGGCCGACCGCGCCGTTGATATTGACCAGGGCGGCGGCGTGGCCGCGCTTGCCGTTCAGCAGCACCAGGGTCTGGTCGGGCGCCAGGCCGCGCAGCGTGGCCGGACGCACCGAGTCGGTGCCGTCCACGGCCGACGGGCGCGGGAAGTTCAGCGACGGCGCCAGGGTCGACAGGGCCTGGGCCAGTTCGGTCGAGCCCTGGCGGGTCAGGGCCTTGCTGTCGACCACGTCGACCGGCGAGACGGTGTCCAGGCGCGAGCGGCCGGCGGTGCGGGTGCCGGTGACGACCAGCTCCTCGACGGCGGTGGGATCGGTCGCGGCGACGTCCTGGGCGTAGGCGGACGAGGCGGCGAAGGCCGATGCCGAGGCGGCGGCCAGCAGGGCAAGTTTGATACGCATGAGATAACCCCTCTCGAAACCTGTCGGTCGGGGGACGTGCTGATACGCCTCTTGTATCCGACAGATGGATAGATGCTCGGAACTTGGGTGAGCGGAGGGGGCGATACAATCTGAGCAATTCTAGCCGCCCGCACAGAAAAATAGGGGGGGCGCAGAAAAAACGGCGCGGATTGCTCCGCGCCGTTCTTCAGTCTTCTGCGAAGGTCCTGACGGATCAGGCTTCGTAGTGGTCGCCTTCGTGCGAACCGGCGCCACCTTCCAGCATGTCCTGGGCGGCTTCGGCGTCGGCGGCGCGATCTTCTTCGAATTGCGAGGCGATGACGTTTTCGCCGCGCGCTTGGCGATCGGCTTCGTCTTGGCTGCGCGCGATGTTGAGGGTGACCGTGACGGTCACTTCAGCGTGCAGCTTCACCTTCACTTCGTGGACGCCCAGCGTCTTGATCGGCTTGTCCAGCACGATCATCGAGCGGTCGACCTTGCCGCCTTCGGCCTTGATGGCGTCGGCGACGTCGCGGCCCGCGACCGAACCGTACAGCTGGCCGCTTTCGCCAGCTTGACGGATCAGGACGTACTGCGTGCCGTCCAGCGATTCACCGGACTTGCCGGCGGTTTCGCGGTTGCGGACGTTGCGGGCTTCGATCTCGGCGCGTTGCGCTTCGAAAGCCTTGAGGTTGTTCGAGTTGGCGCGGAGAGCCTTCTGGCGCGGCAGCAGGAAGTTACGGGCGTAGCCGTCCTTCACCGTCACCACGTCGCCCAGGACGCCCTTGCCTTCGACTCGTTCGAGCAGGATCACTTTCATCGTGGCGTCTCCCTTACTTCACGACGTAGGGGAGCAGAGCCAGGAAGCGGGCGCGCTTGATGGCCTTGGCCAGTTCGCGTTGCTTCTTGGCCGACACCGCGGTGATGCGCGACGGCACGATCTTGCCGCGTTCGGAAACGTAACGCTGCAGCAGCTTCACGTCCTTGTAGTCGATCTTCGGCGCGTTGGCGCCCGAGAACGGGCAAACCTTGCGGCGACGGAAGAACGGGCGGCGAGCGCCGCCGGCGGCGGCCGGAGCCGCGGCTTCGGGAGCAGTCGTATCGGTCATGATCTATTTCTCCCTTACGCTTGCGGGGCGAAGTCTTCGCGCGGACGCTCGGAACGCTCAGGGCGGTCCGAACGCTCGGGGCGATCGCTGCGCTCACGGTCGCGACGGGCCAGAACCGGCGACAGTTCCAGGTCCAGCTCTTCCACGCGGATGGTCAGGAAACGCAGCACGTCTTCGTTGATCGACAGCTGGCGCTCCAGTTCCTTCACCGCCGGCGCCGGGGCGTCGATGGCGAGCAGGGAGTAGTGGCCCTTGCGGTTCTTCTTGATGCGATAGGTGAGGTTACGCAGACCCCAGTATTCGATCTTGGCGATGTGACCACCACCTTCTTCGATCAGGGTCTTGATTTGCTCGTTGAGAGCTTCGGCCTGTTGCGGCGAGATGTCCTGCCGCGCGATGACCACGTGTTCGTAGAACGACATGTTTTCCTTCTTCCGTTGTGGAAGGCGGCGCGGTCGGCGACGGAAGTCCGACAACCACGATGGATCCTGTGCGACGAGCGGGATAATCCCGGCCCCGTGAGGGGTTCGCGCAAGACCGCCTTCCAATAGAGCGCGCGCTATTACAGGAAACGGCGGTGCGAGGCAAGGCGAGGATCCATCCGGCGCCTGGCCGTCGAGCGCCGGGCGGGGCGCCTGAAATGCGGGCGCAATGTGCAGAGCCGCCGCGCCGCAGGCCTTTCTGCGTCGAAATTTCCGCGGCGAAATGGCTTTCGTAGCGGAAGTCAGCTTGCCGTTAACACCTTCGGTGGATAGGGAAGGAGCATGCGGGGCAGCATCCTCAGAAGCTTGATCCTTGGCGGCGCGATCGCGCTGTCGATGACGGCCGCCCCGACCTTCGCCCAGACCCTGCTGCGCAAGCCCGACCTGTCGGTGTCGTCCAACGACGGCCGCTTCACGGGCTATTCGGCCGCCCTGCCGGTCGACCTGTCGACCGACGCCGAGCGGGTCGACTTCACGGCCAAGGTGGCCGGCAATATCGAGCAGCCCACCTACGACGTGAACCTGAACCTCACGGCCAAGGCGCAGGAAGGGCCCAGCCCCCACGCCGTGGCCCTGGGCGCCTCGCTCAACAAGCGCGAGGCCGGCTTCCGCTCGTCGATGTCGCGGCTGTTCGGCTTCGGCGACCTGCCCAAGTCGAACTATGTCAGCCTGTCGGTCGACATGAACGCCACCCGCTCGATGATCGTCCCGGCCGCCATTCCGCTGGCCCGCGCCAATCTGCGCTCGGCCCTGACGCTGGACGGCCGCCAGGTCGCCGCTATCGGCTTCGGCGGCGGCACCATCGGCGACGAGGGCGTCGACTTCGCCCTGATCCGCCCGTTCGACATCCCGGCCGAGTTCTCGGTCAGCCTCCGCGCCGAGGACGAGCGGCTGCAGGACGGCCGCTTCATGGTCAAGCTGATCAAGACCAACTGGTAGCGGTAGGGCGCGGCGAGCGCGCCGCTGTCTTCAAAAACTCCCCCTACAAAAAGTCATCGCCCGCTTCATGCGGGCGACCCAAGCGACATGTCAGGATCGCAAAGTCAGCTTGGGTCGCCCGGACAAGCCGGGCGATGACTTCAGATACAGGAATGGAGGGAGGGCAGGGCGCCCCCGCCCCCTACTTCTTCTTCCCCGCCTTGTAGGCCTTCACCGCCTCCATGGTCTGGGTCACGTGGCCCTGGAAGTTCAGGTCGCTATAAGCCAGCAGCACCTTGCCGCCCGGCGCGATGACGTAGGAGGTGCGGTTGGACATGGTGTCCTTCAGCGGCAGCTTGACGTCGTAGTCCTTGATCAGGGCCGGGCTGGCGGCGGCCACGGCGAACTTGTCGCGGCAGTGCTCCTTCGAGAACTCCTTGATCCGGTCGACATTGCCGCCGGTGACGCCGATCACCGTCGCGCCCAGCTTTTCGAACTCGGGCGTGGCCTCGGCGAACTCGTGGGCCTCGGCCGTGCAGCCCGAGGTGTAGGCGGCCGGGAAGAAATACAGCACCACCGGGCCCTTCTTCAGCGCCTTGCTCAGCTTGAACTCGAAGTCCTTGCCGGCCAGGGCCGCCGGGGCGGTGAAGTCGGGGGCCTTGTCGCCGGGCTTCAGCGCCGCCAGGGCGGGGGCGGCGGCCAGCAGGCCGAAAGCAGCCAGCGAGGCGGCGAGGGCGAGGCGTTTCATCTTGGCGACTCCGATAGGGCGGGGGAAGAGCGGTGCGCGTTCAGATACGGAACGGCGAGCAATGTGGACGCGCCCCAACGGAAAGCAAGCGACGGCCCTTAGGGAAAGCAAGCGGGGGCAAAACGTCGGTCCGGCTTGCCCAGGCCTTGGGTTTCCCCTAACCCTCCGCCCCCAAGACATTGAATTACAGAGGAGCGGGCCGCCATGAGCATCGCCTTCATCTTCCCGGGGCAGGGCAGCCAATCGGTCGGCATGGGCGTCGAGCTGGCGGAGGCCTTCGCGTCCGCCCGCGAGGTGTTCCAGGAGGTCGACGACGCCCTGGGCCAGAAACTCTCCCAGCTGATGCGCGAAGGTCCGGAGGGTGATCTCACCCTGACCGAGAACGCCCAGCCGGCCCTGATGGCCGTCAGCCTGGCCGTGACCCGCACCCTCGAGAAGGAGTTCGGGATCGGCATCGAGCGCGCCGCATTCGTGGCTGGCCACAGCCTCGGCGAATATTCGGCCCTGGCCGCCGCCGGCGCCATCAGCCTGACCGACACCGCGCGCCTGCTGAAGCTGCGCGGCCAGGCCATGCAGCGCGCCGTGCCGGTGGGCGAGGGCGCCATGGCCTCGCTGATCGGTCCCAAGACCGATCTCGCTTTGGCCGAAGCGGCCGCCGCCGCCGGCTCGGAAGTCGGCGTCTGCGTCGTCGCCAACGACAACAACAACGGCAATGTCGTGATCTCCGGCGCCAAGGCCGCGGTCGACAAGGCCATCGAGAAGGCCAAGGAACTGGGCGCCCGCGCCATTCCGCTGAACGTCTCGGCCCCGTTCCACTGCCCGCTGATGCAGCCGGCCGCCGACGAGATGGCCGCCGCCCTGGCCGTGACCACCATCCTGGCCCCCAGGGCCCCGCTGCTGGCCAACGTCACCGCATCGCCGGTCCATGATCCGGACGTCATCCGCAAGCTGCTGGTCGAGCAGGTCACCGGCCGCGTCCGCTGGCGCGAGAGCATGACCTGGCTGGCCGGCGAGGGCGGCGTCACCCGCTTCGCCGAGGCCGGCGCCGGCAAGGTGCTGTCGGGCATGGCCAAGCGCATCGCCCCGGACGCCGAGGCGACCCCGCTCAACAGCCCGGCCGACCTCGAAGCCTTCGCCAACTCGCTCTGAAGGCGTCGCTCTGATCTTCCGCCTTGCCACGTCCTTATCCTTCGACAAGCTCAGGATGAGGACGACCGGCGCGGCGATCCGTTTGAAAACCTCATCCTGAGCTTGTCGAAGGACGAGGTTTTCGCGCTCAATCCCTCCGAAACGGAGAACGAAAAATGTTCGACCTCACCGGCAAGACCGCCCTCGTCACCGGCGCCACCGGCGGCATCGGCGGCGCCATCGCCCGGGCCCTGCACGGCCAGGGCGCCCACGTCGTGCTCTCGGGCACCCGCGAATCGGCCCTGACCGAACTGAAGACCGAGCTGGGCGAGCGCGCCTCGTTCGTCGTGGCGAATCTGTCGGACGCCGCACAGGTCGACGGCCTGGTCGCCAAGGCCGAGGAAGCCGCCGGCGCCCCGCTCGACATCGTCATCGCCAACGCCGGCATTACCCGCGACGGCCTGATCGTGCGGATGAAGGACGAGGACTGGGAAACCGTCATCAAGGTGAACCTGGAAGGCTACTTCCGCCTGGCCCGCGCCGCCGCCAAGGGCATGATGAAGCGCCGCGCCGGCCGCATCATCGGCATCACCTCGGTGGTGGGCGTCACCGGTAACCCCGGCCAGACCAACTACGCGGCCTCCAAGGCCGGAATGATCGGGTTTTCCAAGGCCTTGGCCCAGGAACTGGCCAGCCGCGGCGTGACCGTCAACTGCGTCGCCCCCGGCTTCATCGCCAGCCCGATGACCGACTCCCTGAACGACGCCCAGAAGGCCGGCATCCTGTCGACCATTCCGGCCGGAAAGCTGGGCGAAGGGAGCGATATCGCCGCCGCCTGCGTTTACCTGGCCAGCGATCAAGGTGGTTACGTCACCGGTCAGACCTTGCACGTCAACGGCGGCATGGCCATGATCTAGGCGAACGCCGCCTTGGGCTTTAAATGGCCCCGCTTCTTCGCGGCTGACCCGCTGGTCACCCGAAAAGGAACGTGATAGGCGGTGACCCGACATCTCGCGGACGGCGAATATTTTCAGCCGGTCGTGGGGTAAACAGATATCAAAACGAGGGACTAACAGAATGTCCGACATTCTCGAGCGCGTGCGTAAGATCGTCATCGAACACCTGGATGCCGATCCCGAGAAGGTCACCGAGAAGGCTAGCTTCATCGACGACCTGGGCGCCGACAGCCTCGACAACGTCGAGCTGGTCATGGCGTTCGAAGAAGAATTCGACATCGAAATTCCGGACGACGCGGCTGAGCACATCCAGACGGTTGGCGACGCCGTGAAGTTCATCACGGAAAAGACCGGCGCCTAAGGGCGTCGGGTTCGTACCCTCACGGGCGAACAGGACTATCAGCCGCCGCGCAGCACGGGCTCTTGCCATCGTGCGCGCGGCGGTTTTCGTATGTGGCCAAGATTCGCGCCGCAACCGGCCGATAGGGGTTAGCCTTATCGTCCGAGAACGGTGCGTCGGAAGGTTGGGAGCAATCCATGCGTAGAGTCGTCGTCACCGGGCTGGGCCTGCTGACTCCTCTGGGCCAGGGCGTCGAGACGTCCTGGAAGAACATCCTGGCCGGCAAGTCCGGCGCGGGCCGCATCACGGCTTTCGATCCGACCGACTATGCCTGCCAGGTCGCCTGCGAAGTGCCGCGGGTCGACGGTCGCGGCGGCGGCGGTCCGGATGTCGAGGGTTCGTTCGACCCCGACCAGACCATGAGCCCGCGCGATCAGAAGCGCGTGGACGACTTCATCCTCTACGGCATCGCCGCGGCGGACGAGGCGGTGAAGGATTCGGGCTGGGTGCCGGAAACCGACGAGCAGAAGTGGCGCACGGGCGTCATCCTCGGCTCGGGCATCGGCGGCCTGTCGACGATCGCCGACACCGCCCTGGAGCTGGAAGCCAAGGGCCCGCGCCGCGTCAGCCCGTTCTTCATCTCCTCGGCCCTGATCAACCTGATCTCGGGCCAGGTCTCGATCCGCTACGGCTTCAAGGGCCCCAACCACGCCGTGGTCACGGCCTGCGCCACCGGCGCCCACGCCATCGGCGACGCCGCCCGCCTGATCAAGTACGGCGACGCCGACGTGATGGTGGCCGGCGGCGCGGAAGCGGCCGTCTGCAAGATCGGCATCGCCGGCTTCATCGCCTGCCGCGCCGTCGCCACGGCCTATAACGACACCCCCGAAAAGGCCTCGCGTCCCTACGACAAGGACCGCGACGGCTTCGTCATGGGCGAGGGCGCCGGCGCCGTCGTGCTCGAGGAGTACGAGCACGCAAAGGCCCGTGGGGCCAAGATCTACGCCGAAGTGGTCGGCTACGGCCTGTCGGGCGACGCCTATCACATCACCGCCCCGGCCGAGGACGGCGAAGGCGGCGGCCGCGCCCTGGCGGCGGCGGTCAAGGACGCGGGCCTCCAGCCCTCGGACATCGACTACATCAACGCCCACGGCACCTCGACCATGGCCGACGGCCTGGAAGCCGGCGCCGTGGCCCGGTTCCTCGGCGATCACGCCAAGAACGTGGTGATGTCCTCGACCAAGTCGATGACCGGCCACCTGCTGGGCGCGGCCGGCGCGATCGAGTCGATCTTCTCGATCCTGGCCATCCGCGACCAGATTTGCCCGCCGACCATCAACCTCGACAATCCCGACGTCGACGTGCCGATGAACCTGGCGCCCAACAAGGCCGTGCCGAAGAAGATCGACGTGGCGGTATCCAACAGCTTCGGCTTCGGCGGCACCAACGCCTCCGTCGTGTTCCGTAAAGTCTCGTGAGCCAAGTCTCGTGAGCAAGGCCCCGCGTCCGCAGAAGAAGGCTCCGGCGTCCAAGCGGGCGTCGGGCGCCCGTAAACGGGAAACCGCGACCCTGGGGCGTCGCCTGGCCGCCATGGCCGGCGGCGGCCTGGTGGTCGCCGCGGTCGCGGCGCTCGTCGTCGCCGGCGGGGCCGTCTGGGTCTATGGCGGGCCCGGCCCCAAGGCCAAGAACGGCGAATACACCTCGGTGGTCCTGCGTCGCGGGGCCAGCGTCTCCGAGATCGCCGGCGCGCTGGAAGCGGGCGGGGCGATCCGCTCCTCGTCGCTGTTCCTGACCGCCTCGCAGATCACCGGCGCGGCCCGCAGGCTGAAGGCCGGCGAATACGAATTCCCCACCGGCGCCTCGCTCTCCACCGTCCTGGCCATGGTCCGCGACGGCAAGGTGGTGCGCCACCAGGTCACCGTGCCCGAGGGCGTGACCTCCGAGATGGTCGTCGAGATCCTGCAGCGCTCCGACGTGCTGGTCGGCGACGTGCCCACCCCGCCGGAAGGCGCCGTCCTGCCCGAGACCTATCAGGTCGAGCGCGGCGAGGAGCGGGCCGCCGTCCTGCAGCGGATGATGGACGACCGCGACAAGGTGCTGAACGCCCTCTGGGCCGACCGCGAGCAGGGCCTGCCGTTCCAGACCAAGGACGAGGCCGTCACCCTGGCCTCGATCGTCGAGAAGGAGACGGGCCTGGCCAGCGAGCGTCCGCGCGTCGCGGCCCTGTTCATCAACCGCCTGCGCATCGGCATGCGGCTGGATACCGATCCCACCGTGATCTACGGCATCACCCGCGGCCGGCCCCTGGGCCGGGGCCTGCGCCGGTCGGAGCTGGACACGGTCACGCCCTACAACACCTACAAGATCCCCGGCCTGCCGCCGACGCCGATCGCCAATCCGGGCCGCGCGGCCCTGGCGGCGGTGATGAACCCGCCCAAGACCGACGAGCTCTATTTCGTCGCCGACGGCACCGGCGGCCACGTCTTCGCCAAGACCTACGAAGAGCACGAGCGCAACGTCGCCCAGTGGCGCAAGATCGAGCGCCAGGCCAAGACCACGGCGCCGCCGTCGGCGGGAGACTGATCGCATGGCGCTTTCGGGCATGACAGGTTTCGCGCGCGTCGAAGGCGCCCTGGGCGACTGGAGCTGGGCCGTCGAGGCCCGCAGCGTCAACGGCCGCAACCTCGAGACCCGCTTCCGCGGCCCGCCGGGCCTGGACAGCCTCGACCGCGCCGCCCGTGACGGGGCGCAGGCCCGCTTCCAGCGCGGCCAGCTGACCGTCAACGTCCAGGCTCGCAAGGCCGAGGCCGCCGCCGCCCCGCAGGTCAATGTCGAGGTGCTGGAGCGCTATCTGAAGGCCGGCAGCCCCTATGTCGCCACCGGCATGGTCGCCAAGCCCAGCCTCGACGGCCTGCTGGCCCTACGCGGGGTCATCGAGGTCCGCGAGGACGACGAGGATGCCGACGCCCGCGCCGCCCTCGAGGCCGCCATGGCCGCCAGCCTGCACCAGGCCCTCGACGGCCTGAAGGCCGCGCGCCAGGAGGAGGGGGCTTCGCTCGCCCCGGTGCTGGCCGGTCTGGTCGACCGCATCGAGACCCTCACGAGCCTCGCCGCCGCCGAGGCCGAGGGCCAGCCGGCCATCCTCAAGCAGCGCTTCGAGCGCCGCATGGCCGAGCTGCTGGGCGAAAGCGCCTCGCCCGACCGCATCCTGCAGGAAGCCGCCGCCCTGGCGGTCAAGGCCGACGTCCGCGAGGAGCTCGACCGTCTGGCCGGCCACGTCGCCGCCGCCCGCACCCTGCTGGCCAGCGACACCGCCTCGGGCCGCCGCCTCGACTTCCTGTCCCAGGAATTCATGCGCGAGGCCAACACCCTCTGCAGCAAGTCGGCGCTGACCGCGCTGACCGCCCACGGCCTGGAACTCAAGGCCACGATCGAACAGTTTCGCGAACAGGTTCAGAATGTCGAATAACCCGGCCGACAAGAGCGGGCGCAAGCACCGCGGCCTCCTGCTGATGGTCGTGGCCCCCTCGGGCGTCGGCAAGACCTCGCTGACCCGCCGCCTGGTGGCCGACCATGGCGACCTGCACCTGTCGATCAGCGCCACCACCCGCGAGCCGCGCCCCGGCGAGCACGACGGCCGCGACTACCACTTCGTCTCCAAGGACAAGTTCAAGGCGATGATCGAGGAAGACGCCTTCTTCGAGTGGGCCGAGGTCTACGGCAACTACTACGGCAGCCCCAAGGCCCCGATCCTGGAGGCGCTGGAGCGCGGCGAGAGCGTGCTGTTCGACATCGACTTCCAGGGCGCCATGAAGGTGCACACCCAGGCCGGCCCCGACAGCGTGCTGGTCTACATCCTGCCGCCGTCCCTGGCCGAGATGAGCCGCCGCCTGCACGCTCGCAGCCAGGACAGCGAAGAGGTCATCGCCCGCCGCCTGTCGCGCGCCAAGGACGAGGTCGCCGCCTGGGAAGAGTTCGACTACGTCGTGCTCAACGACGACTTCGACAAGGCCTATGCGGACCTGGCCCACATCTACCACGCCGAACGCCACAAGCGCGCCCGCAACCCGTGGATCGGGGATCTGGTGCAGGACCTGCTGGGCGAGGAGATCTGAGCGGGATCACTGCGTGATCCTCGTCCTTCGACAGGCTCAGGATGAGGGTCAAGGACGGGCTGGACGCTAAGAAAACCTCACCCTGAGCTTGTCGAAGGGCGAGGTTTTAGCCCCCCACTCAGTAGTGGAAGCTGCCGCTCTCGCGCGGCTGGATCAGCTCGCGGGCCCGCATGACGATCTGCACGGCGGTGAAGGGCTTCATCATGTAGGTGGTGGCCCCGGCGCTCATCGCCTCGACCACGCGGTCCAGGCGCCGCTCGCCGGTCATGATCACCACCGGCACCTCGCGGCCCCAGTCGCTGACCCGCAGCCGCCGCAGCACCTCGATCCCCGTCTCGCCCGGCATGCGCACGTCGAGGAAGACGATCGCCGGCTTGCGGTCCTGCACGTCGGTCAGCAGGCTCTGGGCGCCTTCGGCCGTCTGGACGTCGAAGCCGCCATCGATCAGCGCGCCGGCCACGAACTCCAGCATCAGAGTGTCGTCGTCGATCACCAGGGCCAGGGGACGGGACGTCATGCGGGGTCTCCGTACGCGCGCGTCACAACCAGACGCGAGACTGGTTCTTGGTCGCCGCGCGCACCCTTTGCAACAGGTCGTCGGCGGAAAACGGCTTGAGCACGTAGCCGACCGCCCCGGCTTCCATGGCGGCCTTGACGTTGGCGCCGGCCGCCGAGGCGGTGATCATGATCGCCGGCACGTCCTTGAGCCGCTTTTCGGCCCTCAGACGGCGCAGCAGGGTCAGGCCGTTGATCTCGGGCAGGCCGACGTCGAGCAGGAAGACGTGCGGCGGACGGCGGATGGCGGCGGCCAGGGCGTCTTCGGCGTTGTGGGCCACCTCGACGGCGAAGCCGTCCATCTCCAGCCGAAACCGGACGAATTCGGTCACCAACGGGTCGTCGTCGACCACCAGGACCGGGTGCTGCTGCTCGGGCGAGGCCTGCATGACCAAATGATTCCTCCGCCGGAGCAGAATGGCAAGCGCCGGCTCAGGCGGCGGCGATCAGGGCGCCGGAGCGCGCCAGGGTTAGGTGTTGAGCGGCTAACCCGCCCGGGCGCGCTCTAACACTCAAATCAGAGCCTGAAAGGCTCTGGCCAGGTCCTGGAAGCCGTCGACGGAAATGGTCTCGGCGCGGGCGTCCGGATCGATCCCGGCCGCCTCGCACAGAGCGCCGCCGCCCAGGGTCTTGAGGCTGGAGCGCAGCATCTTGCGCCGCTGGCCGAAGGCGGCGGCCGTCACCCGCTCCAGGGCCGAGACCATGGCCTTGTCGGGGGCCGGCGCCAGCGGGACCAGGTGGACCACGGCCGAAGCCACCTTCGGCGGCGGGGTGAAGGCGCGGGCCGGCAGGTCCATGACCACCTTGGCCGAGCACACCGTCTGCGAGATCACCGCCAGCCGCCCATAGGCGTCGTCGCCGTCCTGGGCGGCGATGCGGTCGGCGACCTCCTTCTGGAACATCAGGGTCATCGACAGCGGCCGGAACGGTCCCGTCAGCCAGTCGATCAGGAGCTGGGTGCCGACATTGTAGGGAAGGTTCGACACCATGTGCGCCGGGCCGCCCGCCAGGGCCGCCATGTCGGCCCGCAGGGCGTCGCCCTCGACCAGGGTCAGGCGGCCGTCGGCGGCCTCGGCCAGCTCGCCCAGCAGCGGCAGGAAGCGGCTGTCCTTCTCGACGGCGATCACCTTGGCGCCGGTCTCCAGCAGGGCCCGCGTCAGGCCGCCGGGGCCGGGGCCGACCTCGATCACCGTGTCGCCTTCGCCCACCTGCGCCATGCGCGCGATCTTGCGGGTGATGTTGAGGTCGAGCAGGAAGTGCTGGCCGAAGCTCTTGCGGGCCAGCAGGCCGTGGCGTTCGAGCGCCTCGCGCAGCGGCGGCAGGTTGGCGAGGGAAGGGATCGTCATCGCCTTCGTCTAATTCGAATTGCCGCGTAAGCCTAGGATGGATCGCACGGCCTTCCGAGACGAAAACCTCGTCCTTCGACAAGCTCAGGATAAGGTTTTTCTACAGTCCAGGCCTGCAATGGTCCTCACCCTGAGCCCGTCGAAGGGCGAGGACCACGCAATGAGCGCTGTTTTCAGCTGGCCGCGCGCCGGGCGGCGATCTCGGCGGCCAGGCGCAGGGCGGCGATCAGGCTGTCGGGACGGGCCAGGCCGCGCCCGGCGATGTCGAAGCCCGTGCCATGGTCGGGCGAGGTGCGCACGATCGGCAGGCCCAGGGTGACGTTCACCCCGCCCCAGAAGTCGAGCATCTTCACCGGGATCAGGGCCTGGTCGTGGTACATGCACAGCACCCCGTCATAGGTCTTGCGCGCGTCGGGATGGAACAGGCTGTCGGCGGGCGAGGGGCCGCGGGCGTCGACGCCGCGGGCCCGCAGGGCCGCCACGGCCGGGATGATCGTCTCGATCTCCTCGCGACCCAGGGCCCCGCCTTCGCCGGCGTGCGGATTGAGGGCGGCCACGGCCAGGCGCGGCTGGGCGATGCCGAAATCGGTCTTCAGGGCCTGGGCGGTGACCAGGCCGGCCGCGACGATGCGGTCGATGGTCAGGGCGGCCGGAACCGTGCCCACCGCCTGGTGGATCGTCACTAGGGTGGCGCGCAGGTCGGCGGCGGTCAGCATCATCACCGGCCCGCGGGCCCCGGCATAGGGCGCAGGGGCGGTCAGCTCGGCCAGGAACTCGGTATGACCGGGAAACTTGAAGCCGGCTTCGTACAGCGGCGCCTTGGCGATCGGGGCGGTGACCAGGCCGGCCACGGCGCCCGACAGCGCCAGGCCCGCGCCGGTCTCGATGCAGCGGATGATCTGGGCGGCGTGGGCGCTGGACGGCTGGCCGGCGATCACCGGCGACTGCAGGGGCGTGTCCAGCACGGGCAGGGCGTCGGCGAAGACCTTGGCGGCTTCGACCGGCCCCGTCACGGCCTTGACCTTAACCCCGCCGCCGGCCGCGGCCAGGCTCTGCAGGTCGCCGACGGCCATGAAGGCCGGCCCGGTTTCCCGAAGCTGGCCCCAGGCCTTGGCGATGATCTCGGGCCCTACGCCGGCGGGATCGCCGACGCTGAGGGCCAGGATGTCTGTCTTCACCGGGTCTCGATGGTGGCGGAGTTGCGCAGGTCTCGCAGGTAACGTTTGGAGATCAGCGCAAGTTGCTGACCACGCAGGCGGTTTTCGATCTGGTCGTGGTTCGGGGCGGCGGCGCCGGACTGGCGCTTGCCGCACACCGCGATCAGGTGCAGGCCGGCGTCGGTGCGGATCGGGTCCGACACCTGGCCGACGTTGAGGGCGTTGGCGGCTTCCTGGAAGGCAGGAGCCAGGTCGCCGATCTCGGCTTCGCCGAGGTCGCCGGCCACGACGCCGCTGACCTTGCCGGCCTCGGCCTCCAGGGTCGGGCAGCTGGTCAGCTTGGGCTTCAGGCCCGCCAGCAGGACGGTGGCGGCCTGGACGTCGGCTTCCGGCGCGTCCTTGGGCAGGGCCACGGCCACCTGCTTCAGGTCGACCAGGGTCGCCTTGGAGCCCGAACGCTTGTCGCGCAGATAGACGATGTAGACGCCGTCCTTGACCGGGATCGGGGTCGACAGCTGGCCGGGGCGCAGCTGTTCCAGGGCCACGTCGACCTCGGCCGGCATTTCGCCGGGGCTGACCCAGCCGGCGTCGCCGCCGTTGGCCGCGGTGGCGGCGGCCGAGAACTGGCGGGCCACGGCCGGGAAGGGCGCGCCCTGCTGGATCTGGGTCACCAGCTGGCGGGCCCCGTTCAGGGCCACGTCCGGGCCGCCGACGCGGGTGGCGTCGATGAACACTTCGCTGACCTGGTACTGCGGCTTGCTGGCCGATTCGGACAGGCGGCGCTGGAAGGCCTTGATCTGGTCTTCGCCGATGCGCAGGCGCGAGCCGTAGCGGCCGCTGATCCAGTTCTGCCAGCTGGTCTCGGCGCGGATCTGGGCGCGCCAGGTGTCGGCGCTGACGCCCTGGGCGGCCAGCTGGTCCAGCAGCTGCTGGGCGGTCATCTTGTTGCCCTGGGCGATGCCGCCGATCTCCTCGTCGACTTCCTTGTCGGTCGAGATGATCGTGATCTTCTGTTCCTTCTCGACCCGACGCAGCTCCTGCATCTGGACGTGCTCGTCGATCAGCGAGCGCAGGGCTTCCTGCTCCAGCTGGGGCAGGTTTTCCTGGGTCGGCTGCAGGCCCGAGGTGACCATCAGCAGGCGCATGCGCTGCATCAGGTCGTAGGACGAGATGATGTCGTCGTTGACGACGGCCGCGACGCTTTCCGACAGCGGATTGGCCCGAGCCTGGGGCGGGGCCGCCGCGGGGGCGTCGATGACGGGCGCGGCCTGCTGGGCGTGCGCCGGAAGGCCCGCCATGGTCAGGGCGAGAATGGACGCGGCGCTGGCCGCGAAAGTCGTCACGCTACGCGCAGGCCGCATGGGTAGTGTCGTTCCTCTGGAGCCCGACCCCTTGGGATCGGCCTCGATTTCAAGCCTCTGATGGCGCGAGCGCCCCTGTGGGCGATCGCGCCTCGATACGCCATATGGACGGGTGCGGACCCCCGCACGCCCCCCGGCGCGATGGATTTCTTAGTCGCTGTACCCTGTATCACCTAATGTGGCGAGGGTTAGGCGGACCACGATCGACTCGTCTGGCTGGAGCTTCAGCCCGGTAACGGTCGAGCTATAGCGGTCTTCGTGTTGGTAGATGATGTCCACCCGGATGCAATCGTCCGTGTAGGCGATCCCCAGGTCGCGACGGCGCCAGGTCTCGGCCACCAGGTCGAGCTGGCCGAAGGCGGTCAGGGCCCACTTGTCGGTCAGCTTCAACTGGCCCCGGGTCTCGAAGTTTTCCTGCCGCTCGCCGTTGGAGTCGACATTGTCCTTCAGGTAGCGGAACGAGCCCTGGACCCGCGAGGTATAGGCGTCTGCGCCGGTTTCCAGGCGGTTGATCTTGGTGGTGTCGGAGTCCAGGCGCGTGCGGATATAGGCGTTGATGCCGCGCACCGGCGTGACCGTGGCGGCCACGATCCAGTCGGACGACTTGTCCTGCAGGCCCGTGCGTTCCGGCAGCAGCGGATCGTATTCGGTGCGGAAGCTGCGCCCGACCAGGATGCTGCCGCCGCGGCCGTCGGCGGTGTTAAAGGTCGCCCGGCCGCCGACATTGGCCCGCGTGCCGCCCTCATAGAGGTCGAAGCCCGGCGACTTGTTGGTGCGGAACAGGTTGGTCTCGTCGAACTCGAAGGCCGAGCTGTCCTCGTTGTAGAGGTAGGTCGTGGTCCCGTTGCGCGCCACCACCACCGGCACCCGCGAGCTGTCCGAGCCCGAGGCGATCTGCACCAGGGGCTCCAGCACGACGCTGCCGCCGTTCTTCAGGCCCTTGTAGAGCGGCAGGCTGAGGTCCACCCCGGCCACGCCCAGGGCGCGGGAATAGTTGACCTCGGCGTCGTCGCCGGCCGCCAGGGCCGCCGTCGTCAGGTAGATGCCCTTGACCTTGTAGGCGTCGGCGCGGGCCTGGGCGAAGGGCTGGATGCGCAGGCCCGGCCCGACCACCGCGCTGGCGCGCCAGTCGGCCTGGAAGCTGCCGCGAACGCTGTCGACGCCGTCCTCGCCCCGATAGGCGGTGAAGGCGTAGGGCGACTCTCCGTATTGCGACTCCGAGCGGTTCAGCATCACGCCCGAGCCCTGCAGGCGCAGGCGCCCGAACAGCACCGGCGATTCAGGCTCCCAGCGGCCCTCGACCAGCGGGCCGATGAACGGGAAGGCGCCGCTGTTCTCGAACTTGTTGCCCAGGCCCGTCGAGGAATCGGTGCCGACGACCCGCAGGCCCTGCACCGAGACGGCCGAGACCGAGAACCACGACCGCTCGTCCTGCCGCGAGGCGTAGACCTGCGAGGTCAGACGGTGGTCCTCGCTCGTGAACAGGCCGCGCTGCTGGTAGACGTCGTTGATGTCGTACTTGTCGAACAGCAGGGCGTCGGAGGCGCGCTCGGCGCTGAAGCCCCACTTCCACTTGTCGTCGATGTCGAAGGCGCCCTTGGCCAGGATGTAGCTGCGGGTGGTCGCCTCGCCGAAGCGATTGCCCCGGTTGTCGAATTCCTTCTCGTACGTCGCCCCGAAGCGCGCCTCGAGCATGCCCGAGTAGAAGCGCTTGCGGAAATTGACGTTCACGAACGGATTGATTTTCGTGTTGATCTGAGGACTTACGATGACATCCGAAGACGGCGAGAGAACCTGCAGATAGGGCTGCTGGTACGAAAGTCCGCGCTTCTTCGACAGCCCGACCTTCGGCGTCAGGAAGCCCGAGCTCTGCTCGGCCTGCGGGTCCGGGTGCCAGAACAGCGGCAGGTAAAGCAGCGGCGCGCCCCACAGGCGGATGCGGGCGCCGTGGTAGTAGACGATCTTCTTGCTCTTATCCTGCACCACCTTGTCGGCTTCGATCGACCAGGTCGGCTTGGGCTTTTCGGCGCAGACGTCGCAGGGGGTGTAGATCGCCTGGTTGAGCTCGGTGACCTGCTCGTTGCGGCGGATGGCCGTAGCGGCGGCGATCTTGACGTTCTCGTCCAGGCGCGTGGAGAAGTTGCGCGCGAAGCCGGCGCGCATGTCCTTGTCCAGGGTCAGGTCGTCGGCGAACTGGGCCGTGCCGTCGGCGTTGATCAGCGAAACCTTGCCGTGGGCGGTCACCACGCCGGTCTTGGTGTCGTAGATCACTTCCTGGGCGCGCAGCACGCGGCCCTGGTAGCGCACCTCGACCGAACCGCGCGCGGTCATGGTCTGGGTGGTGTCGTCGCGGATCAGCAGATCGGATTCGAGATAGTAGCCGTCGTCGCCCAGGCCGTCGTCGGGAACGGCGGGTCTGGCCGGAACTTCCGGGATCGTCGTCAGGGCGGGCTGGGCGGCGGCCGCGCTCGCGGCGAACGCCAGCCAGGCCACGCCGGCCATCAGCAGCTTGCGAACCGCCGCGCCAGGCGCTGGGCTTAGATCGATCATCAGGGGCCTCGATGCCGGCGTCACAGACTCAACCATCCTCGGTATAGCAAAGCAGGGTCAAACCCGCCAAAAGCGCCGCGGCCGGCGGGGTCCAGGCGGCCAGGATCGGCCCCAGGACATCGGCCTTGCCAAGCGCGCCGCACAGTTCGTTGAAGAAGAAGAAGCCAAAGCCGAGGGCCACGCCCGAGCCGGCCAGGGCCGCCAGGCCCCCCAGGCGCATCAGGCGCAGCGAGAAGGCCGCCGCCAGCACCGACATCGCCGCGAACAGCAGCGGCGTGGCCAGCATCTGCTGCAGGCGCATCTTGAACGGCGTCGCTGAGAAGCCGGCCGCCTCGGTGCGGGCGATGGTCTCGGGCAGGCGCCAGAAGGCCACGGCCTGCGGGTTCTTGAAGCGGTCGGAGGCGGTGCGCTCGTCCAGGTCCGACGGCACCGAGGCGCTTTCCGAGCGCAGGGCGCCGGCGCCGGGCGTGGCCTCGCTGACGCCGGTCAGGCGCCAGAAGCCCGGCTCCAGCCGCGCCTCGGCCGCCTCGTAGCGGCGCGAGAACACCAGGCTGCCGTTGGGCTGCACGTCGTAGACGAAGAACGACACGCCGCGCAGGCGCACCGCGCCGCCGACCGTGTCGCGCATGCGGGCGCGGATGACGATCTGGCGCTTGTCGTCGCCCTGCCGCAGCCAGGCGCCCTTGGGGGCGTTCTTCAGATAGCCGGCCATCAGCGCGTCGCGCTCGGTCTCGAAACGCGTGCTCATCGCCGCCGTCAGCGGGTTCAGCAGGGTGACCGTGACGATGCCCATGGCGAAGGCCGCGAAGGCCGCCGGCAAGATGAAGCGCCAGGCCGAGACGCCGGCCGCGCGCATGGCGATCAGCTCGCTGCGGCGGTTCAGGCCGACGAATGCGCCCAGGGTGCCGAACAGGAAGATGAACGGCGTCAGGGTCAGCAGGGTGGCCGGCGCCTGCAGCACGGTCAGGTACAGCAGCTGGCCAAAGCCCGCGTCCTCCGAGCGCGTGCCGACATTGCGGGCGATGTCGACGAAGGCGATCAGCATCACCAGCGCGCCCAGCACCGCCAGGGCCGCGCCCAGCGAGGCCAGCGTCTTGCGCAGCACGTAGCGCTCGATCATGCCCGGACCGATCACGAGGCGGCTCCCAGCGGCTGGAGGTCGTCGCGATGCTTGCCGATGGGCACGTAGCGCATGATCTTCTGCCGGAAGATCTGCGACAGCCCCCACCAGATGGCGCCGATAGGCACGGCGTATTGCAGCACGTTCAGCCAGACGTTGTCGTCGCAGGCCGCCTGCACGCCGAAGCCGACGATGCGGATCACCGCCGCGGCTGCGCCGACGGCGGCGATCCGCTTGGCGTAGCCCATGCGGCTGAACGAGCCGCCGATCACGGCCGCCAGGGCCATGGCCATCATGGCGATGTTGTAGAGCGGGCTCGACAGCCGCGAATGGCCCTCGGCGATCAGCTTCACGCGGTTATGCTGCTCCCACTCCTGGGTCATGTCCGGGAAGAACAGCTCGTGCGGATAGCGGTCGGCGATCTTGTAGTGCAGCAGCTCGTCGCTCTGGAACAGGGTCGACAGGTCGAAGACGTATTCCTCGAACGACAGGTAGTTCAGCACGCCGTTGCTGGAGAACTCCTGGTTCGAGCCCTTGCGCATGATCAGCACCGGCAGGTCGTTGCGCTTGGCGATGACGCCTTCGCGGGCCGTGTAGGTGACCGAGCCGCCGTTGGGCTTTTCCTGGTGGATGAAGAGGTTCTTGATCAGGCTGTCGCGGTCGATCGACTGGGCGTAGACGGTCAGGCCCGGTCCGGGCTCGGTGAACTCGCCGGGCCGCACCAGGGTCGAGGCCAGGTCGGTCTTCATGTCGAAGGCGGTCTCGCGGATCAACCGCGCCGACCAGGGCTGGGCCCACAGCCCCAGCGCCAGCGAGATCAGGGCCGCGCCCACCGCCAGCCTCATGGCCGGCGAGATCACCCGCCAGCGGCTCATGCCGCCGGCGAAGCAGACGACGATCTCCTGCTCGGTGTGCAGACGGTTCAGCGCCACCAGGGCGGCCACGAACACGGCCACCGGCATGATGATGTTCAGCAGCTGGGGCAGGGCCAAGAGGATCATCTTGGCGAAGATCAGCGCGGTCTGGCGCTGCTCGACCAGGATGTCGAACTCCGACAGGCTTCGCGCCAGCAGGGCCAGCGCCGCCAGGGCCGCGGTGGCCAGGATGGTCGGCCCGACCAGCTGTCGGAAGAGATAGCGTTCGATCAGGCGCATTGAGGGGTGTTTCGGGGGCTTCACGGATTCGCGCGGCGAACCCCGGCGGTTGGCGTGTTCTACACGTCTGGCTCGGCTTGGCACAACCGAAGACATGATGTGGGACGGCGTGACGGGGCTGTGAACGGCGACGGTCTTTTCCCCGGATGCGGCATGGACTATGCCGGGCGTTCACGTCCTGTCGTGTCGGATCGCGGCCTTCTCAAGGCCGCGCCGCGACCGGGTCTTCCGCTTCCCAGGAGCGCTCAATGCGTATCGAGTTCGTCACCGCCGACAGCCAGGCCGGCGCCAACGCCGCCCTCGCGGTCCTGGCCTACGAGGCCGCCGCCCTTTCGCCCGAGGCCAAGGCCGTTAACGACGCCGCCGGCGGCGCGATCGCCCGCGCCGCGGCCGGCGGCCGCTTCATCGGCGCCAAGGGCCAGGTGCTCGACATCGTCGCGCCCGCCGGCCTCGACGCCGCCCGCGTCGTCGTCATCGGCGTCGATGGGTCCGGCGCGGTCGAGCCGGAGACGATCGAGATCGCCGCCGCCCACGCCTACAACGCGGTGAAGACCTCGGGCGTCACCGAACTGCTGCTCAAGCTCGGCGGCGACGCCGAGACCGCCGCCCGCGTCGCCTTCGGCGTCAAGCTGGCCGCCTATCGCTTCGACAAGTACCGCACCACCGAGAAGGCCGAGAAGAAGCCCTCGGTCGCCACCGTCAAGGTCGCCGCCGCCGATCCGGCCAAGGCCCAGAAGGCCTTCGCCGCCCTCGAGCCGATCGCCGACGCCATCCTGTTCAGTCGCGACCTGGTCTCCGAGCCGGCCAACATCCTGCATCCGGAAGAGTTCGCCGCCCGCGTGAAGGGCCTGGAAAGCCTGGGCCTGGAGGTCGAGATCCTCGGCGAGGCCGCCATGGCCGAGCTCGGCATGGGCAGCCTGCTCGGCGTCGGCCAGGGCAGCGTCCGCGAGAGCCAGCTGGTCATCGCCCGCTGGAACGGCGCGGCCGACAAGTCGGCCCAGCCCATCGCCTTCGTCGGCAAGGGCGTCTGCTTCGACACCGGCGGCATCTCGATCAAGCCGGCCGACGGCATGGAAGACATGAAGTGGGACATGGGCGGCGCGGCCGCCGTGGCCGGCGTCATGCACGCCCTGGCCGGCCGCAAGGCCAAGGTCAACGCCATCGGCGTGCTCGGCCTCGTCGAGAACATGCCCGACGGTAACGCCCAGCGTCCCGGCGACGTCGTCACCTCGATGTCGGGCCAGACCATCGAGGTCATCAACACCGACGCCGAAGGCCGCCTCGTCCTGGCCGACGCCCTCTGGTACACGCAGGACCGCTTCAAGCCGAAGTTCATGATCGATCTCGCCACCCTGACCGGCGCGATCATCATCTCGCTGGGCAACGACTACGCCGGCCTGTTCAGCAACAACGACGGCCTGTCGGAGAAGCTGCTGGCCGCCGGCGAGTCCGAGCGCGAGCCCCTGTGGCGCCTGCCGCTGCCCAAGGCCTACGAGAAGCAGATCGAAAGCCCGATCGCCGACATGAAGAACATCGGCGGCCGCCCGGCCGGCTCGATCACCGCCGGCCTGTTCCTGCAGCGCTTCGTCAACGGCGTGCCGTGGGCCCACCTCGACATCGCCTCGACCGCCTGGCGCAAGGGCTCGTCCGACCCGACCGTGCCGGACGGCGCGGTGGGCTTCGGCGTGCGCCTGCTCAACCGCCTCGTCGCCGACGCCTACGAAGGCTGAAGCCAGGCATGACTTCCGCCGCGCACTGCGAGATCTGGTTCTACCATCTGGAGCGAAGCAGCGCCGAACAGGTGCTGCCCGAGCTGCTGGAAAAGACGCTGGGGCGCGGCTGGAAGGCTCTGGTCCGGGGCGGGGATCCGGCGCGCCTCAACGCGCTGGACGCCCACCTCTGGACCTGGCGCGACGACAGCTTCCTGCCCCACGGCCTGGCCGAGGAGCCCATGGCCGAGCGCCAGCCGGTGCTGCTCAGCGCCGGGCTCGACAACCCGAACGGCGGCGATGCGTTGTTCCTGCTCGACGGCGCCGAGCCGGGGGATCTGGGCGACTTCGCGCGCTGCATCCTGCTATTCGACGGCCGTGACGAAGAGGCCCTGCGGCTGGCGCGGGGCCGCTGGAAGGCGTTCAAGGCGGCCGGCCACCCGGTGTCCTACTGGCAGCAGGCCGAACGCGGATGGGAGAAGAAGGCATGAAGCGGTTCGGCGTAATTCTGGGTGCGGCGATGATCCTGGCGGCCTGCTCGACGGGCGCGCCCGAACCCGCCCCGCCGCCGCCGCCCGAAACCCCCGTCGCCCCGCCCGCCATCGCCCTGCCGAAGCCCCCGGAGCCCGAAAAGGACCAGTGCGGCCTCAAGGACGCGCAAACCTTCGTCGGCAAGAACCGCACCGCGCTCCCGGCCCCGGTCGATCCCTCCCGCTGGCGCGTGGCCTGCACCACCTGCCCGGTGACCATGGACTACCGCCCCGACCGCCTGAACATCCTGTTCAATCCGGACACAGGCGTGGTGCAGCAAGTGAAGTGCGGCTGAGGGCGGCCTAAAAATCCCTCTCCCAGAGGGAGAGGGAGGGGCCCGCGCGAAGCGTGGGAGGGTGAGGGGGTACGCCGCTCGCGGTCCTATCCCCGTTCCCCCCACCCGTAAAATCCCCGCGAAAGCGGGGACCCAGGCTTTTTCTGCCACCACGGCCCTCGACGATAAAACACCTGGGCCCCGCTTTCGCGGGGGTTTTACGGTTTGGGGTGGGCCGTACGCACGCTGCTCACACGGCGAACTCAGAAAAGAGTCCAGCGAACTCAAGGGCCTACAACTTTATAACCCCAATCGATCCCCACCCACTCAAACCACCCCCATACTCACAGTCATCCCAGCCATGGGGAGGGCTCTTGGTACCGGCCCAAGTTGCGGCTGTGATCGCATCGAGCGGGGCCGCTTGGAGCGTCATGGGAAGGGCGGGTTTGCAGGATCGCTCAGAAGGCGTGATTGGGCCGTCAGCCGTTCCGTGACGCGACAAGCGGGTCGACAGGCCGGGAACGTTCAAACCGGTTCAACAGGATCAGCCGAGGCCGCGCCGGATTACCGCGGGGCTGTCGATCCTGCCCGTCCGAGGGCTAGCCGGGCCAATGGCTGAAATAGCGCCTACGCCCCCGGTCCTTCGAGCCAACGATGCGGCGGAGCGGTCTGACGAAGCCGAAACGCTAAAACCCATCACGGTCTCCGGGCTCCGCCCGGCCGCTCCGCGCCTTCCCGACCTAACGCGCATTCGCGCGGGAGACCGAAAAGCCGTGCCCCTCTCCCCTTGCGGGAGAGGGTGGCCTGCGAAGCAGGTCGGGTGAGGGGTCTCTCAGAACCGTCCGCGCGACCCCTCATCCGTCGCCTGTCGGCGACACCTTCTCCCGCAAGGGGAGAAGGACGAAGCGGAGAACCCCATGCCCAAGTCCAAGCCCCCGCGCAGCCGCCTGCGTCGCACGCCTAACGGCAAGCCTCTCAATCGCATCAGTCAGCGCATGATCGCCGATAGCGAGGCCAACATCGCCTCTCTCCAGCGCATGGTGCGGGACGTCGAGCGCATCGCCCACAAGGCGCCCGCCGACGAACTGGCCAGTTTTCGCGAGGAAATGAACGAGGGAATCCGCTGCTGGACCAGCGTGCGCAACATTCAGCTGGAATTCCAGAACAACACCAAGCCGGTCTGGCCGGGGATCGTGAAGGCGCTGGAGGAAGAGGCGGCCCGCCTGAAACGCTAGCGCTTGCCCACGCCCGGGAACATCGCCACCTCGCCGTCGAACACGCCCAGATAGCCCAGCTCGCCGAGCAGCGGCGTCAGGTCTTCCAGGGTGTCGGCGCCGGCGCGGGCGGCGGCCAGTTCGCTGGGACGGCCTTCCTGGTCGTGCAGGCGGTAGACCGTCCACATCTTGCCCTTGGGCGCGGTCGCGCCGGGGGCAAGGTAGCGGTGCTCCCAGCCGACCAGGGCGGGGCTGCGGCCGATCTCGACGTCGAACGGACGGTCGCGGAAGGCCAGGTCCATCTCCAGCCGGGTGGCCTCGGCCAGCCGCTGGTCCAGCCACTCGGCGAAGGCCTCCAGCACGCTGGCGGCCGACAACCCTTCCGGGTTGGCGATCACATGGTTGCGACTGGAAAGGGCTGCGCTCATGGGTCGCAGTTTTGCGCCCATAGGTGTCACGGAAGGCCTAAACGTCTTGGTTTACTGACGTTTACCGCGATTTTTCCGCGCCTCGCCTAAGGTGAAGCTCTAGCCCTCGGCCTCGGCCAGCTGCTCGGCCAAGTCCATCCACGCCGCCTCGGCCTCGTCGAGCTTGGCCTTGGCGTTGTCGCGGCGCTTCTCCAGTTCGGGCACCTTGGCCGGTGTCTTCACATAGAGCTGCGGGTCGGCCAGCTGGGCTTCCAGCTCGGCCAGGTCGCGGGTCTTGCGGTTGAGCACCTGCTCGGCCGCCTCGACCTTGCGGCGCAGCGGCTCGACGGCGACGGTCTTGCGCGGGGGGGCGGCGGGCTCGGCCTTGACCGGCTCGCGGGCCACCTGGGTCGGCTTCACCGCCTGCTTGGCGCGGTCGAGCACGAACTTGGCGTAGTCGTCCATGTCGCCGTCGAACGGCACGACCTTGCCGTCGGCGGCCAGCCAAAGCCGGTCGGCCACCAGCTCCATCAGCGAGCGGTCGTGGGTGATCAGCAGCACCGCGCCCTCGTAGTCGTTCAGGGCGTCGAGCAGGGCCCGGCGGCTGTCGATGTCGAGGTGGTTGGTCGGCTCGTCGAGGATCAGGACGTGCGGGGCGTCCATGGCCACCAGGTTCAGCAGCAGACGGGCCCGCTCGCCGCCCGACAGGCTGGCGACCGTGGTCTCCTGCTTGTCGAAGTTCAGGCCCCACTGGGCCAGGCGCGAGCGGCGCGAGGATTCGCTGGAGTCCGGCATGGCCCGGCGGACGATCTCCAGCGGGGTGTCGTTGGGATCCATCGCCTCGATCTGGTGCTGGTGGAACCAGCCGACCTTCATCTTCTTGTCGCGATGCAGCTCGCCCGACTGCACGGTCAGGGCCCCGGCGATCATCTTGGCGAAGGTCGACTTGCCCGCGCCGTTGACGCCCAGCAGGCCGATGCGGTCGTCCAGGTCCATGCGCAGGTTGAGGTTCTTGAGGATCGAACGGCCGTCCTCGTAGCCGACATTGGCCTTTTCCAGCCTGATCAGCGGCGGCGGCAGCGGGCGCGGCGGCGAGGGCAGGGTGAAGGGCGCGACGCGCTCCTCGATCGTCGTCGACACCGGCTCCATCTTGGCTAGGCGCTTCATCCGCGACTGGGCCTGGGCGGCCTTGGACGCCTTGGCCTTGAAGCGGTCGACGAAGGATTGCAGGTGGGCGCGCTCGGCGTCCTGCTTGGCCTTGGCCGACAATTGCAGGCGGGCCTTCTCGGCGCGGCGCTTCTCGAAGTCGTCGTAGCCGCCGACATAGAGCTCCAGCTTGCCGCCTGCCAGGTGCAGCATGTGCGTGCAGCTGTTGTTGAGCAGTTCGCGGTCGTGGCTGACGATCAGGGCGGTGTGCGGATACTTCTTCAGGCGCGCTTCCAGCCACAGGGCGCCTTCGAGGTCGAGATAGTTGGTCGGCTCGTCGAGCAGCAGCATGTCGGGCTCGGCGAACAGCGCCGCGGCCAGGGCCACGCGCATCCGCCAGCCGCCCGAGAACTCGCTCATCGGCCGTTGCAGGTCTTCCTGGGTGAAGCCCAGGCCCGCCAGGATTTCCGAGGCCCGCGACGGCGCCGAGTCGGCGTCGATCTCGATCAGCCGGCCCCAGATCTCGCCCATCTCCTCCGGATCGGCGGTTTCCAGCCGGGTCAGCAGGTCGTGACGCTCCTCGTCGGCCTCCAGCACGGTGTCGAGCAGGGTCACGGGCGTGGCCGGGTGCTCCTGGTCCACCGAGCCGATGCGGGCGTTCTTGGGCAGGCTGATCTCGTCGCCGGCGGCGACCAGCTGGCCCAGGATCAGCTTGAACAGCGTCGACTTGCCCACGCCGTTGCGGCCGATCAGCCCGACCTTGGCCCCCGGCGGCAGGCTGACGGTCGCCTTGTCGAAGAACCGGCGTCCCCAGGCGTCGAAAGTAAGTTCGTTGATCTGAAGCATGTTGGGAACGCGGGGTTGGCGGGGAGGAGGCGCCCGGCTATAAGCCCGCAACCTCCCAATTCACAAACTTTCTCTGTGAGATTTTCGGAATGACCGAACGCACCTTCTCGATCCTGAAGCCCGACGCGACCCGCCGCAACATCACCGGCAAGATCAACGCCGTGATCGAGGAAGCCGGTCTGCGCATCGTCGCCCAGCGCCGCGTCCACCTGACCGACGCCCAAGCCAAGAAGTTCTACGAAGTGCACGCCGAGCGCCCGTTCTACGGTGAACTCGTCGCCCAGATGACTGCCGAGCCGGTCGTCGTGCAGGTCCTGGAAGCCGAAGGCGCCGTGGCCAAGTACCGCGAAGTCATGGGCGCCACCAACCCGGACAACGCCGCCGAAGGCACCATCCGCAAGCTGTTCGCCCTGTCGATTGGCGAAAACTCGGTCCACGGTTCGGACAGCCTCGAGAACGCGGGCATCGAAATCGCCCAGTTCTTCAAGGACGAAGACATCGTCGGCTAAGGCTTTCGAGCTTTAGCGACGGCAAAAGGCCGGCGGGGAAACCCGCCGGCCTTTTTGTTTGGGGTTTGGTGTGCTGTGGGGCTTGCTTCTCGCCACCCCTCCAACCGCCTTCCTCGCCTTCGTGGCGGGGAAGGCAAATATGGGGTGGTGAATGAGGGCCCTCAAAGCCCTCGCACGAACGCGCTCAGCACCGCCGGATAGAGCCTGTGCTCTTCCTTCAGCACCCGCACCGCCAGCGCATGGTCATTATCGCCAATCTCAATCGGCACCCGCGCCTGGCCCAGGATCGGGCCTTCGTCGACCCCCGCCGTGACCAGATGCACCGTGCACCCCGCCTCCGCATCCCCGGCCGCGATGGCGCGGGCGTGGGTGTCGAGGCCCGGATACTTGGGCAACAGCGACGGATGGATATTGAGCATCCGGCCTTCCCAGGCGTCGACCAGGAACGGCGTTAGAATCCGCATGTAGCCGGCCAGGGCGATGACCTCGATGCCGCGCTCGCGCAGGGCCGTATCGACCGCGCGCTCATGAGCCTCGCGGTCCTTGCCGAACGGCTTGCTCTCGACGCAAAGAGCCTCGATCCCGGCCGCCTGGGCCGTCGCCAGACCGCCGGCGTCGGCCTTGTTGGCCAAGACGAGGGCGATCTCGAACGGGCAGGCGGGATCCTGGGCGGCGCGGACCAGGGCCTCCATGTTGGAGCCCCGGCCCGAGATCAGGGCGGCGACCTTGGTCCTTGCCGTCATCAGGCCTGGGCCAGCTGACCGCAGACAAAGGCGTCTTCGCCGGCATTCAGCAGCGCGGCGAGCACCGGCTCCACGTCCGACTGGGCGACGATCAGGATGAAGCCGACGCCGCAGTTGAAGGTGCGGCGCAGTTCGTGGGCGTCGATCTGACCGACCTCTTGCAGCCACTCGAACACGGGCGGCAGGGCCCAGGCGTTCCAGTCGAACTGCGGAACCAGGCCCTCGGCGATGCAGCGCGGCGGGTTCTCGATCAGGCCGCCGCCGGTGATGTGGGCGCCGCCCTTGACCCGGCCCGACTGCAGCAGCGGCAGGAGCGACTTCACATAGATGCGGGTCGGGGCCATCAGGGCCTCGGCCAGGCTCTTGCCGTCTTCGAAGGGCGCCGGAGCGTCCCAGGCCAGGCCCGAGCGCTCGACCACGCGGCGCACCAGCGAATAGCCGTTCGAGTGCGGACCCGACGAGCCGAGGCCGATGATCACGTCGCCGGCCCGCTGCTTGTCGAGCTTGGGCAGCACGCCGTCGCGCTCAACCGCGCCGACCGAGAAGCCGGCCAGGTCGTATTCGCCGTCATTGTACATGCCCGGCATCTCGGCGGTCTCGCCGCCCACCAGGGCCGCGCCGGCCAGCTTGCAGCCCTCGGCGATGCCGGCCACCACGCTCTTGGCGGTCTCGACGTCGAGCTTGCCGGTGGCGAAGTAGTCCAGGAACATCAGCGGCTCGGCGCCTTGCGCCAGCAGGTCGTTGACGCACATGGCCACCAGGTCGATGCCGACCGTGGCGTGCATGCCCGCGTCGATGGCGATGCGCAGCTTGGTGCCGACGCCGTCGGTGGTCGTCACCAGCAGGGCGTCCTCGTAGCCGGCCGCCTTCAGGTCGAACAGCGCGCCGAAACCGCCAAGGCTGGCTTCCGCGCCGGGGCGACGGGTCGCTTTCGCCAGAGGCTTGATGGCGTCCACCAGGGCGTTGCCGGCATCGATGTCGACGCCCGCCTGGGCGTAGGTCAGGCCGCCGGCGTGGTCGGTCTTCGGATCGCTCATCGGGTCGCTCATCTGTGGTTCCAGGCCCTTCGCGACCCGCCTCGGGCGCTTTGGGACAGAAAAGTGGCTGCTCCGCAACGCTTGACGCTTGCAGACTCGGGGGTGCGCGAGGCTATTAGCAGCCGATGACGCCGATCACCACCACCGCCGCGCTGGCGGAGTTCTGTAATGGTTTGAAGGGGCAGCCCTTCATCGCCGTGGACACCGAGTTCATGCGCGAGACCACCTATTGGCCCAAGCTCTGCTTGATTCAGGTCGCCTCACCGTCTTCGGACGCCGTGATCGATCCGCTGGCGGACGGCCTCGACCTCGAGCCGCTGCTCGAACTGATGCGCGACGAGACCCTGCTCAAGGTGTTCCACGCCGCCCGTCAGGACGTCGAGATCTTCAACAATCTCAAAGCGATGCCGACGCCTTTGTTCGACACCCAGGTGGCCGGCATGGCCGCGGGTTTCGGCGAGCAGATCGCTTATGACGCCCTTGTGCGTCAGATGCTGAAGATCGAAATCGACAAGTCGAGCCGCTTCACCGACTGGGCCCGCCGCCCGCTGACCGACGCCCAGCTGGCCTACGCCCTGGCCGACGTGACGCACCTGGCGCGGCTGTTCCCGGTGCTGCGCGATCGCCTCCAGGAATCAGGCCGCCTGGCCTGGGTCGAGGAGGAGATGAAGGCGCTGAGCGATCCGGCCGCCTACGATGTCGACCCGGAAAAGGCCTGGCGCCGCCTGCGTCCGCGCAAGACCCAAGCCAAGTACCTGGCCGTGTTCAAGGCCGTCTCGGCCTGGCGCGAACGCACCGCCCAACAGCGCGACCAGCCGCGCGGCCGCATCCTCAAGGACGAGGCCATCGACGAGCTGGCCACCCAGGCCCCGACTTCGCTGGAGGGCCTCAACACCCTGCGCGGCGTGCCCAAGGGCTTCGGTGGCAGCAAGTTCGGTCCGGACCTCCTGGCCGCGATCAAGGCCGCCCTGGCCGATCCCGAGGGCTACGCCCCCGTGGTCGATAAGCCCGGCCCGCCGCCGCCGCCTTCGGCCGGCGCCGTGGTCGAGCTGCTTAAGGTGCTGCTCAAGGCTCGCGCCGAGGAAGCCGGCGTGGCCTCCAAGCTGATCGCCACGGTTTCGGATCTCGAGAAGATCGCCGCCGACGACGAAGCCGAGACCCCGGCCCTGCAAGGCTGGCGGCGCGAGGCCTTCGGCGCCGACGCCCTGAAGATCAAGCGGGGCGAACTGGCCCTGGTGCTCGACGGGACCAAGGTCCGCGTCGTCGAAGTCCGCCGGGCCCCGCGCCCGGCCTGATCCGAGCTCCAGGCGGCGCGGCCCAAAAGAGGGTTGCGCCGCCCGCGGGCCGGCGCGAGAGCAATCTCCGCTTTGTGCAAGACGGCACAGCCGCCTTGCCGCTGACATGTTTTGACAAATTCATTGTGACCTCCGGGCGCTATAACGGCGCCACGGAGATGTCGGCCGTGGGGACGGCCGAAGACTGGGGAACTAGGTCGAGTTGGCGTACACGGAACCGGATCCGTGGCCGGTCAGGGCCGCGCGTAGCTATGTGAGGCCCGCCAAGGCGCTGCGGCAGCAGATTCCGCTGCGCCTGTTCGTCATCGCGGTGATCTGCGCGGCCGTCGGCCTGCAGGTGCAATTCGCCTTCATGCTGCCCTGGGCCCTGGCCTGTCTGGCCGCCCAGATCCTGCAGGCCTTGGCCCTGCGCGTCTTCGAACGCGATCCCGTGCGCTGGATCCTGGTTTGCCTGGCCGCCGACTTCCTGCTGGCCGTCGCCTTCGGCTGGGCCGCGGTGCCGCTGTGGCGGACGGGCCTGCCCAGCGGCGCGGCCGGGGCTGCCCTGTTGCTGGCCGGCTCGATCCTCACCGCCCTGATGGGCGCCAAGGGCTCGCGCCTGGGGTTCGCCGCCACCGTCACACCGCATCTGGCCTATCTGTTCCTCACCCCGCTGCTGGCCGGCGGCGCCGATCCGGGCGTGCGCGCCTTCCTGGCCGGCGGCGGTCTGATGGCCCTGGTCACGGCCCTGGTGTTCGGCTGGTCGCGCCACACCCTGGTGGCCGAGCGCGAGGCGAGGGCGGCCGCCGAGATCCGCCGCGAGCAGGCCGTGGCCGCCGACGCCGCCAAGAGCGCCTTCGTCGCCATGGTCAGCCATGAGCTGCGCACCCCGCTCAGCGCCATCCTGGCCGGGGCCGGCGAGATCGCCCGCGCCTCGCGCGGCCAGTCGCGGGCCAAGGCCGGGCTGATCGCCGACGCCGGCGTGATGATGCGAGCCCTGCTCAACGACCTGCTCGACCTGTCGAAGATCGAGGCCGGGCGCATGACGGTGGAGTCCATCGACTTCGCCCCGCGCATCCTGATCTGCGACACCCTGCGGTTCTGGCGCGCCGAGGCCCGGGCCAAGGGCCTGGCGCTGCGCTTCACCGGCGGCCATCGCCTGCCGCGCTGGATCAAGGGCGACCCGGTGCGCCTGCGCCAGGTGCTCAACAACCTGCTGTCCAACGCCATCAAGTTCACGCCGGACGGGCGGATCTGCGTCGAACTGGAAGTCGCCCCGCGCGCCGAGGGCGGCCTCCTGCTGACCCTGTCGGTGACCGACACCGGGCCGGGCCTGGGCCCCGAGCAGTTGCAGCGTCTGTTCACGGCCTATGACCAGCTGGGCGCAGACACCGCCCGCACCTTCGGCGGCACGGGCCTGGGCTTGGCCATCAGCCGCGATCTGGCCCGCCTGATGGGCGGCGACCTGGCTGCGGAGTCGGCCCAGGGACGCGGCGCGCGCTTCATCCTGACCCTGCCGGCGCCCGTAGGCGAGGAGCCGCCCGCGCCCGAGCCGCTGGATGCGCCCGCCGACGGCTTCACCGACGCTGCGGCCGTGCTGGTGGTCGACGACCACGAGATCAACCGCCGCACCCTGGCCCAGGTGCTCGAAGCCTTCGGCCTGAAGGTGACCCTGGCCGCTGACGGCGAGACGGCGCTGGGCCTGGCCGCCGCCACGCGCTTCGACGTGGTGCTGATGGACGTCAACATGCCGGGGCTGGACGGCCTGGACACCACCCGGCGGCTGCGCGCCGACGGCCTGAACCGGGCGACGCCCGTTGTGGCGGTGACCGGCGCGGTCAGTCAGGCCGAGGTGGCCGCCTGCCGCGCGGCGGGCATGCAGGATTTCGTCGAGAAGCCGTTCGAGGTCGCCGCCCTGCACGCCGTTCTGGTGCGGGTGCTGGGCGGCGCCTGATCCCGAAAAAGGGTCTTAGCTGAACAGGTGCGACAGCGTCTCGCTGGCCGCCAGGCCCAGCGCCACCAGCACCACGACGTGATAGGCCGCGCCGAGCAGCACGGTGCGCTTCACCGTCCAGCCCTGGCGGGCGCCGAAGGCCGCGGCCAGGTCCTGCTGTAGACGGCGGGCCGGACTGTCGACGGGCGTCGCGCTGGCCCCGGCCAGGCGGACGATCTCGCCGGTTGGCGGCGCGGGCGACGGCGAGGCTTCGGTGGTTTCGATCTGGTAGTCGTGCTGTTCGGCGACTTGCTTCTGCATGTCGGCTGGCTCCCCTGCTGAGACGGAGAGCTTCGCCTTGCGTGGATAACAAACCATGCTCGCGGAACGCTGTTCGGGTGCGGCCGGCTGTCGCAGCCAAGCTTCGACGGATGCCGCTGACGCCCTAGAGGGGGGCGATCTTCAGCTTCAGGCCCAGCACCTGGGCCAGGGTGCTGGCGCGCTTGGCGGTCTGTTCGCCCAGCAGCATGGCCGCATAGCCGGGTTCGGCCGACAGCTGGACCTCGGTCTTGTCGATCGTCAGTCGTGAGCGCGACAGCAGGGCCGGACTGCGGCCCGAAAGATCGCAGCCCAGGCGGATGGCCGCGCCCAGGGCCCGCGCGCGCTTGAGGCGGGCGGGGGTGAGCAGACGATCCAGCACCACCATCTCCGGCGGGGTGAAGGCCGTGGCGTGACGGGCGAAGGCGGCGGCGGCCAGGAAGGCGCGCTCGGCGTGGGTCTGGCCGGCGATCGGCGCGCGCAGCACCTGCTCGAAGACCAGATCGGCGCGATGGTCCGGATGCAGCCGCGCGCCAAGGTCGGCCAGGCGGCAGGCGGCCGAGGTCAGCACCGCGTCGCGGCCCTCGAAGGCGGGCTCCAGCTTGTCGAAGGCCGGCGCCAGCCAGGCGTCCAGCGCCACGCCCAGGTCGTCGGCCACGCCCTGGCGCGCCGTCAGAGAGGCGCAGCCCTCGATCAGCGGGTCCAGGCCCCGCACCCGCGGCGGCATGGCCTCGAACAGCAGGCCTTCACGCACGCCGAAGGCCGAGATCTCGATGCGCTTGAGGTCCAGCCGCTCGATCAGGCTTTCCAGCACGATCGCCGCATAGGGCAGGGTCTCGATCCGCTTCTTGGACATGCCCTCGATGCGTTCGAGCGAGCTTTTCGACTGGTGCGAGACCAGGCGCGCAGCCTCCAGGGCTTCGGTGCGGCCGATCTCGTACTGGTGGACGACCTGCAGCGGATAGCCCGACAGCCGCATGTGCAGCAAAGCAAGGTTCCGCCAGGCGCCGCCGACGGCGTGGAAGGTGTCGGCCTTGAAGGCCTCGGCCACCGGGGCCAGGCGCTGGGCGGCCATGCGGCGCACGCGGTCGGCGTCGAAGCCGTCGGCCAGGCCCAGGCTGAACGGCCCCAGCGGCAGGGTCACGCCCTGGCCCGCGCCGGTCGGCTCCAGCCGCACCAGCTCCAGGCTGGCGCCGCCCAGGTCGCCGACCACGCCGGTGGCGTCGGGCGTCCCGGCCAGCACGCCCAGGGCGGCGTAGCGGGCCTCTTCCTCGCCCGACAGCACGCGGATGGTCAGGCCGGTCTCTTCGATCACGCGCTTGACGAAGGCGGCCCCGTCACTGGCCTCGCGCACGGCGGCGGTGGCGGCCACGAAGGTCTCGGCCGGCTGGACGGCCTTCAGCACCGCCTTGAAGCGCTTCAGCGCCGCCAGGGTCTGGGTGACGCCCTCGGGGGCCAGGCGGTTCTTTGAGCCCAGCTCGCGGCCGAGGCCGGCGAGCACCTTCTCGTTGAACACGGTCCAGATGGCGCGGCCTTCCAGCCGGTACACCACCAGGCGGACCGAGTTTGAGCCGATATCGATCACGGCCGCGTCGCGCGGCGCCGAGAGGGGCATGAGGCTGGTTTAACGCATTCGGCGCGCAGGGGAAGCGGCGGCCTTGGACGAAACCGTCACGAAAGCCGTCGCTCCCCAGGTTTTCAGCGCCAAGTCCTCAGCGCTTGCGCTTGGGGCCGACGTGGTCGAAGGCCCGCGGCAGGTCCTGCACGTGATGCCCGCGGCCCGACAGGCTGGGATTGGTCATGAAGTATTCGTGGGCCGAGAAGGCGCCCTTGCTTTCCCAGGCCGGGTCGCGGGCGTAGCGGCCTTCGCTGTCCAGCTTCCAGCTCTGAGCCTCGTCATTGAGGTTGGCGACCATGATCTGGCTCAGCACCTGCTGGTGCACGGTCGGGTTCTCGACCGGCACCAGGCTTTCCACCCGGCGATCGAGGTTGCGCGGCATCCAGTCGGCCGAGCTGATGAAGGCGCGGGTCTGGGCGCTGGGCATGTCGGCGCCGTTGGCGAAGGCCACGACGCGGCTGTGTTCCAGGAACCGGCCGACGATCGATTTGACGCGGATGTTCTCCGACAGGCCCTTGATCCCGGGACGCAGGCAGCAGATGCCGCGCACGACCAGGTCGATCTGCACGCCGTCCTGGCTGGCCAGGTAGAGGGCGTCGATGATCTGCGGATCGACCACGGCGTTCATCTTGGCCCAGATGCCGGCTGGCTTGCCGGCGCGGGCGTTGGCGGCCTCGGCGGCGATCATGGCCAGCAGGTCGGGCTTCAGGGTCTGGGGCGAGAACGACAGCTTCTCCAGCGCGCCGGGCTGGGCGTAGCCGGTGATGAAGTTGAACAGCTTGCCGCCGTCGCGGCCCATGGCCGGATCGCAGGTGAAGAGGCTGAGGTCGGTGTAAACCCGGGCCGTCTGCGGGTGATAGTTGCCGGTGCCGAAGTGGCAGTAGGTGCGCAGGGCCTCGCCCTCGCGCCGCACCACCACCGACAGCTTGGCGTGGGTCTTCCAGTCGACGAAGCCGAACACCACGTGCACGCCGGCCCGTTCCAGATCGCGCGCCCACTTGAGGTTGTTTTCCTCGTCGAAGCGCGCCTTGATCTCGACCAGGGCGGTGACGTTCTTGCCGTTGTCGGCCGCCTCGATCAGGGCCGCCACGATCGGGCTGTCCTTCGAGGTTCGGTACAGGGTCTGCTTGATCGCCAGCACGTTGGGATCGCGCGCGGCCTGGCGCAGGAACTGCACCACCACGTCGAAGCTCTCGAACGGATGGTGGACCAGGATGTCCTTTTCGCGGATCGCCGCGAAGCAGTCGCCGCCGTGGTCGCGCACCCGCTCGGGGAAGCGGGCGTTGTAGGGCTTGAACTTCAGGTCCGGACGATCGGGCGGGATCAGCTCGCTCATCTGGGCCAGACCCAGCTTGCCGTCGACCAGCACCACGTCTTCCGGCGCGGCGCGCAGGCCCTCGGTGATGAACTCGCGCAGGTCGGCGGGCATGGTGGTCTGGATCTTCACCCGCACCACGCGGCCGAGGCGGCGCTTCTTCAGCCGCGCCTCGAACTCGCGCACCAGGTCTTCGGCCTCTTCCTCGATCTCCAGGTCGCTGTCGCGGATCAGGCGGAACAGGCCACGGCCCTCGACCTCGTAGCCGGGGAACAGGTGGTCGAGGAACAGGATGATGAAGCTTTCCAGCGCCACGATCTTGCGCTCGCGCTTGCGGCCGCGAGCGGTGCTGGCGATCTCCCAGAAGCGCTGAACCTGGTTGGGGATCGGCGCCAGGGCGTAGAGATGCTTGTCGTCCGAAATCCGGCGCAGCTTCAGCGCCAGGCAGAAGCCCAGGTTGGGGATAAACGGGAAGGGGTGGGCCGGATCCACCGCCAGGGGCGTCAGCACCGGGAAGATGCGGGTCTTGAAGATCTCCTCGGCCCGCTCGCGGTCGGCGCCGACGATGTCCTTGGCGTCCAGCAGCTTCAGGCCCTCGGCCCACAGCTCGGCGCGCACCTCGCGCCAGATCTTCTGCTGCTCGCTCATCAGCTCGAAGGCCGAGGCGTTGATGCGGGTCAGCTGCTCGCCCGGCGTCAGGCCGTCCAGGCTGACCACCCGCACGCCCTCGCGCACCTGGCCCTTCAGGCCGGCCACGCGGACCATGTAGAATTCGTCGAGGTTGTTGGCGCTGATGGACAGGAAGCGCAGGCGTTCCAGCAGCGGGTGGCGCGGATTGGCGCTTTCCTCGAGGACGCGCTGGTTGAAGGCCAGCCACGACAGTTCGCGGTTGAAGAAGCGTTCCGGCGAGGCCAGCTGGTCCTCGTCGAGCACCAGGCGCGCGCGATCCTCGGGCGCGGTCTCCACCTTGTGAGGGGCGGGCGCGAGGGCGGCGGCGTCGGTCATCATCTACTCCAGGGCAACGTCTCGCATCGTGACCGAGCCTGATGACAGCCGCAAGACAAACGGCCTGTCTTCGTCTTCAGTCGAGCTTCATGCCCGGCGGCGGAGGCGAGCGGGTCTGTGGACAGGGCGGACCCGACTGCATGCGCGCCTTGTATTCGGCGTAAGGGTCGGGGAAGGCCAGGAGGGCGCGGCGGGCTTCCAACCCGGCTTCGTCCTCGATCGGATAGGGCCGCCATTTGCCGCCGTCGCAGCGGAACTGGGTGCCATAGCGCTGTTGGCGTCCATTCGACGTGGCCACCCGGTCGAACATCATGCCGTAGTTCTGGCCCTCGAACTCGCCGGCCCTCACCAGCGGCTCCAGCGCTGGCAGAAACCGCTCCTGAGCGGCGGTGTCGGCATGCTGAATGATGTGAAAGGCCGAGGTGGCCGCCTTGTCGCCATAGCGGCTGCGCAGGAACCAGCCCTCGGGCGGCAGCAAGGCCAGCAGGGCTTCGCGATTGGACTTGTCCTGCGCCTCGATGGGCGCGAAGGCCGCCCTCATGGCGGCGTCCCGCTCGGCTTGCGGCAGGGTGGAATAGTCGAAGCTCAGGGCCACGCGGCGCGGAATCTGGTCCAGCCGGCCAAGCCGAACCAGGCGTTCGGCGTCGTCCTTGGGCAGCGGCAGGGCGGCTTGGCGAGCCTGTTCCTGGTCGATCGAGGCCTGCACGGAGGCGATCAGCGCCCGGGCCTCAGGCGACACGAGCGCCGGCGCTGGCGCGGCGGTCGTTTGCGCCAGCATCGCCGCCGCGATCAGCAGTTCCAGCATCCGCCCCTCCAGCCTCCGGTCACGACGTCAGGTTGTCGTCAGGGCGTGGCGAAAGCTTGGCCGCCTTCTAGGCCTCGTCGAAATCCTCGTCCTCGCCGAAGGCCAGCACCTGGGCGGCGAAGGCGCGGGTGATCCCGCGACCGCTTTCGGAGGCGGCCTCGTCCAGCAGAGCCACCAGGGCCACCGCCTCGGGAGCGCTGCGCGGGATGCGGCGCAGCAGGAACGCGTAGACGTCGTCGGCCGGGCGGATCAGGCGGTCGGCGAAGGCGCGGCGCAGCACCGCCTCCAGCACCACGTCGTCCGGCTCGTCGATGACGGCGGCGGTCAGGGCGTTGAGACGCGAGCGCAGGTCGGGCACCACCGTCCGCCATTCCAGCGGCGCGACCTGGGCCGTCAACAGCAGGCTGCCGCCGTCGATCCCGGCCATGTTCAGCAGATGGAACAGGTCCTCGTCCGAGACCACGCCGCCGAGCGCGCGGCGATCGGCGTCCTCGATCAGGATCGCCCGGCCGCGCAGGGCGGGCAGGTCCAGCGGCGCGAGGTTCGGATCCGCCGCATCGATGACCACCGCGCCGGCCTTCTCGGCCCAGGCGCGCGCCAGGTGCGTCTTGCCGCTGCCCGAGGGGCCGACCAGGGCCAGGCGGCCGTTCGGCCATTCCGGCCAGGTATCGACGGCGCGCACGGCGTCCTCGTTGGCCGGCGATACGGCGAAGTCGTCCCGCTCGAAGCTCGGCGGACGTTCCAACGGCAATTTCAGCTGGCTCAAGGTCGGGGCGAAGTCACATGGTGAATGGTCGGCAATCTATAGGCGGCGCAGACTCTTACAGCGAGACGGCGAACGGGCGCGCTTGGGGATAGAGAAGGCGATAGGTGTGGACGCTAGGCAAGGGTGTGGACGCACGTGTGGATGTCCGGTGGACGCTCGGTGGGCCTTCGTGTGGATGGCCATGACCAAACTGTCCCCGTTGATGCACAGGGCCTTGGGGAGGACTCCGATCCGCGCGCCGAATGGGTCATGATCTCTGTGGCCGATGCGATTCATCTGGCCGCTCAAACGCTTCGGAGACCTCTTCTGGCCCAGACCGCCGCCACCGCCGATCTCGCCGCCTGGCGGGCGCAGATGACCAGGCCGCCCGGCGCCTTGGGCCAGGCCGCCCGCGCCGTGCAACTGAAGGTCAACAAGATCATCCCGGAGAAGGTCCACGCGGCGATCACCGCGGCGATGCAGGGCATGACTCGGGCGATCCTCACCGGTTCGGACTTCGCCACCGGCGCGCCGCTGGTCCAGGCCACGCTCGACGAGCGGCTGGAGCGTGTGCGCGCGGCCATCGACGGTTGGAAGAAGGCCGCCGCCGCCGAGGGCGGCATCGCCGGGGCAGGGGGCTTCGTCCTGGCCGCCGCCGACTTTCCACTGTTGATGAGCTTCAAGATCAAGCTGCTGTTCGAAATCGCCGCCGCCTTCGGCCATGACGGATCGGAGCTCTCCGAGCGGCTCTACATCCTGCACATCTTCGAGCTGGCCTTCTCGGACGCGGGCCATCGCGCCCGGGTGTTCGAGGCCATGGACGGCTGGGACGTCCGCCAGCACCCCACCGACCTCTCCGGCTTCGACTGGCGCGCCTTCCAGCAGCAGTATCGCGACCACATCGACCTGGCGAAACTGGCCCAGCTCCTGCCGATCGTCGGCGCGCCGGTCGGGGCGATCGTCAACTGGCGCCTGGTCGAGAAGCTCGGCCACACGGCGGTGATGGCCTATCGGATGCGGTTGGAGAGCCAGGCGCTGATCGGCTGAGCTTCGACGAGCGCCGACCGACGAGCCTAGCGTCGGGCGTCTGGTTTCACCTTCACCGGCTTGCCGCTGCAGGAATGGTATCTGACGACGTCCGGCGGATCGCCCGCGCAGTGAAAGCCCGAGGCGGAGAACGTCGGCTTGCCTGTCACGAGGGCCTTGGCGGCGCCTATGACCAGCATCGGCAGCGCCACGAGCAGGAACAAGATGGCGAAGATCTTGAAGACCTTCATTTTCGTAGCGGCGACGTAGTTCGAAGAGGCCATGTGGATCGGTCCCGTCTTGATTGACGGCGAGCAGGTCAGCTCAGCGCCTGTTCGATCGCCTTCTGCAGGTTTTCCGGGCTCTCGGCCCCGACCACCGCCACCTTGCCGGCGAAGATCGCCACCGGCACGCCGGTGACGCCGCCGCGCACGGCCATGGCGTGCTGCTGGACGATCACGTCCTTGTCGGCGCCGTCCGACAGCAGGCCCAGCACCGCGACCTCGTCCATGCCGGCGGTCTTGGCGATGTCGGCCAGCACGATGGGATCGCCGATGTCGCGGCCTTGTTCGAAATAGGCGGCGAACAGAGCCTCGACCACGGCGTCCTGCACGGCCGCGCCGCGCGCCCAGCGGATCAGGCGGTGGGCGGCGCTGGTGTTGGGCGACAGGGCGATCTTGTCGAAGGCGAAGGCGATGCCTTCCTCGGCGCCGGCCTCGACCAGGGCCTCGTGCACGGCCTTCAGCCGCGCCGGGTCCTTGAACTTGCCGGCCATGTAGGCGGCGCGGTCGACGCCTTCCTCCGGCAGGGTGGGATCGAGCTGATAGGGACGCCAGACCACGATCGGCTCCAGGTCGGGCCGCGCGGCCAGGGCGCTCTTCATCCGACGCCAGCCCAGATAGCACCAGGGGCAGACGACATCGGCGACGACGTCGACGGTGATTGGCGCACCCATCGGAAGCTCCTACAGACTAGACGGCTTTCTGGAGCGCCAGCGAGGCGGCGCGTTCCAGCGCGTGGATGGCGGTTTCGCCCGGCTCGATCTGGGCCACGCCGATGTCGAACTCGCAGACGAAGGGGCTGCGGTCCTCGCCGGCGTCGAAGGCCGTGCAGCCGATGACCGCGGCGATGCGCTCGGCGGCGGCCTTGGCGGCGGTCAGGTTGGTGGCCGGGAGGGCCAGCGCGAAGACTTCCGGCGCGAGGCGCGCGGCGGTGTCCTCGACGCGGACTAGGCGACCGACCATCGAGCCGATCTGCGGAATGGCGCGGTCCAGCCAGCCGTTCTGGCGGGCCCAGAGGACCTCGGGCTTGTCGGCGACGCGCAGCACGCCGATCGACAGCGGACGCCCCCGTTCGCGGGCGGCGCCGGCCAGGCGCGACAGGTGGGCGGCGAACAGGTCGCGAGTGAAGAGGCCGGTGGCGGCGTCCATCAGGCCCGAACTGCGGGCCTTTTCCAGCGCGCCGCGAATGGCTTCGCCCCGGCGATAGTTGCGGGCCAGCTCAATCACCCGGCGGGCGGTGTCGCCTTCGGGCGTCTGCGGCGAGGCCACGTCCGACACGCCGCGATGGAACGCCTCGGACATGGTCACATAGCTCTCGGCGTTCATGTAGAGCAGCGCCGGGATGTGGAAGAGGCGGGTGTTGCGGCGCATGCCGGCGGCGATCGACATCGCCTCCTGCTGGTTCTCGCCGGCCCACAGCACCACCGCGTCGAAGGCCCGCTCGTGCAGGTAGTCGAAGGCGGTGTAGGCGGTGAAGGCGCCGACCACGTCCGCGCCGCTGCGGGTCAGGGCGTTGGACAGGGCCAGAAACTGGGGAGCGGGCTCGCCGATGGCCAGCACGCGATAGGGCACGCTGGCGGCTTCCGGCAGGTCGAGCCGGCGGCCGCGATCGCCGAAGGTGGTCAGGCGAAGCTCGAACTCTTCCTCGGCGATGGCCGTGCGGACCAGGGATTCGAGGCGCAGCACCGCCTGCGACGGATGCAGCGGCGGCGACAGGGTCAGGTCGAAGGCGCTCTGGCCAACCTCGATGCCCGGCTCGCCGATGGCGATCACCGGCAGGCGGCGCGGGGCCACGGCGGCCTTCAGGCGACGGGCGAGGGTCTGGCTGTCGGGGCCGGCGGCGTCGATGTCGACGATCACGGCCTCGATCTGCAGGTCGCCCAGCGCCGCCAGCGCCGCATACGGGCCGCGGGCGGTGATGGTGCGCCAGCCCAGCCGGTCCAGCCCCTCCGACAGGGGACCGGCCCGCGTGTCGTCACGCGCCACGATCAGGATCCGGGCGTTCACCGCCAAATTCGTCTCTCCGCTGGCGCAGGCCTACGATTCGCGAGCCAACATAGCAGAGGCTTGGGTGCGGCAAAGGGATGCAAGGTCGCAGGCTTAACCTTGTCGACAGGTGGTTTGCGCCCGGGCTTGCCTGACCGAGCGTCAGCCGGGTCCTACTGCCCGCAACGAGATAGAAGAACGGGAGAGACGGGATGGGCCAGGGACCGCTTTCGGGGCTGAAGGTGCTGGAGTTCGCGGGGATCGGCCCCGGGCCGTTCTGCGGCATGCTGCTGTCGGATCTCGGCGCAGACGTCGTGCGGATCGACCGCAAGGGCTCGGGCCGCACCTCGGCCGCCGACGTCACCGCCCGCGGCCGCCGCTCGGTGGCGCTGGACCTCAAGCAGCCGGCCGCCGTCGAGACCTGCCTGAAGCTGATGGAGACCGCCGATGCGGTGTTCGAGGGCTTCCGTCCCGGCGTCATGGAACGCCTGGGCCTGGGTCCGGACGTCGCCCTGGCTCGCAACCCGAAGCTGGTCTACGGCCGCATGACCGGCTGGGGGCAGACTGGCCCCTACGCCAAGGCCGCCGGCCACGACATGAACTACATCGCCATCACCGGCGCCCTCGACGCCATCGGCGCGCAGGACAAGCCGATCCCGCCGCTGAACCTGGTCGGCGACTTCGGGGGCGGGGCGCTTTACCTCGCCTTCGGCCTGTTGGCCGGGGTGATCCATGCGCGCGAGACGGGCCAGGGCCAGGTCATCGACTGCGCCATGAGCGACGGCGCGGCCTCGCTGATGGCCATGTTCTACGGCTTCAAGGCCATGGGGATGTGGCAGGAGGGCCGGCGCAGCAACCTGCTCGACGGCGGGGCCCACTTCTACGACACCTACCAGTGCGCCGACGGCAAGTGGGTGTCGATCGGCTCGATCGAGCCGCAGTTCTACCTGTTGCTGCTGGAGAAGACCGGCATCACCGACCCGCACTTCCAGGCCCAGATGAGCCGCGAGGACTGGCCGGCCCTGCGCGAGAAGCTGGCCGCCGTCATCGCCACCAAGACCCGCGACGAGTGGTGCGCGATCATGGACGCCACCGACGTATGCTTCGCCCCCGTCCTGTCGATGGACGAAGCCCCCGGCCACGCCCACAACAAGGCCCGCAAGACCTTCGTCGAGGTCGCCGGCGTCATCCAGCCCGCCCCCGCGCCCCGCTTCTCGGCCACCCCCGGCGCCATCCAGGGGCCGCCGCCGAAGATCGGAGGCGACAACGCCGCCGCGCTTTCGGATTGGGGCTTCGAGGCGGGGGCGATCGCAGAGCTTGAGGCGGCCGGCGCGCTGTAGGCGCCTTGCGTGGTCCTCGTCCTTCGACAGGCTCAGGATGAGGACCAAGGACAGGGCGGCGCAGTAGAAAACCTCACCCTGAGCTCGTCGAAGGGCGAGGTTTTCGCACCCTCGCCAAACTGACAACCACGTTCAGCCGCGGTTCAGGCGGCGAATCCTAGTTTCGAACTGTGACCGGCCGCCGCGCCAACCCGTCCCTCGATGTGACGGCCGGTTCAGGCAAGTCCTGCGGAGACGCGTCGCTTTCCCTGAGGCGGCGCGTCTTTGACTTGCCAAGACCAGTGTTTCGAACAGCGCGGCCGTACAAGGGTTGCTTCCCCGGGCCGCCGGGGGCAGGTTCCGGCGGATGCAGCCCTCCAAGGCCCCCATCCGTTGGCGAGACCTCGATCTCGACCCGATCCACTGGATTCAGGAAATCCTCCGCGTCCTCGGCCTGGCCCTCACCCGGCTGTGGGGGCGCGATGTCATGCTCTATGTCGGCGGGGTGTCGTTCTTCGCCCTGCTGGCGGTGTTCCCGGGCCTGGCGATCCTGATCGGCCTCTACAGCCTCTTGCTGGACCCCAGCACCGCCGCCCGCCAGGCCGACGCCCTGGCCTTCATGATGCCGCCCGGCGCGCGGCCGATCTTCCAGAGCGAGATGCAGCGCCTGGCCCATGCGCCGGTCTACACCGTTTCGCTGCAGAGCCTCGTCATCCTGGTCATCGGCGTCTACGCCGCCCATCGCGGCTTCAAGGCCCTGCTGGCCGGCCTGTCGTTCATCCATGATGAGGAGGACCAGCGCGGCTTCTTCGGCTTCAACCTGATGGCGCTGTTCGTGCTGATCGCCGCCTTCGGCCTGCTGTTCGCCATGTCGGGGATCTTCCTGACCTTTCGGCTGCTCTCCAGCACCCTGAACCTGCGGCCGCTGGAGGGCGTGTCCTGGATCCAGAGCGAGTGGACCTGGGCCACCCTTGGCCTCGTCTTCGGCATGACCCTGATCTACCGCTACGCCATGTCGCGCGCCCCGGTCGGCTGGCGCGCCTCGATCACCGGCGGCGTCGCCGCGGCTCTGTTCTGCGTGTTCATGTCGTGGGCCAGCGCCTTCTACGTCGAGAAGGTGGCCCATCTGGGCGCGACCTACGGCTCGATTTCGGCCGTGATCATCTTCCTGATCTGGCTGTCGTGGAGCGTCAACGCTGTGTTCTACGGCGGCGCTTTGGCCACCGAGGTCGAGATCGCGCTCGACGAGCGACCCCAGGCCCTGGTCGAAGGCCCCAAGGCCATCGCCCTCAAGGCGCCTTCGTCACCCGAAAGCTGATCACGCCGGAGGGCAGGTCCTCGACCCCCTCCAGCGTCGCCCCCAACTGCCGAGCGAAGTGCGGCACGTCGATGCGCGCCATCGGGTCGTCGGCCAGCAGCCGCACCGTCGCCCCGCCTGGCGCCTGTTCCAGCGCCTTGCGCAGCTTCAAGGTCGGCACCGGGCAGCGATGCCCGCGCGCGTCGACCTCGATGTCGCTCACGAAAACACCTGCTCGGCCTCTTCGGCGCTGAGGATCCGGTGCTTGCCCGGCTCCAGGTCGGCCGGCAGCACGATGCCGCCGATCCGCTCGCGATGCAGGGCCACGACATGGTTGCCCATGGCCGCGAACATCCGGCGCACCTGATGATAGCGGCCCTCGGTGATGGTCAGTCGGGCGGTGGTCTCGTCGATCACCTCCAACTGGGCCGGCGCCAGCGGCTTTTCCTCGCCCTCCAGCATCAGCGTCCCGGCGGCGAAGGCCTGCGCCTCCTTGCCCGACAGCGGTCGGTCGAGGCTGGCCAGATAGGTCTTGGCCACATGGCGCTTGGGCGAGATCACCCGGTGCAGATAATCGCCGTCGTCGGTGATCAGCAGCAGGCCCGAGGTGTCCTTGTCCAGCCGCCCGACGCTCGACAGCGCCGGATCGCGCACCTGCCAGCGCTTGGGCAGCAGGTCGTAGATCCGCTCACCGTCCTCCCGGTGCGAGCAGACCACGCCCAGCGGCTTGTTCATCAGCAGCACCAGCGGGGCCGGCGGATCCACAGGCACGCCCCGGATCATCAGGTGCTGGGGCAGGTCGGCCGTCACCGCGATGCGCTTGCCGGCGTCCTTCAGCGGCACGCCGTCGAAGGTCACCTTGCCGGCCGCCACCAGGGCCTGGACCTCGCGCCGCGCGCCATAGCCCAGATTGGCCAGCAGCCGGTCGAGCCTGGCCATCAGCGGCTTGCTCATTTGACGGCCTCGAACACCTTGAAGCCGTTCTGGTCGAGCGCCGAGCGTACGCGGCTGAAGTGCTCGGCCAGCACCGCCTCGTAGGGCAGGTGACGGTTGGCCACCAGCCACAGTACGCCGCCCTTGCGCAGCAGGGCCGCGGCCCCGCGGATGAACGCCTGGCCCAGCGCCTTGTCCTCGCCGCCGCCCTCGTGGAACGGCGGGTTGCTGACCACGAAGTTCAGGCCCGACAACTCTGGCAGGCCCAGCCGCACGTCGGCGTGGGCGAAGCTCACCCGCTCGTCGCCGACATTGCGCCGCGCCGCGTCCAGGGCCCGGCGGTCGATGTCGATCAGGGCCAGCTTGGTCACCTTGGGCGAGGCCAGCACCTGGTGGGCCAGCACGCCGATGCCGCAGCCAAGATCGGCGCCAGCGCCGGAGAAGGCGGGCAGGGCGCTCATCAGGAGGGCGGTGCCGGTGTCGAGCCGATCCCAGCTGAACACGCCCGGCTGGGTCCACAGGCCTTCGCCGTCGATCCGGCGCGGGGCGCCGTCGGCCAGCGCTTCGGCCAGGCCCGTCGGGGCCTCGGGGCGCAGGGTCACGCAGATGCGGTGGTGACGGCGGGCGTCCTCGCCGATCTTGCAGCCGAAGCCTTCCAGCTCCTTCTTCAGACGCAGGCCGCCGCGATCCTTGGGGGCGGCTACGGTCAGCCGGCCGCCGGGCTTCAGCGCCCGCAGCATCTGGGCCAGCACATAGCGGCGCTCCACGGCGCCGGCCGGCGCCAGGGCGGTGAAGGCGTCGAGCGAGGCGTCGGCCAGGCCCTCCAGGGGCTCGGCGCCCGGAACGGTCGGAGCGGTCTGCACCGCGCCGCGCGGCGTCTCGATCACCTCGCGCGGGGGAAAGCCATAGACGGCGGCGGAGGCGGTGTCGGTCATGGAGGTCAGGATCTTGATCACGATGGCTGGGCGGCGCGAAAGGCCGCCTCGAAAGGGCGTTGGTTACCTTGGCGAGGCCCCTGACGCCAGAGGGCGCGCCAGACGGGGGAACTTCGCCGCTCGAAACGGATTGGCTCGGCGAGGGAGGATCCGCCATGGCCAAGCCCCGCGCGCGCCGCCTGAAGGTCTTCGAAGCCCAGTTCGGCTTCCACGATTCCGTCGTCGCCGCGTCCAGCCAGCAAGCGGCCCTCGACGCCTGGGGCGTGCGCCAGAACCTGTTCGCCGAGGGAAGCGCCAGGCTGGCGACCGACGAGGCCGCGATCGCCTCAGCTCTGGAACATCCCGAAACGCCTCTGCGGCGCGCAGCGGGCTCCAAGGACCCGTTCGGACTGGCGCCGAGCCTGCCCGACATCCCCGATGGACCAAAGAAGCCGAACGGGCGCGCCAAACCGACCAAGGACCCTGAACCGGAAGAACCGCCGCCTCCGCCCGACCGCTCAGACCTTGATGCCGCCGAGGCAAGGCTGGCGGAGTTGGAAGCGGGTCACCGGGAAGAGGCGCGGGCGTTCGAGCGCCGTCTCGCCGAGTTGGAGAAGGAGGCCGACGCCGCCCGTGGTCGCCGACGCGCCGAGGCCAGGAAGGCCAAGGCCGCGCTCGACGAGGCCCGCCGCGACTATCGCGCGGCCGGCGGAACGCCCTGAAGGAAATCTGGCGGGCAGGGTGGGATTCGAACCCACGGTGGACTTTCACCCACGGCGGTTTTCAAGACCGCTGCCTTAAACCACTCGGCCACCTGCCCGGAGCGGGCGGCTATATCAGCGCCCGCGCGTCGGCTCCAGAGCGATCTGTCGCAGGCATCCTTAACCAAGCCTAAAAACATCTGAACGAAGCTGAAACCACGATGGGGGACGACCATCCGGAGTTTTGGCGACCTATGCGGCGCATCTGCAGTTTTGAAATTCGCGCGCTGAAGGTCCTGGGCCTGACGGCGCTGGGCGCCGCGGGCCTGGCCGCCTGCGCGACGCCGTCGCCGCGCCTGCCGATCAACAAGACCCCGCCCAAGGTCACCGCCGACCGCGACTATCACGGCCCGCCGCCGCCCGGTTACGGCCAGGGCCTGCGCGGCACCGACAAGCCCTATCAGATCAAGGGAATCTGGTATTATCCGAAGAACGACCCGGACTACGACGTCGTCGGCGTCGGCTCCTGGTATGGCGAGCAGTTCCACAACCGCCGCACCGCCAATGGCGAGATCTTCGACATGGACCTGCCGTCGGCGGCCCATAAGACGCTGCCGCTGCCATCCATCGTCGAGGTGACCAACCTCGACAATGGCAAGAAGATGCGCCTGCGGGTCAACGACCGCGGGCCGTTCGTCGGTGACCGGGTCATCGACCTGTCGCGCGCCGCCGCCGAGGAGCTGGGCTATCGCCGCTCGGGCGTGGCCAAGGTGCGCGTCCGCTATATCGGCCCCGCGCCGAAGACCGCCGTCGACCAGCCCCGCCGCTTCGCCGACATTCCCGCGACGCCGCCGCCCGCCAAGCCGGCCTATCGCGAGATCCCGCGCGAAATGGCCTCCAACCTCTACGACCAGCCCGACGACGCCCCGCCCGCGCGGATCGTCCAGGCGGCGTCGTCCGCGTCGGGCGCCTTCCGCGTCCAGGCCGGCAGCTTCGCCAATCGCGACAACGCCGAACGCGCCGCCGAACGCTTGGCCTCGGCCGGTCGGGTCACCGTCGAGCCGATGGACCGCGCCGGCGGCACGCTCTACCGCGTCGTCGTCAACTGCGGCGCCGACGAGGGCGAGGCCTGGGGCGTCCGCGACCGCGTCGCCTCGCTGGGCTTTGGCGACGCGACGGTGCTGCGGCCCTAACCAGGTCTGGACAAGCCCCGCGTTCCAGCCGATTTGAGGCCGGTGACCCGCGGAACATTCATCAGCTTCGAAGGCGGCGAAGGCGCCGGCAAGTCCACCCAGGTGCGCCTGTTGGCGCAGCGGCTGGAGGCGCTCGGCCATGAGGTCGTCCTGACCCGTGAACCCGGCGGCAGCCCCGGCGGCGAGGCGATCCGCGAGCTCTTGGTGCACGGCGCGGCCGATCGCTGGTCGCCGGTGACCGAGACCCTGTTGATGTACGCCGCTCGCCGCGACCACGTGGAGCGGGTGATCCGTCCGGCGCTCGACCGCGGCGCGGTGGTCGTCTGCGACCGCTTCGCCGATTCGACCCGGGCCTATCAGGGCGCCGGCGGCGATGCGCCCGCGTCCTTGATCGCCAGCCTGGAAGAGCACGTGCTGGGCGTCACGGTCCCGGCCCTGACCCTGGTCTTCGACCTGCCGGCCACGGCCGGGCTGGAACGCGCTTCGGCGCGGGGCGGCGCCGCCCGCTTCGAATCCAAGGGCCTCGACTTCCACAAGCGCCTGCGCGCCGGCTTCCTCGAGATCGCCCGCCGCGAGCCCGAGCGCTGCCAGGTGATCGACGCCACGGCGAGCATCGACGAAGTCTCGGTCGCCGTCTGGGAGGCCGTGTCCGAGCGGCTGGACCTGGCATGAGCGACGCGCCTCCGCATCCGCGCGACGTCTTCTCGCTGGACGGCCAGGAGAAGGCCGAGCTGTCGTTCATCGACGCCCTGGGCCGCGGCCGGCTGCACCACGCCTGGCTGCTGACCGGCCCCGAAGGCGTCGGCAAGGCGACCCTGGCCTATCGCATGGCCCGCCGCCTGCTGGGCGCGCGGCCCGATCCGGCCTTCGGGGCCCTGGGCTCGGCGCCGTCCGATTTCACCAGCCGACAGGTCGCCGCCCGCTCGCATCCAGACCTTATGGTGCTGGAGCGCGCCACCGACGACGGCAAGGCCCGCAAGTCGATCCCGGTCGACGAGGCCCGCCTGCTGCCCGGCTTCTTCGCCAATTCGCCGGCCGTCTCGCCCTATCGGGTGGCGATCATCGATGCAGCCGACGACCTCAACGTCAACGCCGCCAACGCCGTGCTGAAGACCCTGGAAGAGCCGCCGGCCCGGGGCGTGATCTTCCTGATCAGCCATTCGCCGGGCAAGCTGCTGCCGACCATCCGCTCGCGCTGCCGGCGCCTGGCCGTGCCTGCGCCCGGCGTCGAGCGCGCCGCCGACATGGTCGAGCACCGCCTGGGCCTGGACCGCCGCCAGGCCGAGCGCCTGGGCCGCATGGCCCACGGCGCGCCGGGCAAGGCGCTGCAGCTGGCCGCCGCCAAGGCCCTGGAGGCCGACGACACCGCCGGCGAGATCCTGCGCAAGCTGCCCGAGATCGACGAGGCCGCGCTGCTGGCCTTGGCCGACACCTTCAAGGGCGCCGAGGGCCAGGCCCGCTTCGAGCTGCTGTTCGAGCGCCTGGCCGACCAGATCCACGCCATGGCCGTCGGCATGGCCGGCGACCGCACCCCGGCCGGCCTCGACCGCTGGGCCGGCGCCTGGGAGCGGCTGATCCGGCTGCCGATCGAGGCCGAGGCCGTGAACCTCGACCGCGCCGACGTGTTCTGGACGGCGATTGCGGACTTGCGCGCCGCCGCCAAGGCCGCCAATTGACCGCATGCTCATCGACAGCCACGTAAACCTGCACGCGCCCCAGTTCGCCGAGGACCGCGACGCCGTCATCACCCGCGCCCGCGAGGCCGGGATCGAGATGATGCTGACCATCTGCGACAAGATCCCCAGCTTTCCGGACGTCCACGCCATCGCCATGGCGGAAGCCGATATCTGGTGCACGGTCGGCGCCCACCCGCACGAGGCCAAGGACCATACGGACCTGACGACGGCCCAACTGGTCGACCTGGCCGGCCGGCCCAAGGTGGTCGGCATCGGCGAGACGGGCCTGGACTTCCACTACGACCTGTCGCCGCGCGAGGTTCAGGCCGCCGTGTTCAAGCAACATGTCGCCGCCGCCCGCAAGACCGGCTTGCCGCTGGTGGTCCACACCCGCGAGGCCGACGACGTCATGGGCCAGATCCTCGAGGAGGAGCACGCCAAGGGCGCCTTCAAGATCCTGATGCACTGCTACACCAGCGGCGCGGACCTGGCCCGCCGGGCCGCCGCCCTGGGCGCCTGGTTCTCGGTCTCGGGAATCGCCACCTTCAAGCAGGCCGAGGACGTGCGCGCCGTGATCCGCGACATGCCGGGCGACCGCATCATCGTCGAGACCGACTGTCCCTATCTGGCCCCCGTGCCGATGCGCGGCCGCCGCTGCGAGCCGGCTCACCTGCCGCACATCGTCGACAAGCTGGCAGAGATCCGCGGCTGGAGCCGCGCCGAGGCGGAGCAGCGCTCCGAAGACGCCTTCTTCGCCCTGTTCGACGCGATACCGCGTCCATGAGCGGCGGCCGGCTGGAGTTCACGATCCTCGGCAGCGGCTCCTCCGGCGGCGTGCCGCGGGCCGACGGCAACTGGGGCGACTGCGATCCGGCCGAGCCAAAGAACCACCGCTCGCGCTGCTCGATTCTGGTGCGGCGGCTGTCGGGCGGCGATCCGCGCGGCGACACCACGGTCATCGTCGACACCTCGCCGGACCTGCGTTTGCAGACCGCGCGAGCAGGGGCGGGCCGCGTCGACGCGGTGCTGTTCACCCACGACCACGCTGACCAGGCCCATGGCATCGACGACGTGCGGCCGTTCTTCCTGAACCACCGCTTCAAGATCCCGACCTACATGGATCCGGCGACCTATGACGGCCTGCTGCTGCGGTTTCGCTACATCTTCGAGACCACCGGCGGCTATCCGGCCATCTGCGACCCGCGCCATCTGCCGGCCCATGGCCAGGCCTGGAGCATCGAAGGGCCCAGCGGCGCGATTCCGGTGGTCAATTTCGACGTCGACCACGGCGAGATCCGAGCCGCCGGCTTCCGGTTCGGCGGCGTCGCCTACATTCCCGACGTGCTGCAGATCCCCGAGGACAGCTGGCTCGCCCTGGAAGGCCTCGACGTGCTGATCGTCGACGCCCTGCGCTGGACCTCCCATCCCACCCACGCCAATGTCGAGCGGGCCCTGGGCTGGATCGAGCGGGCCAGGCCCAAGCGGGCGATCCTCACCAACCTGCACATCGATCTCGACTACAACGTCCTGGCCGGCCAACTGCCGCCCGGCGTCGAGCCGGCCTATGACGGCCTGCGCTTCGTGGTCGAGCTCTAGACCGGAACCGAGAACAGCTCCGGCCGTCGCAGCCGCAGGGCCTGAAGCAGGCACCTGCTCTTGGCGTCGAACGGCGCGGCCGCCGACATCTCGATCCAGAGGTCGTCCAGCGGTCGTTCGATGACCTCGATGTCCTCGTGCTCCTCGGCCAGGCCGCCGCCGGCGTGGGCGCGGTCGGAGACGGCGTATTCGGCCAGGAACAGGGCGATGCTTTCGGTCGACACCCCCGGCATCGACAGGATCGCGCCGACGGCGTCGACGTCGCGCAGCGCCAGGCCGGTTTCCTCCAGGGCCTCGCGACGGGCGGCCGCCTCGGCCGTCTCGCCCGGGTCCATCAGGCCGGCCGGAACCTCCACGATGGCGGGCGTGCCCGTGAACAGCAGCGGCGCGCGGGTCAGCCGCACCACCACGCCGACCTTGCGCTCGGGATCATAGGGCAGCACCGCCACCGCAGATCCATGGTCCTCGACCATGCGGCGGAACCGCTCGCCGCCGGCGCTTTCCAGGGTCAGGGCGTGCAGCCGCAGCCAGCCGGAATAGACGAGGTCCTGGTCGACGATGCGGTGTGTGGTCATGGACCCTGGATAGGCGAGGCGGGTCGCTTCGCCAAGCCGGCCCGGGCCCGCGGGCCTAGTGGATCGTCGCCATGCGCAGAGGCTGGGCGTCTTCGACCGGCTCTCCCATCCGCACGGGCAGCGGCGCGCCGTCCAGGGCCAGGGCGTGGTTGAGGGCGCGGGCCAGGACGGCGGTCACGTCGGGGCGGGCGACCAGGGGCGCGAGCAGGCGCGAGGCCAGGCCCGGGGCCGCGGCGGCCAGGCCGCAGGCGGTGACCAGCCGCTGCTCGTCCAGCCCATAGCCCGCGCAGTGCGGGCACTGGATCTGCAGCGGCCGCACAAGGTCGCTTTCCACCAGCATCATGGTCTGCAGGAACAGCGAGGCGGTGCGCGGCGAGGCGGAGCGGGCGAAGGCCGAGCGGATCGCCGCCTCGGCCGGCCGGCCTTGCAGCCGCAGCGCCGCCCAGGTGCGCAGGCCCCAGAGCAGCAGCCGCTCGCCCCGGGCCAGGCCGTCTGGGCCGGTGTCCTCGAAATCCAGTTCCTGTCCGCAGGCGCAGCTCATTCGGAACCTCCAGGGGCCGGTCGGCGAGTGTGCGCAAAGGGCGTCCGACGGAGGGCAGCCTCCGCCGGACGCAGGCGATGTCATGGGTGAGGGGAGGAAACCCGACATCGGTTTGCGATTGGTTCGCAATAGGATCTAGGTGTCACGCTCTTGCGAGTCAATCGCATAAATATCTATACAGCTTTTGCGATAGTTGGTGTTCATATCGTCGCCATGCGGTCGCATGGGGGCGAGACATGAAGGGCGGCCTGACGCTGGCCAGGATGGGGCTTGGGGCGATGGCGGCGTTCGCCTCGCTGCTGGCCTCCGCGGACGCGGCCTGGGCGGCCGCCTGGACCCAGCCCAAAGGCGGCAAGGAGGTGATCGTCAACCTCCGCCGCCAGGACAGCACCCATGGCTTCGACGCCGAGGGCCGGGCGATCGACATCGTCGACTACCGCAAGACCGAGCTTCAGGCTTTCGCCGAGTACGGCCTGACCGACCGGCTGACGCTTGGCGTCCAGGGCTCGGTGCGAAGGCTGCACACGCGCGACGCCCGCGCCGATGAACCCGGGCATTTCGAGATCGGCGCGCGGTATCGCCTGCTGTCCCGCGACGGCTGGGTGGTGTCCAGCCAGAACGCGGTGCGGTTGCCGGGCGGCGACGCCGATCCCGGCGCGGCCCAGAAGGGCTCGCCCGAGACCGAATACGACAGCCGCCTGCTGGTCGGCTGGAGCGGCGCTGTGTACGGGCGCGACGTCTTCGTCGATCTGCAGGGCGGCCTGCGGCGGCGCAATGGCGAGCCGCCCGACGAGCGCCGGCTGGAGGCCACGGCCGGCGTACGGCCGAACAGGCGCCTGATGCTGATGGGCCAGGGCTATGCGGTGTCGTCGCTCGGCGCGGGGCAGGGCGCCTACGAGGCCTATCGCTACCTGAATCTGGAGCTTTCGGCGGTCTACGACCTGCCGGCCGGCTGGTCCGTCCAGGCCGGTCTGACCGGCACGGCTTCGGGCCGCAACGCCCTGCGCGAGCGCGGCGGCGTCGTGGCCGTGTGGCGGCGTTTCTAGCTCAGGACGGAACCCGCCGGGCCAGTTCCTCCAGCCGGCGCGCGGGGGCGTCGGAGATCGCCGCCCACAGCAGCCTGACCAGTTCCAGGCGGTAGACGGCGGCATAGCCGGCCGTGAACGGCGAGGTCACGCTGCCGGCCGGCTCGGCCGCCTTGGCCTTGGCCAGGTCGCGCCGGGTCAGCACCAGGTCACGGGGGATGGGAATGTCGCCCGAGCCAACGGCGACCCAGCGGTCGGCCTCGGCGGCGGCCAGGGCCGCGGCCTGGACCATGGCGCGCGCGCCGCGCATGTCGGCGGGCCTGCCCGTCATCACGGGCGATCCGATCGCCGGATCGCGCGTCACCTGGAAATCGAGACTGGCCACGCCGCGCTGGAGCGTGACCGACCACTGGTCGTCGGGTTCGTTCATGGTGAACGCTTTAGCGACCGAGTCGGCCTGCGGGAAGCGCGCCGCGTATCGCCGTTACACATGATCGCAGATTGGGTCGCGAATTGAGCGCGAGTCGTGCCGGTCTGATCTCGAGCGCCTGCGACCTTTTGGCCTCCGGGTCTGAAATTAAGATCTGGTTAACCATGATTGACGAGGTTGAGAGCGTCTTCTTTTTGAAGGCGCCCCACCATCACTCAACTTTTTCACAGCCCGGTTTTCGAACCGGGCTGTTTTTTTGTCTCAAAGGCGCTTGCGCCGAGTCGCCGACGCCGCTAAACCGCGTCCTCTCTTGAGAGCGACCTGTTCCGCGGTAGCTCAGTGGTAGAGCAGCCGGCTGTTAACCGGCTGGTCGTAGGTTCGAATCCTACCCGCGGAGCCACTCTTTCCTTCGATTTTTCGAAGGCCTTCCCGCTCTCAAAAACCCTCCACAAGCAGTTGTTGTTTATCGGCGTTCGCGTCGTTTTGCCGTCTTGCGCCGAGTCACCCGGGCGGCTATCACCCAGCCTCTCTTGAGAGCGACCTGTTCCGCGGTAGCTCAGTGGTAGAGCAGCCGGCTGTTAACCGGCTGGTCGTAGGTTCGAATCCTACCCGCGGAGCCACTCTCCTTCGTTTTCGAAGGGAGTTCGCCAGGGATATCCCTGCAAGGCCTGATCGTTTCATCGTCCGGAGCCGGCGCGTCTTTCGGTGTCCGGAAGGCTTTGGGTTTGCGGCCGGCGCAAGGTTTAGCGACATGCAGTGACGCTGGCGCGCCAGGGCGCGAGCGGCGAAAGAGGGCCGGTGTCCAGTTCCCAGTCGATTCTCGTGGCGGGCGGCGCCGGCTATATCGGGTCTCACGCCTGCAAGGCGCTCGCGGCGGCAGGTTATCGCCCCGTCACGCTCGACAATCTGGTCATGGGCCAAGCCGACGCGGTGAAGTGGGGACCTTTGCACGAGGGCGACATCCGCGACGCCGCGCTCGTGACGGACCTTGTCGCCCGCTACGACATCAGGGGCGCGATTCACTTTGCCGCTCACAGCCTGGTCGGCGAAAGCACGCGCGATCCGGCCAGGTACTAGGACAACAACCTGACGGCCGGGTGATCTTCGCCGAGGCGCTGGCCGACGCCGGCGTCGCCCCGCTGGTCGTCTCGTCGACCGCTTCGGTCTATGGCGCGCCCCAGGTCTCGCCGATCCCCGAGGACCATCCCACCCGGCCGATCAATCCCTACGGATCGACCAAGCTCGCCCTGGAAGACGCCCTGCGCCGAATGGAGGCGGCCAACGGGTTGAACGTCACCATCTTCTGCTGCTTCAACGCCGCCGGCGCCGATCCCGCCGGCCAGATCGGCGAGCGCCACGAGCCCGAGACCCACCTGGTTCCGTGCTGTGCAAGGCCGTTCTTGGCCGAAGCGGCCCGTTGACGATCTTCTGCGCCGACTATCCCACGCCCGACGGCGCCGCGATCCGCGATTATGTCCACGTAACCGACCTGGCCGACGCCCATGTGCTGGCCCCGCGCCAGCTGATCGAGGGCGGGCGCGGCGCGACCTACAATGTCGGGGCCGGGCGGGGCGCGTCGGTGCTGCAACTGATCAAGGCGACCGGGGCGGTCGCCGGGCGTCCGACGCCCTACGCCTTCGGTCCTCGCCGCGAGGGCGATCCGCCGTCGCTGGTCGCCGACATCCGCGCCATCGGCGAGGGTCTGGGCTGGCGGCCCACGCGCGACCTGGAGACGATGATCGCCGATGCGCTGCGGTTCGAGGCGTCCAGGGCGTGACGGGCGGTCGTCGCGCCTAGGCGCTCACCAGCCTTTGCAACTCGCGATAATAGGTCTCGGTGTACTGATGTTGCCGGTCCAGGCAGGCCAGCATCTCGGGGCGGGTGAACACCTCGGCCGGAATGGTCACGCCCTTGCGGCCATGGCGCACGCACAGGCCGTCGGCGATCAGGGCGCTGACGTGACGGCGCACGGTCTCGGCGGGCATCGCCAGGGAATCGGCGATCTGCACCACAGTCACCGGCCTGCGCAGGGCGTCCTGGACCAGCGCCTCCTTGGCGTCGAAGCCCATATTGGGCTTGATGTGCGAAGTGTTGGCCACCCAGATGGTGGTGAAGACGACGGCGCGGACCGGGTCGTTGCCGTGGACGCTCTTGGCGACATCCAGCGAGCGCAGGAAATAACCCGCCGAAAGGCGGATAACCGCGCGCCGAACATCCGTGCTCATGCCGTCCCCTGAGGCTTAAGGCCGCATTAATCGTCAGCCTGAGTCGCTGCGCCAGTAAAATTCATCATGTCCCCATTTTGGGGACAGCTTGCGTTTGGGGGAGGCGCCGGGCGTGATTTTACGCCATACGGGCCGCCGAATTCAGGGGACGGCGGACGCGGGGGGCGCGTTGGGGCATGAGTGAGATCGAAGTGAAGTTGCGTGAGGCCGCGACCGCCGTGGGGGCGGACGGCCGTATCGAGGTGCTGCTCAAGAGCGTCGAGGACGCGATCGAGACCTATCCCGATGACGCCGACCCCCGCTATCTGACGCGGCTGCTTGACCAGCGCGCGGCCTTGCAGGACCCCGATTTGGCCCTGATCGCCCGCATCGCCGTGCAGCTGTGCGAGAATGACGCCGGCCGTGCGGCCGTGCTGGGGCCGCCCCTGGCCACGGCGGCCACCGTTTGCCCCCTGATGCGCCCGGCCATCAACCAACTGCGCCGCCTGCTCGGCGAGACGGTCTGACGCGGCGCCAAAAGGCGCCGTGCATTCGTATGCAGGCGCAGATTGCCTTCCGACGAGACGCGGACCTATAAGCCTGTCGAACCGCTTTCCGAGGAAGTCCATGAGCTCCGATTTCGCGGCCGCCCGCCTGAACATGGTGGAAAGCCAGATCCGCACCGCCGACGTGACCGACCTGCCGCTGCAGGACGCCCTGCGGGTGGTGCCGCGCGAAAACCTCGTCCCCGCCGGCAAGGGCTATCTGGCCTATGCCGACGCCGAGGTGGAGTACGCTCCGGGCCGCGCCCTGATGCGCCCGCGCGACATCGGCAAGCTGCTGCAGATCATCAAGCCGCGCGCCGGCGAGAAGGCCCTGGCCATCGCCGCGCCCTACGCCGCCGTCGTGCTCGAGACCATGGGCCTGGCCGTCACCCGTCTCGACGGCGACGACCTGGCCGCCGTTCCGGGCGGTGAATATGACGTCATCGTCTGCGAAGGCGGCGTGCCCAAGGCTCCCGGCGCCTGGACCGCGGCCCTGGCCCTGCATGGCCGCCTGGGCGTCGTCGAGCGCCAAGGTCCCGTCGGCCGCGCCACGCTCTATGTCCGCGCCGAAGATGGCGTGGGCGCCCGCGCCGTGTTCGATTCCACGCCTTCTCTCCTGGCCGGCTTCCCGGTCGAGGCCGGCTTCGCGTTCTGATCGAGCTCTTTTCGCGGCCCAGGCACAACGCCTGCGTGAAAAAAGCTTAACTAGCGACGGTTGACGGTCGGCCTTACAGCGCTCGTATGGAAGTGCGAGCTTCGTGTGTGTTGGGGAATAACGGGATGTCGAAGAGCCGTCGGGCCGGATTGCTGGCCGCCGCCTGCTGCATGAGTTTCCTGGCGTCGGCGGCGAACGCCGAGACGCTGACGGACGCCGTCGCGCTGGCGTACCAGACCAACCCGACTCTTCAGCAGCAGCGGGCGGCGCTGCGGGCCACCGACGAGGGCGTCGTCCAGGCCAAGAGCGCCTTCCGTCCGACCGTCAGCGGCTCTGCCGACCTGACGGCCTCGCGCACCGACTATGGAACCGACGCCAGCCCGTCGCGACCCTACGACACGCTGAAAACCAGCGGCAGCGGCGCCTCGGTGTCGCTGTCCCAGCCGCTCTACACGGGCGGCAAGGCCAGCGCCAACCTGACCGCCGCCCAGGCCAACGTTCTGGCCGGCCGCGAAGACCTGCGCAGCGTCGAGCAGTCGCTGCTGGCCAACGTCATCACCGCCTATGTCGATGTTCGCCGCACCCAGGAAAGCCTGCGGATCGCCCAGGAGAACGTCAACGTCCTGACCCGCCAGCTGGACGAATCGAACGCCCGCTTCGAGGTCGGCGAGATCACCCGCACCGACGTCGCCCAGTCCCAGGCCCGCCTGGCCGCCGCCAAGGCCAGCCTGTCGTCGTCCCAGGCCAGTCTGGCCGTGGCTCGCGCCAACTACGCCCAGATCGTCGGCCAGAACCCGACCGACCTGGCGCCCGAGCCTTCGCTCGCCGCCCTGCTGCCGGGCACGGTCGAGCAGGCCTTCGACGCAGCCGAAGCCAACAACCCCACCGTCGTGGCCGCCCGCTACGACGAGCAGGCCGCAACGGCCGCCGTCGCCGCGGCTCGCGCGGCCTACCTGCCTACGGTCGCGGCCGGCGCCAGCTTCGGCTACGACGCCAGCGAGGTGAACGCGGCGGGTAAGAGCGGCAAGCAGTTCGGAGACTACGATCGCGCCATCGCCGGCTCGATCACCGCCCGCGTGCCGATCTTCGCCGGCGGCCTCAACGCCTCGACCATCCGCGCCGCCCGCGAGCGCGAGAACGCCGCCCGCATCGCCGTCGAGGGCGCCAAGCGCACCGTCGTCCAACAGGTCTCCAGCGCCTGGAGCAACCTCCTGGCCGCCCGCGCCAACCTGGTCTCCAACGAGGAGCAGGTGAGGGCGACGAAGATCGCCTTCGAAGGCGTGCGCCAGGAGCAGCAGGTCGGCCTGCGCACCACGCTCGACGTCCTGAACGCCCAGCAGGAGCTGCGCGCCGCCGAACTGGCCCTGGTCACCGCCCGCCGCGACGAATACGTCGCCAGCGCCGGCGTGCTGCAGGCCATGGGCGCGCTCGACGTCGGCAAGCTGGCGCCGGACGTGACGCGCTACGATCCCAAGACCTCGTTCGACAAGGTCAACCACGCCATCGGCTGGGTGCCGTGGGAGCCGGTGGTCCAGGCCCTCGACAAGGTCGCCTCGCCGGCCGCCGTCGTCCCCGCCGCGGGTAAGTAAAACCGTCCATCCTTCGGACGAATCATCGCGCCGCGAATCCTTGGCCTTGCTTAAGCCGTGCAAGTCTGCACCATCGGCGGCGCGCGTCTTGCAGGACGCCAAGGATTCGTAGCCCTTTAATACGGCCCAGCCCACATGTCCGATCAGAGCTCCCAAGAACCGACGATGGAGGAGATCCTCGCCTCGATCCGGCGGATCATCTCCGAAGACGACGCGCCGGCCGCCGAAGCGCCGCCGCCCGCGCCCGAGCCGGTTTTCGAGCCGGAGCCGGCCGTCGAGGAAGACGTCCTCGACCTGACCGACCCGATCGAGCCCCCGGCCCCGATCGAGACGCTCGGCGATCTCGACGTCTACACCCCGGAACCCGAGCCGGAGCCGGCCTATGAGCCGCCGCCCCCGCCGCCGGAGCCCGTCTACAGCCCGCCGCCGGCCTTCAACCGCGACGAAGTCGCCGAGACCCTGGTCGGCGACCACGCCGCCGGCCTCGCCGCCAGCGCCTTCGGCAGCCTGAGCTCGGCCCTGCTGATGCCGGCCAACGGCCGCACCCTCGAGGACGTCGTCCGCGAGCTGCTGCGCCCGCTGCTCAAGGAGTGGCTGGACCAGAACCTGCCGCGCATCGTCGAGAGCAAGGTCGAGGAAGAGGTCCACCGGATCTCGCGCGGCCGCGGCGTATGATGCTGGCGTCGTACCGCTTCTAGGAGCGGGCGCCGACGCACGGAAATTGGAAAGGCGGTCGCTCCGGCGGCCGCCTTTTCCCGTTCAAAATCCCCGATAAACCCGTCGCCCGGTTTCCCGGCGCGGCCGTAAGTGGCATATCCCTGCGCCATGCTTGAAAAGACCTTCGATCCCAAGTCCGTCGAACCGCGCCTGTACGCCGCCTGGGAGGCCTCCGGGGCCTTCAAGCCGAGCGAGGACCCGAGCGCCGAGCCGTTCGTCATCGTGATCCCGCCGCCGAACGTGACGGGCTCGCTGCACATCGGCCACGCGCTGAACAACACGCTGCAGGACGTGCTGACGCGCTTCCACCGCATGCGCGGCAAGGCCGCCCTGTGGCTGCCGGGCACCGACCATGCGGGCATCGCCACCCAGATGGTGGTCGAGCGCCAGCTGGCCGCCGCCGGCAACATCGGTCGCCGCGACATGGGCCGCGAGGCCTTCGTCGAGCGCGTCTGGGAATGGAAGGCCGAAAGCGGCGGGGCGATCACCAACCAGCTGCGCCGCCTGGGCGCCAGCTGCGACTGGTCGCGCGAGCGCTTCACCCTCGACGAGGGCCTGTCGGCCGCCGTCCGCAAGGTCTTCGTCCAGCTCTACAAGCAGAACCTGCTGTATCGCGACAAGCGCCTGGTCAATTGGGATCCGCAGTTCCAGACCGCGATCTCCGACCTTGAGGTCGAGCAACGGGAGGTCGACGGCGCCTACTGGCACTTCGCCTATCCGCTGGCCGACGGCGTGACCTACGAGCACCCGGTCGCCTTCGACGACGAGGGCAAGCCGACCCAATATGAGACGCGCGACTACATCGTCGTGGCCACCACCCGTCCCGAAACGATGCTGGGCGACACCGGCGTCGCCGTCCATCCGTCGGACGAGCGCTACAAGGCCCTGGTCGGCAAGGACGTCGTCCTGCCGATCGTCGGCCGCCGCATCCCGATCGTCGCCGACGACTACGCCGACCCGACCAAGGGCTCGGGCGCGGTGAAGATCACGCCCGCCCACGACTTCAACGACTTCGGCGTCGGCAAGCGCGCCGGCCTGCCGGCCATCAACATCCTGACCCCCGAAGCCAAGCTCAACGACGCCGTCCCGGCCGAGTATCAGGGCATGGACCGCTTCGCCGCGCGCAAGGCCATCGTCGCCCGCGCCGAGGAAGAGGGCTGGCTGAAGGAGATCGAGAAGACCAAGCACATGGTCCCGCACGGCGACCGTTCGGGCGTGGTCATCGAGCCCTACCTGACCGACCAGTGGTACGTCGACGCCTACACCCTGGCCCAGCCGGCCCTGAAGGCCGTCGAGACCGGCGAGACCGTCTTCGAGCCCAAGCACTGGGAGAAGACCTACTTCGAGTGGCTGCGCAACATCGAGCCCTGGTGCGTCTCGCGCCAGCTCTGGTGGGGACACCGCATCCCGGCGTGGTTCGGCCCGGACGGCTCGATCTTCGTCGAAGAGACCGAGGAGGCCGCCTACGCCGCCGCCCGCGAGCAGTTCGGCGCCGACGTGGTCCTGAACCGCGACGAGGACGTCCTCGACACCTGGTTCAGCTCGGCCCTTTGGCCGTTCTCGACCCTCGGCTGGCCGGAAAAGACCCCGGACGTCGCCCGCTTCTACCCGACCAGCACCCTGGTCACCGGCTTCGACATCATCTTCTTCTGGGTCGCCCGGATGATGATGATGGGCATCCACTTCATGGGCGAAGCCCCGTTCAAGCAGGTGTTCATCAACGCCCTCGTCCGTGACGAGAAGGGCGCCAAGATGAGCAAGTCCAAGGGCAACGTCATCGACCCGCTGGCCCTGATCGACGAGCTGGGCTGCGACGCCGTGCGCTTCACCCTGACGGCGATGTCGGGCCAGGCGCGCGACATCAAGCTGTCCAAGCAGCGCATCGAGGGCTACCGCAACTTCGGCACCAAGCTGTGGAACGCCACGCGCTTCGCCCAGATGAACGGCTGCATCCGCGTCGAGGGCTTCGACCCCGCGACCGTCACCCAGCCGATCAACAAGTGGATCCGCGGCGAGGTCGTGAAAACCCTCGGCGAGGTCACCAAGGCCCTCGAAGCCCCGGCCTTCGACGAAGCCGCCGGCAGCCTCTACCGCTTCATCTGGAACGTCTTCTGCGACTGGTACCTGGAGCTGGCCAAGCCGATCCTCAATGGCGAGGACGAGGCCGCCAAGGCCGAGACCCGCGCCACCACGGCCTGGGTGCTCGACCAGATCCTGATCCTGCTGCACCCGGTGATGCCGTTCATCACCGAGGAGCTGTGGGACCAGACGGCGCAGGAGGGCGGCCCGGCCCGCGAGGCCCTGCTGATCTCGACCTCCTGGCCCGATCTGCCGGAAAGCTGGATCGACGCCGAGGCGGCCGCCGAGATCGGCTGGCTGGTCGACACGGTGGGCGAGATCCGCTCGCTGCGCGCCGAGATGAACGTGCCGCCGTCGGCCAAGCCGGCCCTGGCCGTGGTCGGGGCGGGCGAGGGCACCCAAGGCCGCCTGTCGCGCCACCGCGACCTGCTAGTCAGCCTGGCCCGCCTGGGTGAGATCTCGCTGGTCGAAGCGGCCCCGGCCGGCACGGCCCCGGTGGTGATGGGTGAAGCGACGGGCGCCCTGGGCGTCGCCGAATTCATCGACGTCGCCGCCGAAAAGGCCCGCCTGACCAAGGAGATCGCCGGCCACGTGTCGGAGATCGAAAAGACCGGCAAGAAGCTCGGCAACCCCGACTTCCTGGCCCGCGCCAAGCCCGAGGTCGTCGACGAAAATCGCGAACGCCTGGCCGAAGCCGAAGCGGCCAAAGCCAAGCTGGAAGCGGCCCTGCAGCGTCTGGCGGCGATGGGCTAGCCGCGATCCCTCTCCCCTTGCGGGAGAGGGTGGCCCCGCGGAGCGGGGTCGGGTGAGGGGTCTCTCAGAACCCGCCGCGCGACCCCTCATCCGTCGGCTTCGCCGCCACCTTCTCCCGCAAGGGGAGAAGGACGATGCGGCCAACTAAACATTGTTCCCTTATCGTCCAAACGACCGTTTACATCGGCCGTCGCGCCGTGCTTACTCGACGGAAACGCGCTCGTTCAACGAGGCGCGATCGACACCGGGAGAGTAACGTATGACCCAGGCCGCTCACGCGCCGCCCCCCAATCCTCCTTGGCCCGCCATGTCGGTGAAACAGGCCTACGCCCTGATCACCGCCCCCGGATCGCCCGGCGAGATGGAGGAGGTCGAGATCAACGGCGTGCCGACGCGCACCTGGAAGAACTGTCCGCCCACCCTGCGCCACACCCTGCAGGTCGGCCGCACCCACGGCGACAAGATCTATCTGGTGCACGAGAACGAGCGGGTCAGCTTCGAGGCCTTCTACCGGGCAGTCACCGTCTTCGCCGCCGAGCTGGAAGCTGCCGGCGTCAAGAAGGGCGACCGGGTCGCCCTGATCATGCGCAACTTGCCCGAATGGCCGGTGGCCTTCTATGCCGGCCTGTCGATCGGCGCGATCCTGACCCCGCTGAACGCCTGGTGGACCGGGGCCGAGCTGGAATACGGCCTCGTCGACTCCGGCGCCTCGGTGGCGGTGATGGACGTCGAGCGCTTCGAGCGCCTGGCCGAGCATTTCGACAACTGCCCCGAACTCAAGCGCGTCTACGTTTCGCGTGGCAAGGAAGAGATCGCCCACCCCTATGTCACGCGCCTGGAAAGCGTGATCGGCTGTCCCAACGACTGGATCAAGCTCGACGAAAAGCCGCTGTCGACCGTCGAACTGGGTCCCGAGGACGACGCGACGATCTTCTACACCTCCGGCACCACCGGTAAGCCCAAGGGGGCCCTGGCCAGCCACCGGGCGGTCAACAGCAACATCTTCGCCGCCGCCGCCGCGTCCGCGCGGAGCTTCCTGCGCCGGGGCGAGGCCCCGCCTCAGCCGGATCCCAGCCTGCCGCAGAAGGGCGCCCTGATCTCGGTGCCGTTCTTCCACGCCACCGGCTGTTTCGCGGTGATGAACCCCGGCCTGTTCGGCGGCGCCAAGCTGGCCATGATCCGCAAGTGGGATCCCGAAAAGGCCATGCAGCTGATCCAGGACGAGAAGCTGACTCAGATGGGCGGCGTGCCCACCATCGCCTGGCAGATCATCGAGCATCCGAGCCGCGAGAACTACGACCTGTCGTCGCTGGAGACCGTGGCCTATGGCGGCGCGCCCTCGGCGCCCGAACTGGTCCGCAAGATCAAGGAGATCTGGCCCAAGTCCTCGCCCGGCAACGGCTGGGGCATGACCGAGACCTCGGCCACGGCCACCTCCAACTCCGGCGAGGACTACGAGAACCGCCCCGAAAGCTGCGGCCCGGCCGTGCCGGTCACCGACCTGAAGATCATGACCCTGGAGGCGCCTTACCAGGAGCTGCCGATCGGCGCGGTCGGCGAGCTGTGGTGCAAGGGGCCGCAGGTGGTGAAGGGCTACTGGAACAAGCCCGAGGCCACGGCCCAGACCTTCATCGACGGCTGGGTGCGCACCGGCGATCTGGCCCGCCTCGACGAGGAGGGCTTCTGCTACATCATCGACCGGGCCAAGGACATGCTGATCCGCGGCGGCGAGAACATCTACTGCATCGAGGTCGAGAACGTCCTCTACGACCATCCGGCGGTGATGGACGCGGCCCTGGTCGGCGTCGACCACAAGACCCTCGGCGAGGAACCCGCCGCCGTCGTCACCCTGAAACCCGGCGCGCAGGCCACCGAAGACGACCTCCGCGCCTTCGTCGCCGACCGTCTGGCCGCTTTCAAGGTGCCGGTCCGCGTCGTCTTCTGGCCCGAGACCCTGCCCAGGAACGCCAACGGCAAGATCCTCAAGAGCGAGCTGAAGAAGGTGTTCGTCACGGGTTAGGGGCGTCTACCTGCTCCCTCTCCCGTGGGGAGAGGGAGGGGCCCGCCGCGAAGCGGCGGGAGGGTGAGGGCGTACGCCGCCAACCGGCGTGCCGGCACGCCGTCGACCGTCCCTAACCCCTCATCCGGCGCAGGTTTCCTTCTCCCGATGGGAGTAGGACACCTGCGCCGGACGGGGATAGACAGGCGTTGATCCCCGTCGGGGAGCTTTCAGACGTAAGCAAAATCAAACA
>NZ_JADWOX010000020.1 GCF_016135805.1 Caulobacter hibisci
GGTTATGGTGGTTTGTCGTTCACACCCCGCGCTGCTGGTCGTTGGTCGTGAGCGCGCGTCCGGCCTCCCACCCCCCCCTCTGGTTGGTTCGGCACCCCCCCCGCGGGGGGCCCCCGGGGCCTTGGCGCGGCGGAAGCTGAAAACGGCCCCCCTCCGGCCCTTCGGGCCACCTCCCCCAGAGGGGGAGGATCGCGACCGTCATTTCGAGATCAGCGTGCCCGCGCCGTGCTCGCTGAAAAGTTCGACCAGCATGGCGTGCGGGCGGCGGCCGTCGAGGATGACGACGGCCTCGACGCCGCTCTCCACGGCGTGGATGGCGTTCTCGAGCTTGGGGATCATGCCGCCGGTGGCCACGCCGTCGGCGATCAGCTGGCGGGCCTGCTCGATCGTCATCTCGCGGATCAGCTCGCCGTTGGCGTCGAGCACGCCCTTGATGTCGGTCAGCATCAGCATCCGCTTGGCCTTCAGGGCGCCCGCCAGGGCGCCGGCCACGGTGTCGGCGTTGATGTTGAAGGTCTCGCCCTGCTCGGACACGCCGATCGGCGCGATCACCGGGATGTAGTCGGTTTCCGAGGTCAGCAGGGCCTGGATCAGGTGCGGGTCGACCTTGGTCGGCTCGCCCACGAAGCCCAGGTCGACGACCTGCTCGATATTGCTGTCCGGATCCTTCTTGGTGCGGGTCACCTTCTCGGCGGTGATCAGGCGGGCGTCCTTGCCCGACAGGCCCACGCCGCGCACGTCGGCCTCGGCGCCGGCGAGCGTGATCCAGTTGGCGATTTCCTTGTTGATGGCGCCCGACAGCACCATCTCGGCCACTTCCATCGTCGCCTCGTCGGTGACGCGCAGGCCGTCGATGAAGGTCGACTTGACGCCGGCCTTGTCGAGCATGCGGCTGATCTGCGGACCGCCGCCGTGCACCACGACCGGGTGCACGCCCAAGAGCTTCAGCAGCACGGCGTCGGCCGCGAACAGCTTGGCGACCTCTTCCTGGCCCATGGCGTGGCCGCCGTATTTGATCACCACCGTCTCGCGGTCGTAGATCTGGATATAGGGCAGGGCCTCGGCCAAAGTCTTGGCGGTGGCCCAGCCGGCTTCCTCGGCGACGTCGGTCAAGGCGGTGGTCCTGATGCGCGAAAATAGGCGCGCCTCGATAGCGGACCCCGCCCCCCCTGTCACCCTTTGACGTCTTTACGGTCCCTTTGGCGGCCATAGCGCCATTTCAACGCGAGCACGGCGGCCGACATCAGCAGGCAAGCCAGGTTCGAGGCCGCCACCGGCCAGGCCTTGATCATCAGACCGTAGGCCAGCCAGCAGGAGAAGCCGGCCACGGTGACCACATAGGTCCGCAGCGACACCGACGAGGCGTCCTTCTCGCGCACGATCTTGACGATCTGCGGGGCGAAACTGGTGATCGATAGCAGGGCCGCCACGGTTCCCACGACCACGGCGAAGGGCGAGGCCTGGGCCATCAGGCCGTGCGCGGCATGTCGGTCAGGCCCCAGCGCTCGGCGAAGGCCGGGGCCAGCTCCAGGCCCACGGGCGGCCAGCCGGGGGCGTGGCCCTCTTCCAGGCAGACGGCCAGATAGGCCAGGGCCATCTTCACCCCATGTTCGGAATAGGGCTTGCCGATCACCCCGCAGGCGCCGGCGAAATCGTCGGGCAGGCGCTTGACGTTGGCGGTCATGAACAGGGCCACGCAGCCGCAGTCGTCATGAATCTTGCGCACCACCTCGACGCCGGTCGGGCCGTCCTGCAGGTGCACGTCGACGAGAGCCAGGTCGGGATGCAGCGAATTGGCCAAGTCGACCGCCTCGTCCGAACTCATGGCCAGGCCCACCGAGTGGTAGCCCACCTCTTCGGCGAGATATTCCAGCTCCGTGGCCAGCAACACCTCGTCCTCGACGATCAGCACATCCAACGCACGCCCGGACATGAAAACTGGGTCCTAACTCTGCTCAATGATGCACGCCGTTTACGGGCAGATGGATGACGACGCGGGTGCCGGAATCGGCCGCCGTGGTCTCGGACCGCGCCTTGAGCTGCTGGCAGAGCAGCTGGACGATGGTCAGTCCGAAACCCGAAGACCGGGCCGTTTCAGATAGTCCAACGCCGTCATCGGCGATTTCGATCCGGAAATCGCCGTTCAGGCGAGTGATCGACACCAGGATCTCGCCGGGGCGGCCGTCGGGGAAGGCGTGGCGCAGAGCGTTGGAGAACAGCTCGCTGATCACCAGGGCCAGGGGCGCGGCCTTCGAGGCGGCGACGTCCACCCGCTCCAGGTCCAGCCGAACTCGGATCTCCTCGCGGTTGGCCGAGCCGGTCATGTCCGAGACCAGGTCGCGGACGAAGGCCGAGACGTCGAAGCGCTCGACGTCGGCGCTCTGGAACAGCCGGCGGTGGACGGTGGCGATGGCGTTCACCCGCTCGAGGATGCCGCGCAGGCTGGCCTTGACCCCCGGCTCCTTCTCGCGCCGGTTCTGCAGCAGCAGGAGGCTGGAGATGAGCTGCAGGTTGTTCTTCACCCGGTGGTCCACCTCGTGGAGCAGGGCGGTCTTCTGCTCCAGGGCCTGGGTCAGCTCGCGGGTGCGGGCCTCGACGGCGGCCTCCAGGTCGCTGCGGGTCTCGCGCAGGTGGTCCTCGGTGCGCTTCTTGTCGCTGACATCCAGCTGCGAGCCGAAGAAGTAGATGATCTGGCCCTGCTTGTTGCGCACCGGCGACAGGTACAGGGCGTTCCAGAAGGTGCTGCCGTCCTTGCGGTAGTTGAGGATGTCCATGGCGATGTCCTCGCCGTCGGCGATCGCGCCGCGCAGCTCGGCCACCGACGCGGGATCGGTCTCGGGACCCTGCAGGAAGCGGCAGTTGCGGCCGATGATTTCCGAGCGGACATAGCCGGTCAGCCGCAGGAAGGCGTCGTTGGCGAAGATGATCGGATTGTCGGCCTGGGTGGCGTCGGTGACGATCATCGCCATGCGGGTGGCCCGGATCGCCGCGGCGAAGGGGTCGTCTATGCCATGCTCGGCCGCGAGCTGGTCGCTCGCCCGCTGGGACTGCAGATAATCCGTCATTCCTCAGCCCGACCCCGGCGTTGTTTTTGTTATGCCCCGTATCGCCTCAACGCCGGGCGCAGGGTCGGGTTCCCGACCAAGCTTCAGTGCTGAAATGCAAAACGCGGCGGTCCCCATGGGGACCGCCGCGCCGCGATAGGTCAAGCTTCAGCTAAGCCGTTATTTCGGCTGGTAGATCTTGTCGAACACGCCGCCGTCGGCGAAGTGCGTGGCCTGGGCCTTGCGCCAGCCGCCGAAGGTGTTGTCGATCGTCACCAGCGGGATCTTCTTGAACTTGTCGGCGTACTTGGCCGCGACGGCCTTGTTGCGCGGACGATAGTGGTTCTTGGCGATCAGGTCCTGGGCCAGCGGGCTGTAGAGGAACTTCAGATAGCCCTCGGCGACCAGGCGGGTCTTGTGACGGTCGACGTTCTTGTCGACGATCGCGACCGGCGGCTCGGCCAGGATCGAGATCGACGGCACGACGATCTCGAACTGACCCGGAATTTCCTCCAGCGCCAGGAACGCTTCGTTCTCCCAGGCCAGCAGCACGTCGCCGATGCCGCGCTGTGTGAAGGTGGTGGTGGCGCCGCGGGCGCCGGTGTCGAGCACCGGCACGTGCTTGAACAGGTCGGTGATGTAGGCTTGGGCCTTGGCCGGGTTGCCGCCCTTCTGCTTCAGGGCCCAGGCCCAGGCGGCCAGGTAGTTCCAGCGCGCCCCGCCCGAGGTCTTCGGGTTCGGGGTGATGACCTCGACGCCCGGCTTCACCAGGTCGCCCCAGTCCTTGATCTTCTTCGGGTTGCCCTTGCGGACCAGGAACACGATGGTCGAGGTGTAGGGCGTGGAGTTGTCGGGCAGGCGCGACTGCCAGTTGGCCGGCAGCAGCTTGGCCTTGTCCGAGATCTCGTCGATGTCGTAGGCGAGCGCGAGCGTGACGACGTCGGCTTCCAGGCCGTCGATCACCGAGCGGGCCTGCTTGCCCGAGCCGCCGTGGCTCTGGTTGATGGTCAGGGTCTGGCCGACCTTCTTCTTCCAGTAACCGGCATAGGCGGCGTTGATCGCCTTGTAGAGCTCGCGGGTCGGGTCGTAGCTGACGTTCAGCAGGGTCAGCGGCTTGGGCTGGGCCAGGGCCTGGCCGGCGGTGAGGGTCGCGCCCCCGAAGGCCGCGGCGGCGCCGGCCGCGCCCAGCAGGCCGCGGCGGGTGGGAGACTTCAAGGCGGTGGTCATGGCGATGTCGCTCTGTCTCGGGTGATGTCCATGGCGGTGTCGTGCGGATAACGCGCGAAGCTGACGCTCAGGCTCATACCCTATTGCCTAGGTAGGCTTCACGCCCAAGAAGACTCTCAGGGCCGGTAGATTTGGTCGAAGACCCCGCCGTCGGCGAAATGCCGGGCCTGCGCCTTGGCCCAGCCGCCGAACTGGCCGTCGACCGTGGCCAGCGGGATCTTCGGGAATTTGTCGGCATACTTGGCCGCCGCCTTGGCGTTGCGGGGGCGATAGTGGTGCTTGCCGATCAGGTCCTGGGCGAGCGGGCTGTAGAGGAAGTTCAGATAGCCCTCGGCGATCAGCCGGGTGCCGCGCCGCTGCACCACCTTGTCGACCACGGCCACCGACGGCTCGGCCAGGATCGAACGCGACGGATAGACGATCTCGAACTTGTCGGCCCCGAACTCGTCGCGGGCCAGATGGGCCTCGTTCTCCCAGGTCAGCAGCACGTCGCCGACGCCCCGCTGGGCGAAGGTGGTCATCGAGCCGCGCGCGCCGCTGTCGAGCACCGGCACCTGGCGATAGAGCTGCTGGACGAAGGCCCTTGCGGAGGCGTCGTTGCCGCCCTTCTGCTTCAGCGCCCATGACCAGGCGGCCAGATAGGCCCAACGCGGGGCGCCGCCGGTCTTGGGATTGGGGGTGATGATCTCGACGCCGGGCTTGGTGATGTCGCCCCAGTCCTTGATCTTCTTCGGGTTGCCCTTGCGGACCAGGAAGATGATCGTCGAGGTGTAGGGGGCCGAGTTCTGCGGCAGGCGCGACTGCCAGTTCTTGGCGATCAGGCCGCGGGCGGCGATCTGGTCGATGTCGTCGGCGAGCGCCAGGGTGACCACGTCGGCCTGCAGCCCGTCGATCACCGAGCGGGCCTGTTTGCCCGAGCCGCCGTGGCTCTGCTTGATGTCCAGGGTCTGGCCGACCCGCTTCTGCCAGTAGGCGGCGAAGGCGGGGTTGATCTCCTGGTACAGTTCCCGGGTCGGGTCGTAGCTGACGTTCAGCAGAGTGACCGCTTTAGGCTGGGCCAGCGCCCCCAGGGGCGCGGCCGCCGCCACGGCGCCGACGCCGATCGACAGGTCTCGGCGGGAAAGCGGGCGGAGCAGGGTCATCGGGCGTCCTCTGGGATAACGCCGAAACCTTGGCCGATCCGGGGGCCGCCGCGCGCCTGAATGTTTCTGAAGGCGGGATCAGAAAGGGGCGGGGGAGGGCTGCTCCCACGTCTTCCCTTCATCCCACTTTGAAGCCGCGACCCCCTCCCCCTTGATGGGGGAGGGGCAGGGGTGGGGGTGGTGCGGCGTCAGACGCAGCACCGCCGCCAATTCAGCAGTCACCCCCATCCCCGACCCTTCCCCCATCAAGGGGGAAGGGAGAGTAGGCGGGAATGACGGGAGTTAGAGGCCTACCCTAGAACGCAAACTGGCTGCGCAGGTTGACGGCCTGGTAGCCCTGGCTCAGCGCCACGGCGCCGCCGGCCGGGTCCAGGCGATCCACGTCGACGTCCAGGTAGTCGAGCGAGAACTTGGTCACCGAGTTGGGGAACCAGTTCACCCCGGCAGTCCAGATGGTCTGCTCGCCGCCGCGCACCCGGTCGGCCGCCAGGGTGGCGGTCTCGTGGTGGTTCAGGTCGAGCACCGAATAGCGGGCCGCCAGCTCCCAGGAGCCCCACTTGCCGGCCTTCGGGTCGAAGGCGTTGGCGATCGTCGGGGCGTCGAAGGCGAAGGTCGAGGCGTTGTAACGGCGGGCCTCGCCGGTCAGCACCCAGCCGGCCTCGACATACCAGCCGCCGAACTTCGGATCGCTGACGCCTGCGGCGGGGTTGCGGCGCTCGACGGCGATGTCGAACACCTCGCCCTGCACCAGCAGGTTCTTGTGCTGCACGGCCAGTTCGCCGCTGAAGTGGCGCAGGTTGTCGGCGTCGATGGCGCCGGTGGTGACCAGGGTCGTGCCGTCGACGCGCAGTTCCGGACGCTCGGCCAGGGTCAGCGGATAGGCGCCGCCGATGGTCGACTGGGCCGGGGTGACGATGTAGCCGCCCGCGACGCCGGTGTGGACGATCCAGTCCTTGGCCTTGACCGGCGCGAAGGCCGCGCGGGCCACATAGGCCTGCTGCTCGTCGAAGGTCTGGGCGTCGCCGCTCTTGCCGCCGGTGGCGGCGGCCGACAGCAGCCAGTTCTCGCCGCTGGTCTGGACCTGCAGGGCGTAGCGGCGGTCGGCGGCGGCCAGGCCGCGCGTCAGTTCCGAGATCGCCGGACGCTCGGCGAACAGCGAGCCGTTGGTCGAGGCCGCGTCCTCCAGGCCCACGTTCGGGGCGAAGGCGCCGACCCGCACCTTGAAGGGCGCGTAGTTGTACTGGATGAACAGCTCCTGCAGCGCGCCGGCGCCGTCGGTGCCCGCGCCGCCGAAGTCGAGCAGGATGCTGTAGTCGAAGGCCTTGAAGAATTTGCCGTCGACGCCCAGGCGGGCGCGGCGGAAGTTGCTGCCGCTGTTGAGGTCGCGGCCGTTGCCGATCACGGCGGGCAGGCCCTTGTCCTGGAAGTAGTGGGCGGTGTCGAGCTGCATCACCCCGTGCAGGGTGGCGCTGAAGGCGCCGTCGGACGAGGCGATGGTCGGGCGGCCGCCGGCGATGCTGACGGTCGCGGCGGGGGCAGCGGCGGGAGCGGCCTTGGGAGCGGCGGCGGTGGCCGTCTTGATCTCGGCGATCTGCTTCTGGAGGGCGGCGAGCTGGGCCTCGAGGGCCTCGATGCGCGCCTGTTGATCGGTCTGGGCGTGAGCGCCGCCGGCGACGGCGAGCGTCGCGGCGCCGGCCAGGGCGGCCGCGCCCCGGGCGAAGCGATTGATGGTCAAGGTCTTCCCCTCACGGCGATCTGGGCCGCCGTCTGTTGTCGATGGGAGGATGCTTAACGTTAGTCCTTAAACGGACCTTTAGTGCAGCGGCTCGCGGCGACGCTCGGCGCTGCGGCCGATTGTCGCCCGAGCAGCATCAAGCCCTTATGAAAAAGGGCCCCGCACGTTGTGCGAGGCCCCTTGTTCCACCTGAGCGGAAGTCGATCAGAACATCGTCCGGCCGGTCAGTTTCACGTTGTAGCGCTTCTGGCGCTTGGTGCTTTCGGCCGTGCCTTCCAGCGCCACGTAGGACATCGCCGTGCCGGCCCGCAGGGCGAAGCCCAGGGTCAGGGCGCCGTCCTTGTCGTCGAACGGGGCCAGGATGTACTGCTGGCCGTTCAGGGTGGCGACGGTGTCGGCCAGCTTGCCGGCCACGGTCTTGCGATAGCCGATCCGCACTTCCGGGCGCACCCAGACGTCGCGGCCGAACTCGGCGCCCAGCACCACGCCGGTGTCGGCGCTGAGGTTGCTCCACTTGCGGCGGCCGATCAGGTTGTCCATCGCCTTGCCGCCGCCGGTCTCGTCGTGGGCGGACTCGTTCAGATAGGTGTAGTCGAGGCGGGCTTCGGGACGGCTGAAGAAGCGGCCGAACTTGACCTCGTAGGCGGCGCCGGCAAAGGCGTTGGCCGTCAGGGCACCCCAGTCGGCGCGCGAGGTGCGGAACGAGTCGGGCGAGCCGTCGCTGTTGGTGTCGAGCGCCAGGACGCGGTCGCTCTCGAACCAGCCGTAGCCGCCGCCGCCGCCGAGATTGAAGCGCCAGGGGCCCACCGACCGGCGCCAGTAGAGGCCGGCCTGCAGGATCGACGAGGTCGTCTGCTCGCCGACCTGCGCGACGGTGTCGTGCTCTTCCAGGGCGCTGTAGGCCAGGGTCACGCCCAGCGCGCCGCCGGCGTCGCCCATGGCCTCGTAACCGGCGACGAAGCCGAAGGCCTGGGTGTCGGTGCCCAGGGTCTCGCCGTCCTCGCGACGGACCAGGGCGTTGATCTCCTGGATCCAGATGCTGTCGGGGCCGTAGCGGTCGCCCGGATCGGGCCGCAGCGACGTGGCCTGCGAGATCTGCTGGTTGACCGTCTGCAGGGTGGCGAACATGCCCTCGCCCTGGTCGGGCAGCAGCTGGTTGTAGTTGTGCAGGAAGGTGGCGCGGTCGTTGATGCCCAGGAAGGTCGAGGCGACGTCGGCGTCGCCGGCCAGGGCGTTGAAGATCGCGTCATAGGCCGAGGCGCCCGAGCGGGCCATGCCGATCTCGGCGGCCGTGCGGCGGCGCACGTCGATATAGACGTTGTTGCTGTCGGCGCGGCTGCTGGCGACGTAGAGGTACGGCGCGTCGTTCAGCAGGCTCTGGCCCAGGGTTCCCGAGGTCAGCGAACCGGCGGTGATCACCGTGTAGGAGGTCGGGGCGGTCAGCAGACTGGTCAGGCGCAGGCCCAGCTGGGCGCCCGAGGCGACGTTGGCCGCGCCCGACACCACGAGGCGGGTGTTGGTCGAGGTCGACGGGTCGGCGGTGAACAGCAGCTTGCTCTCGGCGCCCAGGTTCAGGCTCGAGATGTTGATCGTCTCGGCCTTGGTCAGGCCCAGCGAGCCCTTGCCGATGGTCACGGCCAGCTGGCCGTCGCTGTCGCTGATCGCGCCGATCACCGCCGCGCCGCCGTCGATGCGGAAGACGTCGGCGCCGGCCCCGAACGAGATGTCGCCGATGACCGTGCCGTTCAGCACGTTGAAGGTGTCGGCGCCCGAGCCGAAGCGGATGGCGCCGATGATGCTCGGCTCGTCGGCGTCGTCCACGCCGTCGCCGTCCGTATCGGTGTCGGCGATGCCGTCGGCCCCGTCGTCGCCGTCGTTGACGCCGTTCTGGGTCAGGGTGACGCCGGTGGTGTTGCGGCTGACGTCGATGGCCACCGCCTTGCCGGTGATGGTCTCGTTGGTGGCGTCGGTGTCGGCGTCGTCGGTGTCGAGGTCGTCGTCGGTGGGCGAGATCGAGGCCAGGATCGCGCCGGTGTTCTCGATCGAGGTCAGGCTGCCCGAATAGTCGATGACGCCGTAGGCCGAGCCCTTTTCGCCGACCACCGAGGCGCTGATCACGCCGCCGTTGCGCAGGGTGGTGGCCGAGGCGCCGGCCTCGATGACCACGCCGCGGGCGTCGAACACGCCTTCCGACACGCTGTAGGCGGTCAGTGAGCCCTTGTTCCAGATCGTCGGGACGTTGGCGCCGGACGTGACCCGGATGGCGCTGCTGTTGGCTTCATAGGCCTGGACCGTGACCGAGCCGTCCTGGCGCAGGCCGCCGGCGATGGTCGTGGCCTGGCCCGCGTCGCCGCCCAGCTGGATGCCGGTGGCGGTCACGTTGTCGAACAGGCCGTTGGCGAGGATCGAGCCCTTGTTGATCACGCCATAGGCGTTGTCGCCCGTGCCCACCGCGCCGATGGTGATGGCGCCGGTGTTGGAGCCGACCAGCAGGGCCGGGGCCGAGCCGTAGACGGCCAGGGCGGCGTTGCCCTCGGCCGAATCCTCGACCCCGTCGCCGTCTTCGTCGGTCTTGGTGGTGTCGGCGTCGGCCGGACGCACGTCCAGCAGCACGCCGCCGGCGACGCTGCCGGCCACCCGCACCGCCGAGCCGCCCTGCAGCAGGTCGTCGGCGTCGAGCTTGTCGCGCACGGTCTTGTCGGACGGGCGGCTGGTGTAGCGGTAGCCGGTGGAGTTGACCGCGCCCTGCACGACGAAGGCGCCGCTGACGTCGCCGTCGATCGCCACGCCGGTGGTGTTCTGGCCGATGGTGCTGACGCTGCCGTTGATCGTGACCTTGCCGGTCACCGGGGCGGCCACGCGCACGCCGTAGGAATTGTTGCCCGTGACGGCGATCGTGCCGCCGTGGGTGAGGTTGCCGACCAGGGCGCTTTCCAGCGACACGCCGGCCGAGTTGTTGCCCTCGATGGTGATCGAGCCGCCGGTGAGCAGGATGTCGCCGGTGAAGGCGCCGGGGCCCGTCAGGCGCACGCCGTAGCGGTTGCTGCCCAGCGCGAAGGCGCCGTCGATGTCGCCGTCCGAGTCGGTGTCGGTCGGGGTGTAGTCCTCGTCCAGCGTGATCGTGCCGGTGTTGGTGACCGTGCCGGTCGTACCGCCGTTGATCTGGATGGCCGTGGAGTCGTTGACGCCCTGGGTGCTCAGCGCCCCGGTGTTGTTGACCTTATTGTTGCTGTTCAGCGTCACCAGCGCGCCGGCGGCCGTCAGCTTGATCGTGCCGGCCGTGTCGATCTTGACATCGTCGGCCGCGCCGTTCGTTCCGGCCGAGCCGGTGGCGATCGGTGTCGTCCGCGCGGTGTTCACCACCGTCTCGGCCTGCGCGGCCAAGGCCATGGCCATAAGAGGAGCGGCCGCGACCGTCGCGACCAGGACCTTGCGCTGCATACGAACCGACCACCCTAAGGAGAATACCCTCGACCCCCGAGATTGCGTCATGTTGCGGCGAAATTGCGGTGACCGCCGATAACCGACACGCATCCAGGGTTTCCCCGTCTATCCCATGAGATCGGGCGGCGCCATATCTGCTTCGACGAATCATCGCTTCGTCACAAAACTGGCCTACGAGCCTTGGTCCCGCCCTCCGGTCGTCCTTCCGGGGACGCCAGCGCCCTCTTTCCCGATGGAGCCCGTACGCCCGCCATGCCCACCGTTTCCCCCCCCTCGCCGGTCGCGCCGGAACGTTGGGGCGACGCCTTGGCGGGCGCGTGGGCCGGCGCCTGGACGGCGGTGGCCGCGGGGCCGGCGGCCCTGGTGGCGATGGCCGCCCTGGGCGCGGCCAAGCCGGGCGTGGCCCTGCCGGCCGCGGTGCTGCTGGGCGGCGGCGGGATCTTCCTCCTGCGTCGCCTGCGCCGCGGGATCGAAGGCCAGGCCCTGGCGGCGGCGCCCGCCGCGGCGGCGACCGACCGCGCCCCGCCCTTCGCGACGATCCTGGAGAACCTGCCCGAGCCGCTGATGGTGATCGCCGCCGAAGAGGCCGACGATCTCACCGGCCGCCGCTTCGTGTTCGCCAACGGCGCCGCGCGCGAGCGCTTCCGCATCCGCGAGGGGGCCCTGCTGGTCACCGCCGTGCGCAGCCCGCAGGTGCTGGAGGCGGTGGACGAAAGCCTGTTCGGCGGGCTGGAGCGCACGGTCGAATGGACCGGCGTCGGCTCGCAGGGCCGCGACTGGACCGCCCATTCCCGGCCGCTGGGCCGCGACGACCGCGGCTCGCAGCTGGCCCTGCTGGTGCTGCGCGACGAAACCGACGTGCGCCGCACCGAGCGCACCCGCGCCGACTTCCTGGCCAACGCCAGCCACGAACTGCGCACGCCCCTGGCCTCGCTGTCGGGCTTCATCGAGACCCTGCGCGGCCACGCCAAGGAGGATCCGGGCGCCCGCGACAAGTTCCTCGGCATCATGCAGGCCCAGGCAGAGCGGATGTCGCGGCTGATCGACGACCTGATGAGCCTGTCGCGCATAGAGCTCAACGAGCACATCGCCCCGGCCGGCCGCGTCGACCTGGCCATGGCGGCCGAGGACGTCATCGACGCCCTGGCGCCCCAGGCCCGCGACAAGGCGGTGACCTTCGACTCCATCCTGCCGCCGCGCGGCGCGGCGGTGGTCGAGGGCGACCGCGACCAGATCGTCCAGGTGATCCAGAACCTGGTCGACAACGCCATCAAGTACACGCCCAAGGAAGGGGTGGTGCGGGTCGAGATCTTCCCCGGCCTGACGGCGGGCACGGCCTCGGCGGCCCGCGATCCGGCGGCGGCCCGGCTGTCGCTGCTGACCCCCGACCTGTCCGACCGCGACGAGCGCTATGCCGGCCTGCGGGTCAGCGACAAGGGGCCGGGCATCGCCCGCGAGCACCTGCCGCGCCTGACCGAGCGCTTCTACCGGGTCGAGGGCCAGAAGAGCGGCGAGCGCCAGGGCACGGGCCTGGGCCTGGCCATCGTCAAGCACATCATCAACCGCCACCACGGCGGGCTGCACGTGGAGTCGCTGCAGGGCGAGGGCACGACCTTCGGCGTCTATCTGCCGATGGCGAAATCCTTGCCGCAGAAAGACTTGGCCACAGCTGACGGGGCGACTCCGGGCGGTGTCGTAAAACTGTCGTAGAAACGTCGCATAAGGTCGGCGCCCGCCCGGCATAGATCGGTCACGGGCGGGGCGGCGCAACGGGCGTCGTGCTCGCATCCTACGCGCAAGACCGCTTCACGCATGCTGACCTGGCTCTCGCTTCTCGCCCTGGCGCTCTTCGCGCTGGCGGCCTTCATGCTCGGCCGCGGCCGAGCGCTCAAGGCCGCTGGCGGCGCCTCCGTGCGTCTCCATTCGCTGCCCAACTACTACGGCGCCTACGCGGCGCTGTGGGCCGGCGCTCCCGCCGCCCTGCTCCTCCTGCTCGGCGCCGTTTTCGGCGGCCGGATCGAGGAAGCGGTGCTGCAGGCCGAACGCCCGGCGGCGGTCTCGGCCCTCACCCCCGATCGCCAGGACGTCTTCTTCAGCGACGCCCGCGCCATCGCGGCCAAGGAGTCGCCGTCGGAAGTCGCCTACGAGGGCGAGCTGAAGACCGCGCTCGACGCCAAGGTCGCCGAGTCGCGCAAGATCACCGCCACCGTGCGCTACACCACCATCGCCCTGGCCGCCCTCGTGGCCCTGGGCGGGGTGCTGCTGGCCCTGCCGCGGGTGGGCCTGGAGTTCCGCGCCCGCAACCGGGTCGAGGGCTGGATCAGCGGCCTGCTGATCGCCTGCTCGGTCGCCGCCGTCCTGACCACGCTGGGCATCGTTCTCTCCCTGGTCTGGGAAAGCTGGCGCTTCTTCCAGAGCGTGTCGCCGCTGTCGTTCCTGTTCGGCACCGAGTGGAGCCCGCAGATCGCCATGCGCGCCGACCAGGTGGCCTCCTCGGGCGCCTTCGGAGCCGTGCCGCTGTTCGCCGGCACCTTCCTGATCATGCTGATCGCCATGCTGGTGGCCGCCCCGGTGGGCCTCTACTCGGCGATCTACCTCTCGGAATACGCCAGCCGCGGCCTGCGCTCGACGATCAAGCCGCTGCTCGAGATCCTGGCCGGCGTGCCGACCGTGGTCTACGGCTTCTTCGCCGCCCTGACCGTGGGCCCGCTGTTCCGCGCCGGCTTCAACGCCATCGGCGCGGTGCTGATCGGCGGTCCGCTGGACGGCGTCGGCCAGTACCTGATGGAAGTCCAGAACCAGATGGCCCTGGTGGCCGGGGTGGTGATGGGGATCATGCTGATCCCGTTCGTCTCCTCGCTGTCGGACGACATCATCAACGCCGTGCCGCAGTCGCTCCGCGACGGCAGCTACGCCATGGGCGCCACCAAGTCCGAGACGGTCAAGCGGGTCATCCTGCCGGCCGCCCTGCCGGGCATCATGGCCGCCATGCTGCTGGCCGTGTCCCGCGCCGTCGGCGAGACCATGATCGTGACCATGGCCGCCGGCCTGCAGGCCAAGCTGACCGCCAACCCGCTCGACACCGTCACCACCGTGACCGTGCAGATCGTCACCCTGCTCACCGGCGACCAGGAGTTCGACAGCCCCAAGACCCTCTCGGCCTTCGGCCTGGGCCTGACGCTGTTCGTCGTGACCCTGGCGCTGAACATCATCGCCCTGCGCATCGTCCAGAAGTATCGGGAACAATATGACTGACGCCGCCATCAACGCCGGCGCCGGCCCGCGCGAGCAGGGGCCCCGCCCCGCGCTCTCGGCCGCCGAGGCGCGCCTGAAGAAGCGCTACCGCTCGGAAATGTGGTTCAAGGCCCAGGGCGTCGCCGCCATCGTCGTGGCCATGATCTTCCTGGTCGTGCTGGTCGGCCGCATCGTCGCCCAGGGCTACACCACCTTCGAGACCCACTCGATCAGCGTGCCGGTCTATCTGAATCCGGACCGCATCGACCGCTCCGCGCTCGACGGCGTCAACTACGACTACATCGTCGCCGAAGCGGTGATGAAGAAGCTGAACATCCAGGACGACGACCTGGGCACGACGTCGGGCAAGGTCATGGACCTGGTCTCGCGCGACCTCGGCTTCCAACTGCTCGACAAGATCAAGGCCGACCCGTCGGTGATCGGCAAGACCATCGAGGTCACCGGTCCGGTCAAGGCCGACGCCGATCTCTACTACAAGGGCGAGATCAAGCGCTCGACCGCCGAGGAAGACCGCAAGCTCGACAACCAGCAGCTCGCCTGGCTGGACCAGCTGGAAAAGTCCGGCACCGTGAAGGGCGGCTTCAACGTCAACTTCTTCACCCGCTCGGACTCCACCGAGCCCGAACAGGCCGGCGTGCTGGGCGCGGTGGTCGGCTCGGCCCTGATGCTGATCATCACCGCCCTGATCGCGGTGCCCGTCGGGGTGATGGCCGCCGTCTATCTGGAAGAGTTCGCGCCGAAGAACCGCTGGACCGACGTCATCGAGGTCAACATCAACAACCTCGCGGCCGTGCCCTCGATCGTCTACGGCCTGCTCGGCCTGGCCCTGTTCATCAACTGGCTGCACGTGCCGCGGTCCTCGCCCCTGGTGGGCGGCTTGGTGCTGGCCTTGATGGCTCTGCCGACCGTGATCATCGCCACCCGCTCGGCCCTGAAGGCCGTGCCGCCCTCGATCCGCGAAGCCGCCCTCGGCGTCGGCGCCTCGAAGGCCCAGACGGTGTTCCACCACGTGCTGCCGCTGGCCATGCCTGGCGTGATGACCGGCGCCATCCTGTCGCTGGCCCACGCCCTGGGCGAGACCGCGCCGCTGCTGATGATCGGCATGGTCTCGTTCGTGCCCGGCGTGCCGGAAGGCTTCACCGGCGCCTCGACCGTGCTGCCGGTGCAGGTGTTCATCTGGGAGAACGCGTCGGAACGCGCCTTCCACGAGCGCACCGCCGCCGCCATTCTCGTGCTTCTCGTCTTCATGATCGTCATGAACGCCGCGGCCGTCATCCTGCGCCGCCGCTTCGAACGCCGGTGGTAGGATCAAGATGACCGTCACCAATCCCCACGCTCTCGCCCTCGTCCAGGGACACGCCATGCCTACCCAGAACCGTGACGGCGGCGTCGCCGCCCCCGTGATCCACACCGCCGTGCCGCAAGGCCACGGCGTGGTCGAGACCCGCGACTTCAAGATCCGCGCCCGCGACGTCAACGTCTTCTACGGCGACAAGCAGGCCCTGTTCGACGTGGCCCTCGACATCCCGGCCAAGTCGGTCACCGCCTTCATCGGCCCGTCGGGCTGCGGCAAGTCGACCTTCCTGCGCTGCATCAACCGGATGAACGACACCATCCCATCGGCCCGGGTGCAGGGCGCGATCGAGATCGACGGCGCCGACGTCAACGCCAAGAGCGTCGACCCGGTGGTGCTGCGCTCGCGCGTCGGCATGGTGTTCCAGAAGCCCAACCCCTTCCCGAAGACCATCTTCGAGAACGTGGCCTACGGTCCGAAAATCCACGGCATCGCCAGCCGCAAGGACGAGCTCGAGGCCATCGTCGAAAGCAGCCTGAAGAAGGCCGGCCTCTGGAACGAAGTGGCCGACCGCCTGCACCAGCCCGGCACCGGCCTGTCCGGCGGCCAGCAGCAGCGCCTGGTCATCGCCCGCGCCATCGCCGTCTCGCCCGAAGTGATCCTGATGGACGAGCCCTGCTCGGCGCTGGACCCGATCGCCACGGCCAAGATCGAGGAGCTGATCGACGAGCTGCGCAGCCAGTTCTGCATCGTCATCGTCACCCACTCGATGGCCCAGGCCGCCCGCGTCTCGCAGAAGACGGCCTTCTTCCACCTCGGCAAGCTGGTCGAGAGCGGTCCGACCGAGGAGATGTTCACCAATCCTCGCGACAGCCGCACCCAGGACTACATCACCGGCCGCTTCGGCTAAGCGGAAGGGAACGAGGACATGACCGAACATACCGTCAAATCCTACGGCGAAGAGCTGAGCCACCTGACGGCCGAGGTGACCCGCATGGGCGGCCTGGCCGAAGCCCAGGTCGCCGACGCCATCGAGTGCATCGCCCGTCGCGACGCGGGCCTGGCCCAAAGCGTGGTCGGCCGCGACGAGCGCCTCGACACCCTGCAGGTCGAGATCGAGCGCAAGGCCTTCCGCCTGATCGCCCTGCGCCAGCCGATGGCCGTGGACCTGCGCCACGCCGTCGCCGCCCTGAAGATCTCGATGAACCTCGAGCGCTGCGGGGACCTCGCCAAGAACATCGGCAAGCGCGCCCTGATCCTCAACGACGCCGAGCCGATGAGCGCCCTGACCCGCTCGATCGAGCGCATGGGCCGCCTGGTGCAGAGCCGCCTGAAGGACGTGCTCGACGCCTACACCGCCTCGGACGTGCAGCGCGCCATCGGCGTGTGGAGCAGCGACGAGGAAGTCGACGAGCACTACAACTCGATCTTCCGCGAACTGCTGACCTACATGATGGGCGACCCGCGCACGATCAACGCCTGCACCCACCTGCTGTTCGTGGCCAAGAACCTCGAGCGCATCGGGGACCATGCGACGAACATCGCCGAGAACATCCACTTCGAGCTGACGGGCGAGGAGATCATCTCCCAGCGTCCCAAGCTCGACGTGATCGCTCAGTAAGCTTCTGGAGGGTCGGTCGACGTGACTCCGTACGTTCTGGTGGTCGAGGACGAGGACGCCCTGGCCACGCTCCTGCACTACAATCTCGACAAGGAAGGCTACCAGGTCGCGGTGGCCGCCGACGGCGAGGAAGCCCTGACCCTGGCCAGCGAGCGCGCGCCGGACCTCGTCATCCTCGACTGGATGCTGCCCAAGGTCTCGGGCATCGAGGTCTGCCGCCGCCTGCGCGGCCGCACCGACACCCGCAACGTGCCGATCATCATGCTGACGGCCCGGGGTGAAGAGAGCGACCGCATCCGCGGCCTCGACACCGGCGCGGACGACTATGTGGTCAAGCCGTTCTCGATGGTCGAGCTGACCGCCCGGGTCCGCGCCGTGATGCGCCGCATCCGCCCGGCCCTGGCCGACGACCGCATCACGGTCGGCGACATCATCATCGACCGGGTGGCCCACCGCGTGAAGCGCCAGGGCAAGGAAGTCCACCTCGGCCCGACCGAGTTCCGCCTGCTCGACTACCTGATGCAGCACCCGGGCCGGGTGTTCAGCCGCGAACAGCTGCTGGACGCCGTCTGGGGCTCGGACGTCTATGTCGAGGCCCGCACGGTCGACGTCCACATCGGCCGCCTGCGCAAGGCGCTGAACGGCTCGGCCGAAGCCGACCCGATCCGCACCGTCCGCTCGGCCGGCTACTCGCTGGACGTCGAGGCGGCTTAAATACTCCCTCTCTCTGAGAGAGAGGGCGGGGCCCGCGCCGAAGGCGTGGGAGGGTGAGAGGTTACAGTCTCACCGGATGAGGCTCGGCGGTTCGGCCAGGTCTTCTCTGCAAGTCCGAAGTTTGAGGTTTCCCGGCCGACGGTGAAACCTCTCACCCTCCCACCGCTTGCGCGGTGGGCCCCTCCCTCTCTCAAAGAGAGAGGGTTTGGTTAGCTCCCCCTCAACCGCTCCAGGATCCCGCACTCCGCTACCGTGTCGCTGTGGCAGTGGTCGAGCATCTCGCGCAGCTCTTCCCGCATGGCCTGCAGGTCGGCGATCTTGCGTTCGACCTCGGCCAGCTGGTCGCGCGCCAGGGCGTCGACCTCGTCGCAGGGGCGGTCGGCGGCGTCGGCCAGGTCGAGCAGGGCGCGGATGCGGTCCAGGCCGAACCCCAGATCGCGCGAGCGCTTGACGAAGGCCAGCCGCCGCTCGTGCGTCGCCTCATAGGCGCGATAGTTGCCCTCGGTGCGCGGCGGCTTGGGCAGCAGGCCCATGCGTTCGTAATAGCGGATGGTCTCGACCGGCACGCCGGTGCGGCGGGAAAGATCGCCGATGGACGACATGTCAGACTCCGAGCGGGGCGCTTGACCCTGTAGCGGCTACAGGGTGCAGAGATAGGATCTTCTTCGAGGAGGTCCAGTGATGGCCAACTGCTGCGGCGATGATCTGTGCAAGGCCGACGCCCCGGCGCCGTCCGGTCGCTGGCGCCTGGCGCTGTGGATCGCCCTGGTCGTCAATGGCGGCATGTTCCTGGTCGAGGGGGCGGCGGGCCTGCTGTCGGGCTCGGCCGCCTTGCAGGCCGACTCCCTGGATTTCCTCGGCGACGCGGCCAACTACGCCATCAGCCTGGGCGTGGCGGGCCTGGCCCTGACCTGGCGGGCGCGGGCGGCGCTGCTGAAGGGCGTCACCATGCTGGCGTTCGGCGGCTGGGTGTCGGCCATGACCGTCTGGGGCGTGATCGCCGGCCGCACGCCCGAAGCGCCGGTGATGGGCGCGCTTGGCCTCGTCGCCCTGGTCGCCAATGTCGCGGTGGCCGCCCTGCTGTTTGGCTTCCGCACCGGCGACGCCAACATGCGCTCGGTGTGGATCTGCTCGCGCAACGACGCCATCGGCAATGTGGCGGTGATGCTGGCGGCGGCCGGCGTGCTGGGCACGGGCTCGCGCTGGCCCGACCTGGTCGTCGCCGCGGTGATGGCGGCTCTCGCCCTGCAAGGCGGCTGGCAGATCGTCCGCCAGGCGCGGGCCGAGCTGCGCCAGGTCAAGACCCCGCCGCCGCCGAGGTTCAGCGTGGCGGCGCGTCGCCGTTAGCGCGTCACAGCCGCCACCACTTCCTCGACCGTCACGATGGCGTGGGCGTAGGTCGGGGCGTTGATGGCGTGGGCGGCGTGCAGGGCCTCGTCTGAGAAGGCCGCCGTGGCGTCGGTGACCAGGGTGACGTGGTAGCCCAGCTCCGAGGCGAAGCGGCCGGTGCCCTCGATGCAGGTGTTGGCCACCAGGCCGATCAGGATCACATGGGTGATCTCGCGCTGCTTGAGGCGGTAGTCGAGGTCGGTGTTGGCGAAACCGCTGGAGCCCCAGTGCTCGGTGACGATCACGTCGCCGGCCAGGGGCGCGAAGTCGGGATGCCATTCGCCGCCCCAGGCCCCCTTCTCGAACACCAGGGCCCGGGCGCTGCCCTGCAGATAGGGCGAGGCGTGCTTCCAGCCGTCGAGGTCGCCCAGGGCGAAGCGATGGTGCGGCACCACGAACACCGGCAGGCTCGCGCCCCGCGCCGCCGCCAGCACCGCCTTCAGGCGCTCATGCAGGCCCTGCGCGCCTTTCGTGGCGGCGACCCTGGGCCACAGCTTGCCGCCGTCGGCCAGGAAGTCGTTGTAGGGGTCGACGAACAGCAGGGCGGTGCGCCCCGGCGGATAGGCGAGCGACATGGCGGCGGCTCCGGTCGGCGTGGGCCGCCAGGAGGCGCGCGATCGGCGTGCGGGGCTTGGATGTTTCGGTCGTGACGGGAAGCTTCGTCCGCCTCCTAAACACCGTCATTCTCGCCTTGTGGCCAAGAACCCTCCGTCAGCCGCAAGAGCGGATGAGGCGGCGTGCTCAGTACGCCGCTTGCACTTCATCTGCGAGCGGAACCAGGGGGCGCCCCAAGGATGTTGACCGAACCGACACTTGCTCGCGACAGTAATCTGACCGTTCAAAGCAGGCAGGACCAATTTCGGTTTTCGCCCGATTGCGGACCCCGCGCCCTGACGACAATGATTGCCCATGCCCACTATCGAACTCATCGTTGAGGCCGACGAGCCCGCACTGTTCTTTTCGTCAGCAAGCGGGGCCGAGGCTTACCTCGAAGCCATTGATGTCCGAGAAGGTGTCTACTCCGTTGCCTACGGGCCTGACGGGCAAGTCTTCAAGTTGGAGGCGATAGGCGACCGTGTGCGGATCACCTCCGTCGAAGGCTTAAAGGAGCCCGACGCTCTACGCGCGCTTCTGCTTCGCTATCTCTCCGCCGCTAAAGCGCACGACGTCAAAGACACGGAAACCCTTTCAGGTCTTTTGGCGAGATGCGAGGCAGCAGCGATCTGATGCCCGCAACTAACCTTGGCTGACGTTTTGCCTGTCCGCCATTTAATGATTGCCAACGTCGGTGGAGGCCCCGCCACAAGGGCGGGAATGACGGGATGAAAGGGGGAGTGGCGTACCCCCTAGACCAGCGCCCCTAAACCGGCTCCGCCAGGTCGCAGGCCTGGGCGATGCTGTCGAACAGGGCCGAGACGGTGATCGGCTTGGCCAGGTGCAGGTCGGCGCCGGCCGCCAGGCAGGCCTCGACCTGGTGGGGCATGGCGTTGGCGGTCAGGGAGATGATCGGGATGCGGGTGCGGCCGGCGGCCCGTTCGCGCTGGCGGATCTCGCTGATCGCCGTCAGCCCGTCCATCACCGGCATCTGGGTGTCCATCAGCACCAGATCGAAGTCCTGGCGCTCGTAGGCCGCCAGCGCCGCCTCGCCGTCGGCGGTGATCACCAGGTCGGCGGCGCCGTCGAGCATCAGCTCCACGACCCGCTGGTTGGTCGGATGGTCCTCGGCCAGCAGTACGCGCAGGCGCTCCGGAGCGGGCGCCTTGGGCGCGCGGCGAGCCGGGACGGGGACTTCGGGGCCGGCCTGGGCCAGGCGGGCGGTGAAGGTGAAGCAGGCGCCCTCGCCGGGCGTCGAGCGGCAGGTGATGTCGCCGCCCATCAGCCGGGCGAAGCGCAGGGCGATCGACAGCCCCAGGCCCGAGCCGCCGAACCGGCGGGTGATCGAGCCGTCGCCCTGGACGAAGCGTTCGAACAGGCTGGCCTGCACTTCGGGCGTGAAGCCCTCGCCGGTGTCCTCGACGGTGACGGTCAGCAGCAGGTCGTCGCCGTCAGGCCGGGTTGCGGCGCGCACGATGACCGCGCCCTCGCCGGTGAACTTGACCGCGTTGCTGATCAGGTTGCTGACGATCTGGCCAAACTTCAGGGCGTCGCCGGTGACGCGGTCGTGGAAGCCGTCGTCGAAGCCCAGCGAGAAGGTCAGGCCCTTCTGGTGGGCGAGGCCCTCGAAGGTGGCGGCCGTGGCGATCAGCGCGCCGCGCAGGTTGAACGGGGCCGGCTCCAGCTCGACCTCGCCGGCCTCGACCTTGGCCAGGTCGAGAATGTCGCTGAGCAGGGCGTTCAGCGTGCGCCCCGAATTGAGGATCACATCCATCATCTCGCGCTGGCGCGGGGTCAGTTCGGTCTGGGCCAGCACCTGGGCCATGACCAGCACGCCGTTCAGGGGCGTGCGGATCTCGTGGCTCATGTTCGCCAGGAATTCGCTCTTGGCGATGCTGGCGGCGCGGGCGCTTTCCAGCGCGGCCTCGAGCGCGGCGGCCGAGGCCTTCCGCTCGGTGATGTCCTCGCTGATGATCAGCAGCAGCTTCTCGTCGCCCTCGCCGGGAATGGCGATCTTCTTGGTCTGCAGCCAGCGGTCGCCGTTGTGCGGGGTCTTCAGCGGCTCTTCGTCGATGACCCACAGCCGGTCGCTGTCGAGCACCTTGCGGTCCATCTCGGCGAAGAAGGCGGCCTGTTCGGGCGGGAAGAAGTCGGCGTCGCTGCGGCCGATCAGGGCCTCGCGCGGCACGCCCAGCAACTCCTCGCCGGTGCGGTTGACCAGCACGAAGCGGCCGTCGCGGCCGTTCTTGACCACCAGCATGGCCGGCACGCTCTCGACCACGGCGTCGAGGAAGGCCCAGGAGTGCAGGGCCTTCGACGTGCGCGACGCGGCGGCGGCTTCGTCCGTCGCGACGGCCGGGTCGCGCGGATGGGAATGGTCGTCCTTGGCCATGTCCTGGCGGTCTGCCCCGTTGATCGCGTCCAGCCCCAGACGCGAGAATTTACACGCCAGGAGGCCCTCGAGCGTCGCCGCTGGCAACGGCGCCAAGCGTCGCAGGGCGGGCGATGGGACCATAGGACGCAGCGCGCGCTTGACCCGGGGCCGCGCCCGCGCGACATCCCCGGCTCATGGAAAAGCTGACCATCCTCCTCGTCGGGTCCGGCGGGCGCGAGCACGCCCTGGCCTGGAAGATCGCGCAATCGCCGCTGTGCGGACGCCTTGTCGCCGCCCCGGGCAATCCGGGCGTCGAAGGCGTCGCCGAGCTGCGCGCCGTCAAGGTCACCGACGCCGACGGCCTGGTGGCCCTGGCCCAGGAGATCGGCGCGGACCTGGTGGTGGTCGGCCCGGAATCGGCGCTGGAAGTCGGCCTGGCCGACAAGCTGGCCGACGCCGGCATCCCCTGCTTCGGCGGCAGCCAGCGCGCCGCCCAGCTGGAAACCTCCAAGGCCTTCACCAAGGACTTCTGCCAGCGTCACGGCCTGCCGACCGCCGCCTACGGCGTGTTCGAGGACGCCGCCTCGGCCGGGACCTTCCTCGACACCTTGGAAGCGCCGTTCGTGATCAAGGCCGACGGCCTGGCGGCCGGCAAGGGCGTGGTGATCGCGCCGGACCGCGAGGCGGCCGACGCCGCGGTGGTCGACATGCTGGGCGGCCGCTTCGGCTCGGCCGGCGCGCGGGTGGTGATCGAGGAGTTCATGCACGGCGAGGAGGCCTCGCTGTTCGCCCTCTCCGACGGCAAGACCGCCGTGCTGTTCGGCGCGGCCCAGGACCACAAGCGCGCCTATGACGGCGACGAGGGCCCCAACACCGGCGGCATGGGCACCTATTCGCCGCCGCCCGTGCTGACCGACGCCCTGGTCGAGCAGGCCTGGCGCGAGCTGATCGTTCCGACCGTCGAGGGCATGGCCGCCGAGGGCAATCCCTATGTCGGCGTGCTCTATGCCGGCCTGATGCTGACGCCCACGGGGCCGAAGCTCGTCGAATACAACGCCCGCTTCGGCGACCCGGAATGCCAGGTGCTGATGCTGCGGCTGGAAAGCGACATCGTCCCGATCCTGCTGGCCGCGGCCAAGGGCGAGCTGGCGAGCGCCGAGCCGCCCAAGTGGCGCGACGAGGCGGCGATCTGCGTGGTCCTGGCCGCCGAGGGCTATCCCGACGCCCCCGAGACCGGCGGCCTGATCCAGGGCGCCGAGGCCGACTACGGCCATGAGGCCGAGATTTTCCACGCCGGCACCACCCGCGACGCCGAGGGCAACCTCGTCGCTTCGGGTGGCCGCGTGCTCAATGTCTGCGCCCTGGGCGCGACCCTGCACGAAGCCCGCGACGTGGCCTATGCGGCGCTGGGCACGGTGTCGCTGGAAGGCGGCTTCTACCGCTCCGACATCGGCTGGCGGGCGCTCTGACCTGGTCCCTCTCCCCTTGCGGGAGAGGGTGGCCTCCGAAGGAGGTCGGGTGAGGGGTCGATGATCCGGTCCGCCGCGTCGGTGGAGCGACCGGGTGCGGCCGTTTATGTTTGAGAGACCCCTCATCCGTCGGCTTCGCCGCCACCTTCTCCCGCAAGGGGAGAAGGGCTTGCGTGTCTGACTGCGCCCTCTAAACTCCCGTTCAAACAAACGTTGGGAGTGAAGCGCCGTGGCCGAGCCGTCCGCTCAGGAGCTGAATTCGGGCACCAAGCCGGTCGATCCGCGCCATGCGATCGACGAGGCCGCCCTGGCCGCGTGGCTGGAAGCCAATGTCGAGGGCTATGCCGGCCCGCTGGAGGTGCGCCAGTTCAAGGGCGGGCAGAGCAATCCCACCTACCAGCTGGTGACCCCGGCTAAGCGCTACGTCCTGCGCCGCAAGCCGCCCGGCAAGCTGCTGCCCAGCGCCCACGCCGTCGACCGCGAGTTCAAGGTGATCTCGGGCCTGCACCAGGCGAAGTTCCCGGTCGCCAGGCCCTACGCGTTCTGCATGGACGAAGGCGTCATCGGCACGATCTTCTACGTGATGGACAATATCGAGGGCCGCATCCTCTGGGACGGCAGCCTGCCGGACTACGAACCGGTCGAGCGCCGAGCGATCTACGAGGCCCAGATTGACACCCTGGCGGCCCTGCATAACGTGGACTACGCCGCCGTCGGCCTGGCCGACTACGGCAAGCCGGGCAACTACTTCACCCGCCAGATCGACCGCTGGACCAAGCAGTACCGCGCCAGCGAGACGACGAAGATCGAGGAGATGGACCAGCTGATCGACTGGCTGGCCGCCACGGCCCCGGCCGACGACCAGACCTCGATCGTCCATGGCGATTACCGGCTCGACAACATGATCCTGCACGCCACCGAGCCGAAGGTGATCGCGGTGCTGGACTGGGAGCTGTCGACCCTGGGCAATCCGCTGGCCGACTTCACCTACTTCCTGATGAACTGGGTGATGCCGTCCGACCAGCGCGGCGGCCTGGCCGAGATCACGGATCTCACCGCCTACGGCATCCCGACCATCGACGAGGCCGTGGCCCGCTACTGCGCCGCCACGGGGCGCGAGGGCCTGCCGCAGCTGGACTGGTACTTCAGCTACAACCTCTTCCGCCTGGCCGGCATCTGCCAGGGCATCGTCGGCCGCGTGCGCGACGGCACGGCGGCGAGCGCGCATGCGCAGCTGATGGAGGCCCGGGTGCCGGTGCTGGCCAAGGGGGCTTGGAGCTTCGCGAAGAGGGCGGGGGCGGCTTGACGGAGCAAGATGCTCCCCCTCTGGGGGAGCTGTCGCGGAGCGACTGAGGGGGTTCTGAGCGCCGCGCCGGCCCCCTCCGGCCCTTTGGGCCACCTCCCCCAGAGGGGGAGGATCTTGGCGAAAAGAAAATGGCGTGACAGCCCCGCCTCTACCCCGCCATCCTCGCGCCAAACGCCCCTGGGGAGGGGCAATCGTTCCAGAGGGGCTTATCCAATGCGCATCCGTACCCTGGCCGCCGCCGCGCTCGGCGTCGCGGCCGCCGCCCTGTCGTTCGCGGCGGCTCAAGCCGCCGGCCCGCTGACCTTCGTCCAGGCCGGCAAGCTGCTGGCGGATCCTGCCAGCGGCAAGGTCGAGAGCACCAAGACCGTGGTTCTGCAGGACGGCAAGGTGGTGCGCATCGCCGACGGCTATGTGTCCGAGCCCGGCGGGGTGGTGGTCGATCTGAAGGACCGCTTCGTCCTGCCCGGCCTGATCGACAGCCACGTGCACCTGACCGGCCAGCAAGGTCCCAATTCGCGCCTCGACGAGGTGACCCAGTCGTCGGCCGACCAGGCCATGGTCGGGGCCGGCTACGCCCGCAAGACCCTGCTGGCCGGCTTCACCACCGTCGCCGACCTGGGGGCCGACAACGACGCCATCTTCGCCCTGCGCGCCGGCATCAAGCGCGGCGACGTGGTCGGACCGAGGATCATCGCCGCCGGCTCGGCCGTGTCGATCCACGGCGGCCACGGCGACATCAACGGCTTCAGCGAAGAAGTCATGCACGTGCTGCGGCCGGAATCGGTGTGCTCGGGCGCCGACGACTGCCGCCGGGCCGTGCGCGAGCAGGTCTGGCGCGGCGCCGACGTCATCAAGATCACCGCCACCGGCGGCGTGCTGTCCAACACCGCCGCCGGCCTGTCGCAGCAGTTCAGCGACGGCGAGCTGGCCGCCATCGTCGAGAGCGCCCACCGCATGGGCCGCCGGGTCACCGCGCATGCTCACGGGGTGGACGGCATCAACGCCTTCCTCAAGGCCGGCGGCGACTCCATCGAGCACGGCACCTATCTCGACCAGGAGAGCATCGCCCTGTTCAAGAAGAACGGCGCCTATCTGATCCCGACCTTGATGGCCGGCGACTTCGTGGCCCGCATCGCCGCCAGCCCAGGCAACTTCTTCACGCCGGCCCAGACCGCCAAGGCCCTGGAGGCCGGTCCCAAGATGCTCGACATGGCCCGCCGCGCCCACGACGGCGGCGTCAAGATCGCCTTCGGCACCGACAGCGGCGTCAGCGCCCACGGCGATAACGCCTACGAGTTCGTGCTGCTGACGCGGGCTGGGCTGACCCCGATCGAGGCCATCCGCACGGCGACCGTCAACGCCGCCGACCACCTGGGGATCACGGCCGAGGTCGGCTCGCTGGCGCCGGGCAAGGCGGCCGACCTGATCGCGGTGGCGGGGGATCCGCTGGCCGACGTGTCGGTGCTGCAGAAGGTGGACCGGGTGATCAAGGGCGGGGTGGTGGTGAAGTAAATTCCCGGGGTCCCTCTCCCCTTGCGGGAGAGGATGGCCTCCCGGAGGGAGGTCGGGTGAGGGGTCGATGATCGGTTCCGCCGCGACGGCGGAGCGACGGGGCGCGGCTGTTCAAATCTGAGAGACCCCTCATCCGTCATCCTTCGGATGACACCTTCTCCCGCAAGGGGAGAAGGATTAGGAAACCCCCGCCAACACCCGCGCCAGCGCCTCTTCATCCTCGAACCGCGCCCGCACCGGCCAAGCCGCCACCCGCTCGCGCCAGGCCGGCGGCAGGCGGATCCAGTCCTTCTCCGTGGTGATCAAACTGGCGCCCAGGTCGCGGGCCCGTTCGGCCAGGCCTCGCAGGGTGTCTTCGCTATAGGCGCCATGGTCGGGGAAGGGGGCGAAGTCGACGAGGTCGCAGCCGGCGGCCTGCAGGGCGCGCTCGACCTTCCAGGGCTTGCCGACGCCCGCGAAGCCCAGCTGCGGTCCGCCGGGCGGCGGGGCCGACGGTTCCAACCGCGCGATCAGCACGGGCTTGGAGGCCAGCAGGGCCAGCAGTTGCGGATCGGCCTCCGGCAGGTCGGCTGGCAGTAGCACGATCACCGCGTCGGCGCGGGCCAGGCCGATGTCGAGCGGCTCGCGCATGGGGCCGGCGGGGAACACCCGGCCGTCGCCGAACGGCCACTCGTCGTCGCGGGTCTCGCCGTCGACCACCACCAGCGACAAGGTCTTCTTGAGGGCGGGGTTCTGGTGGCCGTCGTCCATGACGACGACCTGGGCGCCGGCCGCGGCGGCGGCCTTGGCGCCGGCGACGCGGTCGTGCGAGATCCAGATCGGGAAGTCCTGAGCCAGCATCAGCGGCTCGTCGCCGACCTCGCTGGCCTTGTGGCGGGCCGGATCGACTTGCAGCGGACCCTTCAGCGACCCGCCATAGCCGCGCGACAGGCCGTGGGCCGCCACCCCGCCGTTGGTCAGCACCAGCAGCAGCTCCCGGACGATCGGCGTCTTGCCCACCCCGCCGGCCGTGAGGTTGCCGACGCAGATCACCGGCGCGCCGGGATCCTGGGGGCTGGCCTTGGCGATGCGCCGGGCCGTGACGTCGGCCCACAGCCACGACAGCGGCGTCAGCAGGGCGCGGGTCAGGGGGGCGGGGCCGCCTTCGCGGCGATACCACCAGCGGGGGGTGGAAAGCTTCATGCGGCGGCTCCTGGCGCGAGGTTGGGCGGCACGAGGTCCAGGATGCGGGAGAGGCCGGCGCGGGCCGTGGCGTCGCGGGCCTCGACGAAGGCCTTGGCGCGAGCGGCCTGAGCCTTCAGTCGCTCGGGCGTCTCGAGCATCGCCGACAGGCGCGAGCACAGCACCGAGGCGTCGGCATAGGACACGCCCTCGACGGCGGCCAGGTCGCCGTAGGCGGTCAGCCAGTTCTCGACATGCGGACCCGAGACGATCGGGCAGTCCAGCCGCGCCGGCTCCAGCGGATTGTGGCCGCCGATGTCGGGCACCAGGCTGCCGCAGACCAGGGCCAGGTCGGCCAGGCGGTACCACAGGCCCATCTCGCCCAGGGTGTCGGCGATGATCACTTCAGCCACCGTCGACGGCGCCTGGCTGCGGCGCACGGCGTCGAGACCGCGCTCGCGGGCCATCTCCAGGATCGCCTCGCCACGCGCCGGATGGCGGGGCACGATCACCAGGCGCGGGGCCAGGTGGAAGCCGGCGACGGCGTCGAGCACGATCTCGTCTTCGCCCGGATGGGTGCTGGCGGCCAGCAGCAGCGGCCGGTCGGTCAGCTGGAAGCGTAGACGGGCATATTCGGCCTCGTCGACCGGCAGGGGCGGCGAGCCAAACTTCAGGTCGGCCTCGCCGGCCACGGTTCCGCCGAGGCTGGCGAAGCGGTCGGCGGCGCGGCCGTCCTGGGCCAGGATCAGGTCGAAGCCGGAGAACAGCCAGGCGGCCGCAAGGGGGCGCATGCGCCAGCTGTCATAGCTCTTGTCCGACAGCTTGGCCGAGACCAGGGCCAGCTTGACGCCCCGCTGCTTGGCGCCGAGCAGGAGGTTGGGCCACAGCTCGCTCTCGACGAACACGGCCAGGTCCGGCCGCCAGTGGTCGAGGAAGCGGGCCGCGCCGCTTGGCGTATCGACCGGCAGGTACTGATGGATGGCGCCCGCCGGCAGGCGCTTGGCCAGCAGTTCGGCCGAGGTGACCGTGCCCGAGGTGACCAGGATCGCCGCGTGCGGCCGCTCGGCCCGCAGGCGCTCGACCAGGGGCAGGATCGACAGGCTCTCGCCGACGCTGGCCCCGTGCAGCCAGACCAGCACGCCGTCGGGACGGGGGATCGCCGGCTTGCCCAGCCGCTCGTTCAGGCGGGCGGGGTCTTCCTTGCCCTTGTCCGCCCGGCGGCGCAGCAGGGCCGGGGCGAACGGGGTCAGGGCCGTGGTGGCGGCCCGATAGGCGGCCAGGGTGAAGGGCAGGCTCACACGCTGCCTTCGGCGGCGAGGGCGCAGGGGTGGGCGTGGCCGCCGCGCTCGATCTGGATCGTCGCGTGACCGATGCTGAACCGCTTGGCCAGGGCGCCGCAGACGTCGTGCAGGAACTGGTCGTGGTCGGCGTCGTCGGGGCGGACGATGTGAGCGGTCATGGCCGTCTCGGTGGTGCTCATCGCCCAGATGTGCAGGTCGTGCACCTCGGCCACGCCCGGCTGGTGCTCCAGCCAGTCGGCGACGGCCTTGGGGTCGATGCCGCGCGGGGCGGCGTCCAGCGCCAGGTCCAGGGAGTCGCGCAGCAGGCCCCAGGTGCCCAGCACGATGACCGCGACGATGGCCAGGCTGACCACCGGGTCGAGCCACAGCCAGCCGGTGGCCCACATGGCCAGGGCCGCGACCACCACGCCGGCCGAGACGGCGGCGTCGGCGGCCATGTGCAGGAAGGCCCCGCGCACGTTGAGGTCGTCCTTGGAGCCCTTCATGAACATCAGGGCCGTGGCGGTGTTGATGACGATGCCGATGGCGGCGACGATCATCACCGGACCCGTCTGCACGGGCTGGGGGTCGGCGAAGCGGCGCACGGCCTCCCAGGCGATGGCCCCGACCGCCACCAGCAGCAGGGCGGCGTTGGTCAGCGAGGCCAGGATCGTGCCCTTGCGCAGGCCGTAGGTGCGGCGACCCGTGGGCGCGCGCTTGGCCAGCACCGCCGCGCCCCAGGCCAGCAGCAGGCCCAGAACGTCCGACAGGTTGTGGCCGGCGTCGGCCAGCAGGGCCAGCGAGCCGGTGACGAAGCCGGCGACGGCCTCGGCGGCCACGAAGGCGATGTTCAGCCCGGCCCCGATCGCGAAGGCGCGCCCGAAGTCGGCGGGGGCGTGGCTGTGGCCGTGGCCATGTCCGTGATGATGGCCGTGCCCGTGACCATGGGCGTGCGCGCGGTCATGATCATGGTCGTGATCATGGTGGTCGTGGTCGTGGCCCGGATGGTCGTGCGGCATGGGGTCTACATCCCACCAAGGCGGGCGGGGATCAATCGTCCAGCAAAAGGAACCTCCCCCCGTGGGGGAGGTGATCGCGAAGCGATCGGTGGGGGGAGGCGATGCGAAGCTGGCCTCGTCAGCGAAAGCTGAAAACGTCCCCCCACCGGCCTTCGGCCGCCTCCCCCACAGGGGGAGGTTTCAGAGCCCGACGATCTCTTCGGCCCTGCGGGTCACGGCGGAAAGCCGGTCGGCCCATTCCTCCACCAGGCCCTCGGGGTCCTCGCCGCGGCCGGCGGCGGTGGGGCCGTCCCAGACCATGGCGGCCTTGGCGAAGGGCAGGGGGACCATGGTCTGGTCCCAGGAGCCCAGACGGATGCAGGGCTTGGCGGCCAGGCCGACGAACAGCACCGGGGCGCCGGTGAAGCGGGCCAGGGTGGGGGTGCCCTTCTCCATGTGCTCAGCCGGGCCGCGCGGGCCGTCGGGGGTGATGGCCATGCCGCCGCCGTCCTTCACCCACTTGATCATGTCGCGGAAGGCCTGCTCGCCGTGCTTGTTCTTGCCGAGATCGCTCTTCTTGGCCGACGAGCCGCGAATGGCCGGGAAGCCCAGCTTCTCCATGGTGCGGGCGATGAACTCGCCATCGTTGGACAGCGAGATCAGGGCCCGCATGTCCTGGCGGGCTGGGCTCTGCGGCCAGCTGAGGGGCGAGAGCGGTATGCGCGAATGCCACAGGCACAGGATCGCGCCCGTGCCCTTGGTGCGGCCTTGCGCCCACACGCCCTCGGCCTTGTCCTGGCCCTCGACGGTTAGGCGCAGGGTGGCGAACACCAGTTTCGTATAGCCGGCGAAGATCGAGGACAGGATCTTGATGACCAGGGGGGAACGCAGCGGCCTCAAGAGGCGGTCTCCTCGGAATCGGGCGTGGGCGCGTGGTCGAGGTCCTGGGCCTTGGCCAAGCGGGCATAGAGACCCTTGGCGCGGACCAGGCCGGCGTGGGTCCCGGTCTCGACGACGCGGCCCTTGTCGATGACGTAGATGCGGTCGGCGTGCTTCACGGTCGACAGGCGGTGGGCGATCAGGATCGTGGCGCGGCCGGCCATCAGCCGTTCCAGCGCCGCCTGCACCAGGGCCTCGCTCTCGGTGTCGAGCGCGCTGGTGGCCTCGTCGAGCAGCAGGATCGGGGCGTTCTTCAGGAAGGCGCGGGCGATGGCGATGCGCTGGCGCTGGCCGCCCGACAGGCGCGCGCCGGCTTCGCCGACCCGGGTCTGGTAGCCCTCGGGCAGGGCGCTGACGAAGTCGTGGGCGGCGGCCTGGGCGGCGGCGGCCTCGATCTCCGCGTCCGTCGCGTCCGGCTTGGCGTAGGCGATATTGGCGCGGATGGTGTCGTCGAACAGGAACGGCTCCTGGGTGACCAGGCCGATGCGGTCGCGCAGGGACGCCAGGGTCACCGACCGCACGTCGCAGCCGTCGACGCTGACCGACCCGCCGACGACGTCGTAGAAGCGCGGGATCAGGTTGAGGATCGAGCTCTTGCCGCCGCCCGAGGGGCCGACCAGGGCCACGGTCTCGCCCTGGCGCACGTGCAGCGACACGTCGGAGAGGGCCGGGGCGTTTTCGCCATAGGCGAAGTCGACATGGTCGAGGACCACCATGCCGTCGCCGGGCGGAAGGAGCGGGGCGCCGACCGGCTCGACGATGGTCGGCGCGACGTCGAGCGCGGCGAACAGCCGGCGGGCGGCGGTGAAGCCCTCGCTGAACACCGTCTGCAGGTTGGCTACCTGGCGCAGCGACTGGGCGGCCATCAGCAGGGCGGTGAGGAAGGCGAAGAAGGCGCCGGCGGTCAGGGTTCCGCCCAGGACGCCGGCGCCGGCGGTCGCCCGCCAGCCGGCATAGACGAAGACGGCGGCGACGATCAGGGTGGTGAAGGCCTCGGTGGCGGGGGCGGCCATGGCCTTGGCGTTGCTGCCCTTGATCAGGTGCCGCTGCCGGCGTTCGACCACGGCCTCGACGCGACCCTCCTCGTAGGCCTCGCGGTTCTCCATCTTGACGATCTTGATGCCGTCCAGGCTCTCCATGATCGCGGTCGAGAGGTTGGAGGTCTCGCCCATCGCGCCCTTGGCGGCCTTGGTGGTCTTCTTCGAGAAGCGCCGCATGATCAGGCTGGCCAGGGGAGCCAGCACGAGGATGCCGCCCGCCAGGATCGGGTCGAGGGTGAACATCACGTAGAGCGCGGCGATCACGGTCAGGAACTCGCGCACGTAGTTGACCACGCCCGTCGTGGCGGCTTCGCGGATCAGGCCGGCGTCGTAGAGCACCGAGGAGACATAGGATCCCGAATGGGCGCCGCGCAGGCGGGCGAGGTCGGCCCGGACCAGCTTGCCGAACAGCCGCACCTGCATGTCGCCGACGAGGCCGTTGCCGATGCGGCTGATCAGCACCGATTGCAGCACCTGGAACAGGCCGCGTCCGATCGCCAGGGCGGCGATGATGGCGGGAATCCTCAGGATGGCGCCGGGCTGGGGATGGGTGATCAGCTCGTCGATCGCCGGCTGAATGATCTGGGCCAGCTGGCCGCTCAGGGCCGCCACGGCCATGGCGGCGACCAGCGAAACCAGCAGGCCCTTCCAGCGCGTCCGCAGGAAGTCGCGCCAGACCCGCGCGGCCAGGGCGCGGTTGGAGGTCTCGGTCTCGGCGGCGTCGGTCATGGGCGAGGGGTCGGATTTCGCAGGAGGGCTGTCAAGGACGCCGGCGCCGCACCTCCCGGACAAAGCGACCAGAGCGGACCAAACGACACGGGGTTTTGCAATAAGGCCCGGCGGCACGTATCTAGGCGCGTTTTCAGAGGATCGCCACTTGGCCGGTTTCGACCTTTCCACGCGCTGGGGGCGCTTCAAGACCTATCTCCACTATCTGTGGAACGACCACGCCTATCTGCGCGTCGGCTTCACCAACGCCCACTGGGTCAGCCCCGAGCTCGTGCGCACCAACCAGCCGTGGCCGTTCCAGCTGGCCTGGTGGAAGAAGCAGGGCATCAAGACGGTGGTGAACCTGCGCGGCGGCTTCGACGGCAGCTTCTACGCGCTGGAGAAGGACGCCTGCGAGCGCCTGGGCATCAAGATGGTCGATTTCACCATCACCTCGCGCGAGGTGCCGATCCGCGCCCGCGTGCACGGCGCCAAGGAACTGTTCGAGACCATCGAGTACCCGGCCCTGATCCACTGCAAGTCGGGGGCCGATCGGGCGGGCATCATGAGCGTGCTCTACGCCCACTATCGCCTGGGCCTGCCGATCGAGGAGGCCAAGAAGCAGCTGTCGGGCCGCTACCTCCACATCCGCGAGGGCAACACCGGCGTGCTCGACTACACCTTCGACCAGTACCTGGAGCGCGGCGCGCCCAAGGGGCTGACCTTCACCCAGTGGGTGGACAGCGACGACTACGATCCGGTCGAGATGAAGAAGACCTTCCGCGCCGGCATGCTCGGCAAGATGCTGACCGACAAGTTGCTGCGGCGGGAATGAAGTCGTCCCTCTCCCCTTGCGGGAGAGGGTGGCCCCGCGGAGCGGGGTCGGGTGAGGGGTCTCTCAGAAATATCAGAAGTCATCGCCCGGCTTGTCCGGGCGACCCAAGCGGCGTGTCAGGACATGGCCGGCTCGGCTTGGGTCGCCCGCATAAAGCGGGCGATGACATCCGGAGAGGGGAGCGCGACCCCTCATCCGTCATCCTGCGGATGACACCTTCTCCCGCAAGGGGAGAAGGATCAGCCTTTACGCGACGCTCGGATCCAGCAGCTTGTGGGCGTGGATGATGAAATACCGCGCGTGGGCGTTGTCGACCGTGGCCTGGGCCTTGGCCTTCCAGGCGGCGTGGGCGTCGTTGTAAGTGGCGTAGGCGCCGACGAATTCCACCTTCGAGAGGTCGCGGAACTCGGTTCCGGCGACATCCTTCAGTTCGCCGCCGATAACGATATGAAGAAGCTGCTTGTCGGACATGGGGGAGCACGATCCTGCATAAATTATGATTATGGCAGGTCGATATGCCCGACGCGTGACAGGATCAACGGGTGAAGCGCCTCATTCGCGCAAACCAGGCTCGGAACCGTCGGATTCGGCTGGTTGTAGGCGAATTTTCCGCCGCGGTGGTCGGTAAGCAACGCTCCGGCCTCGGCGCAGATCAGGTCGGCGGCGGCCAGGTCCCACTCGCTTTTGGGGCTCAGCGCGATCGCCGCGTCGAAGGCGCCGGCCGCCACCAGGCAGATGCGATAGGCGATGGAGTTGCGCGCCTCGATCCGCATCGGCGGCCAGGGCGTGCGCCAGGCCGGGTGGCCGAACATCTTGGCGTCGCCCAGCATGGCCGAGCCTTCGAGCTCGGTGGTGAGGCTGGGAGCGATGGCCGCGCCGTTCAGGGTCGCGCCGCCGCCCAGGGTGGCCGCATAGGTCTCGTCCAGCGCGGGCGCATGGACCACGCCGACGATCGGCCGCCCGTTCTCGACCACGGCCACCGAAACGGCGAACCACGGCTTGTCCTTCATGAAGGCCACGGTGCCGTCGATCGGATCGACCACGAACTGGCGTGCAGTCTCGAGCCGGGTGGGATCGTCGACCGTCTCTTCCGACAGCCAGCCATAGTCGGGCCGGGCCGCGCGCAGGCGCTCCTTCAGCAGGGCGTCCACGGCCAGATCGGCGTCGGTGACCGGCGAGCCGCCTTCCTTCGACCAGATCTTCACGCCCTTGGCCCGGGCCGCCAGGGCCAGGGCGCCGGCCTCGCGGGCCGCGTCGAGGATCAGGTCGAGGTCGCTCATCATTTGCCCGCGATCGCCAGGCCGTCGACCAGGATGGACGGGCTGTTGCTGGCCCCGCGGATCTCCAGGTCCGAGCCGACCACCAGCCGGCCGTAGATGTCGATCAGATTGCCGGCCACCGTGATCTCGGTGACCGGATAGGCCAGCTCGCCGTTCTCGAACCAGAAGCCCGAGCAGCCCACCGACCAGTCGCCGGTGTTGCCGTTCAGAGACGGGCCGAACATCGAGGTGATGAACAGGCCATCCTTGGCCTGGCCCATCAATCCGGCCAGGTCGAGGTCGCCCGGCTCCAAGGTCAGGTTGTGGGTCGAGACCCCGGGCGGGCCGGCCGAGCCGCGCGAGGCGTGACCCGTGGTCTCCAGGCCCAGCTGGCGGGCGCTGGCGCTGTTGAGCAGCCAGGTGGTCAGCACGCCGTCGTCGATCAGGGCGCGCTGCACGGTGGCCACGCCCTCGTCGTCGAACGGGGCCGAGCCCAGGCCGCGCACCCGGTGCGGATCCTCGGTCAGCTGGACGCCGGCGGCGAAGATGCGCTGGCCCAGCTTGTCCTTCAGGAACGAGGTGCCGCGGGCGATCGACGGGCCGGAGATGGCGCCGATCAGCGGGCCGATCAGCGACATGGCCAGGCGGTTCTCGAAGATCACCGGGGCGGTGGTCGAGCCGATCTTGCGCGCGCCAAGTCGAGAGACGGCCTGGCGGCCGGCCTTGTCGCCGATGGCCTGGGGCGTGGGCAGGTCCTGCGCATGGCGCACCGACCGGCCCTCGCCGCCGCGCTCCATGCCCGCGCCCTCGCCGGCGATCGCCGAGGCTGAGATGCCAAAGCCGGTGGCCGCGTGCTGGCCGGAGAAGCCGTCGCTGGTCGCCAGGCGCCAGACGGTCGAGCTCCAGCTCGACGAGCCGCCGTCGGAATTGGTCACGCCCTCGACGGCGCGCGCGGCTTCCTCGGCCAGGCGGGCCTGGGACTCCAGGGTCTCGGCCGAGGGCTCGTAGGCGTCGACCAGGTCGAGCGCGGGGAACGGACCCTTGGCCAGGTGGTCCTGCGGGGCGAAGCCGGCATAGGGGTCTTCGGGGGCCAGGCGGGCCATGGCCACGGCGCGCTCGATCAGCTTGGCGCGGGACTCGGGGCTGACGTCGGAGCCGGAGACGGTGGCGCTGCGGCGACCGACGAAGACGCGCAGGCCCAGGTCCCGGGCCTCCTCGCGTTCGACTTCTTCGAGCTCGCCCAGGCGCACGCCCACGGAAAGCGACTGGCGCTCGGCGAACACGGCCTCGGCGGCGTCGGCCCCGGCCTTGCGCGCGGCGGCGACGAGGTCATGCAACAGATTTTCGTCCATGAGGCCTTATGGACGAGGCGGGCGGGGCGGAGCAAGCGTCGCCCGCGTCGTCTCCCTAGGGGATCGCGTAGAACAGCAGGATCACGCCGCCGAAGACGTAGGCCAGCCAGGTGCAGATCATGCCGACGGCGCGGGGGATCGACACCCCGCCGTTGCGCGACAGGCCCACGGCGTGGATCAGCCGGCCGGCGAACAGCACGAAGCCGACCCCGTGCACGGCGATGACCGGCGCGCCGACCACGGCCAGCACGGCCAGTATGCCCAGGCCCGTCGGGATATATTCGCTGGCGTTGCCGAAGGCGCGGACGGCCTGGGCCATCTCCGGCACGCCGCCGTCGCCCAGGGCGACCTTGTGCTTTTGGCGCAGGCGCACGACCAGCAGCGACAGCACCAGCAGCAGGAAGACGTGCAGTCCGGCCCAGAGGGCGGCGGCGTGACCGGCGGCGGAAACGTCCATGGCGTGGACCTTCGGAACAGAAAGCGGGGCCGCATAAGGGCCTCGCTTCTGTCGGGAAGGCAACCGGTAACGTGGCGTAAGCTAGGGTTGTGGAGGGCTGTCGGCGTCCGGCGTCTCGAACCAGTAGTGCCAGACGCGTCGACCGGGCGGACCTTGCGCCGGAAACGGCTCCAGGTAGATCGCATTGCTGGACATGGCGATGAAGCCGTCGCCCAGCCATCCGTTCGAGACGCTGCCCGTGAACAGTTGTGTGTTCGCCCAGACGCTGCGTCGGCAGCCGTTCAGGTCGGCGAGGCAGATCCTGTAGTGTCCCTTGTCGGCCTTGCTCGAGACCATGCCCAGGCCGGTCTGGGGATCGAAGTCCTCCCACGCCCCATCGACCTTGTCGCCGATGGTCGTGACTGCGCCGGTGTCGACGTCGATCTTCAACATGCCGGGGAAGATGCCGTTTCGCGCATAGACGTAGGGCGCCAGCTTGGGCTGGAAGAACTGCAGGAGCTCGGAGGCGCGGTGGATCACGCGCTGTTCGGTGGCCGTGACTCGGGTGATCCGGGTCCCGATGGCGCCCGGCCGATCATCCTGCTCGAACTGCGTCAGGAGAAGCGTCATCCGCTCCGCCTTGTCCCGTACGCAGATAAGGCCGCCGATATTGGGCGCGCCGGTGTTCCTTGGATTTTTACCTTGAGAAACCTCGATGACGCCGGGGGCGTCCAGGCGCACGGGCGTGCGTCCGCGGGGGTCGTAGTCATAGGCCCTGAGCACGCCGGACTGAGGCCAGGGGCCCTGGGCGACGAGGGAGGCGACCAGGCAACGGTCGCGGGGGTTCAGATAGACCGACATCAGGTGGAAGCCCTGCGGCACGATCATTGGGCGATCGAAGACCGTTCCCGCGCCGAGATCGATTTCGCGGATGGCCGGGGCGTCGCCGCCGCCGGGGAAATAGAGCAGCTCGTCCTTGCCGTCCCGATGGACGAAAGGCTGCTCGGGCATCATCGACAACTTCAGCACGGTTCGGGCGCCGGTGTCGGTCGAGACGATGACCACCACGCCCGGGGTGCATGTGAAGAGGACTTTCTCCAGCGTCGCGGAATGGGCGACGATCACGCAGTCCACGTACTCGCCGAGATTGGCGATCCTGGCGCGACCGTCCAACTGGTCGGCCCAGTCGCCCGTGGTCGTGGCGCAGGCGGCAAGCAGGGCGCCGCTCGCCCCGACCGCAATCGCTCTGGCGCAGCGCAGGACCCCGCGCCAGCCGCCGCGCCCCTGCTTTCGTGCTGGGCCGGAAACCATGCAAGCCTCCCTTTGCCGTCCGACGCCGCGGGACGCGACAAGCCCACACGGTGAGCGCAGCTTTCCGCCGCAATCGCGAAGGGTCAATCAAAAAGTAAGTGATCGCTCGCTCACGTTTTGAGATGCGTTTCAGCGCAGGCTGTAGCCGCCGTCCGTGAACAGGGTGGTCCCGGTGGTGAAGCCGTTGGTCAGCAGGAACAGCACCGCCTGGGCGATCTCGTCCTCGGTCCCCGGGCGGCCGACCAGCGAGCCGGCCGCCTGGCCGGCGAAGGCGGCGGCGCGGATCTCAGCCGGACGCCGCGCCCAAAGGTCGCCGTCGATCGTGCCGGGGGCGACGATGTTGACGCGCACGGGCGCGAGGTCCACCGCCAGGCCGCGCCCGAAGGCCTCGATCGCGCCGTTGGCGGCGGCGTAGAGCGCCGCGCCCTTGGGCGGCCGGGCGCTGGCGGCGCCGGACATCAGCACCACCGAGCCGTCGGGCGCCAGCTTACTCGCGGCGGCGCGGACGCAGCGCACCTGGCCCCAGAACTTGCCGTCGAACGGCGAGGCCAGGGCCGCTTCGTCCGGATGGTCGAACGGGGCGATCGTGTAGGTCGCGGCCGGGGTGAACAGGTGGTCGATGCGGTCGAGGCGCTCGAAGAACCGCGCGACCGAGGCGGTGTCGAAGAGGTCGATGGTCGCGGTCTCGGCGTCGGGGCCGAGCTGTTGTCGCGCCGCTTCCAATCGCTGAGCCGAGCGTCCGCCGATCACCACGCGGCCACCGCCGGCGACGAAGGCCTTTGCTGTGGCAAGCCCGATCCCCGAGCCGCCGCCGATCACCACCAGGGTCTTTCCATCATACTGCATGGCCGAGAGGCTAGGTGGCGACCCGCCACGACGGAAACGACTTGAATTCCGATCATTCCGGACTTCAGTGCCTGAATGATCTCGATCCCTTCTCTCGACCGCTACGGCGGCCTGCGCGCCTTCGTGGCGGTGACCGAGCATGGCGGGTTCGCCGCGGCCGCGCCGTTCCTGGGCCTTTCGCCCTCGGCGGTCGGCAAGGCGGTGAGCCGACTGGAGGCGCGGCTGGGCGTGCGCCTGCTGGCCCGCACCACCCGCAGCGTCGCCCTCACCGAGGACGGCCGCCGCTTCCACGCCCGCTGTGTCGCGGCCCTGGCGAGCCTGGCCGAAGCCGAGGCCGAACTGCTGCAAGGCCGGGGCGAGCCGTCGGGCCTGCTGCGCGTGGCCCTGCCGCCGCTGCTGGGGCGGGCCTTCGTCATGCCGGTGCTGCTGGACCTCGTCGCCCGCTGGCCGGCCCTGCGGCTGGAGGTCGTGTTCGGCGCGCGGGCGGTGGACCTGACGGCCGAGGGCGTCGACCTGGCGGTGCGCATCGGTGATCTCGACGACCGCGCCGGCCTGGTCGCCCGGCCGCTGGGCGCGCAGCGGCGGGTGGTCTGCGCGACTCCGGCCTATCTCGACGCACGGGGACGGCCTGCGAGCGTTGAGGACTTGCTGGCTCACGACTGCCTGGTCGAGGCCCGCGACGGTCGCCCGACGCCCTGGCCCTATGTCGACGGCGAGGGGACGGCGCGGCTGCTGGCGGTGGACGGCCGCCTGCGGATCGGCGACGCCCTGGTCCTGGCCGAGGCGGCGCGGGCCGGAACCGGCATCGCCATGGTCCCGCGCTGGGTGGTGGCCGACGATCTCGCCACTGGTCGCCTGGAAACGGTGCTCGACGGGGTGTTCGACAGTCCGTTGCCGGTGAACCTGGTCTGGCCGCGCACGCCGTATCCGAGCGCGAAGCTGCGGGCGGCTGTGGATGCGCTGGTGGAGCGGTATGGGGAGAGAAGGCCTTGGGATTCTTCCCCTCTTCCATAGGGAGAGGGAGGGGCCCGCCGCGAAGCGGTGGGAGGGTGAGGGGTTTCACCGCCAACAGGCAGATCCGAGATAGCGGCCAGCCTTCTGACGTAGAAGCTCGACGCGCGGCGCTTCATTCGGTGAGTTTGTTACCTCTCACCCTCCCACGCCTTTGGCGCGGGCCCCTCCCTCTCTCAAAGAGAGAGGGTTTCTATGCCCGATCCCTACTTCTCCCGGGCGATCGGGTAGAGCAGGTGGCGGTCGTCGTAGAACGGCGTGCGCTTGTAGAACCAGGCCAGGCGGGCGTCGGGATCGGCGGCGAACTTGGGGTCGGCGGTCAGCTTGGCCTCGAACTCCGCCTTCAGCGCCGGATCGGCGGCCAGCATCTTCTCGGCCAGCGGGGCGATGGCGTAGGGCTCGATATATTCGACGCGGCTCAGCACCTCGGGGACCATGCCCCAGGCGAAGACGCTTTCGCTCGATTGCGGTTCTAGCAGCAGCACGACGAGGTCGCCCAGCGGCTGGTCGGTTGGCACGCGGACCGAGCCCTTGGGGAAGGTCCAGTCGCGCTGTTGCGTCGTCACCTGCTCGACGCTCATCTGAACATGGCCCTCGTTGGCGCGCGGGGCGACCTTCGGCTCGACCAGGCGCAGCATCTCGACCGGCACGGTCCTGGACGCATCGAGGGTCTCGACCTTCACCCCGTGCAGCTTCAGCCGCTCGATGAGGTCGGCGCGATAGCTGGGCACCCAGTAGGCCTTGGGACGGGCCAGCTGCAGGGTGGGGTGCGAGCCGTAGAACGGCAGCTGCCAGAGGTCCGGGTCGGCCTGCCCCAGCCAACGGATCTCGGTCTTGCCCGAGGCGACGCTGTCATAGGTCTCGTACTTGATGCCCTTGAAGGCCCGGGTCGTGGTCGGCTTGTCGTCGGCGATGAAATTGGCCGGGATGGTCGCCGGACGCAGGGCGCTGTCGGCGGCGACGGCGGCGCGCAGCGTGTCGCCCTTCTGCGCCAGCAGCTTCAGCGACGTCTCGATGAACACGTAGGTCCCCAGCACCCGCTGGACGTGGGGCTTGAGGCTGTGGTTCTCGATCAGGATGGTCGGCACGTGGGCGGCCGAGCCCCAGCCGTTGGAGAACCGCTCGCCCAAGCCGCCGTCCGACAGCCCGGCCTTGGGATTGCGCTCGTCGATGCCGAACACCAGCTCGCCCGGGATGTGGCCCTCGGCCTCCAGGCTCTGGTTCATGGCCGGCTTGAAGGCCTCGTCCAGCCACTTGGCGGTGGCCGGCGAGCGCGACCAGACGCCCTCCTCGCCGTTGTAGCCGTAGGTGACGTCGTACTGGTAATCCATGCCGTCGGTGACGTGGACGTCGACGTAAAGGTCGGCGTGGTACTTGGCCTGAAGCCGCTTCAGCGCCTGCATCTCGGGCTGGTCGAGCTTCATGAAGTCGCGGTTGAGGTTCTGGTTGGTCGCCGTGTTGCGCCAGCCCTGGATGCGCGGTCCGCGCTGGTTGGGGCGCGAGTAGGGACCCGAGCGCTCGTGGCCGTCGACCGACAGGATCGGGATCAGCACCAGATTGACCTTGTCGAGCAGGCCGTCCTTGCCGTGAAAGGCGATGTCGCGCAGCAGCATCATGCCCGCATCCTTGCCGTCGATCTCGCCGGGGTGGATTCCGCACTGGACCAGCAGCAGCGGCTTCTTCGGATCCAGCTTGTCGCCGTCCTTGCTGGCGATCACCGCGAAGATCGGCCGGCCCTCGGGCGAGACCCCGAACTCCTCGACGCGCACAAGCTTGGACGCCTTGTCGAGCCTGTCGAACCAGGCGCGGGTGTCCACATAGGTCGGCGAGAAGTCGTGGCCGGGATCGGCCTCGAACGGCGTCACCCACGGATCGGACTTGTCGCGGATCAGCGCCTGGCTGGCGCCCTGCCAGTGCGGCGCGGGGGGCAGGAAGGCCTGGTCCCAGGGGGCTTTGGCGGGGGTCTGCGACATGGCGGGCGTTCCCAAGGCAAGCAGGGCGAGGGTGAGGAGAGCGGTCGAGCGCATGGCTGCTGTCGTCGCCCTTCCTCCCGCCGAAGGCAAGGGGGCTAGCCGCCGGTCAGCAGCCAGCCGCCCTTGGCCACCAGCGCCTTGGCCGAGCCGAAGATCTGCCAGGTCTGGTAGGCGAGCAGGATCCCCAGGGCGCCGGCCACCATCCACCGCCAGCGCGCCAGGGCCGCCACCAGGGTCAGCAGCAGGAACATCGGCGTGCCGATCCAGAAGGCCGGGCCCAGCCGCAGCTTGGCGATCTCGCCGTTCAGGGTCACCAGGCCCAGGAACAGCACGACGATCAGCAGGTTTGCGCCCATGACGCTGAGCAGCACCAGCCGCTTGCGGCCCCAGAAGTGGTCGTCCAGGTCCTCGCCGGGCTTCAGCTCGCGGGGGAAGACCTGGGTGGCGGCGACATAGAAGGTGCTGGCCACCACCAGGCCGACGATCAGCAGGGCGTAGTTGTAGGGCGCGGGGCGGAAGATCACCCAGGCCTGGTTCCAGAAGCTGGCGATGTCGATAGCCACGAACAGCGCCAGGAGCGGCGTCAGCAGGCCGAAGCGCACCGTCCGCCGCTCGTGCAGCAGCCGTGCGAAGCCGCCGACCAGCTCGGCCACCGAAAAGCCGAGCAGCAGGCCGTAGAAGCTGAAGAAGAACTCGAATGGGTCCACGAAATCCCCCGATTTCAGACGCGTCACTGAAGGCGGCGAGGCCGCGCCGCACTTCCTGGATCATGCGCGCATTGCGGGCAAGGTGCGGCCGCTTCTCGCTGACCGCGTCGATCGCCGCATGGTGCTTGCAGAGGCTGTTCAGCGTCCAGGTGCTGACGGCGATGCACCAGCCGAGGCGATGAAGGCGTCCAAGGCGTGCGAGATATCCTCGTAGAACCGGGGGTAGTCGAAAGTCTTCGGCAGGCGTGCGGGTCGATCGGCCAAGCGCGCCTTTAGCCGTATCGCGAAGACATGCGCCACCTCGGGCCCTGTCATCTCGACGATCTCCTCTGAGGAAAACCCGACCGAGACGCTGAGAAAGCGAAGGTCCGTGCCGGGAAATCGGCCGACCTTTTCGAAGGCCTTCCGATGGGGAGCGTTTCCGGCTTCGTCAGGCTCCATGGCCACCAACACCGCATGGAAGGCGGCGAGTCCGCCATAGTCGGCGCCGAGCGCGGGTTGCAGCGCGTCTTCAAGCCCGGGAAGCGCGGCCAGCACCTGGTCCTTGGCGTCGTACCAGGCCTTCGCCGTCAGGGTGATAATCAAGACGGATCTTCCCTCGCGCTACTTCGCCTTCCAGATCGGCTTGCCCTCGCCCGGCAGGCCCAGGCGCGACCACTTCTCGCTGACCGCGTCGACCACGGCCTGGTCCATGCGGATCTCCTCGCCCCACTCGCGATTGGTCTCGGGCTCCCACTTGTCGGTGGCGTCGAGGCCGATCTTCGAGCCCAGGCCGCTGACCGGGCTGGCGAAGTCGAGATAGTCGATCGGGGTGTGCTCGATCACCGTGATGTCCCGGGCGGGATCCATCTTGGTGCTGATCGCCCACATCACGTCCTTCCAGTCGCGGGCGTTGATGTCGTGGTCCACGACGATCACCCACTTGGTGTACATGAACTGGCGCAGGTAGCTCCACACGCCCAGCATCACCCGCTTGGCGTGGCCCGGATAGGCCTTCTTCATCGACACCACGGCGATGCGGTAGGAGCAGCCCTCGGGCGGCAGCCAGAAGTCGACGATCTCGGGGAACTGCTGGCGGATCAGCGGGATGAACACCTCGTTCAGCGCCTCGCCGAGCACGCTGGGCTCGTCCGGCGGCCGGCCGGTGAAGGTGGTCAGGTAGATCGGGTCCTTGCGCATGGTGATCGCCGTCACCTGGAAGACCGGGAAGGTCTCGACGCTGTTGTAGTAGCCGGTGTGGTCGCCGTAGGGGCCCTCCTCGGCGTGCTCGTCGAGCAGGACGTGGCCCTCGATGACGATCTCGGCCTGGGCCGGCACCATCAGCGGCACGGTCTTGGCCGGCACGAGGTCGAGCTTGGCGCCGCGCAGCAGGCCGGCGAACTGGTATTCGCTCAAGGTGTCGGGCACCGGCGTCACGGCGGCCAGGATCGTGCCGGGGTCGGCCCCCAGCACGACGGCGCAGGGCAGGGGCTCCTTCTTGCCAGCCTTCTTGTGGCGGGCGTAGTGCTGGGCCCCGCCGCGGTGGGCTAGCCAGCGCATGATTGCCTTGTCCTTGCCCAGCACCTGCATGCGGTAGATGCCGAGGTTGAAATCGTCCTCGCGGTCGTCGCTAGGCCCCTTGGTGACCACCAGGCCCCAGGTGATCAGCGGCGCCGGCTCGCCCGGCCAGCAGGTCTGCACCGGCAGCTTGGACAGGTCGATCTGGTCGCCCTTGAGCACCACTTCCTGCACGGGCGCCTTCTTCACCGTGCCCGGGCGCATCGACAGCACCGTCTTGGCCAGGGGCAGCATGTCCAGCGCGTCCTTCAGGCCCTTGGGCGGCTGGGGCTGGCGCAGGAAGGCCAGCAGTTCGCCGACTTCGCGCAGCTCGCCGGCGGTGGTGCGCGGCTCGCCGCCCAGGGTGACGCCCATGGCCACCCGCTTGACCGTGCCGAACAGGTTGGCCAGGGCGGGCATCGAAGACCGCGACCCGTCGGGCAGCAGCACGTGCTCGAACAGCACCGCCGGGCCGCCGGTGGCCAGCAGGCGGGTCTGGATCTCGGTCATCTCGAGGACGGAGGAGACCGGCTCCTTGACCCGCACCAGCTCGCCCTGGGCCTCCAGCACGTCGATGAATTCGCGAAGCGAGCGATAGGCCATGGGCGGGGAGACTCCTGGAACGGCGCGGAACCTAGAAGCGGGGGCGCGCCAGGGCAAGGCGGAGGGCCCGGTGTTTGAAGGGACGTGGAGGGGGCGTCGAGCGCGCGTGGAGAAAGGATGCAGGCCAAGCTTCGTCCTAGGCGCCGCATTCGGGGCGTGATCTCTGCTGCCTCGAAGGTTGCAGGAGCCCGTCGATGACCGACCAAACCGTCGAAGCCGATCCGCGCGCCGTGCGCCGGACGACCGTGCTGCGCCTGGTCACGGGCCTGGCCCAGGGGCTGCTGCTGTACTGGCTGTACCAGGCCAATGAGCACAAGTTCTGGCCCCATACCCAGCCGCAGGCCGATGCGGCGCTCGGGCTGGCCTTCCTGTTCGCGCCGTTCGTGGTGCTGGCGGGCGTCTCGACCCTGCGCTGGCGCACCCTGGCCGCCTGGAAGGGCGCGGCCGTGCTGCTGGCCGCCGGGGTCGGGGCCTACGGCGTCTGGAGCGGCGATCCGGCGGCGCGCGGCGTCGACGGCCTGGGGCCGTTGAACTTCATAGGTCTCGCGGCATTGCTGTTCATCGGCCACCATCTGGTCGAGCCGGCCGACATTGAGCGCCGGCCCATCGCCCGTTTCGCCAGCTATTTCGACATCACCTGGAAGCACGGGGTGCAGCTGGTGCTGGCGGCGGGCTTCACCGGGGCCTTCTGGCTGCTGTTGTTCCTGGCCGCGGCCCTGTTCAAGCTGATCGGCGTCGACGCCATCGACGCCCTGATCAAGACCGAGCTCTTCGCCTTCCCGGCCACCACCACCATGTTCGCCGCCGCCGTCCAGCTGACCGACGTGCGCGCGGGCCTGGTGCGCGGGGTGCGGACCGTGGCCCTGACCCTGCTGGCCTGGCTGCTGCCGCTGATGGTGCTGATCGCCGGCGGCTTCCTGCTGACCCTGCCGTTCACGGGCCTGGAGCCGTTGTGGAAGACCCGCAGCGCCACGGCCATGCTGCTGACCGCCGCCGCCTTCCTCACCCTGCTGACCAACGCCGCCTACCAGGACGGCACCGAGGCGACGGCGGTGGTGCTGAAATGGGCGGCGCGGCTGGCCGGCCTGCTGCTGGTTCCGATCGTCGCCCTGGCCGCCTATGGCCTTTCCCTGCGCATCGGCCAGTACGGCCTCAGCACCGACCGGATCATCGCCGCCGCCTGCGTGCTGGTCGCGGCCGGCTACGCGATCGGCTACGCGGTCGCGGCGGTGCGGCCCGGCCCCTGGATGAAGACCTTGGAAGCGACCAACATCGCCATGGCCTTCGGGGTGATCGTCGTGCTGCTGGCCCTGGTGACGCCTCTGGCCGATCCACGTCGGCTGTCGGTCGGCGACCAGGTGGCGCGGCTGGAGGGGGGCAAGGTCAAGGCCAAGGACTTCGACTTCCGCTTCCTGCGCTTCGACGCTGGGCGCTACGGCGTCGACGCCTTCGGAAGGCTGAAGACCAGCAAGGATCCCGAGATCCGCGAGGGCGCGCGCATCGCCGCCCTTCTGAAGGGGCGCTACGACAGATCGGATTCGAAGCCCTCGTCCGAGCTTAAGCCAATGTCTCAGATCCAGGTGTTCCCCAAGGGACAGGCCCTGCCGGCCGATTTCGTCGAGCAGTTCGGCGCGCCGGATGCTTATCGACCGTTCTGCGGAGCGAGCGACAAGCCATGCCGTGCCAACGTCAAGGACCTCGATGAGGACGGCGTCGCCGAGGTTCTCATCGAGGCGGGTGATGGGATCGCGGTCTATAAGCGCATGGACGGCCTGTGGAAGCGTTACGGCTTCTTCCGGCTGACCGGCTGCTATCCCGACGATGTCGATCCCGAGACGGACATGACGCGGTTCATCACCGGCGCGCTGGAAACCACTACGCCTGACATGCCGGACATCAAGCACGCCGGCCAACGGCTTCGCATCACGCCCGAACAGCCGCGCTGCGAAACTGCGGAGCGGCCGATCAAGCAGCGGAGCGCGCCTTTCACTCCGCTGGCGTACTGACGCTCAGACCCCCTCGCTGACCGCGTTCAACCGCGCATAGACCCCGCCGGCCGCCTTCAGCTCGGCGTGGCGACCTTCCTCGACGACGCGGCCGTTCTGGAACACCAGGATCCGGTCGGCGCCGCGCACGGTCGACAGGCGGTGGGCGATGACGATGGTCGTGCGGCCCTGCATCAGCGCCTCGGCGGCCTCCTGCACCAGGGCTTCGGTCTCGACGTCGAGCGAGGAGGTGGCCTCGTCGAGCACCAGGATCGGGGCGTCGGTCAGGAAAGCGCGGGCGATGGCCACGCGCTGGCGCTCGCCGCCCGACAGCTTGATGCCGCGCTCGCCGACCAGGGTGTCGTAGCCGTGCGGCAGCTTCAGGATGAACTCGTGGGCGCGGGCCTTCCTGGCCGCCTCCACCACCTGGTCGAAGGTGGCGTCGGGGCGGCCGTAGGCGATGTTGTCGAGGAGGCTGCGGTGGAACAGGGCCGGGTCCTGCGGCACCACGGCGATGGCGCGGCGCAGAGAGCCTTGGGTGACCTTGGCCACGTCCTGGCCGTCGATCAGGATCCGCCCGCCCTGCAGGTCGTGCAGCCGCTGGATCAGCTTGACGAAGGTCGACTTGCCCGAGCCGGTCGGGCCGACCAGGGCCACCTTCTCGCCCGGCGCGATCTCCAGCGAGAAGCGATCGTACAGCGGCGCGCCGGCGTTGCGGTAGGCGAAGGTCACGCCCTGGAAGGCGATGGCGCCGGGGCCGGGCGCGAAGGCGGGCGCGTCCGGCGCGTCGGCGATCTGCGGCGGCAGCCGCGACCAGGCCGCGACGTCCTCGGAATCGTCGAGGCCCTTCTGCAGCATGCGGATGTTCTCGCCCATGTTGCGCAGATAGCCGCTCATCAGCAGGAATGAGGTGATGGCCGCGACGATGTCGCCCGGCCCGGCCTGGCCGCGCATCCAGGCCCAGACCATGGCCCCGGTCAGCCCCGCCTGCAGCACGACCAGCAACAGGTTCTGGCCCAGCCAGACGTCGGTGAAGCGGTTCCAGGTGACCATCACCGCATCGCGCCAGGCCGCGGTGACTTGGGCCAGACGGGCGGTCTCGCGGTCCTCGGCCCCGAAGGCCTTGACCGTCGGATTGGAGGTCACCGCGTCGGCCAGGGCCCCGCCGATGGCGGAGTCGAAGGCGTTGGACTTCAGGTTGGCGGGCCGCACGTAGCGCTCGGTGATCCACAGGTTCACCGACAGGTACAGCAGCACCACGACCAGCGAGATCGCGCCGGCCAGGGGCTGCTTGACCAGCATGACGCCCGACAGCCCCAGCAGCACGATCATGCTGGGCGCCAGCCAGATGGTGAAGGCGTCGGTGACGCTGTCGTATCCCCACATGGCGCGGGTCAGCTTGCGCACCGTGGCCCCAGCGAAGCTGTCGGCGTGCCAGTCGGACGAGAAGGCCTGGACGCGGGCGAAGCCCTCGTTGGTCATCTCCTCCATGTTGCGGGCGGCCAGCGGGATCCAGAACCGGTGGGCCAGGTTGCGGATCAGCGAGAAGGCCAGGTAGACGCCGACGAAGATCGCCCAGGCGCCCCAGGCGCGCGACTTCTCGCCGGCCACGACGACGTCGACCAGATGCTCGGCGGCGGTCGGCAGGGCGACGTCGAAGGCCACCGCGACCAGGGTCAGGCTCACCCCGGCGGCGAAGATCAGCTTCCGGCGCAGCCAGAAGCGCGCCAGGAAGCCCAGCACCTGGCCGTTGGACAGCGCCCGGCGCTTGCCCTTGGTCTCGTCTTCATCGTTGAAGTCGCTCATGGGCGGCTAGATAGGCTGGATGGGAGCGGCTGGGAACGGTTTGCGGGTGCGCTGCTGCCAGGTTTTGGCGCCGCTATTCCGCGTCGCTCAGCACCATGGCGAAGGGGACCTGCGCGCCGTCGCGGTTCACATAGCCGCTGACCAGCTTGTGGCCCGGGTTCAGCACGCCCAGCTCGACGTCCTCGGTGGGGAAGACCACGGTGCGGCGGTCGCCGACGCAGACCACCAGCTCGTAGCCGTCATAGGCCCGCTGCGACATCGCCTTGATGCGCCGGTAGTAGGGTTCGCGCTTCCAGGCCGCCGGCTTGCCGGGGTCGACCACGACGTTGAGGCGTTTGCCGTCGCGGTCGGAATACATCAGGAAGCCGGCCTTGTCGGGCCGCCAGGCGTCGTCGAGCTTTTCCGAGGTCAGCCACAGGCAGTGGAAGCCGCGGCAGGCGCCCGGACGGGTCTCGTAGGAGCCGCAGCCGCCGCCCTTCTTGAAGTGGCCGCACCAGACGCCGTCGCGCTTGTTCAGCTCGTCGATGGCCAGCACCTTGCAGCACATGCCGCAGGAGCCGCAGGCCTTGCCGGGCGCGGGGCCGGGCGCAGGGGCGGGGGCGACGTCGGTCATTGGGCGGCTCCCGCGAAGGGCTTGGCGGCCATGTCGCGGACGATGCCGAGGTCGATATCCCGATCGCCCTGGATCTCATAGGCGCGCGGGCCGACCAGCACGTTCAGGGTCAGGCCGCCGGCCGCGCCGCGCCGGGCCCAGTCGCGCAGAGTGGCGTGGTAGGGGGCCTTGAGCCAGGCCTGGGGCTGGGCCGGATCGACCTCGACGATCAGCCGCCGGCCGCCCTCCTCGCGGTGCAGGACGAAGCGGGCGCGGTCGGGCCGCCACTCGTCCGACAGGCCCTCGGCGTTCAGCCAGTAGCAGGAGAAGTCGGCGCAGGCCTTGGGGCGGTCGGCATAGATCGCGCAGCCGGCCCCTTTGCGGAAGTGGCCGCACCAGGCGTGCGGCGACTTGCCGATGGCCTCGACGCCCATCAGCTTGCAGCACATCCCGCAGTCGCCGCAGCTCCGCTGACCCACGTCGTTCCCCCGCCCGAAGGCCAATCGTCAGGGTGCGGAATTTAGCGGGGGTTTGTGACGGTTTTTGCGGAGCAAAGACCCTCTCCCCGTGGGAGAGGTGTCCGCGAAGCGGACGGAGAGGGGATTGGCGCGAAGCCGGCCGGCATCAGCGGCGGCTGAAAACGGCCCCCCTCCGGCCCTTCGGGCCACCTCCCCCAGAGGGGGAGGATCTGGAAGCGCCGCGCCTCCAAGATGCTCCCCCTCTGGGGGAGCTGTCGGCGAAGCCGACTGAGGGGGTTACTCGAACCCCGTCGCGCTCCACACGGCCAGCTCATTCCCCGCCGGATCCAGGAAGTGGAACCGCCGCCCACCCGGGAATTCGAAGATCGGCTTCACCACCACCCCGCCGGCGGCGACCACCTTGGCTTCCATGGCTTCGAGATCGACGGCGTAGAGGATCACCAGCGGCTTGGCCGGCTCTTCGGTGATGTCGCCCACGAAGCCGCCGTCGGCGCCCTGGCCTTCGAAGGCGGCGTAGTCGGGGCCGTAGTCGGTGAAGCTCCAGCCGAAGGCGGCGGAATAGAAGGCCTTGGTGGCCGGGAGCTCGCCGCCCGCCCACTCGATATAGTCGATCTTGCCGTCCTCGCGCATGGGCGGGTCTCCACTTATGTTCCGCAAATGTTCTAGTTTGGCGTCAGGGCAGAGTCCAGACGCTGGTGCGCTTCACCGCCAGGTCTTCCAGTTCGCGGGTGGTGGGCACCTGGTATTCGGCCAGCTTCACCAGGCCCTCCTTGGGGAAGTAGGTGCGGCCCGGATCGCCGACCAGCACCGCCGCCCCGGCCGCGCGGCCCTCGGCCAGCCAAGCCATGACAGCCTTGGCCATCGGCCCCTCGTAGCAGATGTCGCCGGCCAGCAGCACGTCGGCGGCCGGCGGCGGGGCGTCCAGCAGGTTCTGGTCGGTGAAGCCGATCTCGACCCCGTTGGCCGCTGCGTTCATGGCCACGGCCGCCTCGCAGAACACGTCGATGTCGGCCGCCAGCACGCTGGCCGCGCCCGCCTTCATGGCCGCGACGGCGACGATGCCCGAGCCGGTGGCGAAGTCGATCACGTGCTTGCCGCGCACGATCTCGGGATGGTCGAGCACGTAGCGCGCCAGGGCCTGGCCGCCGGCCCAGGCGAAGGCCCAGAACGGCGGCGGCAGGCCGATTTCTTCCAGCGCTTCCTCGGTCAGGCGCCACAGGGGCGTCACCTCGTCGGCCAGGTGCAGCAGCAGTTCGGGCGCGTGCGGCGTGGGCAGCAGCCGGGTGTTGTCGCGGATGAAGGCCCGGCGGCCTTCCAGGGTCTGGACGATCATGGGCGGGTTATAGGCGTTTCGCGCGGACGCGAGACCCCCTCAGTCGCTCCGCGACAGCTCCCCCAGAGGGGGAGCATCTTCTTGGCGCGGCTTCGCCAGATCCTCCCCCTCTGGGGGAGGTGGCCCGGAGGGCCGGAGGGGGGCTACGCCGCCGCCTTGCTCGACGCCGCCTTCAGCACCGTCAGATAGCCCGGCGCGTTCAGCATCCCTTCGGTCAGGCCCTTCTCGGCCAGCAGCCGATGCGCCCGCGGCAGGTTCCAGCACGGCACGTGCATGAACAGGTGATGCTCGGCGTGGAAATTGACGTGGTAGGGGGCGACAAGCGCCCGCTCGAGCCAGTTGGCCTTCGTCGTGCGGGCGTGGCGGAACGGGTCGGGCTCGTCCTTGGCGACCAGGGCGTGCTCGGCGATGTTGCGCAGGCGGGTGACGAGCGGGAACCAGGTGGCCATCGGCACGATCCACAGCGCCAGCCACGCCCACCAGAGACCGGCCGCCGACAGCGCGACCCAGGTTGCTCAGCAGGAACCGCTTCTGGCCCGCCGCCGCGCGGGCGAAGATCGCGCCTGGGGCCTGGCCGTGCTGGCGCTTCTTCAGGCCGGCCAGGATCGGCCCGAACCGCTGCTTGAAGAAGGTCTGGCCCGTCAGGTCACGGACGATCTTGCGGCGCAGGGACGCTCGCGTGGTCGGGAACGGGGCCGACAGCACCAGATCCGGGTCCTCGGCCTGTTGGGCGAACTTGTGGTGGGTCAGGTGATAGGGCCGGTAGGCGTTCAGCGACGCCCCCAGCGGCGCGGCGCACAGCCACTCGCCCAGCCAGTCGTTGACCTTCAGATTGGAGTGCAGCCCGCCATGCGCGGCCTCGTGCATCAGGATCGCCAGGCCCAGCTGCCGGGCGCCGATCAGCATGACGGCGACGATGTAGGTCAGCGGATTGGGCCAGACCACGAAGACCGCCCCGGCCAGCAGGATCACGCTCCAGGCATGGGCGACCATGGCGATCCCCCGCCAGGACGAGCGGCGCGACAGGCGGGCCCAGTCTTCCGGGCGGAACAGTTCCTGCGGCTTGATACGAGCGGCGACGGCCATGGAACGGATCATCGCACGTTCAGGTTCAGGCCGACAGAATGACGTTAGGTCACAGCTTTTTGCGGAGCCTTTTCATGCGCTTGATCCTTCTCGCCGCCCTTGCTCGCTTGGCCTTGCGGGAGCGGCGAACGCCGCCAGCTTCGGCTGCGCCAAGGCCAGGCGGGCCGACGAAAAGGCGATCTGCGCCGACCGTAGCCTCGACAACAAGGACGTGCGGATGAGCGTGCTCTACGACATCAACAAGAAGACGATGGGCATGGGCAGCCGCGGCGCGCTGATGGACGAGCAGCAGGCCTGGCTGAAGGCCCGCGCCGACTGCCGCGCCAACCGGGCGTGCCTGGGGCGAACCTACGACCGCCGGCTGGGCGAGTTGGAGCGGTCGATGGAGCGGATCTACCGGGCGGGGCCGTTCTAGGTTTCCTTCTCCCAGAGGGAGAAGGTGGCGCGAAGCGCCGGATGAGGGGTTAGGGACGGTCGACGGCGTGCCGGCACGCCGGTTGGCGGTGTAACCCCTCACCCTCCCAGGCTATCGCCTGGGCCCCTCCCTCTCCCTATGGGAGAGGGTCAAAACCCCGCCGGCGTCCAGGCTCCCGCCACCAGCGCCAGCACCAGGATCGCCCCGGCCTGGGCGTTGGACTTGAAGAGCTTCAGCGCGCCGGTTCCGTCGTCCAGCCGCACGGCCACGGCCTGGCGCGACAGGTGCAGGGCGAAGACGCCCAGCAGCGGCAGGAACAGCGGTCCCAGGCCGCCGGCCCAGGCCGCGCAGAGGGCCAGCACGAAGGCCAGGGCGTAGAAGATCGCCACGCCCTGGCGGACCTTGGCCCCCAGGCGGCGGGTGGACGACTTCACCCCGGCCAGGGCGTCGTCCTCGATGTCCTGGATGGCGTAGATGGTGTCGTAGCCCAGGGTCCAGAAGATCCCCGAGGCATAGAGCAGGGCCGCCGACCAGCTCAGCGAATGGGTGGCGGCGGCGTAGCCGAGCAGGGCGCCCCAGTTGAAGGTCAGGCCCAGCCACGCCTGCGGCCACCAGGTGATCCGCTTCATGAACGGATAGCCGGCCACCAGCAGCAGCGAGGCCACGCCGAGTCCAATCGCCAGCCAGCCCAGGCAGATCAGGATCAGGAAACTGGTCAGGCTGCACCCCACGAGGAACAGCCAGGCCTGCTTGACGGTGATCAGGCCGGCCGGGATCGGGCGCAGGGCCGTGCGGGCCACCTGGGCGTCGAAGTCGCGGTCGACAATGTCGTTGAAGGCGCAGCCGGCCGCCCGCATCAGGGCCGCCCCGACGAAGAAGGCGATCAGCAGCCAGGGATTGGGCAGGTGGCCCTTCTCGGCGGCGGCCAGGGCGATGCCCTGCCAGCCGGGGAGCATCAGCAGCCAGATGCCGGCCGGGCGGTCGAACCGTCCCAGCTTCAGCCACGGCCGCAGGGGCTCGGGGGCGTAGCGGTCGACCCAGTTGGCGGCGGCGGCGTCGGGCAGGATAGCGGTCATGGCCCTGGATTAGACCGCCGGGCGCTCCGGGTCGAGGCGTGCGCGTTCAAGACCGGTGCGATGGCCTCGCCTAGATTTCCATAGATCGTTCCGATCCTGCGGAGAAAAACGATCAATTGGATTTATCGAGAGCCGCCTGGGACAGTGGCGCTACGAGATTGGCGAGGGCGAGATGAGCAAGACGATCATGACGACGACGGCCGGAGCGCCGATCGCCGATAACCAGAACAGCCTGTCGGCCGGCCCGCGCGGGCCCCTGCTGATGCAGGACTACCAGCTGATGGAAAAGCTGGCCCACCAGAACCGTGAGCGGGTGCCCGAGCGCGCCGTCCACGCCAAGGGCTCGGCCGCCTATGGCAGCCTGAAGATCACCCACGACATCAGCCGCTGGACCAAGGCCGCCGCCCTGCAACCGGGCGCGGAGAGCGAGGTGCTGTTGCGCTTTTCGACCGTGGCCGGCGAGCGCGGCGCGGCCGACGCCGAGCGCGACGTGCGCGGCTTCGCCCTCAAGGTCTATACCCAGCAGGGCAACTGGGACCTGGTCGGCAACAACACCCCGGTGTTCTTCCTGCGCGACCCGCTGAAGTTCCCCGACTTCATCCGCACCCAGAAGCGCCACCCGGTGTCGAACCTGCGCTCGCCGACGGCGATGTGGGACTTCTGGAGCCTGAGCCCCGAAAGCCTGCACCAGGTGACGACCCTGTTCTCGGACCGGGGCCTGCCGCAGAGCTATCGCCACGTCCACGGCTTTGGCAGCCACACCTACAGCTTCCTCAACGCCGCCAATGAGCGCGTCTGGGTCAAGTTCCACTTCAAGACCCAGCAGGGCATCAAGAACTGGACCAATGCCGAAGGTAACGCGGTCATCGCCAATGACCGCGAGAGCGCCCAACGCGACCTGTTCGAGTCGATCGAGAAGGGCGATTTCCCGCGCTGGACCTTCTACGTCCAGATCATGACCGAAGAGCAGGCCGCGACGTTCCGCTGGAACCCGTTCGACCTGACCAAGGTCTGGCCGCATGCGGACTATCCGCTGATCGAGGTCGGGGTGCTGGAGCTGAACCGCAATCCGGACAACTACCACGCCGAGGTGGAGCAGAGCTCGTTCTCGCCGTCCAACATCGTGCCGGGCATCGGCTTCTCGCCCGACAAGATGCTGCAGGCGCGGATCTTCGCCTATGCCGATGCGCATAGGTATCGGATCGGCACCCACTATGAGGCGCTGCCGGTGAACCGTCCGCGCTGCCCGGTGCACCACTACCACGCCGACGGCGCCATGCGGTTCGACAGCCCGCCGCGCACCGACGCTTGGTACGAGCCCAACAGCTTCGGCGGGCCGGTCGAGGATCCGTCGGTGGCCGAGCCGCCGCTGGCGATCCACGGCGACGCCGACCGCTACAGCCACCGCGACGGCAACGACGACTACACCCAGCCCGGCGACCTGTTCCGACTGATGAGCCCCGACCAGCAGCGCCAGCTGTTCGACAACATCGCCGCGGCCATGCACGGCGTGCCGGTCGAGATCCAGAAGCGCCAGCTGGTGCACTTCCATCGCGCCGATCCGGCCTACGGGGCCGGCGTCGCCTACCGCCTGGGGATCTCGACCGACGAGATCGCCATCGCCGCCGAATAGCCTGGAAAGGACTGTTCGGCGGTCCGAGGAGGACCGCCCACCCCCGCTCAGCCCGGCGGTCCTCCTCGACCCCCATTTTGGACTCCGAAGAAAGGAGCACGACCATGACCCGTTTCGACCGTATCCGTGACCGCGCCGTCGGCTGGAGCCTGCTGGCCCTGGGCCTCGCCGCCGGCGTCGTCGTTCCACACCCGGCGACCACGGCCTTGTGGTCGGCCTCGGCCCGAGCGTTTCGCCGGGCGGGCGACGAGGCGATGGTCGCGCGCCTGCTGTCGGCCACGAAGTTCGGGCCGCGGATCAGGCGAGGGCTCGCCCAGCCGGCGGCGGGGACGCTGTATTACGGACGGGCGGGGTTGGCGTGATCCGGTCCTTCTCCCCTTGCGGGAGAAGGTGGCGGCCGAAGGCCGTCGGATGAGGGGTCTCTCAGAATTCCGACGCCGCACCCGGCTGTTCCGCCTTCACAACGGACAGGTTTGTGCGACCCCTCACCCGACCCGCTTCGCGGGCCACCCTCTCCCGCAAGGGGAGAGGGATCAAAAACGGGGGTGAAAATCCCTCGGGCTCCACCCGAAATCCCTGACCGCATCGGCCGCGTCGAACACCAGGTCCTGGCTCATCCGCGCGCCCATGGCCGCCGTCGCGCCGGGGAAGAACGGCCGGGCCAGGGTCAGCAACAGCGAAAACAGCCACGGCGGCAGCGGCGCGATCAGCGGCGTGCGGCCCAGGCCCTCGTAGATCCGGCGGACCATGTCGCGATAGGCCAGGGTCTCGCCGCCGACCAGGGCGTAGGCGCGATTGCTCGCCGCCGGTGCGGTGGCGGCCGCGATGGCCCCGGCGGCCAGGTCGTCGGCGTGGACCGGCTGGCGCAGGCCCTCGCCCGTTCCCGATAGCGGCAGCACCTTGAAGCGGCGGATCAGGCCGGCCAGGCGGCTGACATTGCCGTCGCGGCCCTCGGCATAGATCAGGGTCGGGCGCAGGATGGTCCAGGCGATCCCGTGTTCGGCGCCGAAGGCTTCGACGGCGTTTTCCGCGTCGGCCAGGGCCTTGGCGACGGCGCGCTCGGAGGCCTCGGGCGAGGCCTCCTTGGTGAAGCGGCTGGTCGAGGAGAAGGCCACGAGACGGGTCATGCCCCGGGCCTTCAGGGCCGGCAGGGCGTCCGGCAGCAGCCAGATCGGCGACAGCGCGAAGACGGTGGCGGCGCCCGGCAGCTGCTCGGCCAGGTCGTCGCCGCGCAGGTCGGCGTCGATCCAGCAGGCGTCTCCTCCGGGAGGACGTCGCGACAGCCCCATGGGCTCGTGGCCGGCGGCCTGCAGCCGCGCCATCAGGAAGGTCCCGATCAGGCTGGTGGCGCCCAGCACCAGGATCGGCGTCTTCAGGGTGTTTTCCGCGCTCATCCTCCTTCTATAGTCGCGCTACGGGAGGTTCGCCCATGCCCATGACCTATGAAGAGGTTCGCGCCTTCGCCTTTTCCTTGGCGCTGGTCGCGGACGGGACGTCCTATGGCTATGCCTGCCTCAAGGCGAACGGCAAGTTCCTGACCCGGTTGAAGGAGGACGGCGACAGCCTGGTGCTGACCGGCGTGCCGTTCGACGAACGCGAGATGCTGATCGAGGCCGCGCCGGAGGTGTTCTATTTCACCGACCACTACCGCAACTACCCGATGGTGTTGGCCCGGCTGTCGGCGGTGGAGCCTGGCACGGTGAAGCGCATTCTCGAACGGCAGTGGCGCGCCAGCGTCCCGAAGAAGGTTTCCAAGGCCCATGACCAACAAGGCTGAGCGCGCCTGGCGCCTGGTCGCTGCGGCGATCGTCTGGTTCGGCGTCATGCTGCAATACGGCCTGATGGTTTCCCACAAGGATCCCCTGGCCCAGACCGTGAAGTTCTTCAGCTTCTTCACGATCCTCAGCAACATCCTGGTCGGGACGGCGCTGGCCGCGGCGGCCCTGGCGCCCGCGAGCCGGCTGGGGATCTGGGCGCGGCGGGCCGGAACGCGAGTGGCGGTGGGCGTCTATATCGGGGTGACGGCGCTGGTCTATCACGTGCTGCTGGCCGGACTGTGGGATCCCAAGGGCTGGCAGCTGGTCGCCGACACCCTGCTGCACACCGTGACGCCGCTGTTGTTCCTGGCCGACCTGCTTGTGCTGCCGCCGCGCGAGGCCGCGCGCTGGGGGCAGGCGTGGAAGGCCCTGGCCCTGCCGTTCGCCTTCGGCGTCTGGACCCTGGTCCACGGAGCGTTGTCGGGCTGGTATCCCTATCCATTCCTCAACGTCGCCAAGCGCGGCTATCCGTCCGTGCTGTTGACGATGGTGGTGATGGCCGCCGGCTTTTTCGCCCTCACTCTGGTCCTGACGGGCGTCCAACACCTGCAACTTCGGCTAGCGAAGCGAGGCTGAGCGCCTATATCCGCCTGAGCAGTTTTCAGGAGTATCCCATGTCGCAATCCTATCCCGGCATCCGTTCGGGCGACGTCGTCATGCCGTCCATCGGCCTGGGCACCTGGCAGCTGGAGAACGGTGCGGCCCAGGTGATGACCGAAAAGGCGCTGGAGGTCGGCTACCGCCACATCGACACCGCCCAGATCTACGGCAACGAGCAGGACGTCGGCGCGGCCCTGGCGGCCACCGGCGTGCCGCGCGGCGAGATCTTTGTCACCACCAAGGTCTGGGTCGACAAGTTCGCCGACGGCGACCTGCAGCGCTCGGTCGACGAGAGCCTGAAGAAGCTGCGCGTCGACCAGGTCGACCTGCTGCTGCTGCACTGGCCCAAGCCCAAGCCGGCCCTGGCCGAGACCATCGCGGCGCTGAACGCCGTGAAGGCCGACGGCCGCACCCGGGCCATCGGCCTGTCGAACTTCACCTCGACGCTGATGCAGGAGGCCGCCGCCCTGTCGGAGGCCCCGATCACCACCAACCAGGTCGAGTACCATCCCTATCTGTCGCAGAAGACCCTGCGGGCCACGGCCGACAAGCTCGGCGCCTCGCTGACCGCCTGGTCGCCCCTGGCCCAGGGCAAGGTCGCCGACGAGCCTGTCCTGAAGGCGATCGGCGCCAAGTACGGCAAGACGCCGGGCCAGGTGACCCTGCGCTGGCAGGTGCAGCAGGGCGTGGTCACCATCCCGCGGACCAAGAACCCGGCGCGGCTGGCCGAGAACTTCGCGATCTTCGATTTCGAACTGACGGATGAAGAGATGGCGCAGGTCTATGCGCTGGCGCGTCCGGACGGCCGCATCGGCGACTGGATCGACGCGGCGTACAAGTGGGATGCGGAATAACGTCCTTCTCCCCTTGCGGGAGAAGGTGTCGGCGATAGCCGACGGATGAGGGGTCTCTCAGATCTCGAACGCCGCGACGGGCCTAACGGCTGTCGCGGCGTTTTGCGTTGGTGCGACCCCTCACCCGACCCGCTTCGCGGGCCACCCTCTCCCGCAGGGGGAGAGGGACCAAAGAAAAAGGGGCCGTTTTCACGGCCCCTTCGATAAATAATCAGCGTTGATTATTTTTACAGGTCCAGCAGCAGGCGCTGCGGGTCTTCCAGGGCTTCCTTGACCTTCACGAGGAAGGTCACGGCGCCTTGGCCGTCGACCACGCGGTGGTCGTAGGACAGGGCCAGGTACATCATCGGGCGGATCTCGATCTTGCCGCCCACGACCATGGCGCGTTCCTTGATCGCGTGCATGCCGAGGATGCCCGACTGCGGCGCGTTGAGGATCGGGGTCGACATCAGCGAGCCGTAGATGCCGCCGTTGGTGATCGTGAAGGTGCCGCCCTGCATGTCCTCGATGGCCAGGCCGCCGCTGCGGGCCTTCTTGCCGAGGTCGCCGATGGCCTTTTCGATTTCGGCCAGGTTCAGCACGTCGGCGTCACGGACGACCGGAACCACCAGGCCCTTGTCGGTGCCGACGGCGACGCCGATGTCGTAGTGGTTCTTGTAGACGATGTCGGTGCCGTCGATCTCGGCGTTGACGTCCGGCACGGCCTTCAGGGCGGCGACGACGGCCTTGGTGAAGAAGGACATGAAGCCCAGCTTCACGCCGTGGCGCTTTTCGAAGACGTCCTTGTACTGGGCGCGCAGGGCCATCACCGCGCTCATGTCGACCTCGTTGAAGGTCGTCAGCATGGCGGCGTTGTTCTGGGCTTCCTTGAGGCGACGGGCGATCGTCTGACGCAGGCGCGTCATCTTCACGCGCTCTTCGCGCTCGTGGATCGGACGCGGCGCGGCCGGGGCGGCGGCCGGAGCCGGGGCCGAGGCGCGGGCTTCCAGGGCGGCCAGGGCGTCGCCCTTGGTCACGCGGCCGTCCTTGCCGGTGCCGGCGACCTTCGACAGGTCGAGGCCGGTCTCGGCGGCGATGCGGGCCGGGGCCGGGCTGACCGGAGCGGCGGTCGGAGCGGCCGGAGCAGCAGCAGCGACCGGAGCCGGGGCGGGCGCGGGAGCCGGAGCGGCGGCCTTCGGGGCAGGGGCGGCGGCGGGAGCGGCCGAGGCGGTCGCGCCTTCGGTCACCACGCCCAGGACCGTGCCCGGAACCACGGTGGCGCCTTCCTCGGCGCTGATGGCGGCGAGGACGCCGTCGGCCGGGGCCACGACTTCCAGGCTGACCTTGTCGGTTTCCAGCTCGACGAGCAGCTCGTCCTTCTTCACGGCCTCCCCGGCCTTCTTGGTCCAGCGGGCGACCGTCGCTTCGGTGACGGATTCGCCCAGGGCGGGGGTCATGATGTCGGCCATGGTTAGGTTCCGATGTCTCTTTTTGATCTGGCGGTCAGGGTCGGGTGCGAACTTAGACCGCCGCGCCTATCGAACAAGTCGAAGGGCGCGGCGGCTTGAAGGTTTGAGCTCTTAGGCGAAGGCTTCGGTGAGGAAGGCTTCGAGCTCCTTGAGGTGGCGGCTCATCAGGCCGGCGGCGGTCGAGGCGCTCGCCGGGCGGCCGACGTAGCGGGCGCGCTTGGCCTTGATGTCCATCTTGTCGAGGGTGAGCTCGATCCAGGGATCGACGAAGGTCCAGCCGCCCATGTTCTTCGGCTCTTCCTGGACCCACAGCAGGTCGGCGTTCTTGAAGCGGTTCAAGACGCCCATGACCGACTTCATCGGCCACGGATAGAACTGCTCCAGACGCAGGATGTAGACGTCGTCGCGGCCGTTCTTGGCGCGCTGGTCGATCAGGTCGAAGTAGACCTTGCCCGAGCACATGATGACGCGCTTGATCTGATCGTCGCTCTTCAGCGTGATCCCGCCGACGTCGCAGCCGGCTTCGGCGCCGTCCACCATCACGCGGTGGAAGGCGCTGCCCTCGGCGAAGTCGGCCAGGTTCGAGACGGCGCGCTTGTGGCGCAGCAGGCTCTTGGGCGACATCACGATCAGCGGCTTGCGGAACTCGCGGTGCATCTGCCGGCGCAGGGCGTGGAAGTAGTTGGCCGGGGTGGTGCAGTTGACCACCTGCATGTTGTCTTCCGCGCACGACTGCAGGAAGCGCTCGAGGCGGGCCGAGCTGTGCTCGGGGCCCTGGCCTTCGTAGCCGTGCGGCAGCAGCATCACGAGGCCGCTCATCCGCAGCCACTTGCGCTCGCCCGAGCTGATGAACTGGTCGATGACCACCTGGGCGCCGTTCACGAAGTCGCCGAACTGGCCTTCCCACAGGGTCAGGGTGTTCGGGTCGGCCAGCGAGAAGCCGTACTCGAAGCCCAGCACCGCCTCTTCCGACAGGGCCGAGTCGATGACCTCGTAGTGGGCCTGGCCCGGACGGACGTTGTTCAGCGGCGTGTAGTGCTCTTCGGTCTTCTGGTCGATGACGTCGGAGTGGCGCTGGGTGAACGTGCCGCGGACCGAGTCCTGGCCCGACAGGCGGACCGGGAAGCCTTCGTCGAGCAGGGTGGCGAAGGCCAGGTGCTCGCCGGCGCCCCAGTCGATGCCTTCACCCTTCTCGAACGCGTCGCGACGGTTCTCGATGGCGCGGCGCACGGTCTTGTGGGCGTCGATGCGCTCGGGGATCGTGGTGATCTGGCGGGCCAGTTCCTGCAGGCGGGTCAGGGCGACCTCGGTCTTGCCCTTGCGCTCTTCGTCGCCGGGCAGGGCCAGGCCCTTCCACTTGCCGTCCAGCCAGTCGGCCTTGTTGGCCTTGTAGCTCTTGCCGGCTTCGAACTCGCTGTCGAGGAAGGCCTCGAACTCGCTGACCCAGCCGTCGGACTCGCCCTGGGTGATCAGGTTCTCGGCGATCAGGCGGTTGGCGTAGAGCTCGCGGGTCGGCGGGTGACCCTTGATCTTCGCGTACATCAGCGGCGACGTCATGGTCGGATCGTCGCCTTCGTTGTGACCGAAGCGGCGATAGCAGACCATGTCGATGACCACGTCCTTGCCAAACTTCTGGCGGTACTCGGTCGCGACCTTGGAGGCGAAGACGACGGCTTCGGGATCGTCGCCGTTGACGTGGAAGATCGGGGCTTCGACCATCAGCGCCATGTCGCTCGGGTAGGGCGAGCTGCGCGAGTAGCGCGGGCTGGTCGTGAAGCCGATCTGGTTGTTGACGATGAAGTGGATGGTGCCGCCCGTGCGGTAGCCCTTCAGGCCCGACAGGGTGAAGCACTCGGCCACCACGCCCTGGCCGGCGAAGGCCGCGTCGCCGTGCAGCAGCAGCGGCAGCACGTGGCCGCGGCCGGCGTCCGGCTGTTCGCGCAGGGTGAAGGCCTGCTTGGCGCGGGCCTTGCCGATGACGACCGGGTTGACGATTTCCAGGTGCGACGGGTTGGCCGTCAGCGACAGGTGGACCTTGTTGTCGTCGAACTCACGGTCCGACGAAGCGCCCATGTGATACTTCACGTCGCCCGAACCCTCGACGTCCGAGGGCACCGACGAGCCGCCTTGGAATTCGTGGAAGATCACGTGATAGGGCTTGCCCATCACGGCGGCCAGCACGTTCAGGCGGCCGCGGTGCGGCATGCCCAGGACAATGTCCTTCACGCCCAGCGCGCCGCCGCGCTTGATGATCTGCTCCATGGCCGGGACCATGGCTTCGCCGCCGTCGAGGCCGAAGCGCTTGGTGCCGGGGAAGCGCTTGTGCAGGAACTTCTCGAAGCCCTCGGCCTCGATCAGCTTCTTGAGGATGGCGACCTTGCCCTCCTTCGAGAACACGATCTCCTTGTCGCGGCCCTCGATGCGCTCCTGCAGCCAGGCCTTCTCGTCGGGGTTCGAGATGTGCATGTACTGCACGCCGACGTTGTCGCAGTAGGTGCGGCGGACGATCGACAGGATCTCGCGGATCGAGGCGGTCTCGAGACCCAGCACGAAGTCGAGGAAGATCGGGCGGTCGTAGTCGGCTTCGGTGAAGCCGTAGGTGGCCGGGTCGAGCTCGGGCGCGGCCTTCGGCGGCTCAAGACCCAGCGGATCGAGGTTGGCGGCGAGGTGGCCGCGCATCCGGTAGGCCCGGATCATCATGATGGCGCGCAGGCTGTCCAGCGTGGCGGCGCGGACGGCTTCGGACGAGGCGCCCGGGGCCTTGGCCTCGACGGCCTTGGCGATCTTGGCTTCGACGGCGGGGGCGACGGTCGCCCACTGGCCGTCGAGGGCCGAAAGCCAGTCGGGACGAACGCTGGGGACCTTCTTGGGGGTCCAGGCCGGGTCCTGCGCGGCGCGCTTGACCTGGTCGGCCTGCTCGGCGAGCGAGGCGAAGAAGGCGTTCCACGAGGGCTCGACCGATCCGGGGTTCTCAGCCCACTGGGCGTAGAGGTCCTCTACGAAGGCGGCGTTCGCGCCGTAGAGGAAGGAGGTCTCGGTCAAGACCTGATTGATGATGCCTGCGTCGTCCGCCATCGTCTTCGCCTCGATGCTCGCCCGCCGAGGCCAACCGGCGGGATCACGAGCTCGTTTGAAACATGAAGCGCGACGACCGGTTGGCCGCTATCCATTTTCGGCCGCCACGCTTCGGATCCGTTTACGGGACCGGTGGTTAGACCGGTCCCGTAAATATAGTCTGTCAATCTCCCGTCGCCCGCGCCGGATGGCGAAGCCCAGGTGATTTTTTCGGATCGTCGACTGGCGGTCGCAAAAAACCTGGGCCCCGCACAGGGCGGGGTTTCGGTAGTGTCTTAGCCCTTGAGGACGTCGAGCAGGGTTTCACCCAGCTTCGCCGGCGACGGCGAGACGCGGATGCCCGCTTCTTCCATCGCCGCGATCTTGTCCTCGGCGCCGCCCTTGCCGCCCGAGATGATGGCGCCGGCGTGACCCATGTGACGGCCGGGAGGAGCCGTACGACCGGCGATGAAGCCGACCATGGGCTTCTTGCGGCCGCGCTTGGCTTCGTCCTTCAGGAACTGGGCCGCTTCTTCTTCGGCCGAGCCGCCGATCTCGCCGATCATGACGATCGACTTGGTGGCTTCGTCGGCCAGGAAGAGTTCGAGCACGTCGATGAACTCGGTGCCCTTGACCGGGTCGCCGCCGATGCCGACGGCGGTCGTCTGACCCAGACCGGCGTTGGTGGTCTGGAACACGGCTTCATAGGTCAGGGTGCCCGAACGCGACACGACGCCGACCGAGCCTTCCGAGAAGATGCCGCCCGGCATGATGCCGATCTTGCACTGGTTCGGGGTCAGGACGCCCGGGCAGTTCGGGCCGATCAGGCGCGAACGCGAACCCTTCAGGGCCTTCTTCACGCGCACCATGTCCAGCACCGGGATGCCTTCGGTGATGCAGATGATCAGCGGGATTTCGGCGTCGATGGCTTCCAGGATCGAGTCGGCCGCGAAGGGCGGCGGGACGTAGATCACCGAGGCGTCGGCGTTGGTGGCTTCCTTGGCTTCGCCGACCGTGTCGAACACGGGCAGGCCGATGTGGGTCTGGCCGCCCTTGCCGGGCGTGACGCCGCCGACCATCTTGGTGCCGTAGGCGATGGCTTGTTCGGAGTGGAACGTGCCCTGGGCGCCGGTGAAGCCCTGGGTGATGACCTTGGTTTCAGAACCGATGAGGATCGACATTTAGCGGGCGCCCTTCACAGCGGCGACGATCTTTTCGGCGCCGTCGGACAGATCGTTGGCGGCGATGACGTTCAGGCCGCTTTCCGAGATGATTTTCTTACCGAGTTCGACGTTGGTGCCTTCCAGGCGCACCACCAGCGGAACTTGCAGGCCGACTTCCTTCACGGCGGCGATGACGCCTTCCGCGATGATGTCGCAGCGCATGATGCCGCCGAAGATGTTGACCAGGATGCCCTTCACGGCCGGATCGGCGGTGATGATCTTGAAGGCCGCGGTGACCTTCTCCTTGTTGGCGCCGCCGCCGACATCGAGGAAGTTGGCCGGCTCGGCGCCGTACAGCTTGATGATGTCCATGGTGGCCATGGCGAGGCCCGCGCCGTTGACCATGCAGCCGATTTCGCCGTCGAGGGCGATATAGGCCAGGTCATACTTCGAGGCTTCGATTTCCTTGGGGTCTTCTTCGGTCTCGTCGCGCAGGGCGCGGATGTCCGGGTGACGGAACAGCGAGTTGCCGTCGAACGACAGCTTGGCGTCCAGGACGCGCAGGTGCTCGTCGGCCGTGACGATCAGCGGGTTGATCTCCAGCATGGCCATGTCCTTGGCCAGGAACGCCGTGTAGAGCTGCGTCAGCAGCACGGCGGCTTCCTTGGCCAGGCCGCCGGTCAGGCCCAGGGCCTTGGCCAGCGCGCGCTGGTGGGTCGGCCACACGCCGGTGGCGGGGTCGATCGAGAACGAGTGGATCTTTTCCGGGGTGGCGTGGGCCACGTCCTCGATGTCCATGCCGCCTTCGGTCGAGGCGACCACCGAAACCATCGAGGTTTCGCGGTCGACCAGCAGCGACAGGTAGAATTCCTTTTCGATCGCCGCGCCTTCTTCGATGTAGAGGCGGTTGACCTGCTTGCCCTTGGGGCCGGTCTGGTGGGTCACCAGCACGCGACCGAGCATTTCCTCGGCCGACGCCTTGACGTCCTCGACCGACTTGACGACGCGGACGCCGCCCTTGGCGTCGGGGGCCAGGCCCTCGAACTTGCCCTTGCCACGGCCACCGGCGTGGATCTGGCTCTTCACGACGAAGACCGGACCGCCCAGCTTCTCAGCGGCGGCGACGGCTTCGTCGACAGTGAACGCCGCGAAGCCACGCGGGACGGGGGCGCCGAACTCCGCGAGGACGGCTTTGGCTTGATGCTCGTGAATGTTCATGAGGGACCGGTCTTCCGCGACGGTTCTTGGAATGTGGCGGCGTTATAGGAGCGTGATTTCGCAGGCGCAACCGCATGGGGGCGATAAGGTGTCGCCTTCTGCTGATCGATTGTGTGAAAGAACGTCGGCGCCCGAGCGATAAGCCCGAGAGGCAGGAAAAACCTGCACTTTTTCCAAACCGCTCACAGGCCCCGGCGACGCTTTCGGCAAGCCGCCGTGCGACGAGCGGCGTTTTGCAGCGCACAAGACGGTGAAGGGGGCGATCGCGCCCCTGCCGTCGCAGGCTTTCGGGCGGAAGGCGCGGCTTCGGGCGGTGACGCCCGAACGCGTCGCAGGGGACAAATCTTGCCGCCTTCCAGGCCTCGTCCAACACCGTTCTTGCGGCTTTTCGGCGAGGATCGCTCCACTTGGGGGCGATTGTTGCGGCGATGAGCGCTTTCCCACCGCCGCCGGCCTGTCTCAGCGCTTCGGCGACACCGCCGCCGTCGCTCGGCGTTCCAGCTTGCCCCAGCCGACGCGGCCGCCGCGGGCGGCGGTCAGCACCGATTTGACGACCACGTAGTACATCAGCTGGCGATAGCCGAAGCGCTGCACCGGCAGGTAGGGCAGGTCGGCCCAGGGGGCGCGCTTTTCCAGGGCCATGCCCAGGGCGCCGGCCGACAGGTCGACCAGAATGAACACCGCCCAGTAGAGCAGGCCGCGCACCGTGTCGTCGGGCCGCCATTCCAGCGGGTGGGCGATGGCGCCGTAGAGGCCCGAGATCAGGCTCCAGACGACGGCCAGATCCACCAATGGCGCGGCCACCGCCAGCAGGATCTGGAACAGCCAGATCTGCGGCAGGGCCACGAAGCCCAGCACCGGCGTCTTGGGGTTGAACGTCGCCGAGCGGTGCTTCCACACGCACTGCAGGGTGCCGAACGACCAGCGGAAGCGCTGCTTGAGCAGGCCGGCCACGGTGTCGGGCGCCTCGGTATAGGCGCGGGCGGCCGGGTCGAAGGCCACCTTCCAGCCGGCGCGCTGGCAGGCGATCGTCAGGTCCTGATCCTCGGCCAGGGTGTCGGAGGGATAGCCGCCCAGGGCGTCGAGCACGCTCTTGCGCCAGGCCCCGACCGCGCCCGGCACCACGGTGACCGCGCCCAGCGCCGCCAGCGCCCGCCGCTCCAGGTTCTGGGCGGTGACGTATTCCAGGGCCTGCCAGCGGGTGACGATGTTGAGGCGGTTGCCGACGATGGCGTTGCCGGCCACCGCGCCGATCTTCGGGTCCTGGAACCAGCGCACCAGCCGGCCGATGGTCGAGGCGGGGAACAGGGTGTCGGCGTCCAGGGCGACGACGAACTCGCCCTTGGCCACGGCCAGGCCGCGGTTGACGGCCCGCGCCTTGCCGCCGTTCTCGAACGACAGCAGGGTCACGCGCGGGTCGCCGGCGAAGTGGTCGCGCACCTCCTGGGCCGTGCGGTCCTTGGAGCCGTCGTCGAGAACCAGCACCTCGATATTGGTCCAGTCCGACTCCAGGATCCGGGCGATCGAGGCGGCGATCACCTTCTCCTCGTTGAAGCAGGGGATCAGCACGCTGACCAGCGGCCCGGTCGCCGGATCCAGGTCGCGCGGCGTCCGCTCGGTCGCCTTGTGGACGAGGGCCAGGCAGGCCAGGAACACCAGCCGCGCGACACCGAGTGCGATGGCGGTGATGAAGAGCCCGGCCAGCAGGGCGTTCAGTCCCCGGAAGAAGCCGAAGCCCAGGCGGTCCAGGGCCAGGCCGACCGGGTCGCGCTCGCTCTTGGGCATCACCTGGTCGGGGGTCATGCCGGCCAGCTCGCCGACGGTGACCAGGCGATAGCCGCGGGCGCGGATGCCGTCGATCAGGCCGGGCAGGGCCTTGATGGTGTTTTCGCGATTACCGCCGGCGTCGTGCAGCAGAACCACCTGGCCGGGATTGGCGCCCGGATGGTCGAGGCGGTCGAGGGCGCGGTCGATGATCACCTGCGGCGGCGGCTTCTGCCAGTCGTCGGTGTCGATCCGCAGGCCGACGATCAGGTAGCCCAGGGTCTGGGCGATGACGAGCGGGTCCACCTCGCGCGTGGTCGAGGGCTCGGCGTCGCCGAAGAACGGCGGCCGGAACAGGCGCATCGAGCGGCCGGTGATCACCTCGAACAGGCGCTGGGTGGCGTTCAGCTCGACCTGGGTCTGGGGCAGGGGCGTCTCGCCGATGTTCGGGTGGGTCCAGGTGTGGCCGCCGACGTCGTGGCCCTCGCGCATCTCGCGTTCGACCAGATCGGGATGCTTCTGCATGTTCTGGCCGATGACGAAGAAGGTCGCCGGGGTGTTCTTGGCCTTCAGGATGTCGAGGATCTTCGGGGTCCAGCGCGGGTCGGGACCGTCGTCGAAGGTCAGGGCCACCAGGCCCGGCTTCTGGCCATAGCGCTCGATGACGTAGGAGCTGGGCAGGACGTCGTAGGTCTCGCCGGAGATCAGGCCGGTGTCGGGATCGAACTCCAGGCCGCGCTTGCCCGGCGTGGGCAGGGACGAGACGCGCAGCACCTCGCCGCCGCCGTCGAAGTCGACGCTCTGGCCGGCCGGGATGCGGGTCAGGCCCGCCGCAGTGCCCTTGCCATAGGGCTGACCCAGCACGCTCCACACGCCCGGATCCTCGCCGCCCATCCGCCACAGGCCATAGCCGCGCGGCCGGAACGGGTCGCTGGCCTTGACCTGGTTGAACAGGGTGGGCGCGTCCAGGAACCAGACCACGTGCCTGTCGCCATTGTCGGCCTCGTAGCCGTAGGTCGGGTTGAGGGCGTCGTCGTCCATGCGGATCTGGGCGCCGGCGTCCTGGGCGTTGCGGATCGCCTCGTGGAAGGTGGCCGCGTCGCCGTTGGCCGCCGTGCCGTCGGCCTTCAGCGTCCAGTCGTAGCCGTAGGCGCCCAGGGCCAGCACGGTGCGGGCCGGGTCGAGCTCGACGAAGCGCTTGTCAAGCTCGGTCTCGTACCAGTCCTGGCCGGCGTTAGGGCCGGGATCGCCTCCGCCGTAGTGCTGGTCGTAGGCCATCAGCACGATGGTGTCGGCCGACTGCTGCAGGCGCTTCAGCGGCCAGCCCTGGCCGTCGAACGGGGCGGTGACCCAGACCTCGCGGCCCGAGGCCTTGAAGGCCGCGCGGGCCTCGTCCAGCAGCAGCGGATAGTTGGCCAGGCCCTTGGGCGACAGGTTCTCCAGGTCGAAGATGTAACCGCCGAAGCCGCGGCGCTGGGCCAGGGCGGCCAGGTTGTCGATCAGGGCCTTGCGGGCGGCGGCATCGGCCAGCAGGGCGTCGGCCATCGGGCCGTCGAACTTGGCGTCGGCCGAGTTGTGGACCAGCGGCAGGACGGTGGGGTGGTTGGCGGCGGCGGCGATGCGGGCCGTGCCGATCGGATCGTCGTCGGCGACGATGTCGCCGCCGCGGCCCTTCAGCGCCACCCACTGCGGGGAGACGACGTCGAGGGACGCGATGTGCCGGCGCAGCGACTCGCGGCTGTCCTCGTCCCAGGGCACGTAGAAGCCGACGCTGAGCGGCTTGGCCGCGCCGATGGCGGCGGGGGTCTTGGGCGCGGGCAGGCGGCGCCAGATCGGCGGCTTGGCGGGCTTGAGGCGATGCACGGTCTCCTCGTGCAGGGCCGACAGCACGTGCGGGTCCTTCAGGGTCACCGCCGGCAGGCGCGGGGCGAAGGCCAGGGTCGCCAGGAAGCCGGCCACCACGGCCGCCACGGCCGACAGGGCGATCCCTGCCGTCAGGCTGAACCGCCGGCGCCGCTTGCCGGTGGGGTCGTGGAAGATGTGCCGATCGTCGCCGCTCATCGCGTCCGTCCCGTCCATGTCGCCAATAACACGGTTTCGGCGGCGCAATGATCCTGGATCATGTCCGAACGGTGGCGCTTGAACGTCCGTGAAGCGCCTGCGACCTTTTGGCTGTGATCGTCTCTTCCCCCAACCTTTCCTTCCGTCATTCCCGCCCTTGTGGCGGGAAGCCCTCTGTCAGCCGCAAGGGCAGGAGGAGCGGACTGCTGAGCAGTCCGCCGGCGCCTCACGTGCCAACGGAACCAGGGGTTCCCGCCACAAGGGCGGGAATGACGGGAGGGTAGGGGGCAGGCGGTGAACCTAGTCCACCCAGTCCTTCGCCAGCCGCTTGCTGGCCAGGAAGAACAGCACCGCCGCCAACAGGTAGAAGCCCATCCCGGTATAGATCGACCAGCGCAGCGACTCCGCGCCGAAGGTCGGCTTCAGCAGGTCGGAGACCAGGCCGAAATAGTAGATGCCGACGGCGATGCCCAAGAGGTTGTTGATCAGCAGGAACAGGGCCGAGGCCGTGGTGCGCATGGGCGCGGGGGCCAGGTGCTGGACGGCGGCGGTGATGGGGCCCAGCCACGCCAGGTTCAGGCCGGTGGGGATCAGGAAGATCACGAAGGCCGCCGCCAGCGCGCCCTGGCCGCCGAGCCCGCCGAGCCCGCCGAACAGCGCGCCGCTGTTCATGGCCAGCAGGAAGCAGGGCACCGAGATCAGGAAGGCCACGGCCGGGGTGATCGGGTAGCCGGCCTTGGACTTGGCCCCCAGCTTGTCGGCGACAGCCCCGCCCAGCCATATGCCCAGCAGGCCGCCGAACAGGGCGATGCCCGAATAGTACCAGGCCGTCTGCGACAGGGTCAGGCCCAGGCTGCGCATGAAGAAGCTGGGCAGCCAGGCGGCGACGCCGTAGCCGCAGACCGACGACGAGGCAGCCCCGAACGACAGCAGCCAGAACGACGGCTTGGCGGCCAGCAGCTTCACCACCTGGCCGAACGGCGGGGCCGGGACGGGCGGGGCCGGGACGGGCGGGGCCGGCGGCGCGCCCACGGCGCGGTCGGCCCCGCCGCGCGGCGGGTCCTTGACGATCAGGCGGAAGATCGGGGCCAGGATCACGCCCAGCACGCCCACGGCGACGAAGGCCGTGCGCCAGCCGTAGTGCACGGCCAGCAGGCCGCCCACCAGGGTGCCGGCCGCCGAGCCCAGCGGGATGCCGAAGGCGTAGGCGGCCAGGGCGCGGGCCCGCTGGGACTTGGGGAAGTAGTCGGAGATCAGCGAATAGGCCGGGGCGACGCCGCCGGCCTCGCCGATGCCCACGCCCATGCGGGCCATGAACAGTTGGCCAAAGCCGCCGACGAAGCCGCAGAGGGCGGTGAATCCGCTCCAGATCGTCAGCGCGGCGGTCATGATCCACACGCGGCTGAAGCGGTCGGCCAGCCAGGCGATCGGGATGGCCAGGGTGGTGTAGAGCAGGGCGAAGGCGAGCCCGCCCATCAGGCCGAACTGGCCGTCGGTCAGGCCGAACTCGTCCTTGATCGGCTTGGCCAGGATCCCGAGGATCTGCCGGTCGAGGAAGTTCAGGGTGTAGACGAGGATCAGCGTCGCCAGCACCACGTAGCGGTAGCTGGGCGCGGGCGCCTTCTGCTCATGACCGTCGTCCATCGCCCCGCCCCTTGGAATCATACGCCAGACAGAAAAACGGCGACGGCTCGTTGCAGCAAGCCGTCGCCGGAGAAGATCGTCAGAACTTGTATTGCACGCTCGCCGTCCAGGTGCGCGGCGGGCCGTAGAAGCCGATGATCGAGTTGTTGTAGGTCGCGCCCGGGAAGCTGTAGCCGCCGACGCGGTACTGCTCGTCGGTCAGGTTCTTGCCGTAGACGGCGACCTGCCACTGCTTGCCCGGCGCATCCCAGACGACGCCCAGGTCGACCAGGGCGTAGGCGTCCTGGTCGAGGATCGGGTCGGCCACGTCGAACAGGTGGTAGTCGCCGCGATAGGAGACCGACGGGGTCACCCGCAGGGTTCCGCCGGCCACGTCGCCGCGCCAGGTGACGCCCAGATAGCCCGAGAACTTGGGGGCGTTCTGGAACTGGCGGGTGTTGGAGATGTCGACCGGCGTGCCCGTCACCAGGGTGATGAACTCGTCGAACTCGGCATGCAGGTAGCCCAGGGCGAAATTGGCCGACAGGTTGGGGCTGAAGAAGGCCGAGCCTTCGAACTCCGCGCCGTAGATGGTCGAGGCGCCGGCGTTGTCGACGACACTGGCGATGCCGACGGCCGGGGCGGTCGCCACCTGCTGGGTGGTGATCTGCTGGTCCTTGTAGTCGGAGTAGAACACCGCCGACGAGAAGAACAGGCGGCGGTCGAAGAGATTGCCCTTCAGGCCGGCCTCGTAGGTGTCGACCGTCTCGGGCTGGTAGCCGTTGGCCGTCTGGGGCACCAGGGCCGCGTCGCCGCGCATGTCCCAGCCGCCCGACTTGAAGCCGCTGCTGAACGAGGCGTAGCCGGTCAGGTCGTCATTGAGGTCGTAGGAGACGCTGACCCGGGGAGTGAACTTCTCGAAGCTGTCGGCCGCCACGTAGTTGGTGCGGGTGGCGAAGATCGGCCGCGGCGTGCCGCCCAGGGTCGGCGAGCGCGTGGCTCCCAGGTAGAAGGCGCGGAAGACGTTGGCGTTCTTGTCGTCCTGCGTCCAGCGGCCGCCGACCGAGACCTTCAGCCGGTCGTTCACGTCGAAGCTGACGTCGCCGAAGATGGCCTTGGAGGTGGTGGCCACCTTGCCGGCCGACGAGATCGACAGGCCGAGATTGCCGGCGATGGTGTCGAAGGCGCCCTTGGCGTAGCCGTTCATGTAGTAGACGCCGACCACGCCCTGGATGCGGTCGGTGGTGAACTGGGCCTGGAACTCCTGGCTGAACTGCTCGTCGGCGTAGTAGGCCGGGATGTCGAGCGTCGGGGCCGGGGTGCCGTCGAAGTCGATGATGGTGTCGGTCTGGCTCTCGCGATAGGCGCTGATCGACTTGAAGGTCAGCTTGTCGCTGGCTTCCCACGAGCCGGTGAAGGACCAGCCCTCGGTATCGACTCGGTTCGGGCCCGAGAGGCCGGCGCGGGTGTCGTAGACGTCGCTGAGCACGGCGCTGTCGGCCGTGGAGCCGGCGGTCTCGCGGTGGCCGTGACGGGGGCTCGAATTATCGTTCACCCGGTCGTAGGCGAAGCGGAAGAACAGGTCGTCGCGGGGGGTGAACTCGGCGCTGGCGCGATAGGCGGCCACGTCCTTGTCGTAGTGGTCCTGGCCGGTGGTCAGGTTCTCGCCGAAGCCGCCGCGATCGTAGGAGGCCACCGCGCCGCCGATGGCGAACTTGTCGGTGAACGGGATCGAGGCCTGCAGCAGCACGTCGCGCTGGTCGTAGGAGCCGACCGAGCCGCGCAGCAGGAACTCCGGCTTGTCGAGGTCGAGCTTGGAGGTCACGTACTTGATCGCGCCGCCGATGGTGTTGCGGCCGTACAGCGTGCCTTGCGGGCCGCGCAGCACCTCGATGCGCTCGATGTCGAAGATGTCGAGCACCGCGCCCTGCGGACGGGCGATGTAGACGTCGTCGACATAGAGGCCCACGCCTGGCTCGAAGCCCCACAGCGGGTCCTGCTGGCCCACGCCGCGGATGAACGAGATCAGGGTCGAGTTGGAGCCGCGGGCGATCTGCACCGTGGCGTTGGGGGTCTGCTGCTGCAGGGTGGTGATGTCGCTGGCGCCGGTGGCTTCCAGGCGGGCGGCGCTCAAGGCCGAGACGGCCACCGGAACGTCCTTGAGCGTCTCTTCGCGCCGACGGGCGGTGACGACCACCGCCTCGACGCCGACCTCCGGCTCGGCGACCGGTTGTTCCTGGGCCATCGCCAGGTTGCAGCTTGCGCCCCACGCTGCGCCAGCCAGCAGCGCAGCCTTCCACATCGATTTCATAGGCAAGCCCCTCTTCCCTAGATGCGTTTCGTCCCTCGCCGGGCGGGCCATCTGAAGCGGCCTCATATCCGGCGTTTCCCGCACGATTTCACCGCCGCAGGAATTCGACGTCACTGTCACCTAGGTTGCGGAATTGCGCCAGCACTTTTTCACCAGGTGATGAAAAGTGTAATCCGCGGACGGACTATGGCCTTCCCCCTCGATGGGGGAGGGTTGGGTGGGGGTGGTTACAGCCTTGCCGGCTGAACCGTCGCGTCACCCCCATCCCCGGCCCTTCCCCCATCGAGGGGGAAGGGAGAGGGATCAGGCCTTCTGCTTGGCCACGACCGCCTCGAACCCCGCCGCGCAGTAGGCGAACAGGCGGGCGCGGACGGCCTCCAGGTCGCTGGAATGGCAGAGTCCTTCGGACAGGGAGTCGATGCGGCCGGTCTCCGACAGGGCCAGCATCATCGAGCCGGTCAGGAACTGGTAGCACCAGTAGAGGTCGCGATATTCCGCGTCGGGACGGACGACCTTCAGTGTGTCGACCAACTGGTGGACGACCGGGTCGAAGAACCGGGCCATGGTCTCGCCGCCCCAGGCGGGGGTGTTGTTGACCTGGGCGACGAGGGCGAAATAGCTCTTCCAGCCCTGGCCGCCGTCCTGCGAGATGCGCAGCAGCGGGTCGACGAAGGCGGCGATCACGCCCTCCACCGTCATCCGCTCACCGTGATCCTTCACATAGGCGTCCATCGAGACGCTGCGGGCCTGGTTGAGGATCTCGGCCCGGCGCAGGAACACCGCGTCGAACAGCTCTCGCTTGGCGCCGAAATAGTAGTGGATCAGGGCGGTGTCGACGCCGGCTTCGGACGCCACCTGGCGGGTGGTCACCCCGTGGAAGCCGTGTCGCGCGAACAGGCCCTCGGCGGAGTCGAGGATGGTCTCCTTCAGGTCCAGGCCCGTGGCCTTGGCGGGGCGGCCCCGCCCGCCGGAGCGGGCGCGGGGCTTGGCGGCGGTCATGTGGAGGGACCCATCCGGTGAACAGCGTTGTCCCCGGATAGGCCCGCGCGCGGCGCCCTGGCAAGAGCGCGACTGTTCCGATGACGTCGGGTCAGGCGGTGAAAATCCCGTGGAATCCCAGCGGCAAGGCCGTGTTCGACCGCCAGGTGACCAGCGGCCCGTCGGCAACGCGGCGGGCGTCGAAGGCGTGCAGCTCGGTGGCCTGGGCGTCGAGGTTCAGGCTCGTGCCCACCAGCCAGCCGTCGAATTCCTCCGACCCGCCCGGACGGGGTACGAACACCATCTCCTCGACCAGCTGGCGGCGGCCGAAGTCGAACACCGCCTCGCGGCCGCTCTTCCAGTCGCGCACCGCCAGCCCGTGGAACACCGGCTTGCCCGGCTCGCCGACGGCGGCGTGGACGCTGAAGCGGCGCGCCCGGCCGGCGAAGCGGTCGTCCGAGCGGGGGAACTCGGCGATCGTGTCGAACCGCTGCAGGTCGGCCTTGCCGTCGGCATGCAGGGTGATGAAGCCCAGCTTCGGCGGGGCCACGCCCTTGAAGGGCACGCCGCGCAGCAGCTGCTCGCCGGCGGCGGCCGTGCCGCGCGGATCGTCGTCGATGCAGGCGTCGAAGCGGATGGCCCCGTCCGCATCTTCCCAGGCGTCGCCCAGGTGGAAGAAGAAGAACGGCGGCAGGTCGAACACCCGGCGTTTGCTCAGGTCGGCCTTGTCGAGCACCAGCACCTGGGTTCCCAGTTCCGGCTTCCAGGCCATGCCGGCGATGTAGGGCACGCCGGCCCGCTCCTGCACCCACGGCTGCAGCACGATGACGATGTGGCGCTCGGTGGCGGTGAAGTCGTGCAGGTAGCTGGCGCGGGGCAGGGCGATCAGCTGGGCGTCCTCCAGGCTCCCGTCCGCGGCGAGACGCCAGACGATGGCCCGCCGGCCGGCCAGGCCCAGGTTCCAGGTCCGGCCGTTCGGCTCGCGACGGGGGTGGGCCAGGAACGGCATCGCCTTGAGGTCGGGCCTCAGGGTCTTGAAGCCCTTGGTCTCCAGGGTGACGGGGTCGAGTACGGACGGCGAGCCGGGTTCCCACAGCGCCCACAGCTCGCCGCCGGCCATCATCACCGAGGTGTTGGCGGCGTTGGCGTCGTCGGGACCGCCCAGCGCCGCCCCGGGGCCGGGGGCGGTGCCAAAGCCCGGGGTGATCACCGCGCCCGCGGCCGTGTCGGCGCGGCGCTTGGGGGTATCGACGAAGCGGGCGGAAAGCCGCGCCTCGCCGTCCTGGATCGAAAAGCGCCGCACCAGGCCGTCGCCGTCGAACCAGTGGCCGACCGACCCGCCCGGCCGGCGGAAGCGGGCCGGGCCGTTGCGGACCAGGGCGCCGGCCAGGTCGGCCGGGGCCTTGCCGCGCAGGCGGGTCAGGCTGGACGGGGCGATGTCGGTCTCGACGTCGCAGAAGCCCAAAGTCCAGTCGGCGGCGCCGGCCGCGAAGACGACTTCGGGGCTCAGCAGGGCGGCGGCGCCGGTCAGGCCGGCGGCGCGGAGGAAGGCGCGGCGATCCATGGGGTTCTGTCTGTCTCTGGTCTTCAGCGCAGGGTGATGGTCTGGGCGTTGTCGCCCGGGGTGACGGTGAAGGCGGCCGCGGCGAAGGGCGGCGGACCCATGTTGGCCTTGGCGCCGCCCGAGAAGCCGTAGGGCTCCACCGGCAGGCCGAAGGGGTTCATGCTCAGGCGCTGGTCGCCGTCGAGATCCTGGAACACCCGGGCGGCGTAGGTCCCGGCGGCGAGGCCCTCGATCTTGGCCACCGGTTCGGCCGCCGTGGCTGGAACGAAGGCGACCTGTACGGGCTTGCCGCCGGCCCAGGCCGCCTGGCTGTCGAACAGGGCGACCATCAGCACGCCCTCGTGCGACTTCAGGGCCGGGAAGGTCAGGGCCAGGCTGGCGTCGCCGGCAGCCGGGGCGGTCGGCGCGATCGCGGGGGGCGTGGCAGGGGCCAGGGCGGCGGCGTCCGGGGTCTGGCACAGGCCGGCGGCGGGGACGGTCAGCAGGGCCGCGCAGGCCAGGAGCGGGAGAAGTCGCATCGGAAGGGTCCTTGGTTGGGAGGCTGAAGAGGGATGCTGAGCGACAACGCTCAGCCGAAGAACACGCGCCACAGCAGGCGGCCGGGCAGGAAGGCGAAGCCGCCGGCGACGATCAGTCCGCCGACGAACAGGCCGGTCATGAACCGGCGGTGCAGGCTGACCTTGTGGCGGCGGGCGGCGTAGACGGCGATCGGCAGGGCGATGATCGTCCAGCCCGCCAGCAGATGAATCCAGCTCATGGCGCCGTGGTTCATCTCGCGGATGAACAGCGAGCTGATCGCCGTGGTCGCCATGGCGACCACCCAGGCCCAGCCGAGCGTGCGGTGCAGGGCCGTGCCCTTGACCCCGATCATCAGCACCGTGCCGATGACCAGGGCGGCGACGGCGGCGGTGAGGTGGAGCTGGATCCGGGTCGGGGCGGCGACCACCAGCGACAGGTTCGGCAGGTGAGGCGCGGCGCGCAGAAGCAGCAGCGGCGCGGCGGCCAGCGCCGTGGCGACCAGCACGCCGGCCACGCCGCGACGGCGAATGCGGCGGGTCTGGGCGTCGTGCATTGACAGGCTGGCTTCGGACATCTTGATCTCCGGGGGCGGCGGGTTTGCGTCGCCGCTTTCGAAGACCGCTTTAGGAGCCCGCCGGCCCGTGTCTCAATCGACGTTACGCCAGCCGACGCCTCCGCTTCGCCAATCGCCGCCGCCTGCCGTTCACGCTTCGCGAACGGCGGCCTTCGTCGCCCGGCACGGGCGCGGCTTCCTGGTGGCGGGGATCGCGGGGCTGTTCCTGGCCCTGGTCGGGGCCTTCGGCACCGGCGACGCGCCGCTGGGAATCCGCATCGCCTACTGGCTGGTGCTGTGCCTGTCTGGGGCGGCGGCGGGCATGGGGGTCAGCACCCTCGTCCAGAGCAGCGGCCTGACCGAGCGGGCGCCGTTCGTCGGCGGCGTGGTCATCACCCTGGGCGTGGCCCTGCCGGGCACGATCTATGTCTGGGCGGTGTCGAGCCTGCTGTTCGGCCAGGTCCCGCATGCGGCGACCCTGCCGCGCTTCTTCCTGCCGGTGCTGGTGATCACCGCGGCGATCACGGCCCTGAACTTCGTCACCGCTCGTCGCCCGATCGAGACCCACGCCGCCCCGCCCGAGTCCGCCCCCGTCCGCTTCCTCGAGCGCCTGCCGGCCAAGCTGCGCGGCGCGACCCTCCACGCCGTCGAGGCCCAGGACCACTATCTGCGCCTACACACCTCCAAGGGCGAGGACCTGATCCTGATGCGCCTGTCCGACGCCGTGGCCGAGCTGGAAGGCATCGAGGGCGCCCAGACCCACCGCTCCTGGTGGGTGGCCCGCGAAGCGGTGGTCGAGGCCAAGCGCGGCGACGGCCGCGCCGTCCTGACCCTGCCCTCCGGCGCCGAGGCACCGGTCAGCCGCGCCTATGCCAAGGCCCTGCGCGAGGCGGGCTGGTTCTAGGGGAAAACTCCCTCTCCCATAGGGAGAGGGGAAAACAAAAAGGGCGGCCCTCGCGAGCCGCCCTTTCCGTTTCTAGCTGAACCCGTCGGCTCAGAACTCTTCCCATTCGTCGACCTTGGTCGCGGTCGCCGCGCCACCGGAGCGGCCGCCCGGGCGGACGAAGGTCTGGGCGCGGGCCTGGGCGACGTGCACCGCGTGGGACGTCGGAGCCGCCGGGGTGCGGATGGCGCTTTCGCCGCCGACCCGGAAGCGGCCGACCAGGGCGGCCAGCTCGCCGGTCTCGCCCTTCAGCGAGTGGGTGGCGGCGGTGGCTTCCTCGACCATGGCGGCGTTCTGCTGAACGACCTGGTCCATCTGGTTCACGGCGGTGTTGACCTGGTGCAGGCCGGTCGACTGCTCGGTGGCCGAGGCGGAGATCTCGTTGACCAGGGCGTCGATGGCGGCGACCTGGTCGACGATGCGCTGCAGGGCCTCGCCGGTCTGGCCGACCAGGGCCACGCCCGAGCCGACCTGCTGGGTCGAGGTCGAGATCAGGGTCTTGATTTCCTTGGCCGCCTCGGCCGAGCGCTGGGCCAGGGCCCGCACTTCCTGGGCGACGACCGCGAAGCCCTTGCCCGCATCACCCGCACGAGCGGCTTCGACGCCGGCGTTCAGAGCCAGAAGGTTGGTCTGGAAGGCGATTTCGTCGATCACCCCGATGATGTTGCCGATCTGGCCCGAGGACTGCTCGATACCGGCCATGGCGCTGACGGCCTGGCTGACGATGGCGCCCGAGCGCTCGGCGTCGGCGCGGGCGGCGGCGACCACGCTGGAAGCCTCCTTGGCGCCGGCGGCGGTCTTGCGGACGGTGGCGGTGATCTCGTCGAGGGCGGCGGCGGTTTCTTCCAGGCTGGCGGCCTGCTGCTCGGTGCGGCGCGACAGGTCGTCGGAGGCCTGGGCGATCTCTTCCGAGCCGGCGCGGATGCCGCCGGTGGCGCCGTTGATGCCGCGCATGACGTCCTGCAGGCGGCCGGCGGCGGCGTTGAAGTCGGTCTTCAGCTGTTCGGCCTTGGGGGCGAAGGCCACGTCGATGCGGTAGGTGAGGTCGCCGTCGGCCAGCGAGCCGAGGGCTTCGCCCAGGGCGCTGATGGCGATGCGGTCGGTCTCGGCGTCGGCGGCCTTCTCGGCTTCGGTGCGGGCGCGTTCGGCCTCGCCGCGACGGCGTTGCTCGACGGCTTCCTCTTCCAGGCGCAGCTTGTGGATGGCGGCGTCCTTGAAGGTGGCGACGGCGCCGGCCATCTCGCCGATCTCGTCCTTGCGGCCCGAGGCGGGGACGGCGACGGTGTTGTCGCCGGCGGCCAGGCGGCGCATGGCGGTGGTCATGGCGGCCACCGGAGCGGCGATGCCGCCGGTCAGCAGCAGGCCGCCGCCGACGCCGATGGCCAGGGTGATGACGGTGCCGATCAGCAGCACCAGGGTGTTGAGCATCGAGGCCTTGCCCTGGGCTTCGGCCTGGGCGGTGACCACGGCCTCGGCGTCGTCGGTGATGGCCTGGATGGCGTCTTCCACAGGCTCGACGGCCTTGTCGGCGACGCCGTCGTGCTTGACCAGTTCGACGGCCTGGGCGCGGGTCGCCGGATCGGCGCCCAGCTGCTCGGCCGGCTCGATGGCCTGCTGGCGATAGTTGGCGTAGGCGGCCTCGACCGCGGCGATGCGGGCGAGGTCGGCCTCGTCGCCGGCGGCCAGCTTGCGCAGCTCGTCCAGGGCGCCGAGGAACTTCGGCTTGTGGGCCTCTTCCAGGCGCTTGACGTAGTAGTCGTCGCCCGAGAGCAGGAAGCCGCGCAGCGAGTTCTCCTGGCGGGTCAGGCGGAAGGCGGCGGTGTCGGCGGCGCGGAGGCTCTGCTGGGCGAGCGTCGACTGCTTCACCGAGGCCTCGTAGACCTCCTGGTTGATGAACAGCGTCACGCCCATCGCCAGGATCGCGGCCAGCATGACGCCGAACACGACCATCAGCTTGTGGGGAATCTTCAAATCGCCAAAGCGCACAGCCCGCCTCCAGAGTTCGTCCCGACATTTGTGCGTGGAAGCACATGTCACGAGGCAAGCTCTGGCGACTTCACGGTTGCTACGTCATTAACCGTACCGTGGCGGAATGTCGCACCTAAGGCATTGAAAACGAAAGCCGTTCGCAGCTGGCTGGCGGCTTCGATACTCAGGATTGCGTTCTGTAAGCGGTTACCGCTGATCACCTGGCTCCGGGCTCCACCCCAGGGGGAGCCCGGCCTGCGACAACATCGCCCGCAGAAATTATCGTTCGTGACGGATTTAGTGGGCTTCGTCCCAGTTGTGGGCGGCGCGCGCTTCCACCGTCAGGGGAATGGACAGGGCCACGGCCGGCTCGGCCGCGCCCTCCATCACCTGCTTGGCGACCGCGCAGACGGCGTCGGCCTCGGCCTCGAGGGCCTCGAAGACCAGTTCGTCGTGCACCTGCAGCAGCATGCGCGCTTCCAGGCCCGCCGCTTCCAGGGCTGCGGGCATGCGCACCATGGCCCGGCGCATGACGTCGGCGGCCGCGCCCTGGATCGGGGCGTTGATGGCGGCGCGCTCGGAGAACTGCCGCTGGCCCACCGACTTGGCGTGGATGTCGGGGATGTTGATCTTGCGGCCGAAGATCGTGCTGACATAGCCGTGCTCGCGCACGAAGGCGCGGGTGGCGTCCATATAGGCCTGGATGCCGGGGAAGCGCTCGAAATAGGTCTTGATATAGGCCCCGGCCTCGCCCTGGCCGATGCCCAGCTGGTTGGCGAGACCGAAGGCCGAGATGCCGTAGACGATGCCGAAGTTGATGGCCTTGGCCCGGCGGCGGATCATCGGGTCCATGCCCTCGATCGGGGTGTCGAACATCTCAGAGGCCGTCATGGCGTGGATGTCGAGCCCGTCGCGGAAGGCCTTCTGCAGCTGCGGGATGTCGCCGATGTGGGCCAGCAGGCGCAGTTCGATCTGGCTGTAGTCGGCGCTGATCAGCACCTTGCCCGGCGCGGCCACGAAGGCCTTGCGGATCTTGCGGCCTTCCTCGGTGCGCACCGGGATGTTCTGCAGGTTCGGGTCCGACGACGACAGTCGGCCCGTGGTGGTCGCGGCCAGGGCGTAGGAGGTGTGCACCCGGCCCGTGCGCTCGCTCATCGCGGCGATCAGGTTCTCGGTATAGGTGCCCTTAAGCTTGCTCAGCTGGCGCCAGTCGAGCAGCACGCGCGGCAGCTCGTGGCCCTCGTTGGCCAGGCTTTCCAGCACGTCGCTGTCGGTCGACCACTGGCCGGTGGCGGTCTTCTTGCCGCCCTTCATCGACATTTCGCCGAACAGCACGTCGCCGATCTGCTTGGGGCTGCCCAGGTTGAAGGGCCGGCCGGCCAGCTTCTGGGCCTGCTCCTCGAAATCGGCCATGCGCAGCGAGAACTCGTTGGACAGGCGCCGCAGGGTCTCGGGATCGACGCGGATCCCGTCGTTCTCCATCGTCGCCAGCACGGCCGGCAGCGGGCGTTCCAGGGTCTCGTAGACGGTCAGCAGGCCCTCGCGCGCCAGGCGCGGGCGCAACACGTTGTAGAGCCGCAGGGTGACGTCGGCGTCCTCGGCGGCGTAGCTCGTAGCCTTGTCGAGGGCCACGTGCTTGAAGCTGATCTGGCTCTTTCCGGAACCCGCCACTTCCTTGAAGGGAATGGGCTTGTGGCCCAGCCACAGCTCCGACAGCTCGTCCATGCCGTGGCCGTGCAGGCCCGCTTCCAGCACGTAGCTGATCAGCATGGTGTCTTCGATCGGGGCGACCGTGATCCCCCGGCGCAGCATTACCGCGATGTCGTACTTGGCGTTCTGGGCCACCTTCAGCACGGAAGGGTCTTCCAGCAGCGGCTTCAGCGCGGCCAGGGCGTCTTCCTCGGAGATCTGCTCCAGCTTGGCCGGGGCTTCGAAGATCAGGCCGCCGTCCTGGGCCTTCTCCTCGTGGCTCATCGGGATGTAGCAGGCCTCGCCGGGGGCGATGGCCAGCGACACGCCGCACAGGCCGGCATTGGCCGACGACAGGGCGTCGGTCTCGGTGTCGAAGGCGACGATCCCCTTCGCCCGGGCCTTGTCGATCCAGACCTGAAGCGTGGCGAGGTCGCGCACGCAGACGTAAGATGCGTGGTCGATGGCGACCGGCTCGGCCACCGGATTGGCCGCGGCGCGGGCGGCGGCCGAGGCGTAGGACACCGAGGTGACGGGAGCGGTCACCGGCTTTTCCGACGGACGGACGTCCAGGCTGCGCGGCGCGGCCGCGGCGTTGCCGTCGCCGACCCGGCGGGCCAGGGTGCGGAATTCCATCTGCTCGAGGAAGTCGGCCAGCACGGTCTTGTCGGGCTCGCGCACCACCAGGTCGTCCAGCGGCTCGGGCAGGGGGGTGTTGCAGTCGAGGGTGACCAGGGCCCGCGACAGGCGGATCTGGTCGGCGAAGTTGATCAGGGTCTCGCGGCGCTTGGGCTGCTTGATCTCGCCGGCCCGGGCCAGCAGGGTCTCCAGGTCCCCGAATTCGTTGATCAGCTGGGCGGCGGTCTTGATGCCGATGCCGGGGGCGCCGGGCACGTTGTCGACGCTGTCGCCGCACAGCGATTGCACGTCCACCACCTGCTCGGGATAGACGCCGAACTTCTCGAACACCTCGTTGCGGCCGATGCGAACGCCCTTCATGGGGTCGAACATCGAGACGCTGTCGCCGACCAGCTGCATCAGGTCCTTGTCGGACGAGACGATGACCGCCTCGCCGCCGGCGTCGCGAGCCGCGCAGGCATAGGCGGCGATCAGGTCGTCGGCCTCGTAGCCCGGCAGCTCGATGGCCGGCACGCCGAAGGCCCGGGTGGCGTCGCGGACCAGCGGGAACTGCGGGATCAGGTCTTCGGGCGGCGGCGGACGGTGGGCCTTGTACTGGTCGTACAGCTTGTTGCGGAAGGTCTTTTCCGAGTGGTCCCAGATCACCGCCAGGTGCGTGGGCGCGTCGCCCTGCATGTCGCGCATCAGCTTCCACAGCATGTTGCAGAAGCCCTGCACCGCGCCAACGGGCAGGCCGTCGCTCTTGCGGGTCAGGGGCGGCAGGGCGTGATAGGCGCGGAACAGATAGGCCGAGCCGTCCACCAGGAAGAGGCGCAAGGCGGGACCGTCCTGGGTGAGGGGACGGGTCTGGGCGGAATCGGGCGCGGCGACGTCGGTCATGGCCGCGAACATAGGGGGCCGGAGGCGTGTCGGAAACCGCCTTGGCGCGGCCTGCAAGGTAACGCTTTGCAACCGTCGTTCGCCCAAATATGGCGAGATCGCCCTTAAGGCGCCCCAGGCTGGACCTGTGGATAGTTTACAGGCAAAAGCGCCTCCGCCGCCCCGGCGGACCATCTGCCGCATGGCGCGCCCGGGAACCGACGGGCAAGTCTGCGACTTGTTTTCAGTACGTAAAAGCGCCCTCCCCGACGCGGATACCTTTTTTACCATGACCTTGAAGAAGACCATCGCCCTGGGCCTTGGCCTGGGAACGTGCAGCCTTGTCGTCGCCGGAATCCTGGCGACCGGGACCTTTAGCCCTCCGCCGGTGTCGGACCATCCGACCAGCGAACCGGTCGAGCTACGCGCGCCCCTGGCGCCCGCCGAGCAGGGCGCGCCGCTGCCCAAGCAGTACGTGGTCTGATCCCTCTCCCCTTGCGGGAGAGGGTGGCCTCGCGGAGCGAGGTCGGGTGAGGGGTCGATAGCCCTCGCCGTTGTCGTGGCGGATCTGCTGGGTGCGGCGTCTCCAATTTGAGAGACCCCTCATCCGGCGGCCTTCGGCCGCCACCTTCTCCCGCAAGGGGAGAAGGATCAGGGTTTAGACTTCGCCGGCTCTCCCTCTTCGGGCGCCGGCGCGGGCTCCGGAACCCCCGCCAGGCTGAGATCGAACACCGAGCCGCCCGGCCCCGTCTCCACCAGCGCCAGATCCCCGCCGTGGCCCTGGGCCAGCTCGCGGGCGATGGCGAGGCCAAGGCCCGTGCCGCCGCGGCGCACCGATCCCACGAACGGCTGGAACAGGTTGTTGCGGGCCCGCTCGGGCACGCCGGGGCCGTCGTCGGACAGGCGCAGCACGCTCATGCCGTCGGCCCGGCGCAGCTCGACGAACACCCGGCCCTTGCCGCCGCGATCGGGCGCGCCCTCGATGGCCTCGCGGGCGTTGCGCAGCAGGTTCGTGAGAATGCGGTGCAGCTGGTCGGGGTCGGCCTGCACCTGCTCGCGCGGATCGATCACCGTCTCCAGCGCCACGCCCTTGGGCGACAGGCCGGAGTCCTCGGCCGCCATCTCCAGGGCCGCGCGCAGGGCCACGACGCGGGCGATCGGCGCGGGCTCCTTGGACTTGCCATAGGCCATGACGTCGCTGGCCAGGGTGATGGCGCGGTCCAGGGCTCTCTCCAGACGAGGAAGCGCCTGGGCCACCTTGGGGTCGCCCAGGGCGGCCAGGCGATCGGACGCCATCTGGGCGCTGGTCAGCATGTTGCGCAGGTCGTGATTGATCTTGGCCACCGCCTCGCCCAGGGCCGCCAGGCGCGCCTTGGCCTGGAGCGCGGTGCGCAAGTCGGTCTGCATGGCGTCGAGCTCGGCCTCGGCGCGGCCGATCTCGTCGCGGCGGCGCGAGACCACGACGCGAGCCAGCGGGTCGTCAGGATCGGCGCGGAACCGCTCCATGGCCTTGGTGATGCGCTGCATCGGCCGCACCAGCAGGAAGTTCAGCGACAGGTAGATCAAGCCGCCGGCCATGCCCGCCGCGAACAGGGTGACGCCCGCCAGGCGCCAGAAGTTGGCGATCAGATAGGCCTTCAGCGGGGCGTCGGGCAGCACGATCTCGACGAACTCGGCCTCCTGGCGGAAGCGCGGCTCGGCCATCACCCGCACCAAGCTGCCGGGCCGGCTCTTCAGGGTGAAGAACGGGGCGGCCAGCCACGAGCCGGAGTTCTGGCGGCGCAGGTCGACGAGATAGGGCTGCTCGATGCTGCGCGGCTCGGTCGGCAGGACCAGACGCCGGGCGCCGTCGACCTGCAGCGCCACGATGACGACGCCGGCCTGGTCGAGCAGCCGCTGGGAGACCTGGTCGGTGACCCGCCGCTCGGGATCGGCGTCGGCGATGGTCGAGGCCAGTTCGGCGGCCCGCACGCGGTCGAGCAGCCACTGCTTTTCCAGGTCGGCCAGGGCCGGCGGCAGGATGCAGGCGCCGGCCAGGAACACGAACAGGGCGGTCAGCAGCAGCAGGCGCGCCGACAGGCCGCCGGGCCACGGAAGGCGTCTTCCGGGCGGCTTGTCGGAGGCGGCGGGCGGCGTGACCGGTTCGGCCATCTGTCTGGGTTACTTCACGTCGGCGGCGGGGGCAACGCGGCGCCTGCGCGCGGCCTTCCACAGCGGCGGAATAAGCGCCAGGACGCCCAGCCCGATGATCGGCAGATAGATGCGCGGCGAGGCCAGGGTCGCCAGGGTGACCGGGTCGCCCTTGGCGAACAGGTGGCCCAGGCCCGAGCCGATGCCGGCATAGATGAACGAGCTGGGGGCCATGCCCAGCACCGAGGCCAGCAGATAGGTGCGCAGCGGGATCCGCATCAGCCCCGAGGCGACATTGACCAGCAGCAGCGGGAAGGCCGGGATCAGCCGCAGGGTCAGCAGGTAGGAGAAGGCGTCGGCCTTGAAGCCGTCCTCAATGCGGGTCAACCAGGCGCCGGGTTTCTGGCGCAGGAAGTCGCCGAAGGCGGTCCGGCAGGCCGCATAGACCACGGTCGAGCCGCCGGTGACGCCGGTCAGGGCCAGGAAGCCGCCCAGCGGCCCGAACAGGAAGCCGCTGCTCAGCGAGAGGATCAGGGCGCCGGGCAGCGAGACCGACACGGTGGCCACATAGACCAGCACGAAGATGATCGCGCACTGCACGGGCTTTTCGTGGGCGAAGGCCTGCAAGGCCTCGCCCTGGGCCTGGAGGGTCTCCAGCGACAGCTTGCCGGCCAGGCCCGAGCCCAGAGCCACGGCGAGCAGGATCGCCAGGACCGCCAGCGGTCCGAAGCGTCTCAGCATGGCCAGGCTCTTGTCGGGGCTCATGCGGTCCCGACCGCCTCGGTGACGCTGGCGAAGCCTTCGGCGCGCAGGCGGGCGGCCAGGTCCTTCTTGATGCGGACCACCAGGCCGGGACCGCCGTAGACCAGGGCCGAATAGAGCTGCACCGCGCAGGCGCCGGCCTTGATCTTGGCCAGGGCGTCGGCCCCGCTGGCGATCCCGCCGGCCCCGATCAGGGCCACACGGCCCCTGGCGGCGGCGTGAAACTGGCCCAGCACCGCCGTCGAGGCGCCCAGCAGCGGTCCGCCGGACAGGCCGCCGCCCTCGCCCTTCTGCGCCGACTTCAGCGTGTCGGGCCGGGCGATGGTGGTGTTGGAGACGATGATGCCGTTCAGGCCCGCGGCCAGCACGGTCTCGACGATGGCTTCGACCTCGCCGTCCTCCAGGTCGGGCGCGACCTTCAGGAAGATCGGATAGTCGCCGCCGCTCTTGCGCAGGCTCGCGCGAGCCTCCGCGATCCGGCCCAGAAGCTCCTCCAGCGCCGCCTTGGTCTGCAGGGCGCGCAGGCCCGGCGTGTTGGGCGAGGAGATGTTGACGGTGAAATAGTCCGACAGGCCCCACAGGCGGGTCAGGCCGGTGACGTAGTCGCCGATGCGGTCGGTGGCGTCCTTGTTGGCCCCGATATTGGCGCCGAACACGCCCAGGCGGTCGGCGTGGGCGTGCTTGCGGGCGGCCAGGCGCGCGGCGAAGGGCTCGAGCCCCTCGTTGTTGAAGCCCATGCGGTTGATCACCGCCTGGTCGTCGGTCAGGCGGAACAGGCGCGGGCGCGGATTGCCGGCCTGGGCCAGGGGCGTGACGGTGCCGGCCTCCACGAAGCCGAAGCCGGCGGCCAGCATGGCGTCGGGAACCTCGGCGTTCTTGTCGAAGCCGGCGGCCAGGCCCACGCAGTTCGACAGCGGCAAACCCGCGACGCTGACCGCCAGGATCGGATCGTCGACGCCGCCGTCGCGGGGACCCAGGCCCAGCTTCAGGCCGCGGATCGCCCAGCCGTGGGCGTCTTCCGGATCCAGGACGTGCAGGGCGCGGGAGGCGAGGTCGTGCAGGCTCATGCGGAAAGGCCAAGTTGCGGGACGCCGTCGGCGTCGAGGGACAGCGGCGTTTCCGAAACGGCTTCGGCCGGCGACAGGCTGCGGAACAGGTGCGGGAACAGCGCCCCGCCGCGCGAGGCTTCCCACTTCAGGTCCGGCCCCAGGGCGTCGGCGTCGAAGGCCACCAGCAGCAGGTCGTCCTGGCCCTTGAAATAGAGGGCGGCGGTTTCCTGGGCCTGGTCGGCGCCGGACAGGTGGATGAAGCCGTCGGCGTGGTCGATGGGGGCGCCGTCAAAGCGGCCGGCCGCCTTGGCCTCGTCCCACAGGGTCTGGGGAAGGATCTTGTAGACCAGGGTCATTCGCCGCCGTGCCCGCCGTGTTCGGATGCGTAGAAGACGCGCGCCAGCCGCGGGGCGCCGGACGCGTCGATGTCGAAGACCGCCGCCGTGGCGGTGGGAAAGCGGCCGCGCAGCTTGGCCAGGTCGCCGGCGTCGGCCGGGCCGCTCATGGCGAGGCGCAAAGAGAGGTCGTGCAGGCCGGGATTGTGGCCCACCACCATCACCGTTCCGGCCGGAGCGTCGGCCTCTCGCACGGCGGCCAGAACCTCCTGGGCCTCGGCGTGATAGAGGTCGCGCAGGGTCTCGGCGGTCGCGCCCGGAAAGGCGCCGGCGGCGGCCTCCCAAGTCTCGCGGGTGCGACGGGCGGCCGAAACCAGCACGAGATCGGGCGACAGGCCTTCCGACGCCAGCGCCGAGGCGATCAGCGCCACGTCCTGGCGGCCGCGCTCGGCGAGCGCCCGCTCGAAGTCGCCGCCCTGGGCGGCGTGCCGCTCGGCCTTGCCGTGGCGCATCAGGATCAACCGGTCCATGCGGCTCTCCATAGAGCGGTTTCTGGGCGGGGCAAATGGCGAGGAACGCCGTCTTGTCGATCTCCTCATACGAGCCCGCCGGCCAAGCTCAAAGCGTATGGTTGACACCTTCGCCGACAGGCGGTCCAAGGCGACATGGCCGATCTCGACCTGGACGTTTCCGCGCCGCTCGGCGGCGGTGTCTGGCGCTTCCCCGCCGACCGGCCGCTGGTGCTCGATTCAGGCGCGAAGATCGCGGGCCTGGAAGTGGCCTACCAGACCTATGGCGCGCTGAACGACGACGGTTCCAACGCCATCCTGATCTGCCACGCCCTGACCGGCGACCAGTACGTGGCCGGGGCCAATCCGACGACCGGCAAGCCCGGATGGTGGACGCGGCTGGTCGGTCCCGGCAAGCCGATCGACCCGGCCCGGCACTTCGTCATCTGCTCCAACGTCATCGGCGGCTGCATGGGCTCGACCGGCCCCGCCTCTATCAATCCGGCGACCGGCGAGCCCTGGGGCCTGTCGTTCCCGATCCTGACCATCGCCGACATGGTGCGGGCCCAGGCCATGCTGATCGACGCCCTGGGGGTCGACACCCTGCTGGCGGTGGTCGGCGGCTCGATGGGCGGCATGCAGGTCCAGCAGTGGGCGGTGGACTATCCGGGCAAGCTGTTCAGCGCCGTGATCGTGGCCTCGGCCTCGCGGCATTCGGCCCAGAACATCGCTTTCCACGAGGTGGGACGCCAGGCGATCATGGCCGATCCCGAATGGCGCGGCGGGGCCTATGCGGCCCAGGGCTCGCGGCCCGAGAAGGGCCTGGCCGTGGCCCGGATGGCCGCCCACATCACCTACCTCTCGGAGCCCGCCTTGCAGCGCAAGTTCGGGCGCGAGCTCCAGCGCGACGGCCTGTCCTGGGGCTTCGACGCCGACTTCCAGGTCGAGAGCTATCTGCGCCACCAGGGGGCGGCGTTCGTCGACCGCTTCGACGCCAACTCCTACCTCTACATCACCCGGGCCATGGACTATTTCGACCTGGCCGCGCCGCATGGCGGGGTGCTGGCCAATGCCTTCAAGGCCGCGCGCGACGTGCGGTTCTGCGTGCTCAGCTTCACCAGCGACTGGCTCTATCCGACCTCGGAAAGCCGCCACATCGTCCGCGCCCTGACCGCCGCCGGCTGCCGCGCCGCCTTCGCCGAGATCGACAGCGACAAGGGCCACGACGCCTTCCTGCTCGACGAGCCGGTGATGGACGCGGCTTTGACGGGGTTCATGGGCTCGGTGGAGCGGGAACGGGGGATCGGGCGATGAGGGCGGCTGTCATTCAGGAACCTCTCCCTCTGGGGGAGGCGATCGCGCAGCGATCGGTGGGGGGAGTTTTGCAAGGACGATCCGCCCCCTCGGAAGCTGAAAACGGCCCCCCTCCGGCCTTCGGCCGCCTCCCCCACAGGGGGAGGTTCCTTTGATCCGCGAGGACTTCCGCGAGATCCTGCGCCTCGTCCGCCCCGGCGCGCGGGTGCTCGATGTCGGCTGCGGGGAGGGGGCGCTACTGGAGCTGCTGACCCAGGAGAAGCAGGTCGATGGCCGGGGACTGGAGATCAGCGCCCACGGCGTGGCCGCCTGCATGGCGCGGGGGCTGTCGGTGGTGCAGGGGGACGCCGACCAGGATCTCGACCACTTCCCCGACAAGACCTTCGACTACGCGGTGCTGTCCCAGACCCTGCAGGCCACCCGCAAGCCGCGCCACGTGCTGGACGAGCTGCTGCGGATCGCCGACCGGGCCATCGTCTCGTTCCCCAATTTCGGCCATTGGAGCGTGCGCTGGTCGCTGCTCAGCCGAGGAAGGATGCCGCAGACCAAGGCCCTGCCGACCCCCTGGTGGTCGACGCCCAACATCCACCTGTGCACTCTGGCCGACTTCATGGCCCTGACGCAGGACCTGGGCGTGCGGGTCGACGCCAGCGCCGCCTTCGCCGGCAAGGGTCCGGCGCGCGCCATCGACCCGACCAAGGCCCTGGAAAACTGGCGCTCGGAGAGCTGCCTGTTCCTGCTCAGCCGCGGCGCTCCTGCCCAGAGGGTGGAACCTAGCGCCGTTTCAGGCGATCTCCTGATCCCATGAAGCTGCGGCTGATGACCTATAACGTCCACCGTTGCGTGGGCGGCGACCGCAGGCTCGACGTCGAACGCGTGGCCGAGGTGATCTCGGCCCACGAGCCGGACGTCGTGGCCTTGCAGGAACTCGACGTGGGCCGGCTGCGCACCGGCAACGTCGATCAGGCCCACCGCTTGGCCGAACTCCTGAAGATGGGCTTCCACTTCCACCCGGCCATGACGGTGGAGGAGGAGCTCTATGGCGACGCCATCCTCACCCACCTGCCCGAGAAGCTGATCAAGTCCGGCCCGCTGCCGTTCTATCGCGCCGTGCCGGGGCTGGAGCCGCGCGGGGCGCTTTGGGTCGAGGTGATGGTCGGCGGCAAGCCGGTGCAGATCATCAACGCCCACCTTGGTCTGGTGCCCCAGGAGCAGAAGCGCCAGGCCGCCGCCCTGGTCGGCGAAAGCTGGATGGCGTCCGACCGCTGGACCGCGCCGGGCGTGCTGCTGGGCGACTTCAACGCCACCCCCTATTCGGCCACCTACCGCCTGCTGAAGGCCGCCGCCCGCGACGCCCAGACCGTCTCGGCCGGCTGGGGCAAGGCCCCGACCGCGACCTTCCCGTCGAACTTCCCGTTCATGCGCATCGACCACGTGTTCCTGACCAAGGGCCTGCGCACGGTGAACGTCTTCTCGCCGTATGACGCCCTGGCGCGGGTGGCGTCGGATCACCTACCGCTGGTGGTGGACCTGGAGATTGAGGACTGAGCGGAAGGCCGGAAATCCCGTCAGGATTTTGGGGCGGGAGGATCCGCTCCCGCTATCGACCGCTCCCGAGATCATACAGGCGCGGATCGCCAGCCCTGTAGACGTCTCCGTAGAAGGTGGCGCTTGCCTGCCCGGGCAGGAGGATCGGCCTGACGCATCGCCCCGTGACGATGGAACGGATCGCCTCGACGAAGGTCTCTCCGGCGAACCAGGGGGTCTCCATCATGTCGCTGGTTCCGAAACAGCGTCCGGACGCGCCGATATGGAGGACGGCGTAATCCGCATGGGTACGCCCGATTGCGATGAGGCGCTCGCCGGACAGCCTCTGGATTTCCTGTATCTCGGCCGGCGCATGAATTTCGCCGGTGAAGACGACGTCTCCCGCCGCGCACTCGACCCCCGTCGTGTTCTTGCCGACCTGGAGGCCGGAAAAGGCCTCGAGAATCGACCTGGCGGGATGATCCGCCGGCAGCCCGGGCGCTGTCCTGGCGCGTCGATCGGGTTTCCATCCGGCGTGAGCGAAAAGCGCCATCAGGTCGGGTGGGAGATCGTGCATCGGCCTTGGCGTGATGGCGAGCGTACAGGGCGATTCTAGACGCAGAATCTACAGCTGCAAATGCTCCGGCGGCGCGGGTGGTGGCTCCGTCAGCCGAGCCAGGTCGTGCTTCAGGCGCTTGCGGCGGCCCCAGGGGCGCCAGGCGTCGTCGGGGGCGATGGCGTCGCCCAGGCTCCAGTCGGCGACGAACTTCTTGAAGCCCTTCAGCGGCACGGCGCCCACCGGCTCCAGCCGGCGCGGGCCGGTCTTGCCGTCGAGGGCGTCGATGGCCGGGCCCAGGCCGCCGTATTCGAGGAAGGCCTCCAGCAGCACCTCGGTCTCGACCCCCAGGAAGTGGCCGACCAGCCGGCCCAGGAAGGCGGCGATGGCCAGGCGCTCGTCCTCGTCGCGGGCCTCGAAGCCGATGTCGCACTCGGTGTCGAGGCCGATGGAGCGGTTGTTGAGATTGGCCGAGCCCAGCCGCAGCACCCGGTCGTCGGCGACCGCCACCTTGGAGTGGACGATGATCGGCGCGCCCTTGGGCGTGCGGGCGCTGAAGGCCGAGAAGCGGCCGTGGACGTCGACCTCGCGCAGGCGGTTGATGGCCGCCGTGCGGGCGCTGTCCATGGTGATCTGGTCGAAATAGCTGGGGCTGCGGGCCGGACCGATGGTCACCACCTCGGGGCCGTCGGGCTCGGCCAGGCGCTCGGCCAGGGCTTCGACGACGATCGGCGAGGTCAGGTACTGGTTCTCCACATAGATCAGCCATTGGGCCGTGCGGATCATCTGCAGGTGCAACTGCAGGCACTCGGTGACCTCGACATCGTGGCGCCAGGCCGGCTGGGTGCGGGCGATGCCAACCGGCAGGCGGCGCAGCAGCGGCGTCAGATGCTCGGGCCAGGGCGTGATCGCCGGCCGCTCGGGCGGATCCAGGGTTTCGCCGGTGGCCTTGCGCCAGCGCTCGGCGAACAGGTCGCCCAGGGCCGCGGCGGCCGGCCCGTCGACCAGGGCGGCGACCTCGTGGCGGGCCGGATAGTGGCGCCCGGTCGGCAGGCGCCGGCGCGGGTCGTTGTCGAGGTGGGCGGTGGTGTCCCAGCGGTCGACGCCGATGTCGCCGCCGCTGAGCAGGGCGCTGACGCCGTCGACCACGACCACCTTCTGGTGATGGCAGGCGCTGGCCGGCAGGGTGTTGTCCAGCCGGTACTTGACCTTGGAGCCGGCGAAGAAGGCCGCGCCGCGCTGCGGGCCGAACAGCTGCGAGGCGGCGATCGGGAACGGCATGTCCCAGGCCAGCACCCGCACGTCCAGCGCCGGGTTCAGCGCCGCCTGCCGGCGCAGCAGCAGGCCGATGCGGTCGGCGTGCTCGGGATCGCGGCTCTTCTTGACGCGGTCGGGATCGAGCCTCGTCAGCGGATCGAACACCCAGGCCAGGATCCAGATCGAGTGCTTGGCCGACAGCAGCAGGGCCTTAAGCGCGTCGAAGGCCTCGTCGTTGTCGATGAACAGCGCCAGCCGGTCGGCGGTCTCGACCCGCCAACAGGTCGAGCCCGGACAGAAGACGGATTCGGATTCTGCCATGACGCCCCTACGCCGCTACTCCGCTCGAAAACGTGCGGCGTCGAATATGGCTCCGCTTGGCGGAAAGATCAGCCGGCGATGGCGGCGGCGTCGCGCTCGCCGGTGCGGATGCGCAGGGCCTGCTCCAGGTCCATGACGAACACCTTGCCGTCGCCGATCTTGCCGGTGTTGGCGGTGCGTTGCAGGGCCTCGATGACGGCGTCGGCCACGTCGGTGGGCACGGCGATCTCGAGCTTGACCTTCGGCAGCAGCTTCACCTCGTACTCGGCGCCGCGATAGACCTCGGTCTTGCCCTTCTGGCGGCCGTAGCCGCGGACTTCGGTCACCGTCAGGCCGGAGGCGCCGGCTTCTGTGACCGCTTCGAGCACGGCGTCCAGACGGCTGGGCTTGATCACGGCGACGATCATCTTCATGGCGCGGCTTCCCCTTGATACGCGGCCGGTTACGGCTGTGTCGGCGACTCAAGGCTAGGCCCTGCCGCCACAGCTTCCAATAGTGTTCCGGTCCTTACGGTTCCCGGCGCCTTCCGAACAGGCGCCGCGCCGGCCGGCACCGGCGGCATGACCGGCGCGAACACCCGCGCCCGGGCCCGGGTGCCGCGCGGCTTGACCGCGAAGGTCTGCTTGACGGCTTCCATCAGGATCAGGCCGGCGAAGCGCGGCCACAGGCGCGCGCCGACCTGTTCGAAGCCCTCGGCCCAGCCGGCGGTGAAGGCCAGCGGCGGGGCGTAGAGCGCCCGCGTCCAGCCGGCGGGCTCCAGGTCGGCCTCGCGCAGCAAGTTCTCCAGCTGGCTGCGGCTGAACGGGCGCCCGTGCCCGAACGGCGTGCTTTCCGCCCCGGCCCAGACCCCATCGCGCGAAGCCACGGCGACGATCAGCCGGCCCGACGGGGCCATCACCCGCCACAGCTCGCGCAGCACGGCGGCCGGATCGTCGGCCTCTTCCAGGGCGTGGACGGCCAGGATGCGGTCGAACATGGCGTTGGGAAAGGGCAGGGCGGTTTCTTCCACCAGGGTCGCCTGGTTGGGGCTGGCCTGGTTGCGCTCGCCGCCGGGCCAGACCTCGACGCCCTGCGTCGCCGGCATGGCCGCCACCACGCGGCGGGCCTTGGCGCGGGCCTGGTCGAGGAAGGGGGTGGCGTAGCCCAGGCCCAGCACGTCCAGCCCATTGGCGTCGCCCCAGGCCTCGGCCACCTTGCGGCCGAGCATCTCCCGCGCCACCCGGCCCAGCGGGGCGGCGTAGAAGGCTCTGAGGTCGAGCACGTCGCGGCGCATTGAGTCTCCGTGGCGTCGAGGCCATCTATGTAGGCGGGCGAATCCCCCGCGTCACGCCCGCCGACCCCAGTCCGTGACCAAGGCCGCCCGCATGCCGCTGCAAATCCACCAGTTCCCCTGCCTCTCCGACAATTACGGCTTTCTCGTGCGCGACGTCGCCACCGGCAAGACCGCCTGCATCGACACGCCGGAGGCCGACGCCATCCTGCTGCAGCTGGAAAAGCTGGGCTGGGGCCTCGACATGATCCTCAACACCCACTGGCATCCCGACCACGCCGGCGGCAACGAGGCGATCAAGGCCGCCACCGGCGCGACCATCATCGGCCCCCAGGAGGTGACCCGCATCGCGCCGCTGGACCGCGCGGTGGTCGGCGGCGATGTGGTCGAACTGGGCGAGACGCGGTTCTCGGTCATCGACAGCGGCGGCCACACCCTGGGCCATGTGGCCTATCACGACGCACTAGACGCCGTGGCCTTCGTCGGCGACACCCTGTTCGCCCTGGGCTGCGGGCGGATGTTCGAGGGCGATCCCGAGCAGATGTGGGCCTCGCTGTCGCGGCTGGCGGCCCTGCCCGACGACACCACCGTCTACTGCGCCCACGAATACACCGCCTCCAACGCCCGCTTCGCTTTGTCGGTCGACGCCGACCCGGTGCTGAAGGCGCGGACGGACGACGTGTTCGCCGCCCGCGAGCGCGGCGAGGCCACCGTGCCCACCACCATTGGCCTTGAGAAGGCCACCAACCCCTTCCTGCGCGCGCCGCTGCTGCGGCCGGGCCTGGCGCCGGCCCAGGCCTTCGCCGAAATCCGCGCGGCCAAGGACGGTTTCAAGGGATGAGTGCGATGAGCGTTTTGGGCATTTCCGGCGCAGCCCTTTCGGGTGATTTGGGCGCCCAGGAGATCGTGCGCCTGCTCGGCATGGCGCCGCATCCCGAAGGCGGCTGGTACGTGCGGGTGTTCGAGGACGCCCCCAACGCCGAGGGCCGCCCGGCCTCGACGGCAATCTACTACCTGCTGGAGGCCGAACAGATGTCGGCCTGGCATCGCATCGACGCGGTCGAGGTCTGGCATTGGTACGCCGGCGCCCCGATCTCGCTGACCCTGTCGCCGCCCGACGGCGTCGGCATGACGCCCCACACCCTGGGTCCGGACCTGCGGGCCGGCTGCCGGCCGCAGGTGGTGGTGCCGGTCGGCTGGTGGCAGACGGCGGTGTCGCTGGGGGCCTGGACGCTGGTCGGCTGCACCGTGGCGCCGGGGTTCAGCTTCGAGGGGTTCGAACTGGCGCCCGACGGGTGGCGGCCCCGGGCGTAGGCCTGAGCCTTAAGGCGTCGCTCAAGGAACCTCCCCCTGTGGGGGAGGCGATCGCGCAGCGATCGGAGGGGGGAGTGTCGACAAAGCTGGCTTTGTCAGCGGCGGCTGAAAGCGGCCCCCCACCGGCCTTCGGCCGCCTCCCCCACAGGGGGAGGTTCCTCCAGGATGGCCTTCGCCCGCACCTCTTTCTTCAAGGAAAGGGTCTCTGATTACCGAGCCTTCCACTCCGCCTTCGTCTGCGCCCAGATCTCGTTCGGCACGTCCGCATAGGGCGCCGGCAGGGGCTTGGGCCCCCGGTTCCTGGACCCCAGCCGGATCGCCACCTGCTGCGAGGGCGCGTTCTCCGGGTGGATGCAGTGGATCACCTCGTCCCAACCTAGGTGGTCGAAGGCCCAGTCGATGCTCGCGGCGGCGGCTTCCACCGCATAACCCTTGCCCCAGGCGCTGCGCAGCAGGCCCCAGCCGACCTCGGTTCCGGGCCAGCCCTCGGGCCGCCAGGGACCGATGCGGCCCAGCCAGGCGCCCGTCTCCTTGTCGATCAGCGAGAACATGCCAAAGCCGTTGATCGCCCACGAGCCGGCCATGCTGGCCATGCCGCGCCAGGCGGTTTCGCGGCTCTGGTAACCGCCGATATATTGCGCGGCCTCGGCGTCGCCCATCAGCTGCGCCCAGCCGTCGAGGTCTTCGGCGGCGGTGGGGCGCAGGATCAGGCGGGCGGTCTCCAGGGTGGGACCGGGTGCTATCGCCATCGAACTTCCTCCCTCGTTTTTCTTCTTTCAGATCACGCAGGCGGCCAGGCCGTCGCGGCGCACCGTGCCCGAGGCCGCGCCGATCCTGCGCGAACGCTTCTGGACGTAGCGGCCGGGCTTGACCGCCTTCCACTTCAGCGGGCTGGGCAGGATCGCCGCCAGCCGCGCCGACTGGGCCGGCGTCAGCTTGGCGGCGCTGGTCTTGAAATAGCGCTGGGCGGCGGCTTCGGCGCCGTAGATGCCGGGACCGAACTCGATGGAGTTCAGATAGACCTCCATGATCCGCTGCTTGCCCCAGCCGATCTCGATCAGCACCGTGAACCAGGCCTCCAGCCCCTTGCGCAGGTAGGAGCGGTCCGGCCACAGGAAGACGTTCTTGGCGGTCTGCTGGCTGATGGTCGAGCCGCCGCGCACCTTTCCGCCCTTCTCGTTGCTGGCATAGGCCTTCTGCAGGGCCTCGACGTCGAAGCCGTGGTGCTCGCAGAAGCGGGCGTCCTCGGCGGCGATCAGGGCGCGCGGCAGGCTGGGCGAGACCTTGGACAGCGGCCGCCAGCGGTGGTCCCAGCCCTTGCCCTCGACCGCGCGGATGACCATCAGCGGCGTCGCCGGCACCGGGACGAAGCGATAGACCAGCACGGCCAGGATCGGGCCGGCCACCAGCAGGATGAACAGCGCCAGGACGATGTTGCGCAGCAGAACCTTCAAACCCGACGCCCCTTGCCTTGACCTTGCGGCCGGATGCTAGCCAACCCTAAGCGCTCTCGATAGGGCGCGTTGGTTAGGGAGGCCTTGATGGACGTATCTACTGCGGTCGCCGCGCGGTTTTCGGCCCGGGCCTTCAAGGCCGATCCGGTTTCGGGCGAGACGGTGCGGGCGATCCTCGAGGCCGCCGCCCGCGCGCCGTCGGGGGGAAACCTCCAGCCCTGGAAGGTGCACGCCATCGCCGGCGAGGTGATGGCCGATTTCAAGGCGCAGGTCGCCGCGCGGCTGGGTTCGCCCGACGAGGCGCAGTACGCGGTCTATCCGGCCAATCTCTGGGAGCCCTTCCGCAGCCGCCGCTTCCAGGTTGGCGAGGACCTCTACGGCGCGCTGGAAATCCCCCGCGAGAACAAGATGGGCCGCCTGATGCAGTTCGCCCGCAACGCCGAGTTCTTCGGGGCGCCGGTGGGGCTGTTCTTCTCCATCGACCGCAAGCTGGGCCCGCCGCAGTGGTCGGATCTCGGCATGTACATGCAGACCGTGATGCTGCTGGCGACGGAAGCGGGCCTGGCTACCTGCGCCCAGGAGTTCTGGTCGGCCTACGGCGCGCTGTCGGCACAGTTTCTGGGTCTGCCCGACGACCACATGGTGTTCTCAGGGATGGCCCTGGGCGTCGCCGACGAGGACGCGGCGGTGAACCAGTGGCGCTCGCGGCGCGACGGGTTCGAGGTGTGGGGGGAGCTCAGAGGTTTTTGATCTGGGGTCCCATAACTCCCGTCATTCCCGCCCTTGTGGCGGGAACCCCTCTGTCAGCCGCAGGGGCGGATGAGGCGGATCGCTGGCGATCCGCTTGTACTTCACGTGCGAGCGGAACCAGGGGTTCCCGCCACAAGGGCGGGAATGACGGGAAGTAAGTAGAAGCGGCTACCGCATCCCATACGAAAAAGCCCCGGCCGTTTCCGGCCGGGGCTCTTCGTCAGACGTCTAAGCCGAAGCTCAGGCCGGTTGCTTGACGCCGGCTTCGGCCAGCCATTCCAGGATCTTGGCCTTGGGCATGGCGCCGACCTTCATCGAGGTCATCTGGCCGCCGCGGAACAGCATCATGGTCGGGATGCCGCGCACGCCGTAGCGCGACGGGGTCGTCGGGCTGTCTTCGATATTGACCTTGGCGACGACCACGTGGTCGGCGAGCTCTTCGGAGATCTGCTCCAGGGCCGGGGCGATCTGCTTGCACGGGCCGCACCATTCGGCCCAGAAGTCGACGAGCACGGGGCCCTCGGCTTGCAGGACGTCTTGTTCGAAGCTGGCGTCGGTCACCGTCACGGTGCTCATGGGTAGGCTCCTGGCTGGCGGCGCGGCTCGGGGGCGGTCGCGGCGCGGATAATTCGAAACAGCGGCGGTTCCAACCGCCTCTTGCTCGAAGATGTAGGCGCGGGCAAGCCGCCCGGCAATAACTCAGAACAGGCGCGAAAGCGCCGCGGCCCGCACCTTTTCTGGAACGGCCATCAGTTTGGGACCGTCCGTCCACACGATCGCCGCCTCGATCTCGCGACCCGGGAAGATCTCGGCCAACACCGCCGCATAGACGGCCATCTGGGCCAGATAGGCCGGGTCGGCGTCCTCGATGCGGTCGGGCGAGGGGCGGTTGGTCTTGTAGTCGACGACCAGCACCCGGTCCGGCGCCACCACCAGCCGGTCGACCCGGCCGGAGATCGCCATGCCCTTGGGCAGCTTGGCGGCCGCGCCGGCCAGGGCGGCCTCGGCGCGCGAGCCGGGCCCGAAGACGGCGGCGAAGCGGTCGTCCTCCAGCACCCCGAAGGCGGCGGCGGTCATCTCGGTCCGCTGGGCGTCGGTCAGGTCGCGTTCGGCCGCCAGCAGGCGCGCGGCGGCGCTCCGCCGTTCGGCTGGGGCGATGTCGGGCAGCAGTTGCAGCAGCCGGTGGATCACCTCGCCCCGGCGATAGCGGCCCAGGCCCTCGATTTTCGCCAGGGGCGAGGGGGCCGAGCCGACCGCCTCCTCCTCGGCCTCCAGCGCCGAGGGGGCGGCCCAGCGGGTTCCGGCGGCGACGGGGTCGGCGGCCTTGCGCGCCCAGTCGGGCAGGACGTGAAGCGCGGTCTCGGCGACCTGCGCCGCTGGCGGGGCGGGAACCGGATCGGGGCCATAGCGCAGCACGCCGTCCTCATCGATCGTGCGCACCTCGCCCTCGATCGCCGCATGGGCGAAGGCGGCGCGGGCGGCGGCGTACCAGCCGCCGACGTTCTCGTCCTTGGTGCGGGCGTCGATGCGGCCGCAGAGGATCAGGCGGTCGCGCGCCCGGGTCAGGCCCACATAGAGCAGGCGATAGGCCTCCTGCTGGGCCTTGTCCTCGCGCAGCTTGCGCGCCGTCGCCGAGGCCTCGCAGTCCTGCTTGCCCGAGGTGCACCAGACATAGCCCTTGTCGCCATTCTCGTTGACAGTGGCCAGCAGCGGCGAGCCCCGCGCCCCGCCCTTCATCGTCGTCTCGGGCAGGAAGACGATCGGCGCCTCCAGCCCCTTGGCGCCGTGGGCGGTCATCACCCGCACCTGCCGGCGAACGCCCTCCATCTCGCGCTTGACCACGATGTCCAGCGCCGCGAACTCCGCGACCAGGGTCTCGAGATCGCGCACCCCCCGGGCCTCGGCGTTGGTGATCTGGGTCAGGAATTCGTCCAGCGCGTCGGCGGCCTCTTCGCCCAGGCGCGTGAGGGCGCGGGCGCGGTTGCTGATCCCGTTGATGTCCAGCTTGCCCAGGAACAGGGCGTAGAACTCGTAGGGCTGGCGGCGACGGCGGGCGGTCAGGGCCCAGTCGAGCAGGGCGTGGGCCTCGCGCCACAACGGCCGCTCGTCGGCGCGGGCGATCAGGGTCGCCCACAGGGTCGCCTTTCCGCGCGGCTTGGCCAGGGCGTAGAGGTCGTCGTCTGAAAGACCGCAGAACGGGCTCTTCAGCAGCGCCGCCAGGGTCAGGTCATCGTCCGGGAACAGGCAGAACCGGCCCAGCGCCAGGAGGTCGTCGAAGACGATGTGGGCCGACAGCGACAGACGGTCGGCGCCGGCCACCGGCACGCCGCGCCGCTTCAGGGCCCGCAGCACCTCCTCGAACAGCGCCTTGCGCCGCCGCACCAGCACCAGCACGTCGCCGTAGTGGGCCGGGCGCCAGGCCCTGGCGTCCTTGTCGAACACCGCGTCGCCGCGCTCGACCAGGGCCTTGATCTCGGCGGCGATCCGTTCGGCCAGGCGGCGGTTGGCGCCCTGCTCGGTCTCGACGTCGAGCGGCGCGTCCCAGGCCTCGCGCTCGACGGCGGCCGGCTCGCGCTCCAGCGGCCACAGGTCCACGCACCCCGGATGATCGCGGCGGAAGGCCTCGTGGCCGGGGATATCCTCGCCGGTCGGGGCCAGGCCCAGCCGCGCTTCGGGGGCCTCGAACAGGGCGTCGACGAAGCTCAGCACCTGCTGGGTCGAGCGGTAGGACATCGACAGCGGCACGGCCTTGCCGGTGCGGCCGACGGCCTCGATGCGGGCGATATAGGCTTGCGTCTCGATCAGCAGCCGCTCGGGCTGGGCGCCCTGGAACGAATAGATCGACTGCTTCTCGTCGCCGACGATGAACAGGGTGCGGCCGTCCGAGGCCTTGCCGTCGCGCCCCGGCGCCCCGGCCCCGGCGAAGAAGTCCTCGGTCAGGGCCGACAGGATCTCCCACTGCTCGGGGGCGGTGTCCTGGGCCTCGTCGAGCAGGATGTGGCTGACACCGCCGTCCAGCTTGTAGAGCACCCAGGCCGCGTCGACCTTGCGGGTCAGCAGGTCGCGGGTCTTCTCGATCAGGTCGGAGAAGTCGAGCGACCCGTGGGCCTGCTTCTCCTCGATGAACTTGGCCAGGTACAGCGCCGCCAGCCGCATCGCCGCGACGCTGTCCTCGGCCACCTTGGCGGCGCGCAGATATTCGCGGGCCTCCTCCAGCCGCTCTTGCTCGGCCAGCAGCCGTTCGCGCAGGTCCTCGCGGCTTTTCAGGCCCGAGGTCTTGGCCGGCCAGGCGGCGGGCGTGCCGACGCCCTTCTCGGTGAACAGGGCGGCCAGGGCGTCTTCCAGCGTCGCGTCTGGATCGACGGCCACGGCCCGCATCAGGTCGGCGCACTTGATGTCGGTCTTGCCGCCGCCCGACAGCACGTCGGCGATCGAGCGCCACAGCACCCGGTCGAGATCGGCCATGGCCTCGGCGGCGACTTCGTCGGCGGTGGTCGGTTCGGGGAAGCCGCAGACCTCCCAGAGGTCGGCGATCACCCCCTCCAGCCCGCCGCAGCGGTCCAGATAGGCGCCGATGCCCGAGCGCTGATGCTGGAAGGTGGCGAACATCGCCTCGAACGAGGCGAAGTCCAGCGCCACCGAGAAGCGGGCATAGGCCTCGCTGAACACGTCGCCTGCGTGGGTGACGTGGTCGGCCAGCTTGTGCAGCGCCGCCTGGGCCACGGCCGACGAAGCGCCGTCGTCCATCACCTGGAAGCCGGGCGAGACCCCGGCCTCGATCGGAAAGCGCCGCAGCAGCTTCTCGCAGAAGGCGTGGATGGTCTGGATCTTCAGGCCGCCGGGGGTCTCCAGCGCCTTGGCGAACAGGCTGCGGGCCTTGGACAGGGCGGCCGCGTCGAACTCGTGGGCGGGACGGTCCACCAGGTCGGCGATCTCGGCGCGCAGGGCCTCGTCGGGCGTGATGCACCACTTGCCCAGCCGGTCGAACAGGCGGTGCTGCATCTCGGCGGCGGCGGCCTTGGTGTAGGTCACGCACAGGATCGCCGCCGGCTCGGCGCCGCCCAGCAGCAGGCGCGCGACCCGGTCGATCAGGGTCTTGGTCTTGCCCGAACCGGCGTTGGCCGTGACGAAGGCGGAGATCGCCGGGTCGGCGGCGATGCGTTGGGGGTCGAGGGGGGGCGTCACGAGGAACCTCCCCCTCTGGGGGAGGCGGCCGAAGGCCGGTGGGGGGGCGTTTTCAGCCGCCGCAGTCCTTGCCCATCTCGCAGTGTCTCCCCCCACCGATCGCTACGCGATCGCCTCCCCCAGAGGGGGAGGTTCCTTGAGGATGCGAACGCTCCCCTCATTCCCCGTCCCCTTCGTCGCCGCTGGTCGACCACTCGAACACCCGCGCCAAGTGGCCGTAGTCCCCCGCATGGTCGTGCACGAACTGCGGCGCCGTGCGCGACAGGTACGGGCGCGTCGGATCGTCGTATTTGCGGACCAGCTCGACCAGGCCGTCGAAGGCCTTGCGGGCGGCGTCCTGGCTGTCGCCGCCGGCGGATGCGCGCACCTGCTCCTCGCCGGCCGGGCGGCGGCCGGTGACGCGGATGTAGGTCAGGTCGCCGGGTTCGCGCGGTCCGATCTCCGTAAAGCCGCCGTTCTGCAGGATCGCCGCCGTCAGGGTCAGCTGCGGCGAGAAGCCGGTATCGACCTGCTTCTGGCTGGGGGCGGCGCCGGTTTTGTAGTCGAGAATGTGGGCGGCAAGGCCGTCGCGCGTCGGCTCGATGCGGTCGGCCTTGGCGGTGACGGTGAAGGGCCGGCCGTCGATCTGGAAGGTCAGTTCGCCGGCGGCCTCGACGACGATCTTCTCGGCCCCGACGCGGCGGCGGGCCTCCAGGTCCATGACCCAGGCGGCGGCCTCGCGGGCCAGGGCGCGTTCGCGGGCCAGGGCCGAGGGCGGCATGCCGGCGGCGACCAGTTCGGCGATGTAGAGGCCCTCGAAGATCTCCGCGCCATTGGCCGGCAGGGCGTCGGGGAAGGTGTCGGCGAAGGTCTCGAAGGCCGCGTGGATGGCCGTGCCGCGCGCCCGGGCTTCCACCGGCTCGTCGGGACGATCCAGCGGATAGAGCTTCAGGATATCGCGCGCCCAGACGGCGTAGGGGTCGCGGGTCAGGGCCTCGACGCGGGTGACGGCCATGCGGCGCGGGCGGTCCTCGACCGGCGGGCAGGGGGCGGGGCGCTTGACCGGGGCGTAGGGACCTGGGGCGTCCAGGGCGCGGGCCCAGTCCAGCACGTCGGCGCGGTCGGTGAGCGTGAGGCCGGCGCCGCGCGCCAGGGTCTTCAGCCGCCACAGCCAGCGGCTCTCGACGGCCGGCGCGCCGCCGCGGCGCTGGCTGTGCACCAGGATGACGTCGGGGGCGCTGGCGGCCTGGGCGAAGTCGTGGGCGGTGAGGCCGATCTTGCGCTCGGGCGGCGGCAGGCCGAGCTTGCCGCGCATCGGCCGCGACAGGAACGGGTCGATCGGCGCGGCCTGCGGCCAGACGCCTTCCTCCAGCCCGGCCAGGATCAGCCGGTCGGCGCGCACCAGACGCGCCTCGATGGCGCCCAGCATCCGCAGCTGAGGGTGCGTGGCGCCGCCGACGCGCAGGGTCTCCTCGTCGACCAGCCGGCCCAGCAGGTCGAGGAAGCCCAGCGGATTGGTCGGCGGCAGGGCCTGGCCGTCTTCGATCAGCGCCGAGACCAGGGCCGCCAAGGCTTCGCCGCCCGAGCCGGCCCACAGCAACTGCGGCTCGGCCAGGCTTTCCAGCGCCTTGGCCAGGGCTTCGGCGGCCAGGTGCGGCTGGGCGACGGGGCCGCCGGCATAGGGGGCGCAGGCGATCTCGACGGCGGCGTGGATGCGGCGGATCAGGTCCACGGCTTCCGGATATTGAACGATGCGGCGTTCCAGCGCCGCCGCGTCGGCCGGGGCCGAGCCGCGCAGGCCCTTCAGTTCTAGCGTCCGCGCGGCCTCCTCGGCCTTCAGCAGCGGATGCTTGGCGACGGCCAGCAGGCCGACGGGGTCCAGCGGCGCCAGGACGAGGCCCGCCAGCTTGCGGGCCAGGACAGCGGGCGGCGAGGCGGCCAACGGCGCGCCGGCCGAGCTGTCGGGCACGACGCCCCAGCGGGCCAGATAGAGGCCGGCGCGGCGAGCCAGCTGCTGGTCGGGGGTGACCAGGGCGGCGGTCTTGCCGTCGGTCTCCAGGGCCTCGCGCAGCAGCAGGGCGCAGGCCAGGGCCGCCTCCTCCTCGCCGGACGCATTGACCAGCGACAGGCCCGACAGGCCCTCGGCGATCGGGTCCAGCGTCGCGGACTCGGCGCGCAGCTTGGCGATCTGGGCCAGCCAGTCGGCGGTGGCCTCGGCCGGGCGCAGGGCCTCGTTGACCAGGCGCCTGCGCCAGCGGCCGCGGCTGTCGGCCTCGGTGCGCCAGCGACGGACGGCGCCGCGATCCACGCCCGCGCGATGAAGCAGCCGGCGCATGGCGCCCTGCGGGTGCTGCTCGCCGACCTGGTCCCAGGCGTCGGTCGCCAGGTCCTCGTCGAGGCCAGGCAGGACGACGCACCCCTCCGGAGCTTTGGAGATCGCGATCAGCAGGTCGCGCGTAGCCGGGGCGGTGCCGGTCGAGCCGGCGGCGACCAGCACGCCGGGCGGCGGATTGTCGGTCCACTGCTTGGCCAGCTCGCGCAGCAGCCGCACGCGCCGCTCGCTGACGTCCATCATCTGGAGGTCGGCGAGACGCGCACTCCAGCCCTCGACCATGGCCCGGATGAACCGCGCGGAGACCTGCCAGTGGGCGGCGAGATCGCCGTCGGCCAGGCCGTCGAGGCGCGCGATGATCGGCACCTCCTCGATCTGGCAGCTGTCGAGCAGGTCGGACACGGCCTTGGCCATTTCCAGCGCCTGGCCGGCGCTGGGCGGGCTGTCGAGCAGCGAGGCGTTGTCGTGCACCAGCCGCGCCAGCTCGAACCGCCGACGGCGACTGGAGACGGCCGGCGGCAGGTCGAGCGCGAGATCGCCGGGCTCGAACGGCGGCTCGCCCTCGTCCAGGTCGCCCAGGGGGCGGATCTGCGGCAGCAGCACGGCCCGTCCGCCGCCGACCGCCACGAAGGCGTCGGCCAGGGCGCGGGCGCCGCGCCGGGTCGGGGTCAGCAGGGTGGCGTGCGACAGGGCGTCGGGGCCCAGGTGGGCTAGGCGCTCGACCAGGCCGGCGGCCACGTCGTCGACGAACGGCCGGTGGGCCGGGATCGAGAACCAGCCGGATCCGGCCAGGCCGCTCATCCGCCTTCAGCCTCGGCGAGCTTGGCCTCGGCCTCGTCGCGCGCGCCGGGATCGCCGACATGCATCCAGAAGCCGTCCATGACCACGCCGTGCACCCGGCCCAGCGGAGCGAGCTTGCGCCAGATCGTCGCCAGCGAGAAGGCGCCGTCCGGGCCGCCCTCGACCAGGTCCGGCTTGCAGATGTGCACGCCCATATAGGCGTAGGGCGCGCTGGGAGCCTCGCCCCGGAAGGTCAGTACGCCGTCGTCGGCCAGGAAGAAGTCGCCGGCCCCGTCGAAGCCCAGCGTGCGGTCCAGCCGCGCCAGCAGCAGGCAGACGTCCATCCGCTCGGGATCCCAGGCCTTGGCCAAGCTGGCGATGGCGCTGTCGCCATCCTCGGTCCAGACGGAGTCGATATTGGCGACGAACACCGGCTCATCGCCCAGCAGCGGCCGGGCCTTGCGCAGGCCGCCGCCGGTTTCCAGCAGCTCGCCGCGCTCGTCGGAGATGACGATCGTCGGCGCAGCCGTGCGCGCCTTGAGGTGATCCTCAAGCCGGTCGGCGAAGGCGTGGACATTGACCACGGCGGTCTCGACCCCAGCCTGCGCCAGGCGGTCGAGCATGTGGTCCACCAGGGTGCGGCCGGCGACCTCGACCAGGGCCTTGGGCCGGTCGTTGGTCAGGGGGCGCATGCGGGTGCCGAGGCCCGCGGCCAGGACCATCGCTTTTTTCGGAGCGGCGCTCACGAGCGGGCCTCCGCCGGCACGTGGGCGTCGAACCAGGCCTTCAGGCCCGCCAGCGCCGGATCGGCCAGGCAGGAGTCGAGATAGCGCCACAGGCGGGGCATGAAGCTCTCGTATTTCGGCTTGCCGTCGCGGGTGACCAGGCGGGCGAAGATGCCGAGGATGCGGGCGATGTTGAGCGCCCCCAGCGCGTGGTAGTCGGCCAGGAATTGCGTGCGGTCGAGGTCCGGCCGGGCGGCCAGATAGCGGTCGAGGCCGCGCTGCTCGATTTCCGGCGACACGTCCCGGCGGGCGTCGTGCAGCAGCATCGAGAAGTCCCAGGCCGGGTGGGCGACCACGGCGTCCTGGAAGTCGATCAGGCCGACGCGGGCCGGGCCTTCGCGGCCCGGCAGCCACAGCAGGTTCTCGGCGTGATAGTCGCGGTGGCAGAACACGCTTGCGCCGGCCTCGGCCAGGGCGCGGATCGGATCCCACAGGGCCTGCCACTCGGCGAGGGCGGCGGCGTCGAAGGTCACGGGCTTCAGCTTGGGCAGCCACTCTACGAACAGGTCCTGCGCCATCTGCAGGGCCAGGTCGTCATAGGTCAGCAGCGGCCAGGTCGAGCCGCCGGCTTCCAGCACCGCCGGGGGCTTGGCGGCGTGCAGCGCCACTAGTGCGTCGACCGCGGCGTCGTACATCGCCGGCTCGTCGCCGCCCTTGGCGATGACGCTGGCATAGAGGTCGTCGCCCAGGTCTTCGAGCACCGCCAGGCCGAGGGCGGGTTCGGCGGCCAGCACCTCGGGGGCCGAGAGGCCCTGCGCCCGCAGCCAGCCGGCCACGGCCACGAAGGCGTCCACCCGGCCGGCGGCCAGACGGTAGGAGGCGTTGAAACCGAGAGCGCGCCGCTCGTCCGGCGTCGCGCCTGGCGGGCAGGGGGCGGTCTCCAGGGCTGGCGGCTGATCCATGAAGATATAGCTGGCGCCGTCGCGGTACAGGCGCTCGTACGACCGGGTCGAGGCGTCGCCGCCCAGCGACTGGCGGCGCACGTCCCCATAGCCGTGGCGGGCCAGGAACTCGGCCTTCAGGGTTTCGCGATCAGAGCTCAAGCTTGCGTTCCTTGAAGGCGCCGTAGGACGTGATCCGGACCCGACGCGTCTCGTCGGAAAAGTCCAGAACCGGCGAAATCTCTATATCGAGTCGGTCGGGCGGCAGACGGCCCTCCAGGCGCTGGGGCCATTCGATCAGGGCCGCGCCGTCCTCCAGCGCTTCGGCCAGGCCGATCTCGTAGGCCTCGTCGGGGTCTTCCAGGCGATAGAGGTCGAAGTGGGCCAGCGGGAAGTCGGCCGTCTCGTAGAACTGCACCAGGGTGAAGGTCGGGCTGGGCACCTCCTCGTCGGGCGAGGTCAGGGCGCGGACCAGGGCGCGGGCCAGGGTCGACTTGCCGGCGCCCAGCGGACCGTAGAGGCACAGGGCCGCGCCGGGAAACAGCACGGCGGCCAGCCGCTGGCCGAGCGCCTGGGTGGCGGCCTCGTCGGGCAGGGCGATTTCGAGGAAGGCGGCGCTCGCGGGCGCCTGTGACATGGACATCGCGCCAATCTAGAGTCCCCCACGCGGGCCTCAAGCGGCTTTCAGGAATTTTGCCGTCGCCGAAGGGCGCGCGGCGTCCTATTCACCGGCTGAGTAATTCCTAGGGGATCGGTAGAGATGAAGAAGCTGAAGCTGTGGGCGGGCCTCGTCCTGGTCGTCGCCGTGGTCGGCGCGGGTCTGTGGGCGTGGTGGAATTTCGACCTGCGCTGGCGGCCCAAGACCATCACCAAGAACCAGGCCGAGATCGCCAAGATCCTGGAAAGCTCGGGCTGGGTGTCGCCGGGCCTGAAAGGCGGCAAGCTCTACATGGTCAGCTTCCGCACCTGCCCCGACTGCGTGCGCTTCAAGAAGGAGGAGTATCCCAAGCTCCACAAGGCGGGCGTCGACACCCGCCTGATCGAGATCGCCCGCGCCGACCGCAACGGCGTGCCCAAGTCGACGCCGGTGGAGCGGGCGACGGTGGCCGAGCTGTGGATCAACCGTTCGTGGGCGCTGGCCGAGAAGTGGGACGCCACGCCGGTCGAGGCCTGGAAGGCCCCGGGGATCAAGCCCGCCGACGGCGACATCGCCCGCACCGCCGTCATCGAGGCCGGCCGCAAGTCGGTTGAGGACCTGCGGCCGCTGCTCAAGGAAAACGGCGTGAACTTCGCCTATCCGCTGCTGGTCTGGTGGACGCCGGACGGCCAGATGAAGGCCTGCGCCTGCGAGAAGCGCGAGACGTACCGGTTCGTGCGGAAGGACCTGGGGGTCTAGAAGACTAGATACTCCCCCTCTGGGGGAGGTGGCCCAGAGGGCCGGAGGGGGCCAGCACCGCCTGCGGCGG
>NZ_JADWOX010000021.1 GCF_016135805.1 Caulobacter hibisci
TTCTGCAAATGGCCCCCGTACTCCGGGGGCCATTTGTCGTTTCAGGCGTCATTCAGGCTCGGAGTCGCGCGATGGCCGACCGCTATCTGGACGATTTGACCGTCGGCGAGACCTGGACCGGACAGCCGTTCACGCTCACCGAGGCCGAAATTCTCGATTTCGCCAGGCTCTATGACCCACAGCCGATGCATGTCGACCTGGAGCTCGCCGCCGGCGGCCGGTTCGGCGGCATCATCGCCAGCGGCTGGCACGTGGCTTCGCGGGTGATGCGCGAATATGTCGACACCGCCCCGTTCGGGGCGACGCCGATGCTGGGGGTCCGCATCGACGAGCTGTGCTGGTTGAAGCCCGTGCGGCCCGGCGACGCCCTGACCGTCCGCCGCGAGATCGTCGAGGCCACGCGCTCGCGCTCCAGGTCCGACCGTGGGACGATCCGCACCTTCACGGCGGTGTGCAACCAGCACGGCGAGACGGTGCTGACCTTCTTCAACCTGATCCAGATGCCGGCCCACGCGGGCGTGACGCTCTAACGACGCTTGCCTTCGCGCCCAGCTCGCCGCCAAGTCTGCCGACGAGTGTGCGAGAGGGACTTTCGATGCGGCGACGGACGGTTCTGGCGGGCGGCTTGGCCCTCTCCGTGGCTTTGGCCCTCGTCTCGGCAGGCGTCGCCGCGCCGCTTTCGGCCGACAAGGCCCGCGAGATCGACGCCATCGCCGGCGAGGTGCTGGCCGCCACAGGCGCGCCCTCGGCTTCCGTCGCCATCGTCGAGGGCGGCGAGCTCGCCTATGCCAAGGCCTATGGCCAGGCGCGGCTGTCTCCGCCCGTCCGGGCCACGACCACCACCCGATACGGCGTCGCGTCGGTCAGCAAGCAGTTCACCGCCGCGGCCGTGCTGCTGCTGGTCGAGGACGGCAAGGTCTCGCTGGACGATCCGGTCGGGAAATACATCCCCGGCCTGACCGAGGGTGACAGGATCACCCTGCGCCAGGTGCTGTCGCACACAAGCGGCTATCGCGATTACTGGCCGCAGGACCTGGTGTTCGCGGCCATGCGCCAACCGACCACGCCGCAGAAGATTCTCGACGGCTGGGCGCGGATCCCGTTGGACTATCCGCCCGGGGAGCAGTGGCGCTACGCCAATACCGGCTTCGTTATCGCCGGCCTGGTCGTCGAGAAAGTCTCGGGCGAGCCGCTGGTCGCCTTCCTCAGGCGCCGGATCTTCGACCCGCTCGGCATGACCGGCGTCACCGAGGACGACACCGGGCCGCTGTCGCCGCCGGACGCCGGAAACTACACCCGCTATGGCCTCGGGCCCGTGGTTCCGGCCGACAAGGAGGCGCCCGGCTGGCTGTTCGGGGCGGCCGAACTGGCCATGTCGCCGTCGGACCTGGCGCGCTGGAACCGGGCGATGATCCGCCGCGAGCTGCTGAAGCCCGCCTCCTGGGAGGCGATGACTACCTCGGTCGACCTGTCGAGCGGCGTGCCGGCCGGCTATGGCCTGGGGGTGTCGATCAAGGTGCGTGACGACATCACCACGATCAGCCACGGGGGCATGCTGTCGGGCGTGCTGACCAGCAACACGGTCTGGCCCAGCGAGAAGCGGGCCGTGACCGTGATCGCCAATGCCGACTTCGGCGATCCGCAGGCGGCGATCTCGCAGCGCATCGCCTTCCTGCTGCGGCCCTCGACCGGCGCGACGGCGACGGCGCGCGCGCTGCTCGGCCAGCTGCAGGCCGGGCGCATCGATCCGACCCGGCTCACCGCCAACGGTCGCGACTGGTTCACGCCCGCGCGCCTGGCCGATTTCGGCAAGAGCCTGGCGCCGCTGGGGCCGTTGCGGATGCTCGAGGGCCAGGGTGTCCAAGTGCGCGGCGGTATGACCTGGTATGGCTTCGATGCGGCGTTCGGAAAGCGCACGCTGACGATCTCGATGCGGCTGACGCCGGACGGCAAGGTCGAGCAGTTCCTGATCGGGCCCAAGTCGGGCTGACGCGGCCGAGCCGCGGGGAGGAGGGGGCGATGTCGAAGCAGGCGAGCTACGAGGCGGCGTTCGAAGGCTTTTCCCGGTTCGAGTTCGAGGATGGCGGCCGTACGCGTCCGGTCTGGCGCATCGGCCAGGGGCCGGCGGTCATCGTCATCCACGAGGTGCCGGGCCTGCATCCGGGCGTGCTGGAGTTCGCCCGCGACGTGGCCGCCGGCGGCATGACGGCCTTCTGCCCCAGCCTGTTCGGTGACCCAGGACGGCCGGCCGACGCGCTCTACAAGACCGGACAGGCGCTGAAGGTCGCCTTCTGCATGCGCCGCGAGTTCAACGCCTGGCAGGACGGCCGCTCCAGCCCGATCGTCGACTGGCTGCGCGCCCTGGCTCGCCACGCCCACGGCGAATGCGGCGGCAAGGGCGTGGGCGCGGTGGGTATGTGCTTCACCGGCGGTTTCGCCCTGGCGATGATGACCGAGCCGAGCGTCGTGGCCCCGGTGCTGTCTCAGCCCTCGCTGCCGCTCAGGAACGGGCGCGGCCTGGACGCCTCGCCCAAGGAGATCGCCTGCGCCAGGGCGCGGTTCGAGGCCGAGGACCTGTCGATCATGGCCCTGCGCTTCAAGGCCGACGGCCTGGTCCCCGACGCCCGCATGGCGCGGCTGCGCGAGGAATTCGGCGATCGTCTGGAGGCGATCGAGCTCGAAACCGCCGACGCCGGCCAGCACGGCCCGTTCCCGCCGCACTCGGTGCTGACGCTGCAGCTCGACCGCAGCCGGCCGGACGGCGAGGGCATGAAGACGCTGCGGCGGGTGGTGGCTTTCTTCAAGGAGCGGACGGGGGCGTGATGCAGACCCTCTCCCCGAAGGGGGAGGGGCGCGCTGGACTGGACTTTTCGGCCTTACGCGCCTAGACACCGCGCCTTCGATTTCCCCCGCGCTACCGGCGTTCGATCCGCCGGCCGGGCTGCAAAGGCTATCCGCGCCATGAAGCGCCATTCCGACAAACCCAAGAGCGGACCCGTGGGTCCGTCGCAACGCCAGCTTCGCGCCGGCGAGCTGATCCGCCACGCCTTGGTCGACATCCTTCGCGAGGAGGAGCTGCAGGACGAGGCCCTGACGGGCGTCTCCGTCACCGTTTCCGAAGTGCGGATGAGCCCGGACCTCAGGCACGCCATCTGCTTCGTCGAGCCGCTCGGGGCGGGCCTGGTCGACCGGGGCCCGGGCCCGAACGTCGATGAGATCATCAAGGGCCTGAACCGGGTGGCCAAGTTCCTGCGCGGACGCCTGGGCCGGTCGATCGACATGAAGTTCACGCCCGACCTGAAGTTCCTTCACGACGAGAGCTTCAGCACGGCCGCCTATATGGACAAGCTGTTCCTCGATCCGAAGGTCATGCAGGACACCCGCCTGAGCGACGTCCTCGACGAAGACGAGGACTAGTCCATGGCGCGCCGCAAGAAGGGCGACGCCGTCTCGGGCTGGGTGTGCCTGGACAAGCCCTACGACCTGACCTCGACCAGCGCTGTTTCCCGCGTGCGCCGGGCGTTCAACGCTCAGAAGGCCGGCCACGCCGGCACGCTGGATCCGCTGGCGACGGGGATCTTGCCTCTGGCCCTGGGCGAGGCGACCAAGACGGTCCCGTTCCTGATGGACGCCGACAAGGCCTATCGCTTCACGATCGCCTGGGGCCGCTCGACCACGACGCTGGACCGCGAGGGCGAGACCACAGGCGAGTCCGACGTGCGGCCCGATCCCGCGGCGGTCGAGGCCGCCCTGGGCGCCTTCATCGGCGAGGTCGACCAGATCCCGCCGAACTATTCGGCCATCAAGGTCGACGGCGAGCGGGCCTATGACCTGGCGCGCGACGGGGTGGAGTTCGAGCTGGCCACCCGCAAGGTGACGATCCACGCCCTGCGCCTGCTGTCGGTTCCCGACATCGACCACGTCGAGCTGGAGATGGAATGCGGCAAGGGCACCTATGTGCGCGCCGTGGTCCGCGACCTGGCGACCGCCCTGGGGGCCTGTGGACATGTCAGCCAGCTTCGCCGCACGCGGGTTGGCCAGTTCACCGAGGAAACGGCGATAAGCCTGGAAAGTCTCGAGAATTTGAGCTATGAGGCGCGCCTGTCGGAGGCATTGCTTCCGGTCGAGACCGCGCTGGACGACATCCCGGCGTTGGCCGTGACCGATGAAGACGCCTTCCGGCTTGCGCAAGGACGCGCCATCGTTCTGCTACCCAGGCAGGTGGAAACGCTGAAAGCCGAGCTCACGCCCGGCGATCGTACCGTTTCCGCCATGTCCGGAGAGCGCCTGGTGGCCTTGTGCGAGATGCGCGCCGGAAAGCTCAATCCGGTGCGGGTCTTCCAACTCACCTGAGCGGAGACAACCCGATGTCGATCACTGCCGAGCGCAAGACCGCTCTCATCGCCGAACACGCTCGTACCGAGGGTGACACCGGCAGCGCCGAAGTCCAGGTCGCGATCCTCTCGGAGCGCATCTCGAACCTGACCGAGCACTTCAAGACCCACAAGAAGGACAACCACAGCCGTCGTGGCCTGCTGAAGCTGGTTTCCCAGCGTCGCCGTCTCCTCGACCACCTGAAGAAGTCCGACGAAGGCCGTTACGCGGCTCTCATCGAGAAGCTGGGTCTGCGCCGCTAAGGCGCATTTCCGCCGCCTTACTCCGGTAGGGCGGCGGAACGCTTTTTAGGGTCCTCGCTTCGAGACAGGCCGAAGCGGCCGATCCAAGGGTTCCAGGTCCTAAAGGACCGGCGCCCCGTACGTGTGAGGGTTCACGTCCTCAAACCCCCGCCTGTCACATTAGGATGAGGATCATCGGGCCGGCTCCATTGGCCGTCCGCCCCTGTCCACCCCCGACGGGAATCCGCCCGCGGGAACCGAAAGAAGAAAAATGTTCGATATCAAGCGCAAGACGATCGAGTGGGGCGGCAAGACGCTGGTCCTCGAAACCGGTCGCATCGCCCGTCAAGCCGACGGCGCCGTTCTGGCCACCATGGGCGAAACCGTCGTCCTGGCCACCGCCGTGTTCGCCAAGAAGGCGAAGCCCGGCCAAGATTTCTTCCCGCTGACGGTCAACTACCAGGAAAAGACCTTCGCGGCCGGCAAGATCCCCGGCGGCTTCTTCAAGCGCGAAGGCCGTCCGTCGGAAAAGGAAACCCTGGTTTCCCGCCTGATCGACCGTCCGATCCGTCCGCTGTTCGTCAAGGGCTTCAAGAACGAAGTCCAGGTCGTCGTCACCGTGCTGCAGCACGACCTCGAGAACGATCCCGACATCCTGGGCATGGTGGCCGCCTCGGCCGCCCTGGTGCTCTCGGGCGCCCCGTTCCAAGGCCCGATCGGCGCCGCGCGCGTCGGTTATGTTGACGGCGGCTACGTGCTGAACCCGACGCTCGACGAGCTGAAGGAAAGCAAGATGGACCTGGTCGTCGCCGGTACGACCGAAGCCGTCATGATGGTCGAAAGCGAAATCCAGGAACTCTCGGAAGAGATCGTCCTGGGCGGCGTCAACTTCGCCCACAAGGAAATGCAGACGGTGATCGACGCGATCATCGAGCTGGCCGAACACGCCGCCAAGGAGCCGTTCGACTTCCAACCGGAAGACACCGACGCCCTGAAGGCCGAAGTGAAGAAGGCCGTCGGTCAGGACCTGGCCGACGCCTACAAGATCCAAGGCAAGGCCGACCGCGTCGCCGCCCTCGGCGCCGCCAAGACCAAGGCCATCGAGACCTTCGCCAAGAGCGACACCAACCCGGCCGGCATCGACCCGCTGAAGCTGGTCTCGGTGTTCAAGGAACTGGAAGCGGACATCGTCCGTCGCTCGATCCTCGACACCGGCATCCGCATCGACGGCCGCACCGTCGACAAGGTCCGTCCGATCCTGGGTGAAGTCGGCATCCTGCCGCGCACCCACGGCTCGGCCCTGTTCACCCGCGGCGAGACCCAGGCGATCGTGGTCGCCACCCTGGGCACCGGCGACGACGAGCAGTTCATCGACGCCCTGGAAGGCACCTACAAGGAATCCTTCCTGCTGCACTACAACTTCCCTCCCTACAGCGTCGGTGAAACCGGCCGTATGGGCAGCCCGGGCCGCCGCGAAATCGGCCACGGCAAGCTGGCCTGGCGCGCCCTGCGTCCGATGCTGCCGGCCAAGGAAGACTTCCCCTACACCATCCGCCTGGTCTCCGAGATCACCGAGTCGAACGGCTCGTCCTCGATGGCCACGGTCTGCGGTTCGTCGCTGGCCATGATGGACGCGGGCGTTCCGCTGATCCGTCCGGTCTCGGGCATCGCCATGGGCCTGATCCTCGAAAAGGACGGCTTCGCCGTTCTGTCCGACATCCTCGGCGACGAAGATCACCTGGGCGACATGGACTTCAAGGTGGCCGGCACCAGCGAGGGCCTGACCTCGCTGCAGATGGACATCAAGATTGCCGGCATCACGCCCGCGATCATGGAGCAGGCCCTGGCGCAAGCTAAGGGCGGCCGCGAGCACATCCTTGGCGAAATGAACAAGGCCATGGACGCGCCGCGCGAGGAAGTCGGCGACTTCGCTCCGAAGATCGAGACCATCACCATCCCGACCGACAAGATCCGCGAAGTGATCGGCACCGGCGGCAAGGTGATCCGCGAGATCGTCGCCACCACCGGCGCCAAGGTCGACATCAACGACGAAGGCACCGTGAAGGTCTCGGCCTCGGACGGCGCCAAGATCAAGGCCGCCATCGACTGGATCAAGTCGATCACGCAAGAAGCAGAAGTCGGCGCGATCTATGACGGCAAGGTCGTCAAGGTCGTCGATTTCGGCGCCTTCGTGAACTTCTTCGGCGCCAAGGACGGCCTCGTCCACGTCAGCCAGATCAGCAACGAACGCGTCGCCAAGCCGTCGGACGTGCTGAAGGAAGGCCAGATCGTGAAGGTGAAGCTCCTGGGCTTCGACGATCGCGGCAAGACCAAGCTGTCGATGAAGGTCGTCGATCAGACGACGGGTGAAGACCTGTCGAAGAAGGCCGAAGTGACCCCGGAAGAAGCCGTCAACACCTGATGACGGACTTCAGGGCGACCTGAAAAAGTAGCGGGCGGCTCCGAAAGGGGCCGCCCGTTTTCTTTTGTGGCTATTGCCTATGGGCTCAGTTGCAGGTGGGCGTGGCCGGCGTCGCGGAAGCCGGGATCACGGCCTTGCCGTGGAAGGTCTTGGTCACCGGCTTGGGATCGATCGGAATGCCGTCGAAGCTGATGATCTCGACCGACCAGCGCTTGCTGGTCACCAGCAGGTCGATCTCGAGGAAGGCCGAGATCGTGCCCTTCATCGCCGCGCCGCTGAACGTATAGGCCTGGGTCACCGTCACGTCGTTGATCGGCGGCTGGATGGTCGAGCCCATGGAGCCGATCAGGTCGGCCTCGAACAGGGTCAGCTTGCCGTCGATCCCAACCTTGGCGACGAAGGCGTCGGCCGACGCCTCCAGGCCGATATTGATGTCGCCGCCGATGCCGACGCCGGCTTTGATGTCGCCCTTGTCGCCTTGCTTGAAGGCCAGGGGCGCGGCGGTGAACACCGAGCTCGACTTGCCCACGGTCATGCTGGCGTCGAGATAGGACGTGATCGTCAGCGGCACCGGGCCGAGCAGGAAGGTGGCCGACGGGCCGTCATAGTGCTCGCTGTTGGTCTGCGGGTTGAGGGTGGTGTTGATGTTGGGATCGACCACCTTGGTCGCCGGCTTGGGCTCGGCCGCGCCGCCGCCGCCCATGGGCTGCACCCAGCGCAGTTCGTGCGAGCCGTCGATCAGCACGTCGGTCAGGCCGAAGATGACCGTCTTGGCCCGGGCCCCGGCCGAGTTGGAGATGTCGAAGCCGGCGCTCGGCGTATATTTGTTGAGCGAGGCGTAGTTCAGGCAGAGCGAGGCGCCGAACCAGCCGTTCAGCGCCGTGCGGCCCAGGCAGTCCGAGGCGCCGGCGACGCTGAAGTTCAGCGTGCCTTCCCAGAAGGTCTTGGGCGGCGCGCCCTGGGTCTGGGTGACCGTGCCGCCGCTGCTCTGGTCGGTGAAGTCGTACAGCGTGTCGAAGGTCGAGAAGCTGAGCAGGCTGCGCATGTCGCAGGGCTTGCCGAAGCTGGCGAGAAATTGGCTCAGCTGGGCGGGGTTCTGGAACAGATAGCCGTAGAACTCCCGCGCGCGGATCACCTTGTGGACGATCCAGCCGCCGGGGCCTGCGTCCTTGTCGCACTGCTGCTTGGTGGTGGCCGTCGACACCTTGCAGGTGGCGATCTCCTTGACGACGACGTCGGCGACGATGTCCTGGCCGATCTTGGTCAGCCAGGCGGTGCCGCCGTCGCCGAAGGTCAGGGTGCAGGGGGTCTTGCACTGCATCGCCTGCAGCGGTTCGGGCGTGAAGCTGGCCAGGCTGTCGCCGCGCGCCAGCCGCAGGGCCGGACCCAGGTCCGACAGGCCGGCGGCGGTGAAACGGCGATCCGACGAGCGGGGTTGGGCGGTGATCAGCACCCCGTCGGACAGTTCGATGATCTTCTGGCGGTTGGCGCCGGTCGCCGGCTCCAGCACGCCGCCGCGGCGAAGTCCGATCCCCGGGTCGTGGGGGCTGAAGAAGTCCGGGATCTGCAGGGCCAGGGGAATGTCGCGGGCGAGGCCGCCGTTCAGAATGCCGCCGCCGAGCGAGACGCCCCCGGGACCCTTGCCGCCGGGGCCGCTCGGGGCGCCGGGCTTGGTGTCCCAGCCTGGCGGCTTGAGGCGAAACTTGAGGCCCAGATTATTGGTCTTGAGCAGCGGCGGCGGGCGGCCGCCGGGGCCGCGCGTCGGGGCGACCTCGCGCAGGGTGTAGCCGTAGCTGTTCAGCCACTTCTCGTGGCCGCTGAGTTCGGCCGCGTAGGACTTGGCCGGCAGCCAGTCGCCGCTCTTCAGGCGCACCTGCCAGCCCAGCGGCGTTTGCCGCTTGCCGTCGCGCGGCGCCATGGCCAGCACCTCGGTCTCCTTGAACGGTACGAAGGGGATGGCCGCGCGCGGGGTCGAGACCAGCTCGAAGGCCTGGGCCTGGAACTCGACGTGGCCGCCCAGCGGAATCCGCGGACCCGGGGCCTTGGTGGCCGTCTGGGCGCCGGCCGCGCCCGCTACGCTTAAGACACAGGTCACGATCGCCACGCACCGGGCGATACGCTCGCAAACTCGGATCATGTTTCGCCTCCAGGATGAGAAGGCGATCGTCACCACTATAAAGAGAAATGCAACGTTTAAGAAACCGGCGTTACGCCAGTGGCCGCGATGCTCAGAATCCCGCCGTCACCGAGGCCACGACCGTGTCCGGCGAGCGGTCGCTGCCGACATAGGCCAGGCCCAGGTCCAGCGCCTTGACCTTGCGATTGACGCCCAGCGACCAGTCCCACTTGCCGTCGGGCGCGAAGGCGCCGTCCTCGTAGCCGAACTGGGCGGCGATGGTCAGGGGCGCCTTGGGCGAGGTCCAGGCGGCGCGGACATAGCCGTAGCGGTTGTCCATCCCGCCCAGGGCGTCCTGCTCGGGCGACCAGGCGAAGCCCAGGCCATAGGTCCAGTCGCCGACGGCGCGGCTGGCCGAGACCGGCAGCTCCCAGTAGTCGACGCCTTCGCCGCCCGGATAGCCGTAGCGGGCGGCCGACAGGTCGAAGGTCGTGCCGCCGGCGGTGAAGGCGTAGCCGACGGCGACGTCGAGCTCGGTGGTCGCGCCGGCATAGTCGTCGATGGTCGAGCCCCAGACCCAGCCGTAGAGGCCGTTGGCGGCCGTGGCGGTGACGCCGCCCTGCAGGGCCGGCTGCTCGTCGGAGAAGGTCACGCCGCGGAACCGGTAGTCCGACACCACGCCGATCTTGTAGCTCAGGGTCAGGGGCGCGGCCGTCGTCGCTGCGGCGCTCGGAGCGCTCTCCTGAGCCAGGGCGGGGGCGGTCATCAGGGCGGCCAGGGTCAGGCCGGCGAGGAAGGTGCGCATCGAAAGCTCCGGATCTTGCCGATCCTGTCGCCCGCGACTCCTGACCAAGGTCCTTACAGCCCAGGAAAAACAACGCCTTGCGGCCATCGGCCGCACTTAACGAACCGCTAGTCGTGAAGCTCTAGGCGAAGAGGGGTGGTGCGCATCCCTCCCTCCCTCGAGACCCGCAGGCTGCAGGCGATCCACTGGATCGTCGGCTCGGCCGTGGTGCTGGTCGCCGTGTCGATCCTGGGCGGCCTGGCTATGATGCTGGCGGCGGCGCAGTCGCTCGACCACATCGAGACCCTGGATGAACGGGCCCTGGTCGAGCGAACGGTGCACCGCACCCTCGACCGGATGACCCGCGAACTGACCTCGGCCACGGTGTGGGACGAGGCCTACAAGGCGATGGGCGAGCCGCTCGACGAGGCCTGGGCCGACATCAACTACGGCGAATACTACCATCGCTACTTCAGCCACGACCTGACCTTCGCCGTCCGCGAGGACCGGATCGTCTACGCCTCGGTCGCCGGTTCGCGGGCCTCGGCGGCGCGGGTCGGGGGCCTACAGGCCGACGCCCGCCCGCTGATCGGCGCGGTGACCGCCAGCGCCCTGGCCGCCCGCAAGGCCGGCCGGGTCGACCTGGAAGGGGTGTCGACAGCCTCGGGACTCGTGCGCTCTGGCGGCGAGGTCTTCCTGGTCGCGGCCAGTGACGTCATCGCCGAGCGGCCGGAGCTGCTGGTCCAGCGACCGGGGCCGCCGGTGGTGGTGATCACGGCCCGCCGGATCGACGCCGGCTTTATCGAAGGCATGCGCGAGGATCTCGGGGTCGAGGGCCTGACCCTGGTCGCGCCCGAGGCCGCCGTGCAGCCCTTTGTCGTCCTGCACGACCGCCAGGGCCGTCCCATCGGCGCCCTGGCCTGGCCGGCCCGCAATCCGGGCATGTCGTTACTGTTGCGGGCGGGACCCTGGATCGGCCTGGCCTTCGTGCTGCTGGTCGTCGCCAGCCTGGTGCTGTTCGCCTGGCTGTCGCACGTCCTGACGTCGCTGGCCGTCAAGCGTCGGGCCCTGGTCGAGGCCAAGGAGCAGGCCGAGGCCGCCAATCTGGCCAAGAGCCAGTTCCTGGCCAATATGAGCCACGAGATCCGCACCCCGCTGAACGGCGTGCTGGGCATGACCCAGATCATGGCCGCCGGCGAGCTGCCGGCCGTCCAGCGCGAGCGGCTGGGGATCGTCGAGGAGTCGGCCAAGGCCCTGCTGGCCCTGCTGACCGGCGTGCTCGACATCGCCCGGCTCGAGGCCAGGGCCGTCGGCCTGCGCCAGGAGGCCTTCGACGTCGAGGACGTGGTCGAGGCCAGCTGCGCGGCCTTTTCCGGCGCCGCCGCCAGCCGGCGGATCGGCCTGACCTGGTCGGTCGCCGAGGGATGCCGCGGGGCCTGGACCGGCGACGCCATGCGGCTGCGCCAGGTGCTGGGCAATCTCGTCGCCAACGCCGTCAAGTTTACCGAGGCCGGCTCCGTTCGGATGACGGTCGCCGCCGTCCCGCAAGGACTGGCCTTCACCGTCGCCGACACCGGGGTTGGCGTGGCCGCCGAGCATCTGCCCAGGCTGTTCGAGACCTTCTCCCAGGTCGACGCCTCGTCGACGCGGTCGCACGGCGGCTCGGGCCTGGGCCTGTCGATCTGCCGTGAGCTGGTCGAGCTGATGGGCGGGACGATCGGCGTCGAAAGCGCGCCGGGCGCCGGCTCGACCTTCCGCTTCGAAATCCCGCTGACCCGGGCCTAGTCCGGCGTCGGCCTCAGGCCCGTCCGGCCTGGGCCGACAGGTGATCGGCGGTGATGCCGATCTTGGCCAGGGCCCGCGTCCACTTGCTGTCGTGGTCGTCGTCGAACAGCAGGCCCTCGTCGGCGTCGCAGATCAGCCAGACATTGTCGCGCAGTTCCTGCTCCAGCTGGCCGGGGCCCCAGCCCGAATAGCCCAGGGCCAGGATCGCCCGGCGGGGGCGCTGGATGCGGCTGCCCAGGGCGTCGAGGGCGTCGCGGGTCACCGTCAGGGCCAGGCCGTCGGCCACCGGCGACGTCGATTCCGGCGAGCTGTAGTCGTCGGTGTGCAGCACGAAGCCGCGCTCGCGCTCGACCGGTCCGCCCAGCATGACCAGGTCGCTGGGGGCGCGCACCTCCGGATCCACGCCCAGCTTGTCGAGCAATTCGTAGACGGTCAGCCCCTCGACCGGGCGGTTGACCGCCAGGCCCATGGCCTGCTCGTCGTCGTGCGAGCACAGATAGACGACGGCGCGCTCGAAGCGCGGATCCTCGATGCCGGGCATGGCCACCAGGAGCCGGCCGGTCAGGAATTGGCCTTCGCCGTCGAGGAGATCGGTCTCGGGAGCGTCCATCTGTTGAGGATCGGCACACAACGCGTCGGTTTCAAGTCAAACCGCGTTATTGGCGAACCGATCCGGACGCTTTATCTCCGGACGGCCCTTTCAAGCACAGGATTCAAGAGACATGGCGATCAAGGTTGGCGACGCGCTTCCGGCGGCCACGTTCATGACCAGCTCGGCCGAAGGCCCCAAGCCGGTCACCTCCGACGAACTCTTCAAGGGCAAGACCGTCGCCCTGTTCGCCGTCCCCGGCGCCTTCACGCCGACCTGCTCGGCCAAGCACCTGCCGGGCTTCAAGGAAAAGGCCGCCGAACTGAAGGCCAAGGGCGTCGACACGATCGCCTGCGTCTCGGTCAACGACGTCTTCGTGATGAAGGCCTGGGGCGCCGACCAGGGCATCTCCGACGAGGTGCTGCTGCTGGCCGACGGCAACGGCGACTTCACCAAGGCGCTGGGCCTGGACTTCGATGGTTCGAAGTTCGGCATGGGCGTGCGCTCGCAGCGCTACTCGCTGGTCGCCAAGGACGGCGTCGTCGAGACGCTGAACGTCGAGGAAGCCGGCGAATTCAAGGTCTCGTCGGCCGACTACCTGCTGGGCCAGCTGTAAGCTTTCCCGCTCTCGCCATCCCGGCGCTTTGCCGGGGTGGCGAGATCTACGCCGAGATCGCGTGCAGCTGCGCCGCATGGGCCCGCAGCCACGCCCGGTGCGGCGCCGGATCGCCGACCAGGGTCTCGCACAGCGCCCAGAACCGGGGTCCGTGATTGGCCTCGATCAGGTGGGCGCATTCGTGGGCGACGACATAGTCGGCCACCGCCGCCGGGGCCAGCACCAGCCGCCAGCTGTAGCGGATCGCCGCCGGGACGCCCGGCCGCGCCGGCCGGCATGAGCCCCAGCGCGCCTTGGGATCGGCCACCGCCACCGACGGCATCGGTCGCGCCAGGCGTCCGGCGTGATAGGCCGTCCGCTCGGTCAGTTTCTCCAGCGCCTCGCGCTTGACTAGCCGCAGGATCTTCAGGCTCCAGTTGGCGTCGTCCGGGGCGATCAGGGCGTCGCCCGTGATCCGCGCCCGGCCGGGACCGACCTCCAGCCGATAGGGCTTGCCCCACACCTTCAGCACGCCGCCCGGCTCAATCACCTGGCGGCCTGGCAGGGCGGCCAGCTGCAGGCTCATCCAGCCGGCCTTCTCGTGGGCGAAGGCCACCGCCTCGGTCAGGCGGCGCGGCGTGGGGGCGATGGCGACGATCTCGGACTTGGCCCGGTCGACCCGCAGCGACACCCGCCGGGCGCGGCCATCGACCTTCAGCCGCAGCGCGCAGCCCTCCACCTCCAGCCGGTCGCCGTCGGCGAAGCGTTTCGGGGCTTTCGGCTGCGGGCGGAAGAGGTTCATCGTCCCTTAGATCGCGCCCGCCGCCGTTCGGCGCAAGAGGCGGCGTTGACCGCGCCCCGCATGAAACCTACCTTGGCGATAACGGCGTTATTTCTCAATTGAGGGGTGTGGCGTGGCGGTGCTGTTGAAAGTCCCCGCGCGCGCGGATCGCAGCGCCGCCCTGGCCGCGACCATTCGCGACCATGTCAGGACGGGCGCGCCCTTCGGATCGGGCCATGCGGTGCTGGCGGCCTTGAGCGCCTGGGTCTACCGCACCTTCCACAAGCCCTCGACCGAGGCCACCGAGCCGTTGTGGATCGGCAAGCTGGGCCTTCTGGCCCCCGTCGGCCCGGCCAACGACAAGCCCAGCGGCTACGACGCCTTCGCCTTCTACGCCCCCGGTCCGGCCGAACTGGTGGTTGTCAATCGCGGCACCGACAGCGAGCTGGACTGGCTGCTGAACTTCAAGTCGGCGGTGCTGCACGACACTCGGACGGTCACCGCGGCCCTGGCCTACGCCCTGGCGGCGCATGCGGAGCTGGTCGCGCGCGGGCTGCCGGTCAATCGGGTCACCTTCACCGGCCATTCGCTGGGCGGGGCCATGGCCGAGGCCCAGGCGGCGCTGTTTCGCCAGGCGGCCAGCCTGCCGGTGACCTTGCCGATCTCGGCCACGGGCTTTGCCTCCGCGCCCTTCGCCGCCGCCATCCGGATCGTGGCCGCGGCGCGCGGCGGGGTGGTGGACGCCCAGGCCATCGCCGCCAGCCGCCACTACATCCGGCCCAACGACCCGATTCATCTGACCGATGTGGCCGGGACGCGGCTGGCGCCGGTGATCGCCGAGGACCTGAACCTCTATGGCGTGGTCAAGCAGACCAACGGCCCGCCCAAATCCGCCTTCGACACCTTCTCGCTGATCGGCAATCCGATCGCCCACGACTCGTTCCTGTATCACCAGTTCTGGGACCGGAACGGCGCGTTCCATATCGTCCGGCACCTGAAGGGCGCCTTCCATCTGTGGGACGAGGCCGAGCCCGAGCGAACCGCTCTGGGCCGCAGCCTGCCGCCGGAGTTCGCCTAGGCCTTCTTGCCGCCGAAGTTGGGGTCGCTGCGCAGGATGAAGTCGCGGACCTTGGGATAGATCTCCTCGCGGAACCGCCGGCCGTTGAACACGCCGTAGTGGCCCACGCCCGGCTGGACGTAGTCTTCCTTCAGCTCGGCCGGGATGTTGGCGCACAGGTCGTGGGCGGCCTGGGTCTGGCCGATGCCGGAGATGTCGTCCTTCTCGCCCTCGACCGTCATCAGGCCGATGTCGGTGATCGCCGCGGTGTTCACGTGGCGGCCGCGATGCATCAGCTCGCCCTTGGGCAGCAGGTGGCGCTGGAAGACGATGTCGATGGTCTGGAGATAGAACTCCTCGGTCAGGTCCAGCACCGACAGGTACTCGTCATAGAAATCCAGGTGCTTGTCGGCGCTGTCGCCATCGCCGTCGACCAGGCTGTGGAAATAGCGCTGGTGGGCTTCCTGGTGTTTCTCGGCGTTCATGCTCATGAAGCTGGCCAGCTGCACGAAGCCCGGATAGACGCGCCGGCCCATGCCCGGATAGGGCGCGGGCACGGTGTAGATCATGTTCGACTGGAACCAGGTGAAGGGCTTTTCCTCCGCCAGGTTGTTGGTCACGGTCGGCGACAGGCGCGCGTCGATGGGCGAGCCCATGAAGGTCATGCTGGCCGGGCGCGAGGGATCGTTGTCCTCGGCCATCAGGGCGGCGGCGGCCAGCACCGGCGGTCCGGGCTGGCAGACGGCCAGCACGTTGGGGCGCGGCCCCAGCACCCGCAGCATGTCGCGGATGTGGTCGATATAGTCGTGGAAGTCGAAGCGGCCCTGCAGGACCGAGACCTCGCGGGCGTTCTGCCAGTCGACGATGAACACCGCGTGGTCGGGCAGGAAGGCCTCGACCGTGCCGCGCAGCAGGGTCGCGTAGTGGCCCGACAGGGGCGCGACGATCAGCACGGCCGGGTCCAGCTCGAAGCGGCCGGCGCGGCGCATGTCGGACATGTCGCGATCGAACTGGATCAGGCGCGCCCAGGGGCTCTGCCAGACGACGGTCGGGCGCACGCGCACGTCGACGTCGTTGATCTTGACGCTGTCGATGCGCCAGTCGGGCTTGCCGTAACGGCGGGTGACATTGGAGAACAGGTCGGCGCCGGCATAGAGCCGCCGGCCCAGCTCGCTGTTGGCGGCCGGATTCAGGGGCGAGCCCCAGAAGTCCCTGGCCGCGCGGGCCGCGAGGCGCAGCGGGGTCGAGGCGTAGAAGCTCGCTTCGTGCAGGGCGTACAGCATGCCGTCTCCAGCGATTGTGCAATGCAGCATAACACGCCGACGGTTAAGAAGGTACAGCCCAGAGGTGACCTAGCGGCATTGCGCCGTAAAAATGGGCGGTGGTCCCGTTCAGCGACCTTCCATCGCCGCCTTCAGCTGGCGGGCGATCTCTTCGGGCGGGCTGCTGTAGGCGATGACCCGGTCGAAGCGGCCCTTGGGATCGATGACATAGATCGCCGTGGAGTGGTCGACGCTGTAGTCGGGGCCCTCGCCGACCTTCTTGTAATAGGCGCGATAGGTCTTCACCGCCGCGTCGACCTGGGCCGGCGCGCCGGTCAGGCCGACGACGTTCCGGGGCAGGTAGCCGGCGGTCAGGTAGGTCTTCATCACCGCCGGGGTGTCGCGCTGCGGATCGACCGAGATCATCACGATCTGCAGGTCCTTGGCCTTGGGGCCCAGCTGGTCGCTGGCGGCGGCCAGGGCCTGCAGGGTGCCGGGGCAGACGTCGGGGCAATAGGTGAAGCCGAAGAACAGCGCGCTCCACTTGCCCTTGAGGATCTTTTCGTCGACCGGCTTGCCATCGTAGTCGACCAACTGGAACGGTCCGCCCACCGCCGCAGGCGGCGGCGCGGGCTTGAAGGCGCCGCTGCGGACGATCAGTCCGCCGGCCAGGATCGCCCCCACAACGCAGACGGCCAGAACGATCAGGCGGTTGCGGTTCATGGGCTTGCGTCCTTTGGGGCTCGCCAGATCGAAATTTCTGGCCTTAATGTGGCGACATGGCCGACGCTTCGTTCAAGGACGCGCCGAAAAAATCATCCTACGACGGGCTCGATAGGCCCGACGGCGGGGCGGCGCAAGACAGCGACGACTGGTCGTGGGCGGGCCCGGGTCTGCGTCGCGGCCGCCTGCGGGTGCGCACTCTCCTGGCCCAGCGTTGGCTGACCGTCGCCGCCCAGTCGGTGACCGTGCTGTTCTGCGGCCTGGTGCTGGACGTCCAGGTTCCCTACGCCCTGTGCTTCTCGCTGATCGCCCTGTCGGCCTGGCTGAACGTGCTGATCGGCTTGGCCTCGACCGGCCAGCGCATGGCCCGCGACGTCGAGGCCACCGCCCAGATCGCCTTCGACATCCTGCAGCTGGCCGGCATGCTCTATCTGACCGGCGGGGTGTTCAATCCGTTCTCGCTGCTGCTGATCGCGCCGGTGACCCTGGCCGCGGCCACCCTGCCGGCCCGCTACGCTTTCGGCCTGGGCATACTGGCGATCATCGTCAGCATCGTGCTGGCCTTCCTCTACATGCCCCTGCCGACGGCATCGGGCGTTCCCGCCACGCCACGGCCGGAGGGGATCGTGGTCGCCGCCATCGTCGCCGCGCGGGTGCTGGGGATCGTGGTGACCGGCCTCTACGCCTGGCAGGCGGCTACCGAATCGGCCCGCATGGAACTGGCCCTCAACGTCACCGAGACGGTGCTGGCCCGCGAGCAGCGGCTGTCGGCCCTGGGCGCCCTCGCCGCTGCCGCCGCGCACGAACTGGGCACGCCCCTGGCCACCATCTCGGTCGTGGCCCGGGAAATGGCGCGCGGCGCGCCCGACGAGCAGACCCGCGAGGACGCCGAGCTGCTGATCGGCCAGGCCGCCCGTTGCCGCGAGATCCTGCAGCGCCTGACCGAGATGCCCGAGGCCCAGGACGCCGTGCACGAGCGCATGAGCCTGACACAGCTGGTGCACGAGATCATCGAGCCGCACATGATCCACGGCGTGCGGGTCGAGGCGGTGGTCAACGGCCCGTCCGGCGAGTCGGCCCCCGACGTCTGGCGACGAGCCGAGGTGATCCACGCCCTGACTTCGATCGTCGAGAACGCCGTCGACTTCGCCCGTTCGGAGGTGATCGTCATCGCCCGCTTCGACGCCCGCTCGATCCTGATCGAAGTGCGCGACGACGGTCCGGGTTTTTCACCGGAAGTACTGGCCAAACTGGGCGAACCTTACGTAACGTCACGTCCGGGGGCGGAAGGCTCGCGCACCGGCCACATCGGCATGGGGCTGGGATTCTTCATCGCCAAGACTCTCTTGGAACGAACTGGGGCGGCGGTGGATTTCAGAAATGGGCGACGCGGCGGCGCGGTCGTGGCCGCGCGTTGGCCTCGCCCGGCGATGGAAGCCCCCGGCTTCATAGGTGTTTGAGTACGAAAGACTTGCCAAGGTTTGCAAGTCGTAGACATGATGCTTGCACGACACCCGGTTGAGTATAGGCGCGGGGAGGCGCTGAGTTCATGGCGGATATCGGTGAACTGGTCGCGGCTCTGCCGGACAAGTCCCTGCTTCTGCTCGACGACGATGCGCCCCTGCGGACGCGCCTAGGTCGAGCTTTGGAACAACGCGGCTTCGAGGTGACGCTTTGCGCCTCGGTGGCCGAGGCGATGACGACTCTGAAGAGCAATGCTCCGGCCCATGCGGTGCTGGACATGCGGCTCGAGGACGGATCGGGCCTGAAGGTGGTCGAGGCCGTGCGCGACGCCCGCGCCGACGCCAAGGTCATCATGCTGACCGGCTACGGCAACATCGCCACCGCGGTGGCGGCGGTGAAGGCCGGGGTCGTCGACTATCTTTCCAAGCCGGCCGACGCCGACGACGTGGCCCGCGCCCTGCTCGCCGCCAAGGACGCCGCCCCGGCCCCGCCGGAAAACCCGATGAGCGCCGACCGCGTGCGGTGGGAGCACATCCAGCGCGTCTACGAGATGTGCGGCCACAACGTCTCCGAAACGGCCCGTCGCCTCAACATGCACCGCCGGACGCTGCAGCGGATTCTGGCGAAGCGGGCTCCGCGGTAAGTCCCTCTCCCCTTGCGGGAGAGGGTGGCCTCCGAAGGAGGTCGGGTGAGGGGTCTCTCAAAAGCAAGACGCCGCGACAGCTGATCAGCCGTCGCGGCGTTTTTCGTAGGTGCGACCCCTCATCCGTCGGCTTTGCCGACACCTTCTCCCGCAAGGGGAGAAGGATCACGGCTCACATCGCCGATATGCCCCCGTCGAGCTTCAGCTCGGCCCCGGTCATGAACTTGCTCTCGTCGCTGGCCAGGTAGAGCACCGCGTTGGCGATGTCGTCGGGCTCGCCGATGTGGCCCAGCGGGATCTGCCGGCCGAGCTTGGCGTGGGCCTCCTCCTTGCCGATCCGCTGGCTCAGCGGATCGAGGATCGGGGTGTCGATGAAGGTCGGGTGGATCGAATTCGAGCGGATATCGAGCCCCTGCTTGGCGCAGTAGAGGGCTATGTTCTTGCTCAGCAGCCAGACCCCGGCCTTGGAGGCGTTGTAGGCTGGCGAGTTGTGGTTGGCGATCAGGCCGGCGATCGAGCTGATGTTGACGATCGAGCCCGGCTGGTGCGCGCGCATGTGGGTCAGGGCGTGCTTGGCTCCCAGGAAGACGCTGTCGACGTTGATCGACATGATCTTCTTCCAGAGGTCGAACTCCATCTGCTCCAGCGGCTTGTCGCCGGCCACGCCGGCGTTGTTGACCAGCACCGAGATCCCGCCGAGCTCGTTCGCCGCCGCTTCGAGGGCCGCGATCCACTGGTCTTCCTGGGTGACGTCCAGGGCGTAGGCGAAGGCCGTGCCCGCGCCGTGGGCGGCGTTGATTTCGGCGGCGACGGCCTTGGCGCCTTCGTGGTTGATGTCGGCCAGGGCGACCTTGGCGCCCTCGACGGCCAGCTTGCGCGCGGCGGCCGCGCCCAGCCCCTGGGCCGCGCCGGTGATGAAGGCCTTCTTGCCGGCGACCCGGCCCGTGGTCTGCGCCATTCGGCGTCCTCCCTGTAATTCAAACGATAGTTTGAACTGGATGCGGGAGGAGGGGAAGGGCCTTATCCCGCGATGCCGTCCATGAACTTGGCCAGCTGCACGTCGCGCTCACTGACGCCGTCGGCGTCATGGGTGGTCAGGGTGACCTCGACGCGGTTGTAGACGTTGAACCACTCGGGGTGATGGTCGCGCTTGTCGGCCTCGATCGCCACGCGGGTCATGAAGCCGAAGGCGGCGTTGAAGTCGGCGAACTTGTAGGTCTTCTCGATGGCGTCCTTGCCGTCGGCGGCGGTCCAGCCTTCGAGCTGGGCGAGGGCGGCGGCGGCGCCGATCTTGGCGGGGCGGGTCATGCGGACGGCTCCAGAAACTGCGAGCCTCTTCAGAACGCCAATCCGGTCGCCGCCGCAAGCTCGGCCAGGGCCTGTTCCTCGCTGCTCACCTTGATGGCGGTCATGCCCAAGGCCGCCGCCGGCTTGCAGTTGACCCCCAGGTCATCGAGATAGACGCAGGCCTCCGGCGCGACGTCGAGCAGGTCGCACATCATCCGGTAGATGCGCGGATCGGGCTTGCGCACCCCGGCCTTGGAGCTTTCGATCAGGGCGTCGAACAGCGACAGGATCCCGGCCACGGCCGCCGCTTTCTCGGGTGAGGAGGCCATGCCCGTGCCGTGGCCGGCGCCGGGCACGTTGTTGGTGATGCAGCCGACCTTGAATCGCGCCTTGCAGGCCTTCAGCGCCGCGACCATCCCCGGCCGCACCTCGCCCGACAGCAGCGGCAGCACGTCGGCGCCTGGCACGGCGTGGCCCAACCGCGTCGACTCCTCCAGGAACAGGGCGTCGAAGGCGGCCGCGTCGATCTCGGCTCGCTCGAATCGCGCCCAGGCATTCGTGTTGGGATCGACGGCGTTGACCCCGCGCAGGAAGTCGGTCGGCAGGGCGTTGCGCGCTTCGTAACGACGGAAGGCCTCGAAGGGCGAGGTGGTGAACACCCCGCCGAAATCCCAGATCACCGCCTCGATCGCCATCGCCTGCCAGCCTTCGAACGATTGTTTGAAATCGACCCTAGGCGAGGTCGGGCCTGAGGAAAAGCCATCTTCGATCAACAGCCAAGCTCGCGCCGAGCGCGAAAGGGCAGGCGCGGTTCGCCCGGCTCTGGTTTAGTGACGGGCCTGGAGTGACCCCATGCGCCATGCTTTCCGTTTCGCCCCGCTCGTGATCGTCGCCGGCCTGTCGCTGGCCGCGCCGGCTCTGGCCGACGACCATGGCCTGGCCGGCGGCCCGCCCGACCGTTCGGGCCTGCCCGTCGATCCGCAGATCCTGCCGCCCGACACCCGTCCGGGCGAATGCGTCTCGCGCCGGGTCACCGGCCCCGGCGGCGCCTATCGCTGGGAGCGGGTCGAGTGCGACGACGGCGAGCGTGGCTGGAGCGACTTCGATCGCTGGAGCTACGGCCGCGCGCCGCTGCGCGTGGACGATCGCGCGGCCCTGCCGCCGCCTCCGCCGCCGCCCGAATATGCGCCCGACCGCTACAGCCGCCGCCATGACGACGCTGGCTATCGCGACGGCGGCTATCAGGATCAAGGCTATCGAGGCGACCTCGCCCGCCAGGAAACCTATCGCGGCGGCTCGGCCTATTCCCGCACCGAGGAAGCCTACGAATCCAGCCGCGAGCGCTACGACAGCGCCGTCAGCGGCTATGCCTCGTCGGCTGCGGGCTATGGCGAGGGCTATGCGCCGGCCTACGGCGCCTATGGCGAGTACCAGTCGGCCGGTCGCGACGAATACGGCTACCTCGTCTGGCCGGGCAAGCGGCCGTAAGAGCTACAGCAGCTTCAGGAACAGCACCCGCGCCGCGCCGTAGTCGCGGGCGTCGAGCGTCTCGAACCCCTCCAGCACGGGATCCGGCTCGCCGACCCCGCGCTCGAACACCACGATCGCGCCCGGCGCCAGCCAGCCGCCGGCGACCAGTTCCGACAGCGCCTTCTCGCCCAGGCCCTTGGCGTAGGGCGGATCCAGGAAGGCGATGTCGAAGGCCGGGCCGGCGCTGGCCGGACGCAGGCCGAGGTCCGTGGCGTCGCGGCGGTGGACGCGGGTCTGGCCGAACAGGCCGAAGGTGTCGATGTTCTGGCGGATCGCCCCGCGCGCGGCCTCGTTGGTCTCGACGAACAGGCAGTTCACCGCCCCGCGCGAGAGGGCTTCCAGACCGAGGGCTCCAGAGCCGGCGAAGACGTCGATCACCCGAGCGCCGTGCAGTTCCGGCGCCCAGGCGGCGTGCTCGAGGATGTTGAACACGGCCTGGCGGGCGCGGTCGGAGGTCGGGCGGGTGGCGTCGCCCGGCGGGGTGGCGATGGCCTTGCCGCGGAACTGGCCGGAGACGATGCGCATCAGGCCGAGGCCTCCTGGACTTGCGCTGTTGCTTCGCCCTTCATGGCCAGGCGGCGCATGTAGCGGCCGCCGCCGATGAAGGCCGCCAGGGCCAGGGCCAGCAGAGCCAGGCCCCAGGCGTTGTTCAGGGTGAAGAAGATCAGGCCGCACATCAGGCCAGGGGCGATGGCCACCCGCGCCAGGGTGAACAGGGCCTCGCCGCGATGGACCTTGCCGGTCAGCTCGCCAGCGAAGGCTGCATAGCCCCACAGCGCCGCCAGGGCGAAGCCGATCGCCGTCACCAGGCCCAGATAGACGAGGGCGGCCTGGCCGCCATGCTCCCAAAGCAGTTCGGTGACCAGCGGCAGCAGGCCGATCAGGCCCAGCACCAGCAGATTGAGCACGTCGAGCACGCCGTCGGCCGTCCGCAGCCGGGCGAAGATCCGCCGGTGGCTGATCCAGTAGACGCCGATCACCGCGAAGCTGACGGCGTAGGCCCACAGCTTGTGGCCCATCTGGCGATAGAGGTCGGCGACGCCGCTCCAGTGCTCGGGCGGGTGGATCTCGATGGCCAGCAGGGTGATGGCGATCGCGAACACCGCGTCCGAGAACAGCACCAGCCGGTGCAGGTGGGGGGCGCTGCCCTCGTGGCCCGTCTCGCTCGCCGTCTTGCTCATGAAAACCCCATAGATGACGGCCGATGTGTGCCGCCATTGCCCCGCGTCGGCAAGTCGCGGGGGCCGATTGATCAAAAACCCTTTTCCTTCGGCCCGCGCCGCTCTAGCGAGGAGCAGGGGCTGTGCGAGGGGATGGCGGCGGTGTTCGAAGACGCGAGAGGCTCGGCCTTCCTGGGCGACCTGAAGCCGGCGGACCGCCGTATCGGCCGCGTGGCGCTGACCCTGCCCGTGGGCCTGATCGCGGCGGCCCTGGCGGCGATCATCGGCGTGGTGTTCGTCATGGCCCTGTTCGCGGGCCTCGCCGACGGCGGATTCAATACGGCCAAGGCCCTGATCGAGTCGCTGAGCGATCCAGCGGCGGCCGCGGGCAGCCTGCAGACCCTGCTGTTCGTCCTGTGCCTGCTGGCCGCCACCAACGGCGGCATGGCCACGGCCTTCGCCGCCGTCGCCGCCATGCTGCACGAGCGCCCTCTGAGGAGCTACCTGACCAGCGCCGCGTCCTATCGCTGGCGGCTGACCCTGCTGGGGCTGGCCCTGTTCGCCGTGACCCTGGGTCCGCTGCTGGCGGGCCTGGCCCAGCTCGACCCGCATCCGCCGGCCGCGCCGATCCTGACCCTGACGCCCGACCTAGACAGCCGCATCGTCCACGCCGTCGGGGCCATCGCCCTGCTGCTGGTCGCCGCCGCAGCAGAAGAGCTGGTGTTCCGTGGCTGGCTGCTGAAGCTGACCGGCGCCTTCACCCATCGGACCTGGCTGATCCTGATCATCAACGGCCTGGCCTTCTCGGCCGTGCATTTCGATCCCAACCCCGACGCCTTCCTGGTGCGCATGGTGCTGGGCCTGGGCCTGGCCTGGTCGACCCTGCGGCTGGGCGGCGTGGAGTTCGCCGTTGGCGCCCACGCGGCCAACAACATCGTCATCCTGCTGTTCCTGCAGCCGATGACCCTGGCCCCCGAGGCGCCGCATCCGTTCCGCTGGGAGGTGCTGCCGATCGCGGCGGGCATGCTGGCGCTCTATGTCGGCCTGGCCGAGCTGGTGGCCCGCACGCCCCGGCTGTCGCGCTGGGCGGGCGTGGCGACGGCCTAAGGCGCTTCGGCCTCGTCTTCCGACCATCGCAGCGGCGGAGCCTGGGCCTTCAGGGCCAGCATCGCCTCGCGCAGGGCGTCCATGAAGCTGGTCCGCTTGCCGGTCCAGGCCACCGGCTCGCCCACCAGCACCGCGCAGTTCAGCGGCACGGGCACGCTGGCGCCCTTGGGCAGCACGCGGCCGGCGCCCTGGATCCACACCGGGATCACCGGCGCGTCGGGAAAGGCCTCGGCCAGCCGCGCGACCCCGCCCTTAAGCTGGCCCATGGCGTCGCCGGCCCCGTCGCCGCGCGTGCCCTCGGGGAAGACCAGCACGATCTCGCCGGCCGCCAGGGCGGCGCGGGCCGGGGCCAGCACGTCTTCACCTTCGGCAGCGCGCCGCCCGGCCTTGCTGCGGGCCACCGGCACGATGCCGATCACGTGGCGCGAGAACCAGCCGATGACCGGGTCCTTGAGGAAATAGTCGGCCGCCGCCGCCGGCCGCAGCTTCGACACCGCGCGCGACGGGAAGACGGCCAGCATCAAGAGGGTGTCGACATGGCTGGCGTGGTTGGCGGCGATGATCGCCGGGCCCTTCAGCGGCAGGCGCTCGCGCCCGATCACGTCGGCCCCGGTCATCAGCACCGCCAGGGGCCGGGCGACGAGCAGCAGCAGGAGGAAACGGAGTAGGCGCACGGGCGGGATCAGAACTTCTGCAGGCCAAACAGGGCCAGCAGGTGGAAATAGAGCGGGGCGGTGAAGGTCAGGCTGTCGGCGCGGTCCAGCACCCCGCCGTGGCCGGGAATGGCGTGCGAGGTGTCTTTGACGCCGATGTCGCGCTTGATGGCGCTCATGGTCACGTCGCCGGCGAAGCCCGCCACCGGCAGCACGAAGGCCACCAGGGCCAGACCCGTCCCCTTCAGCGGCGTGAACACCGGCCCCAGGAACCAGATCAGGGCGGCGGTGGTGATCCAGCCGCCGATGAACCCCTCCCAGGTCTTGTTGGGGCTGACCTTGGGCAGGATCTTGTGGCGGCCGACCAGCTTGCCCCAGCAGTACTGGGCGACGTCGTTGAACTCGGTGGCCAGCAGCAGGAAGAACACCAGGCCCGCCGCCCCGGCCGGCAGCGGCTCGCTGTCGGGCACCCGCATCAGGAAGGCCACGACCCCCAGATTGTAGACGCAGGTGACCAGGCCCCAGTGGAAGGTCGCGGCGCTGGCCAGATAGCCGCGCGTCTGGCCGATCAGCGCCATCAGGGCGGGCAGGCCCAGAAACACCCAGACCGGGATGAACACGATGTAGAACATGTAGCGGTCGGCGACGATGAAGCCGTAGGCGGCGATCAGGCAGCCATAGGCGGCCAGGATCGCGGGCCGATCCTCGCGCCGGCGCACGGCCAGCGACAGGAACTCGCGCAGGGCCAGGAACGAGATGAAGGCGAAGACGGCGGTGGTCGCCTGCCAGCCCAGCAGCAGGGCGCCGGCCAGCAGGGCCACCATCCCCCACCACGAGGCGATGCGCAGCCGCAGTTCCTCGAACGACTTGCCGGGCTTGAGCAGCGGCAGGACGGCGGCGATGGCGCTGGCGACCCCGAGCAGGATGACCACGCCGGCCAGTCCCGCCAGCAAGGCGGGCGGCTTGGCGGCCAGAAAGGCCTGCGCGCGTCCGACCCAATCCCCGAAGACGTCCATGGATGCTCCCGTTGGCGCTACCGAGGGTATAGCCTAGTTGGCGCGGAGCGTGGAACTTCCCGCCGTCGCCGCTCTTGAGGGAGCGACATCCCCGCCCGAAAGTCTGCCGATGACCGATGCGCCTGACCTGTCCAACCGCCGTCCGCTGAAGAGCCGCGGCGCGGCCTGGGCCCGGGGACTGGCCGCGTCCCTGGCGGCCCGGCGGATCAGCGCCGACGTCATCTCGGGGTTGGGCCTGGCCTTCGCCGCGCTGGGCGGGGCCCTGCTGGCGGCCAGCGGCGGGGTGGAGGGCTGGCCGCGCGGCCTGTGCCTGATCCTCGGGGCCGTCTGCATCCAGCTGCGCCTGGCCTGCAACCTGCTCGACGGCCTGGTGGCGGTAGAGCACGGGCGCGCCAGTGCGGCCGGTCCGATCTGGAACGAGCTGCCCGACCGCTTCGCCGACGTCCTGCTGCTGGCCGGGGCGGGCTATGGCGCGATGAGCGCGGGCTTCTCGGGCGGCGCGGCGATCGGCTGGATCACGGCGGTGCTGGCGGTGCTGACGGCCTATGTCCGCGAGCTGGGCCGGGGCCTGGGCCAGCCGGCGAACTTCTCGGGGCCGATGGCCAAGCCGCATCGGATGGCGGCGCTGACGGCGACCTGCGCGGTCGCCGTCTTCGAGCCGCTATGGCGCGGCCGGGGCGAAGCCTTGGCCCTCGGCCTGGCGGTTATCGCGCTCGGGACGCTGGTCACCGTGGTGCGGCGGACGCGGCGCCTGGCGATCGCGCTGGCGGATCGGGGCTAGTCCCTACCGCTTGGGACCCCGCGGCGCCGGCTTGCCGCCGGTCGGATGGGAGCCCTTGAAGCCGGTCGGCTTGGCGGCGGCGGTGCGCACCGGCGTGACATTGCCGCGCGTCGGGCCCGGCGCGGCCTTGCCGGCGCCCGGCTTGCCCACGGACCCTCTGCCAACAGGACCCTTGCCGATCGGACCCTTGCCCGCCGCATCCTTGGCCACGCCGGCGCGCGGACCCGGCGGCTTGCCGCGCGGCGGGGCCTTGTCGACGAACTTGGTCTCCAGCGACTTCGGCTTGTGGGTCTTGGCCTTGTGGCCGTCGGTGCGGATCTTGGCCTTGGCCCAGCCGGCCTTGTAGACCTTCTTGGGCTCCTCGACCTTAGGGGTGGCGATCTGCGGGGCGCGGCCCGAGGGCGCGCGGCGCTGGACCTCGCCGCCGCGCAGGCGCTCGCCTTCCTTGGCCACGCCCGGGGCGTAGAGCGGATCGGCGACGCCGACGAACTGCGGCCGGTCGCCCGTGGGCATGTTCTCTTCGGCGATGACGCCTTCGAGCAGCTCGCGGATCACCCGGGGGCCGACCTCCTCGACCTGGCCGGCCTGCAGCGTGCCCAGGGCGAAGGGGCCGTAGGACAGGCGGATCAGGCGGTTGACCTTCAGGCCGATCGACTCCAGCACCTTGCGGACTTCGCGGTTCTTGCCCTCGCTGAGGGTGACCGTGATCCAGACGTTGCGGCCGCCGCCGGCCTTGTCCTGGGCCTTGTCGAGGCGGGCCTCGATCGGGCCGTAGCGGACGCCCTCGATGGTCGTGCCGTCCTTCAGCTTGTCCAGGGTCTCCTGGGTGGCGTGGCCGAAGGCGCGGGCGCGATAGCGGCGGGTCCAGGCGTTCTGCGGCATCTCCAGGGCGCGCGACAGCTCACCGTCGTTGGTCAGCAGCAGCAGGCCCTCGGAATTGAGGTCGAGGCGGCCGACCGAGATCACGCGCGGCAGGCCGTGGGGGAGGGCGCCGAACACGGTCGGGCGCTCCTTGGGGTCGTTGTGGGTGGTCACCAGGCCGGTGGGCTTGTGATAGCGGAACAGGCGGGTCTGCTGGCGCTCCTCGACCAGCTTGCCGTCGACGACCAGCAGGTCGCCGGCGAACACGCGCACGGCCGGGGTGGTCAGCACCTGGCCGTTCAGCACGACCTTGCCGGCCTCGATCAGCCGCTCGACCTCGCGCCGCGAGGCCACGCCCGCGCGGGCCAGGGCCTTGGCGACGCGCTCGCCGCCCTCGGCGTCGGCGTCGTGCTCGACGGCGTCGTGCAGGGCGGGCTGATACTTGTCGGTCATGATCTCGATCCTTCGAAGGGAGGGGCGCATCTCACGATGGGCGTTGAACAATTCTCATGGCGCCGAACGGCGGGCCGATCAAGGCGCGGCCTTGCCGCATGCGTTATGATGTAAGAGTATATATGAGTATCCGAGGTCTCCGATGAAGTACCAAGCCCTGAAGCGCCATCTGGAAGGCGTGTCCGACGCGCCCTCGGTGCGCCTGGGCTTCGACGCGATCGAGGCCTTGCTGGGCTTCGACCTGCCGCGCTCGGCGCGCACCCACCAGGCCTGGTGGTCCAACACTCGGGCCGGCCACAGCCACGCGGCCGCCTGGCTCGACGCCGGCTGGAGGACAGGTGCGCTGGACCTGGCCGGCGCCCAGGTCAGTTTCTTTCGCGACGAGCGACGCGGTCTGGCCGAGGAGGCCTCGGCATTCGTGCGGGATGGCGAGGGCCTGGCCATCGCCCTGTCCGCCCTGTCGCCGGCCGCCCTGCAGATGATCGATCGCCGCGCCGCCGTCTCGGGCGAGACGCGGGGCGCCGCCGCCGCCGCCCTGCTCAACGAGGCGGCGCTGGAGAGGCGGCGGGCGCTGTTCGCGGGCCTGGCCCAGCCGGTGCCGCCAGGCGGCGACGACAGCGCCGCCATCGTCCGCGAGGACCGCGATGGCCGCTGAAATCGTGCTCGACGCCTCGGTGGCGGCCAAGCTGTTCTTTCTCGAGGCGGGATCCGACGCGGCCCAGGCCCTGGCGCTGTCGGACGCCCGGCTGATCGCGCCCGACCTGCTGTGGGCCGAGATGGCCAGCATCGCCGGGCGGCGGGTTCGCGCGGACGGGCTCGACGAGGCCCTGGCGCGCCGGGCGGTGTCGGCCCTGGGCGAGATCGTCGCCGAGTTCCAGCCGATGGAAACCCTGGCCGAGCGCGCTTTCGAACTGGCGGCCCGCCATGGCGTGAGCGCCTATGACGCCACCTATCTGGCCCTGGCCGAACAGCGCGGGGCGATCGTGGTCACCGCCGACGCCCGGCTGGTCGCCAAGGCGCGGGCTGCTGGCCTCAGCGCCCGCGTGCGCCTGCTGGAAGAGGGAGAGCGGCCGTGACCGACGAAGACGCCATGGCCCTGGCCCTCGACGCGGCCCGCGCGGCCGCGGAGCGTGGCGAGACGCCGGTGGGGGCGGTGATCCTCGATCCCAAGACCGGCGAGGTGATCGCCACGGCCGGCAACGGCCCGATCGCCGCCCACGACCCCACGGCCCACGCCGAGATCGCCGCGATGCGGCTGGCGGCGGCGAAGCTCGAGAACTACCGACTGACGGACCTGACCCTGGTGGTGACGCTGGAGCCCTGCGCCATGTGCGCCGGGGCGATCAGCCACGCCCGCATCGGCCGGGTGGTCTGGGGCGCCGACGATCCCAAGGGCGGGGCGGTGGTGCACGGCCCGAAATTCTTCGCCCAGCCCACCTGCCACTGGCGGCCGGAGACGACGGGCGGGGTGATGGCGCAGGAAAGCGCCGACCTGCTGCGGGGGTTCTTCCGGGCGCGGCGGAAGGCCAAGGCCGCGTCGCCGGAAGCCTAGTTCACCATCGCCGAGCCGAGCAGCACCTTCGCGCCCTTCTTGCCCAGCACCTTGTCGGCGGCCTTCTGCATCTCGGCCCCGACATAGTCGAGGTCGGGCGGCGTGCCGCGGCGCAGGCCCGCGGTATAGGTCATCAGCACCTGGGCGAAGGCCGCGCGCAGGCGCGGGGTCGAGGCCACGGCGTATTCCATGACCTTGGGGTCCTTGGCCTCGATGCCGGTCTCAAGGGTCATCACGCCCTTGCGGCCGTCGCGGCGGATGGCCGTGGCGGTGATGGTCGGCAGGGCGAAATAGGTCGGCGGCGCCTTCTCGCCCTTGCCGCCTTCGTTGGCGAAAGCGGGCGCGACGGGCAGGCCGGCGAGCGTCAGTATGGCGAGGAGCAGGGCAAGGATGCGGCGCATGTCGCTTCCATAACCCGTCGTGGTTGACGTCCTCTTTACGTCTGGTGCGTCACAAACGGCGTTAACCTAGATTCGCCGGGCGCTCATGCGCGCGCGGCGGACGCGAGGAGGCTGATCTTGGGACGCTTTTCACCGCAGACCCTGGACCTGGACGGCAAGGTGATCCTGGTCACCGGCGGCACGGGCTCGTTCGGACGCCGGTTCATCGAGACGGTGCTCAGGCTGTCGGACCCGCGAAAGGTCATCATCTATTCCCGCGACGAATTGAAGCAGAGCGACATGCAGCTGGAGCTGCGCGAGCAGTTCGACGAGGCGACCTTCGCCAAGCTGCGCTTCTTCCTGGGCGACGTGCGCGACCGCGAGCGGCTGACCCTGGCCCTTCGCGGGGTCGACATCGTGATCCACGCCGCCGCCCTAAAGCAGGTGCCGGCGGCCGAGTACAATCCGTCCGAATGCATCCACACCAACGTGCTGGGCGCCGAGAACGTGGTCTGGGCCAGCCTGACCAACCACGTGAAGCAGGTGGTGGCCCTGTCGACCGACAAGGCCTGCAATCCGACCAATCTCTATGGCGCGACCAAGCTGGCCTCGGACAAGACCTTCGTGGCGGCCAACAACCTGTCGGGCGACATCGGCACGCGGTTCTGCGTCGTGCGCTACGGCAACGTGGTCGGCTCGCGCGGCAGCGTGGTGCCGCTGTATCGCCGGCTGCTGGCCCAGGGCGCGACCGAGCTGCCGGTCACCGATCCGCGCATGACCCGCTTCTGGATCACCCTGACCGAGGGGGTCGACTTCGTGCTGTCGTCGCTGAACCTGATGCGTGGCGGCGAGATCTTCGTGCCCAAGATCCCGTCCATGGCCATGCCCGACCTGGTCAAGGCGATGTCGCCGGACGCCGGGATCAAGGTGGTCGGCATCCGTCCCGGTGAGAAGCTGCACGAGATCATGATCAGCGCCGACGACGCGCGCTCGACCGTCGAGTTCGAGGACCGCTTCGCCATCGAGCCGAACTTCGCCGAGTTCGGCCGCGTGCCCTATGCGGAGTCCGATGGCGCCAAGCCGGTGGCGGAAGACTTCTCCTACAGCAGCGACAACAATCATGACTGGCTGAGCCCCGAGGGCCTGCTGGCCATGCTGGAGGAAAAGGCGGGCTGATGGCCCCTCCCTTCCTGCCCTACGGTCGCCAGACCATCGAGGACGACGATGTCGCCGCCGTCGCCGCCGCCCTGCGGGCCGACTTTCTGACGACGGGTCCGACGGTCGAGGCCTTCGAGACGGCGTTCAAGGCCAAGGTCGGGGCCGAGCACGCCATCGCTGTTTCCAACGGGACCGCCACCCTGCACCTGGCCATGCTGGCGCTGGGGGTCGGCGAGGGCGAGGTCTGCATCGCCCCGTCGGTGACCTTCCTGGCCACCGCCAACTGCGCCCGCTACGTGGGGGCCGAGGTGGTGTTCGCCGACGTCGATCCGAACACCGGCCTGATGACCCCCGACACGCTTGCCGAGGCCCTGTCGCGCGTCGGCGATCGCCGCGTGCGGGCCGTGCTGCCGGTGCACCTGCGCGGCGACGTCTGCGACCTGCCGGCCCTGAAGGCCATGGCCAGCGCCGCCGGCGCGGTGCTGGTCGAGGACGCACCCCATGCGCTGGGCTCTACGGCGACCTTCGGCAATGTCGAGCATCCGGTCGGCGACGGCGCCTTCTCGGCCTTCGCCAGCTTCTCGTTCCATCCGGTCAAGACCCTGGCCACCGGCGAGGGCGGCATGCTGACCACCAATGACGGGACCCTGGCGGCCCGCGCGCGGTCACTGCGCGGCCACGGCATGGTCCGTCCGCCCGGGGCCGAGCCCTGGGTCTACGAGATGCCCGAGCTGGGCTTCAACTACCGCATTCCCGACGTGCTGTGCGCCCTGGGGATCTCGCAACTGGCCAAGCTCGACCGCTTCGTGGAGCGCCGACGGACCCTGGCCGCCCGCTACGCCGAGCTTCTGGCCCCGCTGTCGCCGCTGGTGACCCTGGCGGCCACGCCCGACCATTCGAACCCGGCCCTGCACCTGCTGACCGTGCTGATCGACTTCGGCGCGGCCATGACCACGCGCGGAGCGGTGGTCGACGCCCTGAAGGCGCGGGGCGTCGGCAGCCAGGTCCACTACATCCCGGTGCACCGCCAGCCCTACTACGTGAACCGTCAGGGCCTGGCCGACCTGCCCGGCGCCGACGCCTGGTATCGGCGCTGCCTGACCCTGCCGCTCTATCCGACCATGGACGACGGCGACGTGGATCGCGTGGTCGAGGCGCTTGCTGAGGCGTTGGGGGTCTAGCCGTTCAGCCCGCGGCGTAGATCTCGATAACTGGCGCGATGTCGGTGAAATTGGCGACGTCGGCGTGCAGGCCAGGCGCGGCCGGGCCTTCCAGGCAGGCGCGCATGGCCGCCTCGTCGCGGAAGGTCAGGTGCGCCATGGCCACGAACGGGGCGGGCCCGCCGTCCAGGGCCGACACGCCGCGATAGACCCGGGCGTCCAGCAGGCCGGTCTCGGCCAGGGCCTCGCGCACCATCCGGATGTGGGTTCGGGCGTAATAGTCATGGTCGAAGCGCGCGCCGTCGCGGGCCGGGTAAACGATGCTGATGAAGGCCATGGCGGGGTTCCGGGAAGGTCGCGAGAAAAGGGCGCCAGATTGGCCGCCTGCGTCCGCCGGTCAAGCTCGGAGGCGTCTCTCGGAACCTGGAACGATCGCCTTCCTGGGCCTTGTGCCCAGGATCCATCGTCCAGCCGCTCAATCTTTGCGGGATGGTCGAGGTCTGAGCGGTCGCCGACATGGATCCTCGCCACGAGGGCGAGGAAGGCGAGCTTGGTTGTGAAAGAGGGGGCCGAAAAGCGGCCTAAGCCGCCTGTTGCTGCTGGACCAGGCCCTTGAGCAGGTCGAGCGTCTCGGGGCTGGCGGCCAGCTGTTCGCGGGCCTCGGGGGCGCGGGCGAGCTTCAGGGCTTCCAGGCGGGCGCGGTCGGCGACCGGGCCGGTGGGGCCGGCCTCGCCCATGGCCAGGCGGGCCAGGAGGTTCAGGCGCTGGGGCAGGGGCGCGGGGGCGCGGGCCAGCAGCGACAGCAGGCGGCTGTCGGCCTCGACCAGGCCGCCGACGTCGCCCAGCTTGGCGCACAGCGGCTGGTAGTCCTCGGGCACCAGGCCCGAGCGCACCAGCGACTTCTGCAATCCCGCCAGGGCGGCCAGTTTCACCGACGGACTGTCGGGACCTTGGCGCAACTCCTTCTCGAAGCGCATGGCGGTGATGTTGGCCGACAGCCAGCGGGCCGCGTGGCGCTTGTTGACCGCGCCCATGACGTTCTCGGCCAGGCGGATCAGCATGACGACCTCTTCGCGGGCCGAGCGGTCGCGGCCGAGCAGGGCCTCGATGAAGTCGCCGTTGAGCAGGGTCTTGGAGCGGGTGGTGAAGGCCGCGGTGATGTCCTCGGCCGGCAGGATGCGTCCGGCGGCGGCCGTCAGGCTCATGGCCAGGGCCCGCAGGTGCTCGATCTCGGCTTCGGCGTCGGTCGGCTTCAGGCGGCGCACGCCGTTCAGCTCCTTGAGCACCCGGCGGGCGATCGAGGCGCGGACGGTCGGGAAATCGGAGCCGGACAGCCATTGGCCCAGGCGTTTGGCCGTGCCCGACAGCTCGGGCATGCAGCCCCGGACGCTGGCCTCGACCTTGATCAGCATCTCGACCTGCGCCCCACCCGCCAGGCGGGTCATGGCCGCCAGGGTCGAGCCCAGGTCGTCGGCGGTGTTGAGCAGGTCGGCCATGCCGGCCTTGGAGCCGATGATCTCGGCCAGGGGCGTCTCGATGGCCGACAGGGCCGCGGCGCGGGCCTTGGGCTCGGTCGGGGCGGCGTCGGCCAGGTCGAGCAGGCGGGCGATCTTCTCGCTCCAGTCCTTGGCGGGGGCGATCGAGGCGGCGACGCCGGCCCCCAGCAGGAAGGCGCGGTCGGGATCGGAGGCCAGACGCTCTGCGGCTTTCGCGAAGCCTTCCTTGTCGAGGTCCGGCAGCTGGCCTTTCTTGAAGGCCTTGGCCAGGTTGGCGACCGAGCGCTCGACCAGGCCCTGGAAATTGCGGATCAACTCGTGGACCGACATGCCCCGGGCCTCGGCCTCGGGAATGGCGATCTTCTGAAGGGCGTGCTGCAGGTCGGTACCGGAGGCTTCCAGCTTCTCGACGAGGTCAGGACGGTGCAGCAGTTCGAACGGCGTGGCCTTGTGGCGTTGCAGCCAGTTTTCCAGCAGGCGGCCGATGCGGTCGCGGGCGTGGGCGGTGTAGAGGTCGGCCGGCTGTACGCACAGCGCCTCCATCTCCTCCACGGGCTTCTTCGGCTTGCCGCCGTCGACCATGCCCTTGGTGAAGATCGAGATGGAGCGATATTCGCGGGTTTCGGGGTCCAGCGTCTCTTTCGAGACCCGCACGGCGACGGCGCGCCCCGAGTTCAGCACTTCCTCGGCCTGGGCCAAGGCGTGGCTGCGGATCTCGGTCGCCATGTCCAGAGTCCATTGCGCGCCGACCTTGCGGCGCACGAACAGCTCGTAGTGGACTTGGTCGCTCATGGGCTGATGGGGCTCCTGAGACTCGACTATGACGTACGAGACCTTAAGGGCAGGTTGAAGCCCAAGACCGGCGTTTTACGCGCTGGACTGTCGCGGCCGCCATGGACGCCCCATCTGTGTCCAAGCCCGCCATGCCCTGGCCGCAATGCGGAACCAAAAGGCGCGATGGAAAGCTTGGCCGCTCCGTGCGTTGTAGCGGGGCGCAGGGGTCGATAGGATCGGCCTACGGATTTTCGGAGGATTAGACGGCTTGGCCGAGATCACGCTCATCGACGACGACGAAAACATCGTCGCATCGGTCTCCCTGGCCCTGGAGAGCCATGGCCACACGGTGAAGGCCTATTATGACGGCGTCTCCGGGCTCGAGGCGGTGGAAAGCAATCCGCCCGACCTGGTGATCCTCGACGTCAAGATGCCGCGCATGGACGGCATGGAAGTGCTGCGCCGCTTGCGCCAGTCGACCGAGACGCCGGTCATCATGCTGACCTCTAAGGACGACGAGATCGACGAGATTCTCGGCTTCAACCTCGGGGCCGACGACTACATGCACAAGCCCTTCAGCCAGCGCCTGCTGCTGGAGCGGGTGAAGGCCGTGCTGCGTCGCGCCCGTCCCGAGGAAGAAGATCCCGCGGCCCCGGCCGCCGCCGGCGCCGCCGGCTCGAAGATGATGAAGCGCGGCAAGCTGACGCTCGACCCGGCCCGCCATGACAGCCTGTGGGACGGCAAGCCGGTGCGCCTGACGGTCACCGAGTTCCTGCTGCTGCAATCGCTGGCCCAGCGTCCCGGCTTCGTGAAGAGCCGCGACAACCTGATGGACGCCGCCTACGACGATCAGGTCTATGTCGACGACCGCACCATCGACAGCCACATCAAGCGGATGCGCAAGAAGTTCCGCCAAGTGGATCCCGAGTTCGATTCCATCGAAACCCTGTATGGCGTCGGCTACCGCTACCGCGAGGCCTGAGCCGGGTCCTGAGCCTGCGCCGCGCGAGCGGCGCCGGCTGGCCTGGCCGCGCGCCTCGCGGCTGGGGCGGCTGATCATCGGCCTGAACCTGCTGGCCCTGGCCATCCTGGTGGTCGGGGCCCTGGTGCTCAACGAGCTGCGCAACGGCCTGATCAACGCCCGGATCGACAGTCTCAGCACCCAGGGCGAGCTGATCGCCAACATCATCGAGCGGGCCGCCACCGTGGGCGAGCCCGAGCCGGCGCTCGACGTGGCGGCGGCCAACGACATTCTGCAGTCGTTCTTCTCCGGCCATTCGCAGCGCGCCCGCCTCTATGACGGCGAAGGCCGTCTGCTGGCCGATTCCTACCTCGTCGAGGACCGGGTCGAGTGGAAGGTGCTGCCGCCGGCCCGCAAGCCGGGCGACAACGGCTTCAGGCTGTCTTTGCAGGACAAGGACGCCAAGCCCCGCGCCCTGGAGCGGGCCCGCGCCGAGTTCGAGCAGGAGATCGCCCGCGCCCGCATGGGCGAGACGGTCAAGCAGCAGCGCGTGGCCGAGAACGGCGAGCGGGTGGTGTCGGTGTCGATCCCGATCCAGCACGTCCGGGCGGTGCTGGGCGTGCTGACGGTCGAGGCGGGCGACGTCGACGAGATCATCACCGCCGAGCGCAAGGCCCTGCTGCCGTTCGTGCTGGTCGCGGTGGGCGCGGTGCTGGTCTCCAGCGTGCTGCTGCACCGCCTGGTGGCCCAGCCGGTGCTGCGCATGGCTCGGGCCGCCGACCACGTGCGGCTGGAGGGCGCGCGGGCCATCAGCCTGCCCGACATTTCGCGCCGCAACGACGAGATCGGCGACCTTTCCCGATCCCTCGAGGAAATGACCGAGGCCCTGTCCGAGCGGATGGGGGCCATCGAGCGCTTCGCCGCCGACGTGGCCCACGAAATCAAGAACCCCCTGACCTCGATCCGGTCGGCCATCGAGACCCTGGACCTGGTCACCGAGGCCAAGGCCCGCCAGCGCCTGCTGGGCATATTGCAGCAGGACGTCGGGCGGCTGGACCGGCTGGTGACCGACATCTCCAACGCCTCGCGGCTGGACGCCGAGCTGTCGCGCGAGTCGCCCCGGCCCATCGACCTTGCGCGCCTGCTGACCGAGGCGGTGACCATCTATCAGGGCCAGGTGCGCGGCGAGGAGCCGCCGTTCAGCGTCAGCGTGGTGCTGGCCGGGGTCCCGGCCGGCCCGGTCCGGGTGCTGGCGCGGGAGATCCCGGTCGGCCAGGTGTTTCGCAACCTGATCGACAACGCCCGCTCGTTCAGCGCCGGCGACGGCGAGGTGCGGGTCGGGCTGGTCCGCCAGAACGGCCGCCTGCTCACGACGATCGAGGACGACGGCCCGGGAATCCCGCCCGACAACCTCGAGACCATCTTCGAGCGCTTCTACACCTCACGGCCCAAGGGCCGGGCGTTCGGCGGCAATTCGGGCCTGGGCCTGTCGATCGCCCGCCAGATCGTCGAGGCGCACGGCGGCAAGATCCACGCCGAGAACCGTCAGGACGACGCCGGCAAGGTGATCGGCGCGCGGTTCGTGGTCGAGCTGCCCGAGCATCGCGACGGTCACCACGGCCATGGCCACGGGAGCCGCGAGTGATCCGCCACGCCGGCCTCGTCGCGCGCCGCATCTGCGGTTTGTGGCGGGGGGCGCTGATCGAGGGGCCCTCGGGCGCGGGCAAGAGCGACCTGGCCCTGCGGACGCTGGAAGCGGGCTTCCGCCTGGTCGCCGACGACCGGGTGGTCGTCTTCGCCTCCGGCGGCCGGCTCTACGGCCGCGCGCCCGATCCGCTCTCGGGTTTGATCGAGGCGCGAGGCCTGGGCGTCGTTCCCGAACCCGCCATCGCCCTGTCGGAAATCGCTGTTCTGGTGCGCTGCGTCGAGGCTGCGGACCGCGTCGAGCGCATGCCGGAACCCCGTCTGGAGACGGTAATGGGGGTTTCCATCCCCGTCTTCGACCTGTGGCCGTTCGAACCCGCCGCGCCCGCGAAGATCGGGCGCATGCTGGAGCATCTTGGAGTCGGTCCCTAACAAGCGTATCAAGGCGGCCCGCGCGGCGCCTCCCTGCCGTTTCGGGCGAAGGGGATCCCGTTTGAGAGACCAGGCATGATCGGGCTCGTGATCGTCACGCACGGGCGATTGGCGGAGGAATTCGTTTCCGCCATGGAGCATGTGGTGGGGCCGCAGACTGCGGTGAAGGCCATCTGCATCGGGCCGGAAGACGACATGGAGCGTCGCCGGTCGGACATTCTGAAGGCCTGCGCCGCCGTCGATGACGGCGCGGGGGTCATCCTGCTGACCGACATGTTCGGCGGCACGCCCAGCAACCTGGCCATTTCGGTCATGGAGCAGACCAAGGCCGAGGTCATCGCCGGCCTGAACCTGCCCATGCTGATCAAGCTGGCCAGCGTGCGCACCCGCGACGACCTGGACGCCTGCGTCGCCCACGCCCAGGAGGCTGGACGGAAATACATCTCCGTGGCCTCCTACGTGCTGGCGGGAGAAAAATGAGTCGAACGGCGACAGCCACGGTCGAGATCATCAACGAGCGCGGGCTGCACGCCCGGGCTTCGGCCAAGTTCGTCAAGCTGGCCTCGGGCTTCGACGCCGAGGTCAAGGTGGCCCGCGAGGGCTCCAGCGTCGACGCCCGCTCGATCATGGGCCTGATGATGCTGGCCGCCGGCATCGGCTCCACCATCGACATCGCCGCCGAGGGCCCCGAGGCCGAAGCCGCCGTCGACGCCCTGGTCGAGCTGGTCGGCAACCGCTTCGACGAGGAGCGGTAGGGCTCTCAGCCCGCCTTTGCCGTCATCCACCGCGCCGCCAATTCCGGCCAGGCTCCCTGCGTGCCGTCCAGCTCGCGCAGGGCGAAGCCGTGCGGGGCCTTGCCGAACACGTGGACGTCGAGATCCAGCGCCGCGTCACGGGCGGTCTTGATGAAGTTCAGCGCGTGCTCCACCGGCACCACCTGGTCGAGCAGGGCATAGGCCAGGAAGACCGGGCAGGACGGCACGCCGTGCGGCTCGGACGCGATGCCGATGGCCCAGTCGTCGTAGAAGGCCTGCTTTTCGGCCGGCGGATAGTCGGGCTTGCCGGCCGGGGCCTTGTGGTCGCGGTGGTTGGCGTTGATCGGGGCGTAGGCGATCAGCACCCCGGCCAGGTTCGCCTCAGGCTGGCAGGCCAGGGTTCCGGCCAGGTGGCCGCCCGACGACAGGCCCAGCACGAAGCGCGGCAGGTCGCTGGGGATGCGCGCCAGGGCCGCCCGCCCATCCGTCAGAGCGATGTCCTTGGGCCATACCCCGTCGGGGCTCGCCGCGCCGGGCAGGCGATGGGCCAGGACATAGGCGTCGTAGCCGAGGCCGTTCAACCACAGCGCCGCCTCGACCCCCTCGCGATCGTGCATGAGCCGCAGATAGCCGCCGCCGGCGCAGACCAGAACCCGGCCCTTGGGGGCGTCGATGCGATAGGCGTGCAGTTCGGCGCGCGTCACCGTGTCGATCGTCCGGTCGGGCCAGGTCCCCGCGATGAGGTTGGCCGGGCCGTCGCTGAGGGCGATGATCTCGGTCGGCTGCTGCACGGGGCGTGCTCCTGGCTGGGTTCGGCGGATGGTCGAGCGGCTTATCGGGGCGTCCGCCCGGGCGCGCAAACGAAAAGGGCGGCGCCGAAGCGCCGCCCTTCGCACAGGCCTTGCCTGACGCTTATTTCGCCGGCTTGCCGTCGGCGTCGATCACCTGGATGTCGAGCTTCAGGGCCTTGAGCTTGGGCTCGATGACGGCGCGATCGCCGACGATCACCCAGACCAGCTCGTCCGGCTTGATGGCCTTCTTGGCCGCCGCCGTGGCGCTGTCGACGGTCACCGCCCGCACGTCGGCCGGATATTCGTCGAAATAGCTGTCCGGCAGACCGAAATTGACCAGTTCGCCGATCGAGTCCGAGACCGCCCCGCCGGTTTCCCAGCTGCCCGGCATCGACAGGGTCAGACTGTTCTGGGCCTTGGCCAGCTCGGCCGGGGTGACCGGGCGCGGACCGATGATGTCGGTCAGCTCCTTGCGGGCCTCGGTGAAGGATTCGGCCGTCTTGTCGGTCTGCACGGGCGCGCGGATCAGGAACAGGCGCGAGCCGCGGGCGTCGCGAACGCCCGAGAAAGCGCCGTACGACCAGTGCTTGTCCTCGCGCAGGTTCATGTTCAGGCGCGAGACGAAGTCACCGCCGAACAGGGTGTTGAAGGTGTCGAGCGCGGCCTGGTCCTTGGGATCGCGCGGCGGCACCAGGTTGCCGGCGGCGATCACCGACTGCTGGGCGCCGGGCTTGTCGATCAGATAGACCGCGGCCTTGCTGGACGCGGCTTGCACCGGCGGCTTGGTCTTGGCCGGAGCGCCCTTCCAGCCGCCCAGCTGGGCTTCCAGTTTCGGCAGCAGCGCGGCCAGGGTGGTGTCGCCGACCACGATCAGGGTGGCGCCCTGCGGCTGCAGCCAGGTCTTCTGGAAGCGCACCACGTCGTCGCGGGTGATCGAGGCGATCGAGGCCTCGGTCGTCAGCTGGCCGTAGGGCGAGCCGGCGCCGTAGGCCAGGACCGGCAGGATGCGGTTGGAGAGCGCCTGCGGGTTCTGCTTGGCCTGCTGGATGGCGGCGATGTTCTGCTTCTTGAAGCGGTCCAGGTCTTCCGACTTGAAGGCCGGGTTCTGCAGCACGTCGGCATAGATCGCCAGGGCCGGGTCCAGCGTCGTGGTCAGGGTGTTGAGCGACACCGAGGTGAAGTCCAGGCCGCTGCCCGAATTGATCCCGGCGCCCAGCTGGGCCAGTTCGCGGCTGATGGTCAGGCCGTCGCGGTGCGTGGTGCCCTCGGTCAGCATGCTGGTGGCGACGCTGGTCAGGCCCGCCTTGTCGCCGGCGCTGGCGGCGACGCCGGCGTCGAACAGCAGGCCCATGCGGATCTGCGGGGTCTCGTGACGTTCGGCCAGGATCACCTTGATGCCGTTCGACAGGGTGGCGCGCTCCAGCTTGACGAAGGCCGGAGCCTTGGTCGCCCCGACCTCGGGCATGACCTTGCGGTCGACGCCGGCGGTGGTCGTGTAGGTCGGGAACGGCGTCACGGTCAGGGTGAAGTCGCCGTCCGTCAGCCAGGCCTTGCCGGCCGCCTGCAGCTGGGCCGCCGTGGCGCCGCGGATGCGCTCGAGGCCGGTCTTGTAGGCGTCGGGCGAGCCCAGATAGACTTGGCTTTCCGCGAGAATGTCGGACTTGCCGCCGAAGCCGCCGATCCGTTCGACGCCGCGCACGAAGTTCGACAGGCTCAGGGTGCGGACCTTGGCCACTTCCTCGGGGGTGGGGCCGTCGCGCAGCAGGCGCTGGAACTCCTCGTCGAAGGCCTTCTCCACCGCCGCCGGATCGCCGCCCGGCTTGACGGTGAGGGTGACCATGAACTGGCTGCCGATCTCGCTCTCATTGACGCCGGCGCCGACATTGACCGCGGTCTGGTCGGTGTAGACCAGGCGCTGGTAGAGCCGCGAGGTCTTGTCGGAGACCAGCACGTCGCCCAGCAGGGCCAGGTAGTCCGAGGCGGCCGAGCCGTATTCCGGGATGTTCCAGATCTTGTAGATCCGGGTCTGGGGCACGCGGTCCTGCATCTCGGCGCGCTGGCTGCCTGTGCGCTTGGCCGGCCAGGCCTTCTGCCGGGTCAGGGGCGGGCCCGAGGGGATGTCGCCGAAGTACTTCTCGACCTTGGCCTTGGCCTCGGCTGGGGTGATGTCGCCGGCCAGCACCAGCACGGCGTTGGCCGGGCCGTAGTAGTTCTTGAACCAGTCCTTGACGTCGTCCAGCGAGGCCGCGTCCAGGTCGGCCATCTCGCCGATGACGGTGTGGCCGTAGGGATGGTCGGCGTCGTAGGTGCTGGCGGTGATCACGTCCCAGACCTGGCCGTAGGGCTGGTTCTGGCCCTGGCGCTTCTCGTTCTGAACGACGCCGCGCTGTTCATCGAGCTTGGCCTTGTCGATCGCGCCGACGAGGTGGCCCATGCGGTCGCTCTCGAGCCACAGCACCTGGTCCAGGGCCGCGGTCGGCACGTTCTGGAAGTAGTTGGTGCGGTCCTCGTTGGTGGTGCCGTTCATGTCGGTGGCGCCGAGCTTTTCCAGCGCCTTGAACCAGTCGTCGTTGAAGTTCTCCGAGCCGTTGAACATCAGGTGTTCGAACAGGTGGGCAAAGCCCGTGCGGCCCTTGGGCTCGTTCTTGGAGCCGACGTGGTACCAGACGTTCACGGCCACGATCGGGGCCTTGTGGTCCTCGTGCACGATCACCGTCAGGCCATTGGCCAGGGTGAACTTGGTGTAGGGGATGTCGACGCTGGGCAGCTGGGCCAGCTGGCCCGTGACCTTGGCAGCCGGTTTGGGGGCGGCCGGCTTGGGCGCGGCCTGCGCCAGCAGCGGATTGGCGAGCAGCAACGCCGCGACGGCGGCGGAGGCGAACAGCTTCATGAAGAGCCCCGAATAGGATTTCGCGCAAAGCGAAGATGCCCCGCACCATAGGTTGCGGGGCATCCGGAGCAAGCAAGCCTCGCGGCCGCCTTCATTAAATTTCGTCCAGAAACTACTCGGCCGGAATGGCTTCCGGGGCCGCGACCTCGGCTTTCACCATGACCATCGGCTTCAGGTCGAGGTCGTGGAACAGGCGGCTGTCGTCGTCCATGTCGGGCAGGGGCGTGGTCAGCAGCTTGCCGCCGACGAAGATCGAGTTGGCGCCGGCCAGGAAGCAAAGGGCCTGCAGCTCGCGGCTCATGCCCTCGCGGCCGGCCGACAGGCGGACCATGGCCTTGGGGCAGACGATGCGGGCCACGGCGATGGTGCGCACGAACTCGACAGAGTCGATCACCTTTTCGCCCTCGGCCAGAATCTGGTCGCCCAGCGGCGTGCCGCTGATCGGCACGAGGCCGTTGATCGGCAGGCTGTCGGGGTGCGCCGGCAGGGTGGCCAACTGGTGCAGCAGGCCGGCGCGGTCGCGGCGGGTCTCGCCCATGCCGACGATGCCGCCGCAGCAGGTGCTCATGCCGGCGTCGCGCACGTAGGCCAGGGTGTCGAGGCGCTCCTGGTAGGTGCGGGTCGTCACCACGTCCTTGTAATAGTCGGGGCCGGTGTCGAGGTTGTGGTTGTAGTAGTCCAGGCCCGCGTCCTTCAGCTGCTGGGCCTGCTGCGCGGTCAGCATGCCCAGGGTGGCGCAGGTCTCCAGGCCGAGCGCCTTCACCCCGCCGATCATTTCGGCCAGCTTGGGCAGGTCGCGGTCCTTCAGCTCGCGCCAGGCCGCGCCCATGCAGAAGCGCTGGGCGCCGCCGTCGCGGGCGGCGCGGGCCTTGGCGATGACCACGGCCGGTTCCATCAGCTTCTCGGCCTTGAGGCCGGTCTTGAAGTGGGCGCTCTGGCTGCAGTAGCCGCAGTTTTCGGCGCAGCCGCCGGTCTTGACCGACAACAGTTGCGACAGCTGCATCTCGGAGGGGTCGAACCAGGCGCGGTGGACGCGCGCGGCTTCAAAGGCCAGCTCCATGAACGGCAGGGCGAACAGGGCCTCGACCTCGGACAGGGTCCAGTCGTGGCGGGGCTGTGCGGAGATGTTGATCTTCGTCATGGCGCGCAGGTTTGAACTTGGGCGATCCGAATGGCAAGACGGCGTGCGCGTCCGCACGATGTTGCGTTGCGGAAGCCAAACGCTGTCAGGCTGTTTATAGTCGGATGATGGACCGCGAAATCGAACTGAAGTTCCTGATCGCCCCGGAGGCTTCCGACGCGGTCCTGGACCGTCTCGACGGCCGCCAGGCCGTGCGCCGGCTCGACGCCACCTATTACGACACCGCCGACCACGCCCTGCGAAGGGCGGGTTTCGGCTTGCGGGTGCGCGACGGCGACGGCGGCCGCAAGCAGACCCTGAAATCGGCCTCGGCCGGCGGGGTGTTCGCGCGCGGCGAATGGGAGGCGCCGGTCACCGGCCCCGGTCCCGACCGCGACCTGCTGGACCAGACCCCGGCCGGCCGCATCGTCAACGGCGACGTGCTGGCCCCCGTCTTCGCCGCCAAGGTCGAGCGCACCCTGCGCCTGGTCGAGCACGGGGGCGCCACCATCGAGGCGGCTCTGGACCGCGGCGAGCTGCAGGCCGGAACCGACCGCGCCGCCGTCAGCGAGCTGGAGCTGGAGCTGAAGTCCGGCCAGCCGGCCGCCCTGTTCGCCCTGGCGCGCGACCTGATGGCCCACGCGCCGCTGCGCCTGTCGCTGGTCAGCAAGGCCGAGCGCGGCTACGCCCTGGCCCTGGGCGAGACTCCGTCGGCGAGGCGCGAGGCGGCCGTTTTGCGACCCGACATGACCGCCGCCGAAGCCTTCCAGGCCCTGGGCAACACGGCGCTGGGCCGGCTGTGCGTCGCCGCCGAAGACCTGTCCGACCTGCCGGGACCGGAGGCGGTGCACAATCTGCGCGTCGCCGCCCGCCGCCTGCGGGCGCTGATCAAGCTGTTCCGCCCGCTGACCGGCAAGCTGTCGGCCACGCCGGTGGCGGACGCCCTCAAGGCCCTGGCCGACGCCCTGGGGCCGGCGCGCGACCTCGACGTCTATATCGCCGGCACCTGGCGGCCGGCCGCCGTGGCCGATCCGCAGTCGGTCGAGGGCCTCGCCGCCCTGGGCAAGGCCCTGATCGAGGCCCAGCAGCACGCCTATGGCCAGGCGCGCGCCGTCGCCGACGCCGAACGCTTCGGCCCCGTGGCGCTGGACGTCGCCGCGTGGCTGGAGACCGGCGACTGGCTGGAGGATCCCGAACGCGCCGACGCCCGCCGCACGCCCGCCAGGGCCTTCGCGGCCAAACAATTGAAGAAGCTGGCCAAGGACGTGCTGGAGCAAGGCGCGGACCTGGACGCTCTCGACGCCGAGGCCCGCCATCACCTGCGGATCCGCGGCAAGGGCCTGCGCTACGCCATCGACGCCCTGGCCCCGCTGTTTCCCGACCATCCCAAGCGGCTGGAGCGGTGGTCGGTCGCGACCCGCGCCCTGCAGGACGCCCTGGGCGGCCTCAACGACGAGACCCTGGGCGCGAGCCTGGCCCGCGACGCCGCCCTCGCCGACGGCGACGCCCAGGCCGCCTACGCCGCCGGCCGCCTGTCGGCCGCGCCCGAGGCGACGAACCGGCTGACCCGTGAGGCCAAGGCGGCGCTCGCCGAGATGGCGGACCTCAAGCCCTTCTGGTGACGGGGCCTACTTGCCCTTCTTCGGCGCGGCCTGGGTGGTCTGGGTCGTGCGCACCGCCACGCCGTCGCCGCGGGCCTCGGCCACCAGCGAGGCGCAGTCGGCGTCCTTTTCCAGGCCCGGCGTCACGAACGGCAGGATGGCGGCCAGCGGGTTGAGCAGCGAGCCCAGCGCCGCGGCGACGCCGCCCTGGGCGATCGCCCCGCCGGTCTGCAGGCCGATGCGCGGGGCGCCGAGCGGGCCCTTGATCTCGATCGGAATGAACAGCCGCACCAGGCGCGGCTTCTTGCTGTCGCCCTCGATCTTCAGGTCCAGGCGTTCCTTCTCCAGGTCGATCGTGCCCTCGCCCTTGGCCAGGACCACGCCGGTGTCGGCGACGATCTTGTCGGTGCGCATGACGCCGTTCTTGACGTCGAAGCTCGCCACCGCGCAGCGCAGGCTGGTTTCCTTGGTGTCCTTCGACAGCAGCATCAGCAGGCCCTTGGAGGCGTTGACGCCCAGGAGTTCGGCGAAGGCCTGGCGCACCTGGCCCTTGGGAGCGACCAGGGTCACCGTGCCGTTCGACGAGGCCGCGGCGCGGTGCACCGAATTGCCGGTGCCGCGCAGCTTGGCCCGGGCGACGATGCCGCCCTCGATGGCCGGCTTGCCGTCGGTCTTCAGCGGGATGAAGTCCTCCAGCTTGGCGTTGGTCAGGCGCAGGTCGAGGTCGGTGATCGGCGTGGCGGGACGGGCGTCCAGCCTCACCTTCCCGGCCAGATCGCCGCGCGAGAAGGTGAAGGCGATCGGGTCCATGTTGAGCACGCCCTTGTCGAGCGTCAGGTCCAGGCGGACCTTCTTCAGCGGGAAGTTGGGGGCGTTCACGGCCAGGGCGCGATAGGTCACCTTGGCGTCCATGGCTCGCACGCGCTCGACCTGCAGGGTGGCGTCGGGCAGCAGGCGGCCGGTGGCTTCGCGCTGGCCGGCCTCGACCTTCTGGCCGGCCGAGGCGGTCTCGCCCTTGCCCGTGGCGGGCGCGGCGCCGACCAGGCTGCCCAGGTCGTCGAAGTCGAGGCGCTTGGACTTGAGGTCGGCCTCCAGGTACGGCCGCTCGCGATCAACCAGCACGAACAGGTCGCCGCTGACGTCGCTGTCGCCGATGCGGCCGTTCAGCTTCTCGAAGTCGAACCGGCCGCCCTTGCGCACCAGGTGGCCGCTGATCCTGTAGGGCGGGGTGTTGGGCAGGGTCAGGCCGGTCAGGCCGTAGAGGCGGTTCAGGTCGCTGCCCGCGATGGTCAGGTTGCTCTCGAACCGGTTCAGGTCGAACGGCTTGGTGATCGAGCCCTCGGCCGCGATCCGCGTCGAGCCGGCCGACACCCGCGCGTCGAACGGATAGGGCTTGTTGGGCGTGATGTTCAGCAGTGGGCCGCCGGTCACCCGGGCCACGAACGGCGAGCGGTTGTACTGGCCGTCGCCCTCCAGCACGAACCGGCCCTGACCGTCGCCGCTGGCGTGCTCGTTGGAGCTGACCGTACCGACGAACAGCACGTCGCGGGGCTTGTCCTCGACCCGCAGCTTGCCCTCGTTGATGATGAAATGCTGGATGGCCGGCAGCTTCAGCGCCTTGCCGTCCTTCTTCTTGCTGGGGGCGCCGAAGGTCCAGTTGGCGCGATCCTCGGCCTCCCGCAGCAGCCGTACGTCGGGCCGATCGACGGCCAGCAGCGGCAGGATGACGTCGCCCTTCAGCAGCGGCAGCAGCTTGATCTGCACCGCCACGCGATCGACGCGGGCCATGTAGCCCGACTGAGGCCCGGTCTTGGGCGCCCAGTCCGGCTGGCCGACGAACAGACCGTAGGCTTCGGCCTTGGGCGAAAACGACCAGGGATGGACCCGCAGGTCGCCGTCGATCCGCACTTCGCGATGCAACTGGGTCGAAGCGAAGCGGCCCACCGGTCCGCGCAGCATGTTCCAGTCGAACCAGACGATGAAGGCGACGATCGCCGCCAGGATCAGCAGGGCGGCGCCGATCCCCCAGCGCGCGGCGCGCGGCAGGGCGCGCCAGGACCTGCGTCGCGGCGTGGCGGTGGCCTCGGGCGGAGGCGGTGGTGTTGGAACAGAACCTTCCGGCATGCGCCTACAACGCGCGGCCGGCGCCGTTTCGTTCCAAGACGGCGCGTTTGGCGGGTCTAGTAGACCAGCTTCAGGCTGCCCACGAAGACGGCGATCGCCACGAAGGCGACGATGGCCACGATCTCATAGGCCTTGAAGAAAGGCCGGCTCGGCGAGCGCATAATTGATGTCCCCACATCCCACTTCGGGATTTGAAGCGTTTGGATCGCAAGCGTCACGCCAGTTTGCCCACCGCGCGACATTCGGCGGCCGATTGCCTGCTCCGCAGACATAAGGAAATCTTTATGTCGATTTGCCAGTATAGCCGCCGCGCGCTATAGAGCGCGGTAAGACACCCCCGATCAGGAGCCGACCGTGGCCGACTATATCGTCAAGGACATCTCGCTCGCCGATTTCGGCCGCAAGGAACTCGCCATCGCCGAGACCGAAATGCCGGGCCTGATGGCCACGCGCGCCGAATATGGTCCGGCCCAGGTCCTGAAGGGCGCCCGCATCGCCGGCAGCCTGCACATGACCATCCAGACCGGCGTGCTGATCGAGACCCTGACGGCCCTGGGCGCCGAGGTCCGCTGGGCCTCGTGCAACATCTTCTCGACCCAGGACCACGCCGCGGCCGCCATCGCCGCCGCCGGCATCCCGGTCTTCGCCTTCAAGGGCGAGAACCTGGTCGAGTACTGGGAATACGCCCACAAGATCTTCGAGTGGCACGACGGCGGCTATCCGAACTTGATCCTCGACGACGGCGGCGACGCCACCCTGCTGTGCGTGCTGGGTCCGAAGGCCGAAAAGGATCCGACGATCCTCAACAACCCGACCAACGAGGAAGAAGAAGCGCTCTACACCGTGATGAAGCGCTACCTGGCCGAAAAGCCGGGCTTCTACACCGCGATCCGCGACGCCATCGGCGGCGTGTCGGAAGAGACCACCACGGGCGTGCACCGCCTGTACCAGATGGCCGCCAAGGGCGACCTGCCGTTCCCGGCCATCAACGTCAACGACAGCGTCACCAAGAGCAAGTTCGACAACCTGTACGGTTGCCGTGAATCGCTGGTCGACGCGATCCGTCGCGGCACCGACGTCATGCTGTCGGGCAAGGTGGCGGTGGTCTGCGGCTACGGCGACGTGGGCAAGGGCTCGGCCGCCAGCCTGCGCCAAGGCGGCGCCCGCGTGATCGTCACCGAGATCGACCCGATCTGCGCCCTGCAGGCGGCGATGGAAGGCTACGAGGTCCAGACCCTGGACGACGTCGCCGGCCGCGCCGACATCTTCGTCACCGCCACGGGCAACAAGGACGTCATCACCGTCGATCACATGCGGCAGATGCGCAACAACGCCATCGTCTGCAACATCGGCCACTTCGACTCGGAAATTCAGGTCGCCGGCCTGAAGAACTTCAAGTGGGACGAGATCAAGCCGCAGGTCCACCACGTGGAATTCCCGGACGGCAAGAAGATCATCCTGCTGTCGGAGGGCCGCCTGGTGAACCTGGGCAACGCCACGGGCCACCCCTCGTTCGTGATGTCGGCCTCGTTCACCAACCAGACCCTGGCCCAGATCGAACTGTGGACCAACAAGGCCGCCTACCAGAACCAGGTCTACACCCTGCCCAAGCACCTCGACGAAAAGGTCGCCTTCCTCCACCTGGAGAAGCTGGGCGCCAAGCTGTCGAAGCTGAACAAGGAACAGGCCGACTATATCGGCGTGCCGGAAGCTGGCCCCTTCAAGCCGGACCACTACCGCTACTAACAGCGCGTCTGGCCCAGGCGTGGCAGGAAAGCCCTCTCTTCGGAGCGGGCTTTTTTGTTGCGGGTTCGACCATCGGGCGAATGGTCATCTTTTTGCTTTCGTGACGCCCTGTTCAAGTTCCGCAGGCTCGGCTAACTGCTTTGGCCATGCCGCTCGCGCTTCTCATTTCCAGTCACGTCGCCGGCAGCCAGGTGGGCGCCACCGCCCAGGCCGCGGCCCTGACCCAGTTCCGCATCGACACCATGGTAGTCCCCACCGTGCTCTACGGCCGCCATCCCGGCTGGGGCGCGCCCGGTGGGGCGCCGGTGCCGATCGAGGTGGTCGAAGGCATGCTTGACGGGCTCGAGGCCAACGGCCTGTTCGGCCTGACCGACCTGGTCATCACCGGCTATTTCGCGACCGCCGCCCAGGTGCGCGCCGCGGCGCGGGCCATCGACGCCGTGCGGGCCACTCCGCGCGAAGGGGCCTCGGCCCGCAAGCCGACCATCCTCGTCGATCCGACCATGGGCGACGCCGGCAAGGGCCTGTACGTGCCGGCCGAGGTGGCCGAGGCCATCGCCGCCGACCTGATCCCCCGCGCCGACGTGGTCGCCCCCAACGCCTGGGAGCTGCAACGCCTGACCGGCGCCGAGGTGCGCGATCCGACCGGCGCCGTGCGCGCCGCCCGCCTGCTCAACAAGCCGGTGATCGTCTCGTCGGTGCAGCGCGGCGCCGAGATCGGCGTCGTCTATGCCGACCGCAAGGAAGCCTGGCTGGCCGCCCACGCCAAGGCCGCGCGCTCGCCCAGCGGCACCGGCGACCTGCTGACCGCCCTGTTCGCCGCCTCGATCCTCGAAGGCCAGACCCTGTCCTACGGCTTGGCCCGGGCCGTCGGCGGCGTCGCCGAGACGGTGACCGCCGCCAACATCTGGAACGCCCCGGAACTGCCCATCGTGGCCATGGCCGCCCGGATCAAGCAGACCTCGCCGACCGTGCGCATCGAGCGGTTGGCCTAGTCCTTCTTCAGCGCCACGGCCTCGGGCTTCTCGCCCGGCGTCGGCCGGTCCGGACCCCAGGCGGCCGGATTGATCGGCTGCTTCAGGTCGGGACCGTCGCGCACGGTGCGGCCGGTGGCGTGGCAATAGGAGCGGATGGCCGCGCCCAGCTGGAAGTAGCCATAGGCGGCCGCGCCCTCCTCGGCCTCATCGCAGCGGTTGGCGGCGACCAGTTGGCCGGTGATCACCTTCATCGCCTCGTAGTGGGTCTCCCAGTCGCCCTGCTGCTGCGGGACCTGCCAGCGGCTGCCTATGGCTTTCAGCGCGTCCGGAGCAGGGGGCGGGGCCGGCGCGGCGGCGGGCGGCGTGGCCGAGGCCAGGGTGGCGGCCAGGAAGAAGGTCGTCAGCACAGGTCGTCTCCGCGGATGACTGTCGTGGAGGCAAGGTGCCGTCCGGCGGGGCGGCGATCCAGCGGAAAAATCGACCTCTAGTTGAAATGTTCTGCAAGCTTTTCCAGCACCAGCGCCGCCATCGCCGCGCGGGCCTCGGCCGTGGCGCTGCCGCGATGCGGTTGCAGCACTACGTTGTCCATCGCCAGCAGCGCCGGCGGCACGTGCGGCTCATCCTCGAACACGTCCAGCCCCGCCCCAGCGATGGTCCCATCCGCCAGGGCTGCGACCAGTGCCGCCTCGTCGACCACCGAACCGCGCGCGACGTTGATCAGCAGGCCGTCGGGGCCCAGCGCCTCCAGCACCGCCGCATCGACCAGGGGAGCGCCCGCGCCCGGCGTGGCCAGGAACAGCACGTCGACCGCCCGCGCCAGGTCCAGCAGGCTGGCGTGATAGGCGTACGGGACGCCCTCGACCGGCCGGCGGCTGTGATAGGCGATGCTGGCCGCGAAGGGCCCGGCCATGGTGGCGATCGCCTGGCCGATCTGGCCCAGGCCCAGGATCCCAACCGTCCGCCCGGCGGCCCGCCGCGCCAGGGGCAGGCGCTCGGCCTTGGGCCAGCGGCCTTCGCGCACGTAGTGGTCGGCGGTGACCATCCGGCGCGACAGCGACAGCCACAGACCGATCGCCAGCTCGGCGACGTCCTCCGTCAGCACGCCCGGCGTGGTGGTCACGGCGACACCCCGGGCGGCGGCGAGGTCGAGGTCCACCTTGTCGAGGCCGACGCCGTGCACGGCGACGATCTCCAGGGCCGGCAGTTGGTCCCACAGCGCGGCGGGCACGCCCAGGTCGCCGCCGGTGACGAGGCCGCGGGCCTTGGGACCGACCTGCGCGATCAGGGCGTCCGGATCGGCGGCGCGATAGGGGCGGTGGACAGCGTAGTGGGCGTCGAGGCCGGCCTCGAGCTGCGGCGACAGGGGCTTGAGCTGCAGGATGTCGGGCTTCATCGGCGGGCTCCGTTACGCGGGGACTGTCCTTCGGATGACAAACCCCGGCGCGCCGGGCTAGAGCAAAAGCCATGAGCCTCGACATCACTGGCGTCTGCCCCGCCCCGTTCGCCCAGGTCTATGACGCCTTCGAGGCCAATTTCGATCCGGCCTCGCCGGGCGGCGGCGAGCTGGGCGCGCGCTTTTCGCTGGCCATCGACGGCGAGATCGTCGTCGACCTGATGGCCGGCTTCGCCGATCGGAAACGCGAGGTCGCCTTCGGCCCCGACACCCTGACGCCGCTGTTCTCGACCACCAAGGCCATCGCCGCCCTGCTGGTCGCCCGTCTGGTCGATCAGGGCAAGCTGACCTACGACACGAGCGTCGCCTCGGTCTGGCCGGAGTTCGCTCAGAACGGCAAGGACGCGATCACCGTCGGCCAGGTGATGTCGCACCAGGACGGGCTGTCGGGCTTCCTCGACGAGGTCGATCCGGCCATCTGGTTCGACTGGGAGGCGACGACGGCGAAACTCGCCGCCATGGCCCCGCTGTGGCCCGTCGGTACGGCCAGTGGCTATCATCCGGTGACCTTCGGCTATACGGCCGGCGAGATCTTCCGCCGCGTCGATGGCCGCACCATGGGCACGGCGTTGCGCGAGGATCTGGCCGGTCCGCTGGGCCTCGACATCTGGATCGGCCTGCCCGACAGCGAGCACGAGCGCTGCGCCGACCTGATGCGGCCAACGGCCTTTCCGAAGTTCGGCGAGATCAACGACGCCATCCGCGCGGCCTTCATGACCAAATGGGCCGCGCCCGGCGGCCGTGGCACGGGCGAATGGCGGCGGGCCGAGATCCCCTCGGCCAACGGCCACGCCACCGCCCACTCCCTGGCCCGCCTGCTGGGGGCCCTGGCCAGCGGCGGCACGCTGGACGGCGTGAAGGTGTTGTCGCCGCAGACGATGGAGCTGGCCCGCGCGGAACGCATCGCCGGCCAGGATCTGGTGCTGCCCTACCAGATCAGCTGGGGCGCGGGCTTCATGCGCAACACGCCCAACTTCTTCTACGGCCCGACGGCGGACGCCTTCGGCCACTCGGGCTGGGGCGGCTCCTGCGCCTTCGCCGACCCGAAGACCGGGGTCTCGGGATCCTATGTGATGAACCGCCAGGGCAACGAACTGATCGGCGACCCGCGCGCGGTCAGCCTGATCAAGGCGGCTTACGCGAGCTTGTAGGGTTCGCCCAAACCCTATCCGCCCGTCATTCCCGCCCTTGTGGCGGGAACCCCTCTTTCAGCTGCAAGGGCAGATGGGGCGGCGTGCTTAGCACGCCGCTTGCGTCTCACGTGCGACCGGACCCAGGGTTTCCCGCCACAAGGGCGGGAATGACGGGAGTTGTTGGATGGTGGCGGCCTCAGACCCCCAGCCGCCCCCGCAGCCGCTCGGCGACGGCGCCCAAGGTGATGGTCGACAGGGCTTCCTGCACTTCCAGCGGCACGCCGTCCGGGGCCGCCTGCACCAGCTTGGCGGTGAAGTCGGTGATGGCGGTGATGTGCTGGGCCAGGTGGTCGACCGTGTGCAGCTCCTGCATCACGGCCAGGCGCGATTCCGGCGGGGTGTTTTCCAGGATCTTGCCCAGGGCGCTGTCCAGGTGGCCGCAGGCCTCGGCGGCCAGCGACATTTCGGCGGAAAGGGCCTCGAGCACGGCGGCGAGGTTGGGCGTGGTGACGGCGTCCGTGGACATGGTTTCCCCCTGAGTAAAGACTGCCGGCATACCTGCAATCGCTTCCGTTGCCGCCGACTTAAGCGCCGGCGGCGGTGCGACAAATTGACCAACGTTTTTTGACGGCGGTGGTTCTCAGGTCGCGGACGAAACGTTGCGGGTGCGTTTCCAGACGCCATAGGCGAACACCGCAACGCCCAGCCAGATGAACACGAACGACAGGGCCCGCAGCGGGGTGAAGGCCTCGCCGAGGAACACGCCGAGCAGGAACTGCAGGGTCGGGGCGATGAACTGCAGGAAGCCCATGGCGCTGAGCGGCATGCGGCGGGCCGACCAGGCGAACATGGCCAGGGGCACGACGGTGGCCGGACCGGCCGCCATCAGCAGCAGGGCCGTCTTCGAATCCTGGGTGAAGTGGCCCGTGCCATTGGCCTGGATGTGCCAGACGTATAGCAGGCCCGGGATCGCCAGATAGGCGCACTCGATGAACAGGCCCGTCTGGGCGTCGGCCTTCACCTGCTTGCGCAGGATGGCGTAGACGCAGAAGGTCAAGGCCAGGCCCAGCGACACCAGCGGCAGGTGGCCCAGGGCGATCGTCTGGATAGCCACGCCGACGGCAGCGAAGCCGATGGCGATCTTGCCTTCCGTGCTCATCCGCTCGCGGAACAGCAGGGCGCCGGCGGCCATGTTCATCAGCGGATTGATGTAGTAGCCGAGGCTGGCCTCGATCACCCGGCCGGCGTTCACCGCCACGACGTAGATCGTCCAGTTGCCGAAGATGGCCAGGGTCGACAGCAGCAGCAGGCCAAGCGTCTTGGGCTGTCGCAGCACCGCGCCGACCTGGCCGCCCTGGCGGGCCAGCAGGACGAGGCCGCCGGCCCAGATCACCGACCACAGCGTGCGGTGGGCGATCATCTCGAACGAGGTGACGCCGAAGCTGCCCAGGGTGTGGAAATAGAGGGGCAGGAAGCCCCAGAGCAGATAGCAGCCGGCGCCGGCCAGATAGGCCGAACGCATGTCGCCGGAGGGACTGCTCGTGGAACTGGGGGACATGGACCGCACCTTTCGCGGAGGGATCTGACAGGGAGTCGTCCCGGTGTCCGCCCGCTTTTTGCGGAGAGGTGCGAAATCGGCCCGAAGGCCTGTCCCGTCGTCCCTCCGCTGGCGGAAGGACGACGGGGAGGTCGTTCTTTAGGCCGGCGTCTTCTGCTTGATCAGGCCCTTGTCGTGCAGCAGCTGGGCGATCTGCACCGCGTTCAGGGCCGCGCCCTTGCGCAGGTTGTCGGCGACGCACCAGAGGGCGATGCCGTGCTCGACGGTCGGGTCCTTGCGGATGCGCGACACGTAGACCGGGAACTCGCCCTGGGCTTCCTTCGGCGTGATGTAGCCGCCGTTCTCGCGCTTATCGACCACGACAATCCCTTCGGCGTCGCGCAGGATCTCGCGGGCGTCGTCCTCGTCCAGCGGGCCGGTGAACTCGATGTTGATCGACTCCGAGTGGCCGACCATCACCGGCACGCGCACGCAGGTGGCGACCAGCTGGATCGCCGGATCCAGGATCTTCTGGGTCTCGACGGTCATCTTCCACTCTTCCTTGGTGAAGCCGTCGTCCATGAAGACGTCGATGTGGGGGATGACGTTGAAGGCGATCTGCTTGGTGAACTTCTTCGGCTCGGGCGCGCCCAGGACGAAGACGCCCTTGGTCTGGTCCCACAGCTCGTCCATGCCTTCCTTGCCCGCGCCGGAAACCGACTGGTAGGTCGACACCACCACGCGCTTGATCGGCACCTCGTCGTGCAGCGGCTTGAGGGCCACCACCAGCTGGGCGGTCGAGCAGTTGGGGTTGGCGATGATGTTCTTGGGGATGGAGTTGACGGCGTCCGGGTTCACTTCCGGCACCACCAGCGGCACGTCCGGGTCCATCCGGAAGTGGCTGGAGTTGTCGATGACGATCGGACCGGCCGCGCCGATCTTCTCGCCCCAGGCGGCCGAGATCGACCCGCCGGCGCTCATCAGCACGATGTCGACCGTCGAGAAATCGAACTGCTCCAGGTCCTCGCACTTGAGGATCTTGTTGCCGAACGAGACCTCGGTGCCGATGGATTTGCGCGAGGCGATGGCGTGCATCTTCTCCACGGGGAATTTCACTTCCTCGAGGATGTTGAACATCTCGCGGCCCACGTTGCCCGTGGCGCCGACCACGGCGACCCGGTAACCCATCGCAGTCTCCAATCTTTAAGCCCCCGAAGGGGAAATGCGCCGTCCCGTTACGCCTCGTATCGCGGGTAAGCAAGGGCAGGGTTTTCCAAAGGCGGCGGCTTATGGCCGCGCTTGAGGGAATATTTTTGCGGAGGCTCTTGGCGACCGTCGCGCAGGGGCCGTCGGACCTTCCGTCCAACTGGACAGCGAGCCCGCCGCGAGCGCATACCCACGCCATGCGCAAGCACGACGCCGACGTCATCATCGCCGGGGCCGGCATGGCCGGAACCACCCTGGCGCTCGCCCTCGCCTCGGCCGGGGTCAAGCCGCTGCTGGTCGATCCGCAGCCCTTCGACGCCCAGCTGGCCCCGACCTTCGACGGCCGCTCATCGGCCATCGCCTATTCGTCGTTCCGCCAATGGCGGGCGATCGGCGCGGGCGAGGCCCTGGTGCCCCACGCCCAGCGGATCGAGCAGATCCTGGTCACCGACGGCAAGGCGCCGGGCGCGGCCTCGGGCAAGCCGTCCTCGTTCTTCCTGCGCTTCGACAGCGGCGAGATCGCCGACCGCTCGGAAGGCGAGCCGCTGGGCTACCTGATCGAGAACCGCCAGATCCGCGCGGCCCTGTCGAAGACGGCGCTGGACAAGGGCCTGACGGTCATCGCGCCGGCGGGCGCGGCCGGCCTGGAGATCGACGCCGCCGAGGCCCGGGTGACCCTGACCGACGGCCGGGTGCTGAGCGCGCCGCTGGTGGTCAGCGCCGAGGGCCGTAATTCCGTCCTGCGCAAGGCCGCCGGGATCGGCGACATCGGCTGGGGCTACGGCCAGAGCGGCGTCGTCGCCACGGTGCGGATGCAGCGCCCGCACGAGGGCGTGGCCCACGAATATTTCCTGCCCAGCGGGCCGTTCGCCATCCTGCCGCTGACCGACAACCGCGCCAGCCTGGTTTGGACCGAGAGCACGGCGCGGGGCGAGGCCCTGCGGGGCGCTTCGCCCGAGGCCTTCCACGCCCACCTGATGCGCCGGTTCGGCGATTTCCTCGGCGAAGTCGAGATGGCCGGACCGGTGTTCGTCTATCCGCTGTCGCTGTCGCTGGCCGAGCGCCTGACGTCGCCACGCCTGGCTTTGATCGGCGACGCCGCCCACGGCGTGCACCCGATCGCGGGACAGGGCCTGAATCTGGGTCTCAAGGATGCCGCGGCCCTGGCCGAGGTGGTGGTCGAGGCGATCCGCAACGGCGAGGACATCGGCGCCGAAGCCACACTCGAGCGCTACGCCCGCTGGCGGCGGTTCGACAACGTCACCAACGCCCTGGCCTTCGACGGCTTCGTGCGGTTGTTCTCGAACGACAACGCCCTGCTGCGCGTCGCGCGCGGCATCGGCATGGCGGCGGTCAACCGTATCGCCCCGGCTCGCCGGTTCTTCATGCACGAAGCCGGCGGCGGCGTGGGCGACCTGCCGAAGCTGCTGCGCGGGACGGCGCTTTAGGGCGGTTAGTGGTCCTCGTCCTTCGACAGGCTCAGGATGAGGACCAATTCAGGCTCGGCGCTCGATCGAAAACCTCATCCTGAGCTTGTCGAAGGACGAGGTTTTCGCTGCGCCGGGTCTTACTCCCCGTCAGCCAAACTCCGCGCCTCTTCCGGCAGCATGATCGGCACGCCGTCGCGGATCGGGTAGGCCAGCTTGGCCGTGTGGCTGACGAGCTCGCCGCGGGCGCGGTCGTAGAACAGCGGGGCGCGGGTCACCGGGCAGACCAGCACCTCCAGCAGGCGCGGATCGACATCGACGGGCGGGGGCGGAGGAGCGGCGGTCATGGCCCTGTTCTAGAGCCCACCGCCGAAATGGGAAAGCCCCGCCGCCGGACGTCCCGGAACCTCCGTGCGTGGCCGCGGTTGTCGCAGGAGCGATAACAACGATCCTGGAACCTCATTCATGACCGTCATCGAACGGACCTTCCTGGCCGCCGCCGCGGCCACCAGCGCCCTGACCCTCGCCGCCTGCGGCTCGATGGGGGGCGGCGACGGCGGCTATTCCCCGCGCCTGGCGACCAAGGCCAGCGACGAAAAGGCCTTCGCCTCGACCTTCGCCTCGTGCCGCGACGAGGTGCGGGCCGGCAAGACCAGCGGCTTCAAGGTGCACCCGGCCAGCGCCACCGCCCGCGACCTGCCGCCCGGCCCGACCGGGCTGGTGCTCAAGGTCCCCTACGACAAGGCCAAGGGCAGCAAGAGCCAGCGCGCGGCCTATGACGAGCGCCACAAGGCGGCCGTGGCCCAGTGCCTGTCCGAAAACGGCTACCAAGTGGCCGCCTGGGATGCAGTGAAGCCGTAAGGCCGGCGTCTTTCGGACAGAGGCTTTTCATCGCGTCGCGACATGCTACCGTGAGTGGTGTTTTATCGGGAGCTCGCCGTGTCGATATTCAAGCCGTTGATCCGCTTCGCCGACTTTCGGGGGCGTTCCGACCGATCGGAGCTCCTGCAGTTCCTGATGCTGTCCCTGACCCTGCTCTTGAGCGTGGCTTACCTGTGGGGGATGGGGTGGGGCTTGGCTGACGGCCTGAGGGGCGCCCCGCCGCGGTCGCCGGCCCCCGTGGCGCAGTACCTGGGCCTGCTCCTGCTGCTCCCGGCCCTGTCGCTCAGCATTCGCCGCCTGCACGACATCGACCGCAGCGGCTGGTGGCTGCTGCTGAACCTCGTGCCGGGCGGGATCGCCGTGCTGATCGTCTTCCTGCTGCAGGACGGAGGCGTCGGCGACAACCGCTTCGGCCCGCCGCAACCGACCGCTCAGGCCGGCGGCGCGACGGCATCGGCCTGAGCCATCGCCTACTGCAACAACGGCGGGTCGTCGTCGTCCTGGGCGGCGTCGATCTCCAGCAGGGTGACCAGGGTGCTGCGGCGGTCGGCCAGGGTGCGGGCCTCCAGCAGCGCCTGCTTTTCCAGAGGATCGAACGGCAGGGCCATGGCCAGGCTGTTGATCAGGGCGTCGGACGGCGCGGCCTGGGCCTCGGTCCAGTCGATGGCCAGGCCGCGGTGGTCGAGATAGCGGCGCAGGGCGCTGAGCAGCGGCGCGCCGTCGCCGGCGGGCTCCTGCTGGTCTTCATGAAGGTCGAGGTCGTAGGGCGCGAAGTCGGCCCGTACCTGACGATAGGGCGTGCGCACCGGCAACTCCTCACCGACCTGGAACCGCGCCACGCCCGTCAGGGTGATCAGGTAGCGGCCGTCGCTGGTCTCGGCGAAGCTGGTCACCCGGCCCGCGCAGCCCACCGGCGCCAGCGAGGGCCTCTCGTTATCGCCGCCCGCTCGCGTCTGCACCATGCCGATGATCCGCTCGCCCGACATGGCGTCGTCCAGCATGTTCAGATAGCGCGGCTCGAAGATGTTCAACGGCAACTGACCGCCCGGCAGCAGCAGGGCGCCGTCCAGCGGGAACACGGGTATCACCAGCGGCAAATCGAGGGTCTTCCGGTAAACGCCCGGCATGGCGGCCTCCTTGACTGGAATTGTGAACGGCGTGGTCCCGCCAGGGTTTCCTAGCTGAACAGGATCGACGACAGGCGCTTGCGGCCCTGCTTGGCCACTTCCGAGGTCGGACCGGCGGCCTCGAACACGGTCAGCAGCTGCTTGCGGGCGGCTTCGTCGTTCCAGGCGCGGTCGCGCTGGATGATGGTCAGCAGGTGATCGCTGGCCGCGTCGAGGCGCCCGGCGCCGGCCAGGGCCTTGGCGAGTTCGAACCGGGCCTCGTGGTCGTCGGCGTTGGCGGCCAGGCGCTGCTCGAAGGCGGCCGTCTCGGACGGAGCGGCCTCGGCCAGCTTCAAGGCGGCGCGGACGCTTTCGAGGTCAGGATCCTTGGCGGTCGTCGGCGCCATGGCGGCGATCTCGGCCGCGCGCTCCAGGTCGCCGCCGGCCAGGTAGACGCGGGCCAGACCGCCCAGCGCCTTGATGTTGTCCGGCTCCATCTGCAGCACCTGGGCGAAGGCCTGGGCCGCGCCGCCCAAGTCCTCGACGTCCAGGCTCTCCTTGGCCATGGCCAGCAGCTCGTCGACGGCGCCGGCCGCGGGCGGACCCGAGATGCGCTCGACGAACTGCTGGATCTGGCTTTCGGGCAGGGCGCCCTGGAAGCCGTCCACGGGCTGACCGTCGACGAAGGCGTAGACGGTGGGGATCGACTGCACGCGCAGTTGGCCGGCGAAGCCCGGGTTCTTGTCGACGTCGATCTTGACCAGCTTGACCGCGCCCTTGGCGGCGTTGACCACCTTTTCCAGGGCCGGGGTCAGCTGGCGGCACGGGCCGCACCAGGTGGCCCAGAAGTCGACGATCACCGGCTGGACCTTCGAGGCCTCGATGACGTCGGCCAGGAAGCTGTCGTCGGTCCCGTCCTTGATGTGCTCGCTCTTGCCGCCGCCGGCCTGGATGGGGGCGGGCTTTTCACCGATCAGGGACATGGGGGGTCTTCTCTCACGCGCGGGTCGTTCAGCGCCGCAACATGGTCCTTGAGCGCGCGGTTCGCAATCGTCGCCGTCAGCCGTGGCCGAGGATCGCCCACAGGACCCCCGCGCCAGCTCCCAGCAGGCCCAGCCAGGTTAGCACCATGCCGATGGCGCGCGGCGGCACCTTGGCGCCGGTCAACATGCCGATGGCGTGGATCAGCCGGCCGACGCCCAGGGCGATGGCGCTGGCCAGCACCAGGATGGTCGGTGCGCCCTGCAATTCGGCCAGGCCCATCGCGATCAGGCCCAGCGGCATGTACTCGATGAAGTTGCCGTGGGCGCGCATGCGGCCGGCCAGCACCGCGTCGCCGCCTTCGCCCAGTGAGATCCGCGTGCGTGTGCGGCGCAGGGCCACGGGCAGGCTTAGCCCGACCAGGCCCGCGACGCTGGCGATGCAAAGAACGGACGTGATCGGCAGCCACACCATGGTTTCATCCCCTTTTGGTTATTGTGGGCGGATGATGTGGCTTATGGTTGTGTCGCGCAAGGGCGCCGGGTCGCCCGGGTCCTCGGGTCCTCAGCCCACCACGGCCATCGCCTCGAAATCGACGATCATCGGCTCGATGCCCAGCGCCGCCAGGAATTTGCGGAAACCCGCCTGGCTGACGGCGGTGGTGGCGTCGTTCTTCAGCGGATGGAAGTTGACCGGATCGGCCTGGGCCAAGGCCTTGTCGAGCACGAAGCGCACCTTGCGGTCGCCGTCGTTGATCAGGCCGAAGGCCGTCACCGAGCCCGGCGTCACGCCCAGCGTCTCGACCATCATCGCCTCCGGGCCGAACGACAGCCGGCCCGAGCCGATCACGTGGTGCAGCTTCTTGAGGTCGATCGCCGTCTCGCCCAGGGCCGAGATCAGCCACAGCTGGCCCTTGGCGTCTTTCAGGAACAGGTTCTTGGTGTGACCGCCGGGCAGGGCCTTCTTGATCTCCAGCCCCTCCTCGACGCGGAACACCGGCGGGTGGTCGAGGGTGGAATGGTCGACGCCGTGGGCGTCGAAGAAGGCGAACAGGTCGGCGCGGGTCTTCATGCGCCCGTTCTAGCCAGGAGAGGGGCGGCCGGTCGAGCCGGCGCGCCCCCCATTTTTGGCGCTACTGGGTCAGCGGGCGCAGGATGATCTCGACCCGGCGGTTCTGGGCGCGGCCCTCGGCGGTGTCGTTGGTGGCGATCGGCTGGCGCTCGCCCTGGCCGGCCACGAAGACGCGGTCGGGCAGCACGCGGCCGGGGCCGGTCAGATAGCCGGCCACCGAGCCGGCGCGGCGCTCCGACAGGGCCTGGTTGTAGTCGTCCGGACCGCTGCTGTCGGCGTGGCCGACCACGTCGATCGTGGTCTGGGGATAGGCGTTCAGGGTGCGGGCCACGTCGTCGAGCACGCGGGTGAACTGCGGCTGCACGTCCGACTTGTCGACGGCGAAGGTCACGTCGCTGGGCATGACCAGCACGATCTGGTCGCCGTTGCGGCGGATGGCGACGCCCGAGCCTTCCAGGCTGCGGCGGAAGTCGGCCTGCTGGCGGTCCATGTAGTTGCCGACGGCGCCGCCGGCCAGGGCGCCGATGCCCGCGCCGATCAGCGCGTTCTTGCGGCCCTGCTCGCCCTTGTTGGTGTTGGTCAGGTAGCCCAGCAGCGCGCCGCCGGCGGCGCCGGCCAGGGCCCCGGTGCCGGTGTTGTTGCGCACCGGCATGCCGGTATAGGGGTCGGTGGTGGTGCAGGCGGTCATGGCGCCGGCGCCGATCAGGAGGGCGCCGAGAGCGGCGGCGCGGAAGGCGGTCTTGTTGGTCATCTGCCGTCTATCCCGTGAAGTGTCGGATCAGCGGGTGAAACGCACCCGTTATGGTCAAGTTCCGACAAACGACATGAGCGGGGGATCAACGGCCTTCGTTCCGCCGCCTCTTGGGTGTAGTAAGGCCCGTCTTACTAACTCTGAAGGCCAACCGTGTCCGCATCCGCCATCGAGCCCGTCTCGTTCACTCTCTACAGCAAGGACTTCGACCGTTTCGCCCGCGAGCTGGGCGCCTCGTTCGAGCGCTATGGTTTCGCCGTGCTGGCGGACTATGACCTGCCGCAGGACCGGATCGACGCGGCCGTCGACGACGCCAAGGCCTTCTTCGCCCTGCCGGTCGAGACCAAGAAGCAATATGCCGGGGTCAAGGGCGGCGCGCGCGGCTACATCCCGTTCGGGGTCGAGACCGCCAAGGGCGCGACGCACCACGACCTGAAGGAATTCTGGCACATGGGCCGCGACCTGCCGCCCGGCCACCGCTTCCGCGCCACCATGGCCGACAACGTCTGGCCGGCCGAGATCCCGGCCTTCAAGCACGACGTCAGCTGGCTCTACAACGCGCTGGACGGCATGGGCGGCAAGGTGCTGGAGGCGATCGCCACCTACCTGAAGCTCGACCGCGACTTCTTCAAGCCGACCGTCGAGAACGGCAACAGCGTGCTGCGCCTGCTGCACTATCCGCCGATCCCGCAGGACGCCACCGGCGTGCGCGCCGGCGCCCACGGCGACATCAACACCATCACCCTGCTGCTCGGCGCCGAAGAAGGCGGGCTGGAGCTGCAGGACCGCAACGGCGAATGGCTGCCGATCAACCCGCCGCCGGGCTGCATCGTCGTCAATATCGGCGACATGCTCGAGCGCCTGACCAACCATGTCCTGCCCTCGACCATCCACCGCGTGCAGAACCCGCCGCCCGAGCGCCGCGGCGTGCCGCGCTACTCGACGCCGTTCTTCCTGCACTTCGCGTCGGACTACGAGATCAAGACCCTGCCCAGCACCGTCACCGCCGAGAACCCGGACCGCTATCCGGACTCGATCACCGCCGACGAATTCCTCCAGCAGCGCCTGCGCGAGATCAAGCTGGCCTGACCGGCCGGTTCTGGTCCCTGAACGCCAAAGGCCCCGTCCTTGCGGACGGGGCCTTTTTCATGGGCCGAATTCGTGGGGCAGGCCCGCTATTTTGCGATCCGTAGGGCGGAAATGTCCTGGGCGATCGACTTGAAGGTCGCCTTCAGCTCCGAGCCGGTGGAGGGGAACTTGGCCTTGTCGCTGTCGGTGGCGCACTTGGTCAGCATGTCCTTGGCGTCGGCGTCGCTGCCCACGTCGAAGCCGACCGTGTAGATCACGATGTTCTTCTTCTTCATCGCCGTGCAGGTGGCCTTGGCCTGGTCGAACAGGTCGCCATTGGTGGCCGAGCAGTCGATCTTGGTCCCGCTCTGGCCGGAATCCTTCGACATAACCCCCCGACAATAGCCGGTGTTGAAGGCGCCGTCGGTCATGATGATGACCACTTTGAGCAGATCGGTCGCGCCGTAGGCCGCCGGCTTCTGGGTGCTGCTGGACCATAGTGAGCTGAAGTTGGGCGAGACCATGTACCAACCCCAGTCGATGCCGATCTGGCCGGCGGTCGAGCCCGAGGCGGTGAAGGCGGTGATCTTGGCCTTCAGGGCGGTCTTGTCGCTCGACAGCGGCATGATCTCCTCCGAGGGGCAGGTCGTGGCGCTGTAGTAGTGGCGGCCGACAAGGGCGGTGCTCGGCGAGTCGTCGGTATAAGCGTAGTCGGTCGAACCGGATGTTCCCGAGCGGTCGGTGGCGCAGGTGGTCAGCTTATAGGTGGTCGTGCTGTTGGACGTACTGTTGAAGGTGAAATTGGTGCAGCTGAAGGCGTAGCTGGTGGTGGTGTTGCAGGTCGCCGTGCCGCCCGAGGTGTAGGTCGACAGCGTCGTGCCGGCCACGCCGGTCAGCTCGAAGGTGTTGGTGGCCACCGTGCCGATCGTATAGCTGTTGCCGTTCAGCTGGGTCATGCCGCCGACGCTGGCCATGTCGACGATGTCGCCGTTCAGGTAGCCGTGCGACGCCGCGGTGACCACGGCCGTGCAGCGGGCGTTCGTGCACTTGGTCGTCGTGCCGCTCGACGTGTAGGTCGAGTAGCCGCTGTCAGTCCTGATATTGAGTTTGATCTTGTTGGCGTCTACGACGCTGGCGACCGTGACGATCTGGCCGTTCAGCTGGGTCATGCCCTTGACGCCGCTGATGTAGAGCGTGTCGCCGGCGGAATAGCCGTGGCCGGTGATGGTGACGACCGCCGGATTGGCCTTGGTCACGCCGCTGATGCTCTTGCCCGAGGCGGTGGTCCAGTTGGCGATGTTGGTCACAGTGCGCACGGCCACGGGACCGCGCACCGTGTCGGCATAGGTCCCGACGTCGACGCCCACCGAATAGGGGATGATGGCGATCTTCGAATAGAACGGGGTCTGGGTGTCCTGGACGATGGTGTCGATGGCGTCCGACGCCGCCGTCTTCAAGTCGGTCAGGCGGGTGCCGAACATCGAGCCGGTGGTGTCGAGCACCAGGGCCACTTCCAGGTTCTTGGACGAACGGACGACCTCGGACTTGGCGCTGACCGCCAGGGTCTTGGACGTGGTCCACAGGTTCAGGATGATCGGGGTGATCGAGGTGCTGGCCTTGCCGACCACGGTCTCGGGCGTCGCTGCGCTGGTGCTGGTGGCGGCCACGGCCGCCACGCGGGTGAACGTGGCGCTGGCGGGGGCGTAGCCCAGTTCGGCCGTGAGGGCCGGCAGGCCGATGGCGGTCAGGGAGGTCGCGTCCGTGGCCGTCGAGCGCGCGGCGATCAGGGTCGCGGCGTCCAGGGCGTCCTGCAGATTGCGGCGTTCCAGGGTCGCGCGGCTAATGTCGGCGATGCCGAAGCACAGGATCGACAACGGAATGAGGCTGAGGGCCACCCATACGGCGATGGCGCCGCGGGTGTCGGCGCACAGGCCCCGCAGGCGGGCGAGCGCCGCGTCGAGGCGAGCGGACAGGCGTCTGCGGACGGTCATAGGCGGTGGCCCCTCGTTCTTTCGCGCACGAGCATGGCGGAAGACGGTGAACAGGCGGCAAACGCCGAAAAAGATTCAGCTTCCCCCGCGCCGGGCCCGAACGAAGTCGACGAAGGCGCGCAGCGGGGCGGGCATGTGCCGACGGCTGGGATAGTAGAGGAAGGGCCCTTCGAACGGCGGGTTCCAGTCCTCCAGCACCGGCACGAGGCGTCCGGCCGCCACCGAAGGGGCCAGGAACCCCTCGAAGCTGGCGATTACCCCGAGGCCTTCCTCGGCGGCGCGGATCTCCAGTTCGGAGGACGAGGTGATCAGCGGTCCCTCGGGCGAAACCCGGATGATCTCGCCGTCCTTCTCGAACTCCAGCACGATCAGGGCGCCGCTGGGAAAGCGGTGGCGGATGCAGGGCATGGCCAGCAGGTCGCGGGGATGGCGCGGGGTTCCATAGCGTTCCAGGAAGGCCGGCGAGGCCGCCGCTTGGTAGCGTTCCGGGCCTGACAGCGGCACGGCGATCATGTCCTTCTCCAGCCGCTCGCCATAGCGCACCCCGGCGTCGGCCCCGGCCGCCAGCACGTCGACGAAGCTGTCCTCGACCATGATTTCCAGCGTGATGCCCGGATGGGCGTGCAGGAACGGGCCGATGATGTCGGGCAGGGCCAGCCTCGCGGCCGAGCCGGGCACGTTGAGGCGCAGGGTTCCGGTCGGGCTGTCGCGGAACTGGTTCACCGCGTCCAGCGCGCCGGCCACGTCGGCCAGGGCCGGGGCCAGCCGCTCCAGCAGGCGCTCTCCGGCCTCGGTGGGCGTGACGCTGCGTGTGGTGCGGTTGAGCAGACGCACGCCGACCGCCGCCTCCAGCCGCCGCACAGCCTCGCTCAACGACGAGGGCGACACGCCCCGTCCTACCGCGGCGCCGCGAAAGCTTCGCGCCCGGGACACGGCGGCGAAGGCGTCCAGGTCGGCGAGGTCGGGCGTGGCCATTGTGCGAAATTTCGAACGGCTCGTGCGAGGTTGAACGGATTATCGCACAGGTCGCGCGAAGGCATAGTCGGCGCGTTCAACACCGGCGCTCCTCGCTCCCCAAAGGGGCGCCCGTTCGAAGGAGATCGCCATGCGCACCCTCAAGCTCGGAACCACCGGTCCCGCCGTCTCCGCCCTCGGCCTCGGCTGCATGGGCATGTCCAACGACCTCTACGGCCCCGCCGACCGCGCCGAGAGCATCGCCACCATCCATGCCGCGATGGAGGCCGGCGTCACCCTGCTCGACACCGGCGACTTCTACGGCATGGGCCACAACGAGATGCTGATCGCCGAGGCTCTGCAGGGCAAGGACCGCGACAAGGCCGTGATCAGCGTCAAGTTCGGCGCCCTGCGCGGCCCCGACGGCGCCTTCCTCGGCTACGACAGCCGGCCCAAGGCGGTGAAGAGCTTCCTGACCTATTCGCTGCGCCGCCTGCAGGTCGATCACATCGACGTCTACCGCCCCTCGCGCCTGGATCCGGACGTGCCGATCGAGGACACCATCGGCGCCCTCGTCGAGCTGCGCGACGCCGGCTACATCCGCCATATCGGCCTGTCGGAAGTCGGCGCCGACACCATCCGCCGCGCCGCCGCCGTCGCCCCGATCAGCGACCTGCAGATCGAGTATTCGCTGCTGTCGCGCGGCATCGAGGACGCCATCCTGCCGACCACCCGCGAGCTGGGCATCGGGATCACCGCCTATGGCGTACTGTCGCGCGGCCTGATCAGCGGCCACTGGGACAAGGACGCCGTCCGCGGCGCCCGTGACTTCCGCACCATCAGCCCGCGCTTCCAGGGCGAGAACCTCGACCGCAACCTGGCTTTGGTCGAGGCTCTGCGAGCGGTGGCGGAGGCCAAGGGCGTCTCGACGGCCCAGGTGGCCATCGCCTGGGTCGCCTCGCGCGGCGACGACATCATCCCCCTGGTCGGCGCCCGCCGCCGCGATCGGTTGTCGGAAGCCCTCGGCGCGCTCGACGTCGTGCTGACCGCCGAGGATCTCGCCGCCATCGAGGCGGCCGTGCCCAAGGGCGCGGCGGCCGGCACGCGCTACGCCCCGGCGATGATGGCGCATCTCGACAGCGAGAAGTGAGGGGGCGTCCTCGCCCTTCGACAAGCTCAGGGTGAGGACGACTTCGGATGGCGCAGTAGAAATCCTCACCCTGAGCCTGTCGAAGGGCGGGATTTCGGCTCCGCGAGCGCTCGATGGTTTCCACGAAAGCCGACAGGCCTTAGGCAGTCCTCGAAGCAATGCACGAGGCTGGCATGACGGTTTGGAACAGGCGCACGGTGCTGGGCGCGACGGCCGCGAGCCTGATGCTGGCGCCCGCCGCTCTTGCCGCCACCGGCCGGGCCAGGGTGCTGATGCTGTCGGACCTGCACTCGGCCTACGGGATCATGCCGGCCCTGCTGGAGGCCATGCGCCGCATCGTCCGCCGCGACGCGACGCCCAGCCTGATCCTGCTGAACGGCGACCTGTTCGAGGCCGGCAACGTCGTCGCCAAGCGCACCGGCGGGACGCTGGACTGGGCGTTCCTGGAGGCCCTGGCCAAGCTGGCGCCGACCGTCATCAACATCGGCAACCACGACGCCGACCTGGTCGAGGACGTGGCCGCCGCCGCTGATCGCGCCCGGGCCCTGGGCATCACCGTGGTCAGCAATATCGTCGACAAGCGCACAGGTCGTCCGGTGGCCTCGTCGCGAGCGACGCTCGATCTCGGCTTTCCGGTGCATCTGGTCGGCTGGGCGACCAATTCGATCGACACCTATCCCAAGGCCATCCGCCCCGATCTCTCGATCCCCGCCCCGACCCCGTGGGCGCAATCCAATTTGCCGGGCTCGCCGCCCGACGACGGCCTGCTGGTGGTGATGAGCCATGCTGGCCTGCCCGCCGACCGGCCGCTGCTGCCGTCGCTGCCCGACCGCACGCTGTTCCTCGGCGGCCACAACCACCTGACGGTCGAGCACGCGCAGGGATCCAGCCGCTACGTCCACACCGGCGCCTGGGGCCAGCCCCTGACCGTCGCCACGATCGACCGCTCGCGCGCCAAGGATCCGATCCGCATAGCCCGCGTCGTCGTCGATCCGCGCGGTCCGGCCGATGCGGCCCTGGCCCGCCAGGTGCGCGAGACCCTGGCCGCCACCCTGACGCCGCAGGAGCGGGCGGTGGTCGCGAAAATCCCCAAGGCCCTGTCGCTGGGCGACAGCGGCCGCCATGTCGCCGGCCTGATGGCCAAGGCGGCGGGCGCCGACGCCGGGTTCATGGGGCACACCACGATGGGCATGGGCCTGCCGGCCGGCGACCTGACCCGCTATGCCTACGACTCCGTGGTGCGTTTCGACGGGACGATCATGAAGGCGGAGATCGATGCGAAGACCCTCGCCGACATCCTGTCGCGCGCCGACCAGGACCGGGGCTTCCCGTTCGACAAGCTGACCGGCGACTTCGCCTATGCCGGCGGCCGGGTGGTCCCGGACAAGGCCCGCCTGACCCTGGTCACCACCGACTGGTGCGCCAAGCGCCAGAAGGAGTATTTCGGCCGCGAGGATCTGGTGTTCGGCGAGACCGACCTCAGGGTGAAGCCGGCGATCCTGAAGGGGTTGGCGGGTTAAACCCCAGCCAGCCTTTCAAAGAAGTCATCGCCCGCTTCATGCGGGCGACCCAAGCTGAGCCAGCCATACCCTGACATTCCGCTTGGGTCGCCCGGACAAGCCGGGCGATGACTTCTGTTGGGGGGATGCGCGTTCTGCTTCGGAAAGGCGTTATTCCACCGTCACCGACTTCGCCAGGTTCCGCGGCTGGTCTACGTCCGCGCCCTTGATCACGGCGACGTGGTAGGCCAGCAGCTGGATCGGGGCCGACATCACCAGGGTCGAGACCAGCGGGTCGCTGGCCGGGGCGGTGACGACGACCTTGGCGCCGGCCGGGGCGTGCTTCACGCCTTCGGTGTCGGTGATGAAGATCACCTGGCCGCCGCGCGCCATGACCTCGCTCATGTTCGAGGCCGACTTTTCGAACCAGCTGTCATGGGGCGCGAGGATGACGATCGGGGTCTTGTCGTCGACCAGGGCGATCGGGCCATGCTTCAGCTCGCCCGCGGCGTAGCCCTCGGCATGGATGTAGCTGATCTCCTTGAGCTTCAGCGCGCCTTCCAGGGCCAGGGCCGACATCGGACCGCGACCCAGATAGAGCACGTCGCGGGCCTTGGCGACGTCGGCGGCGATGTCCTTGAGCGCATCTTCCAGGCCGATGGCCTCGGCGATCAGGCGCGGGGCCTCCAGCAGCACCTTCACCAGGCGCTGTTCCTCGGCCGCGTCGATCGTCCCGCGGGCCTTGGCCGCGCCGACGGCGATGGCGGTCAGCACGCTGACCTGGGCGGTGAAGGCCTTGGTCGAGGCGACGCCGATCTCCGGCCCGCAGTGGATCGGCCAGACCACGTCGACCTCGCGGGCCATCGTGGACTCCGTGGCGTTGACCACCACGGCGCTCTTCATGCCCTTGGCCTTGCAGTAGCGCAGGGCCGCCAGGGTGTCGGCGGTCTCGCCCGACTGCGACATGGCCACGACCAGGGCGCCGGGACGCAGGGCCGGCTGGCGGTAGCGGAACTCCGAGGCGATCTCGACGTCCACCGGCAGGTCGGCCAACTGCTCGATCAGGTACTTGCCGACCACGCCGGCGATGTAGGAGGTGCCGCAGGCGACGATCTGGATGCGTTCCAGCTTGGCCCAGTCGATGTCGCCGGGCACGGCGGCGCGGCTGGTCAGGGCGTCCACATAGGCGGCGATGGTGCGCTGGCACCCCTCCGGCTGGTCGTGGATCTCCTTCTCCATGAAGTGGCGGTAGTTGCCCTTCTCCATCATCACGGCGCTGGTCGGCACCACGCGCACGGGGCGGGTCACCGCCGCGCCCGAGGCGTCGAAGATCCTGGCGCTGTCGTGGTCGAGGGCCACGTAGTCGCCCTCGTCGAGATAGATCACCCGGTTGGTGAAGGGGCCGACGGCCAGGGCGTCGGAGCCCAGGAACATCTCGCCCTGGCCCTCGCCGACCACCAGCGGGCTGCCGCGGCGGGCGCCCAGCACCAGGTTCTCGGCGCCTTCGATCAGCACGGCGAGCGCGTAGGCGCCGGCCAGGCGGTCGAGCGTGGCCTTGAAGGCCTCCAGCGGGGCCAGGCCGGTGGCCAGTTCGGCGTCGATCAGGTGGGCGATGACCTCGGTGTCGGTGTCGCTCTCGAACACCCGGCCGGCGGCGGCCAGCTCGGCCTTCAGCTCGGCGAAGTTCTCGATGATGCCGTTGTGGACCAGGGTGACGCGGCCGGCGCTGTGCGGGTGGGCGTTGGCGACATTGGGCGCGCCGTGAGTGGCCCAGCGGGTATGGCCGATACCGGTCGTGGCGGTCAGCGGCTCGGCCGCCAGCACCTCTTCCAGGGCGACGATCTTGCCCTTGGCCCGGCGGCGCTCGACTTTGCCGCCGACCACGCCCGCCACCCCGGCCGAGTCGTAGCCCCGGTATTCGAGCCGCTTCAGACTCTCGACCAGACGCTCGGCGACGGAGGCCTTACCGACGATGCCGATGATGCCGCACATGGGACATGATCCTTTGTAGAACCGGCCGGGAGGATTATTGCTGCCGGCACGGGATATTTCGAGCGCGGCCTTTAGCACTCGTGCAGGGACCAGCGACGTAAATCTGCATTTCGGATCGTTTCGCGGTCCAGACTCCGCCCCGGCGAGGCTCTATATGGGCCGCGCAAGTTCACTTAAGCGACATGAAGACCCCCATGAGCAAGCGCGCCTATTTCGGCACCGACGGCATCCGCGGCCAGGCCAACAAGCACCCGATGACCGCCGAAGTCGCCCTGCGCGTCGGCCTGGCGGCCGGCAAGCTGTTCCGCTCGCAGGACGACCGCCGCCACCTGGTGGTGATCGGTAAGGACACCCGCCTGTCGGGCTACATGATCGAGCCGGCCCTCGTCGCCGGCTTCACCAGCGTCGGCATGGACGTGCGGCTGTTCGGCCCGCTGCCGACCCCGGCCGTGGCCATGATGACCCGCTCGATGCGTGCCGACCTCGGCGTGATGATCAGCGCCAGCCACAACAACTTCGCCGACAACGGCATCAAGCTGTTCGGCCCCGACGGCTACAAGCTGTCGGACGAGCAGGAACTGAAGATCGAGGCCCTGATGGACGAGGGCCTGCAGGAGGGCCTGGCGCCGCCGCGCGGTCTTGGCCGCGTCAAGCGCATCGACGACGCCCAGGCCCGCTATGTCGAGATCGTCAAGGCGACCTTCCCGCGTCATCTGTCGCTGGCCGGCCTGCGGATCGTCATCGATTGCGCCAACGGCGCGGCCTACAAGGTCGCCCCGACCGCGCTCTACGAACTGGGCGCCGAGGTGATCGCCCTGGGCGACACGCCCGACGGCACCAACATCAACGAGGAATGCGGCTCGACCCATCCCGAGGCGATGGCCAAGCTGGTGCGCGAATACCGCGCCGACATCGGCATCGCCCTGGACGGCGACGCCGACCGGCTGGTGATCTGCGACGAGAAGGGCCTGATCGTCGACGGCGACCAGATCATGGCCATCATCGCCGGCGCCTATGCCCGGGCCGGCAAGCTGAAGGCCGGCGGGGTGGTGGCGACCGTGATGTCGAACCTCGGCCTCGAGCGCTCGCTCAGGGATCTGGGCCTGACGCTGGAGCGCACCGCCGTCGGCGACCGCTACGTCATGGCCCGTATGCGCGAGGGCGGCTTCAATGTGGGCGGCGAGCAGTCGGGCCACCTGATCCTGTCGGACTTCTCGACCACGGGCGACGGCCTGATCGCCGCCCTGCAGGTGCTGGCGGTGATGATCGAGACCGGCCAGCCGATGAGCGCTCTGGCCCGCCAGTTCGAGCCGGTGCCGCAGCTGCTGGAAAACGTCCGCTTCGCCGGCGGCAAGCCGCTGGAGGCCAAGGCCGTCAAGGAGGCGATCGCCGACGGCGAGGCCGCCCTGAACGGCAATGGCCGCATCGTGGTGCGGGCCTCGGGCACCGAGCCGCTGATCCGTATCATGGCCGAGGGCGACGATCCAGCCCTTGTTCGCAAGGTGGTTGGCGACATCGCGGCGGCCGTAAAAGGCGGATAAGGCGGGTTTTCGCGTGTAATCGCACGAAATCAGGCGAAAAATGGGCTGAAATTCGCCTGAAAGGCGAAGGCTCAGGTTGTGTTTCGTCAGTTTCGTGACATCGTCGCGCCGTGGTTAACGGTGCGAGCCCCCACAGCGCCGAGCCACGGGAGGAGACCAAGGTGTTTCACACGCAGGATTCGCGACCCGTGGTCGCGCCCGGCCTTCTGCACAGCCGCGACTTCCGCCGCGCCCTGGTGTTCGGCGGTGGTTTCTGCAGCGTCTTCTGGCTCGCGACGGCCTATCTCGCGATGCGCCTGTTTCTCGCCCTCTGAGGCGTTTTTCCCGAGAGCATGGAGCCGCCTCACCAAAGGCGGCTTCTTCGCATTTTCCAGGACGTCCGTCGGACGCGCCTTGCGTTGTTGTCGCCGTCAGGCGTCCAGCGTTGCGAGGGGGCGTTGCGACGCATGCGCCCGTCGCCCCGCTCCAGGCGCGCCTAAAGAGGGTTGCGGCCCGGCGGCGAACCCGGCGACCCTCGGCGTCACCTCACAACAAGCGAAGCCTGCTCATGACGTCTTCCGCCGCCGCGACCTCGACCATCGCCCCGGCCCCAGCCGCCGCTCCAACCCCAGGCAAGAGCCACTACGTCATTCTCGACGGCCTGCGGGGCGTGGCCTCGCTGCTGGTGGTGGTCTTCCACCTGTTCGAGGCCTATGCCGGCGGCAGCCCCCAGAAGCAGATCATCAACCACGGCTACCTGGCGGTGGACTTCTTCTTCCTGCTGTCGGGCTTCGTCATCGCCTACGCCTATGACGACCGCTGGGGCGGCCAGGGCCAGGGTCAGGGCGAGAGCATGAGCCAGTGGAGCTTCTACAAGCGCCGCCTGGTGCGGCTGCAGCCGATGATCGTCATCGGCGGCCTGGTCGGCGCGGCGCTGCTGGCCTTCCAGCACTATTCGATCTTTCCCAAGCTGCCGACGGCGACCACCTGGCAGGTGATCGGCGTGCTGCTGCTGGGCTTTGTGATGATCCCGCTGCGGCCGTCGGCCGAGATCCGCGGCTGGGGCGAGATCTATCCGCTGAACGGCCCGCAATGGTCGCTGTTCTACGAGTACATCGCCAACATCCTCTACGCCGTCGGCCTGCGGAAGCTGCCGATCCGCTGGCTGGGCGTGCTGGTGGCCGTCTCGGCCCTGGCGCTGGTCGGCCTGCTGGTGCTGGGCCCGCGCGGCGACGTCATCGGTGGGTGGGCGCTGGACGCCAACGGCATCCAGATCGGCCTGACGCGGGTGATGTTCCCGTTCTTCGCCGGCGTGCTGCTGATGCGGCTGGGCAAGCGGATCAAGGTCCGCCACGGCTTCGCTCTGTGCAGCTTGCTTCTGGTGGCTGCATTGGCGTTGCCGCGCTTCGGCGGGACCGAGCGGCTGTGGCTGAACGGCCTCTACGAGGCCGCGTGCATCATCCTGCTGTTCCCGCTGATCGTCGCCATCGGGGCCGGCGAGAAGGACGCCGACGGTCCCAGCGTGCGGATCGCCCGCTTCTTCGGCGACCTGTCCTACCCGCTCTACATCACCCACTATCCGCTGATCTACATCTACACCGGCTGGGTCATCGACCGGAAAATCCCCGCCGCCCAAGGCGCCCTGGTCGGGGCGGGGGTGTTCGTGGCGGCGGTGGCCATCGCCTGGGCCTGCCTGAAACTGATCGACGAGCCGGTGCGGCGCTGGTTGTCGGCCCGGGTGCTGGCGCGGGGGTAGGGTCAGGCCACCTTCGACTCGCCGAGCTTCTCCTTGAGCCAGTCGCGCCATTGACGCTCGAGGCCCTGTCGGTCCGGAGCCAGCCCCTTCTCGGCGCCGTCGACGCGCAGCCAGTCATCGAAGGTCTGGCCGCGTTTGAAGGCGTCGAGGATCGAGCCGAAGACCGCCGGATCGCCCGTCCGGGCCATCAGGAAGTCGGCGAACATCCTGTCCTTCACGTAGAACAGATTGATGGGGCTGACGGGACCGCCCTGCGAGGTCTCGACCCTCACGGTGACGCCCGGCTTCGGCGGCGGCGCGCCCGCCGCCAGGTCGCGCGCGTGGGCGGGATGGACCTGGTCGAGGAAGCCGGACAGGTCGAGCAGGTCCGCCTGGGTGAGCGCGCCGGATGTCTGCGGCTGGGCGGCCAGATAGAGGTCCCTGAACTGGCCGCGGCGGGCGTCGGCGTTGGCGTCGCTCTCGGCGACGATGGCCGAGAGCTCGTCCATCCAGTCCGGACCGGGGCCGCCGTAGTGGCCGCCGACGTCGCCGCGCACGCCGGGCCAGCCGGACTCGACGTACCACTGGTGCGCCAGCTCATGCGGCACCACCGACGCCTCGCGCTGGTCGATGCTGGCGTCCATGGCTGCCTGGCGTCGCTGCACGACCTGGTCGATGAAGGCCTGGGGCTTGCCCTGGGCCTGCATCTGCTCGACCTGCTGCTGCAGGGCCTTGCCGAGGCTGTCCTTCTGCGTCTGCTTGGTCGGCCAGGCCAGAACACGGTCGTAGCCGAGCTTCAGCAGGGCGGCGTTGGCCTGGCGCGTCTGGGCTAGGTCGGCGGTCTCGTAGACGATATAGGGCGTCGCCGGGCGGGCGAAGCGGGCCTGGAAGCGCTGCTCGCCCGCCGAGGCGTAGCGCGCCAGCTCGTCGGCGCGCGCGGGATCCGGCGCGAGCGCCGCGCCGTGGGCGGTGGCGACGCAGATGAAGCCCGGCAACGCCGGCGCGGCCTTCGCGCAGACATCCTCGGCCTGAGCGACGCCGCCCGCCATCGCCAGGCCGACGCCCAGCACGCCCATCCAACGCATGATCGTTCCCCTCCGGTCATGAAGCTTGACCGAAGGATCGCCCGCCGCATCCGGCGGATTGATGGCGCGAATGTGCTAAGGTTGCGTCACGTATTGACGCAATCTCGGGTGGATGATCAGAACCCGATCTTCGGCGCCTTCAGGCGACGCTTGTTGACGTGACCCTTGGGGGCAGGCGCCTCGATTTCCTCGGGCAGCTCGCCCTTGAAGTAGAAGCGCTGCCAGGCCTCCTTGGTGGCGGCCGGGTCGCGGGCGGCGATGCGGGCGTTGAACTCGCCGCGCTTCTCGGCCCAGACGTCGTACTGCTTGCGGATGTCGGGGTTGGAATTCATGTGCCGGATCACCGGCTGCACGTTTTCCAGCGGCTTGTCCTGGATCATGGTGATGAAGCAGAACGGCTCGCCCTTGGCGAACTTCACCGTGCCGGGGCGGGTGAAGATCCAGTTCATCGTGAAGGGGAAGGGCAGCCAGTCGGTCTCGACCAGGCCGGCCAGGGGCTGGATGCCGTCCTTGATGTGGTTGGGCGGGCCCATGGTCCAGATCAGCCAGTCCGGCGGGGTGCGGAACAGGTAGCCGGTGTGAAAGGTGATCGTCCCGCGCGAGAAGTGGGACTTCACGAAGTCGTCGAAGCCCGGGTGCGGGTGGTCCGAGCGGAAGGTGATGTCGTTCTGGTGGACGCCGCCGTTCCAGGTGGCCTCGAACCCGACCGGGCACAGAATCTCCCAGCCGGTGGTGTTGGCCATGGTCAGCGGCAGGCAGCGATAGGGATGGCGGTCGGCGAAGTGGTCCATCCAGGCCCGCTGCGGACGCCCAGGCACGATCTCCGGCGGCCGGCTCTCGGTGGGATAGCACTCCAGATACATGCCGCTTGTTTCCCGTTGTTATTGACGACCTTCCTCCTGCCTTAGCCCTGCGGAGGCGCTCCCGTCCAGCCGTCGGCGTCGACGGGCTCCACGTCCCCGCGGCGCTGGGCCAGCTTGCGCAGCTCCTCGTCGCGGGTCGCCGTGTCCCAAGCCCCGCCCAGTTCGCCCGGACGCATGCGCGCCAGGTCGGCGGCCAGCAGCCGGTCCATGGTCTGGGCCGCGTCGCGCGAGGCCAGGATATAGGCCTCTTCCTGGCCCCACATCGGCTTGAGATCCTCGAAGGTCTTGCGGTCGTGGCGACGGAAGAAGGCCGTGGCGCGGAAAGCCTTGTGGGCCCGGAAGCCCAGCTTCTGCAAAGCCGTCGACCCCAGCGACAGGGCCGCCTCGAAGGTCTCGCGCTCGACCGCGTCGGCGCCGTTCGACAGCAGGTCGTAGGCGTGGCGGCGGTCCCAGGCGCGGGCCAGGATGATCAGGTTGGGGAAGGCCTTGCGGGCGGTCTCCACCAGCTCGGTGGTCTTGTCGCGGTCGTCGAGGGCGACGATCAGCATCCGGGCCTGCTCGGCGCCGGCGGCGCGCAGCAGGTCCAGGCGCGTGGCGTCGCCATAGTGCACCCGACGGCCGAAGCGACGCAGCAGCTCGATCTGCTCGATGTCGCTGTCCAGAACCGTCGACTTGAAGCCGTTGGCCTGCAGCAGGCGGCCGGTGATCTGACCGAAGCGACCGAAGCCCGCGATGATGATGTCCGGCTCGCCCTCGTCGAAATTGGGGGCCTCCGGCTCGACATCGGGGATCGAGGCGTTGATCAGCTCGGCGATGCGCTCGTAGAGGATCATGGCCACCGGCGTCAGGGCCATGGAGACGGCGACGGCGGCGGTCAGCAAGGCCGCGAGATCCGCGCCGATGACGCCGGCTCCGACGGTGAAGGTCAGCAGCACGAAGGCGAACTCGCCGCCCTGGGCCAGGGCCGTGGCCACGGCCGCCGCCCCGCGTCCGGGCGCGCCGGCCAGGCGGGCGATGCCGAACATGACCAGGAACTTCAGCACCATCAGGCCCAGAACCAGGCCGATCAGGGTCAGGGGCTGGCGGGCGATCAGCATCAGGTCGATGCCGGCCCCGACGGTGATGAAGAACAGGCCCAGAAGCAGGCCGCGGAACGGCTCGATGTCGGTCTCGAGCTCGCGGCGGAACTCGCTCTCGGCCAGCACCACCCCGGCCAGGAAGGCCCCGAGGGCGGGCGACAGGCCGACCGACTGCATCAGCCCGGCCACGCCGACGACGATCAGCAGGGCCGCGGCGGTGAAGATCTCGCGCAGGCGGGCCTCGGCGATGAAGCGGAAGATCGGCCGCACGACGAAGCGGCCGCCGCCGACCACGGCGCCCACCGCGCCCAGCACGGCCAGGCCCTGGGCCCAGGCCGGCAGGTGCGAGATCAGGCTGGCGCCATGGCCGCCGGCCTCGGCCGCGTGGGCCTCGGGCGCGACCGTCGCCAGCAGCGGCAGCAGGGCGAACATCGGGATCACCGCCAGGTCCTGCAGCAGCAGCACCCCGAAGGCGGCGCGGCCCACGGGACCCTGGCGCAGGCCCTTCTCGTCGAGGGTCTGCAGCACGATGGCGGTCGACGACATGGCCAGGACCAGCCCCACGGCCAGGGCCGTCTGCCAGGGCAGGCCCAGCAGGTAGCCGGCCACGGCCACGGCCAGGGCCGTGCCCACCACCTGGGCGCCGCCCAGGCCGAAGATGGTCTTGCGCATCTCCCACAGGGTGGAGGGACGCACCTCCAGCCCGATCAGGAACAGCAGGATGACCACGCCGAACTCGGCGAAGCGCATGATGTCGCCCTGCTCGCCGACCAGCGACAGCATGGCGGGACCGATCAGCACGCCGGCGATCAGGTAGCCCAGCACCGAGCCGAGGCCCAGGCGCTTGGCGATCGGCACCGAGATCACCGCGGCGCCCAGATAGACCAGGGCCTGCTTGAGGAACGGCTCCATGCTTTACGCTCCTTCCGCGGCGTGGTCGGCGGTCAGCAGGGCCGACAACCGCGCCTGGTAGCGCAGGGCCTCGGCCTTCAGCTGCTCGTCGTCCTTCATCGCCGCCCCGTGCACCACGAACGGCGTCTCCCAGACCATGCCGCACAGATAGGCGGTCTGTTCCAGCGGGCGCAGGAATTCGTCCAGGGTGAAGCGGTTGTAGCCCTTGACGTGATAGGCCTGGGCCGGGCCGCCGGTGGTGCAGGACACGAACAGGCGCTTGCCCGCGAGGGCGTCGCCGCCCAGGCCGTAGGCGAAGCCGTGCAGCCAGACGAGATCCAGCCACTCCTTCATCAGGGCCGGCGGCGAATACCAGAACAGCGGGAACTGCAGGGCGATGATGTCGTGCTCGACCAGCTTCTGCTGCTCGGCCTCGATGTCGATCGCGAAGTCCGGATAGGTCTCGTACAGGTCGTGGAAGGTGACGCCGGAAAGGGCCTTGGCCGCCTTGGCCAGGGCGCGATTGGCGCGCGAGCGTTCAAGCGCCGGGTGCGCCAGGGTCAACAGGGCGCCGGCGGTGGCGGGCGTCACGATCGCGGTGCTAGGCTCGCTCGTCACGCGCGCTCACCGATCGAAGTCGCGTGGCGGGAAAATTTATTCATCAAGGCTTGAATTTCTCCAGCCGGCGCTTCAGAGCAGTCGGCGAACGTCGCTCCGGGAGGAACCATGGTCGACAAGGTGAAGTCAGACGCCGCGGAAGCGTTGGCGGGTCTGCTGTTCGACGGCATGACCATCATGGCCGGGGGCTTCGGCCTTTGCGGCATTCCCGAAAACCTGATCGCGGCGATCCGCGAAACGGGGGTCAAGGACCTCACGGTCATCTCCAACAACTGCGGGGTCGACGGGTTCGGCCTGGGCATCCTGCTGGAGAACCGTCAGATCAAGAAGATGGTCTCGTCCTATGTGGGCGAGAACAAGCTGTTCGAACAGCTATACTTGAGTGGGGAGCTTCAATTGGAGTTCAACCCCCAGGGCACCCTGGCCGAGCGCATTCGCGCCGGCGGCGCGGGCATCCCCGCCTTCTTCACGCGCACCGGCTACGGCACGCTGGTGGCCGAGGGCAAGGAGACCCGCGAGTTCGACGGCGAGATGTACGTGATGGAGCGCGGGCTCACCGCCGACCTGTCGATCGTCAAGGCCTGGAAGGCCGACGCCGAGGGCAACCTCGTCTACCGAAAGACCGCCCGCAACTTCAATCCGATGATGGCCACGGCCGGCAAGGCCACCGTCGTCGAGGTCGAAGAACTGGTAGCGACCGGCGCGCTCGACAAGGACAACATCCACACCCCCGGCATCTTCGTCGACCGCATCATCAAGGGCGCGAAGTTCGAGAAGCGTATCGAACGGGTCACCACGCGCCAGAAGGAACAAGCGTAATGGCCTGGACCCGCGACGAGATGGCGGCCCGCGCCGCCAAGGAGCTGCGCGACGGCTTCTATGTGAACCTCGGCATCGGCATCCCGACCCTGGTGGCCAACTACATCCCCGAGGGCATGCACGTGACGCTGCAGAGCGAGAACGGCATGCTGGGCATGGGCCCCTTCCCCTATGAGGGCGAGGAAGACGCCGACCTCATCAACGCCGGCAAGCAGACGATCACCGAGCTGGATTCCAGCTCCTATTTCTCGTCGGCCGACAGCTTCGCCATGATCCGCGGCGGCCACATCGCCCTGTCGATCCTGGGCGGCATGCAGGTGTCCGAGACGGGCGACCTGGCCAACTGGATGGTGCCCGGCAAGATGGTCAAGGGCATGGGCGGGGCCATGGACCTGGTGGCCGGGGTCAAGCGCGTGGTCGTGGTCATGGACCACTGCGAGAAGTCGGGCGCCCCCAAGCTGCTGAAGGCCTGCTCGCTGCCGCTGACCGGCGCCGGCGTCGTCGACCTGCTGATCACCGAACTGGGCGTTTTCGAGATCAACCGCGGCAAGACCCCGATGAGGCTGATCGAGCTGGCGCCGGGCGTCACGGCCGACGAGGTCAAGGCCAAGACCGAGGCGGCGTTCGAGGTGGCGGTCTAATCTCGCTCTCTATTTCTTCCCGTCATTCCCGCCCTTGTGGCGGGAACCCCTGGTTCCGCTCGCAATGGCATTGCAAGCGGCGTGCTGAGCACGCCGCCTCATTCTCACCTGCGGCTGATAGAGAGGTTCCCGCCACAAGGGCGGGAATGACGGGCGTATAGGGTAGCACTTACCTTGCACCGCCTTCCAAGCTGCCCTTGCACCTCCCACCAAGCTGAGCCATCTGCGAACCGGGCGGCCCGCAACCCGCCCGCGTCCGGAGCCGACCTGATGCGCGACTACTTCATCCTGATGGCCGGCTACAACGCCTGGGCCAACCAGCGCCTGCATGCTGCCTGTGAAGCCCTGCCCGAAGGCGGCTTCACCGCGCCGCGCGGCGGTTTCTTCGGCTCGATCGCCGGGACGCTGAACCACCTGTTGGTCACCGACCGCATCTGGACGGCGCGCCTTTCCGCAACGCCCCTGCCGCCCTATGGCCTCGACGCCGTACTGTTCACCGACCTCGCCGAACTGCGCGCGGCCCGCGACGCCGAGGACGCGGCCCTGATCGCCCATGTCGCCGGCCTCACCGACGCGGCCTGCGCGGCGGAGTTCCGCTGGACGCGCATGGCCGACGGCGTCGAGGTGGTCGGCCCGCTGTGGAAGACCCTGGCCCACCTCTTCAACCACCAGACCCACCATCGCGGCCAGGCCCACGACCTGCTGAGCCAGGCAGGCCTCGCCCCGCCGTCGCTGGACTTGCCGGTCTATCAGCGGGAAGCGGGCGTCTGACGTCGATGCTGGGCCCATCCTTCTAATCCCGTCATTCCCGCCCTTGTGGCGGGAAACCCTCTATCAGCCGAAGGTCGGATGGGGCGACGTGCCGAGCACGTCGCTGGCGCCTCACGTGAAAGCGGAACCAGGGGTTCCCGCCACAAGGGCGGGAATGACGGGAGAAGGGGAAGGAGGATAAAGCGGCAAGAGACTCCACGCGGTTCACACCTGTAGCTCCACCCCCTGGATGTGCTAGATCGCGGCCATGAAACGCGCCGTCGAGCACCGTATCGGGGTCCAGGCCCCCGCCGAGATCGTCTGGGAAGTCGTGTCCGACTTCGACCGCTGGCACGAGTGGAACCCGCTCTACGTCAAGGCGGCCGGCCAGCTGAAGATCGGCACGGCCCTGACCCTGGAAGAGGCGATCGGCGATCGTCCGGTCAAGGTGATCCAGCCGATCGTCCAGGACTGGGTGCCCTATGAGCAACTGCACTGGCGCTCGCAACGCCTGGGCGGGTTCGTCACCGCCATCCGCTACATCGAGGTCGAGAACATGGGCGACACCAACGCCACCTTCTCGAACGGCGAGCTGTTCATGGGCCTGCTGGTCAAGTGGATCGGCAAGGACGAGCGCAAGGCGCTGCGGGCGGCGTTCACGGCCATGGGCGAGGCGGTGCGCGACCGGGCCGAGGCCCTCTGGCGCGAGCGCTCGGCCGCCCCATCTGAAGCCGGATGATCGACGATCTATACAGCGCCAGGATCCTGACGCTCGTGGCCAACCTGCCGCGGGCGGGCCGCCTGCCTGCGCCTGACGCCAGCGCCGAGAAGACGGCCAAGCTGTGCGGCAGCCGCATCCTCGTCGATGTCGTGGTCGAGGACGGCAAGGTCGCCGACTTCGCCCAGGAGGTTTCGGCCTGCGCGCTGGGCCAAGCCAGCGCCGCGGTGCTGGGGGGCAACGTGATCGGCGCGGATCTTTCCGAACTTGAGTTGGCCCGCGACGCCCTGGCCGCTATGCTGAAGGCGAACGGTTCGCCTCCTGCGGGCCGGTTCGCGGAGCTCGCCGTGCTGGAGCCGGTCAAGGACTATCCCGCCCGTCACGCTTCGACGCTTCTGGCGTTCGAGGCCACGGTCGAGGCTGTCCGGAAGGCCACAGCCGCCGCCCAAACGCGAACTAGCAGCGCCGGCGCCGCTTGATCGGAGCTTTTCGCGGGTGCGATAAGTCCCCGACTCCGTTCGCAAAGCGCCGGCATGAGCTTTTATGACCGCACTGTCGACCTGGGCCTGCGCGCCTACAAGTTGACGCTCTCGCCTCTCATCGGGCGCCAGTGCCGCTTCCTGCCGACCTGTTCGGAATATGCGGCCCAGGCGCTCAAGGATCACGGACCCGCCAAGGGGTCCTGGCTGGCGTTGCGACGGATCTGCCGATGCAATCCGTTCGGCGGCTGGGGATACGACCCGCCGCCGCCGCGCCAGCCGCGTAAATGGATGTGTGAAGAATGATCGATCTGGTTTTCCCCGACGGCTCCTCCCGTCAGTACCCCGACGGCGCGACGGGTCGCGACGTGGCGGCCGCCATCTCCAAGTCGCTGGAGAAGAAGGCCCTGCTGATCAAGCTGGACGGCCAGGTGCTCGACCTCGACCGCGCCCTGACGCCCGACCTGCTGGCCGGCGAGCGCAAGTTCGAGATCCTGACGCGCGACGCGCCCGAAGCCCTGGAGACGATCCGCCACGACACGGCCCACGTGCTGGCCGAGGCCGTGCAGGAGCTGTTCCCCGGCACGCAGGTGACGATCGGCCCGAACGTCGAGGACGGCTTCTATTACGACTTCGCCCGCGACGAGCCGTTCAGCCTGGATGACCTGGCGACGATCGAAAAGCGCATGAAGGAGATCGTCGACCGCGACGAGAAGATCACGCGCGAGGTCTGGGACCGCGACGAGGCCATCAAGCATTTCGACGAGATCGGCGAGCAATATAAGGCCCAGATCATCCGTGACCTGCCGGGCACGGACACGATCACGGTCTATCGCCAGGGCAATTGGAAAGACCTCTGCCGCGGCCCCCACCTGCCGTCGACCAAGCATGTCGGCAAGGCCTTCAAGCTGACGAAGCTGGCCGGCGCCTACTGGCGCGGTGACCAGAACAACGCCCAGCTGCAGCGCATCTACGGCACGAGCTGGGCCTCGGAAGCCGATCTCGACGCCTATCTGAAGCGCGTCGAGGAGGCGGAGAAGCGCGATCACCGCAAGCTCGGCAAGACGATGGACCTCTTCCACATCCAGGAAGAGGGCAAGGGCATGGTGTTCTGGCACCCCAAGGGCTGGGCGCTGTACCTCGAGCTGGAGGCCTATATGCGCCGCCGTCTCGACGCGGCCGGCTACAAGGAAGTGAAGACGCCGCAGATCCTCGACAAGAGCCTGTGGGAGAAGTCGGGCCACGCCGAGAAGTTCGGCCACGCCATGTTCATGTGCGAAAGCGCCGAGGGCGAGGTCCTGGCCGTCAAGCCGATGAACTGCCCCGGCCACATCCAGATCTTCAACGTCGGCCAGAAGTCCTACCGCGAACTGCCGCTGCGCATGGCCGAGTTCGGCGCCTGCCACCGCTACGAGCCGTCGGGCGCCATGCACGGCATCATGCGGGTGCGGGCCTTCACGCAGGACGACGCCCACATCTTCTGCCGCGAAGAGCAGGTCACGGAGGAATCCGCCCGCTTCATCGAACTGTTGCGCAGCGTCTATAACGACCTGGGCATGGAACTGGCGGACGTGAAGTTCTCCACGCGCCCGGAGCTGCGCGCCGGCACGGACGAGGTCTGGGACAAGGCCGAGCACGCCCTGGCCACGGCCGCTGAGGCCGCCGGCGAGCGCCTGGTCGACCAGCCCGGCGAGGGCGCGTTCTACGGCCCGAAGCTGGAGTTTTCGCTGAAGGACGCCATTGGCCGCGTCTGGCAATGCGGCACGCTGCAGCTTGATTTCGTGCTGCCGGAACGTTTGGACGCCGAGTACGTTGCCGAAGACGGATCCAAGAAGCGGCCGGTGATGCTGCATCGCGCGATCCTGGGGTCGTTCGAGCGGTTCATCGGAATTCTTTTGGAAAACTACGCGGGCCACCTGCCGCTTTGGTTGGCGCCGACCCAGGTGGTCGTGGCCACGATCACGTCCGACGCCGACGAATATGCGCTGGCTGCCGTTGAGCGGTTGACGGCGCTTGGATTGCGCGCGGAAGTCGATTTGCGTAACGAGAAGATCAACTACAAGATTCGCGAGCACAGCCTCGCCAAGGTGCCGGTGATCGCAGTGGTGGGGCGTAAGGAAGCTGAGACGGGCCATCTGGCCCTGCGTCGCCTCGGCGGCGAGGGTCAGCAGATCCTGTCGCTCGACGAGGCGCTTTCGGTGCTCGGCCAGGAAGCCACGCCGCCCGACCTGGCGCGCGCCAGGGCGCCGGAAGCCGCGCAAGAAGCCGCGCAGGTCTGATGAACAGCATTCTCCCGTCCTTTACGGTCTTCGCCGCAGGCGCACGCCCCGCCAAGCCCTTGGTTTCGGTGGTGATGGTCGTCTATCGGACGGGAGAAGCGCTGGTCGACAGCATCCGCCACGTGCTGGCCGAGCCGATGGTCGACGAGTTCGTCATCGTCGATAACGGCTCGCCCCCGTCCGAAGCCGAGATGCTGCGGGCGCTGGGCCTGACCGAGCCTCGCGTGCAGCTGCTGCAGGGCCACGGCAATGTCGGCTTCGCCAAGGGCGCCAACCTGGGCGCCTCGATCGCCCAGGGCGAATATCTGGTCTTCATCAATCCGGACGCCAACCTGCAGCCCGATTGCGTGCCGGCCATTGTCACGGCCTTCCGCGACCAGCCCACGCCGACGGTGATGGGCGCCCGCATCATGAACATCGACGGCACCGAGCAGCGCGGCGCGCGGCGCGGCGAGGTAACCCCGGTCACCACCCTGATGAGCCTGTCGCAGCTGAGCCGCAAGGTGAAGCGCTTCGCCGGTTTCGAGATCCACCGCGAGCACGAGCCTCTGCCGTCCGCCCCGACCCCGGTGCCGACCATCTCGGGCGCCTGCTTTGCTTTGCGGCGGCGCGACTTCGACGCCCTGTCCGGCTTCGACGAGGGCTATTTCCTGCACGTCGAGGACGTCGACCTGTGCTGGCGCGCTCGCCAGGCCGGCGGCCAGGTGCTGTTCCATCCCGACGCCCGCGTCGTCCACCTGGGCCACACCAGCCTCGAGCACCCGGTGAAGGTCGAGTTCCACAAGGGCGTGGGCCTGTCGCGCTACTTCATCAAGCGGGCCGATAACTGGCAGCGCTACATCCTGGCGGTGATGCTGGCCCCGCTGATCCTGGCCCTGTCGGTTTGCCGCCCGGCCATCAACGCCCGCCTGCGCAAAGGCTGAGGCGGGCTCAGCCTTTCAGGCGTCCCGCATAGCCGAAGATCACGCCCAGCCAGGGATGGGCGACCAGAACCCGGAAGCGGTAGGTCCCGCCGCGCGCGAAGGTCCGGGCCCGCACGCGCGGCCCCCAGGCGGCGGGCAGGGGCAGCGGCCCCAGGCGCCAGCTTTCGAAGATCCAGGAAAAGCCGCTCGGATAAGGGGCGGCGTGGAAGCGGAAGGTCAGCGGGCCGACCGTCTCCTCGAAGGCGAACGGATCGTCGGGCGCCGCCATGATCTTCGAGCGGAAGGTCCGCGCGCCGAACCGCCGGGCCCAGGTCTCGCCGCCGGCCTGCGGGACGATGCTCACCTCCAGGGCGTGCAGTCCGGGCGCGGGCAGGCCCTGCAGTCGCCTGGCCAGCGCCGCCGGCCCGCGTCCGCCGCGGGCCCGGGCGCCGCCCTGCGACGTCAGGGTTTGCTCGCCCCCGTGGGCGTGCCGCACCACCGGCGGCAGGGCGTCGAAGGCCGACCCCAGCACGCGGGGGAAAAGGCCGGGCGCGACCGGGGCGGCGCGGTCGATCCGCGTCCGGATCGGCAGGCCGGCCAGCGGCGCCAGCAGGGCCTCCAGCGGAGCGAGGCCCACGCAGGCGCCGGCCCTCGGCGGTCCCAGGGCGTCGTCCAGCAGCGCAGCGACCATGGCCGCCGCCGGGGCGGCCGGCACGTTGGGTCCTGCGCCGTCCTCGGCCCACAGGCTCCAACGGGCCGCGACCGGGGCGCCGGCGCCATCCAGACCCTCGACCCGCACGGTCATGCCGCCCCGGTCAGAGCCCAGCGGCGCCGCCAGGCCGGCGCCGGCGTTCAGCAGCACCGCCAGCGGCTCCAGCGTCGGCAGCAGCCGCCAGCGGCGCAGCAGGCTCAGCGCCCACAGGCCCAGATGCAACGGGGCCAGCTCCAGCCCCGCCCCGAACAGGGCGTCCCGCGTCGGGGCGTAGCGATGCTTCAGCTGGTCGAGGTCGGGCGTCTCGGCCAGGCTGATCCAGCGCTGTCCCAGGCCTGGAAAGGCCACGCGGCGCGGGGCGCTCCAGCCGGGTCGCACGGTCTGCTCGCCATCGATGAACACCGCCACCGGCCCGCCGGCCCAGCGCAGGATGGCCTGCACCACCGACAGGCCGCGCGGCGCCCGCGCCCCGGGCGAGATCGCCGCGTCGATTCGGTCGATCCGCGTCCAGCCTTCGGTCAGCCGGTCGACGGCGGCGCAGGTCAGGGCGGGGGTCGAGCTGGCGCCGGTGATCGCCCAGCGCCGGGCCGCCTTGACCGGAACCGCCAGGCGTTCGGAAAAGGCGGCGACGAAGTCGCGGGCGTCGGCCAGGTCGACGAAATGCGCGCCGGCCGCCAGCGCGGCGGAGGGAAAGGTCGCGTCCTGGCCCTGGAACGGCCCGGCCGCATCGACCACGACGAAGGGCGCGAGAGCCGCCAGCGCCGTCGGCCGGTCGCGATCGACGACCGCGACCGAGATCCTGGCCGGCGAGCGGCTTCTGGCCAGCTCGGCCTGCAAGGCCTCCAGCGGGGCAAGCCGCCGGGCGGCCAGCACCAGCTCGACGTCGGGCCGCCTGGCCAGCATCCGCGCCAGCCGCGCGCCGAACACGCCGGTGGCGCCGACCAGCACCACGCGCTTCATCGAAGGGCTCATGCGGCGGGTGGCTCCAGCACGAAGCGGGCCCGCTGCGCCGGCGTTGGAACCATGCAGGTCGCCTTCTTGCCCATCAGCCGGTAGCGGTTGGCGGCGATCCAGTCATAAACCGCGTCGCGCCAGGTCTCCGGCAGCACGCCGATGACCGCCAGCCACGACCAGGGCGCGCCCAGCCGCCTCAGCAGCGCCAGCACCGCGGCGCTCTTCTCCAGCGCCCGGCCGCCGTCGATCAGCAGGAAGCTGGCCGGATCGTCCGGATCGAGCCCGTGGGCCAGGGCCAGTTGGCGGCCATAGTCCGACTGGATCGGCGTGAACCAGACGATCCCCTTGCGGTCGATGGCCAGCACCGTCTGCACCGAACCCGAACAGAAGTTGCACACCCCGTCGAACAGCCACAGCGGTTCGGGTGGAGGAGCGAGCGTCACGGGCGGGTCTCCAGGCATTCGCGTTTCAGGGCCAGCAGGGCGGCGGGCACGTCGCGGCGCATGGCGGCGGCGGCGAACTCCGACGGCAGGCCGAACGGCGCGCTGGCCCGGTTCTCGTAGATCACCCGCGTGCCTGCGCCCTGGTTCAGCGGCGTCAGCAGCCAGCGGCCCTCGCAATCCTTGATGTCGCCGTCGATGCAGCGGAAGGCGATGCGCCGCACCGGGTCCAGCTCAAGCCGCGAGATTGAGCGCAGCAGGGGCGAGAACAGGCCGCGTTTGATCTGATGTTCACGAGTTTCCATACGTCCGTCGGGCGAACGCTCGAGCACGATGCAGCGCTTGACGCTTGGCGTCATCCGGCGCGCCCGCGAGCAGTCGAGGATCACCTTCCAGACGTGTTCGGGCGGTGCGGCGATATCGATTGTGGCCCGCACCTCGCCGCGACCGTCGGGGCCGGCTCTCACCTCGGCGGCGACTTGGGGAGAATTGTCCGGGCTGGACGCCGCCACGCCCGGGGACGCGGCGGCCAACCACAGGAGGGTGAGAGCCAAACCTTGCATGGCGTCGAGGCTAGAGGGTTTTCGCCACGCCGTGAAAGCCGCTTTCGGCGGATCAGCGCGCCAGGGCCGTGGCGCCATTGGCGTGCCAAGCCCAGGCGTGTTCGATAATGTCGTTGAGGCTATAGCGCGGGGTCCAGCCGAGCAGCTCCCTGGCCTTGCTATTGTCGGCCACCAGGCTTGGCGCGTCGCCGTCGCGCCGCGGCGCGGGCTCCAGCGGGAACGGGCGGTTGGAGCGTCGCTCGATCGCGTCGACCAGTTCCTTGACCGTGGTGCCGGTTCCGGTGCCCAGGTTGAAGACCGCGCTGTCCTTGCCAGCCAGCAGCCATCGCAGCGCTGCGACATGGGCGTCGGCCAGGTCCAGCACGTGAATGTAGTCGCGCACGCAGGTGCCGTCGCGGGTGTCGTAGTCGCTGCCGAACAGCGTGAACTTGTCGCGCTCGCCTCGCGCGGTGGCGATGGCCAGCGGGATGGCGTGGGTCTCCGGCTCGTGCTTCTCGCCGATGCGGCCTTCCGGATCGGCGCCGGCGGCGTTGAAATAGCGCAGCGCCACCGAGCGGAAGCCCTTGTAGCGGTCCATGTCGCGCAGGATCTCCTCGACCATCAGCTTGCTGCGGCCATAGGGATTGAGCGGCGCCTGGGGATGGGTCTCGTCCATCGGCACCCGCACCGGCGCGCCGTAGGTGGCGCAGGTCGACGAAAACACCAGCTTGTCGATCCCGGCGCGTCGCGCGGCCTCGATCAGGGTGAGCGATCCGCCGACGTTGTTGGCGTAGAAGGAGCCGGGCTCGGCGACCGAGAAGCCGACCTCGATGAAGGCCGCGAAGTGGATCACGGCGGCGGGCCTGTGCTTGGCCAGCACCTCGTCCAGTCGCGTCGCGTCGTTGATGTCGCCGACTTCCAGTGGTCCCCACTGGACGAAGCTTTCCCAGCCGTTGGACAGGTTGTCGTAGACCACCGGCGTGAAGCCGGCCTCGGCCAGCCGCAGGCAGGTGTGCGAGCCGATATAGCCCGCGCCGCCGGCCACCAGAATGGTGTCACCCAAGGTCGCACTCCGTTTCAGCGAAAAATCAAAGTTCGCTACAGGCTCTTCTTGGCGGAGGCCCTGTATTGGTCAAGGGTTATTCAGCGAGATCGTGCTCTATGACGGCTTTGTCTTGGGTGTCGCCTGTTCAGAAGGCCTCGGCGATGATGGTTCCGTCGGACAGCAGGGCCGCGCGCTTGAGGCCGCTCGACGCGAACGGCATGGCGACATTGCCCTCGCGGTCCACCGACACCAGCCCGCCGTGACCACCGAGCTCGGCGACGCCCGCGATGGCGCCGGCGGCGGCCTCGTCCAGGCTCTGGCCGCCGAAGCGGATGCGGTGGGCGACCTGGGCGCCGACGGCGGTGCGGATGAAATATTCGCCCTGGCCGGTGCACGAGACGGCGGCGAAGCCGTCGGCCCAGGCGCCGGCGCCGATGACGGGGCTGTCGCCCACCCGGCCCGGCAGCTTGCCGAACACGCCGGCGGTCGAGGTGGCGGCGGCCAGGCGGCCGTCCTGGTCCAGGGCCACGCAGCCGACCGTGCCGGTGGGCAGGACGTCGGGGGCGGCGTTGTCCTCGAAGGCGCCGGCGCGGGTGTAGTAGGCTTCCGGATCCTCGACCATCTCCAGACCCTGGGCGCGGGCGAAGGCCATGGCGCCCTCGCCGGCCAGCATCACGTGCGGGGTCCTCTCCATTACCGCCCGGGCGGTCCGGATCGGGCTGGCGAAGCCCTGCAGCGCCGCCACCGAACCGGCCCGGGTCGTGGCCCCGTCCATAAGGCTGGCGTCCAGCTCATAGACCCCGTCGGCGTTGGGCGAGGCGCCCTTGCCGGCGATGTAGAGGCCCGAGGCCTCCAGCGCCGCCACCGTCTCGACCACCACGTCCAGCGCCGGGGCGCCGGCGGCCAGCCGCTCGCGCCCGGCTTCGATCAGACCGCGCATGTGGGCGATCTCGACCGAATAGTCGTGGCCGCGCTTGGCGCCGGCGCCGCCGTGCAGGGCGAGAGTAAAACGGTTGTTTGACATTCTGCTTCCTTGGCCGCGCGGCCTGCGTTAGCGTCGGCGTTCTAAAGAAAGAATGCGGGAGAAGCGAGATGAAGGCGGTGCTCAGCAAGGCGGTCGGCGGACCCGAGACCCTGGTGCTGGAAGAGCTGCCCGATCCGACTCCCGCGCCCGGCCAGGTGCTGATCGACGTCAAGGCCTGCGGGGTCAACTATCCTGACCTGCTGATCATCCAGGATATGTACCAGTTCAAGCCGGCCCGCCCCTTCGCCCCCGGCGGCGAGGTCTCTGGCGTGGTTGCGGCCCTGGGCGAAGGCGTCTCCACGCTTTCAGTGGGCCAGCGGGTGCTGGCCTCCACCGGCTGGGGCGGCATGGCCGACAAGCTGGCCGTCGAGGCCGCCCGCTGCACGCCGATCCCCGACGCCATGCCCTTCGACGAGGCCTCGGCCTTCATCCTGACCTACGGCACTTCGTACTACGCGTTGAAGGACCGGGGCTTCCTCAAGCCCGGCCAGACCCTGCTGGTGCTCGGCGCGGCCGGCGGCGTCGGCCTGGCGGCGGTGGAACTGGGCAAGGCCATGGGCGCGCGGGTGATCGCGGCGGCCTCGAGCCAGGAGAAGGTGGACCTGGCCATCTCCCGCGGCGCCGACGCCGGCGTGGTCTACGGCCGCGGACCGTTCGACAAGGACGGCCAGAAGGCCCTGGCCGACCAGCTGAAGGCCGCCTGCGGTCCGAACGGCTGGGACGTGGCCTATGACGCGGTCGGCGGCGACTATTCGGAAGCCACGATCCGCGCCGCCGGCTGGGGCGGCCGTTTCCTGGTGATCGGCTTCCCGTCGGGCATTCCGAAGATCCCGCTGAACCTGACCCTGCTGAAGTCCTGCGACATCGTCGGCGTGTTCTGGGGCGCGGCCGTGGCTCGCGACCCGGCCGGCCACGCGGCCAATGTCCGCGAGCTGATGGACCTCTACGCCGCCGGCAAGATCAAGCCCTACGTCTCCGAGCGCTTCCCCCTGGAGAAGGCTGGCGACGCCATCGCTCACCTGGCCAGCCGCAAGGCCATGGGCAAGGTGGTGGTGACGGTGGGGTAGGGGCCGCAAACTCCCGTCATTGCCGCCCCTGTGGCGGGAATAACGCGTGGAAGAGGTTTCTTCTCCGCCGTCCATTCTGAAACACCATCAAAATCATACGGTTAAATCTCGCTAAGGACGTCCTTTAGCGAAGCGGTTAGGGCAACGGGGCTATTGCTGATCTTCGAATTGTCGGAGGCGGCGTTCAGATGTTCCTTCCCGCTCGCGACGCGTTTCCCACGGAGCCGCGTCGCCCGTTTCGCATGAGCCGTCGTCCCGAAGAGCGCGTGAAGGTGCTCGGGGGCGAGATGGATCTGGTGCGCCCGGAAGAGGTCTTCCACTTCGTGGCGGGCCGGATCTCGGCGGGCAAGGGCGCGATCGTCGCCAACCACAACCTGCATAGTCTCTACCTGCTGCAGAAGGACCGCCAGGTCGTCGACTTCTTCAAGGAAGCTGACCTGATCGAGGTCGATTCCGTGCCGCTGATCTTCTGGGCCCGCATCGTGGGCCGGGCCAGCCGGCGCTTCCACCGCTGCACCTATCTCGACTGGCGCAACGACTTCTGGGCTCGCGCCACGCGCGAGAACTGGAAGGTGTTCTTCGTCGGCGGCGCGCCCGGCGTCGGCGACAGCGCCCTGGAGGCCATCCGCAGGGACTGGCCGACGGCCCGGGTCGAAAGCTGTCACGGCTATTTCGACGTTACCAACGGCTCGGCCGAGAACGAGGCGGTGATCGCCAAGATCAAGGCCTACAAGCCCGACGTGCTGCTGGTCGGCATGGGCATGCCGCGCCAGGAGAAGTGGCTGCTGGAGAACCACAAGAAGCTCGACCCTTGCGTGGCCTTCACGGTCGGCGGCGCCTTCGACTACGAGGCCGGCGTCCAGCTGGCGGCGCCGCGCTGGATGGGCCAGGTGGGCATGGAGTGGCTGTTCCGGCTGATGGTCGATCCGCAGCGGCTGTTCACGCGCTACTGCGTGGAGCCGTGGCATCTGTTCGGTCCGGCCATGGTCGACGCCAAGAACGCCCTTGCGCGTCAGTTGAAGCCCGGCCAGAAGAAGAGCGAGGTCTCGCCCGAAGCCTATCGGCGCGTGCCAGCGCTCGAACCTTAACCTGATGTCCGTGGGGGACCTATGGGTTTGAAAATCGACATGCCGCGCCGGCGTGCGGCGGAACAGTCGAACGCCTGGCAGCGCGTCTCCGCTGCGGCGGGGCTCGCGGGCTTGGTGCTGGCCTGGGCCTTGATGCTGGTGCCCTGCGCCCTGTGGCTGCTATTCAGCCTAGTCGCCCGGTGCTGGGCTGGCATTGTGCGCCCATTGAACCGCGGCCTTGGCGCTTCGCGAGGCTAGATCCGGCACGGGGCGTCAAGCGCTCGGGCGTTGAGAGGCTATCTCCCGCGCGCGAAGACCCTCTGATTGCGGTGGATATTGTCGCGCCGAGGGCGGCCTTTCGCACGCGAAACGTTTTCGCATCTGCACCTCAAGGCGCAAAGCGAGGCTCATGTCTGGCCTCGGCGGTATGAAAACGGCCGGCGCGCCTCAGAAAATAAAGCCGATGATAGCGGCCCAAAGCGCCGCGGTTCCCCCCACGACGACCACTACGCGCACGGCGAGCGGAAGCGGGCGAACCGTCGGTTCCGCAACCCTGCTTTCGAGCCAAGCCTGCGCGGCGATGGCGGGCGAAATCTCGCTAGGTGCGTCCTCGCCGCCGGCAAGCCGCACGTTGCGGCGTGTTTCCCCTGCCTGAGCCTGCTCGGCAACCATGTCGCCGGTCGTCGAGGCCTTGGTGTGAGCACCGGAATTCTTGAGCGCGCGCATGATCACCTCTTTAGTTGATCATGGCTTGGCAAGCCTTAATCGCGCCTTTGAAGTCGTGCTTAATTGTCAGTAAGCGTTGCTGTGGAAGGGGGTGACGAACAGGGTCTTGATGAGAATCCAGAGATCGAGGAGGAAGCTCCACTCTTCGATATAGTTGTTGTCTTCGCGGATGCGTTCGACGATCTGGTTATCCGAACGAATTTCGCCGCGCAGACCCTTCACCTGGGCCAGGCCGGTGATGCCCGGGCGAACCCGGAAGCGCATGGGATAGTTGCGTACGATGCGGCCAAAGTGCTGATCATGCGCCAGAGCGTGGGGTCTGGGGCCGACAAGCGACATGTCGCCCATCAGGACGTTCCAGAACTGAGGCAGTTCGTCGATGCTGAGCCGGCGCAGCACCGAGCCGACCCTGGTCACGCGCTGATCGGTTCGCGACGCCTGAGAAACCTTGGCTCCATCTTCCAGCACGGTCATCGTGCGGAATTTCAGGATGCGGAATTCAACGCCGTCCAATCCGGTTCGACGCTGGCGAAACAGGATCGGGCCGCCAGACTCCACAAAGATCGCGATCGCCACCAAGGCGAAGGTCGGAAGGAAGAAGACGAGGAGGAACGCCGAAAGCGCGATGTCGAGGCCGCGCTTCATGCGGCTCATGGCTGCCGGAGAGCTGGCGGTTTCGACCGCCTGGCCTTCCTTGCGCGGCGTTGCCATCGCGATCTCTTCACGCCCAAGATCATACATCGTGTCAGCTCCCGGAAGACGCCGGTCAAAAAGCAATAACTAAGCCAACCAACCGCGTTGATTTTCGATCGCACCGCTGGCGTGCGGCGCTGATGAGCCAAATGTTACATCGACGACTAATTCTGGCACGTTGCGAATGGGCTGTTCTACCTATTACGCCCAAAACGCGTAATCTGCCTATCCATTCCATACATTTGGAGCGTTCTGCGGTGAACGGACAATTTTGCATCTGCCCCGTATCGAAACAGTACGATCTTGATGTCGCGGCGCCAAGATCGCATGATGCGAAGAAAGAACAAGCTTGAGCATAAGCGGCCGGCTACCGATTTCAGCCCCCTGCCGAAGTTGCCTCGAATAAGGTCCAGTACTGCTCGGTTATGATCGGTGCTGCGAACGTCTCGGCGCGTGTGCGGGCCAGTTCACTCAAGCTTGAGCGTAGAATCGGATCCGTCAGTCTGGCGATTCCGGCCGCCAGCGGGGCGGTCCGGTTGAGGGGGGAAAGTAGTCCGTAGGTCGCCAGGGCAGGCGCTTCGGCTTGGGGATCGACGGCGCCATCCAGAATCTCGGCGGGACCTGACGGGCAGTCGGACGCCAAGATCGGCAAGCCGAGCACCATGGCCTCGACCATGGCGTTGGGGAAGCCCTCGTTCAGCGAAGCCGAGATATAGGCGTTCGCTCGTCCTACCACCGAAAACGGGTTCGCCAGGAAGCCCGGCATGTGGATCCGGCCCTCCAATCCCAAGCGACGGATCTGAGCGTGAAGCGCCGGCCGCAGAGAGCCGTCGCCCAAGATCACGAGGTCGGAGGGCGGGTTCGAAGCGGCGTAGGCGTCGATCAGTTGAGCAAAGTTCTTGCTGGGCTCCAGCCGCCCCACCGCCACCAGGAAGTCGGCGGGCAAGGCGATCGCCGGCGGCTCGGCCGCGGCCTGACGGATGCGTTCGAGTGGGTAGGGGTTGAAGATTGTCTTGGCTAAGCACGGCGGTACGCCGAAATTGGCGAGGAGATCGGTGGTCACGCCGCTCGACACGCCTAGAACTACCTTGGCGTTGCGATAAGCCGCTCGCAGCGCCAAGCGAAGCACGGCGAGGGGCGTTGGCTTATAACGCGCCTCCAGGTGCGACGACAGGTGCATGCGTTCACAGATGATCAGCGGGAAACCCTGAGCCCAGGCCGCCAGGCCCGAGGCCAGATTGGCCCGCACCAGGAAGCTTACGACGAGGTCGGGCTTGAGGCGGGCAAGCAAGGCGTTGAGGCGCAGGACGCTACGCAACGCGCTGCCTCGGCCATCGAGAGTGTGTTTGATCACATAGGCCGGAAAGGCGCGTGCTTCCGGAAGGTCATCGAGCAGGACGAGGTGCAGTTCGTAATGTTTTATCCGGTCGCCAACACCCGACAAGATGATGTCGAGGGCGCGCTCGGCGCCGCCTTGGCCAATCGAATTGATTACGAAGACTAGTCGCTTTCGCACGAGCGCGCCCCCAGGTGTCGCCGCATTGCTGCGGCTCAGGAGGCCGTGATGGCTGCGCCGAAGTGCGAGCGCGCCTCGGCCTCCTCTTGGCGACGGCGCTCGGCCTTGCGGCGGCGTTCGCTGGCCGTGAAGCTGGCCACGGTGGCGCCGCAGAGCACGCCATAGAAGATAACGCCCTCGATCATCCATAGCGGCATTGTGGCCATGTTCAAGATGAAGAAGCTGGCATGGGCGGCGAGCAGCAGTAATCGCGAACCGTCAGTCACGCGGGCCGCCAGGACGATCATCCAGGTCCACAGGAACAACGTGGCGAACACGCCGAAGGCGCCGATCTCATAGAGAGCCGAAATCAGAGTGTTGTGGGCGTAGGTCGAAAACGTGCCCTGCCAGGAATTCACGCCGAGGCCGAAAGCGTGCTGGATTGGCTTGGCGTCTGCGTAGCCGAGCAGATAGCCGCTCCAGATGAATGGGCGGCCCGAGAGCAACCGGCGGTCCTCGGAGGTGAACTGATCCTGGGGCTTGATCAGTTCGGTGCGCTGTTCGTAGGCCGTACCGATGTCAGCGAAGCGCTCGGCGCCGGCGATTGCGCCGATAAGGATGATCAGCGCCCCGACGACGCCCATCGCGCCGGCGATGAAGGGGCGTTGCTGAGGTACGAAACGACGAACCACGCCGTGCATGAGCGTGGCTACCACTAGGGGGCTCATGGCGAGGATGGCGGTGCGATAGTTGGCCAGCACGATGCCTGCGCCGCACAGCAGCAGTAGGAGGAGCTTCATCGCCGCGCCGAAACGGCGGCCCAGGCAGACGACCAGCAGGCCCGTGGCCAAGGCTACCGAGAAGGCTGCTTCGTGATTGAAGCCGCCGATATAGCTGGCCGAGCCGTCGCTCTCAGTGGCCTTGGCCGCGCCTAGCATCACCGAGATCGCCTGTAGGCCAAACGGGACGATGAACGGCCAGAGCATGAACTTGAAGAAGGAGTCCGCACCCATGTCCTCAATGGCGTCGACCGTGGCGAGCACGACGACGGCCAGATAGATGAATTTGACGATCGTATCGGCCGTACCGGCCATGTTGTCGTTGACGGCGGCGCTGGCGAGCAGGGCCGCCAGCATCACGTAGAAGGGCGACAGGCCAACGTCGAAAATCTTTCGGCTGCGGATAATCAGCAGGCCGACGGCGCAGATCGCCAGCGAACCGAGCGCGTTCCAGGACAGCCCGAGCGGCGAGGCCGCGAAGGTGAAAGTGTGAAAGGCTGAAAGGATGTAACGCAGCCAGACCGCGAAGACGACGAAGCGCGTGGCCCGAGTCGGCGCCTTCCAGGCCACCAGCGCAATCACGACGGCGAACGCTGCCGTGGCGGGGATCAGGGCGAACGGAGGAAGCGAGCGGCCTACGGCTAGAGTCTGATCCATGATCGTCCTTAGCAAACCTGTGTTCTGCTTACCAGTTTCAGCCTTTTCCGAAGGCGCAATCCACGCCGCCATGGGCCGGTCTGATCGCCTTTGCGGCCTATCTGGCGAATCTTCAGCATGGCGGCGAGCGCGCCGCCGTCGGCGCGGCGTTCGAGCCGTCCAGCTGGGCGTAGAGAAGAGCGTGTTCGGCGGCGCTGCTGTCGGAACTGTAGCGCGTGCGCAAGGTTGCTATGTCGACCTTGTCGCCCTGCCGACCTAGAGGGCCGGAAAGAACGTCGGCCATATGTCGGATGTCGCCGACGGCAAAATAGGCGGACTCGGCGAGTGCGAATTCCCGGTGGGCTGGAATGTCGCTCAGCGCCACGCGGCTGCCGGCGATCAGGGCTTCCAGCACGACTAGTCCGAAGCCCTCCATTTCGGACGGCTGTATAAAGAGCCCTGCAGAGCGATAGAGCGCCTCCAGCTCGCCGCCGTTGCGGTAACCAGCGAAGATGACCCGTGGATGGCGCTTGGCCAGCAGTGATTTGGCATAGTTGCTGTCCTCGACGGCGCTGCCCACAATCACCAGCGGCGGCGCATCGGTCGCGGCGCGCTCCATCGCTTCGACAAGGTCGTGAAACCGCTTGGTGGCGTCCAGACGGCCGACGGCCAGGCTGTAGCGGCCGACCTCCAGGCCAAGCTCGGCCAAAACGCGTTCGCCAGCTGCGGCGTCGTGCTCGGATCGGGGCGCACCGTGTCGGATCGTTACGGTCTGCGCGGCGGCGTTAGGGTGGCGCTCTAGGAACTCGTCGCGCAGGGCGTCGCTGACGCAGATGACCCGGTCCGCGAAGCGGGCGGCGATCACCTCGCCGGCCATGAGGAACGCCCGCGCGACGAGGCCCCACTTGGGGCGGGCGAAGTCGGCCGCGTGGTGGGTCACGATCGTGCGCATGCCCAGGAGGCGCGAGAGCGGCGCGAAGAAGGCAGGTCCGATGCCGTGCAGGTGGACCAGGTGCGCGTTCAGCCGGATGCGCGCGTACAGGATCGCGAACAGCGTGTGCAGCGCGGCCTCGCTGCCCATGCCGCGGGGCGCCCAAAGGCTGGTTACGCGCACGCCCTTGAAGTCGAATCCGCCGCTCGGCGTGTAGCGCCGGCGCGCTATGAGGAACAACTTCGCATCCGGAGACAGCTTCGCAAGATCAGGATAAAGCCGCTCGCAATGCGTTTCTATACCCCCGATTACGCCGGGCAGGCCTCGAAGGCCGATAACAGCAATTCGCATTCTGCCCAGCCCAGGAAACGGCCCTGGTTCCTTACGGCTTCTCGTTCATCGTGTCCATGATGAGCTGACCGACCACGTCCTCGCGCTCGGCGTCGATCGGCACGCTGACGCCGAGCGGGCGCGCGGGAGGGGGGGGCGCAGCGGGGCGCATCGCGGCGGGCGCGGCGGCAGGGGTCAGCATGGGCTTGAATTCGCGATCACGGGGGCCGGTCACGTTGTCGACGACGGAGATCAGCGGTTCCCAGGGGGTCCAGCCCTTGCGCTTGACCTTGTCGAAGTGGGTCTTGGGGTCATAGGCCTGAAGGCCGTCGACGAGCTTCGCGGCGCTGAGCCGCCCCATAGCGTTCAGCAGGGAGGCCTGGCCGACGAAGCGGGAGTACCTAGCCTGGACGATAAGCAGCTGGGCCTCAAGCAGGCGCTGTTCCTCGTTGAGCACTTCGAAAAATGAGCGGTAGCCTTCGCGATACTCGAGGCGGGCGCCTTCGGACGAGGTCTGCGACGCTCGCACCGCGTTGGCGCCGTAATTCATCTGCTGGTCGGCGACGACGATCTGGTTCCAGCTTGTGGACACTGACTGGAGCGCGGCGCGTCGCGCGAGTTCGATCTCCGAATACAGCGCCTCGTGGTTCTGCTGCGCCTCGCGGACGAGCGATCGATTATAGCCGCCGGCCAGCAGCGGCATGCTGAAGCCGACGCGGCCGATCAGCTCGCTGTCGATATTGGCCCTTTCGAAGGGTTGGGCGCCAGTTGCGACGTAGTCGCCGCTCAAGGATACGGTTGGGCGCGACTGGGCTCGGGCCGAGCGGACGTTGGCGCGCCCCACCTTCTCGTTCATTACCGCGAGCAGGACCGACGGATTGTCGGCTTCGGCGTTCGCGAAGGCTTTATCGAGGTCGGTGGTGTCATCCTGGATCTCCGGCTCCGGTTCCAGGGTGCCGGGATTCTGACCCACCAAGGCCGCATAGGTGGCGCGGCTGGCTTGCAACTGCGCCTGGGCTAGGGCGAGCGCGGCCTGCGAACTGGCAAGCTGCGCCTCGGCCTGGCCAAGGTCAGTGAGGGTGCTGTCGCCCCCCTTGATCCGCCCGTTGGTTTGGTCGACCTGGCTTTGGAACGCCGAGACGGTGCGCGTGCGGATCGCCACGATCTGTTCGTCCCGGCGCACGGCCGCGTAACTCTCCATCACGCTCAGCAGGATTTCGCCTTCGGCCTTGCGTAAATTTTCCCGTCCGGCGAGGACCGTAGCCTCGGCGATCGAGATTTCGGCCGCCGTCTTGCCGAAGCTGGACAGTACTTGTGTCGCAGAAATCGAAGCTTCGGCGTTCGTGAAGTGGCGATCATCCAGAAAAGTCGGAGCGCCCTTGATCGAAAGCGTGCTTTGAGTGACGGCTCCAATCGTGACATTCGGACGCAGGCCGCTCTTCGCCTGCACGTATCGCTCATCCAGAGCGCGTAATTGCGCCCTCTGGCTCACCAGGCTGGGATTGGTTCGGTAAGCCAGCGCAATTGCTTCCGCCAAACTCTCGGCATGTGCGGTTGCACCAAGGAAAGTCAGCGCCGTGGTCAAGGTGAGCGTGGAGATGCAGACGGAGCGTGCCATTTTTCGCCTTCCAATGACCTAGTCTAGCGCGGGCGCTAGATTTTCCTGAGGCCTGATCATCGCCCGACAACAAGCAAAAATGAACAGTAATTCTTGGCCTGGTCAGAGGCTATTAATCTCTTGATCGGGGTAAATGCACTCTTAATAGCGGAAAAGTAGCGGCGCTGTAGTCTGAAAAATAAGGGAAATTCGCAGGTCGCGCCTTTTGTCGACTAGAGATCTCAACCCCGGCGAGTGGTCTTAATTCCGGATTCATCTCGTTTGTCAAGACATAATCAGCGGCGGTGGCAGAATTTTGGAGGCCTGGGCTGAGGGCGCCCGTCACCTTCAAAACGAGCCAATTTCGCAATGTCTACGATGTACATCTCCCCGACCGGCTCTGGGAACCGTAGCGGTTCTGACTGGGCGAACGCCGCCACTATCACCAGTCTCGACACCATGATCAAGAAGGCCGGCGCCGGCGGATCTGTCCTGCTGCTTGCCGATGCCGGCGACTACAAGGTATCCGGCCCGATCAACATCACCGCCGCCATGAGCGGCGCTGGCGTCACCATCAAAGGTGTCACCAAGGCGGGCGCCGACATGGACGCCCATATCGAAGGCACGCGCCCCGCGACCTACAGCGCCACCAACGCCGCCGGCAACGAACTCTTCAAGTTCCAGGCGGGCGCTTCCGGCCTGACCTTCGAAAACCTGTCGGTCGCGAACACCGGTACGGTCTTCCGCGCCGCGGGCGACGTGAGTAACATCACCATCCAGCACATTGAAGCCGACAATGTTCAGCGCTTTTTCGAAGACTACGCAGGCGGCTCCAACAAGACGGCCACCGTCACTGGCCTGACCATCCGTGATGTTGACGTCGAGGGCTTCTCCAAGGGAGTCATCCGTCTGCAGTATAACAGCAGCAACATCCTGATCGAGGACGTCCGCGGCGACAGTGAGCGGCAGGATGGTGACGATTTCGCTATCGGCGTCCACCTCGCCGGCACCGTCCATGACGTGGTCATCAGCCGGACGACCATGGAGAATGCAACCGCCACCACCACGGGCACCTACTGGAACGGCGACGGCTTCGCCACCGAGTCCCAAGTCTACAACGTCACGTTCAAGGACACGATCTCGCGCGGCAACACCGACGCAGGCTACGATCTGAAGTCCAAGTCGACGACCCTGATCAACGCCCTGGCGGAGGACAACTCGCGCAACTATCGGGTCTGGGGCGACGTCGTGATGGTGGACTCCGTCGGCTTGGATCCCGACAAGCGTGGTGGGGCCACCAACAGCCAAACCCAGGTGTGGGTGGCGGCTGGCGCCAAGCTGGATATCAAGGGTGGCTACTTCTCCGACGCGGGCACCGGGACCAGCGTCTTCTATAATGAGGGCGGCAAGGTCACTCTTTCGGGCACGGATGTCACTTACTCGGCAACTGGCGCCAAGCTGGTCGTCGGTTCGGCTGTGACGGGTCTGGCGGCTTCGGATGTCACCAAGGTGGACGCTGTCGGCAAGACGTCTTCCACCGCCGATCTGGGCGTGGTGGTTTACAAGGCCACGGTGACCGAAAACGAGGGCTACACCTCGATCAAGGCCACGGCGACCGGCGAGGTGTTCTCCGCCACCGCCAAGTCGGAACACTTCATTTTCGATCAGACTGCGAAGATGGGCTCCGACGTCATTCAGGGCTTCGGCAAGAATGATGTGTTGGTCACCACAAAGAAGCTCGCGGATGGTAATGGTGACGGTCTCATCGCCTTCGGCTCGAACAATGTGATCGACCTGGGTTACAAGGCTGGCAACGTGAAGATCGCTGGCCTTGCCAGCGTGCGCGCTCTGGGTCAGACCGACGAGGGTTTTGTTTACGGCGTCGCTTCGGTGCGTCCGAAGGGGGCTGTCGAAAGCAAGCTGGGCGTCTCCGACACCCTCCAGGGCGACAAGGCAGACAAGGCCGTCAACAAGTTCTTCTTCGACACCGCTCTCGACCTGGGGCTTGGCGAGGACAAGATCGTGTCGATGGGGGTCAAAGACATCCTGGTCACTACCGCCAAGCTCAGCGATGGGGCTGCGGGCTCCAAGCTCACCGCGACCTCGGCTTCGGCGGGTTTTGATCTCCACAAGGGCGCCCACGACCTGGGAGGCGTGCTGATCACCGATACGGCTGGTTCGGCGGTCAATGTCATCGAGTTCGACGGTTCCAAGATCGTCGGCGGAGTCGAGTACTTCGTCTACAGCCTGGTGGGCAGCGCAGCGGGCGTGGCTGATCTGGCATGATGATACGTACGGCGACGCTCGCTCATCGAGCGTCGCCGTTCCGAGCCACCCCGGCCGTCTGCGGCCGGAAGGGGCGGCGAGCCATGGCTCGCCGCCCCTTTTTATTTCAAGCCGATCCCCGCCGGCGGGCTTGCGACGGGTTGCCGCGCCACTGGCCTGCTGGTGTCGGAAGGCTGATCTCGCGGACCTGTCTCTGCAAAAACAGTTCGAAGGCGGCTTGCGTCGGCAAGGACTGGCTCGTGCTGATTTCGCTAGCTTAGAAGCGTCCAGAAGCCCATCGGCGTCGGGCTGCGACATAGTAACCTTCCAAAGCACTAGTAATGTGAAAGCTTGACCAAGAAATTGATTATATTTTACTGGGCCGTTGGAGAGCTTAAGTCATTAGAAACCGCATTTTAGACAAATTTTGACAGAGTTAATTTGTAATTAAGGTATCAAATTAAGAAGCAGGAAATGTTTCAAGCCCGATAGTCCACATGTCAGGGGCGCTTATTACCGAAATATATCTCGGTCGCCTGCATTAAAATACTCAGGCTTAACTCGGGCGCTAAGGGCGCCGCAAGCTTCGAGTGGGTTTGCAACATTGCTGGAGACGGGTGATGACTTCTATTAGCGGT
>NZ_JADWOX010000022.1 GCF_016135805.1 Caulobacter hibisci
GTCAGACCGGTGGGCAGCACACCGGTGGTGACCGCGAAGGTCACGGGAGCCGTGCCGCCCGAAGTCACGACCGTCTGGCTGTAGACTTGGCCGAGCACCGGCGTCGGTAGCAAAGAGGTCGTGATCACGACGCCGGCCGCGATTGTGCCGCTGTAGGTCTCAGTGTCGGTGAGGCTGTTGGCGTCGGTGGCGGTGACGGTGAAGCTGTAGGCGCCGGCGGCGGTGGCCGTGCCGGAGATCGCAGCGGTCGAGGCATTGAGGGTGAGCCCCGTCGGTAGTGAGCCGCTGGTGACGGCGAAGGTGACCGGCGCGGCGCCCCCGCTGGTCGAAATCGTCTGGCTATAGGCCTGGCTCAGAACCGGCGTTGGCAGAGAAGAGGTCGTGATGGTCACGGCAGCCGAGATTGTGCCGGCGTAGGTCTTTGCGTCGGTGAGGCTGTTGGCGTCGGTGGCGGTGACGGCGAAGCTGTAGGCGCCGGCGGCGGTGGCCGTGCCGGAGATCACGCCCGTGGAGGCGTTGAGGCTGAGGCCGGTCGGCAGCGACCCCGTGGTGACGGCGAACGTCACCGGGGCCGTGCCGCCCGAAGTCACGACCGTCTGGCTGTAGGCCTGGCCCAGCAACGGCGTCGGCAAGCTTGTCGTGGTGATGGCGATGCCCGCGGCGATCGTGCCGTTGTAGGCCTGGTTGCTCGAAAGGCTGTTGGCGCCCGTGGCGGTGATCGTGAAGCTGTAGGTTCCGGCGGCGGTGGCCGTGCCGGAGATCGCGCCAGTCGAGGCGTTGAGGGTGAGCCCCGCCGGCAGTGAGCCGCTGGTGACGGCGAAGGTCACCGGAGCCGTGCCGCCGGTCGTGGCAACGGTCTGGCTGTAGGCCTGGCCAAGCACCGGCGTCGGCAGGCTGGTGGTGGTGATGGTCGGCGCGGTCGGCGCGGCGGCCACCGTGCTGGAATAGGGCGAGCCCGAGATTGCCGTCGCATCGAGGGTGATGGCCACGGAGTCCGTGCCTGCGGCGGTGGGGGTGTAGGTGACGGAATAGGTTCCGTTGCCGTTGTCGGTGATGGCGCTGGGCGTGGCGCCGGCGTTGGTTCCGCCAATGGTGACGGCCAGGCCGCCGGAGGCGCCGGTCATCACCGTGCCGCCGGCGTCGCGGACTGTGATCACCACGGTCGTCGCCTGTCCCGCCGTTCCGGACGGTACGCTGGCGGTCGACTGGCCAGCGTTGCGCAGGCCGACATAGGTCACCGACACAGTGCCGGCGCTGGTCGTTGTGGTGCCATTGGCCGAGGCGGTGGCGGTGTAGGTCACCGTGCCGGACTGCAGGCCCTGGACGGTAAAGCTGGCCTGGCCGCTGGCGTTGGTGGTGGTCGAGGCCGGCGAGATCGACGAGCCGCCCGACGGGCTGCCGGCGATCGACACCGTGGCGCCGGACACGGCGGTTCCCGACGACAGTTTCACCGTCACCACGACCGTCGCCGTCCCGCCGACCGAGGCGGTGGCGCTCGAACCGCCATTGACCAGCAGGGTCGTCTGGGAAGGGTCCGGTGCGGTGGCGTCGATATATTCGTTGAGCTTGGTGACGATGGCGTTGGAACTGCCGCTGTAGGCGCTCGAGGTGGTGTATGAGCCGCCAAGAACCAGCAGGCGGTCGCCGCCAGTGCCGCTGAACGCGACGGCGTTCATCTGGGTGTTGCCGTTCGGGTAGCGGGAGTTCAGCACCCCCGTCTCGGAATAGGCCACCCCGCCCACCGTGTAGTACAGGGTGCCGCTCGTGTTCTGGAACGATCGCTGGTTCCCGTTGTCGCTAAAGCGGATCGAGCCAGCATCGACGGTGAGCTGGCTCGTCGTCGTGAAGGTCTGGCCCGACAGTCCGCCCTGATAGGCGCGATTGAAGGTCAGCGTGGCGGCCAGCGCCGGCGCTTGGCTCAACGCCAGGATAAGCAGCGTCGCCATCAGGCGGGCCACGCTGGTCCGGGCGATGGTCTTGAAGCTCAGAACGCGGGTCGCAAAGGTCATTGCCGGTCGCCAGGAGGTCACCAATCGAAGGCGTCCGTTAAGCGGGTGTGATCCTTAATTTGCAGGTTAGAATTGGCCTCCAGGGGCGGCGACATAACGTCGCTCTCCGAGCGTGGAGCGGCCAGTCGACCATGTTTTCCGCGGCGGCTCGACGTGCACGCTAGCAGTCGAGCAGTTCCCTCACTCGCCGAAATCCATCAGCGCCCGCAACGCGATCGCGAAATTTCGGCATCCGGCACTAGCCAGTTTCGAGCGCAACCAAATGACGGCCTGCGGCTCCAAAGCTAAGGAGGCATGAAGCGTGGTAGGACTAAGGCAAGGGGTGTAGCCAATTCGCAGGAGGCGAACATGGCTCAACCTCTTCCTTCCCCCAAACGTTCCTGGAACACCGGACGCATCATCGGGCCAAAAGCCGCCATTCAAGCCCCAAGCACATCTGGGGCATAAGCCAGCAGCTTAAGGCCAATGGGCGAGTATGCGACCTCGCGATGTTCAACTGTGCGATCGACGCCAAGCTCCGAGGCTGTAAACTCGTGCGGCTGCGGCTGGCCCGTCTTCTTGATCACCGTCGCGCCGAACCCACTCGAGATGCTTTGGCCGCGTGGCTAAAAATCCGGGGCCGTCGGCATGATGACTGGCTTTTTCCGAGCCGCAGCCGACCTGGCGACCACGTCAGCACGCGGCAGTACGCCCGGCCCAAGAATGTCGTATTCTTGGAGCTGAGCCAATATCAGCTCATGGCGCCAGCCAGCCGATCCGCAACTCGGTCCGCAGCGACTTTGCCTAAGCTCGTGCAAACACGCTCTACAATCGCTGCTATAGCAATCGTTGCTTCCGGTGCGCGTTAGGCGCCACCCGATCTATAACGGTCACACAGGGTTGGACCGCCTGGGGCCTGCGGGGAGCACCATGAATGAAGGCGTTCTTGAGACCAGTCTTCGCGATCGCCTTTGCGCTCGCCTGTCAGGCGGCGGCCATGGCTGAGCCGATCGGCCGTGTGACCGGCATTGGCGGCGTGTTCGTCAAAAGCAAGGATCCCAAAGCCCTGGCGAACTGGTATCGCGATGCCCTTGGCTTGGATGTCGCCGCCTGGGGCGGCGCGGCGCTGCCTTACGATGCGCCGGGCCACCCGCCCAAGATCTCCTGGATGGCCTTTCCGCAGACCTCCGACCACATGGCGCCGTCGACACGCGAGTTCATGGTCAACTTCGCCGTGGATGACATGGATGCGATCATCATTCGGCTGCGGGCGTCAAACGTCGCCATTTTAAAGCGCGACGACGACAACGCCTTCGGACGGTTTGCCTGGGTGCAAGACCCCGACGGCACGCTGGTTGAGTTGTGGCAGCCTAAATGAGCGCTACGGACCTGGCGCAGGTTCGGCCCCACGCCGCCACGGGGCCAGAACCTCGTAGCGGGTCACGTCGGTGGCGCCGGACCGGGTGGGGCGTATCAGGTCTCGTTCGGCAAGATGGATCACCGCGGCTTGAACGCTGCGCTTCGACAGGCCGGTCCGCTCCGCCAATTGGGCGTGACTGAGGCGAGGGCTGGTATCGCCCAGGGCTGCTAAAGCCAGATAGACCAGAAACGCCGAGGCCCGGTGATCGTGACCCACCAGGTCGCGCATGAGAGTGTCGAGGACGTAGGCGTCCAGCGTGTACTGCTTGTCGCTCATCGCACCAGCCAGTACCACGGCGATCGGTGGTCGCAAGCTAACGGCCTTTGGCCGCGGAACCTGCCTCGTGATCAAGAAGCTCAACTATGTTGGAATTCCAACCAGAGATCAGGAGCGAGCCCTAGCCTTTTGGACAGGCGTGATGGGCTTCATCATCACCACGGATCGCCCGGTCGGAGACAGGCGCTGGATTGAACTCTCCATTCCCGGCGCCCAGACCGGCATCTTGCTGTTCACGCCGGACGGTCACGAAGACAGAGTTGGCACCTTCTTCAACGGCTCCTTTGGCTGTGACAGCGTGCAGTACGAGTACGAGCGGCTGCTGGAAAAGGGCGTAACCTTTTTAGGACCGCCTGAATTAAAGCCGTTCCCGCATGTCTATTTTCAGGATCCCGACAGGAATACGTTCTTTCTATCAAGTCGATGACGGATAACAGCTCAATATTCCGGATGGTTCGTCGCGCCTGCAGACAAGCCCGCTGAACGTCGCCTTCCTGGAGAGATCGTCGAGTCCGCAACTGGCGCTGAGCTTTCCTTGGCAGGAAGTCGCCTAGAACGACGACGTCACCGACCTTCGACCAGACGCCGCACGACGTCCGGCGTCTGCAGGGAAAGGACGCTGCCGTGCTGTAGGTCGTAGGTCACGACCTCGACGTCGGCTTCCCTGAGGCAGGGCGCGTAGTCCTCGAGCGGGCGAACGACATCGTCCCGCGAGCCGACGACAATGGTGGTCGGCTGCACGAGCGGGCAACCTTTCAGGCGCTTGAAGTACTCGGTCTCTTCGGTCGCCGTGCCAGGCCCCCACAGCGCGGCGTTGCTGGTCCGGGCGAGCCGGACGAAATCGGCTCTCTGGCGAGCGGGAAGGCCCGGAGCGTCCACGCTGGTCGGATCCATGGTTCCGGCCGGTTGGACGAGCAACACGTGGTCGACCATCGCCAGAGCCTCGGCGTCCAGGCGACGATGGAAGTAGGCGCCGAAACTCTCCATCACCAGATAGAGGCGTCGGCCCTCCGCGCGCCTGGCCTCGATATGCCGGCTCAGGATGCGCGCGTCAGCTGCAAGCGATTTTGCGCCCTGGCGATAGAGCCGATCGTGCAGGGCGAAGGTGTAGTCCGAGCCTCCGTAATGCACGACATCGACGTTGAAGCCGGCGTCGAGAAGGGCTTGGACGCTGTTCTTGGCGCGGGTCGCCGGGTCGATGTGTCCGCCAGGACCGCCATACAGAAAGACGACCGTGGGGCGGGCGCCGTCGCGGGCATAACTTTCTATGAAGAGCCCATCGGCGCCGCCCAAGCGCTTCACCGTCCTTTCGGCGAGGGGCGCGCCGCCGCAGTCGATCTCGATCCGCCGGTCGCCTCGTCGCACGTCGTGGCGGGCGAAGTTTTGGCCCTCCATCAGGTAAGGCGCGTAGCTGACGACGCTCGATCCGGAAGCGATATTGACCGACACCCCTAGAACCGCGGCGGCGGAATGCGCGTGCATGGACTCGTTCAACTGCTTCGAAAGCCTGGTCCCCAACCCCTTGCCCTGCGCGCCTTCGGCCGAGACGTAACCGTAGTACGTCGACGGATCATCACCATCGATCAGCATGGCGCGCGACTGGCCGGCCGTAAGGTCGCGCAGGCCCGCGTCGGAGATTCTCAGCACGCCGCCGCTGGCTTCGACCATGGCGTCGCGGCCATCGAACTTGAACCGCAGGTTCTTGGTGCGCGGGGAGAACGGATGGCCGTTGGGCCACAGGGGGCGGAGCGGCGCGCCGTCCCGGCTGACCCAGACCGAATAGTCCTCGTCCTTGCGGGCCAACCAGATTGCCCGGTCGCCATCGATACGGCCGTAAATATTCCGCGCATTGGCGCTCATCTGCGTGAGTTCGGCCTCCGCCGCGAGCAGGATGGCGCTGGCGCGCGCCGATTGCGCCTTTGTGGCCGGATCGTCCGCGGCCTTAAGGGGCAGCGCGACGTCGATATAGCCGAGCATGTTGCGACGGCCGGCGAAATCAAACGTGGCGACCGGCGTCCTGCCGCCAGCCCAAATCGCGCTTGTGTCGTACATTCTGATTTCGCCCTGACCGCTCTCACGGCCAGCCGTGTCGAAGCGGGCGACGGGGCGATAAAGCGAACGGTCGTCGGCGCTGAAATACATCCGTCCCGTCGTGACCGTGCCGCGCTCGCCAGCGAACCTGGCAACCGGGCAAACCCCGCCGGCGAGCACGCAGTCGAGCGACGCCATCGAGATCTCGTCGGGAAGTAAGGCGACCAGATAGTTTCCGGCGGGCGAGATCTCGAGCCGGGGCGATCGGCAGAACGCGGCGTAGGGATGCGGCTCGGCGCACAGGCCGATTGTAGGAGTAAGCAGGGAGGCCGCGACGGCCAAGCGCTTCAGCATATATGATCGAATGCTCCGCTGGACCCTTGTCCCCTCCCCACCAGGGACGCTGGCGGAGAGGGGATGCCTTGCCTTAGTTCGTCACGATCTCGTCGATGTGACCATCGGTGTTGTAGTCCCAGCCGGCCAGATTGTTCTCGGGCACGAAGACCACGCCGGTGTCGAAGCGCCATTTCCGTCCGGATCCGCATAGTATACCTTGCTGTCGCCAAGATCTCCGATGGGATAAGAATAGACATCGATGCCATGGACCGTGGATATCTTTTTGAGCTTATTCTGATCGATCTGCTAGCCGTCATAGCCACTGAACAATTTCATCTTGAATTCGTTGCCGAGGGTGCCGACCTTTCACCACTTGAGATCTTCAGCAGCTTGATGAGTTCGATGACGTCCACATCAACATTGATGTTTGGGCCGCCGCCACCGCCACTGCCGCCGTCATCGCTAGCCTCCGCGAACGGAGGGTGCACTAATCTACAAGAAGACCGGCAATTTCGTTCACGCCAACTTCTACTAGGACACAGGAAGCTCGATAGCACGGTCAGATACCTTGGCATCGAGATTGATGATGCGCTGAAGATGTCCGAGCAGATCAAACTCTAGCCTATCAGCCCACGAGGATTGGCGCGGTCCGCATGCACGACACGTGGCTGCGGAACGTCGTGTTCCTGGAGGTCGGCAAACGAGAATTAATGGCGCGACTTCCCCTGCGGCATCGCCAGCAGTGGGGCTGGGCTCTAATCTAGGTCATGAGCGGCAACTGCGGGGCCCGAACGACGGCGTGAAGGCGCGCGTGCATTACCGTCGTCTCCGCCCGGCCAGCCAGCAGGTCGCCGCCCACGCTGAACCGGCAGCCCAGCCGCCCAGCACGTCATTCGTCCAGTGGACCCCGAGGAAGATTCGGCTGAAGCCGACGGCTGCGGCGGTGGCGGCGCCCACGGTCAGACCAAAGGTTCGCAGGGCCGTGCTCCTGGCGCCTTGGGCGAACAGGATGCCAAGGGAAATGAAGGTCGCCGCCGACAACAGGGCGTGGCCGCTGGGAAAGCTCTCGTTCACCGCTTCGGCGGCGCGGTACTCAGCTGGCGGCCGGCTCCGCTTGAAGAGGTTCTTTAGACCCTCGCTCAGAACCAGAGCGCCGGTGAAGACGCCGACCGTCAGCAGTGCTTCGCGGCGCTTGCCGGATATGGCCAGACCGCCGGCCGTCACCGCGGTTATGCCAGCCAATACGGTGACGCCGCCAAGGGCGCTGGTCTCGGTCAAGCTCTCCTTGACCCATTTGGGCCCGATTGGGTTGGCGGGGTCGCCCCTGGCGCGAAGCGCCTTGAGGATCTTCCAGTCCGAAGTTTGGCCGTCGGCTTCGTTCTGATCGTCAGCGACATCTTGGAAGATTGCTAAGGCCACCCCTAAGCCAAGCAGCGCCATAAGGGCGAAGCCTTCAGAGCGAGGGTTTAGGGCGTGTCGCGCTTTGATCATGAAGCGAAAATGTGCTTGAGGCTCTGCTGTTCCGCGACGCGCCGGCTCCCTCTGGGCGTCTCAGCGGCGTTTGAAGTTTTGTTGAGCGTCGGGTTTTCGAACGCAAGCCAAGCGCCGCTCATGGCGCGACGTTACCGTTCCAGTCACGGACATGGTCGTCACCCAAGGGGGCGCCCTGGTTTTCGCCGATCCGCCTAATCTCCAAACCCGCCGCAAAATCCAAAGGCGTCCTTGGGGTCGAACAGCCCTTCGGGGGGAGCCTTCAGGGCCGAGACCTCACGGCTCGCCTTGGAGCGCGGTGTGTCCTGCGGCCAGTCGATCTGGCTCCACAAGAAGGTCCAGCCGTGGCGCGCGGCGCCCGGCGGCGCAGGCGTGTAACGGATCGTCAGGCTGCCGGAAGTCTCGTCGTGGCAGTGCTTGGAGGTCTTATAATCTTGCTCTGAAAAGCAGGCGCGGATCATCGTGCTGCAACTAAACGGCACGCCGCCATACGCCGGCCTAGCGGTCCGCGCCGAAGCGGCGAGAGCCTTCAGACTTACAAAGTCGGCGATCTCGACATTGGCGCCGCCGCCCGAATACATCTCGCTGCGACGGCCGAGCACGGCCACGGCCCAGTCGTCGGGTCCTAGGGGATAGAGGGCCGGAAACAGGCGGAGTGGATCGGCGACGGCGTTGGCGACGCCTAGAGGGGTTGAGCGATAATCCCGTAGGCTCCACCGCGCCGTCACCCGCCATCGCCGATCCTCGTCGAGCGACATCTTCAGCAAGGTCGGCCCCGACAGCAGGATGACGTAGTAGGCGTTCGGGGCGTCGCCGGGCGCGTGATACAGCGCCGCGTCCCGGACGCAATCACCTTCGAGACCGGCGCACGCCGCGGCGCGCCAGCCGCTGCCGGCAGTCTTCACCGTTTGGAACACGCGGGCGCGTGGCTTTTCAGCGATGCGGGCTGGCGAGGTCCAGGCGGTCGTGATCGGGGCCAGGCCCGTTACGGCGGACAGGACCGCCCCAAGGGCCAGAGAACGGGGAAGGCTCATTGGAGCGTCCATAATGGGCCGGCGGTCGCAGGTCACCGGTCACGTTGTGTCCAGCCGGTGACAGGCAGCGTCCCGGGTGCGTAATCAGCGTCCAAATTCAGATCCCCGGCTTGGGCCGGCGCATCTCCAAAAGCCCGAGTGATCGGCGACGATAAAAGAGCGGCGGCGCCGGGGAAAGTCCACGCATACTCAACTCCACGCTATCTTCGTACAGCCAAACAACACCATGATAGGTGGGTTATCTTCCTTGGATATTTTTATGCTGAGCCGCGTTCAATGACACCGCACTGGGCCGGGTCGGAGAGCCGATGATTAGCGTCTTGCGTGGCCTCATGGGGCTGAGGGCGCCCAAGGGCCCTGGCCTCGGCGCCGAGTGGCGATCCTCTCCCATCACCCCCGAGAGCCTGATGACACAGCCGACGGATGTCGACCGACAGATTGGCGGTGTCGGCGAGATCGGCATGGGCGGACCCAACTTCTGGTCTGTGTTGCTCGCCGATGGCGCGATCCTCGGCGGTGTATGCGGGGTTGTCCGCACGGCGGGCGCGCTGCGGACCGCTCTGAGTCGGGACCGCCAAGGGCTAACCCTGCAGGTCTATGACGCCCAAGCCCAGGTCATCTACACTCTGACCAAATCCTGGCGGATCTCGCCTGAGGATCTGGACGCCGCCGTCGCCAGGTCGCTCACGTCGACCGAGCCGCTGCTGCGCGAGGCCTGCCAGCACGCCGCCACAGCCGTGAGACTGCATACCGTGCACGGCCTGCGCCTGCCGATCGACGCCGGACCCGCGCCCGAGCCTGTCCTGGCGCGGACGCTTTCCAGCGGCCGACGACTTGAGGCGCGCTTGCTTTTGCCCGCCGATCTGCGCGGTACGGTCGAGGTCGGTAACCTGTTGAGTAGTCCCCCCTATGCCTTGGTGCTTGATGGGCTCCCGACCGGTTTGCATGTGACGGGCCTCGAAGACGTGATCGAAGGGCCAGACCAAAGCATCGTCTTATCGGGTGTGCGACTGGACGCCGATGCGCGCGTGCTCGATGGGCTGTGGCACATATGGCGCGGCGGAGCGTGGCACGCTGTGGCGAGTTACGCGCAGCGGCCCTTCGACGGTGGAGGCGCCTACACCCCCTACTTCCTTTCTGATCCCCAGCTAGGGGAGAATGGGCGGCTGCGCTTCGCACTGGAGACCTTCAGTTGGGGCCCTGAAGGCCAGACCCCGGGCGAACCAACGCCGCCCGATGTTGAACTGAAGGTCAGCTGGCGGGCCGCGCCCTTGCGCTTGGCGGCGCAGGGCGCCCAGGGCTTCATCGAGGTGCCATGGCCGACGTCCTAGACGCGCTGATCGGGGAGCCTCGGAGGCGCTGACGCCGGCCGACTTGCTTGATGGGCGCGGCGGGTCCGGTTCATGGGGCGATGCAGAGGTCGGCTCGTGACGCACTCCGGCCGGCGATGCAGACCTCCGGGCGGCAAATGCGTAAGAAGCGGAGATGGGTGACGCTGAGGACTTGGCGTACATCGCTACGCAGCGCTCCTTCGCTAGAAGTCGAGTCAACGTCGGGTCCGCGCGCATTCCCTGACGGATTGAAGCCTTTGGGAATCCACAGCCACACATCAAGCCGGGCGCAGTACGCCGAGCATCGCGTCGCCAATTCGTCGGGTGCGATATTCCGCGATCCTTCGCCCCACATCCGCCGTCGCTGTGCTCGTGGGAAAGCCGCCGATTCCGCTGGGATTGAGAGTTCGGTCTCCAGCCTCGCCCGCCCTGAGGAAAGGCAGGGACGGGGATTGGGGCAGACGTGCGTATCCGTGAGCGACCAGCTCTGGCCGATAGTGGAGCATGAGGCTGGTTTCCCAGCCGTCGGCATGTGTGGTGAAAGCTGGTTCCGCGCCGCCCAGCATGTCTTTGAGCATCGCGAAGTTCAGACCATCCACAATCGGCAGGATGTTGGGGCTTGGCGCCAGATCGAGCCTCGTCAGTCGCTCGCTGTCGATGAGCGCATAGGCGGCGAGGTCGCTGACCTCGCGGTTGGCCTGGATCACCGCGCTGGCCATCGCCGTCAGGTGCCGACCGCCCAGGTGGCCGCTATAGAGAAACACTCGCCGTAAGCCGTTCACCCTCAGCGAGCGCAGGAGGTCGACGTAGAGCGCGACGAACGTCGCCGAGCCGATCGTCAGGCTGCCGGGGTAGATGTAGGTGCCGTCTCTGCGGTCGTCGCCGGCTTCGTTGGTGATGCCGATATTCAGCGGGGGACCGATGATGCTGGCGACGCCCGCATCGCGAAGATAGGCCTGAACGTCGCCAAGCTGGTCCACGGCGCCCAGCGCATCGGCGCCTAGCGGCAGGTGAGGGCCATGAGCCTCGATGGCGCCGACCGGGACCAGGCAGATATCTGTCTTGGCGACCGCCGCCTCAAACTCGGGGAATGTCATCTCCAGCATGGTTCGGACGGCCCCCTTGCCGGGCGTCGAGGGGCGCGACATGGCGACGCCGCCAATCAAGGCGCCGAGGGCCGGCGCGCCAGCCAGAAGCCCCATCGCCGTTCTACGTCGCATCGCCGCGCTCCACGTGGATAAGGGTCGAGAGTTATCTGATGCCCGTAAGATTTAGGCAGATCTCAGCTGGGCCCGACACGCTGCTTTCGCGCATCGCTGCCAAGCGGCCGAAACTGGCCAGCAAGGTCGCTGGCCCACGACGCCAACGCCGCGGGCGCGCAGAGGAACACGAGCGCGTAGACCACCACGCACGCCCAAAAGAAGCCCGGCGACTCGTCGAGGCCGACGATGCGCCGGTATCGCCGCAGCGGCGTGATCACCGTATGGGTCGTGTGGGCCAGCCACAGGATGCGGCCACACGCGAGGAACACGGCGCTGCCGGCGACGATCCAGACGGTGAGCCAGGCCGTCTTGCGTCGCCACGCCGCGCCATGGTGTCTGCTGAAGCCCTTCAGCATCGGATCAGCTCACGCACGAACCACGTTGTCTGCGAGCGCATGTCGGTAGCGTCGCTGTTGGCGCCCGACAACCTCCCAGACTGACTGATCCGGCCCGTGTAGAGGCCGCGGTGTTCGTTCGACCATTGGATCGAGAACTCGACGTCGCGTCCGGAGACGCGCCCCTTGAGCTTGCCGGTATTGCGACCCTCGCCGCCACGGCCGGTCAGGCTCGCGCCACTCTGCCGGATCGACATTTCGGCCACCGCCTGGTTGCCATGGACGATGGTGATCCAGCTGGGAATTCGACAGCTCGCCGGCGCGGGCGCGGGGGGCTGGGCCTGGGTCGACGCGGGAAGCGCGGCTGCGGCCAAGGCCGCGACGATGATCAGGGTGCGCATGGTGTGTTTCCTTCTGGATGAGTGAAACTCGCGGAGCGGCGAGGGCGCTGTCGGATTGGCGTTCATGCTGCGTCGTGACGAAGGTCGCGAGCTCAGCACCTGACCCGCTGCTTCAAGATCCAGGGCTGTTGGCGACCGGGGGCGTGGAGATCGTGAAGACTGCCCTCGACGCGCCCGTCAGGAAGGATGTAGCCGCGATAGGCGCTGGCCTGGCCCGTCGACCATCTGATGTGGAAACTGAGAACCCGTCCCTTGACGCGCCCGTCGTAGAGATTGCCGGTGAGCAGCGGCGTGGAACCCGTGGCGCCGCCCCGGAAGCGGCTTCCCTGCTGTTCGATCTTCGCCCGGACGATGGCGCCGTCGGCGTGGGTGAGCTGCCAGGCGACGCCCAGGTTGCAAGGCACGGCGTTGACTGGTTGCGCCCCCACGGGGCTGGCCGATCCCAGGGCGGCGAATGTGGCCAGCCATGCCAGCGGGGCACGATCATAAAGATGTGCGGCCATGTCCCTATCCTGCGATCGGCCGGACGATTCCGGTAGGTCCCAGCTAGGGGCCAGCCCATGGTGTCAGACAGGACCGCAGCCTGACTTCCGGCTGACTTTTCGCCGACTTCTGGTTATGGAGGGGGCATGAAAACGGCGTTGGCCAACGCACCCGATCTTGAGTTGGGCGCCGGCGTGCTGCGGCCGTCGACCTGCGAGTTCACCTATCCTGGCGGCGTCAGAACGCTCGAGCCGCAGGTGATGCAGGTCCTGCTCGTCCTTGCCGGCAGCAAGGGGCGGGTGGTGTCGCGCGATACGCTGGTCGAGCAGTGCTGGGACGGCAGGAGCATCAGTGAGGACGCGATAAACCGCGTGATGTCGCGGATCCGGCAACTGGCCAGCGCCACCGGCGCGTTCAGCCTCACCACGATCCGTTCGGTGGGCTATCGGGTCGAGGCCGCCCATGACGCGGCTTCGCCTCGTCTGGTGTCAGAGACACGGGCTGCGCCCATTGCGGGAGGGCGGCCCTTGAGGGCCGCAGCGGTCGCCGCCGGGATCATCGTCGCTATCCTGGCGCTGGCTGGCGTGGGGATTCTAGCCTGGCCCCTCGTCAAGCCGGCTGGCGTCCCACCCGCGATCCGGCACGAGGCCTACAGCATTGCGGTCCTGCCCGGGGTTGCGACCAGTCCCGACCGCACGAAGGCGCTCTCGCACCTGGGGGAACGGCTTCGCCTGTCGGTGTCACGGATGAGCGGCCTGCGCGTCGTCGACACGGCGGTGATCGGCCAGCCGGGCCAGCGGTCCGCGACCGATCTGGTTCTCAATGGCGACGTGGACACCGCGGACGGGCAAGAGACCATCACGCTCAGTCTCGATGACGGCCGCACCGGCGTGCGGGTGTGGGGCGCGACGTTCGATAACCGCGGGCCGCCAGGCCTGGGTGCTGAAGAACGGGCGATTTCGTCGGCCACCCGCTATCTGGCCTTGTGGCTGGGAGACCGGCGCGCGGGCCTGCCGGCGGCGCGCGAGCCCGAGAGTCCTGACACCCTGGCGCTCGTCGCAAAGGCCGATCGAAAGTATCTTGAGGGGAGTGAGGCGCGCGAGCTTCGCGACTGGGCGCTCGCCAAGCAGCGCAGCGCCGAGGCTAGGGCCCTGAGCGACGAAGCCTTGGCGAGGGAGCCCGGCTCGGTGGCCGCCCTGATGCTTCGATACCGTGTCTCGATCCTTCCGTTCCATCCGCGGGACGGCGAGAACGAGGCGGAGTTTCGGGCGCGCCAAACCCGCGCAGCGGATGCGGTCAACAAGGCGCTGGCGATCAATCCCGATGATCCTGAGGTGCTCATCGCCGCGGCCAAGCAACTGGAAAGCGTCTTGCACTGGGATGACGCAAGGCGCCTGCTCGACCGAGCCGTAGCCCTGGCGCCCAATTCGGCGGAGGCCAATACCTGGTACGCCTATTCGCTGGGCCTGACCGGCAAATGCGACGCGGGACTGCGACACGCCCAACTCGCCTCGGCGCTCGATCCCGAGCGCACCTGGCGGGGCCTGACCGTTCCCCGCCTGATGCTCTGCGCGGGGCGCTCCGACGAGGCCGTGAAGGCCTATCTGGGCCTTGTCCGCCGTGACCGCACCCACCTGTTCGTGCTCGGCGATCTGCACTTGATCCTGCTGACCCGGCGCCAGCCGTCCGAAATGCGCGCCGTGGCCACGCAGGTGCGCGAGCAGGTCTGGGGAGGCAAGCCGCCTCCATTGGTCGCGGCCCGCCTGGAGCGGCTCGTCGCCGCGGCCGACGCCATCGAGGGGCGGCCGCAGCGATATCTGGAGATGATCCGCCGGGACGAGGCGGCCGTGCGTCAAGGCTCGCCGGCGCGGGTAGGTTTCAGCCGAAGCCTGCCCGACGCGCTTTTCGTGCTGGCTTTGGAATATGCCCACGCGGGCTCGACCGAGGAGGCCATGAGCCGCCTGGAAGAGGCTGTGCGAGGCGGTTCGCTGTACCTGCCCTGGGCCTTGCCGCACGGCTCGGCCGAATTCCCCAGTTCAGTCCGACGGGACCCGCGTTACTTCGCCCTGTGGCGCTCGTCGCCCCAGTTGTCCGCCCTGATGGAAGAGCGTCGGCGGTCGGTGGCGCAGCGCACCGCCCCTGCGTCCGCGGGTCAGTAAAAGATCAGGCTAAAGTCAGGCTGGCGTCCTTTCTGAGCGAGGGCCCTGGGGTCCTAGGTCCCCCTGTGTCGACGCCTTCTTCAAGGCGAGGCGCGCGGGATCTTTCCCAACACCCACTCGCTCGGAGCAAACCGATGATGAACGCCACGCGTCGACTTCTGCGCGCCAGCCCTCTAGCGATGACGGCCTTGGTGATGGCGGTCCACGCCGCTCCGGCCTGGGCGGACTCCACCGCTCCATGCAACCCAGGCATCGAGACCAACTCCACCGAATGCGGCGTCAACAGCACTGCAAGCGGTCTCTTCAGCACGGCGGCGGGGAACTTTGCGTCCTCGTCGGGAGCGTACAGCGTTTCCGCCGGCGCCAGCGCGAGAGCTCCGGGGATCGCCTCGACCGCGGTGGGCGCCTTTTCCTCCGCGATCGGCGACCTTTCGACCGCCTTGGGAGAGGCGACCGGGGCGTCCGGTAGCCTATCGACGGCCCTAGGCGCCAATGCCGGTTCACCCGGCTATTCTTCGACAGCGGTCGGCGGCGTCGCGACGGCCACCGGCGAGTCGGCGACGGCGCTAGGCGCCAGAAGCTTGGCGGAGGCGGCAGGTTCGCTCGCTATGGGCGCGGACTCGTCGGCCGCCGGGGAGGCGTCAATCGCGGTCGGGCAGTTCAGCAGCGCCCAAGGCTTGGGCGCGATCGCCATCGGCGGCGGCGCGCAGGCTCCAGCAGCTTCGAGCATCGCGCTGGGCTCCGGCGCGATCGCCGACCAGGCCAACACGGTCTCGGTCGGCGCGGTGGGTGGCGAACGGCGCCTGGTCAACTTGGCCGCAGGCGGCGTGGCCGCGGGGAGCACCGAGGCCGTCAATGGCGGACAGCTGTTCGTCACGAACCAGAGCGTTACTACCGCCCAGGGGACCGCCACCACCGCCGTCCTGAACGCGGCGACCGCGCAGCAGAGCGCCGACGCGGCGCGTGCCAACGCCGCGTCGGCCCAGCAGAGTGCTGACAGCGCGCTCGCGGGCGTGGCGATCGCTCAACAGAGCGCCGACATAGCCTTCGCGACCGCCGCCGCCGCCCAGGCGACGGCGAACGCGGCTGTCGCTACCGGGGCCTACTTCCGGGCCAACGGCGCCGGTCCCGCGCCTCAGGCGACGGGCGCGGAGGCGATCGCGATCGGCCCCTCCAGCGTCGCCAGCGGCGACCGGTCGGTCGCGATCGGCGTCGGCGCGACGGCGTCCAGGGCCGGCCAGGTGGCGTTGGGCGGCGCCGGCAGTGTGGTCACCATCGGAGACGTCGAGGCGAGCACCGCGGTCCAGTCAGGCGCAACAGCGGTGATGACGGTGGACGCCAGCGGAGTTGTCGGGCGGGATACGACAATCCGTCCGGCGATCACCGCGCTGCAGGCGGCGACGGCGGCGCATGCGCAGCAAATCCAGAACCTGCAAACCGGCCAGACGGCTCTGCTCGACCTGGCTACGGCCAATCGCCGCGAGGCTCGCCGGGGCATCGCCGCCGCCATCGCCCTGGCGCCGGCCCCCATGCCTTCGGCCCCGGGCAAGACCAGCTACGCGGCCAATACCGCCGTCTATCGCGGAGAGACGGCCTTCAGCGCATCGATCGCTCACCGATTCAACACCCGTCTTCCCTTCGCCTTCACCGCCGGCCTCTCCTACGGCGGCGGCAAGGACAACGCCGCCCGCGTCGGCGTCGCCGGCGAATTTTAGCGGGGCGCCTGGGAGGCCTCGCCTCTCGAGTACGCAGGGTTTCTTCAGCCCCAGGGCTGTTGGGCAGGCAGGATGTCGAGCCCGACCGTGTCCCCAGCCTCCAGCTAGCGCCATCTCAATCCGAGGACGTCGCCATGGTCCGTGCTGTGCCCCTCCACCCGCTGTTTGCCGCGGAAGTTTCTGGCGTTGATCTGGGACGACCGCTTCAAGCCGCCCTGATCTCCGAGATCGCCGCGGCGCTGGACACCCACGCGGTGCTGGTCTTTCGCGATCAACCCCTGACCAACGCACAGCAGATCGCTTTCAGCGAGCGGTTTGGCGCCCTTGAGGAAACTGTCGGCGCCGCGGTCAGGGGAATTACGAACTCCCGCCTCGGCGAGCCGCGGATCGCCGAGGTCTCGAACCTCGGGCCCGACGGCGCGATCCGTGCGCCAGAGGATCGCTGGCGACTGATGCAGCAAGCCAATGGCTTCTGGCATACCGACAGCTCGTTCAAGCCCCGGTGGGGGAAGATTTCCTTCCTGTCGGCGCACGAATGCCCCGCCACGGGCGGGCAGACCGAGTTCGCTGATCTGCGCGCCGCCTACGACGCGCTCGATCCGACGACCAAGGCCGACATCGTCGGGTTGGAAGCGGTTCATTCCATGTCACGCTCGCGCGGCCTCGTCGGATATGACGAATTGGCTTCGCAGGCCGCCGAGCGGTTTCCTCCGGTCGTCCAGCCTATCGCGCGCCACCACCCTGGGTCTGGGCGCATGTCGCTCTATCTGGCGTCCCACGCCTCGCACGTTCTGGGGAGGTCTCCGGAGAGCGGGCGCACCCTGCTCAATGACCTGATCGCCTTCGCCACGACGCCTGGTTTCGTTTTCCAGCACAGCTGGAGGGTCGGCGATCTGGTGATGTGGGACAATCGCTGCACGATGCACCGCGGCCTTCCCTACGACGATCTCAATGAGCGCCGCGACATGCGGCGCACCACCGTCGTCGAGACCCAGGACATCGCCCCCTTCGCGGAGATGGCGTCATGAGCACGAAGGACGAAGCGCTCGCCCCCGCGCGAGACAGGGGCGGCTGGTCGCGGATCGCGGCCCTCGTCGCGGGTCCGGCGATGCTGGCTATCGCGCTCGTGGCGCCGGCTCCCTCGGGTCTTTCACCGGACGGCTGGCTGGTCATCGGCGTTCTGGCCTGGATGATCGTCTGGTGGTGCGGCGACGCGGTTCCTGCCGCGGTGACGGCCCTGCTGCCTTTCCTGGCGTTCCCCATGCTCGGGGTCGTCACGCCGGAGGCGGCCGCCAAGGCCCAGGCCTCGCCGATCATATTCCTGCTGCTCGGCGGTTCGGTCATGGCGTTGGCGGCGGTGAAGACCGGTCTGCATCTGCGACTGGCGCGGCTGGCGGTGGTGGTCGGCGGCGGCGGACCTCGGCGGCTTCTGCTCGCGGTGATGGCGGCCGCGGCCTTCGCCGGAATGTGGGTGGCCACGTCCATGGCGACGCTCTTCATGGTGGAGATCGGTGTCGCCATCGCGCTCGCCACGGCCGCCGCCAACGCGGACCGGGACGCCGACGCCAGGACCTTCTCCCGCGCGCTGATCATCGGCGTGGCCTACGCCGCCATGCTGGGCGGCTTCTCGACCTTCAGCGGCAATATCTTCAACGCCGTGGCCGCGGGCATGATCTCCCAGCAGACGGGCCAGCGCATCGGCGTCATCGACTGGTTCTCCTACGGGTTCCCCGTCGCGGTGCTGGGCGTGCCGACGGCCTGGGCGCTCATCGTCGCCGTGGGGTTTCGCTTCAGCGTGCGCCTGCCCGCCCGCGAGGACCTTCTGCGGACCTTGGACGCGCCGAAGGGATGGTCCTTTCCGCAGGTGGCGGTCGCCGCGATCATGGTCTGCGTCCTCGGCGCCTGGCTGACCATGCCCTCGCTCAAGAGCGTGCTTCCGGGCGTCTCAGACGCCGGCGTGGCGGTGCTTGGAGCCGGCCTGATGTTCCTGCTGCCGTCCGGCCGTGGCCGCCGCCTCCTATCGTGGGACGATGCGGCGCGCATACCCTGGGGCGTGCTGCTGATCGCGGGCGGCGCCCTGGCGATTGGCGCGGCCCTGACCAAGACGGGCGTCGATGTCTGGTTGACGGGGCCTCTGCGCCAGATCCACGACGTGCCGACCTGGATCGCCCTTCTGGCCCTGGTGGCGGGAGCGGCCTTGCTGACCGAACTGGTCAACAACATCGCCATGGCGACGATCACGGTCCCGGCCGCGGTGGCCTTGGCGGCGGCGGTCGGCGCGGACCCGGCGCCCATGGCGATCGCGGCGGTGATCGCCAGCCTTGGCGGCTTCGTCGTCCCAGGGACGCCCGGCCTGGCCATCGCCGTCGGAACGCCGCCCGTGCGCGTACCGGATCTCGCCCGCGCCGGGCTTTGGATGCTGTTGTTGATGCCAGCGCTGATCGCGTTCGTCGCGATGGGACGGCTCTAAGGCGCGTCGCCTTCTCGCTCATCGCATGTCGGGGCCTAGCCGCTCAGCTGTCCAAGCGCCGCATACAGCTGGGCGACCTCGATGGGTTTGGCGACGTGGCCGTCCATGCCGGCGGCCAAGTAGTCGTCGATCTGGTGCGACAGGGCGTTGGCCGACAGGGCCAGGATCGGCGTGCGGGCGCGGCCGCGCTCGGCTTCCAGTGCGCGGATGCGGCGGGTCGCCTCGACGCCGTCCATCACCGGCATCTGGATGTCCATCAGGACCACGTCAAACGTCTCTGCCGACCAGGCCGCGATCGCCGCTGGACCGTCGGCGACCAGGACGAGCGCGACGCCCAGGGGCTCCAGCAGGGCTTTGAGGACCAGGCGATTGGTGGCGTTGTCGTCGACGCCCAGCACCCGCAGGGCGCGCTCGGGCGCCGTGCGCTCGGACGGTTCGGCGACGGCTTCGAGCGCTTCGTCCCGGGTCAGGGGCAGAGTGACGACGAAGGTCGCGCCTTCGCCCAGCCGGCTCTCGACGCGGATGTCGCCCCGCATCAGCCGCGCCAGCTTCAGGCAGATCGACAGCCCAAGACCCGTGCCGCCATAGCGCCGGGACGTCGAGGCGTCGGCCTGCTGGAACGACTGGAACAGCCGCGCCTGCTGCTCGGGCGAGATGCCGACGCCGCTGTCGCTGACCCGCAGTTCGACGCCGTCGGCGGTGGGACGGAGGACGACGGACACCCGGCCATGGTCGGTGAACTTGACGGCGTTGGAGACGAGGTTGGAGAGGATCTGCTGGATGCGGGTGCTGTCGCCCAGCCAACGGCCCTCGACGCCGTCCAGGGCCAGCCGCAGCTCGACGTTCTTGGCCTCGGCGATCGGGGCGAAGATGGCCCGCACCCGCTCGGCCACGGCCGGCAGGTCGAAGGGCGCGGTCTCGATCTCCAGCTTGCCGGCCTCGATCTTGGAGACGTCGAGTATGTCGTTGAGGATCACCAGCAGGGCCTGGCCCGAGCCGCGGATGACGCCCAGCCGCTCTTCCTGGTCGGGGCTCAGCGCGTGCATCTGCATGGCCTGGACCATGCCCAGCACCCCGTTCAGCGGCGTGCGGATCTCGTGGCTCATATGGGCCAGGAACTGGCTCTTCTGGGCGTTGGCCGAGTCGGCGGCGTCGCGGGCCAGCTTCAGGTCGTCCAGCGCCTCATGCAGCGAGCGGTCGTTGGCCTTGAGCTCGTCGATCAGCGAATTGAAGGCGTCGGTCAGGCGGCCGACCTCGTCGTCGCTGCTGCGCCGCACGGGATCGCAGAACTCGCCGCTGTTGCGGACCTGGTCCATGGCCCGGGCCAGGCGCGAGACGGGGCGAATGATCACCCGCGCCAGCCACAGCCCGACCATGAAGGCCACGGCCGTGGCCAGGGCGAAGGCCAGGCTGGCCACCAGGGCGTAGCCGCGCAGCCACGCCCAAAGCTCGTCGAGGCCGCAGTCGAGCATCAGCCCGCCGACCCGCTCGCGCTCGACGCGGACCGGCACGCGAACCTCCAGGCGGCGTTCGCTGAGCCGCGCCCACGGGGCCTCGACGTCGCGCGCCCGGGCGTCCGGCGCGGCCTTGCCGACGCTGGCGAACGGCGCGCCCTGGGCGTCGAAAAGCACCGCGCCGCGCACGCTCTTCACCTGCTTGAGGGCCTGCAGGGTGGTCGCGGCCCCGGCCTTGTCGTCGAACACCAGGCTGGCCGACAGGTTGTCGGCCAGGACCAGGGCCAGGGTCGTACGCTGGTCGATCAGGCTGGCCTTCTCGTTGGCCCACTGCTGGACGACGAAGACCAGGAAGGCCGCCAGCAGCGCCACGACGGTGGTGGCCCAGGCCACGCTGGCGACCTTGGAGCGAAACGACCAGCGGGCGGGCGACAGGGCCATGCTCATCGCACCTTCACCGCCAGGCGCAGCAGCTGGGCGCTGAGGGTCGCCCCCGCCCGCCGGGCCACGCCGTTGTTGATCTCGAACCGCGTCTGGCGGCCGATGGTGATCAGCCGCACCGCCCCCTGGTCGGCGAAATCCTTGCTTTCCCCGATGGTCAGGGCGCCCTGGTCGGCCAGGGCTTCGAGGGCGGCCGGGGTGGCGTGGCGCGACGAGACGAAGGCCAGGTTGCAGCCGGCCGCGAACGGCCAGCCAGAGCGGCGCACCACCAGCTTGCCCGCGCCGCTGGGCTTGCCTTCCAGCCGGTCGAGGGCCGGGGCCAGCGGGTCGTCGTCCTCGATGCAGACGACGAGGTCGCCATCGTCCTGGCGACGGCCCGGGGGAAAGGTCGCAAACCGGCCGATGTTATAGACGATGGCCGCCTTGAAGGCGGCGTCGTCCGCCGTCATGGCGGGCGGCGCGACAGCCACGGCGGCCGCGAACAGGGGGACGACCAGGCTCATCGGCGCCAGGCCAGCTTGACGCCGACGGTGCGGGCGACGGGGGCGCCGGTCGCGCCGAACAGCGAGCCGTTCATCTCGATCCGGCGCGGCTCCAGCAGGTTGCGGCCGAACAGCTGCAGTTGCAGGTGGTCGCCGGCCCGCCAGGACAGCTGGACGTCCAGGTCGTCATAGCCGGGGGTGGCGCCGTCGGCGAAGGGCCCGACGCGGCGCAGCCAGGCGTCGAGCTCCAGGTCGTCGGACAGATCGTACCAGGAGCGCAGAGACAGCTGGTAGTCGGGCGAGGCGGCCAGGTCGTAGATCCGCACGCCGTCCCGCAGGCCGTCGCGATTGCGCAGCCTTTGCCAGGAGGCGGCGGCCTTCAGGGTCCAGCGCGCGGCCGGCTTGGCCTCAAGCGCGGCCTCCAGGCCGGTGTCGACGGCGCGGCCGGCGTTGAACGGCGCGCTGGCCTGGTCGCCGGCGCCCACCAGGTCTCTCCAGACCACCAGGCCGTCATAGCGGTTGTGGAAGGCGGCCAAGTCGAACCGAACCCCGCCGGGCAACATGCCACGCCAGCCCAACTCGTAGGCGTCGAGGGTCTCGGCGTCCAAGGTGGGGCGGGAGGCGTCGCTCTCGACGAAGCCGTCGGGGGGCGTGGGCCCGCCGTCGGCTTCCAGGCGGGACGGCGTGCGGGTGGCGCGGGAAACGGAGGTCCAGACCGAGCCGCCGGGCACGCGCAGCCAGGCCCGCGCCGTCGGCTGCACCTCGACGCCAGTATACTGGTTGTGTTCGACCTTGACGCCGAGGGTCACCCGCAGCCGGTCGTCCAGCAAGGCGACCTCGTCCTGCACGAAGGCCCCGAACCAGCGGTCGGTGCGCTCGCGCGGCCGGATACGCACGACCGGCCCGTCCTCGACCTCGTCGTGGGTCAGCCGCGCGTCGCCGCCCCAGACCAGCTGATGCACGCCGCCCAGCCGCTGGTGACGCGAGAAATCCAGGTCGAACTGGTCGCGCTTGAAGCTGATCAGCTCGCGCCGGTCGACATGGTCCCAGTAGGCCTGGAGGGCGAAGCCCTTGTCGCCGTCGTCGGCCGCCAGGCGCGCCAGCAGGTTGCCGCCCTTGAACCGGCCGTAGTCCTCGCGCAGGGCGTCGGAAGTGTTGATCTCGTTCCAGCGGCCGCTCTGCAGGTCGCCCTGCACGGTCAGGGCGGCGTTGCGGAAGACGTCCTGGTCGTAGCGGAAGCCGCCCTGGGCGGCGCGGGCGCGGCTGTCGCCCTCGCCCAGGTCGCGGGCGGTCAGGTACAGGCGCACGGCGCCTTGGCCCAGGGGGGCGCCGAACTGCAGGTCGGTCGTTGTCTGGCCGAGGGTGTCGGCGGTGACGCTGGCCCGCGCGCCCAGGCTGTCGACGGCGTGGCGGGTGATGATGTTGATGACGCCGTTGACCGCGTTGGCGCCCCACAGGCTGGCGCCGGGACCGCGGATGATCTCGATGCGCTCGATGTCCTCCAGCGGCGCCAGTTGCTGGCCCCACAGCACGCCGGAGATGGTCGACAGATAGATCGCCCGGCCGTCGACCAGCACCATCAGCTTGTTGGCGTAGCGGCCGTTGAAGCCGCGCACCGAGACGGCGACGGAGTCGCCCGACAGGTTGGCGACCTCAAGGCCCGGCGCCATGCGCAGCGCCTCGGGAATGGTCTGGGCGCCGGAGCGGCGGATGTCTTCCTTGGTGATGACGAAGACGGCGGCGGGGGCGGTGTCGACCGTCTGCGGCCGCTTGGCGACCGAGGCCACCTCGGAGGTCAGCAGGTCCTCAAGGCTGAGGTCGGTAAGATCCTGCGCCCCGGTGGTCTGGGCATGCCCGGCCGCGGGCGCGCACAGCAGCGCGGCGGCGGCGAGGAGGGCGAGCGGGGCGGCGGTCATCGGCCAACCTGTCGTCCCGTCCGGCGGAAAAATCCATTACCGCCAGCGCTCTACGACCATATGCCGCACGGGCGCGGACCGCCCTGACCCAAAGGCCGATCGATCTCGAGACTCGGTGCGTGGTCCTCGTCCTTCGACAAGCTCAGGATGAGGACCAATTCAGGCTCGGCGTCAGAAAAACCTCATCCTGAGCCTGTCGAAGGACGAGGTTTTCGTCTCGGACCCCAAAGGCTCACCCTCAGACCAAGGGCGGGATGTCGGCCTTGGTCGGGCGCAGCAGTTCGAACATCGCCGCCGGTTCGACGGCGATGTAGTCGCCGCGCCCGCCCCAGCGCAGGATCGGCTCGCCGGCCGGGGCGTCGTAGACGCCGTCCGCCCGGATCAGCCGCCGGTCGATGTGCACGGCGACGACCTCGCCGAAGGTCATCCAGGTCTCGACCTCGTCGCCGGCAGCGGTGGTCAGCTTGAACGACTGGGTCAGGCGGCACTCGAAGTTCACCGGGCTTTCCAGCACACGCGGGGCGGCGATCAGGCTGCTCGCGACCGGGGTCAGGCCGGCCAGGTCGAACTCGTCCTGGCCCGGAGCGGCGGGGGCCGAGGTGACGTTCATCGCCGCGGCCAGGTCGCGGGTGGCCAGGTTCCAGCAGAACACGCCGGTGGCCTGGATGTTGGCGACGGTGTCCTTCCAGCCGGTGCTGGCGAAGCCGACGATCGGCGGAGTGTAGTTGAAGGCGTTGAAGAAGCTGTAGGGCGCCAGGTTGCGGCGGCCCTCGGCGTCGACGGTCGAGATCCAGCCGATCGGGCGCGGACCGACGATGGCGTTGAACGGATCGTGGGCCAGGCCGTGGCCGTCGCGGGGCAGGTACTGGTGGGCGTCGGCGGCGGCCATGCGGGGGCTCCTGGGTGGAGCTGTGCAGGTAGGGACGGGGGAGAGGATCGGCAACGGGATGCTCCCCCTGAAGGGGGAGCTGTCGCGGAGCGACTGAGGGGGAATAGGCAAGCTGAGCCAGCGGTGGTCTCTACCTCAGCAGGAACTTCCCCCTCCGACCCTCCGGGCCACCTCCCCCTTCAGGGGGAGGATCTTGGGTTACGACCACCCCCCACCCAGCGCCTTGTAGATCGCGACCACATCCGTGTTCACGCCCGTCTCGGCCACGGTCAGCGCATCCTCCGCCCCCAGCAGCGTCCGTTCGGCGTCGAGCAACACGAGGAAGTCGATGCCGCCTTCCTTGTACTGGATCCGCGCCAGCTCGGCGGCGCGGCGGGAGGCGGCGGCTTGGTCGGTGAGGCTGGCCAGGCGCGCCTGGCGCTGGCGGTAGGAGACCAGGGCCGTCTCCAGGTCCTCGATCGCCGTCAGCACCGCCTTGTCGTAGGCCGCCAGGGCCGCGTCGTTGCGGGCTTCCGCCGCCTTCAGCCGCGCATGGGCGCCGCCGAGGTCGAGGGCCGGCCAGCTGACCGAGGGGGCGACAGACCAGGCCTGGCTGGCGCTGTTTCCGAAGCCCGAGGCGCTGCCGGTCAGGAAACCGACGAAACCGCTGACCCGCACGCGCGGGAAGAGGTCGGCGGTGGCCACCCCGACCTTGGCGGTCTGGGCCGCCAGCCGCCGCTCGGCCGCCTGTACGTCGGGGCGGCGGCGCAGGAACTGCGAGGCGTCGCCGATCGGCAGGGCGGTGACCAGCGGGGCCGGGTCCTGGGCGCGCGGCTTCAGCTGGGCGTTGAGCGTGCCGGGCCGCTGGCCGGTCAGGACGGCGAGGCGATAGTTGGCGCGGGTCTCGGCGGTGACCAGTTCGGGGATCACGCTTTCGGTGGCCTTGAGGCGAGCCTCGGCGCTGGCGACGTCGATTGCCCCGCCGGCCCCGGCCTCGAACCGCACGCGGGTGAGGCGCAGGGTCTCGCGCTGGGTTTCCAGGTTGCGGCGGGCGACGGCCAGCCGCGCCTGGGCGCCGCGCAGTTCCAGGTAATTTCGAGCGACTTCGGCGGCGACGGTGACCTGTGCGTCGCGCAGGTCGGCCTGGGCCGCCCCGGCCTCGGCGCTGGCGGCCTGGACGCCCCGGCGCACGCGGCCGAACAGGTCCAGCTCCCAGGCGGCGTCGAAGCCGGCCTGGTAGGTGTCGCCATAGACGCGCTGGCCGTTCGAGGTCGGCTGCTGCTGGTCGGCGGCGGCGTAGGTCCCGGTGGCGGTGACGCGCGGGGCGGCGTCGAGGCGGGCGTCCTTGAACAGGGCGCGGGCCTCGTCGACCCGGGCCACGGCGATCTCGAGGTCGAGATTGGTCGACAGGGCCTGGGTGACCAGGGCGTCCAGCGTCGGATCGCCGAACGCCTTCCACCAGTCGGCCTCGGGCGCGGCGGTGGAGACGACGGCGGGGGCGGCGTTCTGCAAGGCGACCGGCGCGAGGGCGGGCGCCTTGTAGGTCGGGCCGACGGCGCAGGCGGTCGCCAGCAGCGAGGCGCCGGCGATGAGTGAGGCTTTCAGGAAGGTCATGGGAAACCTCGAAGGTCTCCCTTCCCCCTTTGATGGGGGAAGGGTCGGGGATGGGGGTGACAGAGGGTCAGGATGGGGAGAGGCCGGCGTGACATCCGCCGCCGCATTCACCCCCACCCCTGGCCCCTCCCCCATCGAGGGGGAGGGGAAGAGATGCTGGGTCATCAGTGCGCCTCCGCTTCCACGGTCGCCGCCGGCTTGGCCTTCACCAGCGACCGCGAGCCGCTGAGCCGGCGGATGACGTAGTAGAAGACCGGCGTCAGGATCAGGCCGAAGACGGTGACGCCCAGCATGCCGGAGAACACCGCCACGCCCATGGCCCGGCGCATCTCGGCCCCGGCCCCGTGCGACACCACCAGCGGCCAGACGCCCATGATGAAGGCGATCGAGGTCATCAGGATGGGGCGCAGGCGCAGGCGGCAGGCTTCCAGCACCGCCTGAAGCGGCGTGTCGCCCTCGATCTCGCGTTCGCGAGCGAACTCGACGATCAGGATGGCGTTCTTGCACGCCAGCCCCACCAGCACGATCAGGCCGATCTGGGTGAAGATGTTGTTGTCGCCGCCGGTGACCAGCACGCCGGCCAGGGCCGACAGCAGGGTCATGGGCACGATCAAAATCACCACCAGCGGCAGGCTCCAGCTTTCGTACTGCGCGACCAGCACCAGGAAGGCCAAGAGCACGCACAGCGGGAAGATGTAGATCGCCGTGTTGCCGGCCAGGATCTGCTGGTAGGTCAGCTCGGTCCATTCGAAGCCGACGCCCGAGGGCAGTTCCTCGGCGGCGATCTTCTCCAGGGCCTTCTGGGCCTGGCCGGTCGAGAAGCCCGGCGCGGGGCCGCCGTTGATCTCGGCGGTCAGCATGCCGTTGTAGTGCATCTCGCGGTCGGGGCCGGTGGCCTCGTGGAAGCTGACGAAGGCCCCCAGCGGGATCATCTGGCCGGCGCCGTTGCGGGTCTGCAGGCGCAGCATCTGCTCGGGTTGCAGGCGGAAGCTCTGGTCGGCCTGGACGTTGACCTCGTAGGTCCGCCCGAAGCGGTTGAAGTCGTTGACGTACAGCGAGCCCAGATAGACCTGCAGGGTCTCGAACAGGTCGGTCAGCGACACGCCCTGGGCGCGGGCCTTTTCGCGGTCGATGTCGGCCTGGATCTTCGGCACGCTCACCTGGTAGCTGGAGAAGACGCCGGCCAGGGCCGGATCCTTCTGCGCCTTGGCGATGATGTTCTGGGTCGCCTTGTACAGCTCGTCCGAACCCAGGCCCGCCTTGTCGACGATCTGCATCCGGAAGCCGCCGATGGTGCCCAGCCCCTGCACGGACGGCGGTGGGAAGACCGCGATCTGGGCCTCGGGGATGGCGGCGAACTTCTGGTTCAGCTGGCCGACGATGGCGTTGGCCGACAGGTCCTTGCCGCGGCGGTCCTTGAAATCGCTGAGCGGGAAGAACACCGCGCCGGAGTTGGGGCTGTTGATGAAGCCGTTGGCCGACAGGCCGGGGAAGGCCACCGAGTGCTCGATGCCCGGCGTCTTCATGGCGATGTCGCCCATCTGCTTGATCACCGCCTCGGTGCGGTCCAGCGAGGCGGCGTCGGGCAGCTGCACGACGGCGACCACATAGGCCTTGTCCTGCTGCGGCACGAAGCCGGACGGGGTGCGGGCGAAGGCCAGGCCCGTCAGCAGCAGCAGGCCGCCATAGACGAACAGGGCGGCGGTCGAGCGGCCCAGGGTCTTGGAGACGCCGCGGACATAGCCGTTCGAGGCGCGGTGGAAGACCTTGTTGAAGGGCACGAACAGCCAGCCCAGGGCGCGGTCGATCAGCTTCTGGAAGCGGTCCTTGGGCGCGTGGTGCGACTTCAGGAGCACGGCGGCCAGGGCCGGCGACAGGGTCAGGGAGTTGATCGCCGAGATGATCGTCGAGATGGCGATGGTCAGGGCGAACTGGCGATAGAACTGGCCCGACAGGCCGGTGATGAAGGCCGTGGGGATGAAGACGGCGCAGAGCACCAGGGCCACGGCGATGATCGGGCCGGTGACCTCGCTCATCGCCTTGCGGGTGGCGTCGGGCGGCGACAGGCCGTTCTCGATGTGCCGCTCGACGTTCTCGACCACGACGATGGCGTCGTCGACGACGATGCCGATGGCCAAGACGAGGCCGAACAGGGTCAGGGCGTTCAGCCCGAAGCCCAGCAGCAACATGATGGCGAAGGTGCCGATCAGCGAGACGGGCACGGCCAGCAGCGGGATCACCGAAGCCCGCCAGCCTTGCAGGAAGATCACCACCACGATGACCACCAGGATGATGGCCTCGATCAGGGTGTGGATCACCGAGTCGATGCTTTCCTGCACGAAGGCGGTGGTGTCGTAGATGATCTCGTAGTCGACGCCTTCGGGGAAATCCTTCTTCAGCTCCTGCATGGTCTTCTTGACGTCGGCGGCCATCTGCAGGGCGTTGGAGCCGGGGCGCTGGAAGATCGGCACGGCCACGGCCGACTTGTTGTCGAGCAAGCTGCGCAGGGCGTAGTTGTTGGCGCCCAGCTCGACCCGGGCCACGTCGCCCAGGCGGGTGATCTGGCCGTCGGCGCCGGCCCGGATGATCACGTCGCGGAACTGCTCCTCGTCGGTCAGGCGCCCGGGGGCGTTGATCGACAACTGGAACTCGGCGCCCGAACCGGGCGAGGGCGGCGCGCCCAGCTGGCCGGCGGCCACCTGGACGTTCTGCTCGCGCAGGGCCCGCACGACGTCGCCGGCGGTCATGCCCAGGGCGGCCACCTTCTCGGGGTCCAGCCACACCCGCATGGAGTAGGCGCCGGCGCCGAAGATCTGCACGTCGCCCACGCCGTCGATGCGCTTCAGCCGGTCGCGCACGTTCAGCTGCGCGTAGTTGCTGAGATAGAGCATGTCGTAGCGGTTGTTGGGCGAGATCATGTGCACGACCAGGGTCAGGTCGGGCGAGGCCTTGTTGGTGGTCACGCCGATGCGCTGCACTTCCTGGGGCAGTTTCGGCAGGGCCTGGGCGACGCGGTTCTGCACCTGCACCTGGGCCTTATCGAGGTCGGTGCCGAGCGCGAAGGTCACGGTCAGGATCATGGCCCCGTCCGAGGCCGACTGGGACGACTGGTAGATCATCCCCTCGACGCCGTTGATGGCCTGTTCCAGCGGGGCGGCGACGGTCTCGCCGATCACCGACGGGTTGGCGCCGGGATAGGCCGCGCGCACCACCACGGTCGGCGGCACCACCTCGGGGTACTCGCTGATCGGCAGGTTGGGCAGGGCCACGAGCCCGGCGATGAAGATGACGATGGACAGGACGGCGGCGAACCGCGGCCTGCCGACAAAGAATTTTGCGAAGTTCATGGCGAGGCGCCCTTTGAAGGCGAGGAGGCGGGGAGGGGAGGGACGAGTTTGGAGACCCCCTCCCCCTTGATGGGGGAGGAGTGGAGACGCGAACTCAGTGGGGCCGCCCTCGTCCTTCGACAGGCTCAGGATGAGGGCTACTTTTGGCGGGGGCAGTCGAAACCCTCATCCTGAGCTTGTCGAAGGACGAGGGTTTCGCGCCGCTTGTCAGTTCTGCTGCACGGCCGTCGCGACCGCGGCCACCTTGCGGGGCCCGGCTTCCAGTTGGCCCAGGTCGGCGGCTTCGGTCTTCACCGCTACCGGGGCGACGGCGTCGCCGGGCTTCACCTTCTGCAGGCCGCCGACGATCACCCGGTCGCCGGGGCGCAGGCCCTGGCGGATGACCCGCAGGTTGCCGGCCAGCGGGCCGACCTCGACCGGGCGGTATTGGGCCTTGTTGTCGGCCCCGACCACGATGACGTAGCGCTTGCCGAGATCGGTCGCGATCGCCCGGTCGGGGGCCAGGGCGACGGTCTGGCTGCCGGCGCTGACCAGGCGGATGCGGGCGAACAGGCCCGGCGTGAACCGGCCGTCGGCGTTGGCGAAGATCGCCCGGCCGCCGATCGTGCCGCTCTTGGCGTCCAGGGCGTTGTCGATGAAGGCCAGCTTGCCGACGTGCGGATAGCCGTCCTCGGTCATCAGGCCCATATAGACCGGGCTTTCCTTGCCACGCTCGCCGGCGGCGTACTTCAGGAAGGTCTGCTCGTCGGCGCTGAAGGCCGCGTAGATCGGCGTGTCGGAGACCACCGTGGTCAGCATGTCGGCCTGGGTGACCAGGTTGCCGCGGGTGATCAGGGCCTTGGAGACCCGACCGTCGATCGGCGAGGTCACCCGGGTCCATTCCAGGTTCAGGCGCGAGGTCTGCAAGGCGGCCTGGGCGGCGGCGAGATTGGCTTGGGCGGCCTTTTCTTCCGACGACAGCCGGTCGAATTCGCTGCGCGCCAGGGCGTTCTGGTCGATCAGCCGCTGGCCGCGCTCGCGGTTGACGACGGCAAGGTCGAGCCCGGCCTTGGCGCGCGCCACCTCGGCCGAGGCGCGGGCGGCGTCGGCCTGGAACGGCCGGGGATCGATCTCGAACAGCACCTGGCCCTTGCGGACGCGGGCGCCTTCGGTGAAGCGGACCGTATTCACATAGCCGCCGACCCGGGGCCGGATATCGACGGTGTCGACCGCCTCGAGGCGGCCGGTGAAGTCGTCCCACTGGCGCAGCGACTTGAAGGCCACGTCGGCGACGGTGACCGGGACGGCGGGGGCGGGGCCCTGTTCGGGCTGGGCCTTGGCGCTGCAGGCGGCCAGGACCGCCATGGCGGCGAGGCCGGCGAAGGTGTTGATGGCGTGGCGCATCGGGGAACCTGTCGAAAGAGACGCTCGGGGAGGTGAGCGGACGGGGAGGGGGTAAGCTTGAACGGCTATTCCCAGGCCGGGCGGCGAGCCCGGCGGCTGGGCTTGGGCTGGGAGGCCGTCCGGCCGATCCAGCGCTTGAGGGTGCGGCCGTGTTCGGCGGCGGTGGTCAGCCAACCCATGACGGGAGCGGCCGGGGCTTCGGGGGCGGCTGTGATGTCGCTCGCGTTCGGCATGGCTTGCGCTCCGTTCAGGGGCTAAGAGGGGAGAAATGTCGCAGGGTCGGTTGCTGGCTTGACTGGGCGATGAGGAATAACGATCTATGATGTGACGATACCGTTCGGTATCACTGACATCCGGAGAGATACTGACCGGTAACTCTCACGTCAAGGCGAGGTGCTGCGAAAATGGCTGCGAGAAAATCTGGGGAGGTCGGCTCGGGGGAGCTGGGAGCTGGGACGGCGTGCGCGCCGGACGGCCCACCGGCGTCCAAGAGGCCGGCTCGCGACCGGATCTTCGAGACGGCCCGCGAGCTCTTCTACCAGCACGGCATCCGGGCGGTCGGCGTCGAGGCCATCGCGGCCGAGGCCGAGGCCACCAAGATGACCCTCTACCGGAACTTTCCGTCCAAGGACGAGCTGGTCGCCGAGGTCCTGCGCGAGCAGGAGCGCGAATACTGGGCCTGGTGGGACGGCGTCACGGCCATGTGCTGCAGCGACCCGCGCGGCCAGTTGGAGGCGATCTTCGACGCCTTCGAGACCAAGGCCTGCGACACCAACATCCACGGCTGCCCGTTGTCGAACGCCGCCATCGAGCTGCACGAGGAAAACCACCCCGCCCAGCAGGTGTCGGTGAACTACAAGCGCTCGTTGCACGGCCGGCTGATCGACCTGTGCAGCCGCGCCGGCGCGGCCGACCACGAGCTGGCCGACTCCCTGATGCTGCTGATGGAGGGCTCCTACACCGCCCGCGTCACCCTCGGCGCCGACGGCCCCGCCCGCTCCGTCGCCCGCGCCGCGCGCAGCCTGATCCGGGTGCATTTGCCGGAGCGGTAGGGAAGACGGAGGGAGGGCGTTTTCAGCTTCCTCCCAAACATGAGGTCATCGCCCGCTTCATGCGGGCGAGCCAAGCTGACCCAGCTACATCCTGATCCGTCGCTTGGGTCGCCCGGACGAGCCGGGCGGTGACCTGGGTAAAAGCGCCTCGTCTCCGTTCAGGAAGAGGGTTTCAGGGTGGCCGCCAGCCCACGCGCCCCGGCCACCGCATCGGCCCAAGTCACCTCGAACCCCGCCTCGTCACCATAGTACGGATCGGCCACCGCTTCGCCCGCTCGACCCTCGACGTGATCCAGCAGCAGGCTCAGCCGCGCCCGGCTCCCAGCCCGCGCCAGGCGTTTCAGGTTGCTCAGATTGTCCAGATCCAGCGCCACCACGTGGTCGAAGCGCTCGAAGTCGGCGGTCGTGACCTGTCTGGCGACATAATGGCCGATCTCGATCCCGTGCCGCCGGGCCGTCGCCTGGGCCCGCGGATCGGGCGGATCGCCAGCATGCCAGCCGCCGGTGCCGGCCGAGTCCACGACCACATCCAGCCCCAGCCGCTTCGCCTCATGCCGAAACGCCGCCTCGGCCAGCGGCGAACGACAGATATTGCCCATGCAGACGAACAGAACGGACGTGGTCATGCCACAGCGCTAGGGCCAAACCCGCCGCGCCGGCAACCCGTAAAGTCTCTTGGAATTGTCTTGGGAGAAAATGGCGCGCCCGGAACGATTCGAACGTCCGACCCTCAGATTCGTAGTCTGCCATCGAAGATCCGCTCACATACGCCATCGCCCGCTTCAGGCCCATAAGTCGCCGGTTTTTCTGGATTTTTCCTCATTGACCGGAAAGCCAGCTCCGCTTAGATACGCGGCGTTGCTGCACCACAGTGCACCACAGCAGCACCACAGGAAAGAGATAGGGCGAGCGGATGGCGGGCAGTTACACGGCGAAGCTGACGGCGCGGACGGTGGCGGCGATCAAGCCGAACGGTGACGACTTCGACGTCAGCGACAGCGACATCCGGGGCTTCCACATCCGCGTCACCAAACGCGGCAAGATGATCTACCGCTTCCAATACCGCCGCCCGGACAACAGTCGCCCCGTCCTAACGCTCGGCACGGTAAGCGAACTCACTCCGGATGAAGCGCGCAGGGCCGCCCATGCCCACTTTATCGCCGTCGGCGGCGGCGCTGATCCGCGTAAGGCACGGCAGGACTGGATCGCTGCTCCGACAATGGACGATCTTTGGGAGCGCTACGAACGCGAACGCCTGAAGATCAAGAACCGTGAGCGCACCGTCGCCGAATACGTCCGCAACTGGAAAAGCCACGCCAAGCCCCTCCTCGGCGGCATGAAGGTCTCCGAGGTGGGCCGGAAGGACGTCAACGCCGTCGTCGCCGCCATGGGCGACAAACGCACCACCGCCAACCGCGTGGTGGCCCTGCTGTCGGTGATGTTCAACTTCGCGGTCGAGAACGAACTACGTGCCGATAATCCGGCGGCGGGCGTTCGCAAGCACCGGGAGAACAGGCGCGACGTCGCCTTCACCGACGACGAACTCAGCCGCATCGCCGCCGCCATCGAGAACGAGCGCGAGAGCTGGGCAAAGGCGGCGCTCAGCTTGATGATGGTCACCGGCGGACGGCACCGGGAGATCCTGAGCGCGGAGTGGTCCGAGTTCGACCTCGACGACAGCAGCCCGTCCTGGCGACTGCCTGCGCAGCGGATGAAGGGTGGCAAGGCCCACACCTACGCGCTCGACACCGAGACCGTGGAGGCCATCCGCGCCTGGAAGGAAGACGCGCCGTTCCTGTCGCCCCGCTGGGTATTCCCCAACATCAAGGGCACGGGGCCGAAGGAGAGCCTTCAGAAGCCATGGACACGCGTGAAGGCCGAGGCGAAGCTGACGCGCGGCGTGCTGCACTCGTTCCGCCACACGTTCCTGACCCGGCTCGCCGAGAGCGGCGCGAGCGCCATCGACATCCGCAACACGGCGGGACACGCCGACATCGCCACATCCATGAAGTATGTGCACGCGGCCGAGAACGCCCGGCTGCGCGAGCTTCAGGAGCAGAACCGCAAAGGCATCCGCGAGGCGATGAAGAAGAAGCCGACGAGCGCCCAGATCATACCGATCACGGGCAAGGCCGAGACCGCCTAGGCCTCGACCTCGTTCGCCCCCGCCATGCGCCGCAGTTCGCCGTAGAGGTCGACGGGGCCGAGCAGGATTCTCAGCAGTTCCTCGCGGACGCGCTCCGAGGACAGGACCTGACGGCTCATGGTCGTGAAGGCCTCGTCGCTGTCCATCACAGCGTCCAGCAGCTCCTGCTTCAGCGTCGGCGAGGCGCTGAACTGCGCCCGGGTGTTGGCCTTGGCCTGCTCCTGCAGCTCCTCGGACGCCAGCATGTGGCTCTTCAGGAAGCCATTGACGTAGTGGAGTTGGTCGTCGTCGGTGAGCTGCCCCTCGAAGAGGTCGTTCACGCGGGCGATGATCTCGTCCAGCCGCGCCTTGTCCTTCTCCTGCAAGCTGCCCGAGCCCGTGTCGGACATGCCCGGCAGCTTGGGCGCATCGCCCCCGCTATAGAGGAGGTCGCGCTTGGCCTCGGCCTTCAGGCTGTGGTGCGTAAGCTTGACGCCCGACAGGTCGATCCCCTCGCGCTCGCGACCGAACTCCAGCAGCGGCAGCAGGCGGCGATAGAAGATCGCCCGCTTCTCGATCTCGGTGTTCCCGTAGTCGAGGATCTGGCTGAGGAAACTGTAGAGCCGCACGAACGTGCCCATGTCTCCCTTGAACAGCGTCAGGGCGTCCATGTGGTCCTGGGCGTCGCTCTTGGCGCGCTCGTCGCCCTGGGCCTCGGCGAGCGTCCAGGCCTGCTTGGCGGCGTTGAAGGCGTGGACGATTCGGCTCGCCACCGGTTCGATGGCCGCAATCAGGTCGGACTGGCGCCCCACCGGGTGCAGTTCGACCTTCACCACCCGCTCGACCTCGAAGTCGTCGTAGTGGCCGGCCCCGTCCAGCTTGGCGCGCAAGTCGTAGATCAGGTTCGGATCGGTGGCGCTCTCCAGTTCCGCCGTCTCGTAGTAGGTGCGGAACGCCGCCAGGATCTCCTCGGAGCTGTTGACGAAGTCGAGGACGTAGGTGGTGTCCTTGCTGGGATGGGCGCGGTTCAGGCGCGAGAGGGTCTGCACCGCCTGGATGCCCGCCAGCCGCCGGTCGACATACATCCCGCACAGCAGCGGCTGGTCGAAGCCGGTCTGGAACTTGTTGGCGACCAGCAGCAGGTGGAAGGTCTGGTCCTTGAAGGCGTCGCGGATGTCACGGCCGTTCAGGCCGGGGTTCAACACGGGGCTGGTCTCGCTGACCTCGCCCAGGTCCTTGTCGGGCACCTCGCCCGAGAAGGCCACCAACGTGCCCAGCGGGTAGCCCTGCTCCTTGATGTAGCGCTGCATCGCCACCTGCCAGCGCACCGCCTCGGCGCGGCTGCCAAGCACCACCATGGCCTTGGCCTTGCCGTCGAGCAGCGGCAGCACGTTCTCGCGGTAGTGCTCGACGACGATCTGGACCTTCTGGCTGATGTTGTGCGGGTGCAGGCGCACCCAGCGCATGATCTCCTTCTTGGCCTTGCTGCGCTCGACCTCCTTGTCGTCGAGGTCACGCCCCTCGTGGGCCAGCTTGAAGGCCAGCTGGTAGGGCGTGTAGTTGCGCAGCACGTCGAGGATGAAGCCCTCCTCGATGGCCTGGCGCATCGAATAGACGTGGAAGGGGCCGGGCAGGTTGCCGTCGCCGACAGGACGGTCGGGGTGCGGCGGGCGACCGAACAGCTCCATCGTTTTGCCCTTGGGCGTGGCCGTGAAGGCGACGTAGGTGATGCCCTTGTCGCTGGCCGCGCGGCCGGCCATCTGGGCGGCCAGGATGTCCTCGTTGCTGACCTCGCCGCCGTCGGCCAGTTCCGCCGCCTCCTCGGCCGAGAGCATCTGCTTGAGCTTGGCGGCGGCCTCGCCGGTCTGGCTGGAGTGGGCCTCGTCGGCGATCACGGCGAACGCCTGCCCCTCGGTTGCCGCCCGCTCCCGCACCTCCTTCAAGGCGAAGGGGAAGGTCTGGATCGTGCAGACGATTACCTTCTTGCCGGCCGCCAGGGCCTCGGCCAGCTGGCCGCTCTTGGAGCCGCTGTCGCTCTTGATCGTCGCCACCACGCCGGCGATGCGCTGGAAGTCGAACAACGCTTCCTGCAGCTGGGTGTCGATAACGTTGCGGTCCGACACCACGATCACGCTGGAGAACAGCTTGTCGTCGTTGGCGTCGTGCAACTCCGACAGCAGATGCGCGGCCCAGGCGATGGAGTTGGTCTTTCCCGACCCGGCCGAGTGCTGGATCAGGAAGCGTCCGCCCGGCCCCTCCTCCAGCACCTGGGCGGCCAGTTTCCGGGTGGCGTCCAGCTGGTGGTAGCGCGGGAAGATCACGCCGGTGATCTGCTTCTTGGCGTCGCGCCGGGTCACCATGTAACGGCCCAGGATCTCCAGCCAGCTGTCGCGCTGCCAGACCTGCTCCCAGAGGTAGGCTGTGCGGTGGCCGTTCGGATTGACCGGGTTACCCTTGCCGCCGTGGTCGCCCTTGTTGAACGGTAGGAAGAAGGTGTCGCGCCCCTGCAGCTTGGTGGTCATCGCCACCTCGCCGTTGCTGACAGCGAAATGCACCAGCGCCCCACCGGGGAAGTTCAGCAGCGGCTCGACCTTGCCGCCCTTGGGCCGGGGATCGCGGTCGAAACGGTATTGGTCGATGGCGTCCTGCAGGCTCTGGGTGAAGTCGGTCTTCAGCTCGACGGTCGCGACCGGCACGCCGTTCAGATAGAGCACCAGGTCAAAGCAGTTTTCGTTGGCGGTCGAATAACGCACTTGCCGCGCCACGCGCAGGCGGTTGGCTTGGTAGCGCCGGGTGATCTCGGGGTTCATGCCCATGGCCGGCTTGAACTGCGCCAGGTCCAATCGCCGACGAAGGCCGACCATGTCCAGCCCGCCGCGCAGCACGTCCAGCACGCCTCGGTCGTCGAGCGACTTGCGCACCCGGTCGGCCAGCACCTCGGCGGCGGCCGGGCCGTGGGTCTTGCTCAGGGCCTCCCAGGCCTCGGACTGGCTGTCCTGCACCCAGGCGACCAGATCCTCGACGAACAGCGCCCGCGAGCGGTCATGCCGCGCCCCCGCGCCGGCCTCGTAGATCCAGCCGTGCGCGCCGAGGTGGTCGACGACGTCATCCTCGAAGCGGATTTCCTTGTGAAGGCTCACGTGCTGACGCGCTTTCGCCCGCGCAGACCCAGGACGGCGAAGGCCTCGGCGACTTCAGGCTTCATCGTGAAGCGGTTTTTTTCGTCGATGTCCGCGAGGATGCCGCTGAAGAAAGGGGCGTCGCGGTGTTCAGCGATCTCAGCTGGCCACAGGCGATCCTGGCGGTCCTTGCAAAGGTTTCCGAAGTGCATCTGCCAGATCATGCTGTCATGGCCACAGGCGCGGCTCAACTCGGTCGAGGTGGAGCCTGGGTTGTCTAGCAGGGCCTGGATGGTCTTGCGTTCGTTCTCGGTCATCGGCACGGCCTTGAACGCCTCCAAGACTCGCTGACCGACGGGGGCGTCTTTCAGGCGTGCGAACAGCGTCTTGCGCTCGTCTTCTTCGCGTCCGTCCAGCGCCGCGAGCAACTGCTGAGCTTGGGCTCGCTGCGCCTCTGATCCGGTGTCGGCCAAACGTATCGCATTGTCGCGCATCGCCTTCCTGTCGGCGGCGGACTTTTCCGGCAGGCCCAGGATGATTTTCTCGATGCTCATGCTGCTTCGGCTTCCTGTGGCGCCAGGCCTCGCACGTCGATCTTGCCGGTGACGGCGGCGGAGATCAGAGCGGCGCGGCGTTCTAGCAGTAGAGCAATGACTGCTTCGGCCTGAGCAGACAGTTCGTCGAAGCTCCGCGTGAGCTCTCTCAAATGACCAACGATTGCCTCTCGCTCGTCCTTCGGCGGAAGGGCCACGGGAATGGAACCGAAAGTCTCTTTCCGGATCACCTTTCTTAGTCCGGTATAAAATGGTCGTAACTGCTTCCTAAAATCTCGCGCCAAATAGAGCCAGTAGATGAATGGCGCGATGTTGCTCAACGCCTCTTCAAAAACATCGTATGCGCCAGTGACCATCCCGTTGTGCTCGGAAAGACCAACCGTTCTCGGGGTCTCGTCCATATCAAAAAGGCAAAATACCAGGTCATTCGGCCGCACCGTCTGATATGCGTTAAACTCAGCCGGAAACTTCCCATGACCGCTTTCGCGGTCCCTAACTACGACACCACGTAGAGTAAGCGACAACAAGTCGAACTGGCCGTGCTGCTCACCAACCAATTCGCGGCGTAAAGAAATCAAGGAACGTGTAGGCACCACCTCCCAATGCGCCGGCACCTGGCCGAGCCACTCGACGCCGGAGTCCTTCATCGGGGCGGAGGGATCGAGGCCCTTGGTGACGGCGTGGGAGATGACGGCCTGCCGCTTCTCCTTCAGCAGTTCGATCAGTCGCCGCTGCGCCTCCACCAGCGCGTCGATCTTGGCGATCTCCCGGTCGAGGAAGGCTAGGATGCCGACCTGCTCGGTCAAGGGAGGGTGCGGTAAGGCGAGAACGCTCGCGTCAGCCCAACGGAAATCCGTCGAACGCTCTCGGATGCCCTTTGCCAACGAGGCGACGAAGCCACTGAGCGCCATGTGCCTAAGCAGAAGTGCGTAATACCGCGCGCTCGCGTCAGGCTCGGCAACGCAGACGGTGTAGACGGGCGTCGATTTGCCGTCCGAGTCGGAAACACCGATGGCGCCAGCGAAGCCATCCATCGCGTGGATCACCAGATCTCCACGGCGCACGCCTTGATAGCCGATTTCCTGCAGCGCGTTCGTAAAGCCCTCCTCGCGGCGATTTTCCCGGAGCGTGACCTGGCCATCACGAAAGGCTGTTACGATCTTGTCACCGTCCTCAACGGGCCGGGTCACGCGGCTGAAGAGCGTCTTCAGTCGACGCACATCCCAATGGCTCGGCAGGTCGCCGATCCATGGCCAACCGCTGTCCTTTGAGTGCTCATAGGCTGGAAAGCTCATGCCGCCAGCCCCTCGATCATCGCCTTGATCCGGTCGGTGACCTCGCGCAGGTCGGCGTCGATCTCGGTGAGGTCGCGCGGCGGCTCGAAGACATAGAAGTGGCGGTTGAACGGGATCTCGTAACCGGCCTTGGTCTTGTCCTCGTCGATCCAAGCATCAGGGGCGTGCGGCAGCACCTCGCGAGCGAAGTAGGCGTCGACATCCTCGGTTAGCGGCACGTTCTCGGTGTCGCGGCGGGCGCTGTCGGCGACGGGCTTGCCCTTGTTCTTGCCCTTCTGGCCGACCACGGGCACGCCGGTCTCGTCGAGCAGCGGGCGTTCGACGGTGATGGTGCGGTAGCCGAAGGTCTCGTTGGCGAAGATCCGCGACAGCGGCGCGAGCTTGACCTTGCCGCCCTCGGGCGCGACGGGCGGGGCCTCCCCGGCGCGCACCACGATCCTGCCAGTCTCCTTGCCATCGGCGTCGATCACCGTGGCGATCTGGGCCTCCACGAAGTCGCCGAACAGCTGGGTGACCAAGGCGATGTGGTCCTCGCCCATCTCTTTGCGCTTGGAACCCAAGCCCTTGCGCATCTTCTTCCAGAAGCCGCTGGCGTCGATCAGCTGCAGCTGACCCTTGCGCGCCGCCGGTTTGCGGTTGGAGACGATCCAGACATAGGTGGCGATGCCGGTGTTGTAGAACATGTCGGTCGGCAGGGCGACGATGGCCTCGACCAGATCGTTCTCCAGCAGGTAGCGGCGGATCTCGCTCTCGCCGCTGCCGGCCCCGCCGGTGAACAGGGGTGAGCCGTTGAGCACGATGCCGAACCGGCTGCCGCCGTCCTGGGCGGGCCGCATCTTCGACAGGAGGTGCAGCAGGAAGAGCAAGGACCCGTCCGACACGCGCGGCAGGCCGGGGCCGAAGCGGCCGGCGAAGCCTTGCTGCTCGTGCTCGGCGCGGACGACCTTCTCGACCTTTTTCCACTCCACGCCGAACGGTGGGTTGGACAGCATGTAGTCGAACTTCCGGCCTACGTGACCGTCGTCGGACAGGGTGTTGCCGGGGATGATGTTGCCGACGTCCTGCCCCTTGATCAGCATGTCGGCCTTGCAGATGGCGTAGGACTCGTCGTTCAACTCCTGGCCGAACATGGTCAGCCGCGCGCCCGGGTTATGCTCGGTCAGGCGCTCCTCGGCGACCGACAGCATGCCGCCGGTGCCCGCCGTCGGGTCGTAGATGGTGCGCACCACGCCGGGCTTGGACAGAGCGTCGTCGTCCTCGACGAACAGCAGGGAGACCATCAGGCCGATGACCTCGCGGGGCGTGAAGTGCTCCCCGGCGGTCTCGTTGGACAGCTCGGCGAACTTGCGGATCAGCTCCTCGAACGCCAGGCCCATCTGGTGGTTGTCGACCGCCTCGGGGTGCAGGTCGATGCGGGCGAACTTCTCTGTGACCTGGTAGAGCAGCCCGGCCTTGGCCAGCTTGTCGACCTGGGTGAAGAACTCGAAGCGCTCGAAGATGTCGCGCACGGCCGGCGAGAAGGCCTGGATGTAGGCATAGAGGTTGGCGGCGATGTGGTCGGGGTCGCCGACCAGCCGGGCCATGTCTAGCCTGGATGTGTTGTAGAAGCTCTGCTTGGCGGCCCGCAGCAGGAACGGCTCGGGATTGACGCCCGCCGCCTCGCGCTTTGCCAGTTCCTCCAGCACCGCCGGCTTGGTGGCCTCCAGCACGCAGTCCAGCCGCCGCAGCACCGTGAACGGCAGGATGACCTTGCCGTAGTCGGATTGCTTGTAGTCCCCGCGCAGCAGGTCGGCGACGGACCAGATGAAGGCCGACAACGACTGATGGTTCATGAAACGCCCCTCGAACAACGCCTGATAGCATCGCAACAACGAAGCCAAGGCAATCGGGTTAGTAACTGAACTCCGGCTGCGCCGGAAGCGGACGTAGGAGGGGCGGCGCGGCGAGGATGTCAATTAATACGCACCCTAGGAGAAAGAAGCGCTGAACACCGTTCGCCAATCGGCGTTCTCCGCATTTATCGCCCATCCTAGGAGCCCAGGCATCTCGGCTCCGCCCCGTCCGCCCGTCGCCGATGGCGCGCGCGCCTCCGCAGCCCTGCTTTTCCATACGCCCCCAGGACGCCCTGGCGGCAGGAGATCCCATGCCCACAACCCAGACTTCGCTCCGCACAATCACGCTCGGAGCCCTCCTCGACACCAACATGCCGCCCCGCCGTCACCTTCTCGCGCCCTGGCTGCGCGAACAGGAATCGGTCCTCGTCTGGGCCGCGCCCGGCGTCGGCAAGACCATGCTGACCCTGTCGCTGGCGCTGGCCATCGCCGGCGGCGGCGAACTGCTCGGCTGGCGCGCGCCGCATCCAGCTCGCGTCCTTATCATCGACGGCGAGATGCCGCTGGATGACCTGCAGGGCCGCCTCGTGTCCCTCTCGGGAGCCATCGGGGGCATCGACATGGACGCCGCCAGGTCAAACCTGAAGATCCTCGCCCGGCACCATCAGGCCCCCGACGCAGCCTTTCCGGACTTCGGGGACGAGAAGCAGCAGGACGCGATCATCCAGCTGATCCGCAGCTACGACCCGGCGGTGGTGATCCTCGACAACCTGTCGACCCTCGCCACGCTGGACGACGAGAACGGCGCGGCGGAGACCCAGCGCGTCGTCCGCCTTTTGGCCCGCCTCAAGCAAGCACGGATCGGTGTCATCGTCGTCCACCACTCGGGCAAGAACGGAAAGACCTTCCGGGGCAGCTCGATGCTGGCGACGACGTTCGAGGTGATTATCGGCCTGACCCGCGACGCCGGGGCCGACGCCCTCGACCCCACCGGTTCGGCCCGGTTCAATGTCGAGTGGACCAAGTTCCGGGGCCTTCGCGACGCCAGCATCGGCGACCGCTCGGTTCTTCTGAAGGAAACCCCGGAGGGCCTTCGGTGGACCGCCGAGACCCCGCAGGACGAGACCTTGAACGCCCTGGCCGTCCTCGTTCGCAGCGGCAAGTTCGCCACGCGCAACGCGGCGGGCAAGGCGCTGCCGAAGCACCTCTGGCCGAACGAGGACTCGCCGCCCTCCGACGGCTGGATCTCGGGCCGGTTCAAGATGGCAGACGCCAAGGGTATCCTGCCCAAGCGTGAAGTCGACGCCCTGCTGAAGGCCGCTGGTGAAGCCGAGGGCGACGTCGAGGCGGACCTCCATGACGACCTTTGAGACCATCGTGGCGGTCCTGGCGGGGTGGAACGAGGGCGTCAGCCTCGCTCCACAGGTGATTTCACGTCTCAGGCTGTTCTTTAAGGCCGTGAACCCGTGAACCGCCCGTCCCGCTTGGGTTTCCGACGACCCGCCACGCGCGGCTTCATGAAGCCCTGAACCACCGCGCCCTCGCCCGGCGCAACCAACTCTTCCTCATCAATCTCGAAAGGCCCGACCGGACACCCGGCGGGCCTTTCGTGCGTCTGGACCTCTCCAAATCATGCACGACCTGAACACGACCACCCGCATCGAACTCAGCAACCGCCCCGGCCAGTTCGCCGTCCTTTGCGAAGCCGGCGCGGCCTTCCTAGCCGCCAACGACATCCGCAGCCTCTTCATCTGCCTGGATGGCGCGCGGCGCTACGGCTACGTCAGCCACTACAGCCCCAACCGAAAGGGTCAGATGGACACGCTCGCGCGCGGCCTCCTCGGCGCAGGCAAGGGCGAACAAGTCCGCTACCGCGACGGCAACGTCCTGAACCTGCGCCTGAACAACCTCAAAATCGTGCGCACCTACAGCGCCAACCGCCGGACCCAGGGAGGCGTGGCTTGATCTTCTCTACGCTGCCCGCCAGCTACGTCGCCTTCGGCGGCAACGTCCTGCCGATGCGCTCGCGGCCGAGCACCACCAAGCTTGCGCCCGTCCCCGGCCAGTTGCTCGATCCGTCCACCGGGGATGCTCTGCTGACGACAGACCAGGCCGCTGCCCTGCTGGGCATCTCGCCTCGCACGCTGGAAGGTTACCGTCGAAAAGGCGGTGGACCGCTGTTCGTGGCGCTGTCGCGCAACGCCGTCCGCTACAGGCCGGCCGATCTCAAGGCATGGCTCGACAGCCGAACCGCGCCGCACACCGCCAAGGCCCGCGTCCTGCTGGCGGCCTGACTTCGCCAAGGGGCCGTCGCAGAACGCGGCGGTCCCGAGGTCGGATCGTTTTTGGGTCAGGTATCCGAAGCGGCATATCGTGGCTGCCGCCGACGCGGTTCCCCCCGTGCACCCCTCGGCCCAAAAGGCGGAGCCCTGCGTTTTTTGTGGGCGGCACCAGAAGAGGCGGCGCGCCCCATCGGCGGCCAATTAGATGCACGCGGCACCACCACAGCACCACAGCCTTGGCCGTGCACCTGGGAAAATCCGCTAAGTCATTGAAATGTATGGCGCGCCCGGAACGATTCGAACGTCCGACCCTCAGATTCGTAGTCTGATGCTCTATCCAGCTGAGCTACGGGCGCGCATTTCGGCGAAAGACTGGCGCACCCGACACGATTCGAACGTGTGACCTTTGCCTTCGGAGGGCAACGCTCTATCCAGCTGAGCTACGGGTGCATCCGCCTTGCGGAAGCGCGGTCTTAGCCGAAAGCCGCGCCTGCGCAAAGGGTTTTGGTCAGCCTTTCGCCAGATAGACGAAGCGCAGGACGAACAGGACCGCCAGCACCACCAGCAGCCAGTCGCGGCGGGCCAACTTGCCGGTCACGGCCTTGAGGATCGCGTAGCTGGTGATGCCGAACGCCAGGCCGTTGGCGATCGAGAAGGTCAGCGGAATGGTGATCACCGTCAGGAAGGCGGGGATGGCGACGGTGGGGTCGTTCCAGTCGACCTCGGCCAGCGAGCCGATCATCAGGGCGCCGACCAGGATCAGGGCCGGGGCCGTGGCGGCGGCGGGGATGGCCTGCACGAGCGGGGCGAAGAACAGGGTGATCAGGAACAGGATCCCGACCACCACGGCCGTCAGGCCGGTGCGGCCGCCGGCGGTGACGCCCGAGGCGCTCTCGATATAGCTGCACACCGTGCTGGTGCCGGCCGCCGCGCCGATCATGGTGGCGGCGGAGTCGGCGGTGAGGATGCGGTTGAGGCGCGGGATCGTGCCATCCTCTTGGACGAGGCCGGCCTTCTTGGTGACGGCGACCAGGGTGCCGACATTGTCGAACAGGTCGACGAACAGGAAGACGAAGATGATCTCGAGCAAGGCCAGGCCCATGCCGCCTTGCAGGTGAAGGGCGGCGGGGATGTCCATCTTCAGGAAGGTGGCCGACAGGTCGGTCAGGCTGTAGGCGCCGGGGGTGAACTTCGACAGGCCCAGCAGCCAGCCGGCGATCGCGGCCAGCAGCACGCCGATCAGGATCGCGCCCTTGACCCGCCAGGCCTGCAGGGCGGCGATGACGACGAGGCCGATCAGGGCCAGGGCCGCCGTCGGGGTGGTCAGGTCGCCCAGGGCCACGGCGGTGGCCGGGTTGGTGACGATGACGCCGGCGTCCTTCAGGCCGATGAAGGCGATGAAGAGACCGACGCCCGCGGCGACGGCCGAGAACAGCGGCCGGGGGATGGCCGCCACGATCATCTGGCGAATGCCGGCCACGGTCAGGATCAGGAAGGCCACGCCCGACAGGAAGACGCAGCCAAGCGCGGTCTCCCACGGCACGCCCATGCCCTTGACGACGGTGTAGGTGAAATAGGCGTTGAGCCCCATGCCCGGCGCCAGGGCCAGCGGGTAGTTGGCGATCAGGCCCATCAGGATCGAGCCGAGGCCGGCGGCCAGGCAGGTGGCGGCGGCGACGGCGGCGACCGGCATGCCGGCCTCGCCCAGGATCGCCGGATTGACCACGACGATATAGGCCATGGTCATGAAGGTGGTCAGGCCGGCCAGCACTTCGGTGCGGACGTTGGTGCCCTGGGCCTTCAGGTGGAAGAGACGTTCGAGCATGGCTTATCGGCCTCCGGCCGTGGGAAGGGTCCGCGCGTAGCGGTCCCAGGTCTTGACGAGGTCGCGGGCGACGACGCCCCCGACGCGGAATTCGGCTTCGAAGGCGGCCTTGGCCCCGTCGTCGTGCAGCACGCGCGGGAAGGTCGGCTGGCCCAGCGGCGGGCGCGTGTAGTTGCTGGCGGTGCGCAGCACCAGCACCCGGCGCCGGTCGATGCGGCCGCTGTCGGCATGGGCGTCGAGCACGTCGAGGATCCCCTGGTCTTCGCAGTCGGTCATGGTGAAGGTCCCCGCGCCGTCGGTCCAGAGCTTGACCCAATCGCGGGCCCACTGGGTGCGGTGCGTGCCGTGCCAGAAGCGCACCGTGCCCAGGGCGTCGCCTTGCAGCACGAAGGGCGGGCGCTGGCCCTGGGGTTCGCCGGCATAGCCGGCGCGCAGGGCCTTCAGGTCGGCGTTGTCGGGCAGGACGACGTCCTTGGTCAGGGCGTAGGCCCAGTCGACCAGGCCGCGATCAAGCGTCCAGACCATGGCGCTGGAGCCCTCGGCCTTGCCCTTCACGTTCGGGCGGTCGGCGTCGTTGGAATAGAGGCCGTAGGGCCAGTCGGCCGGGATCTCGCGGTCGTCGACCTCGTAGATCGGGTCGGCGTCGACGACGTAGCGAGCCCAGGCGGCGCTGCCGACCGAGGCGGCGGCCGGATCGACCCCGGCGATGCCGCTGACGATCCAGTAGGCGTGGGAGAGGTCGAACTGGTCCGACAGGATCAGGGCCGCGACGCTTTCCCGCGTCCTGCCGCGCATGTCGCTGACGATGGCCAGCACCCCGTCGTCGGAATAGCGGGCGAGGTGGCGGACGCCCGGCACGCGGATCTCGCGCTTCAGCGGCCAGCCCTCGACCCAGGGCTGGAACTCGCCGGCGATGTCGCCGGTGTCGGCGCCGATCTCGAAGGTGGTGACGACCACGACCTTGATCGGGATGGGCCTGCTCGCCGCTTGGGCCAACACCGGCGCCGCCGCGCCCAACAGCACCGCCAAGGCGACCAATGTTCTTATAATCCAAGCCCGCATGACCGCCCCGCTCCTGAAAACGGCGCGAAAGTCGTCGCTTGCGGGAGTCGATGCAACAGTGTGGCCTTCCGGCCTTTCTGCGCGGGCGCACGCAAGGCTAGGGTGCCGCCGAATCGACCATCGGAAGCCTTCCCCCATGCGTATCGCCCTGACCGTCCTCGCCTGCGCCGCCTTCGCCGCGCCGATCGCCGCGGCCGCCGCCGAGCGCCTGGACGCCGCGCCGCGCACGGCCGTGGTCAGCGCCTTCCCGCCGGAGATGGCGGCGCTGGAGGCGGCGACCTCGGGTAAGACCGAACACGTCGCGGCTGGCGCGCGCTATGTGACCGGCACGCTGGAGGGCAAGCCGGTGGTGCTGTTCCTGTCGGGGATCAGCATGGTCAATGCGGCCATGACCACCCAGGCCGCGCTCGACCGCTTCCACGTCACTCGCATCGTGTTCTCCGGCGTGGCTGGCGGGGCCGATCCCGCGCTGGAGGTCGGCGACGTGGTGGCGCCGGAGACCTGGGCCCAGACCTCGGAAATGGCCTATGCCCGCGAGGTCCCGGGCGGCTTCGCGCCGACGCCCGGCCTGGTCAGCGACCTGCCCAATTTCGGCATGATGCATCCGCGCGCCGTGACGGTGAACCAGGACCCGGCCAAGACCGAGGACAGGCTGTCCTTCGCCGCCGATCCGGACCTTATCGCCCAGGCCCGCAAGAGCGTCGAGGGCCTTGCGCTGAAGCGCTGCGCCGCCGGCCAGTGCCTGACCAAGCCGCCCAAGGTGGTGGTCGGCGGGGCCGGCGGCTCGGGCCCGGTGTTCGTCGATAACGCCGCCTTCCGCGACTACGCCCACAAGACCTTCGGCGCTCGGGTGCTCGACATGGAAAGCGCCGCCGTGGCCCAGGTGGCCTACGTGAACAAGACCCCGTTCATCGCCTTCCGCAGCCTGTCGGACCTGGCCGGCGGCGATCCGGCGACCAACCAGTTCCCGGTGTTCCTGCGGCTGGCGGCGGACAATTCGGCGACGGTGGTGCGGGCGTTTGTCAGGGCTTTGCCCTGAGATTGGGCAGACCTCTCCCAGCCCAAAATCACCTCTCCCAGAGGGAGAGGGAGGGGCCCAGGCGACAGCCTGGGAGGGTGAGGGGTTTCAGACTTTCCGGACAGGGTAGGGTCAAAGGGTGATGGGACCGCCAATGGTGTACCCCCTCACCCTCCCACGCCTTCGGCGCGGGCCCCTCCCTCTCCCCATGGGAGAGGTTTTCCTTGGGCCGTCTCTGCCTAACTCACGTCTTCAGCGGATCCTTCGCGTTCGGATCGCCGTAGGTCAGCGACACGAACACGTCCTCCAGGTCCGGATCCTCGGTCGCGATGTCCTTGATCGACACGCCCGCCCCGCGCACCGCCGCCAGCACATGCTCGACGCTCGACTGGCCGGTGCGATAGCTCACCGAGAAGGCCCCGCCCGCGCGGCCCTTGGTGTCGAAGCCTTCCAGCACCGGGGGAATCGACAGCGGGCTCTCCGGCGTCACCACCACGTTGCGGATGTCCATCCGGCCCAGCAGGGTCGGGGTCGGCTCGCAGACCACCACCTCGCCGCGGTTGACGATGGCGATCTGGTCGCACAGCTCCTGGGCCTCTTCCAGATAGTGGGTGGTCAGCACGATGGTCACGCCCAGCTCGTGCAGGCCCTTCACATATTCCCACAGCTGGCGGCGCAGCTCGACATCGACGCCGGCAGTCGGCTCGTCGAGGATCAGCACCGGCGGCTGGTGGACCATGGCCTTGGCCACCATCAGCCGGCGCTTCATGCCGCCCGACAGCTGGCGGACATAGGCGTTGGCCTTGTCGCCCAGGCCCAGGGCGTTGAGCAGCTCGTCCGTGCGGCGCTCGTTCTTGGGCACGCCGTAATAGCCGGCCTGCACCTCCAGCGACTCGCGCGGGGTGAAGAAGACGTCGGCGGCCAGCTCCTGGGGCACCACGCCGATGGCGGCGCGGGCGTCGCGCGGCCGCTCGTCGATGTCGCGGCCCCAGATCTTCACCGTGCCCGACGACTTGCGGGTCAGGCCGGCCAGGATGTTGATGAAGGTCGACTTGCCCGCCCCGTTGGGACCCAGGAGTCCGAAGATCGAGCCGCGCGGCACCTTCAGGTCGATGCCGTTCAGCGCCCGCTTTTCCGGCGCGGTCTTGGTGGCGGGATAGGTCTTGAACAGGCCCTCGGCTTCGATCGCGTAGGCAGGCAGGTCCATGAAGCGTCCAATCGGGGCCCAGACGGGCCGAAGGCTTTGAAAACAGGGGCGTGGCGCCTTGCCCGAATTGACGCGGCGCCGACGCGTCGCATAGGTATGCCTCGTTCGCCGCCTAGCCAAGGCCGCGCTCAGAATTCGAAGGTTACTGCCATGGCCAAGGCCAAGTCCGAAGCTCCGACCGCCCCCACCGCCATGGACGTGAGCGTCGTCCAGGTCGGCGCCGGCCCGGCCCCCGAGATCGTCCACGTCCATTCGCACCGCATCGCCTGCGACGGCGTCGGCGGCGCTCTGGGCCATCCGCGCGTGTGGCTGGAGATGGGCGCGGCCGGTTCGGTCGACTGCCCCTATTGCGACCGCCGCTTCATCGCCGACACCCATGCCGGCCATGACGAGGACGAGCAGCTCGCCCCCGGCGTCTACGAAGGCGGCGGCGGCCACTAAGGTCGCCCAAGCCAAGATGGACGACTCCTCGCTCTCCGGCCCGCGTGCCGAGACCCTCGCCCAGGCCTGGGAGGCGGCCGAGTGGCCGCACGACCCGCCGGTCCTGCGCGCCATCGCCATGCCGTCCGACACCAACCCCGAAGGCGACATCTTCGGCGGCTGGCTGCTGTCGCAGATGGACCTCGCGGCGGCCTCGATCGCCTTCCACCGCGCCGCCGGCCGCTGCGCCACCATCGCCGTCGATGGCATGGTGTTCATCAGCCCGGTGTTCGTCGGCGACGAGGTCAGCCTGTTCGCCCGCATCGTCCATACGGGCCGCACCTCGCTGAAGGTCGAGGTCGAAGCCTGGCGCCGCCGCCGCGACGGCGAAAAGGCCCACAAGGTGACCCAGGGCGTGTTCACCTTCGTCGCCATCGGCGAGGACCGCAAGCCGCGGCCTTTGCCTTAGTTCAAGACGCTCCCCCTGAAGGGGGAGCTGTCGGCGAAGCCGACTGAGGGGGAAGTGATCGCGGCGCGTCAGCAGCCGCTTCCCCCTCCGGCCCTTCGGGCCACCTCCCCCTTCAGGGGGAGGGTCTAACTCACAGCCCCTTCGCCACGCCCTCGCGCCGCGGATCTGCGCCGCCCTCGAGCACCCCGTCCTTCCGCACGATCACCCCGTGCAGGCCCGAATTCTCGTTCTGGCCTTCCTTGACCAGCACGCCGCGCGCCTGCAGCGCTGCGGTCAGCTCCGGGCCGAAGCGGTCGACCTCGCCGGAGAACACCTCACCGCGCGCCACCAGGTTGGGCAGGGCCACGGCGTCCTGCATCGACAGTCCCCAGTCGAACACCCCGACCATGGCTTTCAGATTGTAGGACAGGATCGCCGAGCCGCCCGGCGAGCCGACGGCGGCCAGGAACTGGCCCTTCTTGTCGAGCACGATCAGCGGCGACATCGACGAGCGCGGGCGCTTGCCGCCGGCCACGGCGTTGGCGCCGGGCAGGCCGTCCTTGTCGACCGGCGCGAAGTTGAAGTCGGTCAGCTGGTTATTGAGGAAGAAGCCGCCGACCATCCGCCCCGAGCCGAAGATGCTCTCGACCGTGGTGGTCATCGACACCACGTTGCCGGCCGGATCGACGATGACGAAGTGGGTGGTGCCGCCCGGCTCGATCGTCGAGTCCGGCCCGACCTTGGGCGCGCCCTTGGGCAGGCCGAAGCTGGGGACCGGGCCGGCCGTCTCGCCGATCAGCTTGGCGCGGTCCTTCACATAGGCCGGCTCCAGCAGGCCTTCGACCGGCACGGTCACCTTGCCCGGATCGCCGACATAGCGGTCGCGGTCGGCGTACATGACGCGTTCGGCCTCGGCGAGCAGGGTCCAGGCGATCGGGTCCTTGGGGCCGCGCCTGGCGATGTCGGTGTGCTCGAGCATCAGCAGGGCCTGCAGCAGCGACACCCCGCTCGACGACGGATTGGGCACGCAGACGGTGTAGACCTTCCAGGGCCGGCACAGGGCGTCGGCCGAACGGGGCCTGTAGGCCGCCATGTCGGCCAGGGTCATGGCCGAGGGCCGCTCGCCCTCGTGCAGCTTGGCGACGATCGCCTCTGCGAGCGGACCTTCGTAGAGCGCTGAGGGCCCCTCGGCGGCCAGGCGGCGCACCGTGGCGGCGTAGGCCGGGTTCCTCAGCGTCTCGCCGGCCTGGTAGCGCTGGCCGTCGGGCTTGGTGAAATAGGCGGTGGCGTCGGCCGTGCGGCCCTGCGGCGAGCGGCCATTGATCATCGAGGCCAGGCGCGGGCTCACCACAAAGCCACGGTCGGCCAGCCGCTCGGCGTCGAGGAACAGACGGTCCCAGCCGATCGCGCCGTGCTCTTTCTGGGCCTGGGCCAGCATGCCGACCGCGCCCGGCACGCCGGTCGAGCGGCCCGACAGCACCGCCGAGATGAACGGCACGGGCTTGCCGTCGTCGCCCAGGAACAGGGCCGGCGTCGCGGCGGCGGGCGCGGTCTCGCGGCCGTCATAGGCGGTGACTTTGCCGGTCTTGGCGTCGTAGACCATCAGGAACGAGCCGCCGCCCAGGCCCGAGCTCTGCGGCTCCACCAGGCCCAGCACCGCCTGCACCGCCACCGCCGCATCGACGGCCGAACCGCCTTCGCGCAGCACTCTGAGGCCGGCTTCGGTGGCCAGCGGATTGGCCGTGGCGACCATGCCGCGCGGGCTGTAGGCCGCGGCCGCGCCAACCGTACTCGGGGCCGTAGCCGAAGCCGGCCTGCCCTTCGCCACAGCCGCCGGCGTCGCGCAGCCGGCGATCCCTCCGCAAGCGGTCAGGACGGCGAGGGCGGCGAGAACGGGCAGACGCATGGGCGGATCCTCGAAAAGGGCGCGAAACAGATCCCCGCGAGCGGCGGCAAAGCCGACTCCCGGACCGGGGATTCGACGAACCATGCCCCCGCCGCCGCCACCGCGCTCGCAAAAAACGCCGTCCCGAGCCCCTGCGACATCTTTTCCCGGCGCCCAAACCGTTGCCAGACAAGGGCTCGCCTACTTATCCACCGGACTTGACGACCTTTTTTCGACAAGACGCTTGCACACCCCCGGGGTCCAGGCTATTTCCCCCGCCTCGCCGCAAGGCAGTGCGCGCCCGTAGCTCAGCTGGATAGAGCATCAGACTACGAATCTGAGGGTCGGACGTTCGAATCGTTCCGGGCGCGCCATTTACTTCCCCACATCGAGAAGCTTTGCGCATCGCGCCGTTGGCGTCAGGCCTACGGCCGTCCGCCCAGCGCCGACTCCAGGCACTTCACGATGCTGTCGCCGCTGAAGGGCTTGCGCAGGAAGCAGGTGGCGCCGAGGGCGAGGCCGCGGGCGCGGGCGCGGGCGTCGTCGAAGGCGGTGATCAGGATCACGGGGGTGGCGACGCCGCGTTCGCCCAAGGCCAGCTGCAGGTCGAAGCCGGACAGGCCGGGCATCTGCACGTCGCTGATCAGGCAGTCGGCGCCGGCCGAGATCTCCGAGGCAAGGAAGGCGGCGGCGGAGGCGAAGGTGGCGACGCGGTGGCCGAGGGAGCGGATCAGGGCTTCGAGGGAAGCCCGGACGGCTTCGTCGTCGTCGACCACGGCGATCAGCGGGGCTTGGGACACCAACTCGTCCTTCTCGGGTCGCCGGCCCCGTTCAAACGACTGACGGACGGCGACGGCTCCCTTCTGCCCCAGGCCGGCCCGGCGCGAAATTATACTTGGGTGTAAGGCGTTATGTCGCGGAGGCGACTCCCAGCAGTTCGGCCATGCGCACGAACTCGAGCATCGAGCGCGCCTCCATCTTCCGCATCGCCGAGCTGCGGTGGATCTTCACGGTGATTTCCGAGAGGCCGATCTCGAAGGCGATCTGCTTGTTCATCAGGCCGGCGGCGACCAGGCCCATGACCTGGCGCTCGCGGGCGGTCAGGGTGTCGTAGCGGCGGCGGGCCTCGTCGAGGCCGGAGCGTTCGGCGCGCTGGGCCTGGTCGCGGTCGATGGCGGCCATCACCGCGTCGAGCATGTCCTGGTCGCGGAACGGCTTGGCGAGGAAATCGACGGCGCCGGCCTTCATGCCGCGCACGGTCATCGGGATGTCGCCGTGGCCGGTCATCAGCACCACCGGCATGCGGATGTCGGCGGCGTTGAGCTGGGCCTGGAAGTCGAGGCCGCTGACTCCGGGGAGCCGTACGTCCAAGACGAGGCACCCCGGCTCGTGCGCATGTCCGGACTTGAAGAAATCCTGGGCGGCGCCGAACAGCTTCGTCTCCAGCCCGACCGAACGGAACAGGCTGTCGAGGGCCAGGCGGATGGACCCGTCGTCGTCGACAATGTGCACCGTCGGAGCGGACATGGACGATAGCTGGACCTGCCGCGGTCGCGGCGTCAACAATAGCGGCGCAACCTTTCGGTGAGCTCGATGCACGACCGCCCCGCCGACGTCTTGAACGTTTCGACCCAATCCCTGCTCGGCCTGCTCGACGCGGCCCACGAGCCGATCCTGGTGCGCGACCTGGAGGGGCGGATCCTGTTCTGGAACCAGGGCTGCGAGGCGCTGTACGGCCATAGCCGCGAGGTCGCCCATCACGCCAAGGCGCCGGAGCTGCTGGCCACGGTCTTTCCCGCGCCGCTGGAGGAGATCACCGCCCGGCTGGTGGCCGAGGGGCAGTGGCGGGGCGAGGTGACCCGGCGGCTGGCCGACGGCCGCGAGGCGGTGATCGACCTGCGCTGGTCGCTGCGCCGCGACGCCGCCGGCGGGGCCGCGCAGGTGCTGGAGACCGGTCGCGACGTCACCGCCGCCCGCAAGGCCGAGGAGGCCCTGAGGCGCAGCGAGTACCGCTTCCGCAACGTCTTCCACGCCATGAGCGTGTCGTTCTGGGAGCTGGATTTCTCGGCCCTGGCCGGGATGTTCGGGGCCCTACGCGCCAAGGGCGTCACCAGCCTGCGGGCCCACATCGCCGAGAACCCGGGGTTCGTGCGCGAGATGATGCAGGCCAGCCAGGTGGTCGACGTCAACGAGAAGTCGCTGCAGCTGTTCGAGGCCACGCGCGAGCAACTGATCGGTCCGGTCGATCGGTTCTGGCCGCCGAGCAGCGAGCACGTCTTCGCCGCCAGCGTCATCGCCGCCCTGGAGAAGAAGCCCCATTACGAAAGCGAGGCGCGGTTTCGCACCTATGACGGCCGCGAGTTCGACGGCCTGTTCACCTGCTGCTATCCGCGCGAATACCTGCCGCAGGGCGCGACCCTGGTGGGCGTCATCGACATCACCGACCGCCTGCGCGCCCAGGAGGACCTGCAAAGGGTGCAGGCCGAGCTGGCCCATGCGGCCAGGATCTCGACCCTGGGCGAACTGACCGCGTCGATCGCCCACGAGGTCAACCAGCCGCTGTCGGCCATCGTCACCAACGGCGAGGCGGGGCTGCGCTGGCTGAGGCGCGAGACGCCGGACCTTGAGGAGGTGCGCCAGGCCTTCGACCGGATGATCGGCGAGGCCAACCGCGCCTCGGGCGTGATCGGCCGCATCCGCACCATGGCGGTCAAAGGCGAGCCGGAGACCGACCGACTGGCCTTGGCGCCGCTGGTCGAGGACGCGGTGCTGCTGGTGCGGCGCGAGCTGACCACGCACGGCGTGGCGTTGCGGGTGCAGGTTCCGGCCGACCTGCCGGAGGTCGAGGGCGACCGGGTCCAGCTGCAGCAGGTGCTGGTCAACCTGATGGTCAACGCCGTGCAGGCGATGGCCGAGGTGGACGAGCGGGTGCTGACCGTGCGCGGCGAGGTCGAAAGCAAGGGCGAGGGTGAGGACGACACGGTGGTGCTGGCGGTGTCCGACACCGGGCCGGGCGTTGCGCCGGAGCGGGCTTCGCAGCTGTTCAACGCCTTCTACACCACCAAGTCCGACGGCATGGGCATGGGGCTGTCGATCTGCAAGACGATCGCCCAGGCCCATGGCGGGGAGATCGTCGTCACCTCGTGGCCGGGGGAGGGGGCGACCTTTCGGCTGGAACTGCCGCGCGCGGGCGATCCGCAAGGGGACGATTGATGAATTTGCCTCATCAGCTCGTGCAAAGCTGAGCGGCTAATTTTACGGTCGCGCGCGCGCTAGTTTGGCTTGGCGAGGCCCCGCGCGGGTCTCCTCCTCCCCCAAAGCCAATCGGAATATCCTGCACATGGCCATCAAAGCCTATGGCGCCTTCGCCGCCGACAAGCCGCTGGAAGCGATGGACATCACGCGCCGCGCCGTCGGCGCGCACGACGTCCAGATCGAGATCGCCTATTGCGGCGTCTGCCACTCCGACCTGCACACCGTGCGCTCGGAATGGGCCGGCACCCTGTTCCCCTGCGTGCCCGGCCACGAGATCGTCGGCCGCGTCTCGGCCGTCGGCGGTTCGGTCAGCCGCTTCAAGGAAGGCGACGTGGTCGGCGTCGGCTGCATGGTCGACAGCTGCAAGCACTGCCACTCGTGCGACGAGGGCCTGGAGCAGTTCTGCGAGAACGGCTTCGTCGGCACCTATAACGGCCCCACCGAAGACGCCCCCGGCCACACCCTTGGCGGCTACTCGCAGCAGATCGTCGTCAATGACGGCTTCGTGCTGAAGATCAGCCACCCCGAGGAACAGCTGGCCGCCGTGGCCCCGCTGCTGTGCGCCGGCATCACCACCTGGTCGCCGCTGCGCCACTGGAACGTCGGCCCCGGCAAGAAGGTCGGCATCGTCGGCATCGGCGGCCTGGGCCACATGGGCGTCAAGCTGGCCCATGCCCTGGGCGCGCACGTGGTGGCCTTCACCACCTCGGAAGCCAAGCGCCAGGACGCCCTGGATCTCGGCGCCGACGAGGTCGTGGTGTCGCGCAACGAAGGCGAGATGGCGGCCCACGCCAATTCGTTCGACTTCATCCTCAACACCGTCTCGGTCAGCCACAGCCTCGACGCCTTCACCGCCCTGCTGAAGCGCGACGGGACTCTGTGCCTGGTCGGCGTGCCCGAGCACGCCCACCCGAGCCCGGACGTCTCGGCCCTGATCTTCAAGCGCCGGTCGATCGCCGGCTCGCTGATCGGCGGCATCGCCGAGACCCAGGAGATGCTCGATTTCTGCGCCGAACACGGCATCGTCTCCGACATCGAGATGATCCAGATCCAGGAGATCGAGACCGCCTACGAGCGCATGCAGAAGAGCGACGTGAAGTACCGCTTCGTGATCGACAGCGCCTCGCTGGCCAAGGGCTGACGGCAAGTCCGCGCGGCCTCTCGGGTCGCGCGGACCCCCTTCCAAGTTAGCGATCCCATACCTGGGTATGAGACCGTCAAACCCTGGGACTGCGACGATAAGCGCAGGTGCGATGGCGGCGCGCGTCGCGGTCGAAGAACAATGATCCTCGAAAACGAAGGGCCCCTCCAGGGCGCCCGCAGTCAGGGATCGAAACCATGTCCTTCCTCGCCCCCGCCTCCTTTTCCGGAACTGGCTTTTCCGACGCCGGCCCCTCGACCGGCCTGCTGGCCGCGCGCGAACTGGCGGGCGAGCCGCGCGGCTTCGCCGATCTGCGCGAGGTGCTGGACGCCCTGGAGCGCTCGCTGGAGCCGGAGGCCGCCACGGCCCGGGCCCTGGTCGCCAAGGCCTCGGCCATCATCGTCGGCGTCACCGCGCCGCAAGCCGCCCTGGCCACGCAGGGCGGCCTGGCTCCCTGGCAGGCCCGCAAGCTGCGCAAGCATATCGACGAGAGCCTGGAGGGCGATCTCAGCACCACGGCCCTGGGCGCCCTGGTGGCGCTGAGCCCCAGCTATTTCGGCCGCGCCTTCAAGGTCACCTTCGGCCAGACGCCGCACGCCTACGTCACCCGCCGCCGGCTGGAAGCGGCCCAGCACATGATGCTGACCACCCGCGAGCCGCTGAGCCAGATCGCCTATCTCTGCGGCTTCGCCGACCAGTCGCACCTGTGCCGGCTGTTCCGCCGCGCCATGGGCGTCGCGCCTCAGGCCTGGCGCCGGGCTCACCGCCTGGCGGCTTGACCCGCTCTCCACTACGCGACCGTTCCGGCCACACGCCGCGCGTGTCCCGCCGATCCGCGCCACACCTCTCCCGGGAGACTTCCAGGAGAGACGGCCATGGCCAAGTGGTTGAAGACCGGCGCTGACGTAACCGCCGTGGCGAACGCGGACCGCGCGGTGCGTGAGACCGTCGAGGGCATCCTCGCCGACGTGGCGGCCCGGGGCGACGCGGCCGTGCGTGAGCTGTCGGTGAAGTTCGACGGCTGGGACCGCGAGCGCTACCGGCTCTCCCAGGCCGAGATCCAGGCCTGCATCGACACCCTGTCGGCCCAGGACCTGAAGGACATCGAGTTCGCCCAGACCCAGGTGCGCAACTTCGCCCGCATCCAGCGCGACTCGATGAAGGACGTCGAGGTCGAGACCCTGCCGGGCGTGATCCTGGGCCACAAGCACCTGCCGGTGAACGCCGCCGGCTGCTACGTGCCGGGCGGCAAGTATCCGCTGCTGGCCTCGGCCCACATGTCGGTGCTGACGGCCAAGGTGGCCGGCGTGCCGCGGGTGGTGACCTGCGCCCCGCCGTTCGGCGGCAAGCCGGCTCCGGCCATCGTCGCCGCCCAAGCCCTGGCCGGCGCCGACGAGATCTACTGCCTGGGCGGGGTGCAGGCCGTGGCGGCCATGGCCCTGGGCACCGAGACCATCGCGCCGGTCGACATGCTGGTCGGCCCCGGCAACGCCTATGTGGCCGAGGCCAAGCGCCAGCTGTTCGGCCGGGTCGGCATCGACCTGTTCGCCGGCCCGACCGAGACCCTGGTCATCGCCGACGACACGGTGGACGGCGAGCTGTGCGCCACCGACCTGCTGGGCCAGGCCGAGCACGGCCCCGACAGCCCGGCCATCCTGCTGACCACCTCGCGCCAGCTGGCGGAAGACACCATCGCCTGGGTCGAGAAACTGCTGGAGATCCTGCCCACCGCCGCCATCGCCCGCCGGGCCTGGGAAAGCTTCGGCCAGGTGATCCTCGCCGACAGCGACGACGAGATGGTCGAGATCGCCGACCGCATCGCCTCCGAGCACGTGCAGGTGATGACCAGGGACCCGGACTACTTCCTGAAACACATGACCAACTACGGCGCGCTGTTCCTGGGGCCGCGCACCAACGTCTCCTATGGCGACAAGGTCATCGGCACCAACCATACCCTGCCGACCAAGCTGGCGGCCCGCTACACGGGCGGCCTGTGGGTGGGCAAGTTCATCAAGACCTGCACCTACCAGAAGGTGTTGACCGACGAGGCCAGCGCCCTGGTCGGGGAATACTGCTCGCGCCTGTGCGCCCTGGAAGGCTTCGCCGGTCACGGCGAGCAGGCCAATATCCGCGTGCGCCGCTATGGTCATCGCGAGGTGCCCTACGCCGGCGCGGCCGCGCCCGTGCTGGCGGCGGAGTAGGGCGTGGACCTGCCCCCTCTTGCCTTACCAAGCACGCCGTCGTTCCGGCTGGACGGCCGCCGGGCCCTGGTCACCGGCGCGGGCCGGGGCATCGGCCTGGCCGCCGCCGCGGCCCTGGCGCAGGCGGGGGCGGCGGTGACGCTGGTCGCCCGCTCGGCCGACGAGATCGAGGCGGCGGCGCAGGCGATCCGCGAGCAGGGCGGAACGGCGGAAGCCCTGGTGCTGGACGTGAGCGACGTCGAGGCGGTGAAGGCGGCGTTCGCCGCCCGGCCGGCCTTCGACATCCTGGTGAACAACGCCGGGACCAACCGGCCCAAGCCGTTCGGCGAGGTGACGGTCGAGGACTACGACGCCGTGCTCGACCTCAATCTGAAGGCGGCCTTCTTCGTCGCCCAGGCCGTGGCGGCGCGGATGGTCGAGGCCGAATGCAAGGGCTCGATCATCCACATGACCTCGCAGATGGGCCATGTTGGCGGGCCGCGCCGCAGCCTCTACTGCGCCTCGAAATGGGCGCTGGAGGGCCTGTCCAAGGCCATGGCGCTGGACCTCGCCCCGCAGGGGATCCGCGTCAACACCATCGCCCCGACCTTCATCGAGACGCCGCTGACCAAGCCCTTCTTCGAGGACAAGGCGTTCCTGGCCAGCGTGCTGGCCAAGATCAAGCTCGGGCGCCTCGGCCGGGTCGAGGACCTGATGGGGGCGGTGGTGTTCCTGGCCTCCGACGCCTCGGCCCTGATGACGGGCTCTTCGCTGGTCGTCGACGGCGGCTGGACGGCCGACTAGATCGCTACTGCAGCGGCGTGACGTTCAGCGCGCGGCCGAACGAGCGCTTCTCGGCCAGGATCCGCTCGGCCTTCATCTGGGCCTCGATCTCTGCGGCCACCGCCTTGGCGTCCAGCGTGGCGACATGCTGATTGAGGATGTTGGCCAGTTCCCGCAGCGTGCGCAGGCTGATGACCAGCCGGGCGACTTCGGCGTTGGTGACCACGCCCTGTTCGATCGGCCCGCTGGGCGTGGCGACCCGGATCATGGCGGTTTCGTCCGCGAGCGAGACCTCCAGGCGGCTGGCGTAGGTGGCTTGAACCATTGTGCTGTTTCCCTTGCGTCAGGGGTGACGTTATGACGCATCGGTTGCAAAGCTCTGAACAAGCGTCGCCATACGCGCAGGAGGTTGCGTCGGTCCCAGGGGGCGGGCTCGACGGACAAAGCCCTCTGGGCTAATCGTCGCTGACCAGCGCGGGCATGGCGAAACTGGTAGACGCAGCGGACTTAAAATCCGCCCGGAGCAATCCGATGCCGGTTCGACCCCGGCTGCCCGCACCAAACAAAATCAATGGCTTAGTGCGGGGTTAGCGATATGGAATGGCCCATCTACCCATTTTGTTAGCCTTCCCAGAGTTTTTACACAGATCCGAGCGCGCAGCCTCTGCACTAGGGTTCCGCTCAGGTCCTGCCTTGGACTCGCCTCCGGTTCAGCCGCAGACTTCATAGTACGGCATTGCCGTTGACACATATACGGCATTGCCGTATATGTGTGTGAATGGAAACCGTCGTAGAGACACCCGCTTATCTGCGCCAAGCCAAGGTCATCGGCATGACCAAGGCCGAGATGGATGAAGCGGTAGCGATCGTTTCGGTCAACCCTCTCGCTGGAGATCTTCTGGTCGGTTCGGGCGGGTGTCGGAAGGTTCGCGTTGGCGGCAAGGGTAAAGGAAAATCAGGAGGCTATCGTGTTGTCACCGTCATCGGCGGAGGCGACCTCCCCGTATTCATCCTCTGGGTTCTCTCCAAGGGCTCTACCAGCGCCCTGACGAAGGCCCAGACCAATGCTCTTAGCGCGGCAGTCAAGGACCTCCAGCAGAGCTATTCCACCAAGTCGGCTTAGCCGGCCTACTGCGTTTTCGCCGAACGCAACGGAGACACTCGATGAAAAATGACGACTTTAACGGGATCATGACGGGCTTGGCCGATGCGAAGGCCTTCGTCGACAATCCTGCATCTGCCGCTGGCTATCGGGTTCACGTGCCTCACGACGTCAATGTGAAGGCGATCCGCCAGCGTCTGGGGCTCAGCCAAGCGGGCTTTGCCGCTCGGTTCGGCTTTCCACGCGCTACGATCGCGGACTGGGAACAGCAACGGCGGAAGCCAGAGGCCAGCGCTCGTGTTCTGCTCACGATCATTGATCGCGAACCAGAAGCGGTCGAGCGTGCATTGACCGCCGCCTAACCGTCAGCGGGGGAGAACCCGCTCGCTGGCGCTGTGCCCCGCGCGGGCGGTGTGGCCGGTCGTCGTGGCCGACCTTCCCGACAATGAATCTAAACGGCGCCACGGTTCGATCGATCAGCTCAAACTCCGTGAGGTTGGCCAGCGCCAGACAGCTCGGCCGATCTGGCGCTGGCCCTAGCTCGTTGGTCTAGAGCTCGCCGTTGCGTACATGACGATGAACCGACGCCATCGAGCCACCGGTCGAACATTCGTGCCTGGTGACGACGGAACCATGTGCGCCCCCTCGAAAATTACGATTACCGCAATCCTCGCGACCTAAAGTCGCAATCGCTCCCGCCCGCCTGCCAGCGGTGGGAGCACCGGCCGGCTCCGTCGATCCCCAGAACCGGAGCCGGCCCCCCTCTGCCTCAAGCGCGGGCATCGGCATAGATGATGTCGGAGACGGCCGCTTTCCGCCGCGCTTGTGCGCCAGCGCACAGATGACAACGGCGAGTCCGGCGAGTTCGGCGTGTCTGTCCTCCACTCCACAACCCGGATGGACGTCGACCGGTCCGGCCGCTCCACGGTCGGGCCGGTCACCCTTCGCGGCGAACGCGTCTGCGCCATGCCAGGGCCGCCAGGCCGATGGCGAAGGCCACGAGTTCGGCGTAGCTCCACAGGTAATAGGCCGAGAAGAAGCCCCACTGCTTGAGCGAGCGGTCCATGGCGAAGGCTATGTGGGTCAGGACGATCAGCAGCTGGAAGGCGGCCATGAACAGCAGCCAGACGCGGCGGTCGAAGACGGCCAGGCCGGCCAGCACGCCCAGATAGACCACGTCGACGGCGAAGATGCCCCACTGGGTGATGCTGTGGTCCTGGATCTCGACGAAGGCCGAGCCAACCCAGGCCAGGATGGTGGCCACCGCGAGGCCGCGCTCCAGCCGGCCGCCGATCCACAGGGCGACCCCGCAGACGACGAACATGGCGCCCGCCCCGAGCTGGGTCGGCAGGATTGTGAACATGCGGCCCCCGAACACTGTCCGGGGGCCATCATCGCGACGAATCGTTTCGTCGGAAAGCCGACTGAGTCTTCAGGCCGACTTGACGATCTCCAGCTGGCCCGTGCGCGGGGTGTCCTCCTCGGCCTTGTCGCCGCCGCCGACCAGGGTGACGCGGCGCAGGCCGATCTGGTCCTTGGCGTCGGACAGGGCGCCGTGGGCGGCGATCAGCGAGCGGCGGACCTCGGCCAGGCCGGAGGCGGCTTCCATGACGTGGTCGACGGCCTGTTGGCCTACCCCGGCGGCGACCCGGGCCTGGAGGCGGGCGCGGGGCATGGCGGCGATCAGCTCGCCCATGGCGGCCAGCGTGTTGTCGACGGCCTCCTCGGCGGTGAACAGGCGGGTGGCGAGATGCTCGGCGACGATACGGCGGTTCATGTGGGGATCCCCTCGAAAGGGTCCGGCGGCCCCGGCAGGCCGCTGCGGACATGAGCGAAGGCGCCGGCCGAGCGCCTTCTTGGGGAAAGGCCGCTTCAGCCGTGGCGCAGGTTCTGGAAGAGCTCGACCACCTGGCGGGCGCTGAGCAGCCCGCCGATCAGCATGGCGAAGCCGAGCGCGATGGCCAGGACGGCCAGCAGGCGGAAGGCGGGGGTCAGAGCATGGTCGAGTCCTCCGCGCATTTCTCGCGAAAGCCCTCGTCCAGCACCGTCGCGGTGATGGTCAGGATCTCCCTCAACACCATCTCGGCCGGCTTGGCGGCCGATTCCTTGCGGATCGCCGAGACCAGGTCGGTCACCAGCGGGGCCAGCTCCGGCGGGGCCAGGTCGGTCAGCTGGCGCTGCAGCTGCGACCAGCCGAAGGCCGGGATCGGCGGTTCCGGCGGCAGGGGCGGCCAGGTCTGCTCGAAGGCCGTCACCGCCTGGCGAATCTGGCGCGCCTTCCAGACCAGCAGGCCCAGGCGATGCTCTTGAAGGTCGGTCAGGCTGGCGGTCTTCAGGTCGGAAATATCGGATGTCACGGTCGTCGTTCGCCTCGGTTCCTAGCGAGGTCGACGGTGGCGGGGCGGACGGGGCGCCGGACAGTCCCATTGGGTCGGGGTGGGATTGAATCCCATAGTCGCCGGGGGCGCCCGGTCCCCCCCGTTCGTGCTCGGTGAGCACCCGGGCGGCGGCCCGGCGGCCGTTGACGCCCAGCTTGCGGCAGGCGCTTTCCACCAGGGCGTCGGCGCGCGACTTGGAGACCCCCATCAGCGGGCCGATCTCCTTGGAGAGGCGGTGCTCGCCGACCAGGCGCAGGGCTTCGCGCTCGCGCTTGGTCAGCAGCTCCAGGCCGGCGGCGGGGGGGCGGACGGGTCCATCGGAGGCGAGCGAATGGAGGCTACTCGATCTAAGAGGGAAGTGCGTTGCGGCTTGTCACGGCCAAGTCGATAGATAGCCGAGTTCTTTGCACTTCGGACAAGCCTCGATGACGCCAGCCGGCCCTGACCCCATCGACCTCGCTGTCGGAACCCGCATCCGTATTCGCCGCCGCTATCTTAAAATCAGCCAGGACGACCTGGCCGAAGCCCTCGGCCTGACCTTCCAACAGATCCAGAAGTACGAGCGCGGCGAGAATCGCGTCTCGGCCTCGATGCTGGTGCGAATCGCCGCCCGGCTGGAGACCACGGTCGCCACCCTGGTGGGCGAGGACGCCCCGGCCGAGGAGAGCGCCGGCATGCTGGCAGCCCTGACCCTGCCGGGCGCGCTGGACCTGCTGAACGCCTACGCCAAGGCCGGCCCCAAGACCCAGCGGGCCATGGTGGGCCTGGCCCAAGCCATGCTCGAGGGCGGCGAGGAGGACTAGGCCTCCAGCCGCTCCACGCCGGTGACGCCAAGATCGGCCAGGGTCTTCTCCAGCTCGACCGCCGCGGCTTCCACCTCGGCCGGATCGCGGCCGCGGATCACCAGGCTGGCGCCGTAGACGTCCGGCGGGGCGAAGAACGGGTAGCTGCCGATCGACAGGTCCGGGTGGGCCTTGGCCACGGCTTCCAGCGGCGCGGCGATCGTGCCCTCGCCGGTGCCGGTGACGCGCACGGTGGTGGCGACCACCACGGCCCCGGTGCGCAGGCGCGGGCCGACGTCGTCGAGCATGCCGCGCATGATCGCCGGCACGCCGGCCAGCACGAAGACGTTTTCCTTCTGGAAGCCGGGCGGGCCCTGCACCGGGTTCTTCACCAGCGTCCCGCCCTCGGGCACGTGGGCCATGCGGCGGCGGGCGGCGTTGGGCTCGCCCCAGCGCTCGCGCAGCAGGGCCATGATCTCGGGATGCTCGGGCGCCGTCACCCCGAAGGCCTTGGCCACCGAGTCGGCGGTGATGTCGTCATGCGTCGGGCCGATGCCGCCGGTGGTGATGACGTAGTCGTACTTGGTGCGCAGGGCGTTGACCGCCTCGACGATCTCCTGCTCGATGTCGGGCACCACGCGGGCCTCGGCCAGGTCGACGCCGTAGGTCGCCAGGTACTTGGCGATGGCGTTCAGGTTCACGTCCTGGGTGCGGCCCGACAGGATCTCGTCGCCGATGATCAGCACGGCGGCGGTGACGCGATCGACCATACGTCAGGACTCCTTGCAGCGTCCTCGCCCTTCGACGGGCTCAGGGTGAGGACGAATGTGGCGGCCGTTCGTTCAAAGTCCTCATCCTGAGCTTGTCGAAGGACGAGGACTTTGCGCAAAGCAGCTCAGGTTCACGTTCCGACTTAGGCTCCGCATGCTTCTGCCGCAACCGCTTACCCACGGCCGCATCGTTCAGCGCTACAAGCGCTTCTTCGTCGACCTGGTGCTGGACGACGGGCGCGAGGTCACCGCGCACTGCCCAAACTCCGGCGCCATGCTGGGGGTGAACCTGCCGGGGCAGGGGGCGTGGGTGTCGTGGTCGGACGATCCCAAGCGCAAGCTGGCCTGGACGCTGCAGCTGGTCGAGGCGGCTGGGCCGGACGGGACCGGCCTGGTGGGCGTCAACACCATGCTGCCCAACAAGCTGGTCGCCGAGGCCCTGGCCACCGGGACGATCCCCGAACTGACCGGCTACGCCAACATCCGCCCCGAGGTGAAGTACGCCGCCGCCAGCCGGGTGGACTTCCTGCTCACCGATCCCGACCGGCCGCCGTGCTGGCTGGAGGTCAAGAACGTCCACCTGTCGCGCACCGCCGGCCTGGCCGAGTTCCCCGACTGCAAGGCCGCCCGCTCGACCCGCCACCTGGAAGACCTCGCCGCCCAGGTCGCCGAAGGGCACAGAGCCGTGGCCCTGCTCGTGGTGCAGCGCGAGGACTGCGAAGAATTCACGGCCTGCCGCGAGCTGGATCCAGCCTTCGCCCGAGGGCTGGACGTCGCCGCCGAGGCGGGGGTGGAGGTGATGGTCTGGGCCTGCGCCATGAGCACGGAAGAGATCAGGATCGCGCGGCCGATCGCCTGGCGGCGCTAGCGGGAGGCGGGCATGGGCGCGGCCGGGCACGATCCATACGGGGCCTTTCCGTTTCGCCTGATGATCGAAGGCGTCACGGTCGCGGCCTTCACCCGCGCCGCGCTGCCCGTCGCCGAGGCCGGCGTTCTGACGCTGTCGCTGGGCGTGGCGCTCTCCTCCTATCTGCATGACTGGCGGGCCCTGGCGGTTAAGGCCGGTCCCGACGCGCCGGGCGTCCGCAGGTCCGGCGTCTTGTGTCTGATCGACCATGACGGCGACGAGGGCGCGCGGTGGACGGTGCGCGACGCCTGGCCGATCAGGTGCGAAGCGGCGTCTGGCCTTGGTTCGGACGGCGCGGCCGCGATCGAGGCGCTCGAGCTTGGCCTCTCCAGCCTCAGCCGCATCGTCTAGGCGAACTTGCCGGGGCGGACGCGCATTGAACTTTCGTGCTATAGTGGCGACATAAGCCCGACCGACACCCGTATCCCGGCGCGCCCTCGCGGCCGCGCCGCCGCTTTGAGACCGGACCGCCCATGACCCTCGACGACGCCTTCGAGATCGAGACCGAGACCCGCACGGGCCAGATCAAGATCCACAAGCCCGAAGATTTCGAGGGCATGCGCAAGGCTGGCCGCCTGGCCGCCGAGTGCCTGGACATGCTGATCCCGCACGTCGTGCCGGGCGTCTCGACCGATCACCTGGATACGCTGGCCCGCGAGTTCATCCTCGACAACGGCGCCCTGCCGGCCTGCCTGTTCTATCGCGGCTATCCCAAGACCGTCTGCATCTCGCGCAACCACGTGGTCTGCCACGGCATCCCCGGCGACTGGACCCTGCGCGAGGGCGACATCGCCAATATCGACGTCACCGTCATCGTCGACGGCTGGCACGGCGACACCTCGCGGATGTACGGCGTCGGCGACGTCGGGCCGCGCGCCCGTCGTCTCGTGGACATCACCTATGAGAGCCTGGCCCGCGGCCTGGCGGTGGTGAAGCCGGGCGCGACCCTCGGCGACATCGGCCACGCCATCCAGTCCTATGTCGAGGCCCAGCGCTGCAGCGTCGTGCGCGACTTCTGCGGCCACGGCCTGGGCAAGGTGTTCCACGACGCCCCCAACATCCTGCACTTCGGCCGTCCGGGCCAGGGCGCGGTGCTGAAGGCGGGCATGTTCTTCACCATCGAGCCGATGGTGAACCTGGGCAAGCCGGCGGTGAAGGTGCTGGGCGACGGCTGGACGGCCGTGACCCGCGACAAGTCGCTGTCGTCGCAGTGCGAGCACTCGATCGGCGTCACGGAAGACGGCTGCGAGGTGTTCACCGCCTCGCCGACCGGCCTGTTCCAGCCGCCGATGCAGGGCGTTTAGAACCCGCGCGCCCTTACGGGTGCGTAGCCACTAGGCGAAACTGACATTTCAGCTTACCTATCAGTCCGAAGACACAACCTTCGGGAGCCTTTTCGTGCGCCAGCCCTCGGTCCCTCGCGCCCCTGACGACGCCCCTTACAACGTCGCTGGGGGCGGCGCCCGCTCGCGGATGCTGGTGCTGGACGTCTGCTCGTCGTCGGGCCTGGAAGACTGGTCGCCCGACCTGCAGAAGGCCAAGGTCTACGAGAAGATCCTGCTCGACCTGATCCTGGGCGAACTGGCGCCCGGCGCACGGCTGGACGAGCAATCGCTGGCGGCGCGCTACGACGCCGGGCTCGCCGGTGTGCGCGACGCTCTGGGGCGCCTGGCCCTGGAAGGCCTGGTCATCCGCCGCGCCCGCTCGGGCACCACGGTGGCGCCGCTGGACCTCGTCGACCTGCGCCAGGGCTACGAGGCCCGGGCCCTGATCGAGCCGCACTGCGCGGCCCTAGCCGCCCGCAACGCCTCCAAGGCCGACATCGCCGCCCTCAAAAGCGTGTTCGACGGCGCCGAAGAAGCCGCCAAGGCCCGCGACCTGCCGGCCCTGGTGGCCATGGACCAGCGCTTCCACGCCGCCGTCGCCCGCGCCGGCGGCAACCTGGCCCTGGCCCGGATCCTGATCCCCCTGCAGCACAAGGCCGCCCGCTTCTGGGTGTTCTCGTTCGGCGGGGCCACCGAGGCCGAACTGATGGCCGACATCGACCAGCACCGCGAGGTCGCCGCCATCATCGCCAGCGGCGACGTCGAAGGCTCCAAGGCCGCGATGATGCGGGTGCTGAGCGTGACGCCCGAGGCCGTGCAGCGGCCGCAGGTCGAGGCCTGACCCGTATCCCATAAGGGGAAACCAGCGCGCCCTTACATCCAGTCCAGATTTGGACTATATTCCGATCTGGATGGAGACTTGGATGCCCGTCGCCAAACGCCAACCCGTCGAAGTCGCCGCCGGTCCGGACGTGCTGGACCTGTCGCGCTTCTCGCCCGCCAACCGCCGCCGGCTGAGCGGCCCGGGCTTGCGCACCTTCCTGGCGATCGCCGACCTGTGGGGCCTGTCCGAGGACGAGCGCCTGCTGGTGCTGGGCCTGCCGTCGCGGTCGACCTACTACAACTGGGTGAAGGCGGTGCGCGCGCATCGCGACGTCACGCTGGACCTGGACATGCTGGTGCGGATCTCGGCCGTGCTCGGCGTTCATCAGGCCCTCGGCGTGCTGTACGCCAGCGAGCGGGACGGCGTCGCATGGCTGCGCGCGCCGCATGCCGCGCCGCTGTTCGGAGGGCGGCCGCCGCTGGCGCTGCTCGCCTGCGGAACCCAGGACGGGCTGATCAGCGTGCGCCGCTTCCTCGACGCCGCCCGGGGCGGGCTCTACATGCCGCCGGGCGAGCTCGACCGCGACTTCCGCCCCTATGACGACGCCGAGATCGTCTTCTCGTGAGCGAGCCCCACGCGGCGCCCCAGCCGAGCTATCGCCTGATCCCGTCGCGCTTTCCGCCGATCGGCCTGTTCGACACGGTGGCGACGACGGCCGACCTGGAGGCGGTGATGGAACTGGCCGGCTGGACCAACGACCGGCTGGTGGCCGAGCGCATCGCGCGGCTGCCGGTGGCGGAGCGGGTCTATGGCCGGCTGAACGCCAGCATCGTCATGGCGTCGTTCCTGCACGTGGCGCCAGGCGGCATGCGTTTCAACGGTCCTGACCTTGGCGCCTGGTACGCCGCCGCCAAGCTGGTCACGGCGGTGGCCGAGGTGGCCCACCACCTGCGGCGCGAGGCGGTCGCTACCGGAGCCGGCGTGCTCAGCCGCCAGTACCGCGTCTATTCGGCCAGGCTGGAGGGTGACTATCTCGACCTTCGCGGCCTGCGGGCGGCCCGGCCGGACATCTATGCCAGCGACGACTACGCCGCCGGCCAAGTTCTGGGGGAGGCCGTGCGGGCGTCCGGCGGGGCGGGGATCCTGTTCGACAGCCTGCGGCACGCGGGCGGCCTCAACGTGGTCGCCCATCGCCCGCGCAATGTTCAAGACGTCGTCCAGGGCGATCACTACGACCTGCGGGTCGAGGCCGGCTCGCGCCGCATAGAGGCCCGTCGGCTGGCGGCCTGAGGCCCGGTGTGGCGCGCCGGCGACAGCCGGCGGAACATCCCGCCAACAGTGAGGCTTTCGCGACACAGGGCATTCGCAATCTAATGTAAAATGTCAGAACGCATTTTGACGAACGGCGTATCGCCACCATTTGGTGCGGTGCAGCGGGGCTTCCCGCTCGCCGGAGTTCGCCCACCATGTCGCCTCGCGCCGTCCTTCTCGTTTCCGTAGCCCTCGGCGCGCTGGCCCTGGGCCAGGCCGCCCAGGCCGCCGACCAACTGACGGAAGTCGATGCGGTGGTGGTGACGGCGCGTGATCGCAATGCGGGGCTGCTGGAAAAGCGCCCCAACGACACGGTGTTCGGGCTGGACAAGCCGCTGATCGAGACGCCGCGCTCTGCCAGCTTCGTCTCCGACCTGACCCTGCAACGCTATGGCGTTGCCACCATCGACGACCTGACGGCGGTGTCGCCGGGAACCTACACGGCCAGCTTCTACGGCGTGCCGGGCGCCCTCAACATTCGCGGCACCCTGGCGGAAAACTACTTCCGCGGCTTCAAGCGCATCGAGAACCGCGGCACCTATTCGACGCCGATCGGGGCTGCCGAGCAGATCCAGATCGTCCGCGGCCCGCCGACCCCGATCTACGGCTCGGGCAAGGTCGGCGGCATGCTGAACTTCATCCCCAAGTCCGGGAAGGGCGAGGGCGGCTATCTGGAGCGGCCCGAGGGCGAGGTCACCCTCACCTACGGCAGCTACAACGCCAAGGACGCCACCGCACAGGTCGGCCTGCCGGTGAACCTGGGCAAGGTGATCGGCGGGGTCCACCTCTATGGCGAGGTCGAGGACAGCCACAGTTTCTACCACGGGATCTATCCCAAGCGCCGGACTGGGCAGGTCTCGGCCGACTTCGACCTGGGGAACGGCTGGAGCACGGCGCTGGGCGGGATGATCTATCGCTCCAACGGCGACGTGCAGACCGTCGGCTGGAACCGCCTGACCCAGGACCTGATCGACAACGGGACCTACATCACCGGGCGGGATACGAGCCTGGCCGACAGCGACGGCAACGGCCGGCTGACGCCCAGCGAGATCGGCTACTACCCCTACGCCAGCGCCCTGTACCTGGCCTATTTCGGCTATCCCGACAGCGACGCCAAGCACACGCTGGACACCGGGTTGGGCACGACCAAGCTGTCGCCGCGCACGGTCTATGTTTCCAAGGCCGACTTCTCGAAGACGGCGACCGACACCCTCTATTTCGACATCGGCCGCAAGCTGTCGCCCGACAGTTCGGTCAAGCTGCAGCTGTTCTACGACGCCCTGGAGAACAAGCGCTTCGTCTCCTACGGCTATCCGGCCTGGTTCGACAGCGACGTCTGGGAGGCTCGCCTGACCTGGGACTTCCGCAACGAGGCCTTGGACGGTGCGGTGCGGGCCCAGTCCTTCGTCGGCGCGTCCTATCACAGCTTCGACGGCCGCCGGCGCGAGAGCTTCAACAGCGGCCTGATCGCCCTGGACCGCCGCGACCTGTCGGCCGGCGCATCCGCCACCGACATCATCGGCAGTCCGTTCAATCCCGGCGACGGGGTTCAGTGGGAGAACGACAACCACTCCAACTGGACGCAGGCCGGCGTGTTCTTCACCACCGACATCGCTATCGGCGACAAGCTGAACCTGATGCTGGGTGGCCGCTACGACGACTACGACGTGACGTCGGAAGACACGGGCTTCCTGTCCTACACCGTCGCAGGCGTGCAGAAGGCGGCCAAGGGCAAGGGGACCTATACGGCCAGCGCCAGCTACAAGGCGCCCTTCGGCCTGATGCCCTACATCACCTACGCCGAAACCTCGGCGCTGGAGATGAGCCAGGCCGGCGACATCGCGCCGGGCCTAGTCGCCGACGCCAGCGACGCCTGGCTGTCGGACAGCGACCTGGCCGAGGCGGGCGTCAAGTTCCAGTGGCTGAAGGGGGCGCTGATCGGCTCCCTGGCCGGCTATCGCCAGAACCGCACCCAGCTGACCGGGATCAACGCGACGCCCACCGGCACGCGGGCCAAGGGCGTCGAGCTGGAGGTGCGCTGGCTGGCCAGCGACCATTTCAGCTTCACCTTCTCGGGCAACAGCCAGCACACGACGGTGAAGGGGCCGGACAAGTCGTTCCAGTACATCCCGGTCTATACGGCGGGCGTCAGCGGCGCGAACGGCTATGGCGGGGCCTATGTGGTCTGGGACTTTTCCAGCATCCGGCCGGGCGACTACGACTACACCCTGATCCCCAAGTCGGTGGTCAGCCTGTATGGCGCCTACACCTCGGACCAGCATGACTGGGGCAAGATCTTCGCCACGCTCGGCGTGACGCACGTGACCAAGACCTCGGGCACGGTTCCCGACGCGGTGGTCTATCCGGCCTATGCCGTCGTCAGCGGCTCGGTGGCCTACGAGTACGGCCCCTATACGGCCACGCTCAACATCGACAACCTGTTCGACGAGCTCTACTTCACCCCTGTCGCCGACACCTACGCCAACCTCGCGGCCTTGCCCGGCAAGGGGCGGGAGTGGCGGGTCACCCTCGCGAGGCGCTTCTGATGGCCCACGTCCGGATCCAGCATCGCCCCTGGCTGCTGCTGGGCGCCTTTTCGCTGCTGCTGTTCCTGATCACGGCGGCGACCTATTCGTCGCTGGGCGTGGTGATCCCGTCCATGGTTCCGCAGCTGGGCTGGAGCTGGGAGCACGCCTTCCTCGGCTTTTCGGTGATGGGCGTGGCCACCGGGGCCTCGTCCTGGCTGCCGACGATGCTGATCCGCCGCTGGGGCGTGCGCGCGACGCTGGTGGCCGGGGCGGCGGTGATGGCCCTGGGCCTGGCCCTGCTGGCCAGGGTGCAGAGCCTGCCGGCCTATTTCCTGGCCACGGCCCTGCTGGGCGTCGGCTTCCAGGCCGCGGCCCTGATCCCGGGCACCTATGTGCTGTCGGCGATCTTCCGCCAGCGGGCCCTGCCGTTCGGCATCTATTTCACCAGCGGCGCCCTGGGCGGCGTGGCCGGACCGCTGATGGTGCTGGCCACGCTCGGCGCCTTCGACGGCCAATGGCGGGTCTATTGGGCGCTGCAGGCGGCGGTGATCGGCGTGCTGGGCCTGGTCTGCGCCGCCGTGGTCGGCGGTCCCAAGTGGCTGGAGGAAGCGGGCGCGGCCATGGACCGCCTGACCGCGGCCGAGGCCAAGTCGGCCCCGGCCCATCCGCGCGTCTATCGCACCGACCACGACTGGAGCGTCCGCGACGCGGTGCGCACCCCGCAGTTCGCGATCCTGGTGGCGGCCTATTTCAGCCATCTGCTGGCCGGCGTCACCGCCGCCAGCCTGACCCAGGCGCACCTCACCCAGTTGGGCGTGGCCGGCGTGGTGGCGGCCGGCGCGCTGAGCGCCGAGGGCCTGATGCAGGTTGTCGCGCGCCTGGCCGGCGGCGCCGTGGGCGACCGGGTCGATCCGCGCTGGCTGCTGGCCCTGGCCCAGGGCCTGCTGGTCGTCGGCCTGCTGGCCCTGTCGCGGGCCACGACCCTGCCGTTGCAGGCGCTCTACGCCGTGGGCGTGGGCCTGGGGTTCGGCCTGACGGTGCTGGCGGTCAGCCTGCTGCTGCTCAACTATTTTGGCCGCAGGAACAATGTCGAGCTGTTCTCGCTGGTCTGCCTGGTGGGCGCGGTGTCGGCGGCGGGCCCGTTCATCGGCGGCTTCATGCGCGACCGGCTGGGCGGCTTCACCCAGACCTTCGAGCTGTTCGCCGCCCTGACCGTGGTGATCTTCGTGGCCGCCCTGCTGATGCGTCCGCCCAAGCCCCGCGCGGCGACCGCGCCCGAGGCGGAGGCCGCCCCGGCGCCCTGAGCCTCGCCGGTCTCGCAACGTCATCCTTTTCGGCTATGGTCACCGCCGACTCGTCCCCCGATTGTCGAAGGGACGGCGGCGGGAGGCGACGATGGCGCACGAAGGCGGACGCAAGGAGTTCGGCGTCTTCCTGCCCGTGGCCAATGGCGGCTGGATCGTCTCGAAGACGACGCCGCCGATCGACGGCCTCTACGCCCAGAACCGCGCCGCCGCCGTGCTGGCCGACCAGATCGGCCTCGACTTCATCATGTCGATGGCCAAGTTCCGCGGTTTCGGCGGCGAGACCGATCACTGGGGCGCGGCCCTGGAATCGGTGATCCTGATGGCCGCCCTGGCCGAGGCCACCAGTCGCGTGAAGATCTGGGCCACCCTGCATCCGCTGCTGCAGAACCCGGCCGTGGCGGCCAAGATGATCGCCACGCTGGACCACATCAGCGGCGGTCGGGCCGGCCTCAATATCGTCGCCGGCGCCTATCGCGACGAGTTCGCCCAGATGAGCGCCTGGGACGACGCCCTCGGCCACGACGACCGCTACGCCCTGGCCGAGGAGTGGACGCGGCTGGTCAAGCGGCTGTGGACCGAGGACAGCGTCAGCCACGCGGGGCGCTTCTTCACGCTGGAGGACTGCCGCTCCAAGCCCAAGCCGGTCAGCGCGCCCCGGCCCGACCTGATCTGCGCCGGCGTCTCCGAGCGCGGCTTCGCCTTCGCCGTGGCCGAGGCCGACGCCTGCTTCATCGGCGGAGAGGACGAGGCGGCCCTGCGCGACGCCAGCCGCCGGGCCAAGGCGCGGGCGGGCGAGCTGGGCCGATCGATCCGCACCTACGCCATGTGCACCATCGTCCACGCCGACAGCGACGCCGACGCCGAGGCCCTGGCCGACCGCTATCGCGGCGGGGTGGACATGGCGGCGGTCACCACCATGTTGTCGCACTGGGGCGTGCCGCCCGAGCGCCTGGCCGCGGCCGCCGCCAAGCAGGGGGCGTTCATGACCCGGACGGTGATCGGCTCCCCGGCGACCTGCGGGGCGCGGATCCGCGACCTGATCGACACCTGCGAGCTGGATGGACTGATGCTGATCTTCCCCGACTACGAGGCCGGCTTGTCGATGTTCGGCGCGCAGATCCTGCCGGGCCTGCGGGAGGCCTATTCGTGACCAGTGACCGGGGCCTCGTCGACTGGATCGCGCCGTCGCGGACGGCGTTGCTGGTCATCGACATGCAGGTGGACTTCGCCGCGCCCGACGGGGTGATCGGCCGCTTCGGGGTCGACCTGTCGGCGGTGGGCCGGGCCCTGGAAACGGCCGAATGGCTGACCGATCTGGCGCGGGAGGTCGGGGCGCCGGTGGTGTTCGTCGGGCTGGAGACGACGCCCGAGAGCGACCCGCCGGCGATGCTGGAGCGCATGCGCCGACGCGGCGGCGATCCCGAGATAGAGCGCGCCATCTGCCGCAAGGATACGCCGGGCGCCGACTTCTACGGCCCGCTGCCGCGGGCGGGCGAATTGGTGGTGGGCAAGCCGCGCTACAGCGCCTTCGTCGGCACCGACCTCGACGCCCAGCTGCGGGCGCGGGGCGTGGACACCCTGCTGGTCTGCGGCCTGACCACCGAATGCTGCGTCGACAGCACCGTGCGCGACGCCTTCCATCGCGACTACAACGTCTTCGTCATCAACGACGCCTGCGCGGCCTATGAGCCGGACCTGCACGAGGGGGCGTTGAAGAGCCTGGGCCTGTCCTTCGCCCTGATCCTCGGCTCGTCCGAGGTGAACGCGGTGTGGCGCTGAGGCCCACGAAAAAGCCGCCCGGGCGAAACCCGGGCGGCTCGTTCGTTCGGCGAAGGGCCTTGGCTTAGAAGGCGGCCTTCAGCGAGACGGCGACGCGCGACTTGTAGATGTCGCCGAAGTCATGCTCGCTGGTGTCCCAGTAGCGGACGTCCAGGGCCAGCTTTTCCGTCAGGGCGTAGCCGACGCCGACGTTCCAGGTGGTGTAGTCGGCGGCGTCTTCGATCGATTGCTTGCCCAGGGCGGCGCTCAGCGAGAACTTCTCGCTCAGCGGAACCGAGCCGTTCACTTCGGCGTAGGTCGCGCTGCCCAGGTCGCCCGGCCATTCCGGCGACCAGTAGACGGCGGCGCCGAGGGTGACCTTGCCGACCGGCTTGGAGACGGCGGCCTTCAGCTCGGTGTAGCTGAACTTGCCGGGGGTCAGGCCCTTGTCTTCGCTGTAGCCGTAGTAGAGCACGCCGAAGTCGAGGGTGGCGTCGCCGACGGTCGGCTTGATGCCGCCGTACAGGTCGACTTCGATCGACGGGTCGCTGGTGCCGAAATCGACGTTCGAGGCCCAGACGCCAGCGTAGCCGATGCCGTAGCCCAGATCGACGCCGCCGAACACTTGCGGGTCTTCCTGGGTCTGGCTGACGCCGCGGAACACATAGTCGCTGGCGATGCCGACGTTGTACGAGAGGCTGACTTCCTCGGCCATGGCGGCGCCGCTGAGAGCGGCGGTCGCGGCGGCGGCCGCCAGCGCAAGCTTGAAGAACTTCATCCGTGCTATCCCCTTTTTGTTAGCCCGCCGGGAGTTTGGTCCCAACATGTGCGGCGCCTGCAAGCGCGTCAGTTCACAAGTCAGGATTAACTGCGGGCCGAGCTCTAGTTGCAATCCGCAGGACGACAGCGCCAGCGTTAAGAACAGGGGTCGGCTAAAGTTTGAGCAAGTGTGACGAATTTGCTTCATTCGCGGCCCTCAGGGCCACAGTTGCCGTTCTTCGACTGTTTTCGTTTACCTGCGGCTTCAGCGCATCGCCAGCGACGCCGCGCCCAAATGCAGGCCGGCGTCGACCAGCAGGGTTTCGCCGGTGACATGGCGCGCGGCGGGCGAGGCCAGGAACACCGCCGCCCCGGCCACGTCCTCGGCGCTGGAGGCCACCTGCAGGGGCGTGGCCGCCGCCGCGCCGGCGCGCAGGCGATCGACGCGGGCCTCGTCCATGGCCTTGCCGAACCACGGGGTGTCGATGAAGCCGGGGCAGATGGCGTTGACCCGGATCCTCGGCGCCAGGGCGCGGGCCAGCGACAGGGTCATGGTGGTCATCGCGCCCTTGGAGGCGGCGTAGGGCACCGACGAGCCGTTGCCCATCACCCCGGCGATCGAGCTGGTGTTGACCACGGCCCCGGGCTGGGGCGCGGCCTCCAGCAGGCCGCGGGCCGCCCGCACCATCTGGAAGGCCCCGACCACATTGACCGAATAGAGCCGCAGGAAGTCCTCGGCGTCGACCGCGTCGAGGTCTTCGTGGCGCGGGGCGAACTTGGTGACGCCGGCATTGTTGAACAGGGCGTCGATGCGGCCCGACGGCGCGGCGGCCTCCGCGATCCGCCGGCAGTCGGCGTCGTCGGCGACGTCGCCCTGGGCCAGCACGGCCTTGGCGCCTAGGGCCTCGACCTGGCAGGCGGTCTCCTCGGCGGCCTCGCCGCTGCTGGCGAAGTTGATCACCACCAGGCCTGCCCCGCGGCGGGCGGTCTCGACCGCGATCGCCCGTCCAAGGCCCGTGGAGGCGCCGGTGACCACCACCGTGAAGCCGTCGAAGTCCCGACCCGTCATGACCATCCTCCCGCGTTCGAACGCCTGTTTGCGACACCGTAGCCGGGGCCTCGGCGCTTGTCTCGCGGGGGGAGGGAGCCTAAATCGCCGCCATGACCGAACTTTCCGTGACCCAACTGGGCCAGACCGTCTCCGCGCCGGACAGCCCCGAGGCCGCCGTCCTCGAGGCCGTGCCCAACCCGCAGAGCGACGTGCTGTACCTGGCCCGCTTCGTGGCCCCCGAATTCACCTCGCTGTGCCCGGTGACCGGCCAGCCCGACTTCGCCCACCTGGTGATCGACTATGCGCCGGGCGACTGGCTGATCGAGAGCAAGTCGCTGAAGCTCTATCTGACCAGCTTCCGCAACCACGGCTCGTTCCACGAGGACTGCACCGTCAAGGTCGGCCGCAAGATCGTCGAGGTCGCCAAGCCCCGCTGGCTGCGCATCGGCGGCTACTGGTATCCGCGCGGCGGCATCCCGATCGACGTGTTCTGGCAGACCGGCCCGGCGCCGGAAGGCCTGTGGGTCCCCGAGCAAGGCGTGCCGGCCTATCGCGGCCGGGGGTGAACCGCCTTCGGCGGGCCCCCTCAGTCGGCTTCGCCGACAGCTCCCCCAGAGGGGGAGCATCTGCTCGGCATAGATCCTCCCCCTCTGGGGGAGGTGGCCCAGAGGGCCGGAGGGGGACGCCGCAGGCGTCCTAGTTCTCCGTCCACTCGCTGGTGATCGCCGCCACGTCCGGCCGCGGGCGTTCCTGGGGCTGTTCGGCGGTGGTGCCGACATAGAGGAAGCCGGCGACCTGTTCGCCCTCGGCCACGCCGAGGATGGCCAGGGCCCGTTCGTCGAAGCTGTACCAGTCGGTGATCCAGTTGGCGCCGTAGCCCATGGCCGAGGCGGCCAGCAGCAGCTGGGTGCAGACCGCGCCGGCGCTCATCACCTGTTCCCACTTGGGCACCTCGTCCGACAGCGGGCGGGCGATGACGGCGATGGCCAGGGGCGGGGTGGTCAGCTTGCGCATGGCGGCGGTGGCCTTGACCGGATTGGCCTGGTCGGCGGCCAGCGGCGCGATCTTCGCGGCGAAGGCGGCCTTGGCCTCGCCGCGCAGCAGCACGAACCGCCAGGGCGCCAGCTTGCCGTGGTCGGGCACGCGGACGGCCAGGCGCAACAGGTCGGCAAGCTCTTCCTCGCTGGGTCCCGGCGCGACCAGGGCCATGGCCGAGGCCGAACGGCGGCGGGCCAGGAAGGCCAGCACCTCGGGCGCGGGTTCGATCGTGATCGTTTCGCCGAATTCGGGGGCGGGGGGAACAGAACCGGCCAAGACGATCTCCTGAAAGCAAGCTAAGGCAAGGTCACCTATGGCCGCCGCGCGGCCGGCACAAGTCGAGAGCCCATCGAGAGCCCATGTCCGACGATCCAATCTGGTTGAAGCCGCACGGAAAGCCGTGGTCCGTCGCCAGCGCCGAGGTGGTCTATGACAATCCCTGGATCGCGGTGACGGAATACCAGGCCGTGGCGCCGACAGGGCGTCCGGCCCTGTATGGCAAGGTCTCGTTCAAGAACCAGGCGATAGGCGTCGTGCCGCTGCACGCCGACGGCACGGTGACCCTGGTCGGCCAGAACCGCTTCTCACGCGCCAACTACAGCTGGGAACTGCCCGAGGGCGGCGCGCCGATGGGCGAGGATCCGCTGGACGGCGCCAAGCGCGAGCTGGCCGAGGAAGTGGGGCTGGTCGCCGCCGACTGGCGACCGATCCTGACCATGGAGCTGTCCAACTCGGTCACCGACGAGATCGCCTACGGCTTCCTGGCCCTCAGCCTGTCGCCGACCGAGACCGCGCCCGACGAGACCGAGGACCTGGCCGTGGCCCGCGTGCCGTTCGGCGAGGCGCTGAACGCGGCGGTCACTGGGCGGATGCCGGATTCATTGACGGTGGCGTTACTGCTCCGGGTGCACCATATGGCGTCCGTGGGCGAGCTGCCGGCCGAGTTGGCCACGCTGGTCCTGGCGCGATAGCCGCGCCGACTGTTCGGCTAGGGCGTTTTGAATAAATATGCTCTAGTCTCCGCCGGGAAGGGAGAGCCCCGTGGCCAAGCATCTGGAAGTCGTGACCGAGCGCGCCGCGCCGCCCGTCTGGGCCGCCCTGCGCAATCAGGCCGAACACGCCGCCAAGGCCGAGCCGGCCCTGGCCTCGCTGCTCAACGCCGTGATCCTCAGCCACGACAACCTGGCTGACGCCCTGACCTTCCAGCTGGCCCGCAAGCTCGGCGACCAGGAGATGCGGGCCATGACCGCCCGTGAATTCGCCGCCGAGGCCTTCGAAAGCGACCCGGCCCTGGTCGCCGCCGCCGAGGCCGACCTGCGCGCGGTATTCGAGCGTGATCCGGCCACCAAGGGCTATGTTCAGCCCTTCCTGTTCTTCAAGGGTTTCCTGGCCCTGCAGACCCACCGCGTCTCGCACTGGCTGTGGAATGGCGGTCGCGAGACCCTGGCCTTCTATCTGCAGAGCCGGGCGAGCGAGGTCTTCCAGGTCGACATCCACCCGGCCTCGCGCGTCGGGGCGGGCGTGTTCATCGACCACGGCACCGGCATCGTCATCGGCGAGACGGCGGTGGTCGGCGACGACGTCTCGATGCTGCACGGCGTGACCCTGGGCGGCACCGGCGCCGAGCGCGGCGACCGCCACCCGAAGATCGGCAAGGGCGTGCTGCTGGGCGCGGGCGCAAAGGTGCTGGGCAACATCACCGTCGGCGAATACGCCAAGGTGGCCTCGGGCTCGGTGGTGCTCAAGCCCATCCCGCCGCACTGCACCGCCGCCGGCGTGCCTGCCCGCCTGGTCAACTGCCCCACCTGCGAAGAACCGGCCCGGACCATGGACCACACCCTGGCCGACGTGGTGTACGACTACGTGATCTAGGGGCGTCTACCGGCACGCCACCAGCTGCGCCGTCTCAAGCTTTGGCGCCGGTTTGGCCGTCATCCCGTAGAGCGCCAGCGCCCACAGGGCCGCCACCGCCGCCCACTGCGCCGCGCCGATCGGCGACCGTTTGCCGTGCTTTTCCATGCTCCGCTTATCCGGCGGTTGCCTGGGCGCGGCTAACGACTTATCGGTCGAGGTCTGTGAGGTTTGATCACATGGCTCGACGTCCGCTGCCGCCGCTGAACGCCCTGCGCGCCTTCGAGGCCTTCGGCCGGCGCGGGCGCATGACCCTGGCCGCCGACGAGCTGTGCGTCACCCACGGCGCGGTCAGCCGCCAGATCCGCCAGCTTGAGGATCACCTGGGCGTGCCCCTGACCGAGGGGCCACGCAACCGCCTGGTCATGACCGAGGCGGGGCTCAAGCTGGCCGAGGGCCTGACGCGGGCCTTCGACATCCTCGACGAGGCCGTGCCGCGCCCGCCTGAGGACGAGCCCCGGCCGACCGTGGTCTCGTGCCTGCCGACCTTCGCCATGAAGTGGCTGATCCCGCGCCTGCCCGACTTTCTCGAACGGTTCCCCGACACCCCGGTGCGGGTGGCCGAGTCCAACGGGCCGTTCGACTTCCGCGCCGACGGCGTCGATCTGGCCATCCGGATGCGCGATCCCGGCGCGCCGGCGTCGGCGGACGCCGAGGCGACGCCGTTCCTGGAGACCTTCGTCGGGCCCGTCGTGGCGCCGGAACTGGCCGCGCGCGTGCGGACGGCGGCGGACCTGGCGGCGCTGCCGCGCCTGCACACCCGCACCTACCTGCACAGCTGGGACCAGTGGGCGAAGGCCGCGGGACTAGACCTGCCGGCGCCGGGCCTAGTGCGGGAGTTCGACCACTACTTCTACATGATCGAGGCCGCCGCCGCCGGCCTGGGCGCGGCGGTGGTGCCCTACGCCTTCGCCGAGCGGGACCTGGCGGCGGGACGCCTGACAGCGCCGTTGGGCATGGCGGCCGAACCGACGCTGCTGTGCGCCCTGACGCCCAAGACCGGCGCCTCGCGCGGGGCCCGGCGCTTCCGCGACTGGCTGGTGGAGCAGGGCCGGGCGACCGCGCCGCCGCCGTTTTCTCAACAGACCTGAGCCGGCCGCTGCGCAAAAGGCCTTACACTTTGCGCCCGAGACCTCTAGTTTCCCGCCATTCCGCCCCACGGGGGCGAGAGCCCCATAACAAGATCAGGAGCCCCCCGTGGACGCCGCCGCCATCGCCAAGCTTGAAGCCCACCTGAAGCGCACCTTCGGCAACCCGCACATCGTCGTGAAGGCCCGTCCTAAGCAGAAGGACTCGGCCGAGGTCGAGGTGAAGGGCGAATTCATCGGCGTCCTGTTCCAGGACGAGGACGAGGACGGCTCGTACATGTTCGAGATGGCCATCCTGGCCGAAGATCTCGAATAGGCTATTCGCGCCCGACCGGGCCCGCAAAGCGGCCGCTCCGATATCGTCGGGGCGGCCGTTTTCGTTTGGGGGCTACCCTAACCCCGTAAAATCCCCGCGAAAGCGGGGACCCAGGCTTTTTCTGAAAGGCTGGGCGCTCGACGATAAAACACCTGGGCCCCCGCTTTCGCGGGGGTTTTACGGAGTAGGGAAGGTCAAACCGCCGCCATCGCCTTGACCTCGCGGCGGATCAGCAGCGACGCCCCCGCCGCGATCAGGCCCGCGACGCCGGCCAGGACGAAGGCTTGCACGTACTGGCCCTGGGCCGCGCGGATCAGGCCCGCGCCGACGGCCGCCGTGGCCGCGCCGAGCTGGTGACCGGCGGCGATCCAGCCGAACACGATCGGGCCGTCGCGGTCGCCGAAGGCCTGGGTGGCCAGGCGCGCGGTCGGCGGCACGGTGGCGATCCAGTCGAGGCCGTAGAACACCGCGAACACCGACAGGCTGACGATCGAGAAGTCCGAATAGGGCAGGTAGATCAGCGAGAGGCCGCGCAGGGCGTAGTAGACGAACAAGAGCTTGCGCGGGTCGTAGCGGTCGGTCAGCCAGCCCGAGGCGGTGGTGCCGAAGAGGTCGAAGAAGCCCATCAGCGCCAGCAGGCCCGCGGCGCGGACCTCGGGCATGCCGCGGTCGCCGCAGAAGGCGATCATGTGCACGCCGATCAGGCCGTTGGTGGTCAGGCCGCAGATGAAGAAGCCCAGGAACAGCAACCAGAAGGTGCGGGTCTTGCCAGCCCGCGCCAGGGCCCCGAAGGCGCCGGCCAGGGCGTTCGAGGCCGAGCCGCGCGGCGGCTCCACCCAGTCGTCGCCGGCGCCGAACGGCTTGTGGCCGATGTCGGCGGGGCGTTCGGGGATCAGCAGCCAGGCGATCGGGGCCATGATCGCGGCGACGGCGGCGACGGTCAGCACCACCGGGCGCCAGCCGCCGTGCTCGGCGATGAAGGCCATGGCCGGCAGGAAGATCAGCGAGCCGGTGGCCGTGGCGGCGGTCAACAGGCCCAGCATCAGGCCGCGCCGTTCGACGAACCAGCGATTGACGATGGTCGCGCCGAGCACCATCGCGACGGCCCCGCTGCCGAAGCCGGCCAGCACGCCCCAGGTGGCGACGTAGTGCCAGCTCTCCGTCATGAAGGCCGAAAGCCCGGTGGAGACGGCCATCAGCACCAGCGACAGGGCCACGGTGCGGCGCACGCCGAACGACTGCATCAGGGCGGCGGCGAAGGGGCCCGTGAGGCCGTAGAGGAAGATGCCGATGGCGGCGGCCAGCGAGATCGTGCCCCGATCCCAGCCGAAGCTCTTTTCCAGCGGCAGGATCAGCACGCCCGGCGCGGCGCGCAGGCCGGCGGCGGCCAGCAGGGCCAGGAAGGTCACACCGGCCACGACGAAGGCGTAGTTGCGGCCGAAGGGGCGGCGGATCATGTCCTGACTCCGGATGTAACCGATCGGTACGGGTCTTGATGGTCTTGTACGTACCGGTTAGTAACATCGTCAAGAGGCCTTGTACCCGATGACGAAAACCGACGCCGACGCGCCCCTTCACCTCCAGCCCTACGCGCCGGCGGCGCGAGCGGCCGAGAAGATCTTCGAGACGGCCCGCGACCTGTTCTACCGCGAGGGCATCCGCGCCGTCGGGGTGGACGAGATCGTCAGCAAGGCCGGGGTGACCAAGCCCAGCCTCTATCGCAGCTTCAAGTCCAAGGACGACCTGGTCGCCGCGGTGCTGCGCGAGGTGGAGGAGGGGTTCTGGGATCGGTTCCGCTCGGCCGAAGACGCCTTTCCGGGCGACCCCAAGGCCCAGATGGTCGCCTATTTCGAGGGGCTGGCCGCGCGGTCGGTCGGCGACGACTATCGCGGCTGCGCGCTCAGCAACGCGGCGGTGGAATATCCCGATCGCCAGCATGTGGGCCGCATGGTCTCGCAAGCTCACAAGGAAGACCTGCGCCAGCGGCTGCGGGCCAAGGCCGCCGAGATGGGCGCGAGCGATCCGGCCTCCTTGGGCGACGCCTTCCTGCTGCTGATCGAAGGGGTCTTCACCTCCAGCCAGATGTTCGACGGCGACGACAAGCCGGCCAAGGCCTGCGTCGGCGCGGCCAGGGCCCTGATCGCGGCCTACTGCTGAGGCGGCTTGGCCTTGGCGCAGGCCTCGGCGGCTTTCAGGATCGGAATGACGAGGTCGCCGATCCGCCAGCTGTCGGTTTCGATCGTGGTGAGGCCTTTGTCGCCGCGAACGCTGAGGGTGTAGGTCCAGAAGTTCGAGTGCGGCGCGGGCGCCTTGCCGACCAAGTCGTCGCCGACGCCGGTCATGTCGAAGCGTAGGTCGATGCTGGACGTGTCCAGATTTGCGAAGGCCTCGGCCATGGCCGGGCAGTCGCGGGAATCCACCCGGTCGAGGCGGGCCGCGGCCTTCAGCGCGGCGTCGGGCGAGGGCGAGGCCGCGAACATCCGCGCGCGATCGACGCGCCACCAGTTCGCGCCCGGCTCGACCCCCTCGGCGCGCAGGTGGCGGGCGAGGGCTGGGGCGTCGAAATTGGCCTGCATCCACCGCGACAGGATGTTGGGACCGCCCAGTCCGCCGACGTCGTCGGGAATCTGCACGCGTCGCAGGACGACGTGGCACGTCGCCTGGTCGAAGCCGTAGGGCGACTTGGGCCGGCAGTAGACCTGGGCGTCGCCGGTGGTGAAGCGGCCGAGGTCCCAATGGGCCTTGAAGCGCAGCGGGGTCGCGCCGAACGCCTGCTCGCCGGGCGGCGGCGGTTCGGGCGCGGCCAGCAGGGCGTCCATCACCGGCCCCTTGCGCGCTTCGATCCAGTGCCGCCACAGCTCGTACGGGCCGCTCATGTCGTAGCCGTCGATGGGCTGCTTCAGTTCCGGCGGGGTCAGCATCGGCGGTGGCGGCACGCCGCGCGCCGAGGCCGGAGCGGAGGCGAGGGCCGCTAGGAGGCCGGTTGCGAGCGCGGGGAAGAGCTTCATCGACATCTTTCCGGGTGACGGGCGGGCGCTGCAATCCTAGATCGCTATGAGGGCGGCGGTCACCTCTGCAAAGCTTCCGCTTTCGTCCCGACCCTTCGGAATCGCCATGGCCGCTCACCCCCTCGACCGTCCCGTCTGGTCCAGCCTCACCGGCCGGCAGGCGCATCTGGCGATCGCTAGCGGCGGGGCCCTGCGGATGGATCCGAACTTCGGCTTGTTCGCCGCCGTGGCCGAGGAGACGGCGGAGAGCCTGGCGGACCTAGCCGCGCTGGTGCGCGCGCATGGGCCGTCCGGCTTCGTGGAGCTGGTCGAACCGCCGCCCATTCCCGGAACGACCGTGCTCTCCAGCGCCCTCTGCTGGCAGATGGCGGCCAAGGCGATCACGCCGCTCAAGCCCGTCGATTTCGAGATCATCGCCCTGTCCGACGCCGACGCGCCCGAGATGCTGGCCCTGGCCACCTTGACCAAGCCGGGGCCGTTCTTCTCGCGCACCCATCAGCTGGGCGCGTTCGTCGGCGTGAAGGTCGGCGGCGAACTAGCGGCCATGGCCGGCGAGCGGCTGCGGCCCGACGGCTTCACCGAGGTCAGCGGCGTCTGCACGCGTCCGGACTTCCGGGGCAGGGGCTATGCGGCCGGGCTGATGGCGCATGTGGCGAGCAAGATCCTGGCGCGCGGCGAGACGCCGTTCCTGCACAGCTACGCCGACAACGCCGGCGCCAACGCGCTCTACCAGGCCCTGGGGTTCGAGCGCCGCGCGGACCTGTGGTTCACGGTACTGTCGGCGGATTAGCTCTCATCTACCTGCCTCCCCACAAATCCGCCCGTCCCCGCGAAGGCGGGGATCCAAGCGGACTTTCAGGATGGGGCGCGGCCGTGGAGGATCTGCGAACTCGGCTTGGATCCCCGCCTTCGCGGGGATGCTCGGTGAAAAAATCAAAGCCTGCGAGTACCGGCGCCGGAATGAAAAAGACCCCGGAAGCGGCTGCTTCCGGGGTCTTGGTCTTCAGCGATGAAGCCGATCAGGCCTCTTCGGTTTTCCGCGCCTGGACGCGGCACCAGGCGTAGAGGCCGATCACCGTGATCGCCGCGACGACCAGGGCGATGATCATGCCCAGGTGCTCGGGCGGCGGGGTGGCGATGGCCAGGGGCGCGCCCTTGTTGGTCGAGACGATCAGCAGGGCCAGGGCCACGTTGAACAGGCTCTCGCCGACGATGAAGCCCGAGGCGATCAGCACGCCCAGGCGCTTGGCGACCTCGGCCTTGCGGTCCTTGGCGACCACGCGCTCGAAGATCCAGCCGGCGACCGCGCCCACCACCACCGGGGCGGTCACCGCGCTCGGAAGGTAGATGGCCAGGCCGACGCCCAGCGGCGGCAGGCTGAAGCGGTCCTTGCTGGCGCGGCGCAGGACGATGTCGACCACCACCAGGGCAAGGCCGATAAGGGCGCCGACGCCCAGCAGGTCCCATTGCAGGTTATGGCCGATGACGCCCTTGGCCAGGGTCGAGATCAGGGTCGCCTGCGGCGCGGCCAGGGGCTCGGCGCCTGGCACGACGTGCAGGTTGGGCGCGCCGACGAAGCCGTTGGAGCGGGCCAGCAGGTCCAGCACGAACGGGATGACCACGGCGCCCGACAGCACGCCGATGACCAGGGCCGTCTGCTGCTTCCACGGGGTGGCGTCGACCAGCTGGCCGGTCTTCAGGTCCTGCAGGTTGTCGTTGGCAACCACGGCCACGGCCAGGACGGTGGCGGTGACATAGAGGGCGAAGGCGACCAGGGCCTTGGCGGCGTCCGGGCCGATCAGGCCGCGGCCGATGGCCCCGACGAGCAGCGAGGCGCCCAGAACGGTCAGGATGGCGATGCCCGAGACGGGGCTGTTGGACGAGCCGATCAGGCCGGCCATGTAGCCGCAGACGGCGGCGGCCAGCAGGCCGGCGAACACCAGATAGGCCACGGCCATCAGGGTCAGCGGCAGGGCGATGCTCGCGGCAGGGCCGGCCAGGGCGAAGCTGGCCAGCAGCCAGCCGGCCGGCGCCAGCAGGGCGATCGAGACCAGGCCGACAATGGCCAGCGGGATGTCTTGTTCGACGCGCGGGATGTCGCCGGCGCCGCTGCGGCGGGCCTTGCCGGCCTCGAAGGCCGAGACCAGGCCGCGCCAGATCGGAACCACCAGCTTGCCCAGGGTCCAGATGGCGGCCGCGCCGATGACGCCGGCGCCCAGGAAGCGGACCTTGGTCGACCAGACCTTCAGGGCGTGGTCGGCGATGGTCATGCCGGCCTCGGCCGGGAACACGCCGGTCAGGATCGGCACCAGGACGGCCCAGGCGATGAACAGGCCGGTGAACATGGCCACGCCGACGGTGATGCCCATCAGGTGGCCCGCGCCCATCAGGGCCAGCGAGCTGGAGGCGCCCATGCCGGTCGCGCCCTTGCCGACCTTGAAATAGGTGGCCACTTCGGCGGCGAAGATCTTGGCCGCGCCAAGCGCCGCGAAGGCGGCCGAAGCCAGGGTGCCGGCGATGACGGCCCAGAGGCCTGCCTTACCCTCGGCCGCGCCTTCGCGCGAACCGGCCCCGACCTTCAGCACCTCGGCGGCGGCGACGCCTTCCGGATAGGGCAGGGGGGAGTTGGTGACAAGCGCCCGGCGCAGGGGGATCGTGTACATCACCCCCAGGATGCCGCCGACGGCGCAGATGCCGAAGGTGGCCACGAACGGGATGTTCGACCACCAGCCGATCATCAGCAGGCCCGGCAGCACGAAGATCACCGACGACAGGGTGCCGGCCGCCGAGGCGATCGTCTGGACGATGTTGTTTTCCTGGATGGTCGAGGTCTTGAAGGCCCGCAGCAGGGCCATCGAGATCACCGCGGCGGGGATCGAGGTGGCGAAGGTCAGGCCGACCTTCAGGCCCAGATAGACCTGGGCGGCCGTGAAGACGACGGTGATCAGGATCCCCAGGAACACGCCGCGGAGGGTGAACTCCGAACGTGGGGCGGCGGCGGCATCGGACATGAAGGGTCCCAAAACAGTTAAGGCGGCCGGACCTTGCAGTCCGACCGCCCCATACTCAAGCCCTAGAGGGCATGAAGTGTTATGAAATTACAGAATAAGGGTCACAGAACGCCGAGCATCTCGGCCACCAGGGGATGGCGGACGATGTCGCGGTCTTCCAGGCGGACGACGGCGATATTGGCCATCGCCTCGAAGCGGTCGGCCACGTCGCCCAGGCCCGAGATGCCCGGCAAGAGGTCGGACTGGTTCGGGTCGCCGGTGACGACCATGGTCGAGTGCCAGCCCAGGCGGGTCAGCAGCATCTTGAGCTGCATGTAGGTGCAGTTCTGGGCCTCGTCGATGACCACGAAGGCGTTGTTGAGGGTGCGGCCGCGCATGAAGCCGACCGGGGCGATCTCGATGGCCCCCTCGGCCATCAGGGCCCGCATGCGCTTGACCGAAAGGCGATCGGTCAGGGCGTCGTAGAGCGGGCGCAGATAGGGGGCCAGCTTGTCTTCCATGTCGCCCGGCAGGTAGCCGATCGACTCCCCGGCCTCGACGGCGGGGCGGGAGAGGACGATGCGGTTGACCCGGCCGGCCTCCAGGGCCTCGACGGCCTTGGCGATGGCCAGATAGGTCTTGCCGGTGCCGGCTGGACCCAGCGCCAGAACCAGGTTCTTGGCGTCCATGGCCTCCATCAGCTGGGCCTGGCCCGGCGATTTTGGTTTTATCGTCTTGATGTAGCTTTGATCCCTCGGCGCATTGTCGGCGTCGCCGAGCGGCGACCAGCCGCCGCGATGCTCCACCGGCAGGCGACGCACCTTGGCGTCGTCATAGCGGTCGTCCGCGCCCTCGCGCACCATCCGCTTCAGGGCTCGCTTGGTCATCAAAGCCTCCATTCAGGCATGAAAAAAGGACGAGGCCCGTGAGGCGTCGTCCTTGGGTCGATGGGAGGAGCAGAAGACGGAGCCGCAGGCGCGGCCGGGCGGCTCGGTGGAGCCCCAAGAAGGCGGTGCTGTACGCCGGAACGCCGAACGCAAGACCCTGTTCTCCGTCATCAGGAGGCCGCGGGCGGTATGGTCCGCGGCGGATACGGAGGGAATGTCCCCTCCACGAGGAGGTTCCCCACCGAATCACCGGATTTACAATGGGGACATTATGGTTTCTGACCGATTAAAATTCTGCGTAGCAAAAGAACACGGGGTGTACGGATGACTGTCTATTCGTTGGGCGACATGGCGCCGAAACTTCCGTCGGAAGACGAATACTGGATCGCCCCGAGCGCCAGCGTGATGGGCAATGTGGTGCTCAAGCAGAACGCCAGCGTCTGGTGGGGGGCGGTGCTGCGCGGTGACAACGATCCGATCACGATCGGCGAAAACAGCAACATCCAGGACGGTTCTGTTCTTCATACCGACGCCGGGATCCCGCTGACCATCGGCGCCAACGTCACCGTCGGCCACCTGGTCATGCTGCACGGCTGCACCATCGGCGACGGCTCGCTGATCGGCATCGGCTCGATCATCCTCAACGGGGCCAAGATCGGGAAGAACTGCCTGATCGGGGCCGGGGCCCTGATCACCGAGGGCAAGGAGATCCCCGACAACTCGATGGTCGTCGGCGCGCCAGGCAAGATCATCCGCGAGGTCAGCGAGCACCAGGCGATGATCCTGCAGGCCTCGGCCCTGCACTATGTCGAGAACTGGAAGCGCTACCGCGCCGGCCTCAAGGCGCTCTGAGCCGAGCTCCGGGCCAAAAGGCGCAGGAGCGCCGTCCTCCTGGGGGGGATGTGGGGACGGCGCTCCTGGCTATACCCGCGCGGGGGGCTCGGTGCGCGGGGCCTTCTCGCGGCGGCAGCGGGACTGAAGCCGCCGCGGAAGTCGGATGGACCGGCAACGCTCTCCACGAACCCGCCGATCAATCTGATGACCGTCATGATGGCGGAGAGGTTTGCAGATCGGATTAAGGTTGAGTCTGCGTAAATTACGTAACGTCGTTACGGCAGTTTCCGCGTGCCCTCTTGCGGGCGTCGCCGGCCTGGATCACTCTCTGTCTTAACAACGATAACCAACAAAAACATTGTGGGAGGCGAGGGCATGTCGAGCGCACGCTACGACTACGTCATCATCGGCGCCGGCTCGGCCGGCTGCGTGCTGGCCGCACGCCTGACCGAGGATCCGACGGTGAAGGTGCTGCTGCTGGAGGCCGGCGGCAAGAACGGCTCAGTGCTGGTGCGCATGCCCGCCGGCGTCGGCGAACTGATCAAGGCCAAAGGCGAAAGCAACTGGGGCTTCTGGACCGATCCGGAGCCGCACCTCGACGGCCGCAAGCTGTGGTGGCCGCGCGGCCGGGGCCTGGGCGGCTCCTCGGCGATCAACGGCATGATCTATATTCGCGGCCACGCGCGCGACTACGACCAGTGGCGCCAGATGGGGCTGTCGGGCTGGTCCTACGGCGAGGTCCTGCCCTACTTCAAGCGCTCGGAAACCTTCCACGGCGGGGGCTGCGACTATCACGGCGGCGACGGGCCGCTGCACGTCTCGGCCGGCGAGTCCGACAGCCCGTTCTACAAGGCGGTGATCGAGGCCGGCCGCCAGGCGGGCCACGCGGTGACCAAGGATTTCAACGGCTTCCAGCAGGAGGGCTTCGGGCCCTACGACCTGACCATCCGCGACGGCAAGCGCTGGAGCGCGGCGGCGGCCTATCTGGCCCAGGCCCTGGCGCGACCGAACCTGACCTGCGTGACCGAGGCCCGCACGACGCGGATCCTGACCGAGAAAGGCCGGGCGATCGGCGTCGAATATGTCGCGGGCAAAGGCGGCCAGACGGCGACCGCCCACGCCGACGCCGAGGTGCTGCTGAGCGCCGGCGCCGTGCAGTCTCCGCAAATTCTGCAACTTTCGGGGATCGGCGACCCCGAAGCGCTCAAGGCCCACGGTATTTCGACGGTCCATGAATCGCGCGGCGTCGGCCAGAATCTGCAGGATCACCTGGACGTCTGCCTGTCGTGGACGACCAAGGGGCTGAAGACCGCCTATTCCGCCAACAAGGGACTGAACAAGCTGGGCGTCGGCCTGTCCTACCTGCTGATGGGCAAGGGGATCGGGCGGCAGAACTTCCTGGAGTCGGGCGCCTTCCTGCGCTCGCGGCCCGACCTCGACCGGCCCGACCTGCAGATCCACGCCGTGCTGGCGATCATGCAGGACCACGGCAAGGTGGTGGTCGAGAAGGACGGCTTCACCCTGCACGTCTGCCAGCTGCGGCCGGAGAGCCGCGGCCATGTCGGGCTGCGCTCGGCCGACCCGTTCGACGATCCGACGATCCTGGCCAACTACCTGGCCGCCGACGAGGACCGCCGGGCCATGCGCGAAGGGGTGCGGATCGGCCGCGACGTCGCCGCCCAGGCCGCGCTCGATCCGTACCGCGACAGTGAATACGCGCCGGGGGCGGACGTCCGCTCCGACGCCGAGATCGACGCCTGGATCCGGGCCAAGGCCGAGACGATCTATCACCCGGTCGGCACCTGCCGGATGGGCGCGGCGGGCGATCCGCTGGCGGTGGTCGACGACCAACTGCGGGTGCAGGGGCTTGCGGGCCTGCGAGTGATCGACGCCTCGGTGATGCCGACCCTGATCGGCGGCAACACCAACGCTCCGACCATCATGATCGCCGAACGCGCCGCCGACCTGCTGCGAGGGAAAGCGACCCTGGCGCCGGTCGAGGTCCCGGTGTTCGACGGGGCGTCGGCGGTGGCGGCCTGAGCCTGGCTTCGACTCTTCACGGAAGCTTCCGGGCTGAAAACCTCGTCCTTCGACAAGCTCAGGATGAGGTTTTTCAATCGCCGGAGTCTGCCTTGGTCCTCAGCCTGAGCTTGTCGAAGGGCGGGGAACACGCACTAGCGCCGTTTCGGATAGATCCGCCGCTCGCGCCCAATAGGCCTTATTTCAAAGTTTGATTGGGCGGCGGGGCGCGAACCCGCCCACAGTTCCGGCCGTCTCCATCGAAGGATCCGCCCATGAGCCCACGTCCCCTCGGCCGCTCCGGCCTCTCGATCGCCCCGCTGGTGTTCGGCGGCAATGTCTTCGGCTGGACCGCCGACGAGAAAACCTCGCACCGGCTGCTCGACGCCTTCATCGACGGCGGCTTCGACGCGGTCGATACGGCCGACGTCTATTCGGCCTGGGTTCCGGGGCACGAGGGCGGCGAGTCCGAGGCGGTGATCGGCCGCTGGCTGGCGGCGGGCGGAAAGCGCGACCGGATCAAGATCCTGACCAAGGTCGCCAAGTGGCCCAAGCGCCCGGGCCTGTCGGCCGCAAACATCGTCGAGGCGCTGGAAGACTCGCTGCGCCGGTTGCAGACCGACTATGTCGATCTCTACCAGTCTCACGAAGATGATGCGGCCACGCCGATCGACGAGACGCTGGAGGCCTTCGACCGGCTGGCGAAGGCCGGCAAGGTGCGCGCCATCGGGGCCTCGAACTTCACGCCCGAGCGGCTGGAGGCCTCGCTGAAGACCTCGGCCGACAAGGGCCTGGCCCGCTACGAGTCGATCCAGCCGAAATTCAATCTCTACGACCGCGACGAGGTCGAAGGCCCGCTGGCGGACCTGGCGGCGCGCGAGGGGATCGGCGTCATCCCGTTCTACGGCCTGGCCGCCGGCTTCCTGACCGGCAAGTACCGCACCGAGGCCGACCTTGAAGGACGGGCGCGGGGCCGGACCATCGCGCGGGAGTATCTGAACGAAAAGGGCTTCCGGGTCCTGGCCGCGCTCGACGCTGCGGCCGAGGCGACCGGCGCGACGCCGGCCCAGATCGCCCTGGCCTGGATAGTCGCCCATCCGGCCATCACCGCCCCGATCGCCAGCGCCACCAGCGTGGCCCAGCTTGACGAACTGCTGGCCGGCGCGCGCCTGGCCTTGCCGGCCGAGGTGATCGCGGCGCTGGATGCGGCGCGGTAGTCGATCCTGTCGACAGGACCGGTGAGAGCAGCTACATCGTTTTGAGAATAATTCTCAACTGAGGGCGTCCATGACCGATCGCAACCTGCACCAGATCGCCGACTGGAACGGCCGCACGGGCGAGCGCTGGGTCGCCAACCAGGCGCGGCTCGACCGCATGCTTCTCGACTATGGCCGCGCGGCGATCGCCGCCGCCGCGCCGCGGCTGGGCGAGCAGGTGCTGGACATCGGCTGCGGGGCCGGCGCGGGCAGCCTGGCCCTGGCCTCTCTGGTCGGGGCCAAGGGCGGGGTGCTGGGCGTCGACGTCTCCGAACCGCTGGTCGGCCGGGCGCGGGAACTGGCCGAGGACCGACCCAACGCCCGCTTCCAGGTGGCCGACGCCAGCCGGGCCCTGTTGCCGGTGGCGCATTTCGACCTGCTGTTCTCGCGCTTCGGGGTGATGTTCTTCGACGATCCGGCCGGCGCCTTCGCTCATATGCGCAAGGCGCTGAAGCCGGACGGCCGCCTGACCTTCGTCTGCTGGCGCGGGACGGGCGAGAACGACTGGGTGCGGCTGCCGCTGAAAGCCATCGCCCCGATCGTCGGCCCGCCCGCCCCGCCGCCGCCCGAAGCGCCCGGACCGTTCTCGTTCGGCGACCGGGCGCGGGTGGAGCGCATTCTGGCGGAGGCCGGCTTCGTCGATGTCGTGCTCAAGCCGGTGGATCACCAGATCGTCTTCGGCGAGGGCAAGACGCGTGCGGCGGCCATCGACGATGCGGTGGACCTGGCCTTCCAGGTCGGGCCGCTGACCCGCGCCCTGGCCGACCAGGCCAAGGCGGTGGTCGAGGAGGCGAAGATCGCCGTCCGCGCCGCCTTCGCCGCCAAGGCCGGCGAGCGGTCGGTGGTCATCGACGGGGCGGGCTGGGTGGTCACGGCGCGCAACGGCGCGTCTTAAGATCCGGAAGGAGGGGGCGCCCACGCCTCGCGGCGCTCTCCCGGGCGTCCCCCTCTCTCCCTTCGGCGTCGCCCGCCAGACAGTCCGGGCGCCGCAAACCTCCCGCCAGAGATCGGGAGGGAAAATCTTTCGCCTCTAGGCGATCAGCCGGCCGTCCAGGCTGGCCAGCCGCAGGCGCGGGGCCTCGGCGTTGTTGCTGCCTAGGGCCTGGATCCGGCGCACGCCCAGCTCGTAGGCGGGACGGCCCATCAGGCGCTGCATCATGGCGATGGGCTGATAGAGGCCCAGGAACCGGTCGACCTCGCCGGCCGCGCCGGTCATCGGGGCCAGCAGCACCTCCATGCCGACCGAGGCCACGCCATGGGCGCGGATGTCGGCGGTGACCACCACCGGTTCGGCCCGGCGGCGGGCGACCTCGAGGGCCGACTTGACCTCCAGCCGGTGCGACAGCGCCCACATCTGCAACTGGTCTTCGCCGCGCAGGTCGCGGGCGTGCAGGTCGGTGACGAAACCGCCGGCCAGGCGGAACGGATAGCGCCCGACGTTGCGCCCCAGGATGAAGACCTGGGGCAAAAGATCGAGGAAATCGCCCGGATCGACGCTGGCGCGCGCCGGCATGCGATCACCGCCAGCCTGGGTTCGCCAATAGTCTATCAACCGTTCCGTGCTTGGATGGAACATCGTCGTCCCCTGGCGGGTCCATTTCGCGGTCCTATCGACCGCATGGGCCTTGCTAGGAGAACCGGGCCACGGGCTCGACCGTATCGTCTTGGCACACCGCCGGGCGGGTCGGACCCATGGCGCGCTTCTTGCTGATCAACCGGCTGGAAGACGACCGCTGTGTGAAGGGGAGACGCCATGACGTCGCCGAAACTGACCGTGTCGAAGCTGTGGATCGCCATCGGGGCGGCCATGGCCGGACTGTTCCTGGGCGGCGCGGCCTACGCCTGCACCAGCGGCTGCACCACGACGCCGCCGAGCTGCTGCACCCCGCCCTCGCCCCCGCCGCGTCCGCCCAAGCCGCCGACCGGCTGCAACGGCGGCTGCAACGGCGGCGGCGGCGGCAAGACCTCGGTCAACGTAAACGTCAACGTGAACGCCAGCGCCAGCGCGTCGGCCAGCGGCAGCGCCGGAGCCGGCGCCTCGGCCGGCTCGACCGTCTATTACGGCGGCGGCGCCCATGGCGGCTACTATTCGGGCCCGCAGCCCACCGGCTATATCGACGGCCTCAACGTTGTCGGCGCCGAAGCGGCCCGCCGCACGGCCTATGAAGCCACCCGCACCAAGTTCAAGCGCGTCGTCGTCCGCGCCGTCTGCCTGGACGACAAGGACGTGCCGCACCCGGCCTCGCAGGTGACGCCCGACCGCGAGATCGACGACGTTTATGACGGCGAGCTCTATCGCTGCATCGCCGGCAGCCGCATGCAGTACGTGATCGGCGAGTACGACAGCACGATCGACATCAGCACCGGCGGCCGCGGCGCCCAGACCTATATCTGCCAGAAGAACGAGGCGCTCTATCACACGCCCGGCGTTCGGGGCGGCGAAGGCGGGACCCTGGTCTGCCGTCCGCAGCGCCCGGCCCGCGACTGCAACGAGCGCTCGCTGCTGCGCCGCTACGGCGCCGGCCTGAAGGTCCTGACCATCCTGACCACCGAGACCTACACCGCCTATCGCGAGGAGACGGTCAAGGAATCGAGCTCGTCGCGGATGAGCCTCAGCCTCGACGGCGGCGTCGGCGGGGTGGTTTACTAACTGCCTAAGGCAGCGCTTTCCTAAAGCGAAGGCCTGCGTCCGAGAGGGCGCAGGCCTTTTCTTTTGGACCCTCTCCCTGTGGGAGAGGTGTCGCCGAAGGCGACGGAGAGGGGAGAAGCTGCGAAATCGGCTCCCTTTGGGGAAGCTGAAAACGGCCCCCCTCCGTCCGCTGCGCGGACACCTCCCCCAGAGGGGGAGGATCTTCCGATCTACTTCCCTTCCGGCTTGACCTCGAAGGTCCAGCTCTTGTCGTCGGCCAGGAAGGTGCGGGCGGCTTTCTGGACATCGGCGGCGGAGACGCGTTGCAGGCCGGCGATCACCGAGCGGGTGGCGTCGAGCAGGCGCGGGTCGGTCTGGGCGCCGGACAGGGCGCCGAGCCAGTACTCGTTGGTCTCGCGGGCCTTTTCTAACTGGTCGATGCGCGGCAGCTTGGCGCGTTCCAGCTCGTCGGCGCTGACCGGCTTGTCGCGCAGGTCGGCGGCGATCTTGCGGACGCTGGCGGCGACCTGGTCGATCTTCTCCGGCGGCACCTCGACCGACAGGCCGATATAGCCCCAGCCGGCGAAGGTGGCGTTGTGGGTCGCCGAGACCGACGGCGAATAGGTCGCCCCCTGCTTTTCGCGCAGTTCGTCGGTCAGGCGCAGCTGCATCACCTGGGCCAGGACCTGGGTGTTGCGCGAGCGCTGCAGGTCGCTGAACAGGTCGTCGGTCTTCCAGGCCATGAACAGCAGGCCCTGGTCGGCGCGGCCCTTGTGGGTGCGGATCACCGGGGTCTTGGACGGGGCGGGGAAGCCGATCTGCTTGGCCTCGTCCGGGGCGGGCGCGCCGGTGCGGACGGGCAGGGCGCCGAAGGTCTCGGCGACGGCGGCCACGGCCTTGTCGACCGTGGTGTCGCCGACCACGACGATTTCGATCTGGCCGGTCGACAGCGGACCGCCGACCACGGCCTTCAGCTGGTCGATCGAGCCGGCGGCGATGTCCTGGCGGCTGGGGAAGGTCCAGCGGCCGTCATTGGGGTGCATCAGCCCGGCCAGGTCGCGGCCGACCACGCCGCCGTTGGTGCGCTCCAACTGGTCGTGGATGGTGCCGTAATAGGTCTTGATGCGGTTGAAGGCCTCGGGCCGCCAGCCGGCCTCGGAGGCGTAGGCGGTCAGCACCTGAAGTTCGGTGGCCAGGTCTTCGGGGCGGGTGCGGCCGCTTAGCACGAAGGCGTCGTCCTCGACGCCGAGGCCCGCGTTCCACACCTTGCCGGTCAGCACCTGCTCCATGTCCTGGGCGGTGATCTGCTTGAGGCCACCCTCGATCATCGAAGAGGCCGACCACAGCGGGCTCTGGCCGGTTCGGGGCAGATCGAGCAGGCCGTTGCCGATGCGGGCCTTCACCAGGATCTGGTCGTCGCGGAACTTGGTCGGCTTGACGGTCAGGCGCACGCCGTTCTCGAAGCGGACGAAGACGGTGTCGAGGTCGGCGACGTCCTTCTGCTCGACCACCTTGCCGGTGGCGCCGATCACGGCATAGGGCCAGAGGGTGGTGGCCGGGGCGGCCGGCGGGGTCACCGGGGTCTTGGTCGACTCCACATAGGCGGCGGTCACCGTCGCCTCGCCGCCCTCGATGGCGGTCGGGGTCGGCAGGACGATCAGCGGACCCTGGCCGGCGAACAGCGCGCGGACGGCGGCCGAGACGGTTTCGGCCTTCAGGTCCTTGGTCACGGCCAGGTAGGCGGCCAGGTTCTGCGACGGGCTGGTCACCACCTCGCGGTCGCCCAGGGTGCCGACGATCTGGCCGGCCAGGGACGGGGTGCGCTGGGTGGCCTCGCCGGCGGCGGCGGCGGTGTAGCCCGAGCGCAGGGCGGCGATCTCGCGATCCAGCTCGTCCTGGCGCACGCCGAACTGCACCAGGCGGCGCTGTTCCTGGTCGAGGGTCTGCAGGGCGGTCTTCCAGCCGCCCGGCGTCACCTGGGCGAACAGGCCGTTGATCTGGACGGCATGGTACTGGTCGTTGCGCAGGGCGCCGGCCGAGATGAACGGCGGCGTCGCGCCGCGGGCCAGGGCCTGGAGGCGGCGGTTCAGCACCGCCATGCCCAGGGCCTCGATCATCGACTCGTTGTCGAGAGCCTTGGTCTCGACCCGCAGGTCGGGGGCTTGCGCCCAGCCGATCTGCACGGACTCGGCCGAGCCGGGCTCGACGATGACCTTGGCGGTCAGGCCGCGCTGGGCCACGGCGCCGAGGTCGGGACGCTTGCCCGGCTCGCCCTGGCCCTTCCAGTCGCCGAAGCGGGCCTTGATCTTGGCCTCCATGGCGCCGAGGTCGAAGTCGCCGACGGCCACGAACACCGCGTTCTCGGGGCGATACCAGGCTTGATAGAAGTCGCGGATGCGCTGGGCCGGGGCGGTCGAGATGACGTCGGTCGTGCCGATCGGCAGGCGCTGGGGCGGCCGCTGGCCTTGCAGGTTGAAGGCGAAGCCCTGCTTGAAGACGCGATACCCCGGGCTATCCCGGGTGCGTTCCTCCGACAGCACGACGCCGCGCTCGCGGTCGACGGCGGCGGGATCGATGGTCAGCTCGCCCGCGGCTTCGCGGAACAGCATCATGGCGTCGTCGACGGTGGGATCGTCGGTCTTGGGCAGGTCGAGCGTGTAGACGGTCTCGTCGAAGCTGGTCGAGGCGTTGGTGTCGGCTCCGAAGGCCAGGCCCCGGCGCTCGAGGATCTTGACCATCTCGCCTTCGGGCACGTTTTTCGAGCCATTGAACGCCATGTGCTCAAGGAAGTGGGCCAGGCCCTGCTGGTCGTCGGCCTCCATCAGCGAGCCGGCGTCGAACCACAGGCGCAGGGCGGCCTGGCCCGGCGGGGTGGCGTTCTTGCGGATGGCGTAGCGCATGCCGTTGGGCAGCACGCCGAAGCGGATCGACGGATCGACCGCGACGTCCGAGATCTCCTGCGGCCACTGGCCCGGCTTCAGGTCGGAGAACTGCGGGCCAGCGGTCTTGACCGGCGCGACGGGCGCCTTGAGCGCGGCCGGTGCGGCGGCGGAAGGCGCGTCGGCCTTCTTGCCGGAGCCGGGCAGGACGGAAGGCAGGGTGGAGCAGGCGGTGAGCGCCAGGCCGGCGGAGACGACGAGCGCCAGGCGCGAGACGGAAATCATGGCTACCGATCGATTGCGGAAGATGTCGAAGCTCAACTTGAGCGTCGCGCGTGGCGCAAGCAAGGCCGCGCGGCGGCGGATTCGGCTCCGACGGCTTCGAGGCCGCAACATCGTCGCGCCCGCCTGTGGGAAACTCGCGTCGCGGCCTTGCGAAACCTCCGCGCGCATTCCACTCCGTATATGGACCGGGCGTCCGGCGGCGAGGGAGTGCGGACATGCGTCGATGGCTTGCGGGCGTGGCCGCTCCCCTGGCGGTTTGGGCGATGCTGGCCGGTGCGCCGGCCGTGGTGCAGGCGCAGACCTCGCCAAAGGTTGCTCAGGCCCAGGCGCCCGACGCGGCGCTTGCCGCGCGCATCGACGCCGTGCTCGACCGCGCGGTGGCCCAGCAGCGGCTGGTCGGCGGCGTGGTCCTGGTCGCCCGTGACGGCAAGCTGGTCTACCACCGGGCCGTGGGCCTGGCCGACCGCGAGGCGGGCGCGGCCATGCGCGAGGACTCGGTCTTCCGCCTGGCCTCGGTCAGCAAGCCCTTCGTCAGCGTGGCGATCATGCGGCTGGTCGAGGAGGGCAAGCTGTCGCTGGCCGATCCGGTGACCAGGTGGCTGCCCGACTTCAAGCCGGCCATGGCCGATGGATCGACCCCGACCATCACCCTGGGCCAGCTGCTCGACCACACGGCCGGCCTGACCTACGGCCTGTCGGAGACGGCCGATCACCCCTACCACAGGCTCGGCGTCTCGGACGGGATCGACATCTCCGGCCTGAGCCTGGACGAGAACGTCGCCCGCATCGGCAAGGGGCCGCTGGCCTTCGCGCCGGGCGGCGCCTGGCGCTATTCCCTGGCCATCGACGTGCTGGGCCTGGTGGCGCAGAAGGCCGACGGCCGGCCGCTGCCCGAGGTGGTGGCCCGCACCGTCACCGGTCCGCTGGGCCTGAAGGACGCCGGCTTCCTGGCCAAGGACCCGGCCCGCCTGGCCACGCCCTACGTCAACGCCAGCCCGGCCCCGACCCGGATGACCGACAACCAGGACGTCTCGCTGGGGCGCACCGCCGTGCGCATGGCGCCCAGCCGCGCGACCGATCCGGCCGCCTTCCCCTCGGGCGGAGCGGGCATGGTCGGCGCCGCCGGCGACGTGCTGGCCCTGCTGGAAGCCGTGCGGACGGGCGGCGGGCCGGTGTTGAAGCCCGCCAGCGTCAAGCTGATGACCACCGACCAGGCGGGGATCAAGGCGGCGACCCAAGGTCCCGGCTGGGGCTTCGGCTACGGCTGGGCGGTGCTCGACGATCCGGCCATCGCCAAGACTCCGCAAGGCGTCGGCACCCTGGCCTGGGGCGGGGTCTACGGCCATAACTGGTTCGTCGATCCGAAGGCCGGGCTGACCGTGGTGCTGCTGACCAACACCGCCTTCGAGGGCATGAACGGCCAGGTGACGCGGGAGCTTCGGGACGCGGTCTACGGGCGATAGCGCCCTTCTCCCCTTGCGGGAGAAGGTGGCGGCCGAAGGCCGTCGGATGAGGGGTCTCTCAGATGTGAGACGCTCCGCCCGGCCTGACCTCACCGCTGCCCGCGGCTGTGAGTTTTGAGAGACCCCTCACCCGACCTGCTGCGCAGGCCACCCTCTCCCGCAAGGGGAGAGGGAACGGGGGCGCGGTCTCACGCGGCAGACCGCTGAGGGGATGGAGAGGGCGCGGGGCGTCCGGGCTGCGCCCGGATGTGTGAGTTTGAATACCGTTTCGACGAAGCTCTGACGCCCCGCGCGATCGTTGGACCTCAGGCCGGGGCGCGCGGGCCTCTTCCGCCCTGTGCCCCTTCCCCATGCAATGCGCCCCGTTTCTTGGCGGCCAGGCGTGCATGCGGCGCGGACCCTCGGACGGGCGGGAGCCCAATCAGGCAAGCCCCCGATGGATGGGTTTACGTCCCCCA
>NZ_JADWOX010000023.1 GCF_016135805.1 Caulobacter hibisci
GGGTTGTTTTTCCGCGGTTAATATCCTCCCCGTCTGGGGGAGGGGGGGCGGCGGGTCTGGGGGGGTCTTCGCCCAATGACCCGCATCATCTCCGGCGAAGCCCAGCACGGCGAGCAGATCCCCGGCGCGACCGACCGCGCCATGCGGCCCCAGACCCTGGCCGAGTTCGTCGGCCAGGAGCAGGCCAAGGCCAATCTGCGGATCTTCATCGAGGCGGCCAAGGGCCGGGGCGAGTCCCTCGACCACGTGCTGCTGTTTGGCCCGCCGGGCCTGGGCAAGACCACCCTGGCCCAGATCGTCGCCCGCGAACTGGGGGTGAACTTCCGCGCCACCTCCGGCCCGGTGCTGAACAAGCCCGGCGATCTCGCGGCCATCCTGACCAATCTCGAGCCCAACGACGTCCTGTTCATCGACGAGATCCACCGGCTGTCGTCCAACGTCGAGGAGATCCTCTATCCGGCGATGGAGGACCACGTGCTCGACCTGGTGATCGGGGAAGGGCCGTCGGCCCGCTCGATCCGCATCGACCTGGCGCCCTTCACCCTGGTGGCGGCGACGACCCGGGCCGGCATGCTGGCCACGCCGCTGCGCGACCGTTTCGGCATTCCGGTGCGGCTGGAATTCTACACCCCGCGAGAGCTGCGCCACGTGCTGCTGCACGCCGCCCGCAAGATGGGCGCGCCGCTGTCGGAAGACGGCGCCGACGAGATCGCCAAGCGCGCGCGCGGCACCCCCCGCGTCGCCGGCCGCCTGCTGCGCCGCGTGCGCGACTTCGCCACCGCCGACGCCGCCGAGGTCATCGACCGCAAGGTCGCCGCCATGGCCCTGGCCCGCCTGGAAGTCGACGAGAGCGGCCTCGACAGCCTCGACCGCCGCTATCTGCGGGCCATGATCGAGCACTATGGCGGCGGACCGGTGGGCGTGGAGACCATCGCCTACGCCATCGCCGAGGCCCGCGACGCCGTCGAAGACGTCATCGAGCCCTACCTGATGCAGCAGGGCTTCATCCAGCGCACCCCGCGCGGCCGCATGGCCTGCGGCAAGGCCTATCTGCACCTGGGCCTGACCCCGCCGGCCGCCCCGCCGCCGGCGGCGCAGGGCGGGCTGTTTGGGGATGAATAGGGCCAAGGCGACCGACAGCGTCGCCTGGCGCTTCCGTACGCCGTTCCCGCCCGAGGCGGCGCGTGAGCGCCTGGAGGCCGCTGTAGGCGGTCCGGACGAGACCCGGATCGGGGAAGTGATCGGCCAGGTCGGTCTGGATTGGGCCAGGATCTATCGCTGCGAGCGTCAGGGATACGCGCCGATCCCGCTGCGGATGGACTGGGTCGCCGACGGCGAGGGAACGCTGGTCACCTGCCGCATGCGGTCGCCGAGCAAACGTTTCCCTCAGGGGCTGGCTATCGGCATCGCGATCATAGCCGCCTTTTCGGCCTGGCTCGTGTTCGGTCCCCTCGCGAGAGACGCCGGCGGCCTCACCGCGGTCCACGTGATCCTGTTTGGGCTGTGGTGCCTGTTCCTGGGCGGCTGGGGCCTCTATGCGGTGGTCTTCAGCAACTACGCCTATCGCGACGAGCGCCTGCTCCTGATCGCTCACGCCCAGCAGGCGCTGGAGGGCGGGCCGGTGGAGGAGGTCGGGGTTTGACGCGAAACCAGCCTCGCCCCGAGCAGCGAAGCGATTAAAAGAGGTCCCGATGAGCCAGGAACCGACCCCCACCGCCGGCGTCTTCGTCGATCGCGAGCACCAGCTGCCCGTCCGCATCTATTACGAGGACACCGACTTCTCGGGGATCGTCTATCACGCCAACTACCTGCGCTATTTCGAGCGCGGGCGCAGCGACTTCTTCCGGATGATCGGGGTGTCGCATACCGAGCTGGCGGCGATCGACACGGCCTTCGCCATCACCCGCATGGAGATCGACTTCAAGCGCGCCGCCAGGGTCGACGACGCCCTGGTGGTGCACACCGTCTGGAACCGCATCAAGGGCGTGCGCCTCTTGGCCCGGCAATGGATCACCCGCGGCGAGGACCTGGTTTGCGCTGCCAATGTCGAGGCGGTCTGCATCACCCTGGACGGCCGTCCGCGCAAGCCGTCGGCCGAGATGACCGCCAAGGTGACGCCCTGGCTGGCGCCCGAAGAGGCCTGAACCGGCGCGAACCTGGAATGCAGATCGTCGGTTGGTGAAAAATGGGCCGCCTGCAACCAATGTCATAGTTTCAACATTGCCCCGCTTCATGCAGTAAGGGCGCAGACCCATCACTTTTGAGCCTGGGGCGCATCCAGGCGGCGAACCTCGCACACTTCGCCTGACGCGCCCTAGACTGACGCCCCAACGGAGCAGAAACCCGCATGGACGCCGCCGCCAGCCCCGAAAGCTTCTCCTTCATCACCCTGTTCCTGAACGCCGACTGGGTGGTCAAGCTGGTGATGATCGGGCTGATCCTCGCCTCGCTGGGCTCGTGGGCCGTGATCCTCGACAAGCTGTTCCGCTTCTCGGCCCTCAACCGCGCCGCCAACCGCTTCGAGGAGCAGGTCGGTTCGGGCCGCTCGCTGGAAGACGTCGCCGGCGAGGCCGGGTCGAACCCGCGCCACGCCCTGCCGCGCATGCTGCAGGCGGCGCTGAAGGAGTGGCGCGAGGCCAAGGCCAAGGGCATCCAGAGCGAAGGCCAGGTGGCCCTGCTCAGCCAGCGCATCGACCGCGTGCTCGACACCCAGATCGCCCGCGAGAGCGCCAAGGCCGAGGAAGGCCTGGGCAGCCTGGCCATCGTCGCCACCGCCTCGCCGTTCGTCGGCCTGTTCGGCACCGTCTGGGGCATCATGCACGCCTTCCAGAGCATCGCCGCGGCCAAGAACACCTCGCTGACCGTGGTCGCCCCGTCGATCGCCGAGGCCCTGTTCGCCACCGCCATCGGCCTGATCGCCGCCATCCCGGCCTATATCGCCTACAACAAGTTCTCGACCGACGCGGGCAAGTACGCCGGCCGCCTGGAGAACTTCGCCGACGACCTGTCGACCGCCATTCAGCGTCGCCTGTCGGACCGGGTCTGATCCGATGGCGATGTCTTCCAACGACGCCTTCGCCACCTCGGGCGGCGGTCGCGGCCGCCGCCGTCGCCGGCGCGGCAAGGGCGCCCTGTCCGAGATCAACGTCACGCCGCTTGTCGACGTGATGCTGGTGCTGCTGATCATCTTCATGATCTCGGCGCCGCTCTTGACCTCGGGCGTCGAGCTGGAGCTGCCCAAGACCGAGGCCGGCGCGCTGAAGAACGAGCAGGAGCCGATCACCGTGTCGGTCCGCCACGACGGCGCGGTGTTCATCGGCGAGGACCAAGCCCCGTTCGCCGACTTCGCGTCGGTGGTCACGGCCAAGGCCGGCGATACGACCGACAAGCCGATCTATGTGCGCGCCGACGGCAAGGCCCCCTACGAGGTGGTCGCCCAGGTGATGGCCGCCCTCTCGAAGGCCGGCTTCACCAAGATCAACCTGCTGACCGACACCGGCGGCCCGACCTCGGGCGCGGCGCCGCAGGACGCGCGGCCCGCGGGCGGCGACGACCTGCGCCCGGCGCAATAGGGAACACCGACGGCTGATGCGCGAGGACCGCAACAACCTGTCGCCGGCGCTGATCGGCTCGGTCGCCCTCCACGGCCTCGTGGTGGCGGCGGTGATGATCGGCTGGCCGTGGAAGACCTCCAAGCCGATCGTCATCGGCGAGAGCGTGCCCGTGACCATCGTCACCGAAGGGCCGACCAACGTGCGTCCCGCCATCGAGGACCCGGTCGAGCAGCCGGCCGAGACCATCGAGCCCGTGCCCGACGCCACGCCCCAGCCGCCGGCCCCGATCCCCGCGCCGACGCCGCAGCCGGCGCCGCCCAAGCCGCAGCCGACGCCCAGGCCCGCGCCGGCCCCCGTGCCGCCCAAGCCGTCGCCGACCCCGACGCCCAAGCCGGTGCAGCCGCAAAAGCCCACGCCTCAGAATCCGACCCCGGCAAAGCCGGAGGCCGACTTCTTCTCGTCGATGGAAAAGACCCTGTCGAAGACGGCCAAGCCGGCCGGCAAGCCGAACTCCTCGGCGCCCCAGGGCCAGACCAACCGCGCCGAGACCGCCAACCAGGCCCGTCCCGGCACCGGCGCGATGACGGCCCTGCAAACGGCGGCGATCAGCGGCATGAAGGACGAGATCCAGCGGCGCTGGAACCCCAACTGCGAGGTCGTGGGCGGCGGTTCGATGCAGATCAAGCTCAGCTTCAAGCTCGCCGCCAACGGCCGCGTGGCCGGCCAGGTCACGGCCGGCGGGGCCGAGAACTCCGGCGACACCATCACGCGCACCGAGGCCGAGCGGGCGATCCGCGCGGTGTTCCAGTCGGCGCCGTTCGAGGGCCTGCCGCCCGACTACTACAACCAGCAGCTCACCTTGAACTTCAAGGCGCGCGACGCCTGCGCCGCGCGCTAGGGGTCTGAGATGAAAACCTCGTCCTTCGACAGGCTCAGGATGAGGTTTTTCTGCCGCCGAGCCTGAAATTGGTCCTCATCCTGAGCTTGTCGAAGGACGAGGGCCACGCACTAACGACAACGAACACGATGATGGAAGGAAGCCCGACGATGACCGCCAGCGCCCCCGCCCAGAGCGTCAAGCGCCGCCTCGCCACGCCGCTTCTGGCCATGAGCCTGGCCCTGGCCGGCTTCGGCGCGATCGCCGCCCTGCCGGGCGTGGCCGCCGCCCAGATCGAGATCGACATCGACAAGGGCGCGGTCAAGCCGATGCCGGTGGCCATCCCGGCCTTCGCCGGCGCCCAGCGCGGGGCCGACATCGCCCAGGTCATCAGCGGCAATCTCGAGCGCTCGGGCCTGTTTCAACCGCTCAACGTCGGCGGCGTCACCGACAAGCTGACCGACGTCAACGTCCAGCCGCGCTTCCCAGACTGGCAGGCCACCGGCGCCCAGGCGCTGATCAACGGCCAGGTGACGGTCGGCGCCGACGGCTCGCTGCGCGTCGACTTCCGTCTGTGGGACACCTTCAGCCAGCAGCAGTTGCTGGGCCTGCAATTCACCTCGACCGCCGAGAACTGGCGCCGGGTGGCCCACAAGATCAGCGACGCCGTCTATGAGCGCCTGACCGGCGAGAAGGGCTATTTCGACACTCGCGTGGCCTTCGTCGCCGAGAGCGGCCCGAAACTCGCCCGCGTCAAGCGCCTGGGCATCATGGACCAGGACGGCGCCAACCCGCAGTACATCACCGACGGCTCGTCGATCGTGATGACCCCGCGCTTCTCGGCCACCAGCCAGGAGCTGACCTACATGGCCCTGCGGCCGACGGGGTCGAGCATCTACCTGCTGAACCTGCAGACCAACCGCCAGGAGACGGTCGGCCGCTTCCCCGGCATGGTGTTCGCCCCGCGCTTCTCGCCCGACGGCAAGAAGGTGGCCTTCTCGGTCGAGAAGGGCGGCAACAGCGACATCTACGTGCTCGACCTGCGCACCCGCCAGTCGACCCGCATCACCACCGACCCGGCCATCGACACCTCGCCGTCGTTCTCGCCGGACGGCAGCAAGATCGTCTTCAACTCCGACCGCGGCGGCCAGGCCCAGCTCTACGTGATGAACGCCGACGGCTCGGGCGTGCGCCGCATCTCCTACGGCGGCGGCCGCTATACGACTCCGGTCTGGAGCCCGCGCGGCGACTACATCGCCTTCACCAAGCAGACCGGCGGCCAGTTCCACATCGGCGTCATGGCCACCGACGGCGGCGGCGAGCGCCTGCTGACCACCAGCTATTTGGACGAGGGCCCCACCTGGGCGCCGAACGGCCGGGTGCTGATGTTCTTCCGCGAGGGCAGCGCCGGCAATCCGCGTCTGTGGACCGTCGACATCACCGGCCGGATCCTGCGTCCGGCGGCCTATCCCGGCGCGGCGTCGGATCCGGCCTGGTCGCCGCTTCTGGACTGATCGCGGGCTGCGATGCACGGCTTGTAAGAAGGTTTCGCAACTTTCCACAGGCCCGGCGCGTTGGAGCGTTGCTGTTCATCCGCCATTCACCCGGAAGGTGTCACCCGACAGGTGAAACGAGGTGGAACGTCACCAACCTGACGCCATTGTGAGGTCGAGGGAGCGTTTTTGCGGGGCGAAGCTACAGCAACGCCGGTAAGAGTTTGAACCCAGGCCGTATTTAGACTTGAGGAGATACTGGATGAGCTTCGACACCAAGGGCGCTGCCCGACTGGCGCTGATCGGCCTTGCCGTCGCCTCGCTGGCCGCCTGTACCTCGCGGCCGAAGCCCGCTGGTCCGGCCGAGCCGGTCGCGCCGCAGCAGCCGGCGCCGGAACGTCCCTACACCCCGACGACCCCGGCTCCGGATCCGACCCCGCAGGGCCCGCTGCCCGGCACGATCCAGGACTTCGTGGTCAATGTCGGCGACCGCGTCTATTTCGACACCGATGAATACACGGTCCGCGCCGACGCCCAGCCGCTGCTGGCCGGCCAGGCCCAGTGGCTGAACCGCTATTCGAGCGTCAAGGTCCGCATCGAGGGCAACGCCGACGAACGCGGCACCCGCGAGTACAACCTGGCCCTGGGCGCCCGTCGCGCCAACGCCGTCCGCGAGTTCCTCGTCGGCCAAGGCGTCGCCGCCTCGCGCATCGAGACGATCTCGTTCGGCAAGGAGCGTCCGCTCGATCCGGGCACGGACGAAACCGCCTGGGCCAAGAACCGTAACGCCCGTACCGCCATCACCGACGGCGCGCGCTAAGGCTCTAGCCTGACCGATCGAAGGCCCTTTCCCGAACCCCGGGGGAGGGCCTTCTTTCCGTCTGGTCCCACTAATCCGGCCGCACTTTTGTCCGCAACCAGGGCATAATCGTCGACATGAAGCTGAAATCCGCGCTCCTCGCCTCCGCCCTGCTGCTCGCCGTCGCCGCGCCGGCCCTGGCCCAGACGCCGATGCCCGATCCGCTGGACGACCGTTCGGCCAAGCGCATCGAGAAGATGGAGAAGGTCGTGCGCGAGCTGCGGGCGATCGTCTTCCAGGGGCGCGACACCGGCAAGCCGGTGGTCGTCCAGACCGCGGAGACCGACGCCCAGATCGCCGCCCTCAACGACCGGATCTCGGACCTCGAGCAGACCATCCAGCGGATGAACGGCCAGAACGAGACCCTGACCCACGATCTGGATCAGGCGCGTCGCGGCAACGAAGGCCAGAAGGCGCGCGCCGACCAGCTGGAGCAGCGCCTGGCCGCGCTCGAGGGCAAGATCACCACGCTGGAGACCGCCGCCGCCACGGCCGCCGCGGCCCAGATCCCGCCGCCCCCGCCGCCGCCGCCGGCCGATCCGGCCACGGCCTTCAAGCAGGCCCGCCAGCTGCTGCTGGACGGCGACTACGCCGGCGCCGAAGGGGCCTTCAACAGCTTCGTGTCCGCCTATCCCGACGACGCCAAGGCGCCGGAGGCCCGTTACTGGCTGGGCGAGACCCTGTTCGTGCGCGAGGCCTATGGCGACGCGGCCGGCGCCTATCTGGGCGCGGTGCGCGGCTGGCCGCAGACCAGCTGGGCGCCCAACGCCGTGCTGAAGCTGTCGCGCTCGCTGGTGGCCCTGAAGAAGCCCGCCGACGCCTGCCGCACCCTGGACGAGCTGACCAAGCGCTATCCGAAGGCCTCGGCCGACGTGGTCGGCAAGGCCAAGAGCACCCGCGCCCAGGCCAAGTGCGCGGCCTGATCGGCGAGCCCGACTTTCCAAGCTTCGCCGCCGTCCTGGAACGGCGCCTGCGGCCGGGGGCGATCACGCCCCTGGCCGTCGGCTTTTCAGGCGGCAGCGACAGCCTGGCCCTGCTGCGCCTGACGCTGGACTGGGCGACCCCGCGCGGACGGCCGGTCCTGGCCCTGACCGTCGATCACGGCCTCAACCCCGCCAGCAACGCCTGGACCGCCGACGCCCTCGCCAGGGCCCGGGCGCTCGGCGCCGACGCCCGCGCCCTGCACTGGATCGGCGACAAGCCGTCGACGGGCCTGCCCGCGGCCGCCCGCGCCGCCCGCCACGCCCTGCTCGCCGAGGCGGCCCGCGCCGCCGGCGCCAGGGTCCTGCTGCTGGGCCACACCGCCGACGACCTGGCCGAAGCCGCCCTCATGCGGGCCGAGGGCTCGACCGTCTCCGATCCCCGCGACTGGGCGCCGTCGCCGGCCTGGCCGCAGGGGCGGGGCGTCTTCGTCCTGCGGCCGCTGCTCGGCGTTCGCCGCCAGGCCCTGCGCGCCTGGCTGGCCGCGCGCGGCGAGACCTGGCTGGAGGATCCGGCCAACAGCGATCCCCGCTATGCCCGCGCCCGGGCCCGCGTGGCGCTCGACGGCGCGGCGCCGCCGTCGCCGGCCAAACCCGAGGTCGCCAAGCCGCTGGCCGTCGAGGGCGAGCACGCCCTGCGCCTGCCGCGCGACGCTTCCGCCGCCCAGGTCGCCGCCGCCTGCCTGTGCGCGGCGGGGTCCAGCGTTCCCCCGCGCGGCGATCGCCTGGCGCGGCTGGTCGAGCGCCTGCGGGGCGGCGAGGCCTTCGTGGCCACCCTGGCCGGGGCGCGGATCGTCGCCGACGCGGCCGGCGCGCTGTTCGGGCGCGAGGCGGGGCGAGAGGGTCTTCCGGACCTCGTCCTGGCCGCCGGCGAGACCGCCGTCTGGGACGGCCGCTACGCCGTGACGGCGACGCAACTGGTCACGATCCGGGCGCTCGGGGGGCTGGCGGCCCGTCTGCCGGCGGAAGAAAGGCTGGCGCTGAAGAATTTTCCGGCGGCCTTTCGACCCATGCTGCCGGTCGCCGTCGATGCCGCCGGCCAGGCCTCTAGCCCGGTCCTTGCAAGGGATAGCGCGGTCCGCGCGCGTGTGCTGATCCGGGAAAGGTTCGAAGCCGCATGCGGCTTCATCGATCAAGAACCTGCGACCTGATATCGCGCGCGTGGCGAAACGCCGTCAGTCGTCCTATCTTGGGTCGACGAGCGATAGCTTTGGGAAGACGACGCGTATGAATCTGAGGAATGTGGCCATCTGGCTGGGGATCGTGTTCGTTCTGATCATGGCCTACAGCGTGATGCGGCAGGGCAGCCCGGTGCATCGTGACGGCGGCGCCAGCTACTCCCAGCTGCTGAAGAACATCGACAACGGTCAGGTCAAGAAAGCCGAGATCAACGGTCAGCAGGTCAAGGTGACCGCGGCCGACGGCAAGACGACCTACACCGTCAACGCCCCGTCGAACGACGAGGACCTGATCAAGCGGCTCGAGGCGCGCAACGCCGAGATCCAGATCCAGGACCCCAACAAGTTCAACATCCTGGGCCTGTTCCTGAATATGCTGCCGATCCTGCTGCTGATCGGCGTGTGGATCTTCTTCATGCGCCAGATGCAGGGCGGCACGAAGGGCGCGATGGGCTTCGGCAAGTCCAAGGCCCGCCTGCTGACCGAAAACAAGAACCGCGTGCTGTTCGACGACGTCGCCGGTGTGGACGAGGCCAAGGAAGAACTGCAGGAGGTCGTCGACTTCCTGAAGGATCCGGCCAAGTTCCAGCGCCTGGGCGGCAAGATCCCCAAGGGCGCCCTTCTGGTCGGCCCTCCCGGCACCGGCAAGACCCTGATCGCCCGCGCCGTGGCGGGTGAAGCCGGCGTGCCGTTCTTCACCATCTCCGGTTCGGACTTCGTCGAGATGTTCGTCGGCGTCGGCGCCAGCCGCGTGCGCGACATGTTCGAGCAGGCCAAGAAGAACGCCCCCTGCATCATCTTCATCGACGAAATCGACGCCGTCGGTCGCCACCGCGGCGCCGGCCTGGGCGGCGGCAACGACGAGCGCGAGCAGACCCTCAACCAGCTGCTGGTCGAGATGGACGGTTTCGAGGCCAACGAAGGCATCATCCTGATCGCCGCCACCAACCGTCCCGATGTGCTGGATCCGGCGCTGCTGCGTCCGGGCCGCTTCGACCGCCAGGTCGTGGTCCCCAACCCCGACGTCGCCGGCCGCGAGAAGATCCTGCGCGTGCACATGAAGAACGTGCCGCTGGCCGCCGACGTCGACGTCAAGACCCTGGCCCGCGGCACCCCCGGCTTCTCGGGCGCGGACCTTGCCAACCTGGTCAACGAAGGCGCCCTGACGGCCGCGCGCAAGAACCGCCGCATGGTCACCATGCACGACTTCGAGCACGCCAAGGACAAGGTCATGATGGGCGCCGAGCGCCGCTCGATGGCCATGAGCGAGGCCGAGAAGAAGCTGACGGCCTATCACGAGGGCGGCCACGCCCTGGTGGCCTTGAACGTCCCGGTCGCCGACCCGGTCCACAAGGCCACCATCGTGCCGCGCGGCCGCGCCCTGGGCATGGTCATGCAGCTGCCGGAAGGCGACCGCTACTCGATGAGCTACGACATGATGACCTCGCGTCTGGCCATCATGATGGCCGGCCGCGTGGCGGAAGAGCTGATCTTCGGCAAGGAGAAGATCACCTCGGGCGCGTCGAGCGACATCAGCGCGGCCACCAACCTGGCCCGCAACATGGTCACCCGCTGGGGCTTCTCCGACGACCTGGGCACCGTGGCCTACGGCGACAACCAGGAAGAAGTGTTCCTGGGGCACTCCGTGGCCCGCACCCAGAACGTCTCGCCCGACACCATGGTCAAGATCGACGCCGAGGTCCGCCGCCTGGTCAAGGGCGGCGAGGACGACGCCCGCCGGATCCTGACCGAGAAGCTGGAAGACCTGCACGCGGTGGCCAAGGCCCTGCTGGAGTACGAAACCCTGAGCGGCGACGAGATCATCGGCGTCACCAAGGGCGTCGCGCCCACCCGCGAGGAGCCCGAGGACAACAAACCGACCGGTCCGGTCGCCTCGGTGCCGGTCTCGCCCACGGGCGTCACCGCCTAAGGCGTCGGCGCACCTTCGAAACCGCGAAAGCCGGATCCGCTCGTCGGGTCCGGCTTTTGTTTTGCCTGTCGCCAGGCCCCGATCATCAGCCAAGGCTCGGGCCTCCTGGCCTTCGCGGGCGAGGGGCGGTAGAGCTTTCTTGCAAAGCTGAAACGAAGGGCGCGCCCATGAAGACGTCGATGGCCGGACTGTTCGCCGGAGCGCTGGTCGCGCTCGCCCCGCTGGCCGCGAGCGCCGCGCCGGTGGTGTTGCACAACGACGGCCTGACAGGTCCCGAAGTCGCCAAGTGGCTGCAGGACGCCGGCTACAAGGCCGAGCTGACCACCGACAAGAGCGGCGACCCGCTGGTCAAGAGCGCCGCCGAGGGCGTGGCCTTCAGCATCTATTTCTACGACTGCGAGGCCAAGCCGCGCTGCAAGGCCATCCAGTTCTCGGCCGGCTTCGACCTCAAGGCCCCGCTGACGGCCGCCAAGATCAACGAGTGGAACCGCAATCACCGCTACCTGAAGGCCTATATCGACGACGAGGGCGACCCCCACATCGAGTACGACGTCAACGTCAACGCCGGGCGCACCCAGGCCGGCCTGGACGACGACTTCGCCGTCTGGACCTCGATGATCGGCGACTTCACGACCTTCATCGACTGGTAGGACGCGTGACGGGCGGCCCGCGCGGGTCTAAACCACCGGCCATGATCCATGCCGTCCCGCGCGTCATGGGCGTGGTCAATGTCACGCCCGACAGCTTCTCGGACGGCGGCCGGTTCTTCGATCCCGCCGCCGCCCTGTCCCACGCCCGTCGACTGATCGACGACGGGGCGACCATCCTCGACATCGGCGGCGAGAGCACCCGGCCGGGCGCCGACCCGGTCTCCGAAGCCGAAGAGATCGCCCGCGTCGCCCCGCTGATCCGCGCCATCCGCGCCGAGAGCGACGTGGCGATCTCGATCGACACCATGAAGCCGGGCGTGGCCCGCGCCGCCGTCGCCGCCGGCGCCGACATCTGGAACGATGTCGCGGCCCTGCGCTTCGCCCCGGACGCCCCCGAGGTCGCCGCCGAGCTGGGCTGCGAAGTCATCCTCATGCACATGCGCGGCGAGCCGGGCACGATGCAGGACGAGCCGCGCTACGACGACGTCGTCGCCGAGGTCGAGGCCTTCCTGCTGGCCCGCGCCCTGACGGCCATGGCCGCCGGGGTCGAGCGCGAGAAGATCTGGCTCGATCCGGGCATCGGCTTTGGCAAGACGCTGGAGCATAACCTGGCCCTGCTGGCCGCCCTGCCTCGCCTGGTGGCCCTGGGCTACCCGGTGCTGCTGGGCGCCAGCCGCAAGCGCTTCATCGCCGCCATCGACCCCCGCGCCCAGGACGCCCGCGACCGCCTGGGCGGTTCCCTCGCCGTCCACCTGCACGGCGCCGACTGCGGCGTCGAGGCCGTCCGCGTCCACGACGTCCGCGAGATGACCCAGGCCCTGGCGGTGTGGAAGGCGATCGTGGCCTCGGGGCGGTGATCGGCAACGAAGGTCGGCCAGCCGACGTTATAGGCGCGTCGAACCTTCGCTTTTCGGGGAGCCTTGAGATGATCCGCCCGCTGTTCGTCGCCGGCCTGGCCGTGCTGGCCCTGGCCGCCTGCGAGAAGAAGACCGAGGCGCCCAAGCCTGCGCCCACCCCCGACGCCCTGGCCCACAGCCCCGCCCCGGCGACGCCCGCCGCGCCGGCGGTCAAGGAGATCGTCTACGCCTGCGCCGACGCCTCGGTGCTGAAGGCCCGCTATCCCGACGACAAGACCGCCATCGTCGAATACGGCGGGAAGACCCGCACCCTGACGGTCGCCATGTCGGCCAGCGGCGCGCGCTATGTCGGCGAGGGCCTGCAATGGTGGACCAAGGGCATGACCGACGGCCTGGTCGCCGAACTCAAGCCCGGTGAAGACGTCGCCAGTGGCAAGCCGGTCGAGTGCATCGCGCCGTCTGGGGCGGCGGGGTAGGAGCGCTTTCACAGACCCTCTCCCTATGGGAGAGGGAGTGCTCCTTAAAGCAACGTCCGCTGCGCTGGCTCCACCGGATCCGGCTCCGCCAGCTCCCCCCGCCGCCGCAGCTCGGTCTCGGCGCTGAAGCGGAGGTCGCGGTCTCGGTCCTTGGCCAGGGCTTGCAGCGCATCGCCGTCGAGCTGGTCCCAGGCCTTGCCGCGATGCGGGCCGGTCGGCACGCGGGGCAGGAGGCCCGGCTCGGCGCTCCAGGCCAGCAGCTGCTCCAGCGAGGCCTCGTTCAGCATGTCGCGCAGGTGGTGGGCGGTGACATAGGCGTCGGGCAGGGCGCGGTGGGCGGGCAGGCCCCACGCGTGGACCAGGCCCTCGGGCATGCGCTGGTAGCGCAGCATCTGGTTGGAGAAGCTGGACAGCTGCGGCCACAGGCGCAGGGCGCATTTCCAGGTGCAGATCCAGTCGGCCCCGCCGGCCAGGTTGGGCGTGCAGTAGCGCTGCTCGAAGCTGGCGCGGTGCGCCGCCAGGGCCGCCACCCCGCCCTCGGGCTTCAGCACGCCGGGCGAGGCGTCCTTCCAGAACGGCGCGCCGGCGACGTCGGCGTCGAGGATGTGGTGGACGGCCATGGTCTCGGGCGAGATCGGGCGGCCGGGATTGACCAGCCGCGATCCGCGCTCGTCGTCGACGCGCCAGCGGCCGCCCGGGTCCTGCACCACGTCCTGCCAGCCGATCTCGCAGACGTCGTGCGGGCCGTTTCCGGCGGTCTCCAGGTCGATGACGCGAACACGCAGCATGGACCGAATATGGGCGCGGGCGGCCGTCAGGCCAAATGCGGCGCGCCCAAACCTGTCAGCTGACGCGCAGGAAGGCCCGTCCGGCGGCGAAATCGCCGACCTCGACATAGGCCCGGCGCACCACGTCGCCGTCGCGGCCCTGGATCAGGAACTCGACGGTGATCGCCTCGCGCGGGTCGAGCCGGGCGATGACGTCGCCGGCCTCGCGCGGGAAGCGGAAGGCCATGCCGGTCTTGGCGCCGGTCGGCAGCAGGGTGGGGGCGGGGACGGCGTCGCGGGTCTCGGCCCCAAACACCCGGCTGGCGGCGCGCGGGGCGGCGTTGTCGGCCAGGCCGCCGCCGTTGCGAGCCTTCAGATAGGGACCCTGGGTGCGGGTCGGATCGCGCATGACCAAGCGCGCGGCATAAGGCCGGGCGCCGTCGGCGAAGGTCGCCACGGCCAGCAGTTCGACATTGCGGCCGGCCAGGCCGAACATCAGCCGATCGGGGCCGAAGGCCGAGGGCTGCGACAGCCGCCAGAAGGGGATGGTGGCCGAGCTGGCGCGGTCGGCCTGCCAGGTCGCCCGGTCGCCCGGATAGTCCATCCGCTGCAGCAGGGCGTAGCCTTCGAAGGCCTTGCGCACCCGGCCGGCGGCCGTGGTCAGGTCCTTGGAGGCGCAGGGCACCGAGGCCGCCTTGGCGTGGGCGCGCTGCTGCACGCCGTCCAGCTGTTCGACGCTGGCCCCGGCCCGCAGGGCCGCGCCCCGGGCCTGCGCGCGGCCGGCGTCCAGGGCGCCCGACAGCGAGGGCGTGAACAGGCCGCAGCGCGCGCCGGCGGCGCTCATCAGGCTGCGTTCGTAGAAGAGGTCGGAGGGGGTGGCCGCCGCGACCTGGGCCGCGCCGAGGGCGGCTACGGCGACGAGCGTCGCCGCCATGCGCCGCTTTCGCGGGGCGGAGGTCTTCACGGTGGTCATTTTCTCGTATTCTGCGAGACAGGATGTTTCGGGGCCACCTTAGGCGCCCCGTGGTTGCGGTTCGGTTAGCGATGCTTCTTTCGACGGATCTCTGGGTGGGCGCGCTGATCCGCCGCGCCGAGCTGGGCGGCGCCTTCGCCATGGTCGTGCGCAAGGGCGACGCCCGGGCCGGGGCGGTGCTGGTCAAGGTGGTCGACCGCCGGGCCGGAACCGTGCGGCTCTACAGCGAGGCCACGCGCGGCGACGGCGAGCGGGTGTGGATGCAGCCGACCAAGTCCGACTTCGAGCCCGACCTCGACGCCTATGCCGAGCGCGCCGCCCGCATCGACCCGGACGTCTGGGTGGTGGAGATCGAGGACCGCGAGGGGCGCCACTTCCTCACCGAGGCGGTCGAGGACTGATTTCGCACGGCGAGATTGCAACGATCCACAGCATTAACCCTGCCGCTAAACCAGACCGAAAGCCCGGCGTGGCAGGTTGTCGCAGGTCACTTCGCAGCCCCCGCAAGCCGCCCATGCTCTTCCTGATGAACGACGTCGTGCTCAGCCTGGACGCCGCCGAACTGTCGCCGCCGATGACGCGCGACCGTTTCGCGGCCCTGTCGCTGAACTTCGTCGCCGAGTTGGGCAAGGAGCTCTACGCCGAGGAGCCGCTGCTGCACCTCAAGCAGCCTGACAAGGCCAAGCGCCTGGCGGCCCTGCTGATCGCCAAGTCGCCCGAGGTCAACGCCGCCCTGTTCATCGCCCCGGCCCGGGGCTGCCTGATCGAACAGGTGCAGGTGCGCTACGCCCAGATCGGCATCGAGGTGATGGCCACGCTGCATCAACGCCAGAAGGCCGGCCAGCTGACCAATCTGGAAGCCGACCGCCAGGTCTGGCGGCGGTTGGCGGCCTGACGCCGCTCGCGTCCCGCTAGAGCCCGCAACGGGCGCGCCAGGCCGGATGTCCGGACCGCGCGCCGACGGGACGATCGCGAACGCCCGACCCTTCTGCCGCTACAGCAGCAGGCCGGCCAGGATGTTCAGGGCGATCGCGATGACCACAAGTCCGGCGATCACCGTGCCCAGGCAAAGCGTGCTTTGCCCCAGGGAGCGTTGGCGGATATGGCGGCGAGGGTCTTCGGCCAGGGCCATGGCGTTTCCTCCTGGCGCCGTCGTTCTCGTGACGATCATGCGCTGGATGGCAGCATGATCCTAAAACCTTCGGATGTGTAGGGGTATTGGCGAAGGCCGCCTTTGCCCGCTTTCCGGCACGTCCCGCCCATTTGTCCGAGGAATGCGACGCCGCCCTTGATCGGCGCCCCGCGAAGCTTAAGGTTGAAGCGAGTGTGGCATTATCGAGTGTGTGATGGGGATTCGGGGGATTAAGGCGGCCACGGTTCTGGCCGTGGCGCTGGCGATGGGCGTCGGCTTTGCCGGCCAGGCGTCGGCGCAGGACGTGGGCGCGATCGAGGGGCTGGTGGTCAAGTCCGGCAAGGGCGGTCGCTGGCTGAAGGCCGAGAGCCCGCGCTTCACGATCTACAGCAACGGCGACGAGGGGGTGCTGCGCGACTATGTGGCCAAGCTGGAGCTGTTCGACTCCTGGCTGCGCTTTCGCCACGGCCTGCCGATCGACGGCGTGCCGCCGCGCAAGCTGACCCTCTACCTCGTCGGCAACACGTCCGAATTCAAGATCGTCTGGCCCACTGTCGGCTCCGGCGTGCAGGGGTTCTACAAGGCCGACGTCGACGAGATCTTCGCCATGGCGGTGCGCCAGCGCGCCGACGACCATGTGATCCAGCACGAGTACGTGCACCATTTCATGATGCAGTACTTCCCCTATGGCTATCCGTCGTGGCTGGTCGAGGGCTATGCCGAGTACTTCGGGTCGGCCACCATCGTCGGCAAGAAGATCGAGGCGGGACGCAACGAGACCCGCGGCGAGAACGTGGTCTACGGGCCATGGGTCTCGATGGACAAGCTGCTGAGCAAGCGGCCCTTCGAACTCGGGGACAGCGAAAGCGCCTCGATGTTCTACGCCCAGGCCTGGCTCCTGACGCACTACTTCATCAGCGATCCGAACCGCTACCAGCAGCTGGTGGCCTACATGAAGGCCGTCGGGGCCGGGGCCGATCCGGTCACCTCGATGGAGAAGGTCACCGGCCTCACGGCCTCCCAGCTGCAGATCAAGCTGCGCGCTTACAGCACCTCGGCCATTCCCTACAAGTCGTTCACGGCGACCGACCTGCCCACGCCGCGGATCGAGATCTCCCGGCTGTCGCCGACGGCCGACGACCTGCTGCTGGCCGAGCTGTCGCTGCGCGCCGCCGGCCTCGAAGCCGGCCGCGACGCGCCCGTCGACGCCGACGACGAGGACGAGCCTGGCAAAGGCGAGCCCGGCAAGGACAAGTCCGGCAAGGACGCCAAGGAGAAGGCCGAGCTCGCCAAGGCCATGGCCGAGGGGCGCGCCGAGCGCCAGAAATGGCGCGAGGAACTGCTGGGCAAGGTGCGGGCCGCCGCCACGCGCTATCCCGACCAGCGGCTGCCCAAGCTGGCCCTGGCCCGCGCCGAACTGACCTTCGGCGACTTCGGCAAGGGGTTGGCGCTGATCGACCAGTACACCGTCGACTACCCCGAGGACGCCGTCGGCTTCGAGCTGGCGGGCCTGGCGCGCCTTCAGGCCGGCGACGACGCACCCGAGCGCAAGACAGAGCTCTACAAGGCGGCCGGCGCCCAGTTCGGCAAGGCCTTCAAGCTCGACGGCGGGCGCTACCAGACGCTGTACGGCTATGCGCGCAGCCGGACGGTCGAGGCCCACTATCCCAGCGAGAACGTGCTGACGGTGCTCGACAAGGCGCACCGGCTGGCGCCGCAGGTCGAGACCATCACCCTGACCGAGGCGCGGGCCCTGATCATGAAGCACGAATATGTCGAGGCCGACGCCCTGCTGCGGCCGGTCGCCGGCGACCCGCACAAGGCCGGATCGGCCGCGGCGGCTCAGCGGCTGCTGAAGGAGATCGCCGACAAGCTGCCCAAGACGGCCGAAGCCGCCGGCGGCAAGTAGGTGACCATCCGCACCCCGAAGACCTTGGGTCTCCGGGGTGCGGGCGCCGCCGGTCGAATGACCGGCAGTGCCGCGACCGTCCGGCTATGACGCGCGGTCGGAATCTGAAAGTTTCAATTTCCGGTCGTGTCGGGGGCGATGTCGATGTTGCGTAGAATGGGTCTCGTGGTTCTGGCGGCGCTGCTGGCGGCGCTGCTGGCGGCGTGGTCGCCGGCCTGGGCGCAATCCGATCCGCCCGGCCGCTGGTTGCGGGCCGAGAGCGAGCACTTCGTCGTCTATTCGGACCGCAGCGAAAACCTGCTGCGCGAATATGTGACGATGCTCGAGGATTTCGACGGCATTCTGCGGCTGCTGCACGGCCGCACCGAAGCCGCGACCCCGCGCAAGCTGCCGGTCTATCTGGTGTCGAACACCCGCCAGCTGCGCCGCGCCTATCCCGAGGCCCCCGAGAACGGCCGCGGCGTCTATTTCACCTCGCTGGACGACATCTTCGCCGTGGCCATCCGCGAGGGCGCCGGCGGCGAGTACGACACCACCAAGGGCGACGACGTGGTGCTGCACGAATACACGCACCACTTCATGATGCAGTACTTCCCCGCCGGCTATCCGGGCTGGATGATCGAGGGGCTGGCGGAATACTACATGACCGCCGATCTGCAGGCCAAGAAGGTGACGATCGGCAACTTCAACGCCGGCCGCGCCTACGCCCTGGTCAACGAGCGCTGGCTGCCGATGGACGTGCTGCTGACCAAGCGCCCCAGCGACCTGGATCGCGACGACGTCTCGGCCTTCTACGCCCAGTCCTGGCTGCTGACCCACTACCTTTGGAGCGACAAGGGGCGGCGGGCCAAGCTGGAGACCTATCTCGACGCCGTCCGGGCCGGGAAGCCGGCGATGGAGAGCTGGACCGCGGTCTATGGCGACGACGCCAAGACCCTGGAGCGCAACCTGCGGGCCTATATGCGCAAGTCGCTGATGGGCATGTCGGTGATGCGCACCCCGCCGACGCCGCAGATCGCCTTCACCCGCCTGCCGGCGGGCGCCGACGACCTGATCCTCGAGGTGCAGCTGATCAAGCGCGGCGTCAGCGAAGAGCAGGGCAAGGCGCTGCTGCCGCGGGTGCGCGAGCTGGCCGCCAAGCGTCCGAACGAGTTCTACAGCCGCCTGGTCCTGGCCCGGGCCGAATGCGACTTCGGCGATCGCGCGGCCGGCGAGAAGATCCTCAAGACCCTGCTGGACGAGCGGCCCAACGACCTTGAGGCGCTGCAGGTCATGGCCTACAGCCGCCTGGCCGCCGCCCGCACCGCCGACTTCGAAGACACCAAGGCGATCTACGCCGAGGCCGTGAAGTATCTGGGCCGCGCCCACAAGGTCGACGGCGACAACTACCTGACCCTCTACGGCTACGCAGAGGCGCGGTCCTTCGATCGAGAGCCGACCGAGAATACCCTCAACGTCATCTACCGGGCGGCCGAGATCGCGCCGCAGAGCCCGGCCATCCGGCTGAACGCGGCGCGCCTGTTCATGCGCGCCGGCCGCTACAGCGTCGCCCGCCAGATGCTGGCGCCGATCGCGGCCAACCCGCATGGCGGCGGCCAGGCCAAGCAGGCCAGCAACATCCTCAAGGACCTGGAGGGCAAGGAGGACAAGCCGGAACCGCCGACCCCGGCCGCGACCGAAGCCAAGCCGCCGCCCTCGCCGCCTGCACCGGCAAAGGCCCGGGCCGCCAAGAGCGGGGCGACCAAGGGCTGACCAGCGTCTTGTTCGAAATCTGGGACCGCATTTCAGATTTCGAAACATACAGCCTTGCCTGGCGGTCGTGCTTGCGCCAGCCTCAACGTATAATTGCGCTTGGGAGGGCGGTCTTGTCGGTACGTTGGACTGGTGTTGGCGTCGCGATCGCGGCGGCGCTGAGCGTTTGGACGCCCGCCCTGGCCCAGCCGGCGGCGCCGCCGCCGCCCGCGGTCGCCGATCCCACCGGCCGCTGGATGCGCGCCGAGAGCACGCACTTCGTCGTCTATTCCGATCGCAGCGAGGCCCTGGTGCGCCGCTATGTGGCGATGCTGGAGGATTTCGACGGCGTCCTGCGCCTGCTGCACGACAAGACCGACGCCGAGACGCCGCGCAAGCTGCCCTTCTATCTGGTCTCCAGCACCCAGCAGATGCGGCGGGTGATCCCTGGCGCTTCAGAGGGGTTGCGCGGGATCTACTCCACGGCCCTGGAGGACATCTTCGTGGTGGCCATCCGCGAGGACGGCGGCCGCTACGACCGCAACAACGGCGACGACGTGGTGCTGCACGAATACACCCACCACTTCATGATGCAGTACTTCCCGGCCGGCTATCCGGGGTGGCTGATCGAGGGGCTGGCGGAATACTACATGACCGTCGACCTGCAGCCCGAGAAGGTGCTGATCGGCGACTTCAGCCGCAGCCGCGCCGCGTCGCTGATGAACAAGACCTGGGTGCCGATGGCCGACGTGCTGTCGAAGAAGCCCGGCCAGATCCCCGAGGCCGACCGCGGCGTCTACTACGCCCAGTCCTGGCTGCTGACCCACTATGTCTGGAACGACAAGGGCCGGCGCTCGCAGCTGAGCCGCTATCTGAAGGCCGTGCGCGAGGGCGCCGATCCGATGGCCAGCTGGACCAAGGTCTACGGCCAGGACGGCAAGCAGCTGGAAAAGGCCCTGGTCAAGTACATGGACAATCTGTCGGGGATGGAGCTGAAGCGCACGCCGCCGCCGGCCCCGGAGATCGTCTTCACGCGCCTGCCCGAGGGCGCCGATGACCTGATCCTCGAGGTCCAGCGCCTCAAGCAGGACATCCCGCCGGCCGAGGCGGACGCCTTCCTGGCCAAGATCCGCAAGATCGTCGCCAAGCGGCCGAACGAGTTCTACAGCCGCCGCGTCCTGGCCCGCACCGAGTGCGACCTGGGCGACCGCAAGCAGTGCGAGGTGATGTTGAAGGCCCTGCTCGACGAGCGTCCGCAGGACCTGGAGACCTTGCAGATCCTGGCCGCCAGCCGTCTGTCCTCGGCGCGCAAGGCCGTCCGCGACAAGGCCGACCGCGAGCAGGTCCAGGCCATCTACGCCGACGCCGCCCAATACCTGGGGCGGATCCACAAGATCGACCCCAACGACTACATGGCGCTGTTCGGCTACGCCCAGACCAGGTCGCTGGAGAAGACGCCGTCGGAAAACACCCTGAACGTCATCACCCGCGCCGCCGAGATCGCGCCACAGGCCTCGCTGATCCGGATGACGGCCGCCCGGCTGTTCATCCAGGCCAAGGCCTATGAGGAGGCGTGCGAGATGATGGCGCCCGTGGCCGGCAACCCGCACGGCGGCGCGCGCGCCAAGTACGCCGCCCAGCTGATGGCCGAGCTGAGGGACAAGGCCGACGGCGAGGCGCTGCCGGCCGGGTCGCAGGCGGCCGTCTTCGCGGAGAGAGGGTGACCCCCAGCACGACCCGGCGGACGACGCGGCAGTGCGGCCAGAGGGTGACAAGGACGTGCGGGAGCGGTAGTCCGGCGCGATGAGCACTTCGCCCGCCAACCTTTCTCCCGTCGTCCAGGCCGCCCGTCGGCGCACCTTCGCCATCATCAGCCACCCTGACGCCGGCAAGACGACCCTGACCGAGAACCTGCTGCTGGCCGGCGGGGCGATCCGCGCGGCCGGCGCGGTGCGGGCGCGCGGCCAGGCGCGGCGCACCCAGTCGGACTGGATGAAGATCGAGCGCGAGCGCGGGATTTCGGTCAGCGCCTCGGTGATGACGTTCGACCACGACGGCCTGATGTTCAACCTGCTGGACACCCCGGGCCACGAAGACTTCTCGGAAGACACCTACCGCACCCTGACCGCCGCCGACGCCGCGATCATGGTGCTGGACGCGGCCAAGGGCATCGAGCCCCAGACCCTGAAGCTGTTCGAGGTGTGCCGCCTGCGCGACATCCCGATCATCACCTTCATCAACAAGATGGACCGCGAGGCCCAGGATCCGTTCGAGCTGCTCGACGAGGTCTCCTCGAAGCTGGCCCTCGACCCCGCGCCGCTCTACTGGCCGGCCGGCTCGGGCGGGCGCTTCAAGGGCATGCTCGACCTGCGCAGCCAGCAGTTCATCCCCTACGCCAAGAAGAGCTCGACCGACGAGGAGGGCCATCCCGACCCCGTCGCCTTCAACGGCAACGCCGTCGTCCAGTACCTGGAGCCCGAAGAGCGCGCCGAGCTGGAAGACAACGCCATGCTGGTCACCGAGGCCGGCAAGCCGTTCGACGTGCAGTCGTTCCTCGAAGGCCACATGACGCCGGTGTTCTTCGGCTCGGCCCTGCGCCACTTCGGCGTCGACCAGCTGCTGGCGGGCATCGGCGCCTACGCCCCCGCGCCCAAGCCGGCCAAGGCCAACAAGGCCGGGGCCGAGACCCATGTCGCCCCGGGCGACGGCGAGGTCTCGGGCTTCGTCTTCAAGGTCCAGGCCAACATGGACCCCAATCACCGCGACCGGATCGCCTTCCTGCGCCTGACCAGCGGCCGCTTCACCCGCGGCATGAAGCTGAAGGCCCAGAACACCGGCAAGGCCATGAGCGTCAACGCGCCGATCATGTTCTTCGCGTCCGACCGCGAACTGGCCGAAGACGCCTTCGCCGGCGACGTGATCGGCATCCCCAACCACGGCGTGCTGCGGGTCGGCGACAGCCTGTCGGAGAGCGGCGCCCTGCGTTTTGCCGGCCTGCCCAACTTCGCCCCGGAAATCCTGCGCCGCGTGCGGGTCAAGGATCCGCTGAAGGCCAAGCACCTGAAGAAGGCCCTGGAGGGCCTCGCCGAGGAGGGCGTCACCCAGCTGTTCCGGCCGATGATCGGGTCGGACTTCATCGTCGGCGCCGTCGGCCAGCTGCAGTTCGAGGTCATGGCCGACCGCCTGGCCAACGAGTACCAGCTGGACGTGATCTTCGAGAACAGCCCCTACGCCGAGGCCCGCTGGCTGGTCGGCGAGCGCGCCGACGTCGAGGACTTCGAGAACAAGCACAAGACGGCCATGGGCCGCGATATCGACGACCAGCCGGTGTTCCTGGGCAAGAGCGGCTGGGAGATCAACTACGTCGCCGAACGCTACCCGAAGGTGCGCTTCGAGCGGACCAAGGAACGGGGCTGAGGCGGCGAACGCCGTCCCCGCGAGCTTTAGACCCGTTTCTCGCCATGCTAGATCGCGACGGTCGTGTCGCCCTTCGCGAGCGGCGCGTGATTCCGGGGGAAGCATGAAGCGGAAAGCTTGGTTCGCGGGCCTGACCGCATTGGCGTTCGCGAGCGGTTCGGCGACGATCGGGCTTGCCGATCCTCTTCCGCAGGACTCCCAGATCATCGTCTCTGGCACGGTGGCCCGCTACTATCCCGATCGGGCGCAGCGGATGGAAGTCAATGGCTGGGCGCGGGTGCGCTGCATCGCCCAGCCCCCGAGCCAGGTGACCGGACGGGTCTCCGACTGCGTCGTGGTCGGCGAGTTTCCGGCCGCCTTCGGCTTCGGCAAGGCGGCCCAGCTGATCACCGAGCGACTCGGGCGCCTGGTGACGCCGCCGGCGGCGGGCGAGCCCGTCTACATCCACATCAGATTCAACGTCACGGACGGGGGCAGGTCCTGGTCCAGCCCCGTCAAGCCGCCCAGCGGCAAGGTGCTGGACGCGGCGCGACCCGCGGGCGCGGACGCCCTCGGCACCGCTTCGCTGTCCTGCGAGGCGCCCCTGGAGGCTTCCGGTCCGCTGACCGCCTGCAAGGTGCTTTCGGAAGGTGCGCCGGGGCAGGGCTATGGCGCGGCGGCGATCGCCGTGGCGCAGAGCGCCTACAAGACGGCCCTGCGGCCGCCGCCGAAGGCACTGTCCGTCCGGCTCTATGGGGCCGGCGTCGAGACCTTGGGCGATGTCGAGAACGGCGACTGGCTGGAGCTGGCGGCGGTCGAGGGCGGCCCGTCCGTCAGGCCTTCGCAATCGGCGCGCCTGGTCTGCGGCTGGACCCCCGATGGACGGCTGAGCCAGTGCCAGCTCGCGCCGCCGCTGAAGCCGATCCCCGGGCTGACGCCGCCCGAGCCCTCGCCTCAGGCGGCGAGCGAGGCCCTGGCCTTCAGCCAAGGCCTGCGCCTGGTGCGCAAGGTGGTGTTCGCCATCAACTGGGGCCAATAAGCTTCAGCGGCGGGTCCTGGTCGCGCGTGCCGAACCAGCGATCCTCCTCGGCGACGCCGGTCCCGATCCAGGCCAGCACCTGCTCGACGGGGATCGGATCGGCGGCGCCAGCCGCAGCTGGCTGACCAGGTCGCCGGGCCGCACCTTGCCGTCGACGATCGGCAGCAGGCGGGCGGTCGCGCCCCGCTCGTCCCAGCCGAACAGCGAGGCGTCGCGCGGCGCGATCATCAGGACCAGATAGCGCCGGGGCGGCTCGCCAGGCCGGCAGGGCAGGACGGGCCGAGCAGCTCCGAGCCGAAGATGTCCATCGACAGGTTCATCGGCGAGATCTTGTGGCCGCCGACCAGGCGAGGGCGGCAGGCGGGGATCGATGCCCGCGGCGATCCCGGCTCCAGCGGCGCGGCCTCATAGATCGCCGCCTCGGTAAAGCGGGCGAACAGGTCAGCCGGACGTCGTCGTCGCGGGCGCCGCCGCGCAGCCAGCGCAGGCGCTGGACCAGCAGGTCGCGATCAGCCCCGCCGCGGGCGACCGGCTCCCAGTGATCGATCTGGCCCCGCTCGTCGAGGAACACGAGGTAGTCCAGCGCCGGGTCGAGGATCGGCCGCGAGATCGTTCCGTCGCTGAGGCGCGGCCGGTCGAAGACACCCTCTACGTCCAACTCGCGGTCGGCGATGCGGCCGCGGTGCAGGAACAGGAAGCCGGCATGGCGTCCGGCCGCTCGCTTGGCGTCCAGGTCGTACACCCCGATCCACAGATCCGGCCGCGTGCGGCGCATGAAGTCGGGGTCCAGCGGATAGTCGCCGCGCAACCGCGCGGGCAGGCGCCGGGGCGGGGCGCCCTTCAGCGTCTCGATCACCGCCAGCCGATAGCGGCGCGACCGCTCGCGCTTGCCGCAATAGTCGCCGTAGGCTTGGGGCGACGCCCACGACAGCAGCCCGGCCAGCCAGCAAGGCGGTGTCCAGGCGGCCTTGGGGCGGACCAGCGCGACGGCCGTGGCCTGGCGATACTCGGCCGCGCCCGCCGGGGTGCGAACGGCCTCAAGGCTGGGCGGGACTTCCATCAGCATCACCGCCCCGGTCGGCGTCGCCAGGGCCAGGCCGAGGGCCAGGGCCACGATCCGCAGCAGCCGCTTGCCCATGCCGCCCCTCCCTCGACGAGGGAAGGTTACGTATGTAAAATAATCAAGGTCAAGCCGTCGCCTCACCCCTTCTTCAGCCCATAGTCCCGCGCCATCTGGCGATAGAGCCCCAGGAACGCATTGGCGTCGTAGCGGCCGCCGTGCTCGGTCTTTTCGGGATGCGGGGGCGGGGCGCCGGCGATCTGCGCGCCGGGGGCCTCGGCGCTGTTGATGCCCTGCGACAGCAGGTTGGGCTTGGGGCCTTCGCCGGCGTTTTGGCCGTCCTGGTCGAAGATCGCCTCCTGGTGCCGGGTCGGCTCCCAGATGAAGGTTCCCCAGCCGCGCTGGCCCGGGGCGTCGAACACCAGGTCGTTCACATAACGCTTCCGGCTGGAATATTCGGCCACATAGAAGCCGTGGTCAGGGTAGCGCTCGCCGAACCGCTTGAAGGTGTTGGCCCAGTCGCCCTCGGCCTGCTGCTGGTAGCAGGAGAAGCCGACGGCGTCGAAGCGCACGCCGCGTGAGAGCAGGCTGTCGGTCCAGTGGCTGACGATCGTCCAGTGCCGGCCCAGGTGGTTGTGCAGGCTGGTCTTGACCCCCGGCACGGTCTCGCGCGAGGCGTCGAGGCCCGCGCTCAGCAGCCGGGCCAGCTTGTCGAAGCCGCCGGCGTCGGGAACGTTCAGGTGCACCGCGTCGGTGGCCGGATTGCCGGTCGGGACGGGCAGGGGCACGCGGCCGTCGGGCCACAGCATGCCGAAGGTGATCTCGTTGCCGATCACTACCAGGTCGGGCCGGGCGCCGGCCTTCTCCAGGGCGGTGAGCACGGTGCGGGTGTGGTCGCCGACGGCCTTGACCAGGGCGTCGAACGGCAGGTCGGTCCAGGCGGCGGGCTTCACCTGCTTCTGCGGATCGGCCCAGTTGTCGCTGTAGTGGAAGCTGATCGTCAGGTGCATGCCGGCGGCCTTGATCCGCTTGGCCATGCTGACCGTCTGGGCCAGGCCCGCCCACGGGTCGGTCTTGCGCTGCGCCGAGTAGCCGTTCTCGGGATTGACGAAGACGCGGATCTTGATGGCGTTGAAGCCGGCGTCGCCCAGGATCGCCAGGATGTCGCGCTTCTCGCCGCCGGCGTAGAACACCGCGCCGTCGGCCTCGTCCTGCGGGATCCAGGTGATGTCGGCGCCCAGCAGGAACGGACCCGGGCGAGCGCCGGGTCCTTTCGCCTGGGATTGGGCGGCCAGGGCGCGGGGCGCGGCCGACAGCAGCGGCAGGGCGGTCAGGCCCGCGGCGAAGGCGCGACGGTCGAGGGTCATGGCGTCTTCCTCCAGGATCGCCATGAACGGCGATCTCATTATTTGAGATATCGTTTCAATATGTATCCTAGCGGCATTGCGCGTGAAAAGGGAAGAGGCGCGGGACGGCTGGCGGCCCGGCGTCCAGCCGCTATAGGAAGGACGCGTTCAACCGGAGCCGTTCCCGCATGACCCGCCAGCTCGCCATCGGCCTCGTGGCCCACGACGACAAGAAGGCCGACCTGGTCGACTGGGCCCTGGCCCATGCGGCGTTCCTGGAAAAGCACGTGCTTTACGGCACCGGCACCACCGGCGGCCGCATCCTGCAGGCCCTGCCGCAGCTGCAGCTGACCCGCCTGAAGAGCGGCCCCCTGGGCGGCGACCAGCAGCTGGGCGCGATGATCGCCGAGGGCCGGCTGGACATCCTGATCTTCTTCGTCGACCCGCTGTCGCCTCAGCCGCACGACGTCGACGTCAAGGCGCTGATCCGCCTGGCGACCCTGGCCGACATCCCCTTCGCCTGCAACGCGGCGACCGCGACCCTGGTGGTGAAGGGGCTGGACGCCTAGCGCGCCTTGAACACGGCGGGGGCGTTCGGCAGCAGGGCCAGGTTCAGCTCGTAGCGCTCGTCGTTTTGCAGTTGCAGGCCGACGGTGAACGCTCCCCAGCCCACCAGTTCCAGGGCGAAGCCCATCTTTCCCAGTCGGATGTCGCGGATCGGATTGGGGAAGGTCGGGTGCAGGTAGAGCCGGGCCGGACTGTCGGCCAGGTGGGCCGCCGTCGCCTCATCGGCGAAATTGATCAGGATCGTGATCGAGAACCAGTCGGCGTCGCCGGGCAGGGCCTTGACCTGTGCGTCCAGCTTGATGCTGCCGGCCTGATGCGGGTGCGATAGAAACTGACCTTGCCAGGGGTCTAGTTCATTGGCGCCTTGGGCGACCACCGGAGGCATCTCGAAGGCGGCGCCGACCTGGGAGCTGGCGACGGCCACGGCTTGTGACGTCCGGGCGGTGATCTCCTGGGCGTTCGCCGATGGGACGGCCTGCTTGGCTCCGCTGCGTTCGGCCGCCTCGATCTTCTGGCGCCCGGACATGTATTGCATGGACATCGCTTGCCGCTCGATCATCGACAGGCGGGCGCTGGCCAGTTCGCCGGGCAGGAAGCGCCTGATCCAGATGTAGCTGATGGCGAAGCCGATCAGTACGGAGGGCGCCAGGGTCAGGCCGCCGATGGCCGGCCCTGCGTCGGCTTGGCCGCTCATCGCCCGCGACACCTCCACCGAAACCTCCCAGCCGTGCAGGAGAAAGCGGTCGAAGTTCACCAGGCTCAGGCCCACGATAATCTTGGTCAGCCAGTCGGCGATCTGCTCCATCGCCGTATTGTCGGTGAACCAGGGATTGTCCTGGCCGGGGCCGTGCGGATTGGCGTTGGTCTGGGCCACGGCGCGGGCGGCGCTGGTCGGCAGGCCAAACAGCAGTCCGAGCAGACCGCCGCCGCAGGCGCCGGCCGTCCCCGCCATGACCCCGAAGGCCAGGAAATGGCCGTTGAAGCGCGCCCCGATCGAGCAGCGGCCGGCTTCGGCGCTGTCGGGACAGACCACCCAGGACGCGGTGAACAGGGCCACGATGCCCAGGGCGGCCAATGTGAACAGCACAGTCAACGCCAACAGGGTCGGCGAACTGCCCAGGCGGGGATCGACCCGCGCCTGCGGCGACCCGGTAAAGAACGCTGAAAGCCATTGCAACATGCCATCCCCCCGGATGCTGTCGGCAGTTCAATCAGCCTATAGTGGTATTGTTGACTTGGTCAAGCTCAGGTCGTTTCAGCCCGGGAATTTCAGCAGGTTCGGTTTCGGGATCGCGGCCTTGAACGCGCCGCGGCTCTTGGAGGTGTCAAGGCCGAATTCGGACCAGGCGGCCAGGAAGCCGTTCGCCGGGGCGCTCGGCGCCAGCGGGACGAGGTTCAGCACCGGCCGGGCGGCGACCAGGGCGCGGGCGGCGGCCCAGGCCTCGGGCTCGGCGCTGGCATAGGCGCCGTCGCTGGCGACCAGCTCGCCGGCCAGGGCGGGATCGGCGAAGTACAGGGTCACGGCCGTGTTGGCCGGCAGGTCCGACAGGCTGGACAGCGCTTCGGCCAGAGCCGTCAGGCTCATCCGGGCCAGGGTGGTGCGGCGCTCGCCGCCGGCCGCGCCCTTGATCGCCGCCGCGCCCGACTCGCCGTCCAGCTTGCGCACGAACGACCAGCCGCCATAGCCGGGGTCCTGCTTGCAGAGGGCGGCGGTCCAGAGGGTGACGGCGGAGCTGGTCATGGCCGTTTTCTAGCGATTCACGCGCCGATCCGCCATCCCGAGGCGCTCCAACCCTGAACGAAGTGTAAACAAGGTCCTAAATCTTAGAGTTAACGTCATTTTCACTTGAGTGAACAATGTTCTAATTTGTGCGCCCACACCCACCCGGTCCGGCCGTCTGGCGAAGCAAAAACCGTGCCAAAATGGGTCAAAACCGCCAGTTTCCGGCCCAATCCGGCGATCAAAGTTAATGTGATCTGAATATTCAGGGTTAACGGCCGATTCACACCGGTTAACCCCTTGTTAAGACCGTTGGCTCCGGTTTTGCTGATATCGCGTTAAATCCATCGCGGCCGTGCCGAGGTGGGACGATCCGAAGGCGGAGTACGCGAGCGATGTTCGAATTCGTTGGGCGGGACCTGAAGCGGCTTCTCGGCGTGGAGGGGCAGGGACGCGTGTCCCATGCCGCCGCGCATCGCGAGGGGCTGACCGGCGGCGACACCGCGCTGCTGGAGCTGATGGACTTGCGCCTGCTGACCAACGAGGCGCGCGCCGCCGACGTCGCGGCCGGCCGCATCGGCTGCAAGGATCGCGCGGTGCGTCTGCTGGAAGCCGCCGTGGTCTGGCGCGAAGTGGCCCGCCGCACCGGCGACGCCGCCGCCCTGCGCAAGGGCGCGGCCCAGGCCGAGGGCGCGACCCGCCTGGCCGAGACCGAACGCAAGGCCGAGCTGGCCGCCGCCGCCCGTTGCGAGCAGGCGGTGCTGGCCATGCTGGGCGCCGACCTGTTCGGCGACGAGGGGCTGCACGCGGCCGCCGGCGCCACCCTGGCCCTGACCAAGGCGACCCACGGCCCGCACGGCGCGCTGGCCGCCGCCCTGCTGGCCGCCGTCGATGGCCGCATGGCCCTGGCCGAGAACGACATCGACCGCGCCCTGGCCGCGGCCCAGGCCTTCGAGGCGCCGCTGGCGGTGATGTCCGGCGATCGCGGCGCCAAGGCCGGCGGCGCGCGCCTGCAACTGGCCGACCAGCGCGCGGCCCGCATCGACCTGCTGCTGGGCTGCGCCGTCCGCCTGAAGGACCGCAGCCTGGTCGAGGTGGCCCTGGCCGAGGCCCGCGTGGCCGTCGCCGCGCTGGATCCCGATTTCGAACCCCTGACCTGGTCGCGGCTGGAGCTGCTGCGCGGCGAGGCCCTGACCCGGCTGGGCGACCTGGACGGCGAGCTGACCCTGATCGCCGACGGCGTCGAGGCCGCCACCCAGGCGCTGGAGCCGCTGGATCCTGGCCACAGCCCGCTGGACTGGGCCCGCGCCCAGGCGGGCCTGGGCGAGGCCCTGCAGATGATGGGCGAGGCCACCACCTCGGACCGCTGCTTCGAGCAGGCCGTCACCTGCTACGACCGCGCCACCCATATCGTGAAGGTGCAGCCGGCCCTGGCCCTGCGCGCCGCCGTGGCCAACAACCGCGCCCTCAGCCTGGCCCGCTGCGCCGAGCTGACGGCGGATCTGGCCGTGCTCGACGCCGCCGAGATGGCCTTCAAGGCCGAGCTGGCCGCCCATCCGGGCGGTCGCGACCCTGCCGGCTGGGCCGTGGCCCAGATGAACCTCGCCCGTCTCTATGAAGCCCGGGTCGAGATCACCGGCCGCGACGACGGCCGACTCGACCGCGCGGCCACCGCTCTTGCGGTCGCGTTCGACGTCTTCGCGGAGCTGGGCCTGCGTTCGCTGACCGACCTGGCGGCCCAGGGGTTGCAACGGCTCAAGCAGGCCAACGCGGCCTGATCCAAAATGACACCGGAGACCCCAGGCCAGCCTGGGCCCCCTCCGAAAGACCATAGGGATGATACAGTGATCGCTTCGTTCGTTCTCGCCGCCGCCGTGACCGCCGCCACCCCGACCGCCTCGGCCGAGCCGCAGGCCCGCGTCGTCCAGGTGGCCCAGCCGCGCGAGGCCGTGGCCCTGCTCAGCTGCATGGTCAAGCGCGACGGCGGCCTGACCGCCTGCAGCGTCCAGAGCGAAAGCCCCTCGGAAATGGGCGTCGGCGAAGCGGCCGTGCAGATGGCCTCGCAGTTCCAGGTCGACCTGATGGGCCCCGACGGCAAGAGCCGCGCCGGCTCGTTCATCGACGTGCCGGTCCGCATCCGCATCCGCTGAATTTAAGCGCGAGTCCGCTTTCGGACTCGCGTCCTTTGCCGGCCGCGCCTAAAGCTCGGCCATGGCCGGCGAGCGCGTCTTTCCCTGGATCATCACGGTCGCCGTCGCGGCGGCCACGCTGGCCGTCGCCGGCGGCCTGACCGTCCGTCGCGATCGCGTCGAGGCCGCCCGGCTGGCGCATTCGCGGCCGCAGCTGTCGCCCGCCGACCTCGAGGACCAGAAGGCCTACGCCCAGGCCCTGGCCGAGAACATGGCGCAGGGCAGGGCTGAAGAGGCCAAGCTCCTGGCCCAGTTCCCCGATCTGGCGCGCCGCGCCGGCGACGTCCTGTTCGTTCGCGGTCCCCGGGGCGACGTGGCCAGCTTCACCGACAGCGGCTTCTGCGACGGTTTCGACCAGTGCGCCCGCTGGCGCCTGGCGGGCGTCGTGGCCGTTGGGGGCGAAAGGCTGCCCCATCTCACCTTCACGCATGGCGAGGGCGAAGCGATGTCGGTGCTGATCGGCGCCGACGGCCGCCTGCGCGTGGCGGATGTCGGACTCCCCCTCGCATCGCCCGATGGCGTCTGGCTGGTGTTCGGCAACGAGAGCGACGACGGCGGCGGCGTGACCCTTTATCGGGCCGACGGCGCGGACTTGGTCCCGGTGGCCTCCAAGGGCGCGTCGTGCAGTCCGCAGGCCTGGCTGGCGTCCGACCGCTTGCGCATGAGCTGCATTGTCGATCCCGTCGGAGGAGGCCGTCACGTCGAGGCCAGCCTGGCGCGCGAGACGGGCGACGCCTGGACGCTGTCCTATGCTGGCGGGGCGCGTGAACCGCTGTCCGCTATCGAGACCGAGGAAGGCGATCCCGGCGACTTCTTCGAAGGCTGGAGCGAGAAGGGCTACCGCCGCCTGGCCCGCTGAGGTCTCGCCCGCTGAGCCGCCGCTACTTCGCCATCCCGGATTTCTGCAGGGTCTTGTAGGCCTTGATCACCCGCTGGAGCTTGTGCTCGGCGCTGCGGTCGCCGCCGTTCATGTCGGGATGGCAGCGCTTGAGCAGGTCCTTGTAGCGGGCGCGGATGGCCGCGGCGTCGGCGTCGACGTCGAGATCCATGTCGGCCAGGGCCTGGCGTTCCAGCTTGCCGACGGCGCGACCGGCCGCGGCCGATTCCGCCTTGCGCTGCTGGGCGCGGAACAGGCCGAAGGGGTCGGCCATGTTGCGGGCGTCGCGGGCGGCGGCCGCGGCGGCCTCGCGCGAGCCGGCGTCGGCCTTCATGCTCCAGGTCGGACGGCCGCCGGTGACCTTCTCGCGCTCCTGCTCGACGCGGATCTGGCCCTCGTTCATGCCGGCGTAGAAGTTCCAGTTCTTGTTGTACTCGGCCGCGTGCGGCTGACAGAAATGGTAGTACTGGCCCGGCAGGTCGCGGCTCTTGGGCGCCTTGGCCTCGGCCGCGCGCAAGCAGTCGGCGTGCTCGCAGCGCCGCTGGCCGGGCTTCAGCCGGTTGACGTCATCGGCGCGCGGACCCTCCTCCTCGCCCGGCTTGGGCGGGCGGACCCGTATGTCGAAGAACTTGGGACGATATTCGAACTCGCGGCTCATGGCGCTTAGATTAAGCCCAGGCTATTTCCGTTCAAGGATTGACATGCTGGAGATCGACAATGGGCGCCGTCGCTGACGCCATCGAGGCCAAATTGACCGCCGCCCTGGCGCCCTCCCGGCTGGAGGTCGTGGACGACAGCGCGCGCCACCAGGGCCATGCCGGACACCGCGAGGGCGGCGAGAGCCACTTCAACCTGACGATCGAGGCGCAGGCCTTTGCGGGCAAGGGCCGCGTGGCCCGCCAGCGCCTCGTCCACCAGGCCCTGAGCGAGGAATTGGCCGGCCCCGTGCACGCCCTGTCGATCGTCGCCCTGGCGCCGGGCGAAAGCTGAGCCGGAGGGCGCGCGGGCGGCTGTTTGAGCTTGCATCGCGCGCCCGCGACTGATTGCCTCGGTTCCCGGCGCGATCCTGCCGGAACCCGAGGGATGGCATGAGCGCCGCACGATTTCTTTCCGACACGCCCGATGAATCGGCGATCGCCGCGCAACTGCCGGCCTATCTGGCGCGGTCCTACGCCCGCTATTCGAACTTCACCGTCGCCAGCGCCGTGATCGACGACCTGGGCGGGGTGCATTTCGGCGTCAATGTCGAGAACGCAGCCTATCCGTCGGGCACCTGCGCCGAGCAGACGGCGATCGGGGCGATGATCACGGCCGGCGGCCGCCGAATCGAACGGGTCTACATCGCCGCCGGCTCCGACGCCGTGGTCCAGCCCTGCGGCGCCTGCCGCCAGCGCATCGGCGAGTTCGCCAGCAAGACCTGCGAGATCGTCTCGGTGCAGGGCGGCGCGGCGACCTTGCGTACGCCGTTCTGGACGCTGTTGCCCGAGGCGTTCGGGCCGGGGGATCTGGAGTAGCTCGTTGGGAACCTCCCCCTCTGGGGGAGGCGGCCGAAGGCCGGTGGGGGGAAGTTTTCAGCTTCCGCAAACCCTGGCCGATTGCGCAGTCACGCCCCCCACCGATCGCTTCGCGATCGCCTCCCCCAGAGGGGGAGGTTCCTCAGGCGGTGTAGAGGGGGTCTTAGCGCCTAAGCGATGATATCCGGCGTCACCTGGTCTTCCAGGCGCACGATCTCGTCCTTCAGGGCCAGCTTGCGGCGCTTGAGGCGGGCGATCTGCAGCAGGTCGGGCAGGGGGCGTTCTTCCAGGGCCGAGACGGCGTCCGACAGGTCCTGGTGTTCTTCGCGCAGGACCGCCAGGCGGCGCTCGATGGCCACGCCGGTGTCTTCCGAAGGATCGTCATCGTTCATGGACGTTCCCCCATACTGAGCGCTGGTCCGAAGGCGGTGATAGATAGCAAAGCCTGACGGGCGGTAAAGGTCTCAAGCGGGACTGCATCAAGCCAGCGCATCGGCGAGCCTGGCCAGGGCCGCGTCATGCGGCGGATCGCCGGTGGCCCGCGCCGCCGCCAGCAGGGCGCCGTAGACGTCGGCCGTGGCCCCGACGGGACCGCAGGTCGCTTCCAGGCTTTCCATCAGCACCTTCTCGCCGGCCAGCTCGGCCGCCTTGACCCTGTCGCGGAAGGCTTCGCGCGCCGCATCGTCGATATCAACCCGCGCGGGCTTCAGCGCCCGCCGCACCTCGCGCAGGGGTGCGCCGACCTCGGCCTCCCAGGCGCGGACCAGGCCGGCGGCGCGCGGCAGGTCGACGGGGCGTCCCTCCAGCGCCGCCCAGGCCGCCCACAGCAGGAACGGCACGTTCTGGCCGTGCGCGTCCTGCAGATGCAGGCAGGCGACTGCGACAGGCTGTCGCGCATAGACCGAAAGCGCCCAGTCCCAGAACCGCATGGCCGTTAATTTTCGTCCGTTTCGTTGACGGTTGAGCTTCCGCTCGAGCCGATGGGGGGCAGGTCCTCGCCCCAGCGCTTCACCGGGCCCCAGGTCAGGCCGAACAGATCCAGCGCCCGGCCCACCGACTGGTCGACCATCTCCTCGATCGAGACCGGCCTGGCGTAGAAGGCCGGCACCGGCGGGGCGATCACCGCGCCCATTTCGGCCAGGCGGGTCAGGGTGCGCAGGTGGCCCAGGTGCAGGGGGCTTTCGCGCACCATCAGCACCAGCGGCCGGCGCTCCTTCAGGGTCACGTCGGCGGCCCGGGTCAGCAGCGAAGAGGTTACGCCGGTGGCGATCTCGCTCATCGTCCGCACCGAGCAGGGGGCCACGACCATGCCCAGGGTGCGGTAGGAACCCGATGCGATGGCGGCCCCGACGTCACCGGCCCGGTGCACCACATCGGCCATTTCGGCGGCCTCGGCGACGCTCAAACCGGTCTCCTGGGTCAGGGTCAGGGCGGCCGACTTGCTCATCACCAGGTGGCTCTCGACGCCCAGGTCGCGGCAGGCCGCCAGGGTGCGCAGGCCGTAGAGCGCCCCCGACGCGCCGGAGATTCCGACCACGAGGCGGGGCTTGAAAGCGGGTGCGGCGGCGTCCGTCATGGTGAATTTTCGTCCGTCACGGGAGGAAGCTGCGCCACGTCAAGCGCTGCCGGTTGCAATCATATGTGATCTGACAGTCCGAACCAGCGGGTGTTCACTCGATCCGTCAACAGCCCAAAAGGAGGCCGAGCCCATGGCCATCGAATCCCGTATCCGCGAGCTGGGGTCCCGTCACGAGAACCTCGACCGCACGATCCAGGAGGAGACCAGTCGACCGGGTAGCGACGCCACGAGGCTTCGCGAACTCAAGCGGCAGAAGCTCAGGCTCAAGGAGGAGATAGAGGGACTTCGAGCGAGGCTGCACTAGCTTCCCAGTCCCTGGCCCTCAGGCAAGGAAAAGGCCCATCCGATCGTTCGGATGGGCCTTTTTGCTGTCCAGGCCCGTCCTCGCGAACGGGGTGAAGGATCAATCCTCGTCTTCGTCGTCTTCGTCGACGTTCGAGAACGAGCCGAACACGTCTTCGGCCTTCGGCTCGGCGCGGGCGGCGCGGATGTCGCGCTCCTCCTGCTCGGCGTCGGGGTTGTAGCCGGTCTCGGCCGCCGGACGCAGAGTCGGATCCTCGGCGACGATGCCCTTCTTGGCGTCGTCCTTGGCCTTCTTCTCGGCGGCCTTCTTGACGAGGGCGTCGAGTTCCAGCTGGCCGACCAGGCCCAGGGTCACCGGATCGACCGGCTTGATGTTGGCCGCGTTCCAGTGGGTGCGGTTACGCACCTGCTCGATGGTGGCCTTGGTCGTGCCGAGGATCTTGGAGATCTGGGCGTCGGTCACTTCCGGGTGGTGGCGGATGAACCAGGCGATGGCGTCCGGACGGTCCTGGCGACGCGACACCGGGGTGTAGCGCGGGGCCTTCTTCTGCGGCTTCAGCAGCTCGGCGTGACGGCTCACCTGGGCCTTCATGCGGTACTGCGGAGCGCGCTGGGCCTTGTCCAGCTCTTCGCGGGTCAGCTGGCCGTTGCCGATCGGATCGGCGCCGCGGATGTCGCGCGCCACTTCGCCGTCGGCGATGCCGCGGACTTCCAGCGGGTGCAGGCCGCAGAAGTCGGCGATCTGCTCGAAGCTCAGCGAGGTGTTGTCCACGAGCCAGACGGCGGTCGCCTTGGGCATCAGAATGTCGGACATGCGGTCCTCCAGAAATGACGGCGCCCGACCTTGCGGCCGGGCGGGGTTGTTCAACGAGAGCTATAATCCGGTTCTCCGGGAAAGGGAACGGGGATCGATAGGCTCGCCGCCAGACTGCTATTCGTTGCCTTAATCGCAATACGTGTGTTCTGGTGGTCTCGCCAAAAAGGCGACTGTGGGGCGGAACATGGAACTGAAAGACGACGGGGCGTTCTTCGATCTGGTGCGGACGACGAAAATGCTTGGCCCTACCCTCAGCCAGGTCGAGACCGACGGCTGCAACGCCGTGCTCGCGGCGCTCGGCGCCCATGGCTGGGGCCAGGCCTGGACCGCTTACGGCCTGGCGACGGCCTATCACGAGACCGCCCAGACCATGCAGCCGATCGACGAGCGCGGCGGGGACGCCTATTTCCAGCGGCTCTACGACGTCAACGGCCTCAATCCCAAGCGCGCCAGGGCCAACGGCAACACCCAGCCCGGCGACGGCGTGCGCTATCACGGCCGCGGCTATGTGCAACTGACCTGGAAGAACAACTATGTCCGCGCCGCCAAGGAGCTGGGCGAGCCGATCGACCAGCAGCCGACCCTGGCCAAGCGCCCCGACCTCGCCGCCGCGATCATGGCGCTGGGCATGCAGGAGGGCTGGTTCACCGGCAAGAGCCTTGGCCGCTACATCGATAAGACCGCCGTCTCGGCCACCCCCAAGGCCTACGGCCTGGCCCGCTATGTCATCAACGGGACCGACCGCGCGGCCGACATCGCCGGCTACGCGGCCAGCTTCGAAAAGGCCCTCAAGGCCGGCGGCTGGAGCTGAGCTTCAGCGTGCCGGGGCGGGACTAACTCCTCCCCGCGCAGCCCGGACGCCCCGCGCCCTCTCCGATCAACTCAGCGGTCTGCCGCGTGAGCGCGAAGACGCGTGCTCAGTGACCCTGCCCCTGAAGGGGGAGGTGGCCCGGAGGGCCGGAGGGGCAGGTTCCTGATGAGTGAGCCGCAGCCACGGACGCCGCAATCACTTCCCCCTCAGTCGCTCCGCGACAGCTCCCCCTTCAGGGGGAGCATCTGTTCAGGCAACCAGCACCACCTTGCCCACATGCTCGCCCGCCTCCAGGTGCGCATGGGCCTTGGCGGCCTCGGCCAGGGGGAAGGTGGCATCGACGATCGGCTTCAGCTTGCCGGCGGCGATCCACGGCCAGACGGTGCGCTCGATCTCGGCGGCCAGGCGGGCTTTTTCGTCGGCGGGGCGGGGGCGCAGGGTCGAGCCGGTGATCACGGCGCGCTTCTGCATCACCTTCATCACCGGGACCTCCAGCGTGCCGCCGGCCAGGGCGGCGATATAGACGATGCGCCCGCCGGTCTTCAGGGCGTCGAGGTTCTTGTCGAAATAGGCGGCCCCGACCATGTCGAGCACCACGTCGACGCCGCCGGCGCCCTTGGCGATTTCGGCAAAGTCCTCGGTCTTGGCGTCGACGGCGAGGTCGGCGCCCAGCTCCAGCGCCGTGGCCTTCTTGTCGGCGCCGCGCCCGGTGGCGATGACGATCGCGCCGGCCGCCTTGGCCATGGCGATCGCCGTTGTCCCGATCCCGGACGTCCCGCCATGAATCAACAGGGTCTCGCCGGGCTTCAGCCCGCCATGCTCGAAGACGTTGGCGAAGACGGTGAAGACGGTCTCGGGCAGGGCCGCTGCATGGACGAAATCGAAGCCTTCCGGGATCGGCAGGGCCTGGCGGGCGTCGACCACGGCATATTCGGCATAGCCGCCGCCGCCGAGCAGGGCGCAGACCTTGTCGCCGACCCGCCAGCGGCCGGCGGCGACCTCGACCTCGCCGGCGACCTCCAGGCCCAGGGTTGTCGGGGCGCCGGGCGGCGGCGGATAGAAGCCCAGGCGCTGCAACAGATCGGGGCGATTGACCCCGGCCGCGCGCACCCGGATCAGGATCTCGCCGGGGCCCGGAACGGGACGTTCCACCTGCGCGGGGCGCAGGGCGTCGGCCGCGCCCTTGCCGCCTTCGATCTCGATCGCGGTCATGGTCTGGGACATGGAGGCGGCTCCGTCGCGCTTGCGTCGCGCCCTAGGTAGGCGTCAGATGGCCGATCGGAAAGGGAGGATGGTCGATGATGGAAGAGCCGGTCGAACCGCGCGCGTTCCGGGGCGACGCGCTGAACACCGCCACGCACGAGGACCTCGAGACCTACGGCGTCATCGAACTGGAAGAGCGGATCGAGGCCCTCGAAGCCGAGATCGCCCGGACCAAGGCCCAGCTGAACAAGAAAAAAGCCGGGCGCGCGGCGGCGGATGCGCTGTTTGGTCGCCTCGACTAACGAATGGTTTACGCTACCCGTGGACGCTGAAGCGCGTCCGTCGGTCACAGTGAGTCGGGGCGGTCGCGAAACGGGACGTTAAGGCTTGGCACGGGGGTTGCAGTCCGCCTCCTCAAGCGAGACGTCCTCGCGGCCTTAGGGGCATTGAGTAGACATGACCGATCCGAACGCGTCCACGGCCCCCTGGCGGGCGGGAGTCATCCAGGACTTCGCGCGCTCCGAACTGTTCGACCGCACCTTCGACGAGGGCATGTTGCTGGTCGAGGAGACCGCGGCCTATCTCGACGGGGCCGGTCGCCACGACAGCAAGATCCTGTCGCGGAACGCCGCCCTGGCCTATGCCAGCGAGAGCATGCGCCTGACCACCCGGCTGATGCAGGTGGCCTCGTGGCTGCTGGTGCAGCGCGCGGTCAAGGAAGGCGAGATGGCCCCCGAGGCCGCCTGCGCCGAGAACTACCGCATGGCCATCGAGACCGGCGAGGTCCCGGCCGCGATCGAGGACCTGCCCTTCGGCCTGGTTAATCTGCTGCAGCGCTCCGAGCGCCTGTACGAGCGCGTCCGCCACCTGGACCGCCGCATGTATGTCGAGGCCGCCGCCGTGGAAGAGGCCCCGCGCCCCGTCCAGGCCCAGTTCGACCGCCTCACCGCCGCCTTCGGCGTCGCCTGACGTCCTTCCTGGTCGCTTTCGGCGCCGCCTGACCGTTCAACTGGTTTCCAATCCGGGGTAGGACAGGCGCGTGACCCAAGCGCCTTCCCCCGATTCACCCTCGTTCCTGGGCCGCGTGCTCGTCCTGGCCGGATCCGATTCCGGCGGCGGGGCGGGGGTGCAGGCCGACATCAAGACCGTCACCGCCCTGGGCGGCTACGCGGCCACGGCGATCACCGCCATCACCGTCCAGAACACCCTGGGCGTCACCGGCGTCCACCCGATCCCGCTCGACGTCATCGAGGCTCAGGCCCGCGCCGTGCTCGACGACATCGGCGCCGACGCCTTCAAGACCGGCATGCTGGGCGATGTCGGCGTGGTCGAGACCGTGGCCCGGGTGCTGGCCAGCGCGCCGCATATCCCGGCCGTCGTCGATCCGGTGATGATCGCCAAGGGCGGCGCCCCGCTGCTGGCCGACCGGGCGATCGACGCGGTCAAGGCGCTGATGATCCCCCGCGCCGCGCTGCTGACCCCCAACGCCCCCGAGGCCAGCGCCCTGACCGGCCTGGCGGTCGAGACCATCGACGACCAGCGCCGGGCCGGCGAGGCCCTGCTCGAGCTCGGCGCCCACGCCGTGCTGATGAAGGGCGGTCACGTTGCGGGCGAGCGGGTCGTCGACCTGCTGATCACCCGCCAGGGCGAGACCAGCTTCGAGGGCGAGCGGATCGACACCCGCCACACCCACGGCACCGGCTGCACCTTGGCCAGCGCCGTCGCCACCGGCCTGTCGCAGGGCCTGCCGCTGACCGACGCCGTCGCCCAGGCCTGGAACTACGTCCATGAGGCCATGCTGCGCGCCCCGGGCCTGGGCAAGGGCCACGGCCCGCTCGACCACGCCTGGCCGGTGCGGGGATGAAGTCTCGTCCGAAAGGCGCGAAGCTTTTCTGGATCGCCGCCGCGGTGGTGCTCGTCGTGGCCTATGTCTACGTCACGCATGGCGGTGTGCGGGACAGCGGCGTGACCCGCATCGAGATTGCCGGCGCGAAGGGTGAGCGGCTGGCCCGACACTTTCCGGGCTCGGACACGGTGTGCGAGTTCACGCCCGGCATCAAGTCGCCGCCGGACGCGAGCACGCTCTACACCGACGACAATACGCACGACGCCGTCCAGTCCGTCCGCGCCGTCTGTCCCGACATCGGCAAGCTCGACATTCCGTTCAGCTTTCTGGCGGTCGAGGAAAGCGTCTTCGTCGGCCTGAAGGGCTGCCGCGTGGTCGGCGCCTACAAGATCTACAAGGGCAAGCGTCCGATGGACGGCGTCCCGCAGGAGTTCTGCGCGCCGCCCTCCCGACTGCTGGTGACGAACGATGGAGGCGTGGGCCTTGACCCCTGAGACCCTGCAAGACCGCCTGATCGACATCGTCCGCGCTACGCCGACGACCCTGCAGGTGCTGCGCACCGTCCGCGACCTCGACCTGCCCGACTGGATGATCTTCTCCGGCGCGATCTACCAGCCGGTGTTCAATTCCCTGACCGGCCGGCCGCTGGACTACGGCATCAAGGATTACGACGTCGCCTATCACGACGACCGAGACACCTCGTACGAAGCCGAGGACATCGTCATCCAGCGCGTCGCCGCCGCCTTCGAGCCGCCGCTGCGCGAGCTGGTCGAGGTGCGCAACCAGGCTCGCGTGCACCTATGGTTCGAGAAGAAGTTCGGCGCCGACGAGCCCTATCCCGCCCTGCGCTCCAGCGCCGAGGCCCTGGAACGGTTCGTGGCCACGGCCTTCTGCGTCGGCGTGCGGCTGGAGGCCGACGAGACCTTGCGCGTCTGGGCGCCGTTCGGCCTGGAAGACCTGTTCGCCATGCGCCTGCGGCCCAACCCGCTGCGGGTGAAGGGTGCGGGCGGCTGGGCCCGCACCACCGGCTCGGCCAAGGCCCGCTGGCCGGAGATCACCGTCGAGGGGTGAGGCGCTTCTCGCCTTGTGTCCCAATCAGGAAGTCATCGCCCGGCTTGTCCGGGCGACCCAAGCGGCGTTTCAGGATGTGGCTGATCCAGCTTGGGTCGCCCGCATGAAGCGGGCGATGACTTCTTTTGATGGTGGCGAGTAGACGCCCGCAGCTCATCGCTCTACGGAATTTGATAGCGCTATCATTCTCTCGTGAGCGACCCATGGCCCTGCCGCGCCGCACCCTGTTCAAAGGCCTTCTGGCGGGCGCCGCCGCCGCGCCGGCGCTGGCTGTCCCAGCCGCAGAAGCCAAGCCGGCCGCGAAAAGCGCTGCCGTCCCGACCTGGGGCAAGGGGCCTGACGGCCGCCGCACGGCAGACCTGGGCGACGGGACCTATCTGAACCCGATCATCGCCGGCGATCACCCCGATCCGACGATCCTCAAGGACGGCGACGTCTACTACATGACGTTCTCGTCGTTCCTGGCCTATCCGGGCCTGGTGATCTGGAAGTCGACCGACCTGGTGAACTGGACGCCGGTCGGTCCGGCCCTGCGCAAGCCGCTCGGCACGATCTGGGCTGTCGACCTGGTGCGGCACGACGGGCGCTACTTCATCTACATCCCGGCCGATCCGACGGGGCAGGGCTGGTCGATCTTCGCCATCTGGGCCGACAGCATCGAGGGGCCGTGGAGCGATCCGATCGACCTGAAGATCAGCGGCTGCATCGATCCGGGCCACGTGGTCGGCGAGGACGGCAAGCGCTACCTGTTCGTCAACGGCGTGCGCAAGATTCGCCTGACCGACGACGGCCTGGCCACCGACGGCCAGCTGGAGAAGGCCTACGACCCCTGGCGCTATCCCGATGACTGGATCGTCGAGAACTTCGCGCCGGAAGGCCCTAAGCTGCTGCGCCACAATGGCTGGTTCTACCTGATCACCGCGGTCGGCGGCACGGCCGGGCCGGTGACCGGCCACATGGTCATCGCCGCCCGCTCGCGCTCGGTGAACGGCCCGTGGGAGCACTGCCCGCACAATCCGCTGGTGCGCACGCGCAGCAAGGACGAGCCTTGGTGGTCGCGCGGCCACGCCAGCCTGGTCGAGGGGCCGGCCGGCGACTGGTGGATGGTCTATCACGCCTACGAAAACGGCTATTGGACCCTGGGCCGCCAGACCCTGCTGGAGCCGATCGAATGGACCGCCGACGGCTGGTTCAAGCCGCTGGGCGGCGACCTCTCCAAGCCGATCCGCAAGCCGCGCGGCGGCAAGGCCGGACCGTCGGGCTTTGCCCTATCGGACGACTTCTCGGCCGACCGCTTCGGCCTGCAGTGGGCTTTCCACGATCCCAAGCCGGGGGAGGGCGATCGCACCCGGTTCGAGACCAAGGGCCTGCGGCTGAAAGGCTCGGGGACCTCGCCGATCGACAGCGCGCCCCTGACCTGCATCGTCGGCGACCGCTCGTACGAGGCCGAGATCTCGCTCGATCTGATCGGCGAGGCCGAGGCGGGGCTGCTGCTGTTCTACAATCACAAGGCCTTCGTCGGCCTGGGCGTCACGCCGACGGCGCTGAAGACCTTCCAGTATTCCGAGGAGCTGGCCTGGGCGCGCATCAAGCACGAGGCCCGCAGCGTGCGGCTGAAGGCCCGCAACGACGAGCACGTGGTCACCTGGTGGTATTCCTACGACGACGGCGCGACCTGGACCCGGCACGGCACGCGGATGGAGGTCTCGGGCCTGCACCACAACGTGTTCGGCGGCTTCATCAGCCTGAAGGTCGGGATCTATGCGGCCGGCCCGGGCGAGGTGCGGCTGCGCAACTTCGTCTACCGCGCGGGTCTGCCGAAGACGGTGGAAAGCGCCTGATGCGGGCGCGGAGGAGTTTTGTCACGGTGACAATACTCCTTTTGCTTCATGGATCATTGCCCGTTACCGCTTGAGGCCTCACGCAAGAGGAGGCTTCCAGTGCGGATCGCGGTTCTGACGTTCGATGGCTTCAACGAGCTGGACTCGTTCATCGCCGCGGCGATCCTCAACCGCATGAAGGCCCGCGGCTGGGCGGCCTACATCACCGCGCCGACGCCTGAGGTGACGTCGCTGAACGGCGTGACCGTGCAGCGCCAGAAGCCGCTGGAATTCGCCGCCGAGGCCGACGTCGTGCTGATTGGCAGCGGCTCCAAAACGCGCCAGATCGCCGCCGACGCCGACCTGCTGTCGCGCATCGCGCTGGATCCGGCGCGCCAACTGATCGGCGCCCAATGCTCGGGCACGCTGCTGCTGGCCAAGCTGGGTCTGGTCGGCGACCTGCCGGCCTGCACCGACCTGACGACCAAGCCTTGGGTCATCGAAGCTGGCGTCCAGGTGCTGGACGCGCCGTTCGTCGCCCACGGCAATGTCGCCACGGCCGGCGGCTGCCTGGCCTCGCAATATCTGGCCGCCTGGACGATCGCGCGGCTGGCGGGTTTGGCGGAGGCCGAAGAGGCGATCCGCTACGTCGCGCCGGTCGGCGAGAAGGACGTCTATGTCGCCCAGGCCCTGGCGGCGATCGGCCCCTATCTGCCGGCCGCCCAGGCCGCCGCCTGAAGTTCGGAGATCCCGTCATGCGCCAATGGACCATCGACGCCTTCGCGTCCGCGCCCTTCAAGGGCAACCCGGCCTGCGTGGTCGAGCCGTTCGACCGCTGGCCTAGCGACGCCTGGATGCAGTCGCTGGCGGCCGAGAACAACCAAGCCGAGACGGCCTTCCTGCTGAAGACCGCCGATCCGGCCCGCTACGGCCTGCGCTGGTTCACGCCGGCCCGGGAAGCGCCGCTGTGTGGCCACGCCACCCTGGCGTCGGCCCACGCCCTGTTCGCCGAGCTGGGCGCGGACGTGGAGGTTCTGGCCTTCGACACCCTGTCGGGCGAGCTGCGCGTGCGGCGCGACGGCGAGCGGCTGGAGATGGACTTTCCGTCCGACCCGCCGCGACGTATCGACGTGCCGGCGGGCCTTTCCGAAGCCTTGGGCGCGCCGGTGGTCGAGGCCTGGGCCGGCGCTTATCTGGTGGCGGTGCTGGAGGACGAGGCGGCCGTGCGGGCGCTGAAGCCGGACCTGGCCGCCTTGAACCGTCTCGATGGCGGCGCGACCGATGGCGCAGGGCAAGTCATCGCTGTCGCTCTTGCTGATGCGGGCCGGCCCTATGCGGTGGTGAGCCGGTTCTTCGCGCCGGCCGCCGGTATTCCCGAGGATCCGACCACGGGTTCGGCCCACTGCATCCTGATGCCGCTGTATGGCGACAAGCTGGGAAAGCAGGCCTTGGAGTTCCACCAGGCCTATCCGGGCCGTGGCGGGGACCTGTCATGCGAAAGCCGCGGCGCGCGCGTGATCCTGCGCGGCCGTGGCCTGACGGTGGTGGAAAGCCGGCTCCGGGTGGAGCCGGCCTTCTAGTCTAGTCGTTACCAGCGACCGCGATGGTCGTTGCGGTCGCCGCGGCCGTAGCCTTGGCCATAGTCGCGGTCATGACGCTCGTAGCGGATCTGGGCGCTGATGCGGTCCAGGCGACGGTCGAGGTCGTTGCGTTCCCAGCCATTCAGGCCGTTGGCGCGATAGCGATGCTCGAGGCGGGCTACTTCGCGCAGCTCGCCGTTCAGGCGGCGCGCTTCCTGGCGGTTGAGGTCGCCGCTGCGCACGCCGCGGTCGATCCGCTGTTCCAGCTGCGCCTGGCGCTGGTTGATGGGCTGGGCCATGGCCGCGGCGGGCAGGGTGGCGGCCGCCAGGGCCGAGACCGCAACGATCGGGAGAATGATCTTCTTCATCGGTTCGGTTCCTTCTCAATCTGATCCGCCGTCCTTGTCGGCGGCGTTGAGGAGAAGAAAACACGTCCCGCCTGAAGCGGTTCTGAGCCCGTCGTTATATTCAGTTCATCTAGCTGAAGGCCGGCGAGGTCAGGCGGCCGCGGCCAGGCGAGCGGCCGCCGCGACGGCGTCCTCGATGGCGGCGTAGAGCTTGGTGACTTCGATCGGCTTGGCCACGTGGCCGTCCATGCCGGCGGCCAGGTAGCCCTCGACCTGGTGGACCAGGGCGTTGGCGGTGACCGCCACGATCGGGGTGCGGGCCCGGCCTTCGGCGATTTCCGCCGCGCGGATGGTGCGGGCGGCCTCGACGCCGTCCATCACCGGCATGTGGATGTCCATCAGGATCACGTCATGGCCGCCGGCCCGCCAGGCCTCGACGCAGGCCGCGCCGTCGGACACCAGCGCCACCTCGGCGCCCAGAGGGGCCAGGACGGCGGCGATGACCTTCTGGTTGGTCAGGTTGTCGTCGGCGGCCAGCACGCGCAGGCGGCGCGGTGCGGCGCTGTCGGCCGGCTCGACGGCCGCCGGCGCGCTGACCGGGATCTCGCCCGAGCCGCGGGGCATGGCCACCACGACGGTGAAGGTCGAGCCCTGGCCTTCGCGGCTCTGGACGTGGATGCCCCCGCCCATAACGGCGGCCAGTTCGCGGCAGATCGACAGGCCCAGGCCCGAACCGCCGAAGCGGCGGGTGGTCGAGCTGTCGGCCTGGACGAACTTGTCGAACAGGCGCGGCAGGATGTCGGCGGCGATGCCGATGCCGGTGTCGGTGACGTCGATGCGCAGGCCCGAACCGTCCTCGGCCGAGGCGAAGCGCACCGAGACGGCGCCGGCCAGTGTGAACTTCAGGGCGTTGGACACCAGGTTGGTGAGGATCTGACGCAGGCGGTCGATGTCGCCGCGCCAGGCGCCCAGCGCCTCGGGCGCGACCATGACGCCGAACTCCAGGCCTTTCTCGCGGGCTTGGTCGAGGAAGGTCTCGCGCAGCGAAGACGCCAGGGTCGAAAGGTCGAAGTCGCGCTCGACCAGCTCCAGCCGGCCGGCCTCGATCTTCGACAGGTCGAGCACGTCGTTGAGCACGGCCAGCAGCAGGCCGCCCGACTCGCGGATCACCGACAGGCGCTCGCGCTGCTTGGGCGACAGGTCGTCCATGGCCATCACTTCGGTCATGGCCAGCACGCCGTTCAGCGGCGTGCGGATCTCGTGGCTCATATTGGCCAGGAAGTGCGACTTCAGCACGTTGGCGGCGTTGGCGTCGTCGCGGGCCTTGACCAGCTCGCCCATGGCCGAGCGCAGGTCGTGGTCGTTGGCTTCCAGCCGCGAGACCAAGTGATTGAAGCTGTCGGTCAGGCTGTGGAAGACATCGTCCTCGGTGGCCTGCTCGACGGGGCTGTAGCGGCCGCCCTGGGCCATGTCGTGCATGGCGTCCGACAGCCGCTGCATCGGCTTGGTCATCCGCCGCGCCAGGCTGTTGGCCAGCAGGATCGCCAGGCCCGCCGCGCCGAAGAACAGGGCGCCGGTCAGGGCCAGGTCGCGGGCCAGGATCTCGACCAGGCTGGGCTGGCGGGCGACCAGGGTCAGGGCGCCGACCTTGCGGCCGGCCAGCATCACCGGCCGGGTCAGGGTCTCGGCGTTCTCTTCGCTCTCGACGCCGATGTGGGCCACGGTCTGGCCCGTCGTGTCGGTCAGGCGGGCGCCGGCCACGTGCGGGGCCTTGATGACGGCGTCGAGCGCCCGGCTGGCGCCCACGGCGTTGTGATCGGCCAGCGGCGTGGCGGCGCCGGCGGCGACCATCTCGGCCAGGACGCGGTGGTTCTCACGGGCTTCCTGGCGGGCGACGCTCCACTGCTGGAGCATGAAGCACAGGCATGCCGCCGTCAGGGCGGCGACCGTCGTGCCCAGCGCAACGCCAGCGATTCGCGCCTGTAGAGGCGCGTGAGCTGAAGATTCGGAGGTGCGGCGCGTGTCGTCCATGGCCCTTCCGGCAGGTCAAACAAGGGCATTTTGCCGCAAGGTTCCTAACGCTTCGCTTCCGGCCCCAGGTGCAGTCGCGACAAAACAACGCTAGGGCGCATTTCTCCATTGCGCAGGCGTTAATGATTCGTTTACCTATTCACTCGGTTCTCTGGAGGAGTCGGGTTAGTGGAAAAAGTGTTCGTTGCTCAACGAGTCGCCAATAAGTTGTTTGCGACTGAAAACGCCATCGATACTGCGATGGTGAACGCCGCCGAACTGATGTCGGACATGCTGAAGGCCCGTAAGGACCTTGGTCTGTCGGCCGTCGTCGGCGACAAGGCCAGCGCCAAGCTGGTCGAAGCCATGGCTGCGCTGGGAGAAGCCCGCAGCGCCATGGTCGGCATGCACAACGAGCTGAGCGAAGTGAAGCTTCGCGTCGGCATCCGCACCAAGCTGGCGGGCGTTGAAAACAAGTCGGAAGAGCTGGGCGAAACGACCGGCCATAAGGATGGTCTGCGCACGGTCGCCTAACGGCAAGTTGCAAGACTTTAACTTAGCAGGGCCCCTAATTTGCGTTAGGGGCCTTTTGCATGCTCGGAAACGCCATATCAGTCGGGATCTGGATCGCGATCGTCGCGCTCGTGGCTTTTGCCTGGGCGAAGGGCGGCCGCGCCGAGCGCTTTGGCGCGCTGGCGATTCTGCTGGGCGCGCTCGGCGTTTCGGCCACCCACGTGCTGCTGCCGCGCTCGGCGCAGCCGATTATCCTGCTGATCGACGACGCGGCCCTGGCCGTGGCCTTCCTGATGCTGGCCATGCGTTTCGTCAGCCCCTGGCTAGGGGTGGCGATGCTGCTCCAGGCGGTGCAGTTCAGCCTTCACGCCTACTATCTCGTCGTCGAGAAGCCGCACGACTACCTCTATAAAAGCGTCAACAACATCAACACCGTCGGCGTGCTGCTGTGCGTGCTGTTCGGCACGATCCTGGCCTGGCGGCGCAGCGCACGCGCCGCAAAATAATTGCCGAGCGCGGACGATCGGTCGCGGTCCGCGAAAGAAAATTCCAGAAAATGGCGCTTGCGTTCGCGGCGGAAACGGGGTTTCTCGCCGGCGGGCCACGCCCCCCCAACGGGGCGCAGTCCATCTGTAAGGATGGGAGACATCGCCATGACTACCCTCGCCAAGCCGGCAATCCGTCCGGCTCGCCCCGAGTTCTCTTCCGGCCCCTGCGCCAAGCGCCCCGGCTGGTCCCCTGAAAATCTGAGGAACGCGGTCCTGGGCCGCTCGCACCGCTCCAAGCTGGGCAAGGCGCGCCTGAAGGCCGCCATCGACCAGACGCGCGACGTGCTCGAAGTGCCCGCCGACTTCCTCATCGGCATCGTCCCCGGTTCGGACACCGGCGCCGTCGAGATGGCGATGTGGTCGATGCTCGGCGCCCGCCCCGTGCAACTGCTGGCCTTCGAGTCCTTCGGCAAGGACTGGGTCACGGACGTCAACAAGCAACTGAAGCTGCCCGACGTCGAGGTGCTGAGCGCCCCGTACGGCGAGCTGCCCGACACCGCCAAGGTCGATCCGGCCAAGGACCTGGTCTTCACCTGGAACGGCACGACCTCGGGCGTGCGCGTGCCCAACGCCGACTTCATCGCGGCCGACCGTGAAGGCATCACCATCTGCGACGCCACCAGCGCCGCCTTCGCCCAGGACCTGGACTGGACCAAGCTCGATGTCGTGACCTTCTCCTGGCAGAAGGCGCTGGGCGGCGAGGGCGCGCACGGGATCCTGATACTGTCGCCGCGCGCCGTGGCCCGCCTGGAAAGCTATGTCCCGGCCTGGCCGATGCCGAAGCTGTTCCGCATGACCAAGGCCGGCAAGATCGCCGCCGACATCTTCGAAGGCGCGACGATCAACACCCCGTCGATGCTGTGCGTGGAAGACGCCCTGGACGCCCTGCAATGGGCCGCCTCGATCGGCGGGCTCGAAGCCATGCAGGGCCGCGCCGACCAGAACCTCAAGGTCCTGGCCGACTGGGTCGAGAAGACCGCCTGGGTCGACTTCCTGGCCGCCTCGCCGGAAATCCGCTCCAACACCTCGGTGTGCCTGAAGGTGGTCGACGCCGAGATCGCCGCCCTGCCGGCCGACGCCCAGGCCGACTTCGCCAAGAAGCTGGCCAGCCTGCTGGAGAAGGAGGGCGCGGCCCTCGACATCGGCGGCTATCGCGACGCCCCGGCCGGCCTGCGCATCTGGTGCGGCGCCACGGTCGAGGCCTCGGATCTGGAAGCCCTGACCCCGTGGCTCGACTGGGCCTTCTCGGAAACCAAGGCGGCGGTCCTGCAAGCGGCCTGACGCCGATGTTCGCCGACCCCCTCACGCAGCGCCTGACCGACTTTATCATCGGCCTCGGCATCGACGTGAGGGTGGGCGAGCTTCCCGACGACACCTTCCTGCCGGGCGTGGACATCCGGTTCGGCGGGTTGGTGATCGACGAGAAGCGCCTGGCCCATCCCGGCGACATCCTGCACGAGGCCGGCCACATCGCCGTCACCGAGCCCGACGCCCGCAAGGCCGAACGGCTCGAACCCTCCGACGGCGAAGAGATGGCGACCCTGGCCTGGTCCTGGGCGGCCCTGACCCATCTGGGTCTGGAGCCCGCCGTGGTCTTCCATCCGGAAGGCTACAAGGGCGAGGCCGAGTGGCTGGTCGAGACCTTCACCTCCGGGGGCGCCATCGGCGTGCCGCTTCTTCAGTTCTACGGCCTCACCCTCGAGCCCCGCCAGGCGGCCGAGCGCGGGGTCGCTCCCTTCCCGAACATGCTGCGCTGGCTTCGCTGAGCGCGGCTTCACAGACAGACATCGCGGCCCGACCGGCCGCCGCATCGACAAGGAACTCAGCACATGGCTCCTCGCGTCCTCATCGCCGACAAGCTTTCCCCGGCCGCCGTCGACATCTTCAAGAACCGCGGCGTCGACTTCGACATCAAGGTCGGCCTGTCCAAGGACGAGCTGATCGCCGTCATTGGCGACTATGACGGCATCGCCATCCGCTCGGGCGCCAAGCTCGACAAGGACGTCATCGCCGCCGCCAACAAGCTGCAGGTCATCGCCCGCGCCGGCATCGGCGTCGACAATGTCGACATCCCGGCCGCCACCGCCAAGGGCGTGGTGGTGATGAACACCCCGTTCGGCAACTCGATCACCACGGCCGAGCACGCCATCGCCATGATGTTCGCCCTGGCCCGCCAGCTGCCGGCCGCCGACGCCAGCACCCAGGCCGGCAAGTGGGAAAAGAACCGCTTCATGGGCGTGGAGCTCTACGCCAAGACCCTGGGCCTGATCGGCGCCGGCAACATCGGCGGCATCGTCGCCGACCGGGCGCTGGGCCTGAAGATGAAGGTCGTGGCCTACGACCCCTTCCTGAGCCCTGAGCGCGCCATCGAGATGGGCGTCGAGAAGGTCGAGCTGGAAGAGCTGCTGGCCCGCGCCGACGTCATCACCCTGCACACGCCGCTGACCGACAAGACCCGCAACATCCTGTCGGCCGAGAACCTGGCCAAGACCAAGAAGGGCGTGCTGATCGTCAACTGCGCCCGCGGCGGCCTGGTCGACGAAGTGGCGCTGCGCAAGCTGCTGGACGACGGCCACGTGGGCGGCGCGGCCTTCGACGTGTTCGTCACCGAGCCGGCCAAGGAAAACCCGCTGTTCGGCTCGGACAAGGTGGTGGCCACGCCGCACCTGGGCGCCTCGACCTCGGAAGCCCAGGAGAACGTCGCCCTGCAGGTGGCCGAGCAGGTCAGCGACTACCTGCTGACCGGCGCCGTGACCAATGCGCTGAACAGCCCCTCGGTCAGCGCCGAGGAAGCCCCGAAGCTGAAGCCGTTCGTGGCCCTGGCCGAGAAGATCGGCGCCCTGGCCGGCCAGATGGTCGACTTCGGCATCAAGGCCATCGACATCGCCTTCGAAGGTGAAGTCGCCGCCCTCAACGTCAAGCCGCTGACCTCGGCCGCCCTGGCCGGCGTGCTGAAGCCGATGCTGGCCGAGATCAACATGGTTTCGGCTCCCGCCGTGGCCAAGGAGCGCGGCGTGACCGTCTCCGAGAGCCGCCAGGAAAAGAGCCCGACCTACGACTCGCTGCTGCGCGTCACCATCACCACCGAGAAGGGCAAGCGCGCCTTCGCCGGCACGGTGATCGCCGGCGCCCCGCGCGTCATCGAGGTCAAGGGCATGGAGCTGGACGCGGGCTTCTCGCCGGCCATGCTCTACATCAACAACCTCGACAAGCCGGGCTTCATCGGCGCCCTGGGCATGCTGCTGGGCGAAGCGGGCGTCAACATCGCCACCTTCAACCTCGGCCGCGTCTCGGCGGATGAAGACGCCATCGCCCTGGTCGGCGTCGACCAGGCCCCGAGCGAAGAGCTGCTGGCCAAGATCCAGGCCCTGCCGCACGTGAAGGAAGCCCGCGCGCTGACCTTCTGAGGTTGATTTAGAGAGACACCCAAAAAGGAGTCATCGCCCGGCTTGTCCGGGCGACCCAAGCAGCGTGTCAGCGTCGGTTAGCTCGGCTTGGGTCACCCGCATGAAGCGGGTGATGACTTCTTGAGAGGGAAGGCGGCTTCCGCCCCATCCGCGCCCCGCGGATGCAGATCGCGTGCAGAGCCCGACAAGAATGAACACGCGGGGCTGGCGGCCATTTTCAAGCCCCAGGTGAGCGGCTAGGGCAGGGCTTACGTCTCGTCCAGGATCCCGCATGTCCCGCAGCTTCAAGCACAAGATCAACTGGCTGGCCTTCGCCGTCTTCGTGGCCGCGGCGCTCTACGCCTTCTGGAAGGCGGTCACCTTCGGCGACGACGCCCTGGGGCTGATCCCGTGGGACAAGGCCAAGCACTTCATCGTCTTCTACGTGCTGGCGGTGCTGGGCTGCCTGGCCATGCCCAAGAGCCGGCTGTGGCGCATCGGGGCGGTGCTGGTGGCGTTCGGGGCGCTGATCGAGGTGGTGCAGTTCTTCGTCGGCCGTGATGCGGCCTGGGGCGACATCTTCGCCGACTTCTGCGGGGTGGCGGCGGCCTACGGCTACAGCGTGGTCGGCGAGATCCGCCGCAGGCTGCCGGCCCGCTGAGCTCCAGCTTGACCGTCTTCGCGGGGGCGCTCACCACTGGCGCGTGAAACCGTTCCCGCCGCTCAAGACCGATTCCGACGACATGCTGCACCTGGACGCCCTGCGGGCGATCGGGGCGGTGATGATCGTCGTCTTCCACTTCAACCGGTTCATCAATATCGACGGCCGCTGGCAGGCGGTGGACGACACGGTCAAGAGCTTCAGCCTGTTCGTCGATCTGTTCTTCGTGATCTCCGGCTATGTGATCAGCGCCGTCTATACCGGGCGGATCCGCACGGTCTCTGACTTCCGCTGGTTCCTGCAGAAGCGGGTGGCGCGGCTGATGCCGCTGCACTGGCTAACCCTGGGCGTCTTCATTGCCATCGCGATCGCCGGGGCGCTGGGCCTGGTCAACGACCGCGACCCCAGCCGCTACGACCCGGCCTGCGTCGTGCCCAATCTGCTGAACCTGCAGGCCTTCGGCATCTGCCGCGCCCAGACCTTCAACTTCGTCAGCTGGTCGATCAGCGCCGAGTGGGCGATGTACCTGATCCTGCCGGCGCTGCTGTGGCTGGCGGGACGTGGGACGGCCTGGCTGACTCTGGCGACCGCCGCGATCCTGGCGGCCCTGTTCGCCGTGCCGCTGTTCGTCCCGACCGCCGCCCAGCCCTTCCACATGTGGACCGCCGACTTCGGCGTCGCTCGGGCCGCGCCGGGCTTCATGATCGGCATGATCGCCTACGGGATCCGCGGGCCGCTGGGCCGGCTGCCGGGCGCGCGCTGGTGGTTCTTCGGTTCGTGCCTGGCCTTCGTCGCCGGGGCGGCCTTGCAGCTGGACCGGAGCATCCTGCTTTTCGTCTGCTACGCCGTCGGCCTGCTGGGCGTGGCGGCCGACAATGCGCCGGTGAAGGCCGGCCCCGCCGTGCGCTGGCTGGCGCCGTGGGGGCAGCTGTCCTACTCGATCTACATGCTGCACCCGATCGTGCTGAAGATCGCCCTGAACTGGGTGGGTCTGGGCATGCTGCACCTGACCGGTGACGTCATGCGGTTGTGGTGCCTGGCCTGGGGGCTGGTGCTGATCCCGGTCAGCTATGCGTCGCTGATGTATTTCGAGAAGCCGGCGCGGGATGCGATCGCGCGGTGGGGGAAGGCCGCCACCAAGAAACCTCTCCCATAGGGAGAGGGAGGGGGCCGCCGCGTAGCGGTGGGAGGGTGAGGGCGTACGCCGCCAGCCGGCGTGCGGGCACGCCGTCTTCCGTCCCTAACCCCTCATCCGGCGCTTCGCGCCACCTTCTCCTATGGGAGAAGGGATTTGGACACATGATCCACGAAGGCCGGTAGTTCGCTGATCGAGGCCAGCTCGACATAACGCTCATGCCCGACCGGCGCCTCGGCCGCCTCGTGCGCCCAGACCAGCGGGTAGGGGATCAGGGCCCCCCAGGCACCGGCCTCCAGGGCGGGCAGGATATCCGAGCGCATCGAGTTGCCGGCCATCAGGGCCTGATGCGCGCCGGTGCCGTAGCGCTCGAACACCCGGCGGTAGGTCTCCGCGTTCTTCTCCGAGACGATCTCGACGGCGGCGAACAGGTCGCCCAGGCCCGAGGCGGCCAGCTTCTGCTCCTGGTGCAGCAGATCACCCTTGGTGATCAGGATCAGGCGGTAGCGCTTGGAGAGCTCGGCCAGGGCCTTCTCGACGCCGGGCAGGGGCTCGACCGGCTCGGTCAGCATCTCGCGGCCGACGGCCAGGATCTCGCGGATCACCCGGGTGGAGACCGCGCCGTCCGTCAGGTCCAGCGCGGTCTCGATCATCGACAGGGTGAAGCCCTTGGCGCCGTAGCCGTAGACCCGAAGGTTCTTCTTCTCGGTCACGGCCAGCTGGGCGTCGATCCGCTCCTCATCGCCGAATTCGGCCAGCAGTTCGACGAACCGCTTATGGGAGAGGCGGAACAGGGTCTCGCAGTGCCAGAGGGTGTCGTCGGCGTCGACGCCGACCGTGGTGATGAGGCTCATGACCTCAAGCTACATCACCCCACGGGCTACATCACCCCAGGGTTCGCTTGTAGAGGTCCAGCAGGTTGGCCCAGGCCGTTTCGGCGGCGGTCTCGTTGTAGACTTGGCTGCCCTTGACCGTCCAACCGTGGGCGGCGCCGGCGAAGACCTCGACCTTGGCCGGGCGCTTGGCCTCGGCGAAGGCGGCCTTCAGCTTTTCCTTGGTCTCCGGCTCCTTCTGATCGTCGTTGTCGGCGATCTCGATCAGATATTCGGCGTGGGTCTTGGGGATCAGCAGGTGCGGGCTGGTCGGCTGGTCGGTGACCAGGCCCCCGCCGTGGAAGCTGGCGACGGCGGCTATGCGGCCCGGCGCGGCGGCGGCGGTGCGGAAGGCCAGCGGCCCACCCATGCAGTAGCCCTGCACGCCGACCTTCCTGGCCTTGTCGGTCTCTTTCTGGGCGTCGAGGAAGGCGACATAGGCCAGGGCGTCCTTGTCGGTCCCCTCGGGCGTCACCGTGGCGCGCAGCGGCGTGATCTTGGCGCGGTCTTCGGGGTTGGCGAAGTTGAACGTCCCCTCGACCACCGGCGCCTTCTTGACGCGGTAGTAGAGGTTGGGGACCAGCACGACATAGCCCTGGGCGGCCAGGCGGCGGCCCATGTCGCGGAACACCGGGCGCAGGCTCATGACGTCGGGCCAGATCAGCACGGCGGGCCATTTGCCCTTGCCGGCCGGCTTGAACAGGGCCGCGTCGGCCTCGCCGTCGGGCGTCTTGATGGTGACGTCGGTCTCCACGACCTTGTCGTCGGCGCGGGCGGCGGTGGCGGCCAGGCCGCCGGCCGCGGCGGTCATCAGGCCGAAGGCGCGGCGCGAGACGCGCGGGTCATGGACAAGGCCTTGGTGGATGTCGTCGTCGCACATCGCGCGGGATCCTTCGCAACTGAGAGGCGCCCGCACGGTGCACGACCCGAGCCCGAAGGCAATCGGGGAAGCCCGGAAAGGTTCAGAAGCTGAGGATTACGAATAGGGCGCCGCTGGCCACCATGCCGACGCTGAGGACGAGGCCGAGCGCCTGACCAGCCAGACCCTTACCCGAAAGACGCGTCCAGGCGATCTTCGACGCACTCTTGTGGGCGGCTCGATCGTGGACGGCGGCGGTCATGGGTCAATCTCCTCGTTAAGCCCAAGCTTGTGGGGCCTGACGGGTTAACGGCCATGAACCGCCGAACGATCCGGGCGTGCGACCGATTGATCCAGCCTGCGCCTAATGCGCCACACCCCAGCCGTCCCGTGGGCGCGGGGCGGGCGAGGGGCAGGCCGAATGGGCCTTGTTGACCCGCCGCAGCGAGGCTGGAAAGCGGTGCAGCTTGCTGTCGGGCCGGATCGGCCGGGCCACCAGGTCGCCCTCGCAATTGGGGCAGACGCTCTGGAATCGGCTGTCGGCGCAGTCGATGCAGAAGGTGCATTCGAAGGTGCAGATGCGGGCCTCGCCGCTGTGGGGCGGCAGGTCGCGATCGCAGGACTCGCAATTGGGGCGCAGTTCGAGCAAGGGCCGTCCTCCCGTGTTCTTATGCGTTGAGACCCCGCACCATAAGGGCTGGAGGCCCCTCGGCGCGAGGGGGCGTCTTCGTCGATCACGGGAATGTGGCGGGCAGCGGAGAAACGCGTGATCCAAGGGGTTGACCCCCCCTCCCAAGGTCCCTAAACACGCCGCCGTTTGCGCAGGCGGGCGGGGTTCTCCCCGGCCCGCCTTTTTGCGAAAATGACCATGCGTTCTGGAGGCGCTTCTCGAGATGTCCCAAGACCTTCTCCCCGGCGTTACTGGCGTTCTGGTTCTGGCTGACGGCACGGTGCTGCAAGGCGTCGGCTGCGGTGCGGTCGGCGACGCGGTCGGCGAGGTGTGCTTCAACACCGCCATGACCGGCTACCAGGAAATCCTGACCGACCCGTCCTACATGGCCCAGATCGTGGCCTTCACCTTCCCGCATGTCGGCAATGTCGGCACGAACAGCGAAGACGTCGAGCAGGTCACCGGCGTGGCCGAGACGGCCGCCCGCGGCGCGATCTTCCGCGACGTCCCGACCGATCCGGCCAACTGGCGCGCCAACAGCGACTTCGACGGCTGGATGCAGCGCCGCGGCGTCGTCGGCCTGGCCGGCGTCGACACCCGCGCCCTGACCCGCAAGATCCGCGAGACCGGCATGCCGCACGGCGTCATCGCCCACTCGCCCGAAGGCAAGTTCGACCTGGAGGCCCTGAAGGCCAAGGCCCGCGAATGGTCGGGCGTGGTCGGGCTGGACCTGGCCAAGGACGCCTCCACCACCCAGACCTTCACCTGGGACGAGGGCCTGTGGTCGTGGCCGGCCGGCTACGCCAAGCTCGACAATCCCAAGTACGAAGTGGTCGTCATCGACTACGGCGTGAAGCGCAACATCCTGCGCGCCCTGGCCCATGTCGGCGCCCGCGCCACCGTCGTTCCGGCCAGCACCTCGGCCGAGGACATCCTGGCCCGCAATCCCGACGGCGTGCTGCTGTCCAACGGCCCGGGCGACCCGTCCGCGACCGGCGAGTACGCCGTGCCGGAGATCCAGAAGCTGGTCGCCAGCGGCAAGCCCGTGTTCGGCATCTGCCTCGGCCACCAGATGCTGGCCCTGGCCCTGGGCGCCAAGACCGTGAAGATGGAACAGGGCCACCACGGCGCCAACCACCCGGTCAAGGACCTGACCACTGGCAAGGTCGAGATCGTGTCGATGAACCACGGCTTCACCGTGGACAGCGAAAGCCTGCCCGAGCCGGTTCAGGAGACCCACGTTTCGCTGTTCGACGGCACCAACGCCGGCATCGCCCTGAAGGACAAGCCGGTGTTCAGCGTCCAGCACCACCCGGAAGCCTCGCCCGGCCCGACCGACAGCCTCTACATCTTCGAGCGCTTCGCCGGCCTGATGGACAAGGCGAAGTAAGACGAAACGCCCCGCCGAAAGGCGGGGCGTTTTTCGTTTCCGGCGTCGCGGCTCCGCTGTCACGAAACGATCGTCCAGGGTTCACGCACGGCCGTTCGGGCCGGTGTTACCGTCTTGCCGTTTCCAGCCTCGCGAGGACGGCATGACGGCCTATGAACGCATCGGCGGCGAGGCCGCCGCCCAATCGGTGACTTCTGACTTCTTCGCCCGCGCCCAGGCCGACGAGCGGCTCAAGGGCCTGTTCGGCGACGAGATCGCACCGGGCGCCCGCGCCTTCGTGGCCTCGGCCCTCGATATCGACGCCGCCGAGGCCCGCGGCGACCAGGACCTGGCCTTGGTCTGGCTGGGCGCCAACAGCCTGGAAGACGACGAACTCGACCTCGTCATCGGCCATCTGGCCGCCGCCCTCGAAACCGCCGGGATCGACGACGAGATCATCGCCGACGTCGCCGACCAGATCGAACTGCTGCGCGACGAGTCGCTCGGCCCGGACGAGGACGAGTTCGACGACGAGGACGAAGACGAAGAAGAGGGTGAGGTCGCAGCTTAGACCTGATCCTTCTCCCCTTGCGGGAGAAGGTGTCGGCGAGGCCGACGGATGAGGGGTCTCTCAAACATGAGACACCTCGCCCGGCCTCGCCGCCGCACGCGGCTTTGGGGTTTGAGAGACCCCTCACCCGACCTCCCTCCGGGAGGCCACCCTCTCCCGCAAGGGGAGAGGGGCCCTAAGTCCCAAACTGCGTGAACGGCACCTTGTTGAACAGCTCCCGCTCGCCGCCGCGCGGGTCATCCTGCATGCGGGTAGCGTCGTCAAACACCAGGGTCTGGCGGCGGGGCAGGGTGTAGGGCTCCCATTTCGGAATGGCCGCGCAGTTGGGATCGCCGGTGCGGGCGAATGCGACGAAGGCGTCCATCATCGTGTTGGACATCGCTTCGCTGCGCGGGCCGGTCCCGACGATCGAGCCCTTGGCGTCCAGCGTGCCGAAGGCCAGGCCGATGTCGATGGTGTGGGGCGCGCCCCAGACGCCGCCGTCCTTGGGCGACTTCCAGTTGACCTGGTAGACGAAGGCCGGCGCACGCGTGGCGGCGCGGGCCTCTGCCTGCAGGATCGCCGCCTTCCACGAGCGGCCGGCGGTCGAGGCGGCGAAATAGACGTCCGACGGGGAATAGGCCGGATACATCTGGCGATAGGCGGCGACGACCGTGGCCGGGTCGATGTCGATCCGGGCGTTGAACTGGCCGGGCAGCTTCTCGACCACCTGTTCCCAGGTCATGTCGAACACCTTGCGGTCCCAGCCGGCGAAGCCTCGCGTCTCGTCATGGGTGTTGCCGCAGATCAGCGGCACGTCGAGACCGAGGGGCGAAGCGTCGGGGAAGAACGGGTGGCGGGTCAGTGACCGCTCGTCCAGCACCGGGCCCATATAGACCCCGCCCGAGCCGGCCACCGGATCGATCGCCTTCAAGCCGTTCAGCAACTGATCGGCGGGCAGGGCGCGCAGGGCCGCCAGGTCGCTGATCCCCAGCTTGTCCAGGAACAGCTTGGCCCGCCTGGTGGCGTTGAACGGCCCGCCGGCGGTGACCTGCTGGCCGCTCATGGTCACGGCGCGGTGGAACAGGCCCTTGGCGGCCGGCATGGCCAGCAGGGTGGCGATCTTGGCCCCGCCGCCCGATTGGCCAAACAGCATCACCCGGTCCGGATCGCCGCCGAACTGCGCGATGTTGTCCCGCACCCATCGCAGGGCGAGGACCAGGTCGAGCTGGCCGACATTACCGCTGTCGGCGACGCTGGGATCGTCGAACAGGCGGGCCAGATAGAGGTAGCCGAAGGCGTTGAGGCGGTGGTTGACGGTGACCACCACGACGTCGCCGCGCCTGGCCAGTTTCGTCCCCTCGTACCAGGGGCTGCCCCCCGAGCCGCCGTTATAGGCGCCGCCATGGATGTAGAACATCACCGGTCGCTTGCCGCCGTCGGCGAGGCCGGTCTTAGAGGTCTTGGCCGGGGTCCAGACGTTGAGGAACAGACAGTCCTCCGAAAGGGTCTCGCCGTCCTCGCCCTTGCCGGTCTGCATCGAGGCCGCGCCATAGTCCAGGGCGTCGGCGACGCCGGTCCAGGGCTGGGGCTTGCGGGGCGGGGAGAAGCGGTTGGCGCCGCCGGTGTCGGCCCCGTAGCGCAGACCCTTGAACACGTGGACGCCGTCGACGGTAGTCGCGCCCCGCACCTTGCCGGCGACGGTGGTCACGATCGGCGAGCGGGCGGAGCCGGAGGGCTTGGCATGGGCCGGAAGGGCGCTGGCGGCGGCGGCCGCTCCGGCGGTCAGCAGCAGGCTGCGACGATCCATCTTGGTCTTCCTCCGGCGCTTCTGGCGAGCTTGCCGCAAGGGCTAGCACGAAACATGACACCGGTAGCAAGCTCTAAATTACCCCTCTCCCCCTGCGGGAGAGGGTGGGCCGCGAAGCGGCTCGGGTGAGGGGTCTCTCAGAAGCTGGCGGACGGGCTTTTCGACCCCTCATCCGACGGCCTTCGGCCGCCACCTTCTCCCGCAAGGGGAGAAGGATCAGTGCTCCTCCCCCCGCGCCGTCAGCCAGTACATCACCGGCGTCGCCACCCGCGACAGCACGGTCGAGGTGATCAGGCCGCCGATGATGGCGATGGCCAGGGGCGAGTAGAGGCCCGAGCGCTCCAGGGCCAAGGGTAGCAGCCCGCCGATCGCCGTGGCCGAGGTCAGCAGCACGGGCAGGAAGCGCACCTCGCCGGCCTTCTCGATGGCGTCGTGCAGGTTCATCCCCTCGCGGCGCAGCTGTTCGGTGAAGTCGACCAGCAGGATCGAGTTCTTGATCTCGATGCCGATCAGGGCGATCAGGCCAATGGTGGCCGTGAACGACAGGGAATTGCCGGTCATCCACAGGGCCGCGATCGCCCCGAAAATCCCGAACGGGATGATGCCGGCCACGACGAGAGCGGTCTTGAACTTGCGGAACTCCAGCACCAGCACAGCCAGGATCCCGAACACCGCCACCATCACCGCGGCGCCCAGCCCCGCGAAGCTTTCCGACTGCGCCTCGGCCTGTCCGCCTAGCGACAGGGCGTAACCGGGCGGCGTCGGCAGTTCCTTCTGCAGGCGCGCCAGCACGTCCTTGGTGACGGTGTCGGTCAGGTAGCCGGTGCGGACGAAGGCGGTGATCGTCACGGTGCGCTCGCGGTCGAAGCGGTCGATGCGGGCGGGGCTGGACTTCAGGCTTGGCGCGGCGATGGCCGACAGCGGGGCGGCCTCGCCGTCGGCGGTGGGGACGTAGACGCTCGACAGGGCCGACAGGGCGTTGCGGTCGGCGCCGTCCACGGCCTCCATCGGCAGGCGCACCTTGACCGCGTAGTCGTCGCCGTCGGGATCGCGGAAGCGGCCGGTCTCCTCGCCCGACAGCGCCAGGCGCGCCGCGCGCCTCGCCGCGCCGGCCGGCACGCCCAGGGCCGCGGCCTTGGCCTCGTCTATGCCGAGGTCGAGGTCGGTGCGGTCCAGGCGCACGGGATTGCCGACGTCGCGCGTGCCCGGCGTGCTCTTGAGGATCGCCTCGGCCCTGGCCGCCAGGGCCTTCAGCACGCCCAGGTCGCGGCCGGTGACGCGGACGGCGACAGGGGCCTCGATCGGCGGGCCGTTCTCGAACACCTCGACGCTGATCCGCGCGCCTGGATACTTGGAAAAGTCGGCGCGCAGGCGGTCGAGCAGAACCTCGCTCTTGCCCGGCTCCCAAGCCTTGAGGCTGGCGAACATCTCGCCATAGGTCACCGCGCTCTCGCGCTGGGACTGGTTGTAGAACACCTGCGGATTGCCGCGGCCGAGGTTGGCGGCGCGCCAGACGATCTCGGGCTCGCGCGCTAGCCGCTGGTCGACATAGCGCAGGGCCGCGTCGGTACGGGCCAGGGACGAGCCGTCGGGGGTGAACACCCGCACCACGAACTGAGGGGTTTCGGCGGCGGGGAACAGGCTGGAGCCGGCGGCCTTCAGCATCGGCACGGCGGTGGCGCAGAGGGCCAGCATGACGGCCAGGGCCAACCACGGTCGCGCCAGGGCCCGGTGCAGCACGGGGCGATAGACGGTGTGGATCACGCCGTTGACCGCCTGCAGCAGGCGGTTGCCTTCTGGGTCGGAATGCTTGTCAAGCACCCGGCTGGCCAGGAACGGGATGATGGTCAGCGACACGAAGAGGGAGGCGCCGACCGTGCACAGCACCGTCACAGGCAACGAGCGGATATAGGCGCCCGAGCCGGCCGGCAGGGCCATCAGCGGCAGGAAGGCCAGCATCAGGGTGGCCGTGCAGCCGATCACCGCCAGGGCGATCTGGCCCGAGCCGTTGATCGCCGCAGCGGTGCGCTCCTCGCCTTCGCGGATGCGGCGGGCGATGTTCTCGGTAATGACGATGCTGTCGTCGACCAGCAGGCCCAGCGCCAGCACGAAGCCGGCGATGGTCAGCTGGTTCAGGGTGAAGCCGAAGGCCTGGATCAGCGACAGGCCGATCAGCAGGGACAGCGGGATCGACACCATCACCACCAGCCCCGCGCGCGGCCCCAGCGGCAGCAGGGTGATCAGCACCAGCACCAGGGCGATGGCGAAATCGCGGAACAGGTTCTGCAGGCGGTGGTCGACATTGTGCGCTTGGACGAAGCCGCGCTCCAGCTTGACCCCGGCCGGCAGCACCTTCTCGTAGTCGTCCAGCACCTTCTCGACCGACTTGGTGATGCGGCCGACGTCCTGGCCATCCTTCTGGGTGACGGCGACGAAGACGGCGCGCTTGCCGTCGAAGCGGGCCAGGTGGGTTGGCTCCTCCTGTGCCCAGGCGACGTCGGCGACGTCGCGCACCCGCACCACCTGGCCGCCGGCCGAGCGGACGGGGGTGTTCTTGACCGTGTCCAGCGAGCGGAAGGCCCCGCCGGACTTGACGTTGAAGCGCCGGGCGCCGGCCTGGACCGCGCCGATAGGGGCCTCGACGCCGGCCGACTTGAGAGCGTCGGCGACGGCGGAGGCCGGCAGCTTCAGGGCCGCCAGCCGCGCCAGGTCCAGCGACACCCGCACCTCCGAGGCCGGGGCGCCGTAGTAGCGGGTCTGGCGTACGCCGGACACCCGGTCGAGCCGTTCGGACAGGCGATCGGCGACCTTCTCCAGGCGACGCATCGGCAGGCTGTCGCTGGTCAGGGCGACCTGGACGATGGCCACCTCGGTGGTGCGCACGCGCTCGATGTCCAGCCGTTGCAGGCCCGACGGCAGGCTGCCGCGGATGGCGTTCACCTCGCGCACCACCTGGTCGAACTTGCGCTCGGGATCGACGTCCCAGGTGAAGAACACCCGCACCACGGCCGCGCCGTCCAGGCTGGTGCTCTCGACCTTGTCGATGCTGTCCAGACCATAGACCGCCGTCTCGATCGGGTCGGCGACCAGTTGCTCCATCTCGGCCGGCTCGGCGCCGGGCAGCACCGCGCGGATCAGCACGATCGGGATCGGGAAGTGCGGGTCTTCGGACCGGGGTACGGTCATCAGGGCGTTGACGCCCAGCATCACCAGCAGGCCGAAGACGACGATGGTGAACTGCCAGCGCCGGACGGCGAAGGCGGCGAGGTTGAAGCTCATGGGGCGGCGACCTTGCGGGTCGGCCCCTCGCTGGGCGATCTGGCCAGGGCGCGCGGATCGACGACGCTGACCTTCTCGCCGTCCGAGACGAAGCCGGCGCCGGCGGTGATCACCCGGCTGCCCGGCGGCAGGCCGGCGACCAGGGCGTCGTCGCCGTCGAAACCGCCGAACCGCACCGGCGTGCGCCGGGCCGTGGTTCCGTCGAGCCGCAGCACCGCTGCCTTGTCGCCGGAGGCTTCCAGCAGGGCCTCGGCCGGGATGCGGGCGAAGGCGGCGCGGGCCGAGGCGTCGGCGGCCGGGGCGCTGAGGCGGGCCGAGGCGATCTGGCCGCTCTTCAGTTCGGGGCGGGCCTGGACCTCGATCTCGACCGTCACCGCGCCGGTGCGGGCGTCGGCGGCCTGACCCAGGCGGGTGACGACGCCGGTCAGGGTCTGGCCGGGCAGGGCGTCGGCGGTGATGGCGGCGCTGGAGCCAACCTTCACCCGCGCGGCGTCGCGGGCGGGCAGGGGCAGGCGCAGGACGAGCGGGCTCGATAGATCGGCGACGGTCAGCACCGTCTGGCCGGCGGCCACGACCTCGCCGGCCTGGGCCGCACGGGCCAGGACCACGCCGGAGACGGGCGAGGACAGGCTGGCCCAGCGCCGGTCGAAGGCCGCGCCGGCGTTGGCGGCCTGGGCCGCCTTCAGCGCGCTTTCGGCGTCGTCCAGCCGGGCCTTGGCGACATAGCCGGCGGCATAGAGCTTGCGGGCCCGCTCGGCCTCCCGGCGGGCGCGCTCGAGATCGGCGACGACCTGGGTCTGGCGGGCGTCGACCCCGGCCGGATCGATGGCCGCCAGGATCTGGCCGGCCGCGATGCGGTCGCCGGCCTCGACGCTCATCCGTGTCAGCACGCCGGGGATGCGGAACGACAGGGCCATCTCGCGGCGGCGCTCAAGGGTTCCGGAGGCGGTCAGGTCCGAGGCCGCACCGGGCGCGCCAATGCTGACGGCCTCGACGGCGGGCGGCGGGGCGGCTTGAGGCGCCTCCGCCTTGCCGCCGCAGGCCGCCAAGGCCAGAGCCGACGCCGTGGCCAGCGCGGTGACCAGGACCACGCCTCCATATCCAGCACGCGCCCCGTCCATGCCCTCGCCCTCATCATCGATCGGTGATAAGTAATCACTGATCGATTATTGTGGGTTGTCAAGCCGGCCCCGCTGCGGAAAGGAGGGACGATGACCGCGCCGAAGATCCGTTCCCCCCGTAAACCCAAGGGACAGGGCGCAGAGCGCCGCGAGGAGATTCTCGACGCGGCCCTGGCGCTGTTCAGCGAAAAGGGCCTGCACGCGGTCTCCACCCGCCAGATCGCCGAGGCCTCCGGCATCTCGCAGCCGGCCCTCTACGCCTATTTCGCCACCAAGGACGACATTACCGCCGAGCTGTGCGTGCGGGCCTTCGCCACCCTGGTGGAGCGGATGGAGGAGGCGCGGGCCAGCTTCATGCCCACGGCCGAATGCTTCGAGCGGGCGCTGCGGGTCTATGTCGATTTCGGGCTGGAGAAGCCCGACGCCTATCGCGTGGCCTTCATGGTCGAGAAGGGGCTGGACAAGGAGAGCGTCGGCGACCGACCGATGATGGCGGGCATCGGCGCCTTCCAGCGCTTCGCCGAGATCGTGGCCGAGATGCGCGACGCGGGCCTGACCCATGACGACGACGTCCAGCGCATGACCCAGACCCTGTGGGCGGGGCTGCACGGTCTGGTCTCGCTGCTGATCGCCCGCGCCGATTTCCCCTGGGTCGAGCGCGAGGTGCTGATCGCCTGCCACATCGCCCTGCTGCGGCGAGGGACACTGAAAGACGTCCGTTGAAACGAGGCGGGCGGGCGACTACATCGGCGGGCTTCGGACCTCCCTGACGAAAGACGCCTCGATGGCCAAGCTGCAGCCCCTGGAAACCTTCTCCCTGCAGGAAACCGAAGACGGCTACCGCCTGCTGGTCTCGGCCGTCGGCGGCGAGGCGCTCTACGTCTCGATCACCTCCGAGCAGATGGACGAGATCATCGATAGCTTGGACACGGCGCTGACCGGCGACGACGAGACGGCGGGAGAAGAGGACTTTGACGACGCGGATTGAGGTCCTTCGGGGACGGCGCCGTCGTCACCTGCGACCTTGTTTCTTTCAAAGTCATCGCCCGCTTCATGCGGGCGACCCAAGCCGAACTAGCCACATCCTGGCAGGCCGCTTGGGTCGCCCGGACAAGCCGGGCGATGACTTCTGATATCTAGAGCGAATAATCCTCGGCCCCTTCGGATCAGGCCGCCGCCGCCCGCGCGTTGGTCGGCCGGTAGTTCGCCGCATCGGTCGTGAACTCGGCGTGGCCGTAGCGCTTGAGCAGGGCCCGCATTCGCCGGACGAGCGCCGCGTCGGCGACATCCTTCAGCACGGGCACGTGGTCGGCCAGCTCGAAGGCCTTCATCTGCAGGGTGACCAGCAGGGCGACGATCACGAACACCACCTCGTCGGCCGGTCCCACCTCGATCCCCATGCTCGCCGCGCGCGCCCGATCGCCGCGCAGGAAGTGGCGCAGGAAGAAGGCCTTGGCGAAGCGGCGCTCGATGCGGTCGTGAAGGCGGCTGGCCGCGCTTTCGTCCGGCGGCAGGTAGGCGCCTAGGGTGGCGCGGATCAGAGCGCCGCAGGTCTCGTCGTCGAAGCCGCGGCGCAGGGTGCTGTCGCGGGCGGTCATCATCCGCACCACGCCCTCGGGGGTGTCGGCCAGCAGGTCCTGCGGCAGGCCCAGCAGGAAGCAGCGATAGCGGCTGAGCTCGACCTTGGCCCGCTCGGAGGCCGTGAAGTGGCGGCGGCCCTTGCGCAGCATCTGGAAGGACATCAGGAACACCGGGATCAGCCCGGCCGGCATCTGGTCGACCTGCGGGATCGGCACGCCGTAGACGGCGCTGTCCCAGCGGCCCGAGCGCAGGGCGTTGAAGCGCACCATCGAGTGCATCAGCCGCACCATGGCGGCGGCCTTGAAGCCCTCGCCGTGCGGCTCCAGCGCGCCGGGCAGGATGGTGGTGGCGAAGAAGGCGGCCGTTTCGTTGACCCGCTTGGCGGCGGTCTCTGCGCCGAGCGTGCCGGTCAGGGCCATGGGCAGGGCCGAATACTTGTTGAGGAAGGTGGCCACGAACGCCCCGCGGATGGCGAAGGGCGCCAGGAAGGCCGCGGCGGTGCGCTCCAGGCGTTGGCCCTCGCGGACCAGCTCCATGTCGATCCAGTCGGACGTGGCGGCCATCTCGGCGACGAAGGCGGCCAGTTCCGACGGCGCGCCCGGCACGGCCTCGATCCCCTGGTCGCAGGCGGTGGTCAGCATGTCGATCAGTCGGCGAAAGCCGTACTGCGGGATCAGGGCGGCATAGGCGTCGGCGACGATGTCGCCCAGCATGGTGTAGGCCCGCACGCGGTCGAGATCGTCCTGGGTGACGGAAACGCCCAGCGGGTTGCGGTCGCGGGCCACGGCGAAGGCCGGGTCCTCGGTGAAGCGCTCGGGCGTGCGGTCGAAATCGATCTGGCCGTAGAAGCCCGGCAGGCGGGTCTTCTGCGAGGCGACGCGGGCGCGGACGTCTTCGATGGGACGGATCATCGGGGCTCCTTCCGGTCCGCCGGCGAGGGCGAACCTGTTCTTGGCCTCAAGCGTATGTAAGCATTGCTCATGTTCCTACTCGCCTTGGGTTCAGGCGGGGCGAGCGCGTGGAGAGGATCGGCAAGTGGCTGAAAAACAACGCAGAGCGCCGAGCCAGGGACGGGCCCAGGCCACGGTGGACGCCATTCTCGACGCGGCCTTTCAGCTTCTGGAGAGCGGCGGGCCCGAGCGCCTGACCACCAATCACGTCGCCGAGCGGGCGGGGGTCAGCGTCGGCACGGTCTATCAGTACTTCGCCGACAAGCAGGACATCCTGGCCGCCCTGGCCCAGCGGCGGACCGGCGTGGTGCGCGACGCGATCGCCCAGACCCTGATCGACCGGCCGGACCTGGGCAGCGTGCGGCCGATCGTGCGGGCGCTGATGAACGGCTTCGAGGGCTCGCCGGCCACGCGCCAGGCCCTGCTGGGGGCCATGTTCCATCGCGGCGATGCGGTGCTGGAGCAGCACCACCAGGCCTTCCTCGCCTCGATCGCCGGCAAGGCGCGGCTGCAGATCGACCTGACCCCGGAGTCGGCCTTCGTCCTGACCCACGCCGCCGTCGGCCTGCTGCGCGCGGCGGCCGCCGAGCCGGGTCTGGCGCTGGATCCGCAGGCGCTGGAGGACGAGCTGGTGCGGCTGATGGAGGCGTATATCTCGGCGTTGGTGGCGGTGCGTGGTCCTCGTCCTTCGACAAGCTCAGGATGAGGACCAAACTGGCGTCGCAGATCATTCGAAAACCTCACCCTGAGCTTGTCGAAGGGCGTGGTTTTCGCTCCCCGGACGCCCTTCTCTTGTCATCTCGCTGAGCAAGGCCCAGACGAAAGGCGTCGTCGGCAGGGCGACTCGTCAAAGGGCCTGGCGATGCAGTCCGATCTCGACACCGACGCGGCCGCCGCGCGGGCGCTGTTCCAATCCCTGGAGGGGATGGAGGGCCTGTCGCGCCCCGAGCCCGCGCCGGTCCAGGCCAAGGCGCGGTTCCCCGGCCAGGCGGCGCTGATCAAGCTCTATCCCGGCGTGCTGGTGGCCGGGACCATCGCTCTCGCCTCGACCTGGCTGTCGCAGCACTACGGCGCGCCGGTGATGCTGTTCTCGCTGCTGCTGGGCATGACCTTCCACTTTCTGCACCAGGAAGGCCGCTGCATCCCAGGCATCGAGTTCTCGTCCAAGGCCATACTGCGGTTCGGCGTGGCCCTGCTGGGCGCGCGGATCACGGCCGGGCAGATCCTGAGCCTGGGCCTGACGCCGATCGTCACGGTCATCGTGGCGGTGGTCTCGACGATCCTGCTGGGGGCGTTCCTGTCCAAGCGGATGGGTCTGCGGCAGGGCTTCGGCGTGCTGTCGGGCGGCGCGGTTGGCATCTGCGGGGCCTCGGCGGCCCTGGCGATCGCGTCGGTCCTGCCGCGCGACAAGGACGGCGAGCGCGACACTATCCTGACCGTGGTGGTGGTCACCACCCTGTCGACCATCGCCATGATCACCTATCCACTGCTGACGGCGGCCCTGCATCTGGACCAGACCAAGGCCGGGGTGTTCCTGGGCGGCACGATCCACGACGTCGCCCAGGTGGTCGGGGCCGGTTACATGATCTCGCCCCACACCGGCGACGTGGCGACCTATGTGAAGCTCCTTCGCGTCTCCATGCTGCTGCCGGTGGTGTTCACGATCGCCTTCCTGGCGGCGCGGCTGCTGCCGGGCGGCGGGGCCGGAGCCAAGCCGCAGCTGCCGCTGTTCCTGGTGGCCTTCGCGGTCCTGGTGGTGGTCAACAGTCTTGGATGGCTGCCCAAGATCGCGGTCGATGGCGCGGCCGAGGTCAGCCGCTGGTGCCTGGTCACGGCGATCGCGGGCCTGGGCATGAAGACCTCGTTCAAGGATGTGATGACGGCGGGCTGGCGGCCGGTGGCGCTGATGGTCGTGGAGACGGCCTGGATCGCCGGGGTCGTGCTGGTGGCGGTGGAGTTCTTTCTTTAGGTCCCTTCTCCCCTTGCGGGAGAAGGTGTCGGCGATAGCCGACGGATGAGGGGTCTCTCAAACTTCGGACGCCGCGCCCGGTCGATCGGCTGGTTGCGACGGGCAGGACTTTCGACCCCTCACCCGACCTGCTTCGCAGGCCACCCTCTCCCGCAAGGGGAGAGGGATCATTTGATCGCCACCTGCGTCCCCCGCGCCAAGGCCTGGGCCACGACCGGCGCGAGGTTCGCCGCGATCACCCGCGCGCCCTCGGCGTTCGGATGGATGCCGTCGCTCTGCATGTAGCGGCGGGAGCCGCCGATGCCGGCCAGGAGGTTGGGCAACAGGGGGACGGAGAAGTCGCGGGCCAGGTCGGTGTAGACGGCGTTGAAGCGGCGGGCGTAGTCGGCGCCGAGCAGGGCCGGGGCGTTGATCCCGGCCAGGACGGCGGGGATGCGCCGCTCGCGCAGCCGGGTGAGGATGGCGCGCAGGTTGGCGCGGGTCGCTTCGGGCCGCAGGCCTTGCAGCAGGTCGTTGCCGCCCAGGGCCACGACGCAGACGGCGGTGTCGGTTCCCAGGGCGCCTTCGAGGCGGGCGAGACCTCCGGCGCTGGTGTCGCCGTTGCGGCCGGCGGGGCGGACCTGGACCGTCACGCCGCGACTGGCCAGAGCCGCTCGCAGGCGGGCGGGCATGGCCTCGCCCGAGCGGACGCCCAGGCCCGAGGTGATGGAGTCGCCCAGCACGGTGACGATCGGCGGACGCGGCGGCGCGGCCACGCGTGGCGCGGCCAGCGCCGGCCCCGATGAGAGGGCGAAGAGACCGGCCAGGACGTCGCGCCGGCCGGGGAAATGAGCGTCAGCGAACTTCATTCTTCTTAGTTAGTAAGCCTTTCGGGCTGGGTTGAGGCGTGGGCGGCTTCTGATCGAGCGGTTGTGATCCTTCGTGAGGCAGGCTGGAGATCGGCACGCCGGGCAGGGGCGGCTCGCCGGTCCATTCCCAGTGCCAGGGCTCAAACACGTAGTTGACGAAACCGAAGCGGCCGGCGTTGACCACCAGCCAGCGATAGACATCCGACCGGGCCATGAAGCGGCGGTTGTCGTCGGCGCTTGAGTCGGGGCCGTAGCCGGGGGCGGCGGCGATGAACAGGTCGACGGCCAGGCCGGTGCGATGGGCCGAGCAGATGGTGCGGGTGACGCCCTGGCAGTTGTTGTCGCGGGCGCAGCGGGCGGCGTCGGCGGCCGGGTCGCGGAAGCTGGAGAAGATGGTCAGGACGCGCGGGTCGCGGGAAGAGACCACGCCATCCTTGCGGGCCGCCTCGACCATCCGGCGATAGGCGTCGAGCGCGCCCGGACGCAGTTGCGCCGGCTTGCCGCCATAGACCTCGTCCGGCCGCGCCGTGTTCAGGCCCGACGGGGCGGGGGCGTTGGGGCATTCGCCGCGGGCGTTGATGGCCGCGAAGGGGCGGGCCAGGGTCCAGCGCACCCGCATGGCGTCGAACGTGGCGTCGTCGAGAATCCCCGTGGGCGTCAGGCGATGGGCGGCCTGCCAGCCGGCCAGGGCGGCGGCGAAGCGGGTGGTGCCGGGGCCGCAGGCGGTGGCCAGCTCGGCGCCGATGCGCGGGGCGTAGATGGTCCAGCCCACCTCCTGGCGGCCGAACGGGGCCCAGGTGCGGGTGTTGAGGCTTTCCGCATTGGCCTCGGCGGCGCCGGGCGGGGCGACGGCCTCGCAGGTCTCGTCCAGCGGCAGCGTGGCCAGCGGCGCGGCCGGCGGATCGTTGGAGGGCACGTATTGCGGGGCGGCGGCGACCGCCTCGTCGGGGTCGTCTCCGGTCGGGCTCTCGGCCGGAGGCGCGTCCGGAATCAGGAACAGCCAGGCCGCGCCGGCGAGGCAGGCGACCAGCAGCAGGACGAGCAGGAACGCGCCGAACCAGCGTCCGCGACGCCGCTCCTTCGTTCCCTTCCGCCATCGAGGAGCCAAGCGCATCGCCTCCGGAACTTCGCCATGGCTCAAGGCTTGAGACCTGCAAGACGTTCCTCGTGCGTGGAGTATGCGATGCCTTCGACCCTTCGTCTCGCGGCCCTGATGGCCGGCTGCGCCCTGGCGACGGTCGCTTGCTCGCCCGGTGAGCAGAAGGCCAAGGCGCCGTCGGCGGCGACCGCTCCGGCCGCCGCGCCCAAGGCCGCGCCGGTCCAGGCCGACCGCTCGCCCCTGGCCCAGGCGGTGGAGACCGCCGGACCCCAGACAGCGCCGCCGGCCGACCCGACGGCGATCTCACCGGCCCTGGCGCGGGTGCAGGTGCTGCTCGACCGCGCCCGGTTCTCGCCGGGGTCGATCGACGGGGTGACCGGCACGAACCTGAAGCTGGCCATCGAGGCCTTCCAGCAGGCCCGGGGGCTGACCGTCGACGGCGAGGTGACGCCCGATCTGTGGAAGGCGCTGATCGAGGCCGACGGCGGGCCGGTGCTGAGCGACTACGTGATCACCGAGGCGGACGCGGCCGGTCCCTATTCCAAGCTCATCCCCAAGGACGACTACGAGGCGATGGCCAAGCTGCCGGCGCTTTCGTACACGACCCCGCTCGAGGCCCTGGCCGAACGCTTCCACATGGACGAGGCGCTGCTTTCGGCGCTCAATCCGGGCGCCGACTTCGGCAAGGCCGGAACCCGCATCGCCGTGGCGGCCCTGGGTCCGCGCGAGCTGCCGGCCAAGGTGACGCGGATCGACATCGACAAGGGCATCGGCCAGGTGCGGGCCTTCGACGCCCAGGACAACCTGCTGGCCGTCTATCCGGCCACGGTGGGCAGCACCGAGCGTCCGGCCCCGAGCGGCGAGCTGGCCGTCAACACCGTGGCCCCGCGCCCGACCTACACCTACGATCCCTCGCGCCTGACCTTCGGCAAGCCCAAGGGCAAGCTGACCATCAAGGCCGGGCCGAACAATCCGGTCGGCTCGACCTGGATCGACCTGACCAAGGACACCTACGGCATCCACGGCACGCCCGATCCCAAGCTGGTCAACAAGCGCGCCTCGCACGGCTGCGTGCGCCTGACCAACTGGGACGCCGAGCAGTTGGGGGCGGCGGTGGAGAAGGGGGCCAAGGTTAGGTTCCTGGGGGCGGAGGCGCGGGCGGGGTAGGGGCGGATGCTCCGCTCATGAGGAACCTCCCCCTGTGGGGGAGGCGATCGCGCAGCGATCGGAGGGGGGAGTTGGTGCGGAATTTGCCGACGCCTCGGAAGCTGAAAACGTCCCCCCACCGGCCTTCGGCCGCCTCCCCCACGGGGGGGAGGTTCCTTGTCGCTGAACACGCGCTTTCGCGCTCACGCGGTGAACCGCTGAGTTGATTGGAGAGGGCGCGGGGCGTCCGGGCGACGCCCGGATGTGTGAGTTTTAAGTACCGTTTCGACGAAGCTCTGACGCCCCGCGCGATCGTTGGACCTCAGGCCGGGGCGCGCGGGCCTCTTCCGCCCTGTGCCCCTTCCCCATGCAATGCGCCCCGTTTCTTGGCGGCCAGGCGTGCATGCGGCGCGGACCCTCGGACGGGCGGGAGCCCAATCAGGCAAGCCCCCGATGGATGGGTTTACGTCCCCCACCCTCATTTAAGCCGTTCGGCCCTGCTCACGCAGCTCCGGCGGCCCCGCTCGATCGCATCGCCGTCGCACGCTTCGGGCCGGATCCTTGCGCCCTCTCCCTGCGACGGGACAGCTGTGATTATGCGGGCGGTTTGGACGCGTCTGATCCAGGGACGTGAGAAAGTTGTAGGGCTTTGATCGCGCTGGACTCTTTTTCGAGTTCGCCGGGGATAAACGGGCGCCAATCCCCGTCCGCCTCTCTTGTTTCCTTCTCCCAGAGGGAGAAGGTGGCGAGAAGCGCCGGATGAGGGGTTAGGGACCGGAGACGGCGTGCCGGCACGACGGCCAACGGCGTAACCCCTCACCCTCCCAGGCTATCGCCTGGGCCCCTCCCTCTCCCTCTGGGAGAGGGACCCATGTGCGATGTTGCGCCGCAGCGCGTGACCTTGAAATGACAACGTTGTCAGTCTATATCCCCGGCGTCGGGGCAATTCGGCCCTGGCGACGAAAAGACTGGATCTCCCATGCTGAGCCTCATCGCTCTGGCCGTTTCGGCCATCAAGAACCGCGCCGTCCTCTGATTTCGGCCGCGTAAGCGCCCTTTTCAGGCGTCCGAGGAAATGGCCCGCGCGCTCCGGCACGCGGGCCTTTCTTTTGTTTGCACTGCAGCGCACGACGCTGTCTCGAAGAGACTTGCATAACAAGACCATGGGCCTAACCTTCCCGGCGCCAGCCTGGGGAGGACGGCATGAAAGTCGCGCGCCAACCATCGGTCCGAACCTCGCTCGGACATACCGACCATCCGTACATGACCGGCGCCTGGACGCCACAGCACGAGGAGGTCGACGCCGAGGACCTGGTGGTGCTGGAGGGCGCGATCCCGCCCGACCTGGACGGGGTCTATCTGCGCAACACCGAGAATCCGGTGCATGAGCCGCTGGGCCGCTACCACCCGTTCGACGGCGACGGCATTGTGCACCAGATCGACTTCCAGGGCGGCCGGGCGCGATATCGCAACCGGTTCATCCGCACGCGCGGCTTCGAGGCCGAGCAGGAGGCGGGCCAGAGCCTGTGGGGCGGGCTGGCCGACGGGCCGGGCGTGTCGCTGCGGCCTGGCTTCGGCGCCCATGGCGGGCTGAAGGACAGCGCCAGCACCGACATCGTCGTCCATGCCGGCGAGGCGATCGCCACCTTCTACCAGTGCGGCGAGGCCTATCGGCTGGACCCCCTGACCCTGGAGACGCTGGGGCCGGCGGCCTGGGCGCCGATCGACGGGGTGTCGGCCCACGCCAAGGTCGATCCGGCGACCGGGGAGCTGTTGTTCTTCAACTATTCCAAGCACGCGCCCTATCTGCACTATGGCGTGGTCGACCGGAGCGGGCGGCGAACGCTGTACCAGCCGGTGCCGCTGCCCGGACCGCGCCTGCCGCACGACATGGCGTTCAGCGCCAACTGGGCGATCTTCAACGACCTGCCGGTGTTCTGGGACGCGGGGCTGCTGGAGCGGGGCATCCACGCGGTGCGACTGCACAAGGGCGTGCCGTCGCGCTTCGCCCTCGTGCCGCGCGGGGGCGGCGAGCCGCACTGGTTCGAGGCCGCGCCGACCTATGTGCTGCACTTCCTCAACGCCTATGAGGACGGGGACGAGGTGGTGGTCGACGGCTATTTCCAGGAGAACCCGACGCCCAGGCCCCTGGCCGACGCGCCCGAACAATACGCCCACCTGATGGCCTATCTGGACGAGCACAGCTTTCGGCCGAAGCTCCATCGCTGGCGGTTCAACCTGGCGACCGGCGAGACGGTGGAGCAGCGGCTGGACGAGCGGGTGCTGGAGTTTGGCATGTTCAACCAGGCCTATGCCGGCAAGCCCTACCGCTACGCCTATTCGACGACGGCCAAGCCCGGCTGGTTCCTGTTCGACGGCTTCGTCAAGCACGACCTGGTCACCGGCGAGAGCTGGAGCCTGAAGCTGCCGGAGGGCCGCTACGCCAGCGAGGCCCCGTTCGCGGCGCGGCCGGGGGCGGTCGACGAAGACGACGGCTGGCTGGTCAGTTTCATCATCGACGAGACCGCGGGGACGTCTGAGTGCCTGATCGTCGATGCGCGGACGATGGAGGCGGTGTGCCGGGTGGCGCTGCCGCACAAGATCAGCAGCGGGACGCACGCGGTGTGGGCGGGGCGGGGTGAGCTTCGCGGCTAGTCGCGCTCCCAAACTTCCCGTCATTCCCGCCCTTGTGGCGGGAACCCCTCTGTCAGCCGCATGGGCAGAAGGGGCGGATCGCTGGCGATCCGCTTGCCCCTCACGTGAAAGCGGAACCAGGGTTTCCCGCCACAAGGGCGGGAATGACGGGAGTTTTGGGGGCGAGGGCCCCTCCTTCTCCCTATGGGCGAAGGGCGTCCTTGCGTGGAAACCACGGCACGAACCCCGGGGTCCGCGCCACATAGGCCGCGTAGTCCGGACGGGTCTTGGAGAGGTGCCCTTCGGTGGTGGGGACGCCGCTCCAGCGGGTCAGGGTGATGGTCAGCAGGATCGGGCCGGCGATGGAGGCCAGGCCCCAGGGCAGGGCCTCGGCGGCGACCAGGAACAGGCCCCACCAGACGCAGGCGTCGCCGAAATAGTTGGGGTGTCGGGTGTAGCGCCACAGGCCCCTGTCCATCACCTTGCCGGCGTTGGCGGGGTCGGCCTTGAAGCGGACGAGCTGGGCGTCGCCGATGGTCTCGAAAGCGATGCCGAACGCGGCCAGGGCCGCGCCGAGGGCGGCCAGCGGGCCGAGCGGGCCGGCGACCTGGCCCAGCTGGACGGGCAGGGCGACGACGTACTGCATGAGGTATTGCAGGGCGAAGACCAGCAGCAGCGAGGCCTTGGCGAAGCTCCAGCCGCGCGCGGTCTGGGCGTGGCCGAGCATGGCGACATAGCGACGGTCGGCCCCGTGCTTGCGCCAGCGCCAGAACAGGTAGCCGCCCAGGCGCGCGGCCCAGACGGTGCACAGCCCGGTCAGCAGCATGCCGCGCGGCGTGGGCGGGCCTTGCAGGAAGGCGGTCCAGGCGATCAGGGCCATGCCGACGCCCCACCAGGCGTCGATGAAGCTGACGTCGCGGATCTTCAGCGAGACGCCCCAGAGGACGAGGAAGGCCAGGGCCGAGACAACGGCGTCGATCAGCAGGATCTGCGGCATCTCAGGTTCCGATCACCAGGCTGACCGTGGTGGTGGTCGAGCCGCCGATATTGAGGGTCTGGACGGTGCGGGCGCCGTCGACCTGATAGTCGCCCGCCGCGCCCGTCGTCTGCTTGAAGGCGTCGAGCACCATGCGCACGCCGGTCGCGCCGACGGGGTGGCCGGCGCCGATCAGCCCGCCAGACGGATTGATCGGCAGCTTGCCGCCCAGCGCGATGTCGCCGGCCTCGATCGCCTTCCAGGCCTCGCCCGGGGCGGTGAGGCCCAGGTGGTCGATGGCCATGTATTCGGTGACGGCGAAGCAGTCGTGGGTCTCGACGGCGTCGATGTCGGCCAGGGAGACGCCAGCCCGGGCGCGGGCGTCGTCGACGGCGCGGCGCACCTGCGGGAAGACATGGCCGCCTTCGACGCTCTTGGCCAGCTTGCGGTCGAGCGGGATCGGGGCCGAGCGATGGCCCCAGCCCTTGATGCGGGGCAGGCTCTCCAGCGGGATTCCGCGGGCGTCGGCATAGGCCTTGGCGCGTTCGGGCGAGGCCAGGAAGATCACCGCGGTTCCGTCGATGACCTGGCCGCAGTCCTGCTTGCGGGTGCGGCCCTCGACCACTGGATTGGCGACGTCGTCGGCGGTGAAGGCTTCGGGCGGGAAGCGCCAGTCGCGGGTCTGGGCGTTGGGATTGCGGCGGGCGTTGGCGAAGTTGTTTTCCGAGATCGCCATCAGGTGCTCGTAGCGCAGGCCAAAGCGCCGGTCGTAGGCCTCGGCCAGGTCGGAGAAGGCGGCGGGCCACAGGAAGCGGGCGTCCTGGTGTTCATGGCCGGCCCAGGCGGCCGCGCCCAGATGCTCGGCGGCGGTCTGGCCGGGGACGTTGCGCATCTGCTCGATCCCGACCACGCAGGACAGGCCATAGCGCCCGGCCTCGATTTCGGCGGCGGCGGCCAGGACGGCGACGCTGCCCGAGGCGCAGGCGGCCTCGTGGCGCATGGTCGGCAGGCCGTCGAACTCGGGATGGACCAGGCCGAAGAAACCGCCCAGCAGGCCCTGGCCCGCGAACAGCTCGCCGGCGAAATTGCCGACGTGGCCGGTGTCGATGTCGGAAGGAGCGAGGTCGGTGGCGGCAAGTCCCTGCGCCACCGCCTCGCTGAAAGCGTCGGCCAGGCCCCAATCCTGGCGCGACCAGTTCGCGGAGAAGTCACTTTGCCATCCCCCCAGGATGTACACCATGGCTCGTCTCCGCTCCGGCAGGCGAGTTTCCCGTCCCCGCTCTTGTTAGTCTCGTTATAAAAGCGACTTGGCGGCGAAGCAATTGACAGCCGGGTCCGAACGCCATCACGACAGAACGATGTCGCCCGAAAGCCACAGCCCCCGGACCGTCCGCGCCAGCTCGGCGGCGCGGGCGCTGAACCTGATCGGCGACCGCTGGACGCTGATGGCGCTGTACGCGGCCTTCACCGGGGTGAGCCGGTTCGACGGCTTCGTGGCCCAGACCGGCATGGCCCGCTCGCTGCTGACCGACCGGCTGGCGCGGCTGGAGGCGGCCGGCATCCTGGAGCGCCGGCTCTATCAGGCGCGGCCGCCGCGCCACGACTATCACCTGACGGCGATGGGCTGGGGCCTGTTCGACGCGGTGCTGATGGTGCTGCGCTGGGACCAGAAGCGGGTGGGCGTCTCCTCGCACCGGCCGCTGCACGCGACCTGCGGCTGCCCCCTGGTTCCCGAGATGGCCTGCAAGGCCTGCGGCGAGGTGGTGGGCGTGCGTGAGGTTACGATCGCCGAAGGCCCGGGCGCGGGCTTCGATCCGGCCCCGCCGCCGCGCGGCCAGCGCCGCTCGATCGCGGCCGAGCGCGGCGGCGATCCGGCCGTGGAGCGGGCCATCGCCGTGCTTGGCGACCGCTGGACGTCCTATGTGGCGGCGGCGGCTTTCCTGGGCCGGCGGCGGTTTGGCGATTTGCAGGCCGAGCTGAACGTGGCCAGCAACATCCTGTCGGACCGCCTGGGGCGGCTGGTGGCGCTGGGGGTGCTGGAGAAGATCCGCTACCAGGAACGGCCCGAGCGCTGGGAGTACCGCCTGACCGCCGACGGGCGCGAGCTGTTCCCGCTGATCGTGGCGCTGATGGCCTGGGGCGACCGCTGGCTGGCGCGTCCGGAAGGCCCGCCCGAGGTGCTGACCCACGTGTCGTGCGGCCAGCGGCTGGAGGCGGTGGTGCGCTGCTCGGCCTGCGGCGGGGCGGTGGGACCGGAGACGGTGGTCCCACCAAACCCTTCTCCCCTTGCGGGAGAAGGTGGCGGCGAAGCCGTCGGATGAGGGGTTTCTCAGACGCAAAACGCCGCGAAAGCTGATCGGCTTTCGCGGCGTTTCTGTTGGTGCGACCCCTCACCCGACCCCCGCCTTCGCGGGGGCCACCCTCTCCCGCAAGGGGAGAGGGGTTAGAGGCTGTCCCCCGTCGTCGCCGCTTCACGCGGCGTGGTCCAGCGGGCCAGTTTCGGGCTGATCCACTGTTCGAAGTCGTCGATGACCTCGTAGACCACCGGCACCAGCACCAGCGACAGGATGGTCGAGGTGATCAGGCCGCCGATCACGGCCACGGCCATGGGCTGGCGGAACTCCGAGCCTTGGCCGAGGCCGAGCGCGGTGGGCAGCATGCCGGCCATCATGGCCAGGGTGGTCATGACGATCGGGCGGGCCCGTTCGTGGCAGGCGTCGATCAGGGCCTCGCGCTGGCTCATGCCGGCCCGCTCCTGCTCGATGGCGTACTCGACCAGCAGGATCGAGTTCTTGGCCGCCAGGCCCATCAGCATCAGGAAGCCGATCAGCGACGGCATCGACAGCGGCTGGCCACAGACCACCAGGGCCACCAGGGCGCCGCTGATGGCCAGCGGCAGGGCCGAGATGATGGTGATCGGCTTGAAGAAGCTGCGGAACAGCAGCACCAGCACGCCGAACACCAGGCCAACGGCGGCGAGGATGGCCACCGCGAAGCCGGTGAACAGCTCGGTGAAGGCCTCCTGGTCGCCGGCCGAAGCGGGGGCGACGCCGGCCGGCATGTTCTTCATGGTCGGCAGGCTGTTGATCTCGGCCAGGGCCTGGCCGAGCTGGGCGCCGCCGTTGAGGTCGGCCTCGATGGTCAGCTGCCGCTTGCGGCCGAAGCGGTCGATCTTGGCCGGGCCGGCCTGGAAGCTGATGTCGGCGACGCTGTCGAGGCGGGTGATGCCGCCGCTGGCGGTGGGCACCTGCAAGGCGCCGATGGCCGCCAGGTCCGAGCGCGCGCCGCCGGGCAGGCGGATGCGGATCGGGATGCGGCGCTCGCCCTGGGTCATCTTGGCGACGTTGGCGTCGATGTCGCCGACGGTGGCCACGCGGGCGATCGAGGCGATGTCGGCCACCGAAACGCCGAGGCGCGCGGCCTCGTCGGCGCGGGGGCGGATGACGATCTCCGGACCGCTGGGCGGCGAGGACGGCCGCGGGTCGGCGACCGTCTTCAGGCCGCGCATCTCGCGCTCGATCTGGCTGGCGGCCTTGTCGAGGGCCGCCCCGTCGTCCGAGGTGATGATGTTCTGGATGTCGGCCGAGCCCCAGTCGCCCTGCAGGTTGACGCGGGCGTCGGGGATGTCGCGCAGGCTGGCGCGGATCTCCTGCTTGATCTCCGTGACGGTCAGCTTGCGATCGCCCTTGAGGACGACGGTGACGGTGCCGTCGCGGACGTCGGCGCCGCTCTGGCCGCTGAAGCCGCTGGCGATGTTGGAGCCGACCTGGACGAAGACGTGCTCGGTCTCGGGGCGGGCCTTGAAGGTGCGGGTCGCGGCCTGGACCGTGCGGTCCATGTCGGCCACCGTCGCGCCGGGCGGGCCCTGCAGCTTGATGTAGTAGTAGTTGGCGTTGCCGGCCGGCTGGAAGCCAACGGCCAGCACGCCGATCGAGGCCAGGAAGATGGCCCCGGCGATCGAGCCGAGGGTCAGCAGGCCGCCCAGGATGAAGGCGATGATCCGGTGGTCCAGCGCCCAGTCCAGGCTCTTGCGATAGAGGCCCTCGAACGGCTTGCGCTCATGCGGGCGCAGGACGGGCTTCAGGAAGTAGGCGGCCAGCAGCGGGGTCAACAGGCGGGCCACGACCAGCGAGAACAGCACCGAGACGGCGACCGTCAGGCCGAATTCCTTGAAGAACTGGCCGGGGATGCCGGGCATGTAGGACACCGGCACGAACACCGCGACGATGGTGAAGGTGGTGGCCACGACCGCCAGGCCGATGGCGTCGGCGCCCTCCATCGCGGCCGCATAGGGCCGCTGGCCCTTGGCGACGCGTTTCTCGATGTTCTCGATCTCGACGATGGCGTCATCGACGAGGATGCCGATGACCAGGGTCAGGGCCAGCAGGGTGACAACGTTCAGCGAGAAGCCGACCATGCCCATGAAGGCGAAGGTCGGGATCAGCGACACCGGCATGGCGATGGCGGTGATCAGGGTGGCGCGCCACTCGCGCAGGAACAGGAACACCACCAGCGAGGCCAGCAGCATGCCTTCCAGCAGGGTGTGCTTGGTGGCCTCGAAGCTGGCGCGGGTCTCGTCGACCGTAGAATAGATCTTGGTGAAGGTGACGCCGGCGTGCTTTTCGCCCAGGGCGGCCACGGCGGCCTTAACGCGGTCCTCGACCTGGACGTCGCTGGACTCGCGGGTCTTCATCACCTGGAAGGCGACCACCGGCTTGCCGTCGAGACGGGCGAAGCCGCGCTCCTCGCCGGCGCCCTGGCCGACCTCGGCCACGTCGGTCAGCTTCACGTAGCGCGAGCCGACCGGGATGGTGATCTCTTTCAGCTGCTCGAGGGTGTTGGCCGCGCCGAGCACCCGCAGGGTCTGTTCGCGGCCGCCGACCGTGGCCCGGCCGCCGGGGGCGTCGAGGCTGAAATTGGCCAGGGCCTGGTTCAGCTGCGGGGCGGTGACCCCGAAGGCGGCCATGCGGGCCGGGTCGAGGATGACGTTGATCTCGCGCTCGGCGCCGCCGACCCGGGCCACCTGGGCCACGCCCTTTTCGCCTTGCAAGGCGCGGGTGATGGTGTCGTCGACGAACCACGACAGCTCGGCCGTGCTCATGGCCGGGGCCGAGACGGCGAAGGTGATGATCGGGGCGCTGTCGATCTCGAGGCGCTGGACGATCGGCTCGTCGATCTCCTTGGGCAGGCTGGCGCGGGCCTGGTCGACCTTGGAGCGAACCTCGTCGGTGACCTTCTGCAGGTCTTCGCCGAGTTCGAACTCGATGGTGGTGGTCGAGGCGCCCTGGGTCACCGACGAGCGGATCGTCTTGACGTTGGAGATGCCCGAGACCGCGTCCTCGATCGGGCGGGTGACCTGGGTCTCCAGCTCGCCGGGGGCGGCGCCGCTCTGGGTGACCGAGATGGTGACGGCCGGGAAGGTGACGTTCGGGAACTGCTTGACCGGCAGCGACAGGTAGGCGCCGACGCCGGCGATGATCAGGGCGATGAAGACGACCGCGACCGGGATCGGGTTGCGGATCGACCAGGCTGAGATGCGAAGGTCGGCCATCAGTTGGCGGCCTTGACCGGCTGGGGTTTCACCAGGTCGCCGTCGCCGGCGAAGGCGGCCGAGCCGATGATGACGCGGGTGCCCGCGGCGGGACCCTGGACCAGCTCGACCCAGCCGCCGCCGCGGCGGCCGGTGCGGACCGGCGCCTGGTGGGCACGGTTCTGGGCGTCGACGGTGACCACCGACAGGCCTTCGGCGTCGTAGCGGATCGCCGTTTCCGGCACGGCCGTGACCGCCGCGCCGCCGGCGCCGAAGGTCACCTTGCCGAAGCCGCCGGCCCGCAGGTCCTCGCGCACCGGCAGGCGGATGCGGACCTTGCCGAGACGGGTGTCGGCGTTGACGCGCGGGCTAACCAGGCGGATCGCGCCCGAGACCTGCTGGCCACCGGGCAGGGTGACCGTGGCCGGCTGGCCGACCGACAGGCCCGCCAGGTCGCTTTCGTTGACGTCGGCTTCCAGCTCCACCAGGCCGTCGCGGACGATGCGGAACCAGGCCGTCGTGCCGCTGCCGGCGATCTCTCCCGGCTTGACGCCGCGTTCGATGACCCGGCCGCCGACGGGGGCGACGATGGTCAGGCGGCCCTGGCGGGTCTGGAGTTCGGCCAGCGCCGCGGCCTGGGCCTTGGCGTTGTAGCGGCGGCTTTCGATCTGCTCCTGGCTGAGCACGCCCTGGCCGTCGAGGCCCGAGACGCGGGCGGCTTCGGCCTGGGCCTGGGCGGCGACGGCGGCCTGCTGGCCGATCTGGGCGCCCAGCAGCGTGGTGTCGAGCTGGACCAGGGGCTGGCCGGCGCGCACCCAGTCGCCTTCGTCGGCATAGATGCGGGCGACGCGGTAGCCCGAAAGCTCGGAGCCGACCACGGCCTCGTCACGGGCGACCAGCAGGCCCGAGGCCTCGATGCCGCCGCCGAGGGCGCGGGTCTCGATCTGGCCGACGCTGACGGCGCGGGCCGTGCTGGCGGGGGCGGCCTTCTTGTCGTCCTTGCCGCCGCAGGCGCTGAGGACCAGGGCGGAGGCGGTCAGCAGGGCGAGCGCGCGGGCGGCGATCATCGTCATGTGCGGGGTTCTCATCGCGAGGCGCGGTCGGAAGATTTGGGCGGAAGCGGCGCGGGGGCGTTCGGCGACCAGCCGCCGCCGAGCGCCTTGTAGGTCTGGACGGCGCGTTGCAGGGCCTGGGTCTGGGCGCCGGTCAGGGCGCTGCGGGCGCTGCGCCAGGTCTGTTCGTTCTGCAGGTTGGTCGTCAGGTCGACCAGGCCCAGGCCGTAGCCCTTGCGGCTGGCGGCGTAGGCGTTGGCGGCGCGGGCCTCGCCGGCCTTCAGCAGGGCGACGCGGCGATTGTCGGAGGCCAGCTGGGCCATGGCGTTCTCGGCCTCGCCATAGGCGGTCTGGACCGATTTCTCGTAGGCGACGGCGGCCTGCTCGGTGCGGGCGTCCTGGGCGTCGATCTCGGCCAGCAGCTGCGGGATGTTGAGCAGCGGGACCGAGACGTTGCCGCCGAGGGTCCAGGAGCGGGTTGTGGTCGAGGTCGTGCCGCCAGTGGAATTGGGATTGGTGGTAGTCGCAATCGGGAAGGCCGGCGAGACGCTCTTGGCCCAGCCGACGCCGGGGGCCAGGGTGAAGGTCGGGAACAGGGCCAGCTGGTTGACCTTGAGGTTGCCGGCCGCTGAGGCCAGGCGGGCCTGGGCCTCGCGCACGTCGGGGCGACGGGCCAGCAGTTCGCCAGGCACGGCGGCGGGGACCGGCGGCGGCGCGGCCAGGGCGGCCTCGACGTCGAGGCTGGCCAGCGGGTCGATCCCGCGCCCGACCAGGATCAGCAGGCTGCGGCGGGTGGCTTGAAGCTGGGCCTCCAGGTCGGCGGCCTGGGCTTCGGACTGGGCCAGGGTGGCGGCGGCGCTGTCGGCCTCTGACCCGGCCGACAGGCCCAGCCTGGCCTTCTTGGTCGCCAGGTCGCCGAGCGACTGGCTGATCCGGGCGCTCTCGCGGGCGTCGGCCAGCTGTACGGCCAGGCCCTTGGCCTCGAAATAGGACTGGGCGACGTTGGCGGCCAGGGCGGCGCGGGCGCCTTCATAGGCGAAGCGGGCGGCGGCCAGGTCGTTGTTGACCACCTGCAGGCCGGCCTTGCGGCGACCCAGATAGTCCAGCTCCCACGAGACGTCGAAATTGGCGCTGTAGCTGTCGGCGTCGCCGCCGAGGGTGAAGCTGGTCCCACCGCTCTGGTCCAGGACGTCGGTGTGCTTGCGGCTGGCCGCGCCCTTCAGTTGGCCCGACGGGATGAACAGCTGGCGGATGTTGCTCTTGCGGACGGCGCGGGCCTCTTCCAGCACGGCGGCGGCGCTGCGGGCGTCGGGGCTGCGCTCCAGGGCGGTGAGGATCAGGGCGTCGAGCTGCGGATCGTTGAACTGGGTCCACCAGCGATCGAGGCCGGCGGCGGGCAGGGGCGTTCCGGCGGGCGCCTCGAAGGCGGCGGGCAGGCGGGTGTCGGGCGTGCGCGGGGCTGTGGTGTTGCAGCCGGCCAGAGCCAGGACGGCCAGGCTGGCGCCTGCCAGCGCCGGAAGGCGCAGGCGCGAGCGTCGGCCGTTCGCGGTCGCGTCGAAACTCATCTGGAACTCACCCCACTGTCGGACAACCGACCCATAACGGCCAGACTGGACCGTCGTTCGCTCAATTAGAGCGGCAACTCACAGGAAAAAAGCCTGTCTCGCCGCTGTGCGGCCGGATTCGCCCAAGGTTGCGGTCACTACGTAGCTGACAACGCTGCTTTTGGCATGGGCGGCGCCGAAATCCGTCAGCTGACCGTCAACCGGCCGCGACGCTCCCGCACAGAGATTTCCGCACCGTCAGCTTGCTCCAAGAGTGCAGGCTGTTGCGTTTTTGAAAAACATACTCAATCATCGAAACAGTCGTTCGACTCTCGGCCGCGAGGCGGCTCGCCCTGGGGTCGAGTAGTGAAAATAGCTTTGCGTACAAAGTATCCGGCGAGAGGGGAATCCCAAGGTGTCGGCGTCTAGGTTCGCATCTCCAATTTTCGAAATGCGCGAAGGCGAGGCGGCGGGCGACCGTGCGCGGCCTTGGCGCGTGGAGGCGTACCCCGACCTCTAGAGAGATCCGTCCTCGCCCAAGCGCTCCGAAAAAAGAAGAGAGACCGGGAGAGGGAAATGACCAGGAAGACCTATCTGCGCGCGGGCTCGGCCTGCGCGCTGGCGGCGGCGCTCGGCGTCGCCGGGACGGCAAGGGCCCAGCAGGCTGAATCCACTCAGGTCGAGGAGGTGGTGGTCACCGGCTCCTTCATCCGCGGCACGCCCGAGGACGCGGCCCTGCCGGTCGACGTCATCGGATCCGAGGAGCTGCAGAAGCGGGGTTCGCCCTCGACCGTCGAGCTGATCAAGTCGCTGTCGGTGTCGAGCGGGGTTCTGGGCGACACCAACCAGTTCGACAGCCGGGCCCAGGGCTCGGAAGGCTCGGGCTCGGTGAACCTGCGGGGCCTGGGCTCGCAGCGGACCCTGGTGCTGCTGAACGGCCGGCGCCTGGCGATCAACCCGTTGGCCTCGGCCGGGGCCGGCATCGTCGACACCAACATCATCCCCGCCGCCGCCATCGGCCGGCTGGAAGTGCTGAAGGACGGGGCGGCGGCGACCTATGGCTCGGACGCCATCGCCGGCGTGGTCAACTTCATCACCAAGAAGAACGTCGACGGGCTGGAGGTCGGGGCCGACTACCGGGCCATCGACGGCTCGGACGGCGACTACGGCCTGAACCTGACCTACGGCAAGCAGTGGGATCACGGCGACATGCTGGTCAGCGTCGGCTGGCAGCACCGCTCCAAGCTCAGCGTCGCCCAGCGCGATTGGGCCAATCGCGGCTATCTCGACAATCCCGAAGCCGGCTGGTCGGCGGCGGGCAATCCCTCGACCTTCATCCCGGCCGCCAGCCCGACCAACGCCCTGCGCGACCCGGCCTGCGCGGGCCTCGGCGGCTTTCCCGGCTTCAGCGGCCTGACGCCGGTCTGCTACTGGCACTACACGCCGTTCGACAACCTGGTGGAAAAGTCCAACGCCGTGCAGGTCTACGGCGAGATCAACGCCGAGCTTTCCGACACCACCAAGTTCCATGTCGAAGCCCTGTGGTCCCATACCGACACGCCCGACTGGAACACCTCGCCCTCGTACGCGGCCCTGGCCGTGCCGACCTCGGAAGTGGCCGCCGCCCCGACCCTGGTCGGGCGCTACTACGTGCCGGCGACCAATCCGGGCCTGATCGCCTTCATGGCCGCCAATCCGACCGTGACCCTGACCGGCCTGGGGACCGGCGCCCAGACCACCGTGCCCAGCAGCATCTTCGCCTTCGGGGCGATCAACGCCGCCAACCGGCCCTACGGCCTGGGCGGCAACCCGGCCTTCGGCTACGGCCCGTCGATCGGCTCGCGTTCGTTCGACGCCTACCGCGTCTCGGCCGACCTGAAGGGCGAGTTCGGCAACGGGATCGGCTGGGAGGCGGCGGTGACCTATTCCCAGGAGGTCGGCATCCGCACCGGCTACGACACCCTGGTCAACCGCTTCGCCCTGGCGCTGCGCGGGCTGGGCGGACCCAACTGCGACACCGACCCGAACACGGCGGGGGTGCAGGGCACGCCGGGCGTCGGCGGCTGCCTGTATTACAACCCCTTCGCCAGCGCGATCCCGGGCAACGCCATCACCGGCGTGGCCAACCCCGGCTACGTCTCCGGCCTGGCCAACAGCAAGGAACTGACCGACTGGTTCTTCAAGAAGCTGACGACCAAGCAGACCTCGCGCCTGTTCGTGGCCGAGGCGGTGCTGAACGGCAAGACGGCCATCACCCTGCCGGGCGGCGACATAGCCTGGGCGGCGGGCGTGCAGTACCGACGGACCTACTTCACCTCGACCTTCAACGACATCAGCAACGCCCTGATCAATCCGTGCATCAACACCCCGGACTATGGGGTGACCAGCTGCATCGGATCGGCGCGGAACGGGCCGTTCATGTTCCTGGGCGTCAACACGCCGGCCGATAACCAGAGCGACGTGATCGCGACCTTCGGCGAGCTCAGCCTGCCGATCACCGAGACGGTGCAGGCCCAGCTGGCGGCGCGCTACGAGGACTATGGCGGGGCGGTGGGCTCGACCTTCAACCCCAAGGCCTCGGTGCGCTGGCAGGCCTTGCCGTGGATGGCGGTGCGGGCCTCGGCCGGCTCGACCTTCCGCGGACCGCCAGACCCGCTGACCACCACGACCTCGGTGACCTCGCTGCAAGGGATCCTGGGCGTGTTCCGGGCGGTCGACATCTTCGGCAATCCGGACCTGAAGCCCGAAAAGGCCAATACCTACAATTTCGGCCTGCTGTTCAAGGCCGGCGCCTTCAAGGCCAGCGTCGACTACTTCCGGTTCGACTTCAAAAACCCGATCGTGGCCGAGCCGGTGGCCGGCATCACCAGCGCGCTCTATCCGAACGGCGCGGCGGGGACCAACAACTGCGGAAACAGCGCCTATGCCGCGCTACAGGCCCGCTTCACCTTCAACGGCGCGTGCGGCACGCCGACCACCAGCATCGCGCGGCTGAAGACCTTCTATATCAATGGCGCGCCGATCGAGAATTCGGGCTTCGACGTCTCGGCCGACTACGCCTTCCAGGGCGTGCTGGGCGGCGAGCTGAGCGTCGGCGGCAACGCGACCTACGTCCAGAAGTACGAGGTGGGGGCGACCACGGTCGAGGGCGTGGTGGTCGAGAAGGCCTTCGACGCCGTGGGCCTGCTGAACTACCAGACCACCGTGGTGCCGATCCCGCAGTGGAAGGGCGACGTCTTCGCCGAGTGGAGCCGGGGCGATCATAACCTGCGCCTGACGGTGCACTATATCGGCAAGTACACCGACCAGCGCACGGCGCCCTTCGCGACCGGGGCCTACAAGGACACGACCGGCGCGGCGGTGACGGTGGCCAACGGCAAGACCATCGACGCCCAGGTGCTGACCGACCTGGCCTATCGGGTGATCCTGCCGCGGGATGCGACGGCGACGGTGGCGATCACCAACCTGTTCGACAAGGACCCGTCCTACGCCCGGCTCGACCTTGGCTACGACCCGTTCACCGGCGATCCGCTGGGCCGGACCTACAAGCTGAGCCTGCGTAAGAAGTTCTAGCCTTCTGCTCGAGATCCCCGCCTCGGGGAACTGCGGCGATCGGCTGTTTCCTCCAGCGGGTCGTCGTTCTAGGCCGGAGCCCGCTTGGCCGCCCCCCGCGTCAGGCAGGTTCCGGCCTTTCTGTTGGCCGCGACATTTTCTTGGAAGTCATCGCCCGACTTGTTCGGGCGACCCAAGCGGCGGATCAGGTTGTGGCTGGGTCAGCTTGGGTCGCCCGCATGAAGCGGGCGATGACTTTGAAAAAGAGAGCGCAAAGCTCCCTTCGAAAAGAAGGTTTTCTCAGACCTGCGCCACGGCCCGCCGAACCGCTTCGGCCAGATCATCCAGGTCGGCGATGTCGAGGTCGGCGGCGAAGGGCAGGCCCAGCATCTTGCCGGCCAGGTGGTCGACGACCGGCACGGCGTCGGCGGCCGCCTCGGGGTCGCGCACGCCTACGCAGGTGACGAAGCGGCCTTCGACGGCCAGCAGGGCGGCGACGGCCGGGGCGCAGCCCTCGGCGACGCTGACGACGCAGGCGCTCGACACCCACGACAGGCCCCAGCCGGGCTGGAACTGGATCGGCGAGCCGAGCAGCAGCATGCGCAGGCGCTGGGCGTTGGTGGCAAGCTGCTGGCGCTTCAGGGCCCAGCCGGCCAGGCCCGCGTCGCCTTCGAAGACCGGGGCGGTCAGGCGGGCGATCAGCGCGGCGTCCTCGGCGGCGACGAACACGCCGTCTCCGCCGGGCAGGCCGACGACCACCGGCACCGGGGCGTCCATGATCACGTCGTAGCCGAAGGTGGCGTCGATGACGATCGGCAGGCCGGTCTCGACCTGGAAGGCGGCGAGGGCGGCCAGGTCCGGCGCGCGGCCGAAGGCGCAGGTGGTGACGATGGCTTCCAGCGGGCAGGGGGCCTCGGCGAGGCGCTCGCGCAGGTGGGCGGTGTCGACCATCCAGGTGAAGGGATCCACGTCGACCAGCCACGGCGTCAGGCCAGCGGCGGCGACGCCTTCGAGGGTCTCGCGGTTGGCCAGGGCCGAGACGATGCAGACGCCGCCGGGACGGGCGCCCTGGGCGGCCAGGAGGTCGGCGGTGGCGGTGGCGCGGTCGGCGGCGGCGCGGACGGCGGTGGGACGGGAGAAGCGCTGGGCCAGGCGCCCGTTCAGGGCGCCGTTCGGGGCCAGGGCGCGGCTGACGGCGTCGAAATCGATCGGCGCGTCGGAGGCGGGAACGCTCGGCTGCGACGCCAGGACGGCGGCGGTGAGAAAGGGCATGCGATACGCTTCCGAGAACCCGGCGCCCCGACGACGCCTGATGGTTAACTGACCGTATCGAGTGACTCGGCAGGCCCCGATGCGGCGCGCCGTCGCGGCGTAGAGTGTGGATTTTCCGGGTTTTTCGCGTAATCGGCGAAGGGGCTCTTCCAAAGGTGGAAGATCCGCCGCGCCAAAGACCGCAAGATCGGTCGAGCGTGCGACGGCGGGTCGCGCCAGGTTGGGATCGTCACGACGGACGAGGATGATGACGACGGCGCTCGACCACTATCAGGCCCGGATGCAGCGGGTGTTGGCCCATATAGACCAGCATCTGGACGGCGATCTGGACCTGGAGGCGGTGAGCAGCGTCGCGGCGTTCTCCAAGTTCCACTTCCATCGGCAGTTCAAGGCGACCTTCGGGGTGTCGCTGCATCGCTACGTCCAGCTGGCCCGCTTGCGGCGGGCCTCGAAACGGCTGGCCGACGGGCAGGGACCCAGCGTCACCGACATCGCGCTCGAGGCCGGTTACGAGGCGCCCGACGCCTTCGCCCGCGCCTTCCGGCAGAGGTTTTCGCAGTCGCCGTCGGATTTCAGGAAAGCGCCCGACTGGGCGCCGTGGCTCGCGGCCTTCGGGCCGCTCAACGCAGCCAGGAGCAGGATCATGCAGACGACCTTCAACCCAGACCAGGTGACCATCCGCGAGGTGGCGCCGACACGCGTGGCGATCTTCGAGCACCGGGGAGACCCCGACACCCAGGACGCGACCATCCAGCGGTTCATCGCCTGGCGCAAAGGCGCGGGGCTGTCGCCGCGCACCAACCCGACCTTCAACATCTGGCATTCCGAGCGCCGTCCGGCCGATCCGGCCGACTACCGCATGGATCTCTGCGTCGGCTTGCTGGACGACCGGCCGGTCGAGGAGGGGGCCAAGGCGGGCGAGATCCCCGGCGGGCGCTGCGCGGTGCTGCGGGTGACCGGCGACACCCACAACCTGGAGCCCGCGGCGCTCTATCTCTACCGGGACTGGCTGCCCGCCAGCGGCGAGGAGATGCGCGACTTCCCCATCTACTGCCAGCGTTTCTTCCTGGACGAGCCGGAGTTGGGGACGGCGGCGGAGCTGTTTCTGCCGTTGAGGTAGAGAGCGCTTTTTGATCCCTCTCTCTAAGAGAGAGGGAGGGACCCGCGCCGCAAGGCGTGGGAGGGTGAGAGGTGACAAACTCGCCGGATGAGGCGCGGCGGTTTTGGGTTTACCTGCCGACGGTGAAACCCCTCACCCTCCCACCGCTGCGCGGCGGGCCCCTCCCTCTCCCTATGGAAGAGGGCTTTATCGAGCCGTCCACCCGTCGCGCAGTTCGCGCTTGAGCACCTTGCCGATGTGGCTGCGGGGCAGGGCGTCGACGAGGACGAGGTCGGAGAGGCGCTGGGTCTTGCCCAGGCGCGCGTTGGCGAAGGCGCGGAGGGTTTCGGGCTGGGCCGCGACGCCCGGCCGCAGGGCGACGAAGGCCACCGGCGTCTCGCCCCAGGCGTCGGACGGCACGCCGACCACGGCGGCCTCCAGCACGTCGGGGTGGGCGGCGATCACCGCCTCCAGATCGCTGGGATAGATGTTGAAGCCGCCGCTGATGATCATGTCCTTCTTGCGGTCCATAAGCGTCAGGAAGCCTTCGGCGTCGAAGCGGCCGACGTCGCCGGTGCGGATGAAGGACAGGCCTTCGGGCGAGGTCCAGGTGGCCTCGGCGGTCTTGCCGGGCTGGCCGTGATAGCCGTTCATCATGCCGGCCGAGCGGCCGACGATCTCGCCGACGACGCCGGGACCGACCTGCGCGCCGTCCTCGTCGATCAGGCGGATGTCGTGGCCGGGGGCGGGCTGGCCGACGGTGTGCAGCTTGTCGGGGTGCTCGTGGGCCATGAGGATGCAGGTGCCGCCGCCCTCGGTCATGCCGAAATATTCGACCAGGCCGCCGGGCCAGCGCTTCAGAACCTCGGCTTTCAGCTCCGGGGCGAACGGGGCGCTGGTGCAGAACTTCAGCCGGGTGGTCGACAGGTCGAAGCTGTCGAAGTCCGGGTGGGCCATCAGCCGGCGGTACTGCACCGGCACCAGCATGGCGTGGGTCATGCGGCGGTGCTGGGCCAGTTCCAGGAAACGGCCGGCGTCGAACTTCCTCATCAGCACCACCGTCCCCCCGCCCGCCAGGGTCGGGAAGAAGCAGACCAGGGTGGTGTTGGAATAGAGCGGGGTCGACAGCAGGGTCACCGCGTCGGCGCCATAGCCGACGGCGTCGCCGCGGAAGACGTGCTTCCAGCGCATGCCGTGCGACTGGACGATGCCCTTGGGCGCGCCGGTGGTGCCGCTGGAATAGATGATGTTGAACGGATGCTCGGGGCCGATCTCGACCGGCGTCGGCGCGGCGCCTTCGGGGGCGAGCCAGGCGTCGAAGGCTTCGCCGGCGGTCGAGCCGTCCAGGGCGATGGTGCGGGCGACGACGGGGGCGGGCTTTTGCGCCTGCGCCACGCCGGCGTCGATGAAGAACAGTTTCGCGCCGCTGTCGGCGACCATGCCGGCTATGGCCTCGGGCGTGGAGGAGGGGGCCAGCGGCGCGACCGCGACCCCGGCCCGCAGGCCGCCGAGAAACAGCGCCGCATAGGGGATCGAGGACAGGGCGCAGACGGCGACGGCCTCGCCCGGTGCGATCCCGTCGCGCTGCAGGGCGGCGGCGACGCGGTCGGCCAGGGCGTCGAAGGCGGCGTAGGTGATGGTCTCGCCGGTTTCCATGATCACGGCGGGGCGGGCGGGGGCTTCGGCGGCCCGTTCGCGGAGGATGTCGCCCATCACGCCGTAGTCGGCGGCGATCATGGAGGGGATGGTCATGGGACTCCTCGTGCTTGGCAGGGGCCGGCGCTGGATCTGGCGCTGCTCGGCGAAGTAG
>NZ_JADWOX010000024.1 GCF_016135805.1 Caulobacter hibisci
AACGGGACGGGGTCTATTGTGCGGGGGATTTGGACGCGTCTGATCCAGAGATGCGAAAAAGTTATAAGTGGTTGAAACTGTGTGATCTTAGCTCGGGTTTACCGGGGATGAAGAGCGCTCTATCCCCTTCGGCGGCCATCGCCTCGTCGTACTTCGCCGCCAACCGATCCCTCTCTCTTAGAGAGAGGGAGGGGCCCGCCGCCGCAGGCGGTGGGAGGGTGAGTGGTTACGGTCTGGCCGATCGGAGCGCGGCCAGAATGCCGTTGGCTGTCCCGCCGGGATCGGCCAGGACCAGGTCGTTGTGGAATCTCAAGACCACGTACCCCAGCCGCTCCAGCGTATCGGTGCGACGGTCGTCGTAGTCTTCGCGGCCGTCATGCGCGGCGCCGTCGAGTTCCACGATCAGCTTGCCAGCCTCGCAGACGAAGTCAGCGAAATAACGGTCGATCGCAATCTGCCGCATGAACTTGAAGCCGGCGAGGCAGCGGTTGCGGACGAGCGCCCAGAGCGTCTTTTCCGCCAGGGTCTGATGCTGACGAAGGCGGCGGGCGTAGGCTGTCCGGTCCATGACCAAAGCCAGGGCACGGCCTTCCAGCGCTCGCAATCATAGGAATTGGGATTTTTCTTTAGGCGGCGAAACCACTCACCCTCCCACCGCTTCGCGGCGGGCCCCTCCCTCTCTCTAAGAGAGAGGGTTTTCCTTAGTGGCTCCGAGTGAACCTTTTAACGGTTCAGCGCTTTTACCCTCCGGCCCAAGCTTCAGTAATGGCCGAGGACCGTGAATGACCGACCCGCTGGCCCGGCGCGGCCTCTATCGACTGATCTACGCCAGCCGCGCGACCGATCCGGCCGGCCTGGACGAGGATCTGCCGGCCATCGTCGCCAAGTCGATCCAGAACAATCGCATCGACGACATCACCGGCTTCCTGGCGGCGGGGGAGGGGCGGTTCCTGCAGGTGCTGGAGGGGCCGGGCCAAGTGGTGGCCGAGGTCTATGAGCGCATCGGCCGCGATCCGCGCCACGACGAGATCGTGCTGATCGCCGACGGCCTGGCCGAGCGGCGGCTCTTTCGCGACTGGAACATGGGCCAGCGCCGTCTGGAAGCCGAAGACGCTTCGGCCCTTGCCGAGGTCGGGCTGGAGCACTTCACGCCGGCGGGACTGGACGAGGAGCGGGCCTTGCGCCTGCTGATCACCCTGGGCGCGCGGCACCTGCGCTAAAGAAAAAGGCCCGGATCGCTCCGGGCCTTTTCCCTATTCAGGCGACGCTTGGCCTCATTCGGCCAGGGCCGGCTCTTCGGCGTCGTCCGACTTGGCGGACTTGCCTTCCGAGGCGCTTTCGATCTCGAAGCCGATCTTGCCGTTCTCGAGCACCACCTTGACGTGGCCCCCGCGGATCAGGCGGCCGAACAGGATGTCGTCGGCCAGCGGCTTCTTGATGTGCTCCTGGATGACCCGGGCCAGCGGACGGGCGCCGTAGAGCTCGTCGAAGCCGTTCTTGGCCAGCCAGTCGGCCGCGTCGTCGGAAAGTTCGATCGTGATGTTGCGGTCGGCCAGTTGGGCCTCCAGCTGCATGACGAACTTCTGCACGACCTGGCGGATGATGTCCGCCGTCAGCGGCTTGAAGGCGACGGTTGCATCCAGGCGGTTGCGGAACTCCGGCGTGAACAGGCGCTTGAGGGCGGCCTCTTCCTCGCCTTCGACCTTGGCCCGGCCGAAACCGATCGACTGCCGCTGGGCGTCGGAGGCCCCCGCATTGGTGGTCATGATCAGGACCACGTTGCGGAAGTCGACCTTCTTGCCGTTGGAGTCGGTCAGGGTGCCGTGGTCCATGACCTGCAGCAGGATGTTGTAGATGTCGCTGTGGGCCTTCTCGATCTCGTCGAGCAGGACGACCGCGTGCGGATGCTGATCGACGGCGTCGGTCAGCTGGCCGCCCTGGTCGTAGCCTACATAGCCGGGAGGGGCGCCGATCAGGCGGCTCACGGTATGGCGCTCCATGTACTCCGACATGTCGAAGCGGATCATCTCGATGCCAAGCGTCTGGGCCAGCTGCTTGGCGGCTTCGGTCTTGCCGACGCCGGTGGGGCCGCTGAACAGATAGGAGCCGATCGGCTTGTTCGGATCGCGCAGGCCCGCCCGCGCCAGCTTCATGGCCGAGGACAGCTGGAGCAGCGCCTCGTCCTGCCCGAACACGGCGCGCTTCAGATCGGCCTCGAGTTCCTTGAGGGCCTCGGTGTCCGACTTGCTGACCGATTTCGGCGGGATGCGGGCGATCTTGGCGACGACGGCCTCGATCTCCTTGACGCCGATGGTCTTCTTGCGACGGCTTTCCGGCAGCAGCATCTGGCCCGCGCCCGCCTCGTCGATCACGTCGATCGCCTTGTCGGGCAGCTTGCGGTCGGTGATGTACTTGGCCGACAGCTCCACCGCGACCTTCAGGGCCTCGGCGGTGTACTTCAGCTTGTGGAAGTCCTCGTAGTAGGTTTTCAGGCCCTTGAGGATCTTGATGGTGTCTTCCACCGTCGGCTCGTTGACGTCGATCTTCTGGAAGCGACGGACCAGGGCCCGATCCTTCTCGAAGTGCTGACGGAACTCCTTGTAGGTCGTTGAGCCCATGCAGCGCAGGGTGCCCGAGGCCAGGGCCGGCTTCAGCAGGTTGGAGGCGTCCATGGCCCCGCCGCTGGTGGCGCCGGCGCCGATCACGGTGTGGATCTCGTCGATGAACAGCACCGCGTTGGGGTGGCTCTCGAGTTCCTTGACCACCTGCTTGACGCGTTCCTCGAAGTCGCCGCGATAGCGGGTGCCGGCCAGCAGCGCGCCCATGTCGAGCGAGTAGATGGTGGCTTCCGCCAGGACTTCGGGGACCTGGTGGGTGATGATCTTGCGCGCCAGGCCCTCGGCGATGGCGGTCTTGCCGACGCCGGGGTCGCCCACCAGCAGCGGGTTGTTCTTGGTGCGACGGCACAGGATCTGGATCGCGCGTTCGACTTCGTTCGCGCGGCCGATCAGGGGGTCGACCTTGCCCTGGCGGGCCTTTTCGTTGAGGTCGACGCAATAGGCCTCAAGGGCCTCGCCGCCGGTCTTGGTGTTGGGCTTTTCCTGGTCTTCCTCGACCGCGGTCGCGCCCTTGGCGGCCTTGGGCTCGGAAGCCCCGGCCTTCTTGGCGATGCCGTGGGCGATGAAGTTCACCGCGTCGTACCGCGTCATGTCCTGCTCTTGCAGGAAGTAGGCGGCGTGGCTCTCGCGCTCGGAGAAGATGGCGACCAGCACGTTGGCGCCGGTGACCTCCTCGCGGCCCGAGGACTGGACGTGGATGACGGCGCGCTGGATCACGCGCTGGAAGCCGGCCGTGGGCTTGGCGTCCTCTTCGTCGTCGACCACCAGGGAGGAGAGTTCGACGTCGAGATAGTTGACCAGGCTCTTCTTGAGCGCGGTCAGGTCGACGTCGCAGGCCCGCATGACGCCGGCGGCGTCGTCATCGTCGGTGAGCGACAACAGCAGGTGTTCGAGGGTCGCGTATTCGTGCTTTCGCTGGTTCGCGTAGGCGACGGCGCGGTGCAGGGATTCTTCGAGAGGACGCGAAAAAGAGGGCAAGGGGAGGCTCCTCAATCCTTTTCCATGGTGCACTGCAGCGGGTGCTGATGTCTGCGAGCTGAGTCGATCACTTGGGCAACCTTGGTCTCGGCGACTTCATAAGTGAAAACGCCGCAGACCCCGACACCGTTCTGGTGAACGTGCAACATGATCCTAGTCGCGTCTTCGCGCGACTTGTTGAAGAATCGTTCGAGCACGTAAACGACGAACTCCATGGGGGTGTAGTCGTCGTTAAGGATCAGTACGCGATACAACGAGGGCTTCTGCGTCTTCGGCTTCACTTCCGTGACGACCGAAGAGCCCGCGCCGTTATTTTGTCCGCCTTGCTTTCGCTCGGCCATCGACCGCTTTCTCCCGGCGGGCAAATCACCCGCCTTGTTGTGAATTAGATATGGCAAAGCGGCGGCTTGGGAAGAGGCCGCCGCCCGACTGCGCCGCTTTAACACAGGGGCGCCCTCGAAATCGGCTTCACGTTTGGGAGAGCGGCGAAGGGGGCCAGTGCGTTCCCGCGGCGAGGCTGCGAAATGGTGTGCGGCGTGGTGTCGCGCAAGGGGGAGTGTCCGCTTCGCGGCCCCCTCAGTCGGCTTTGCCGACAGCTCCCCCAGAGGGGGAGCATCTGCGCGGCATGGATCCTCCCCCTTTGGGGGAGGTGGCCCAGAGGGCCGGAGGGGGCCGCGAAGCGGCTAGCCCGTCACCGTGTAGATCATGATCCCCGTGGCCACCGACAGGTTCAGGCTGTCGGCGCGGCCGCGCATGGGGATCTTGACGTTGACGTCGCAGGCGGCGGCCAGTTCGGGGGGCAGGCCCTGCTGCTCGTTGCCCATCAGGATCAGCGACGGCTTCACGTAGTCGGCGCTCTTGTGGTCGACCGTGGCGGTCAGCAGGGTGCCGACGACGCTGCCGGGCCATTCCTCGCGCCAGGCCAGGAACTCCTGGATGGTGGCCTTGGCGATCTTGACGGCAAAGACCGAGCCCATGGTCGCCCGCACGCCCTCGACCGAATAGGGATCGACGCAGTCGCCGACCAGGATCACCCCGCCGGCGCCGGCCGCGTCGGCCGTGCGGATGATGGTGCCCAGGTTGCCCGGATCGCGGACGGCCTGCAGGGCCACCCAGCAGTCGGCGCTCTGCGGCACGATGGCCGACAGCGGCGTGTAGACCTGACGGAAGACGCCGACCACGGCCTGGGGATTGTCGCGGCGCGAGACCTTTTCGAGGATCTCGCGATTGACCTCGATGACCTCGCCGCCGGCGCCGGCGCAGGCCTTGGCGGCCTTTTGCAGCATCGGGTGGTCGGCGGCGTCGGGGCCGTACATCAGGATCTTGGGCGCGTGGCCGCAGTCGATCGCCTCGATGACGATCTTCAGGCCCTCGGCCAGGAACAGGCCGCTGTCCTCGCGCTCCTTGCGCATGTGCAGGGCGCGGACGGCCTTGACCGTGGCGTTGGTCAGGGAGGTGACGGTCTTGACGCTCATCTTCTCTCTCAAGCCTCCGACGACCAGCGGGCGAAGAACGACAGGCCGATCTGGCGGTCGCCCTTGTCCTCCACCAGGGACAGCTCGCCCCAGTCGATGACGCCGGCCCGTTCGGTCAGCGCCTGGGCCAGCAGGCCCGACATCGCCGCGCCCGAGACGCGGGCGGCATAGGCGTTCATCAGCAGGAAGTCGGCGTCCTCGGCCAGCAGCTGGGCGCAGTCGGCGGTCAGGGCCGGCAGGTCCTCGAACAGGCGCCAGACCTCGCCGTCGGGGCCGCGGCCGAATTTCGGCGGATCCAGGATGATGCCGTCATAGACGTTGCCGCGGCGCACCTCGCGGGCGACGAAGCGGCGGGCGTCCTCGACGATCCAGCGGATCGGCTTGTCGGCCAGGCCGGCGAAGGCGGCGTTCTCGCGCGCGAAGCCGACCGACTTCTTGGAGGCGTCGACGTGGGTGACGTGGGCGCCGGCCGCCGCGCAGACCAGGCTGGCGACGCCCGTGTAGCCGAACAGGTTGAGGATGCGGGGCTGGCGGCCGCGGGCCTTCACGAAGGCGCGTACGCGCTCGTCCTGCCAGGCCCAGTTGGCGGCTTGTTCGGGGAAGAAGGCCAGGTGGCGGAAGGGCGTGAACTGGCCGTGGAACTTGGCCTCGCCCCAGGCCAGGTCGAACTTCTCGATCGGCTTGCCGCGGAAGCGCCAGCGGCCGGCCTCTTCCTCGTCGGCGGGGTCGAACACGGCGTCGGCCTCGTCCCAGGCGCTGGCCGGCAGGCGCGGCTCCCAGAAGCACTGCGGCTCGGGACGGACGACGGTGTAGCGGCCGTAGCGCTCCAGCTTCTTGCCGCGCCCGCTGTCCAGCAGGGCGTAGTCGGCCCAGCCGGTGGTGCGCATGACGAGGGGAGAGGCGGCGATGGTCGGGTGCATGGCCACGCCATACGCGCTCAGCCCAAGCGTCGTCCAGCCCGCGGCGCGTGCGGGGTCTTGTCCCAGTGGTGCGGACGGCGCACGAACTGCCACAGCGCATGGCATCCGGCCCAGCCCTGGGCGAGCCAGATCCCCGGCATGGCCAGCAGGTCCAGCCACCTGGCCGAGCCGCCCGCGCGGCGGCGTCCGACGACGGCGGCGATGGCCGAGCCGCCCCAGGCGTAGAGCAGCAGGCACAGCCCCAGACCGTCGATCGCCGCTTGGCCGTCGGGCAGCAGGTCCAGCAGGAGCATCAGCACCACGACCGCGAAGATCGGCGCATGCAGGTGGACCGAGGTCAGGGACAGGAACAGCGTCAGGAACAGGGCCAGGGCCACGCGTGGTCGTCGGATCGCCGGGCCGCGCGCATGGACCAGCAGGGTCTGCAAATGCCCCTTGATCCAGCGCGCCCGCTGCGGCCGCCAGACGCTCCACTGGGTCGGGGCGGTCTCCAGCGTCGGCCGCTCGATGACGTCGACCGCGCAGCCGGCGGCCGCGAGGCGGAAGCCGACGTCGGCGTCCTCGGTGACATTGTAGGCGTCCCACCCGCCAATGGCGCGCAGTTGGGCCACCCGGAAGTGATTGCTGGTGCCGCCCAGCGGAAAGGTCAGCCGCCAGCGGGCCAGGGCCGGCAGCAGCACCTCGAAATGGGCGGCGTATTCCTGCTGGAACTGGCGGGCGAGAAAGCCGGAGATGGCCGGGATCTCGATGCGCAGCGGCGCTTGCAGGCAGGCCAGGATCTCGGGTCCCGCGGCGAAGCGGGCGGCGGCTTCGCGCAGCTGGCCCGAATCGGGCGCGTCCTCGGCGTCGTAGATCACCAGCAGCTCGCCGCGCGCCCGCTCCAGGGCGTGGTTGCAGGCGCGCGGCTTGGTCTTGGGGCCGCCGGCCGGCACGACCAGCACCTGGATGAAGGCCGGCAGGTCCAGGGCGTGGAAGGCCGCCAGGGTCTCGGCGTCGTCGGCCTCCAGCACGATCAGCACCTGCAGGCGGTCGCGCGGATAGTCGAGGCGGCCGAGATTGGCCACCAGCTCGGCGGCGATCGAGGCTTCCTTGTAGAGCGGCGCGATGACCGTGTAGGCGGGCAGGGCATCGTCCGGCAGCGGCGGGGCGGACCCTTGCCGGCGCGGCGTGCAGGCGGCCGCCAGGCGTAAGGTCGCCAGCAGGGCGAAGAGCAGCACGCCCGTCCATCGCAGCGCCTCCAGCGTGACGGCCGGCGCCAGCACCAAGCCCACGGCCAGACCGAGGGCCAAGGCGGCCAGCGTAGCACCCTGGGGCGGGCTCAGCCGGCGATGGGCGCCGTCGAGGACGGGCCAGGGCTGGAGGTCGGGCGCAGGTGGCAGGACATGATGGTCCTGCTCCTCGATATGCAGCCGCCGCTCTTCGCGCGCCATGTCGTTCCCCCAACCTTGGCCCTTTCGGCGGGAACGACTCGATTAACTCAACTATAAAGTGTCAAATGGAAAAATACGCGTTCTACGCAAAACCGGCGTTACGCTTGTCGGCCCTGGGTGATTCCCGTTTAGTGTGAGGCGGGGAAGTGGGAGACGTCCGTATCGTGACCGTTGCGTTGAAGAAGCCGCCGAGGTCCGCGCGCAAGCCCAAGGGCGACGGGCACATGCGCCGGGGCGAGATCCTGGCCGCCGCCGAGAAGATCTTCATCGCCGAAGGCTACGCCGGGGCGACGATCCGCAAGATCGCCGACGCCGTGGGCGTGTCGTCCACCGCGCTCTACATGCACTTCCGCGACAAGGACCAGATCCTGCTGGAGATCGGCCGCGAGGCCATCGAGCAGTTGCTGGCCATCAACGTCGCCCTGTCGCACGAGCCGATCGACGCCGTGGCCAAGGTGCGGCGCATGCTCGACGCCTACATGCGCTTCGCCTTCGACAATCCCAACACCTACCAGCTGGTGTTCTGCGGCTCGAGCGAGGCGATCTCGGTGGAGAAGCAACAGGCGGTGTCCGACCTCGGCGACGCCTGTTTCGACGAGTTCAGCGGTCCGATCCGCGAGATCGCCGCCGCGGGTCGGCTGAAGACCGGCACCGCCGAGAGCGCTGCCCAGGTGCTGTGGGCCGCCTGCCACGGCATCGTCTCGCTGGTCATCACCAAGCCCAGCCGCAACTGGGCCCCGGCCGAGGAGCTGATGCAGGTCACGCTCGACGGGGTGCTGCACGGGCTGATCGCGGAGTAGGGCTTCCTTCTTTGCGCTCCCTCTGATCGTCATCCCGGCCGCAGCGAAGCGGAGAGCCGAGACCCAGGGGCCGCCGCATGGCGTTGGCGACAGCCATCGGCAAGAGCCTGACCACTGCGCCCAGTCTCCTGGGTCCCGGGTCTACGGTCCGCTGCGCGGCCCTCCGCCCGGGATGACGAGGGAGGGGCTGGGCGAATTGGGGTCTGAAGCGCGCCAGCGTCGGCACGACTCCATCTCTCCCTTCCGGTAACCAGATGCCTTCAAAGCCTTGCGTCGCAGGGATTGGCGGAGGCGAGTCCCTGCCGGTCATCATCCGTGAGGGGAGGTTGGCGCCCGCTTTCCGGGCGCCGCCCAAGCTTTGGGCGCCATGCTGCTGCGCAGAAACGGGCGCCGCACCCGCGAAATAGCCGATAACGCCGGTTTTCAGATTGTCGGCGCCCCGACACGGTGCGTCCCTGATGACGACACGCGGGGCAACGACGTCCTGCGCGGGTCCTTAAAGGACCTACGCCGACGACGGGGTCGGCGACTGTTTTGGACAACGACGTCCGGAGGGGGCTCACGCCCTCGCCGGGCGTTTTTTTTTGGCCTGAGGGGAAGAGGCATGAACACGAAGAGGGCCGGGCTCACGCTCGGCGCTGGGCTCGCGGCGCTGCTCTGGGCGACGGGAACTTGCGCCCAAACGACAGCCGCTCCGGAGCAGCCGGCGGCCACGGAACCGGCTGCCGAACCGGCCGCGGACCCCGCGCCGGAGACGGCCGAGCCGCCGCCGCCCGCGCCCCCGCCGCCGACGTTCAGCGACCAGGTCGCGGCCGGCAAGGTGATCCTGGAGGTCCGCGCCCGCTATGAAGGCGTCGACCAGGCCAACCTGGCCGAAAAGGCCTCGGCCTTCACGGTGCGCACTCGTCTCGGCTGGGAGACCGCCGAGTTCCATGGCCTCAAGGGCCTGATCGAGTTCGAGGACGTCCGCCAGATCGGCGAGGAGCACTACGCCGTCAACGTGCCCGGCGCGACCACGCCGCCGCTGAACGGCGCCGACAAGGCCCGCTATCCGATCGTCAACGATCCCGACGTCACCGAGCTGAACCGCGCCCAGGTGACCTGGACGCCGAGTGCGGCGCTGCAGGTCACCGCCGGCCGCCAGCGCATCCTGCTCGACGACCAGCGCTTCGTCGGCGCCGTCGCCTGGCGGCAGGACGAGCAGACCTTCGACGGCGTGCGCACCGACTTCGCCCTGGGCCGGGTGAAGGGAACCTACGCCTACATCAACCACGTCAACCGCGTGCTGGGCGAACTGCGCGACTGGGACAGCGACAGCCACCTGCTGAATGTCACCTGGTCGCCGGCCGAGGCGCTGCGCCTGCAAGGCTTCGTCTACGCGCTCGACTTCGGCAATTCGGCGGTGAACTCGTCGATCACCAAGGGCGGCAAGGCCTCGGGCAAGACCTGGGTCGGGCTGTATCAGCTGGCCTACAACGCCACCTTCGCCCGCCAGAGCGACTATCACGGCAACACCGCGGCCTATGACCTCGACTATGTCGGCGGGGACGTGGCCGGCACGTTCGACATCTACACGCTGAAGCTTTCCTACGAGTCGCTGGAGGGCAACGGGACGCGGGGCTTCACCACGCCGCTGGCCACCGCCCACGCCTTCAACGGCTGGTCGGACGCCTTCGTCACGGGCGGCGGCAACAAGGGCTTCGCCGACGGGCTGGAGGACCTGAACCTCAGCCTCAACGTCAAGCCGCGCTTCAAGCGGACGTACTTCTTCAACAGCGACGTCGTGGTCCGCTACCACGACTTCAACGACCAGCGCACCGGCGCCGACCTGGGCCACGAGTGGAACGTGCAGGTCACCGCGGCGATCACGCCCAAGCTTTCGGTGCAGCTGAAGTACGCCGACTTCCAGCGCGAAACGACCGTGCCGGCCGGGACCCTGGCCCCGCCGGCCTCGCGGTCGAAGGCCTGGTTCACCCTCGAATACAAGCTCTGAGGCCGATCATGACCAAGACCGACACGACCGCCCCGCAGCAGGGCGTTTCCCGCCGCACGGCCCTGATCGGGGCCGCCGCGACCCTGGCCGCCGTCAAGGCCGCCTTCCCGGCCGGGGCGCACGCCGCCGGCGCGGGGCCGGAAGTCGCCAAGGCGCGGCTGGGTTTCATCGCTCTGACCGACAGCTCGCCGCTGATCATCGCCAAGGAGCGCGGCTTCTTCGCCAAGCACGGCCTGCCCGACATCGAGGTGGTCAAGCAGGCCTCGTGGGCGGCGACCCGCGACAACCTGGTGCTGGGCTCGGGCGGCGGCGGCATCGACGGGGCGCACATCCTGTCGCCCATGCCGCTGCAATTCAGCCTGGGCGTCCAGACCGGCGGCAAGCCGCTGCCGATGTACGTGCTGGCCAGGCTCAACACCAACGGCCAGGCGATCTCGGTCGGCAACGACCTGAAGGCCGTGAAGGTCGGGCTGCAGGCGGGCGGGGCCAAGGCCAAGTTCGCCCAGCTGAAGGCGGCCGGGAACATCGCCAAGATCGCCATGACCTTCCGGGGCGGCACCCACGACCTGTGGGTTCGCTACTGGCTGGCCGCGGCGGGCATCAACCCCGACATCGACGTCTCGACCATCGTCATCCCGCCGCCGCAGATGGTGGCCAACCTCAAGGCCGGCACCCAGGACGCCTTCTGCGTGGGCGAGCCGTGGAACGGCCAGACCGTCAACCAGAAGATCGGCTACACGGCCACGACCACCAGCGAGATCTGGATGAACCATCCGGAGAAGGCTCTGGGGATGCGGGCCGACTGGGTGGACAAGTATCCGCGCGCCGCCCAGGCCCTGACCGCCGCCGTGCTGGAAGCCCAGATGTGGTGCGACAAGCCGGCCAACAAGGCGGCCATGTGCTCGATCGTCTCGGGCCGGCAGTACATCAACGTGCCGATGGGCGACATCCTGCCCCGCCAGCAGGGCGTCATCGACTATGGCGACGGCCGCAAGGTCACCGGCTCGCCGCACGTCATGAAGTTCTGGGCCGACAACGCCAGCTTCCCCTTCAAGTCGCACGATCTGTGGTTCGTCACCGAGAACATCCGCTGGGGCGTGATCCCGCAGGGCACGAACAAGCAGGCGCTGGTCAACAAGGTCAACCGCTCGGACATCTGGCGCGCCGCCGCCAAGGTCATCGGCCAGACCGGTCCGGCCGGCGACAGCCGCGGCCCCGAGAAGTTCTTCGACGGCAAGGTGTTCGACCCGGCCAATCCGGGCGCCTACCTGGCCAGCCAGCCCATCAAGAAGCTCGCCTGAGGAAGGGAAACGCCATGACCTATCCCAAGCCCGACTTCGCCGAGGCCGCGCCTGTCGCGGTTCCGGCGGGGGCCTCGCCACCGGCAACGGCGTCGGCGGCGCAGGCTGCGCCGGCCGCCCCGAAGGGCCCAGGGGCGGCCGGCCTCGCCCGACAGGCCAAGGCGGTCGCGGCCGCCGTCCTGCCGCCGGCCCTGACCGTGCTGGTCATACTGGCCGTGTGGCAGGGCGTGTGCGGCGACTCCTATGACGGCCTGCCGTCGCCCTCGCGCATCTGGCTGGAGTCCAAGGAGCTGATCGTCGATCCGTTCTACGACCGGGGCGGGGTGGACAAGGGCCTGTTCTGGCACGTGCTGACTAGCCTCAAGCGCGTGGCCCTGGGCTTCTCGATCTCGGCGGTGTGCGGCATTGGCCTCGGCGTGCTGATCGGCGCCAACCGCTGGGCGCACCGAGGCCTGGATCCGATCTTCCAGGTGCTGCGGACCGTGCCGCCGCTGGCCTGGCTGCCGATCTCGCTGGCGGCCTTCCACGAGGCCAATCCGTCGGCCCTGTTCGTGATCTTCGTCACCTCGATCTGGCCGATCATCATCAACACCGCCGTCGGCGTGCGCAACATCCCCGAGGACTATCGCAACGTCGCCCGGGTGCTGCGGCTGTCGCCGATCGAATACTTCTTCAAGATCCTGCTGCCGGCGACCACGCCCTACATCTTCACGGGCCTGCGCATCGGGGTGGGGATGAGCTGGCTGGCCATCGTCGCCTCGGAAATGCTGCTGGGCGGCGTCGGCGTCGGCTTCTTCATCTGGGACCAGTACAACGCCTCGCGCATCTCCGACATCGTCGTGGCCCTGGCCTGGGTGGGCCTGACGGGCTTCGCCCTCGACCGCATCGTCGCCCTCCTGGGCCGCATCGTCTCCCGCGGCAACGCGGCCAGCTGAGAAGGACAAGCATCATGGGCAAGGCCTATCTCTCCATCGAGAACCTCGGCGTCACCTTCGGGCACGGCGCGGGCGCTTCCGAAGTGCTGCGCGGCGTCGAGCTTCAGGTCGACAAGGGCGAGTTCGTCTCGATCATCGGCCATTCGGGCTGCGGCAAGTCCACCCTGCTGAACGTGGTGGCGGGTCTCGTGCCGGCCTCCACGGGGGCGGTGATCCTCGACCGCGAGGCCGTCAGCGCGCCGGGGCCGGAGCGGGCGGTGGTGTTCCAGAACCACTCGCTGCTGCCGTGGTTGTCGGTGCGCGAGAACGTGCAGCTGGCGGTCGACAAGGTGTTCGGCGGCAAGAAATCGGCGGCCGAACGCCGTGAGTGGACGCTGCACAATCTCGAACTGGTCAAGATGACCCACGCCAAGGACAAGCGGCCTTCGGAGATCTCCGGCGGCATGAAGCAGCGGGTCGGCATCGCCCGGGCGCTGGCGATGCAGCCCAAGGTGCTGCTGCTGGACGAGCCGTTCGGGGCGCTGGACGCCCTGACCCGCGCCCATCTTCAGGACAGCGTCATGGAGATCCAGGCGACCCTCAACAACACCGTGCTGATGGTCACCCACGACGTCGACGAGGCGGTGCTGCTGTCGGACCGGATCGTGATGATGACCAACGGTCCGCGCGCCACGATCGGGCAGGTGCGTCCGGTGGACCTGGCCCGGCCGCGCGACCGCCTGGCCGTGGCCGAGAACGGGTCGTACGTCCACGCCCGGGCGGCGGTGATCGAGTTCCTCTACACGCGGCGCGCGGCTTAGGGAGGCGGGAGCGGCGGTATTGGTCCGCCGCTTCCCTGGTTCGTCATCCCGGCCGGAGCGCGTAGCGCGCAGAGCCGGGACCCAGGGGTCGCCGCAGTGCGCCGGCGGCCGCTGTGGCGGATGATCAGGAGGCTGCGCCCAGTCCCCTGGGTCCCGGATAGCCGCTGCGCGGCTTCCGGGATGACGCTGATTTTAGGTGGAGAAGGTCCTTACCCCGCCAGTTGCTGGCGAAGGTCGTCGAGGGTGCCCTGGATGTGCTCGGCGACCAGGGCCTCGACCGTGGCGCCGTCGCCGGCCTTCCAGGCGTCGAGGATCTGGCGGTGCTCGCGGCTGGCGCGCTCGTCGCGGCCCAGGGGCTCCAGGTGGATGCGGACGTAGCGCTCCGACAGGATCTGCAGCCGCTCGACCAACTGGACGGTGATGTGGCCGCCTGGCTGCACCAGGCTCATGTGGAAGGCGTGGTTGAAGGTCACGTGGTCGCCGCCGGGCTTGCTGAGCTCGGCTTCCAGGGCGGCGAGGGCGGCTTCGGCGCGGGCGTGGTCGACGGGACCGGCCTTGCGGGCCGCGTCGGCGGCGGCGCCCGGTTCCAGCTTCAGGCGCAGGGCGAAGACCTCGGCGGCCTCTTCCGTCGAGGCCGGCCGCACCACGTAGCCGCGGTTGGGATAGGAGCTGAGCAGGCCGTCCTGCTCCAGGCGGCTGAGGGCTTCGCGCAGGGGGATCTTGGAGACGCCCAGTTCGCCGGCGATGGTGTCCTGCCGCACGGCCGCGCCGGGCGCCATGGCGCCGGTGAGGATCCGCCCACGCACGATCTCGTAGGTCTGGTCCGACAGGGTGCGAACGACGATGCTCATAGGCGGCAAACTCAACCCTGGAACGGCGCCCCCGCGCCGAGGCGCTTCGTATAGCAGATTATAGGGGGCCTCGGATTAAAGCTGGGTCATTTCAAAATGTACGAAAGCCCGTCAATTCGTGGGATCGCCTGGCGGTGAAAATCGGGCCGGCCGCGAGGAAGAACTGTCATGAAGCCGTGATAGCGCCCGCTGATGCCTCCGGAGCTCGCCCCTTCCACGCCGTTGCGTCCTTCGGCGCGTCGCGCGTCATGACCGACCTGGCCAGCCTGCGCGCCCAGCGCGACGAGCTCTATCACTTCATCGTCCGGCGCACGCGCGACCCGGCGGCGGCCGACGACTTGGTGCAGGAAACCTTCGCGCGGCTGCTGACCTATGAGCAGGCCCGCACCGTCGCCGACCGCGCGGCGCTGGGCTACCGCATCGCCCTCAACCTGGTCCGCGACCACTTCCGCAGCCGCAAGCGGCGGCCGGTCGAGGCCCTGGACGACGACATCCCCTGCCAAGCCCCGGCGCCGGAGCAGATCCTCATGCATCGCCAGAAGGTCGAGGTGTTCGGCAAGGTGCTGGACGCCATGCCGCCGCTGCGCCGCGACGTCTTCATCCGCCGGCGCCTGCACGGCCAGACGACGCGCGAGATCGCCGCCGCCCTGGCCATGAACGAGGCCGCGGTCGAAAAGCACGTGGTGCGGGCGCTGGAGCAGCTGCATCGCGAAGTGGCCAAGGCCGAGCGGCGCGCCGCGGGAGGCCGCCGATGAGCCGCGCCCGCCTGAACGCCGCGCACTGGGCCGCCCGCCGCTTCGATCCGGCCTTCCGCGACGAGGCGGGCCTGGAGGCCTGGAAGTTGGCCGACCCGGCCAACGCCGAGGCCTTCGACCAGATCTGGGGCGTCGGCCAGGATCCGGCCCTGGTCGAGGCCATGGCCCTGAACGTCCAGCGCCGTGCGGTTCGCGCCCGGCGGCCGGGACCGATCGCCGCCCTGGCCGGCGGTCTGGTCGCCTGCGGCCTGGCCGTGGCCGCGACCCTGGCCTGGCCGCAGTTGCAACTGATGACCGTCAAGCCGGCGGCCTTCGAGACGGGGCGGGGACAGCACCACACGGTGACCCTGGCCGACGGCACGCGCGTGACGTTGGACGGCGACACCCGGCTGGAGGTGCGGCTGGGCGACCATCGCCGCGAGGTCGCCCTGACCCAGGGCGAGGCCTATTTCGACGTCGCCCACGACGAGGCGCGGCCGTTCACGGTGAAGACCGCCGAGGGCTCGGCCCGGGTGCTGGGCACGGCCTTCGACCTGGAGCTCAGCCACGAGCGCGGGCCGGGGCGGGTGGAGCTGTCGGTGCATCGCGGCCGCGTGCGCCTGGCGCCCAGCGGCCTGATCCATCGCACCGCCGTGCTGACCGCCGGCCAGCGGGCCTTCGCGGCCGAGGGGCGGCTGTCGCGGGTCAAGACCTTCGACCCGGCCGCCGACGACTGGCGCTCGGGCTGGCTGGAGACCGACGGCGTCACCCTGGCGCGGCTGGTCGAGCGGCTGAACCGCGCCTCGCCGACGCCGATCGTCGTCGAGGGCGAGGACCTGTCGCGCCAGCGGGTGGCCGGCCGCTTCCGCCTCGACGAGCCGGACGTGCTGGTGCGCAACCTGGCCCTGGTGCACGGCTTCAAGGTCAGGGAAGGCGAGGGCGGTCTCGTCCTCTCCCGTTGAGCTCGTCGCGGAAACTTCACAAAAATCCCTGTCCTGTCGGAGGGGCCGCCAGCGTCTTTCCCGCCGAAGCCGGCCTCACGCCGCGCGAACTCGGGGATAGACCATGACCTTCAAGATCTGGCTCGGCACGGCCTCCGCCGCCGCCCTGCTGACGGCGAGCCCGGCCCTGGCCGCGCCCGCCCAGAAGCCCGCCCTGGCCATTCCGGCCGGCGACCTGTCGACGGCCCTGCCGGCCTTCTCGCGCGCCACGGGCCTGCAGGTGCTGGCCGATCCGGCCCTGCTGGCCGGCAAGCGCACCGGCGGCGTGCGCGGCGAGGTCGACGCCGAGAGCGGCCTCGTCCAACTGCTGCGCGGCACCGGCCTGACCTACGTCCGCAACGGCGGCGCGGCGGTGCTGCGCCCGGCCGCCCAGAAGATCTCGACCGCCGCGACCCCGGTCGCCCGCGCCGAGGCCGCGTCGGCTCCGGCCGCCGCCGAGCCGGTCGCCGAAGAGCCGGCCACCGTCGAGGAGATCGTCGTCACCGGCGGCTTCGCCAGCTCGCTGGCCCGGGCCCTGGCCGACAAGCGCAAGGCCGCCAACGTCGTCGACGCCATCTCGGCCGAGGACATCGGCAAGTTCCCGTCCAACAACATCGCCGAGGCCCTGCAACGGGTGCCGGGCGTGGCCATCACCCGCGATCGCGGCGAGGGCCTGTTCGTCCGCGTGCGCGGCCTGGGTCCCAACTTCCAGATCGTCACCCTGAACGGCCGCAGCGCCGCGGTGAACGAGAACATGCGCGACAGCGGCCAGAGCGGCCGCCAGTTCCGCTTCGACACCCTGCCGTCCGAGCTGGTGGCCGGCGTCGAGGTCGGCAAGACCCCGCTGGCCTCGCTGGACGAAGGCGCGATCGGCGGCGTGGTCGACATCAAGACCTTTCGCCCCCTGACCCTGGGCAAGAACACCATGGCCGCCTCGGTGACGGCCAGCCATCCGGAACTGGCCGGCAAGACCGACCCGCGCGCCTCGGGCCTGATCAGCTGGGTCAATGACGACAAGAGCTTCGGCGCCCTGCTGGCCCTGGTCTACGACCAGCGCACCCTGCGCCAGGACCGCGTCACCGGCGTGGGCTGGAGCTATGTCGACACCTCCACGACCCTGGGCAAGAGCCTGGCGGCGCAGGGGATCAACCTCTATCCGACCGCCATCCGCCCGACCCTCGAGCGCGAGGACCGCGAGCGCAAGGGCCTGGTGTTCTCGGCCCAGTATCGCCCGACCGACGCCACCGAGATCACCTTCGACGCCAGCTACACCCACCTGGACGACCACTATGACGAGCTGACCTATTCGGTCGACCAGACGGTCTCGACCCTGGTGCCCGGCACGGCGGTGGTCCGCGACGGCACCCTGGTCGGCGGCACGGTCACCTCGACCAGCCAGATCGGCCGCGAGGTCAGCGACCTGGCGCACGACAACCTGATGCTGGCCGTCAACGCCAAGCAGCGGATCGGCGAATGGACCTTCTCGGGCGACGCGGCCTATGCCCGCGCCTATTCGGAGACCTCCAAGCCGATCACCCGCACGCGCCTGCTGGGCACGATCGGCCAGACGACCTTCAACATGACCAAGGCCGACGACGAGGACCTGCCCAGCGTCACCCTGGCGACCACCAACCTGTCGAACCCCTCGCTGCTGCCGTTCCGCCGCATCGAGTACCGCGTCAACGACTCGCTGGACCTGGAAAAGGCCCTGCAGGCCGACGCCGAGCGTCCGGTCGAATGGGGCCCGTTCAACCGCATCGCCTTCGGCGTGAAGTTCCGCGAGCGCGAGCGCACCTATAACCGCGCCGACATCAACTACACGACCAACCTGGCCGGCAAGTACTTCGACGCCAGCTATTTCGAGGCCTTCCCGGTCAGCGACTTCCTCGGCGACGTGGGCGGCAACCTGCCGCGCACCTGGGTCATGCCCAATCCCGAGAAGTTCTGGGCCCTGGCCGACAAGAGCCAGCTGGGCACCGCTCGCGCCGACAAGCGCAACTCCTACTTCGTGTCGGAAGAGATCCTGGCCGGCTACGCCCTGACCGACATCGACACCAAGATCGCCGAGCTGCCGCTGCGCGGCGAGGTCGGCGTGCGCGTGGCCAACACCAAGCAGGTCTCGGCCGGCCATGCCGACAACGGCAGCGCCGCCATCCCGGTGCGCTACGAGAAGAGCTATACCGACGTGCTGCCGACGGCCAACTTCGCCCTCGACATCACCGACACCCTGCAGGCCCGCGTCGCGGTGGCCAAGGTGATCACCCGTCCGTCGCTGGCCGATCTGGCCCCGCGCCTGACGCTGAACTCGTCGGGCACGGTGCTGACGGCGGTGGGCGGCAATCCGGAGCTGAAGCCCTTCGAGGCCTGGCAGTACGACGCCACGCTGGAATGGTACTTCGCCCCCGGCAGCGCCCTGATCGCCGGCGCCTTCTACAAGGACATCACCACCTTCGTTTACAGCCAGAAGACCAACATCGTGGTCGACGGCCAGACCTACCAGCTGACCTCGCCGACCAATGGCGGCAAGGCCAGCATCCAGGGCGTGGAGCTGGCCTACCAGCACCTGTTCAAGAACCTGCCCGCGCCGTTCGACGGGCTCGGCTTCCTGGCCAACTACACCTACACCGACACCGAGGCGACCTACTCGGCGACGCTGAAGGACCAGATGGTCAACGTCGCCAAGAACAGCTTCAACCTGACCGGCTTCTACGAAAAGGACCGCATCGCGGCCCGGGCCAGCTACAGCTGGGTGGACGACGTGCTGCAGGACGTCGGCGGGGCGGGCCTGTCGGCCCTCAACGACGCGGCCTTCGGCTCGCTGGACGCCAGCATCAGCTACAAGATCACCCCGCAGATCACCGCGGCGCTGGAAGGCCAGAACCTGACCGACGCGGCCCAGTGGCAGTTCGTCAAGGGCGGCTGGTTCGGCGGCTACACCAAGTACGGCCGCACGGTGAGCTTCGGCCTGCGGGCGAAGTTCTAGGCGCCCTTTCCCCAACTGATGTCATCGCCCGCTTCATGCGGGCGACCCAAGCAGAGCTTGCCGAATTTGGCAGGCCGCTTGGGTCGCCCGGACAAGCCGGGCGATGACTTTGGAGAAGGGGAGTAGTCATCTTCTGTCTACGGATCATTCCTGCTCGGCCTGGCGCCCGATAGGGCGGCCGGGGTCGGGTTCTGGCCGTGGGCGCGAAGCCTCCGCTTGACCTCCTCCAACCCGATCCCCTCACTGGCCCGCGCGATTCCGTTGTGCGGGCCGTTTTTTGTTTTCCGGGAGTTTCGATGCGCCTGATTGCCCGCCTTTCCGCCTTCGCGCTGGCCCTGTCGGTCGCCGCGCCGGCCGCCGCCCAGCAGCCCGGCGACACCCTGGAGAAGGTGGTGATCCTCAGCCGCCACGGCGTGCGCGCGGCGATGTCGAGCCCCGAGCGGCTGGAGACGGCCACCGCGAAGCCCTGGCCGCGCTTCGGCGTGCCGCCGGGCCACCTGACGGCCAATGGCGGCGCGCTCTCGACCCTGTTCGGGAGCTACTACCGCGACCTCTACGCCAAGCAGGGCCTGCTGGCCGGCGCCGACTGCGGCGCGGTCTATTACTGGGCCAATGTCACCCAGCGCACGATCGCCACGGCCAAGGCCCTGGGCGAGGGGCTGTCGCCCGGCTGCGCCGTCGACGTCCACACGGTGGGCGAGGGCAAGATCGACCCGCTGTTCGAGCCGGTGAAGGCCGGCGTCGCCAAGCCCGACCTGGCCTTGGCTCGCGCTTCGGTCGCCGGCCGGGTGGGCGGCAGCCTGGCCGCCTGGAGCGCCAGCCACGCCGACGCCATCGCCAGCCTCGACGAACTGCTGATGCAGTGCGACGCCGCCCCGTGCCCGAAGGCGCAGGGCAAGCGCCGCGTCTATGACGAGGCCCCGGCCTTCCTCGACGACGCCGACGAGACGGTGGGCATCGCCGGTCCCGAGGCGTTCGCGTCGGGCGTCACCGAAAGCCTGCTGATGGCCTGGGCCGACGGCCAGGACTTCGCCAGCCTCGGCTGGAAGGACCTGGATGAGGCCTCGCTGCTGCGGGTCTTCCCGCTGCACCAGGCCGAGTTCGACCTGCGCCTGCGCGCGCACGAGGTGGCCCGCACCGGCGCCGGCCATCTGGCGTCGCGCATCCTCGCCACGCTGGAGACCAAGCCCGGCAAGGACGCCATGGGCGATCCGAAGGCCAAGATGGTTGTGATCGTCGGCCACGACGGCACCCTGGCCATGCTGGGCGGGCTGCTGGGCCTGGAATGGGCCGCGCCGGGCTATCAGCCCAACCAGATCGCGCCGGGCGGCAACCTGGTGTTCGAACGCTGGAAGCGGGCCGACGGCGTCCGCGTGATCCGCGTGCGCTACGCGGTACAGAGCCTGTCGCAACTGCGGGAGAAGACGCCGCTGACCCTGGCGGCGCCGCCGGAGGCCTCGCCGATCTTCGTGCCGGGCTGCAGCCAGGCTGGGGCGGGGTATGACTGCCCGGCGGAGAGGTTCGCTGCGGTGGTGAAGGGGGCGGTGGCGCGTTAGGGGGAAGCTGACACCGAACCCCTCTCTCATGGAGAGAGGGAGGGGCCCGCGCCGTAGGCGTGGGAGGGTGAGAGGGTAGGCGAAGCCCCTGGACGATCTTGGCTCTGTTGCGGGCGATGTGCCGGCACGCCGGCTGAGGGTGTAACCACTCACCCTCCCATGCTTCGCATGGGCCCCTCCCTCTCTCTAAGAGAGAGGGACTTAAAGAGAAAAGGGGAGCGACCTTAGCCGCTCCCCATTGGCTCTAGTGCACGGCCGAGGTATCGGCGACCCGCGTCGGCTTCGGGGCCAGCCAGACGATCACGGCGGCGACCACGAACAGGGCGGCCATGGCCATGAACACCTGGTTGGTGGCCAGCATCACGCCCTGGCCCTGGACCAGGTTGTCCAGCGTGCCGCGCGCCTGGTCGGCGTTCATGCCCAGGCCCTTGAGCTGGTCCATGGTCTGGTCGGCGCCGTTCAGCACCCCCGACAGTTCGCTGTGGTTGCGGCTGGCGCTGTCGGCCCACACCGTGGTGACCATCGAGGTGGCGAAGGCCCCCGACAGCGTGCGGCAGAAGTTCATCAGACCGGCGGCGCTGGCGGTCTCCTCGACCCGGACGCTGGCCAGGGCCAGGGCGGTCACGGGGACGAAGAAGAACGGCATGCCGAAGCCCTGGAACAGCAGCCAGTGGGCGATGTCGAAATAGCCCATCTGCGAATTGGCCTGGGCCCGGAAGAAGGTCATCAGGGCCATCCACATCAGGCCCAGGAAGACCAGGCGTCGGGCGTCGAACTTGGCCGACATGCCGGCCGCCAGCGGCGCGACCAGGACGGCGGTGACGCCGAGCAGGGCCGAGACGTAGCCGGCCCAGGTGGCGGTGTAGCCCATGTTCTGCTGCAGCCAGAGCGGGTTCAGCACATTGATGCCGAAGAAGGCTCCGAAGGCGACGCTGAGGGTTATGACCGCCGCCGTGTAGCCCCGGTGACGGAAGACCCGCAGGTCGACGATCGGGCTTTCCTCGGTCAGCTCCCAGATCAGGAAGGCCACGAAGCCGACGGCCGCGACGAGGGCCAGGCCGATGATCAGCGGCGAGGAGAACCAGTCGTGCTCCTTGCCCAGGTCCAGCATGATCTGCAGCGCGCCGACCCAGACGATCAGCAAACCGAGGCCCACCAGGTCGACCTTGGCCTTGGCCAAAGGCGTCTCGTGCTGCTTGAGCAGCCGCCACGCGAACCACGAGCAGGCGATGGCGATCGGCACGTTGATCCAGAAGATGAAGGCCCAGCCGACGTTGTCGCAGAGCGCGCCGCCCAGGATCGGTCCGAGGATCGGGGCGATCAGGGTGGTCATGGCCCACAGGCCCGTGGCGGCGGCGGCGTACTTCTTGGGGAAGACGCGCAGCAGCAGGGTCTGGGACAGCGGCATCAGCGGGCCGCCGCAGGCGCCTTGCAGGATGCGGAACAGCACCAGCAGGCCCAGGGACGGCGCCAGGCCGCAGAGGAACGAGAAGATCCCGAAGCCGATCATGCCGGCGACGAACACCTTCACCGCGCCGAAACGGGCCGACAGCCAGCCGGTCAGCGGCACGACCACGGCCTCGGCCACGGCGTAGGAGGTGATCACCCACGTGCCCTGGCTGGGCGAGACGCCCAGGGCGCCGGCGATGTTCGACACCGAGACGTTGGCGATGGTGGTGTCGAGCACCACCAGGAAGTTGGCCGCCGCCAGCACCAGGCCGGCGAAGATCATCGCCGCGCCGCTGAGCGGCGCGGGTTCGGACGCCGCGCGAGCGGCCTGAGCGGTTGCCATGACGGCGGTCCTTACTCGGAAGGAAGTGGCTTAGTCGCGGGTGTCGATCGTGGCCTTCATCGACAGGCCGATCCGCAGCGGGTGAGCCTTGAGGTCGGCCGGGTCGATGGCGACGCGGACGGGCAGGCGCTGCACGACCTTGATCCAGTTGCCGGTGGCGTTCTGGGCCGGGATCAGGGCGAAGGCCGCCCCGGTGCCGCCCGACAGGCCGGCGACCTTGCCGTGATAGGTCACCGAGCCGCCGTAGAGGTCGGCTTCCAGCTCGACCGGCTGGCCGATCTTGACCTTGCGCAGCTGGCCTTCCTTGAAGTTGGCGTCGACATAGGCCGCGCCGACCGGAACGACCTGCATCACCGGCGCGCCGGCGGCGACCTTCTGGCCGATCTGCACGCTGCGCTTGGCCACGACGCCGTCGATCGGCGCGCGGATCACGGTGCGCGACAGGTCGAGCCTTGCCTGCTCGACCTTGGCGCGGGCGGCGGCGACTTCCGGATTGGTTTCGACGCTGGCGCCGTCGGTCAGCACGGCGTTGGCGGCCAGCGAGCCGGCGGCGGCGAGGCGGTTGGCCTGCGCCTGGGCCTGCGAGGCCTTGGCCGAGGCGAAGGCGGCCTGGGCGTTGGCGAAGGCGTTCTGGGCGCGGGTCAGCTCGTCGCCCGAGACGGCGCCGGTGGCGGCCAGGGCCTTGCGGCGGTCGAGATCGACGCGGGCGCGGTCGAGGTCGGCCTGGGCCGAGGTCAGGCTGGCGGCGGCGCGGGCCTGGTCGGCGTCGCGGGCGGTGATCTGGGCGGCCAGGCTCTGGTCGGTGGCGAGATAGCCGCGCACCCGGCGCTCGGCGCGGGAAAGGTCGGCCTGGGCGGAAGCGAGGGTGATGCGGGCGTCGCTGTCGTCGAGCACGACCAGCACGTCGCCCTGCTTGACGACCTGGGTGTCGTGGACGGCAACGCTGCGCACCGGGCCGCCGACCAGCGGCGTCACCTGGGCGACGTCGGCGCCGACATAGGCGTTGTCGGTCTCGACATGGTGCGAGCCGACCAGGGCGTAGTAGGCGCCATAGCCGGCGCCGGCGACGACGATGACGGCGGCGAGGCCGGCGAACAGCTTCTTGCGCTTGGCGCCGGCGGCCTTTTGCGAGGCGGCCTGGGCTTGGGCGTCGGCGGAGGCTTCGGAATCGAACATGGGGGGATGCTCCGGGAAACGTGTCAGGCGGCGCGGTAGCCGCCGCCGAGGGCGCGCACGAGCGCCACGTCGAGGGTGAAGGCGCGGGTCTCGAGGTCGGCGAGGGTCCGCTGGTTGGCGATCAGGGCGTCCTCGGCGGTGAGGACGTCGAGATAGGTGGCCAGGCCCCCGCGATAGCGCTGCAGGGCGATGTCGTGGGCGGCCGAGGAGGCGGCGACGGCCTTGCGGCTTTCGCCCAGGCGGGCGTCGAGGGCGCGGGCGCTGACGGCGGCGTCTGCGACGTCCATCAGGGCCTGCGAGACCGCGCCGTTGTAGCTGGCGACGGCGGCGTCGTAGTCGGCCGCGGCGCCGCGATAGCCGGCCCGCAGCGCGCCGCCCTGGAAGATCGGCAGGCGGATAGCCGGGCCGAACGAGCCGATGCGCGAACCGCTGTTGGTCAACATGTCCAGGCCCAGCGACTGCTGGCCGAAATAGGCCGAGAGGTCGACGTTGGGGTAGAACTCGGCCTTGGCCTTCTTGACGCTCTGGGCGGCGGCCTCGGCCCGAAGGCGGGCGGCGACCACGTCGGGGCGGCGGCCGATCAGGTCGGCCGACAGGTTCCGCGGCAGGCCGAAGGCCTTCAGCGTGCCGACCTGCGGACGGGCCAGGGCCAGGCCGCGATCGGGACCGGCGCCCAGCAGGGCGGCCAGGCGGTTGCGGGTCAGGCCCAGGGACTCGTCGGCGGCGGCCAGTTGAGCCCGCGCCGAGGAGAGGGCGGCCTTCGACTGCTCGGCCGCGCCCTGGTTCTCCAGGCCGTTGGCGGCCCGGTCGGCGGTCAGCCTGGCGGTCTGTTCGCGCGTGTTGACCGCGTCCTGCGCGGCGTCGCGGTCGGCGAAAAGTTGGGCCAGATCGGCATAGGCGGCGGCGACATTAGTCGACAGCACCAGGCGCGTCTCGGCCGCTTCGGCCTTGGACGCCTCGGCCTGCGAGGTGGCGGCGGCCAGGGCCGCGCGGTTCTTGCCGAAGAAGTCGAGCTCCCAGGCGAAGTCCAGCGTGGCGCGGCCGCTGTCGTTATAGCCCTTGGGCACGTAGGCCGCCGGGAAGCCGTTGTGATAGCTCTGCTTGACCGAAGCGTAAGATGCGTTGGCCGACAGGCTGGGCAGGGTCGCCGCGCGGGCCTGGCCGGCGAGCGCTTGCGCCTTGGCGACACGGGCCTGGGCGACGGCCAGGTCGGGCGAACCGGCCAGGGCTTCCTCGATCAGGGCGTCGAGCTGGGCGTCGCCATAGGCGGCCCACCAGCGGTCGGTCGGCCAGTCGGCGGCGGGAGCGGCCAGGCTTTGCTGCGACGCATAGGCGTCGGGCGCCTTGATCGCCTGGGCCGGCGGCAGGGTCGGCACGGCCGCGCAGCCTGCCAGGGCCGAGGTCGCGAGCAGGGCCGCGAGGGATGTTTTCAGGGGGAGGGACAAGTGCGCCATCGAATTGCTCGATATCAAACCGTACAGGACGGTCTAAATATAACTTGACGTGACGGCGTCAAGCGAAAAGTGTACAGTCCGGTCCAGAAAACGACTGGGCCATGAAAACCCGGCTGCGGGGGAGCGAGGAGAGCGCGTGCGCGTCAAGACCGAGGAGAAGCGGAAATGCATCCTGGAGGCCGCCAAGGCGGTGTTCCTGGAGCGCGGATTCCTGGGCGCCAGCATGGCCGAGGTCTCGGCCCGGGCCGGCGGCTCCAAGCAGACGCTGTACAGCTACTTCGCGTCGAAGGACGACCTGTTCGTCGCCACCATGCTGGAGAAGGGGACCCAGATCATCGATCCGGTGTTCGCCACCTTCGACACCGAAGAAGAGCTGCGCCCGGCGCTGAACCGGTTCGGTCGCGCCTTCCTGCCGTTCATCGCCAGCGACGAGGTGCTGGCCTTCCGGCGGATGATCATCGCCGAGGGCGCGCGCTCCAATCTCGGCCAGCTGTTCTTCGAGAACGGCCCCAAGCGCGGGTGGACCCGGATGACCGCGCGGTTCGAATACTTCATGGCGGCGGGCAAGATGCGGCGGGTCGATCCGTGGCGCGCGGCCATGCACTTCCAGGCCCTGTGCGAGTCCGGACCGTTCTACCGCCTGCTGGAGGGCGTGCTGAAGGAGCTGACGCCGGAGCTGATCGACGAGACGGTCGACGCCGCGGTCGACGTCTTCATGCGCGCCTATGGCGTGGAGTCTGAGGCGGCCTGAGTCCGTTTGCACGCCGGTCGTTCCGGGCTAATCTTGCACTCGGAAGTCGTTCCGGGTGGAGGCTCGCGATGTCGAACCGGGTCGAGCGAACGGTCGCGCTTTGCATGGCGATAGGCGTGCTGACGGCGTGCGCGTCCACGCCGGAAGCGCGGCGCGCCAGTCTCGGGCCCCTGCGGACCGCGCTGACCACCTCTCCGGAGCTGCTGCGCGAGCGCGCCGACCGCAACGACGGCGCCGCCCAGCTGAGCCTGGCCTTGCTCTACGAATACGGCCAGGGCGGCGTAGAGCGTGACCCGATGGAGTCCTTTCGCCTGCGCAGCGCGGCGACCAGAACGCGCGGCTCCACGCCGATCACGACCTATATCGCCGGCCTGAACGGCAAGCCGGGCCGGGTCTCGATGATCTTCGTGCCGCGCTACGACATCACGCCGAGCCAGGCGCTGGTGAACCTGGCCTGCGGCAAGGCCCTGGCCACGGGTGATCGCTCGCCGGTCGCGCTGGAGGCGTGCGGCGGCGAAGTCGGCTACGACCAGTTGGCGGCCGTCTGGCGGCGCTAACCGGCCGCGCCGGCGATCAGCTCCAGGGCGTCGGCTTCTGACACCACCTCGGCGTACTTGGCTTGCAGGTCGAAGAGGTTGGCTTCCTGCACGCGCTCGTCGCGGTCGCCGGAGGCTTCGCGCACCACGAACGGGATGAAGCCGTGCTGCAGGGCGTCCAGCGCGCTGGCCCGCACGCAGCCGCTGGTCGAAAAGCCGCCCATGACCACGGTGTCGACGCCCATGGCCCGCAGGGTCGAGGCCAGCGGCGTGCCGAAGAAGGCCGAGGCGTACTGCTTGGACAGTACGATCTCGCCCTCGATCGGGGTTATCTCTTTCGGGAAGGCGCCCAGCGGCGAGCCTTCCTGGAAGGCCTTCAGGGCCGGCACCTTGCGATAGAACACCCCGCCGTCGCGGCCGCCGACGCCGGCCTGGTAGACGACGTTGGTCAGGATCACCGGGATGCCCGCCTTGCGCGCCGCCTGCAGCAGGCGGGCGTTGCTGGCCAGGGCCGCCTCGACGCCGGCATAGAGCGGCGAGTCCGGCAGCAGATAGGCGTCGACCACGTCGATGATCAGCAGGGCCGGGCTCTTGCCGAAGGCCAGGCGACCGCCGAAGCCGGCCTTGTGGTAGTCCGCGTCCAGGTCTTCAGCCATTTCTACTCCGTGCATCCCCGCGCAGGGCGGGGATCCAAGCTGACCATTGTTGAGCGCGCGGTGCGTGGTCCTCGTCCTTCGACAGGCTCAGGATGAGGACCAATTTGCAGGCCGCAGGATCGTAGGCGATTGCAGTAGAAAACCTCATCCTGAGCTTGTCGAAGCATGCCCTTGGGCGGGCCGTGCAGGCACGGCCCTAGGGGACGAGGTTTTCGCGTGGTCGCTAGACCACCCCCTGCTCGGCGAAGGCCTTCAGCTCGCTCTCCGAGATTCCCAGCTCGCCCCAGACCGCGCCGTTGTCCTGGCCCACCGCCTGCGAGGCGATGGCGCGGACGACGCCGGGGGTCTTGGACAGCTTGGGCATGACGTTCTGCATCGGCAGCTCGCCCCAGCGCGGGTGGTCGAGCGTGACGATCGACTCCCGGGCCGCGAAGTGCGGATCGGCCAGCATCTCGGGCGCGCGATAGATCTTTCCGGCCGGCACGCCGGCCTCGATCATCTTGGCCTCGACCTCGTCGACCGTCAGGGTCTTGGTCCAGGCCTCGATGAGGGCGTCCAGCGCCTTCATGTTGCGGCCGCGGTTGACGTGGTTGACGTAGTCGGGGTGCTGGGCGAGCTCGGGCTGGCCCATGGCCTTGCACAGGCGACCGAACACCGTGTCCTGGTTGGCGGCGATCAGGTAGTCGCCGTCCTTGCAGTGATAGACGTTCGACGGCGCGATGCCGGGCAGCACCGAGCCCGAGCGCTCGCGGATGTAGCCCATGACCTTGTAGTCGGGGACCAGGCTCTCCATCACCTGCAGCACCGCCTCGTAGAGCGAGCTGTCGACCACCTGGCCCTGGCCGGTGGCGTCGCGGTGGCGCAGGGCGGCGAGGGCGCCCAGGCACCCGTAGGTCGCCGCCAGGGCGTCGCCGATCGAGATGCCCATGCGCGAGGGCGCGCGGTCGGGATCGCCGACGATGTGGCGCCAGCCGCCCATGGCCTCGCCGATGCCGCCAAAGCCCGCCCGGTCGGCATAGGGACCGGTCTGGCCGTAGCCCGACACCCGCACGATGATCAGGCCCGGGTTCTCGGCGTGCAGGGTCTCGGGCGACAGGCCCCAGCCCTCCAGCGTGCCCGGCCGGAAGTTCTCGATGAGGATGTCGGCCGTGGCGATCAGCTTGCGGGCCAGGGCCTGGCCTTCGGGCACGCGCAGATTGGCCGAGACCGTGCGCTTGTTGCGGGCCACGACCTCCCACCACAGCGGATAGTCGCCGCGGCCCCAGTCGCGCATCGGGTCGCCCTTGCCGGGCGGCTCGATCTTGATGACGTCCGCGCCCATGTCGCCCAGCAACTGGCCGCAGAAGGGACCAGCGATCAGCTGGCCCATCTCGACGACGCGCAGGCCCTTGAGGGGACCGGTGTTTTCAACCGTCATGACGCTTACGACCTACTCCGCCGCCAGGGCCAGCGGCGCGTTGCGCCACACGGGCGGACGCGGCGCGGGCAGGCCGGTGTCGGCCAGGCACGAGGCGCGCAGCTCGTCGAGCGACGGACCGCGATCGAACACTTCCAGCGGGCCGCGTTCGGCGCGGATCTTGGCCCGGAGGGCCTCGGTGGCGGCCGCATCGACCTTGCCGGCGGCGTCCAGCACCACGCCGTAGCGCTTGGCGCCCTCGGCGCTGACCAGGCCGCGCGCGACCTCCAGCTCGACCAGCTCGACCTCGCGCTCCAGCGGGTCGCCCCAGCCGCCGCCGCCCCAGGTGACGAAGTGCAGCAGGTCGCCCTTGTCGACCTGGACGCCGTCGCACTTGGAGGGCAGGGCGAGGCTCTCGCCATTGGCCTTGTCGAGGCGCTTCCACGAGCGGGCGCCCGGGGCGCCGCCGTTGACGCCCCACGGCGGCACGAACCAGCGGTCGTCGTGGATGGCGATCGTGCCGGCTTCCGTGAACTTGTAGGTCATGTGGATGCCGTTGCCGCCCCGGAAGCGCCCGGCGCCGCCGCTGTCGGCCACGCTCTCGTAGCGCTCGATGATCATCGGGAAGTAGCGTTCCAGGAACTCGTTCGGCACGTTAGTGAAGCCCGGCCACAGCGAGTGGCCGTCGGCGCCGTCGCCGAACGGACGGCCCGGAATGCCGCCGAAGCCGATCTGGAACAGCTGGAACCACTCGCCCTTGCCGTCGAAGCCCGAGAACATCAGGTGCGGCGAGCTCGAGAAGCCGGCGGCGCACAGGAATTCCGGGGTCTTTTGGCCGAGCAGCGCGCCCAGCACGTCGAAGATGCGGCCCAGGGCGTGGGTGCGGCAGGACAGGGCGGCCGGGAACTTCGGCTTCAGCAGGCTGCCTTCCGGGATCCGCACGTCGACGAGGTCGTAGAAGCCGTCGTTGAACAGGATCTGCGGGTCGAAGACCATGATCATGTAGATGCCGAAGAACATCTTGAACATGTTCTCGTTCAGCAGGAAGTTGATCGAGCTTTCCGACTGCGGATCGGTGCCGTCGAAGTCGAGCACCACCTTGCCGCCCTCGCGCCACATGGTGCACTTGATCTTGAACGGGCCAGCGCCCTTGCCGTCGTCGCAGATGTAGTCCTCGAACGACACCGGCTGTTCGCCGATCGCGGTCGAGATCAGGTGGGCCATGGCGCGATGGTTGCGGGCCAGAAGCTCGGTCAGGGCCGAGTTGAAGACGTCGTCGCCGAAGCGTTCGCAGATCTCGACCACCCGGCGGCCGGCCACGCGGCACGAGGCGACGATGGCGTGCAGGTCGGCCTTGAACCACTCGGGCATGCGCGACTGGTGGGCGGCGATGCGGACGATGTCGCTCTGCAGCTCGCCCTTGCGGTACAGCTTCACCGGCGGCAGGCGGAAGCCTTCCTCGAAGATCGAGTTGGCGTCGGTGGGCAGCGAGCCGGGCACCTTGCCGCCGACATCGGTCATGTGGCCGAACATCGCCGACCAGGCGATCAGCCGGCCGTCGCGGAAGATCGGCGCGATGCACAGCTGGTCCGAGGTGTGGCTGATGGCGCCTTCGACCGAATAGGGGTCGTTGACGAGGATGATGTCGCCTTCCTCGATCTCGCCGTCATAGCCCTTGAGGAAGCCGTCGATGAACGAGCCGAACTGGCCCACCACCATGCGGCCGTCGCGGTCGGCGATCAGCGGAAAGGCGTCGCCCTGCTCGCGGATGCCGGGCGACAGCGCGGTGCGGAACAGGGTGGCGTCCATCTCGACGCGGGCGTTGCGCAGGGCGTTCTCGATGATGTCGAGCGTCACCGGATCGACGGCGACCTTGCCGAAGGGCGTGGAATTGGTTTCCAGGATGCGCGCGGGCATGGCTCAGGCCTCCCCAAGGACGTTTGAAGTCGGGTTGATCAGGATGACGCCGTAGACGTCGACGACGGCTTCGCAGTCGGGCAGCACCAGGGTGGTCGAATCCATCTCGGTGATGATCGCCGGACCCGGGATGCGGTCGCCGGCGCGGAGCTTGGAGCGGTCGTAGATGGCGGCCGGCTTCATGCCGCCGTCGGCCCAGACCTCGTGGTCGCGGATCTTGGCGCGCGACGGATCGCCGTCGCCCTTCTCGATCTCGAGCGTCGGGATTTCCTGGACCTTGCCCACGGCCACGGCGCGCAGGTTCACGAACTCATGCTCGGCGTCCATGTTGAACGTGAACAGGCGACGGTGCTCTTCGTCGAAGGCGGCCGCCAGACGGGCCAGGCCGCCGGCGTTCAGCATGTCCAGGGTCACGACCATCGGCACCTCGAAGGCCTGGCCGTGATAGCGGATGTCGATCTCGAAGCTGGTCTCGATCTCGGCGTCGGCGACGCCGTCGGCCTTCAGGGTGGCGCGGATCTGCGCGTCCATCTCGTTGAAGAACGACAGCACCTCGGTCTCGGTCGCCGCCGAAATCCGCTTGGAATAGGAGCGGGCGGTTTCGGTGCGCATGCGGGTCGTGGCGTCGCCCAGGGCGCAGAGCACGCCGGGCGAGACCGGCGACACGGCCGGCCAGGAGCCCATCAGCTTGGCCACGGCGTTGACGTGCAAGGGGCCGGCGCCGCCGAAGCCCATCAGGGCGAAGTCGCGCGGGTCGTAGCCCTGCTGCACCGAGATCATGCGCAGCGCGCCGAACATGTTCTCGTTGACGATGTCGATTATGCCGCGGGCGGCCTCATAGAGGTCGATGCCCAGGGCGTCGGCGATGGTCTGCACCGCCGTGCGGGCGGCTTCGCGGTCCAGCTTGAAGGCGCCGCCCAGCAGGTCTTCCGGCAGGTAGCCGAGCACGACGTTGGCGTCGGTGACGGTGGGGGCGGTTCCGCCCTTGCCGTAGGCGGCCGGACCCGGCGCGGCTCCGGCCGACTCGGGGCCGACGCGCAGGGCGCGGGTCAGTTCCGGAACCTTGGCGATCGAGCCGCCGCCGGCGCCGACCGTCTTCACGTCCAGCGACGAGGCGCGGACCGTGAGGTGGCCGACGTCGGTGGTGCGCACGCGGCGCGGCTCGCCGTTCTCGATCAGGGCCACGTCGGTCGAGGTGCCGCCGACGTCCAGCGTGAGGATGTTCTTCAGGCCCGAATTGCGGGCCACCCACAGGGCGCCGGTGACGCCGCCGGCGGGACCCGACATCAGCAGGCTGACGGGATGCTCTTCGGACTTCTCCGACGACATCAGGCCGCCGTCTGAGCGCAGCAGGGCGATGCGGCCCTGCATGTCGAGGCCGCGCAGCTTGTCGCGCAGGTTCTTGACGTACTTGGAAACGACGGGGCGCACGGAAGCGTTGGCGACGGTGGTCAGGGTGCGCTCGTATTCCTGCATCTCCGGCAGGACCTCGTGCGACAGCGACACCAGCACGCCCGGCAGGATTTCGGCAGCCAGCTCGGCCACGCGGCGCTCGTGCGAGCCGTTCAGGTAGGCGTTCATCAGGGCGATGGTCACCGCCTCGACGCCCTGTTCCTTCAGCTTGGTCAGCTGGGCGCGGGCGTCGGCCTCGTCGAGCGGGCGGATTTCCTTGCCCGCCGCATCGATGCGGCCCTTGATCTCGACCGTGTCTTCCAGCTTCGCCAGCGGCTCGGGCTTGGGCCAGATGATCCAGGCGGCCAGACCGCCGGGCACCAGCGAGCGGGCGATCTGCATCACCTGGTGGTAGCCTTCGGTGGTCACCAGGCCGACCCGGGCGCCCTTGCCCTCGAGCACGGCGTTGGTGGCCACGGTGGTGCCGTGCAGGAAGACGTCAACGTCCGACGGCTTGACCCCGGCCTTCTCGCAGACCGCGTTGACGCCGGTCATCACGCCGACCGAGCTGTCATGCGGGGTCGACGGCGTCTTGTGTCGCCAGAAGTCCCCCGTCGCCTCGTTCAGCAACAGCAGGTCGGTAAAGGTCCCGCCTACGTCCACGCCCAATCGGTAACCCATCGTCAGCCTCTTTGCTGGCGCGTCGCCGTCCCCCAGGAACGGCGACGCGACGCCTATTGAGACGACATTCCCCCGATCGGGCGACGCGCGCCGGATCGGGGGCGGGGTTTCACCGCTGTGCGGGCGCCGCCCTTCGAAGTCCTCAGAACTTCACGGCGAGCTCGACGCCCCAGGTCGCGCCCGCCGCCGGCGAGGCGAACGAGCCGCCGAACTCAGGCGCCGGGATCACCTCGGTCAGGTATTGCTCGTCGGTGATGTTCTTGCCGAAGGCCGTGACGCTCCAGGTATCGGTCTCCAGGCCGGCCCGCAGGTCGAGCGTGGTGTAGGCGTCGCGGCGGCTCTTGGCGTAGTTGGCCCGGCCCAGCGCCCCGTAGCTCAGCTCGAAGACGGTTGGGTTGTCCTGGCCCTGCACGACGTGGAACCAGGTCGGTCCCGTGCCGCGCACGTCGGCCCGCAGGTGCAGCGACAGATTGTCGGGCAGCGGGTGGGTGTAGTCGGCCGCCAGGTTCCAAGTGTAGCGCGGCGTGTAGGGCGACTCGTTGCCGACGGTGTCGGGCCGCACGCTGTTCTTCTGGATCTTGCTGTCGGTATAGGCGCCCGAGGCTTCGAGGATCAGGTTGGAGGTCGCCTTGTAGCGCAGGCCAAGCTCGGCGCCCTGGATCCGCACCTCGTCGATGTTGGACACCACGCGCAGCAGGCCGAACGGGCCGACGAAGAACTCGAAGAACTGCATGTCGTCGACGTCGGTGTGATAGGCGGCGGCGTCGATGGTCAGGTGGCCGTCGAACATCCGGCCCTTGGCCCCGATCTCGAAGCTGCTGGAGACTTCCTTGTCGAAGTCGTCGCGGATGGTCACCGGCTTGTAGCCGGCCGCCGTGCGCACCGGGTTGATGAACAGGTTCACGGTCGCGGCGCTGCCCTGGCTGTTGAAGCCGCCCGACTTGAAGCCCACGCCCCAGTCGCCATACAGCGTCCAGTCGGGGCTGGCCTTCCAGCGCACGGCGACCTTGGGCTGGACCTGGTCGTAGGTCTTTTTTTGGTCCTTGATGCCGCCCGGATTGATCGTGGTGTCGAGGCCCGGGTTCAGGGCCGCGCCGCCGGTATAGGGCGGGCCGTTGAAGTCGATATATTTGGTGCGCGCGGCGGTGGGCACCAGGTTGTGGACCTTGCGCTCTTCGCGGTCGTAGCGCAGGGCCAGCGAGCCTTCGAGGGTGGGCGTGACGTCATAGGCCAGCTGGCCGAACACGGCGGCCACATCGCTCTTGAAGTCGTCCCAATAGAGCTGCTCGGTCGAATAGGCCGAGGACGAGGGCACGTAGAGGGCGCGGGGAACCTCGCCGCCGCCGTCCAGGCCCGTGGCCACGCCGACCTCGCGGTCGATGTGCAGGGCGTAGGTCCCGACCATCCAGCGTAGGGGCTGGTCCGAGCGCGAGGTCAGGCGCAGCTCGCCCGACAGGTCGCTCTGGTCGCGCTTCTGGTACTGGTAGCCGTCGCAGGTCGTGGGCGTGTAGGGGCCGAAGAACGAGCCGGCGGCCGTGCTGCCCAGATACTGCGGCGCGGGCAGGGTGACGCCCCGGGCGTTCAGCGCCGCGATCGAGGCCGCGCACGAGGCGCTGGCGTTGAAGAAGCCGAACGAAGCCGAGGTGCCGTCGGCGATCAGGTCGTTGTCGATGTCGGAATAGAGCGTCCAGGCCGTCAGGGTGGCGAAGCCGAGGTCGCGCTCCAGCTTGGCCGAGGCCTCGAAGGCCTGCTGCCGGTTGGTGTGCGGCACGTTGTTCTGGAAGGCGAAGTCGTGGTCTTTGACGTCCTCGTAGTAGGACGGCGTGGCCAGCACCGAGGCGAACGAGGGCAGGGCGAAGACGGCGTTGTAGGCGATCGAGCCGGCCGTCAGCTCGCCGTAGCGGGCCTTGAAGTCGAGCTTGGTCTTCTCGTCCAGCCGCGCCACGAGGCGGCCGTTGAAGTTGTAGCCCTTGAAGCGGTCGACGGCGCCCGTACCGGATTCGCTGTCGTAGAAGCCGTCGGTCTTGCGCCAGTCGGCCGACAGGCTGCCCGACAGCTTGTCGGTGAGGGGACCGGCCACGCGCACGTCGCCGGCGAAGCTTTCGCGGTTGCCGACGCTGAGCTTGGCCGAGCCCTCGAACTCCTCGCCCGGCTCGACGGTGGAGACGATGATCGCGCCGGCGGCGGCGTTGCGGCCGTAGACCGCGCCCTGCGGGCCCTTGACCACCTCGATCTGGCGCAGGTCCGAGAATTCGCGGTTGAAGGCGGCGGGATTGGCCATCTGCACGCCGTCGATGACGAAGGCGAACGAGGCCTGGGCGTCGCGGGCGCTGTTGACGCCGCGGATATTGACCTGGGCGTCGCCCTGTTCGGCGGCCTGCACCAGGCTGACGCCGGGCGTCAGGGCCACGAAGTCGGCGGCGCGGGCGACCCCGGCGGCCTCCAGCGTCGCCTGGCCCAGGGCCGAGACGGCGGCGGGCACGTCGCGCAGGCTTTCGGAGCGCTGGCGGGCGGTAACGATCAGTTCGTCGACGGCGGTCGACTGGTCCTGGGCGGACGCGGCGCCGGCCCACAGCATGGCCAGCATGGATGCGCCCGCGAAGACGGCGCGTGTTTTTCCGGCAGTTATCATTGATCAGCTCCCCTCGTTGATCCGGCGAGCTTGCGCCGCGTACCGGCGTTCGCTGCGCGGCCGCGCGGGCTCCCCGCCTGTCGGGCGCCGGGGGCGGGGCGCTGGTTTCGGAGGCGCCGCCGCGCATGCTCGCGCGCCATGCCTGCCCGCCTCGCGGGCGTCGAGGAACACGCGTCATGACCACCCGCATCGAGATCGTCGAGGTGTCGCCCCGCGACGGGCTGCAGAACGAGAAGGCGATGGTCTCGTCCGCCGACAAGGCCGCCCTGGTGCTGAAGGCCGTCGAAGCCGGCGCCCGCCGCGTCGAGGCGGTCAGCTTCGTCAATCCACGCGCCGTGCCGCAGATGGCCGACGCCGACGAGGTGATGGCCCGGCTGCGCGGCCAGCAGGACTTGCGGGCCCGAGGCGTGTCGCTGATCGGCCTGGTGCTGAACCGCCGGGGCCTCGACCGCGCCATCGCCGCCGATGTCGACGAGGTCAATTTCGTCGTGGTGGCCAGCGAGACCTTCAACGTCCGCAACCAGGGTGTCCCGGTGTATGAGACCCTGCGGCAGATTTCCGAGGCGCCGCAGGTCGCGCGCCAGGCCGGGCTGAAGCTCGGCGTCACCATCGCGGCGGCCTTCGGCTGTCCGTTCGAGGGCGAGGTGGCGGTCGAGCAGGTGGCGCGCATCGCCGCCGAGCTGGCCGGCTACGGCGTCACCGAGATCACCCTGGCCGACACCATCGGCGTGGGCGACCCGCTGTCGGTCGAGACCCGCTTCGGCGCGGTCCGCGCCGTGGCGCCCGGCGCGGTGCTGCGCGCCCACTTCCACAACACCCGCAACACGGGCCTGGCCAACGCCTTCGCCGCCTGGCGATCGGGCGTGGCCAGCCTGGACGCCTCGATCGGCGGCATCGGCGGCTGCCCCTTCGCCCCGGCGGCGACCGGAAACGTGCCGACCGAAGACCTGGCCTACATGTTCGCGCGGATGGGCGTGGCCACGGGGCTGGACCTGCCGGCCCTGATCGAGACGGCCGGCTGGCTCAAGGGCGTGCTGGGCGCGCCGGCGCTGCCGGGCATGGTGTCGAAGGCGGGGGGATTTCCTCAGCCCTGATCCTTCTCCCCTTGCGGGAGAAGGTGGCATCCGAAGGATGTCGGATGAGGGGTCTCTCAAAAGCAAACGCCGCGACGGGCCTTTCGGCTGTCGCGGCGTTTCAGGTCTGTGCGACCCCTCATCCGTCGGCTGACGCCGACACCTTCTCCCGCAAGGGGAGAAGGATCAGTATTTCAGACCGATGCTGACGCTCGCTCCGCCCGCGCCGACCTCCACCGCCGAGTCGTCGAACTTCGGCGGGCCGAAGCGGGCTTTCGGATCGCGGGACAGTCCCACGCCGTCGGCGGGCAGGCCCAGGGCGGTCTTCTTCATCACGCCGTCGCCGTCCTGGTCGTGGAAGGCCAGGAACGACCAGCTGCCGGGCGGCAGGTTGGCGATCTTGGCCGTCACCGCGCCCAGAGCGGCCGGGACCTTCACGTTGTAGGGGCAGGTCTTCAGGAAGGTGGCCTTGTCGCAGGCCGACACGACGATCTGGCCCTTGGCGTTGGCGACGCCCGAGACGCGAACCTCCACGGAAGCCGCATTCGCGACTCCCGTGGCGGCCAGCGCGGCGAAGAAGGCGAGGATGCTCGTTCTCACGCTCTTCACCGATCTACTCCGCGGCCGCCGGAGCGGCGCCGTGGCGCTGCTTCAGGGCCTCCGAGCGCACCCGGTCGCCATCGACCAGCGGCACGGTCTTCAGCAGGAAGTCCTTGGCCAGCTTGGGATCGGCGCGGTCGGGCGAGGGGATGACCATCGCCCGCTTGCCCTGGATGTCACGCTCCATGGCGTCGACGTCCAGCGCCCAGCCCTTCTCGATCAGCTCGCGGCGCTTGTTGCGCCAGGCCACCATGATGCCGTCCGACTTCACGCTGACTTCCTCGTGCAGATAGACGGGCAGCAGCTCGGGGCAGATCTTCTCCATGATCACGCGGTCCTGCTCGAAGATGCGCAGGGTGCGGCGGCGGCTGTCGCCGTCCCAGATCTTCTGGGTCAGGAAGTTGCGGGCCATGATCCAGCGGGTGATCGTGGTGGTCTCGTCGATCGGCGTGTTGACGTCGAAGATCACCGTCGACCAGGTCGGGGTCGGGCGGATCTGGATCCGCACGTGGGCGCCCGAGACGTGGAAGCCGTTGCGCACCGTGACCATGCTGCGCTTGGCCTTGCGGAAGAACTTCCACATGCCCTTGTACTCGGGCGGGATGAACTTCAGCTCGGCATAGGCCGAGTACTCGTCCTGCTCGAGGGTGAACTCGTGCACCTGCGGGGCGTCCTTGTCGCCGAAGCTCGGGTGGACGAAGGCCGCGTGCGAGGGGTCGATGCCGTTCTCGGTGATGCGGGCGTAGTTGGCCTTCCACTCATAGGTGCCGCGGATGCAGCGCCAGGCCGGATCCTCGAACTCGGGGAAGGGCGGCAGGGGCGGGCGCTCGGCCTCGGGCAGGTCGCCCATGAACACCCAGATCATCCCGTACTTCTCCTGCACGGGATAGGAGTCGATCTTGGCGCGCGGCGGGATCTTGGTCTCGGGATCCTGCGACGGGATCTTCACGCACTTGCCGCCGCCGTTGAAGCGCCAGCCGTGATAGGGGCACTCGATGGCGTCATCGACGACCATGCCGCTGCCCAGCGACGCGCCGCGGTGGATGCAGACGTCCGACAGGCAGCTGACCTTGCCCTTGGAGTCGCGGAACACCACGAACTCCAGGCCCAGCATCTTCACCCGCTTGTGGCCGCCGTTGGGGATCTCGTCGCTGTAGTCTGCCACGTACCACTGGTTCTTGATCATGGCGTCTTCTCCGGCTGCGGGGCGGGGGTGAGTCCGCGGAGGATGAGATTGGGTATCTTGGTGTCGTCCCAGTCGTCGAGGTCAACGCCGTCGCGCAGGATCACCAGTTTCTGGGAAGGCACGATCCAGAGGCGGCGCTTGCCCCAGCCGTCGAGGAAGATGGCGTCTTCCGCGGCGATCGGTTCGGCCGACTTGCTGCTCTTGTCGGGGCGCTCGGGCGTATAGATGCGGTCGGCCGCGTAGGGGCGGCCGCGCCAGATCTGGAAGCCATAGCCCGGATTGGCCTTGCCTGGTGCGCTCATGGCTTCGACGTACGAGGCCGGCAGCACCTGCTTGCCCTCGAACGAACCGCCATTGGCCAGCATGATCCCGACGCGCATCCAGTCCTGCACCTGCGAGACCAGGCAGCAGTCGCCGTGGGCGAGGCCCCCTTCCTTGGCCAGCCACAGCTGGCCGTCATGCATGCCGAGCGGCGCGAACAGCTTTTCCGACATGTAGGCGGCGAAGGTCTTGCCGGTGGCCCGCTCGACGATGACGCTCAGCGCCACCGGGTCGGGGTTGTGGTGGCCGAACACCGTGCCCGGCGGGTGGGTCGCCTTGAGGCCCAGATTGTCCTTGGCCAGATCCGGCGATAGGAAGGTGCGGATGGTGCTGGACCACGGCGCGTAGGAATAGTCCGGCGCCGCCAGGCCCGACGACATCTGCAGGAGGTCGCGGATGGTGATCTTCGAACGCTCGTCGCCGCGCCATTCGGTGATGAAGTCGGCGGCCGGCTGGTCGACCGACTTGATCTTGCCGTCGGCGATCGCGGCCCCGACCAGCATGCCGGTCATGGTCTTGGTGAAGGAGTGGGCCTTCATCCGCGAACTGGGGCCGACGCCGTTCCAGTAGCGCTCGTAGACGACCGCCCCGTCCTTGACGACGATCAGGGCGTCGGTCTTGCGGACGCCGGCATAGTCGGCGGCGGCGGTCAGGGCGGCGGGGTCGATCCCGGCCGCCTGCGGGGTCGTCTTCGGCAGGGCCGCGCCGGGCGCGCCCTTGACCACGGCGACCGGCTTGTACCAGTCGATCGGCGGCTCCAACGGATTGACCGTCAGGGCGCGGAAGTAGCGGCTCCAGTACAGCGGCGCGGAGGCGTAGGTCGCCGCGCCCGCCAGGACCACGACGCCCAGACCCGCCAGCAGGATCTTGCGCTTCTTCACGGTCAGGCCGCCTTTACTTCGGCGATGGACGTGACGCCGAACGGGATGTCGAGCTTGACGCTGGCGACGGTCTCGCCGCTGTCCAGCGCGATCTTGGCCAGTTGGCCCGAGAAGAAGTCGCCGGCCCAGAAGTGGGCGCCGTCGTCGGTGGCGCGCAGGAACGACCAGCCGCGGCCTTCCGGCACGGCGTAGGTGCGGACCACCGAACCGTCCTGAGCCACGCGGCGCACTTCGTTGCCGCAGCTGACCAGCACGTCGTCGTTGGGCGCGGTCGCCAGGCCGAACACCATGCCCGGCGGATCGGTGCGGACATAGAGCGGCGGCAGCTGGGCGTCGGCCTCGATGTCGTAGCGGAACACGGTGTGGCCGGTCTCGGAGACGTAGGCCACGGTCTTGCCGTCCGACAGCAGGGCCAGGTGGGTGATGCCGAGGAAGCCCATGACGCCGCCATGATACTCGGGGCGATAGAAGCGCACCACGCGGCCGTCGGCGTCGAAGCGCACCAGGCGGCCCTCGCCGGTGAAGGGCGGGGCGAGGCCGGAGAGGTGCTCGCCGGCCAGCGCGCCGCCGTCGGGCAGGAACACCATCGAGCCCAGGCCCCGACCGGGGAGAAGCGAGGCCTGGCCGGGGACGCGGCGGCCCTCGGCGTCGATGCGGGTGACGTTGCGGGCGAAGGGGTCCAGGGCGTTGAGTTCGCCGGTGCGGGGATTCACCGCGATGCCCGAGACCATGCCGAAGTCGCCCGTGTGCAGGGCGGCTTTCTGCTGCAGGTCGGGGCCCAGCAGCAGGATGCGCGAAAGCCCCAGCTTCAGCTGGTGGTCGGTGACCACCGTCGCGGCCACCCAAAGGTCTCCCGCCTGGGGTTTGACGGGAAGGGACAGGGGGTCGCCGAACATGAAGCTCTCCGCATCGGTCAGTCCCGCGGATGGCGGGAGGCTCGGAGATTTTCCAAAAGGGACCGATCGGTCAATTTTCTATTCGGCGTTGTTCGCCTGGCGATCAGCCGCCACCTCAACGCCGGTCTGATAGCGACCCATAACGTGGTCGAGCATGCCGGAAACTTGGTCCCAGGCCGCGTCGTCCTGCAAGTCGAATCCGAAGAAGTTCGGTTCGAACTTCGCGCGCATGCCTATGTAGGAGACGGCCGACAGCATGGTCATGGCCACGGCGAGCAGTTCCTTGTCCTCGCTGCGCTGGCCGATGAACAGCCGCTCGTACTCTTCCCATATGCGGATGCGGACCGCGGTGACCGCGTCGCGCAGTTCCGGCGGGCCGGCGAATTCGCCCGCCATGATGGTGGCGACGGCCGGATGGGCGCGCAGGGTCGAGGCGTAGGCCCGCACCAGCATGCGCAGGCGCTCCATGGCCGGCCGCTGGTGGAAGGCGTCGAGCGACTCATCGAGCATGTCGGTCAGGCGCGGCCAGATACCGGTCCGCCGCACCCAGGCGTCGGCCACGCCGCCGAGGCCGCCGAAATAGTCATAGATTTGTTTCTTGCCTACGCCGGCTTCCTTGATTAGGGCGTTGACACCCGCGTCGTGGACGCTTCCACGCTCCATAAGACGCCCAAAAGCCTCCACGATGGCCGCTTCGGTGGCGATCCGACGTGATTGTCGAGGCTTGGGCGCGGCGGCGATCTCTGACAGCATGGCGTACTTTCCTGAACTCCTATCCGATGGACGGACAAACGCTTTATCGCAAGACCTGTATTGGTCCGGCTCCATCATCTTGACCGGCGGGGAACAGTCGCGGGGAACGCGGCGGGGTGTGGTCAAGATTTGAAGAGGGGAGTCATGACCAAGTCGGCGATGAATATCTATTGTGCGAGCGCGAGCGCTCTTACGCTTTTGGTCTGCGCGGGGCAAGCCTTCGCGCAAATGACAACTTCAGACGAGTCCACGGTGATTGGTGAAATCACCGTGACGGCTCGTAATAAGTCAGAGTCTCTGCAGGACGTGCCGATCACCATCAATGCGGTGTCGGCCGAGACGATCGAGCGTCGTAATATTTCCGACATCTCTCGAGTGGCCCAATCGACCTCGGGCCTGACGTTCGACCAGGGCCTGACGCCTAGCGATACGCGTCCTGCCATCCGTGGCGTGCAAGCCGTTCGGGGCCGTCCGAACGTCGCCATCCTGGTCGATGGCGTCGATACGTCTTCGGAAGCCTTCGCGACCGCCGGTGGCGGCGCTTTGGCCTCCCTGCGTTTCGTCGACGCCGAACGGATCGAAGTGGTGAAGGGCCCGCAAAGCGTGCTCTACGGCCGCTCGGCCTTCTCGGGTGCGATCAACTACATCTCCAAGCGTCCGAACCTCGACGAGTTCGAGGCCAAGATCAGCCTCGAGGCCGGCGACTTCGGTCTCAAGGAAGGCAAGGTCTCGCTCACCGGTCCGCTGGTGAAGGACAAGCTGGCGCTCAGCCTGAACGCCGGCGCCTGGGAAACCGACGGCCAATACCTGAACAGCGTCAGCGGCGCCCGCGTCGGTGGCGGCGAGGCCAAGGGCGCGGCCCTCGGCCTGCTGATCAAGCCGACCGAAAACCTGACGGTCTTTGCCCGCGTGCAGCACTCGCACGAGGAATACGACCAGATGGCCCGGGCCTTCATCACTTCGGTGAACCCGGCGACCGGCACGGCCAACACCGCCGATCTAGGCGTTTCGGCCCTCGACGGGACCAAGGCCGGCTATACGGTGAAGGGCAACCTCGCCAACGCCGCGGTCGTGCGTAACCAGAAGGTGGCCTACTCGCTGGATCCGCGTACGGGCAAGGACTTCACGGGGACCGTCACCGACGCGACCCGCGCCTCGTTCGAGATCAACTACGAGAGCGACTGGGGCACCTTCACCTCGCTGACGGGCATCACCCGCGGCGAAACCACCCAGGTGCAGGACTTCGACAGCAGCGACTACAGCCTCACCAGCAACATCCTGTCGTCCTACGCCAGCGTCGCGCCGTTCTACGGCTCGCTCTACCAGTACCTGGGCTTCCTGCGCGCCTACGGCCTGAACTACTCGACCGTGGCTCCGACGGGCGGCCTGCCGGCCATCGGCTTCTCGGTCATGCTGGACGACGACTTCGACACCAAGCAGCAGAGCCAGACGCTGCGTTGGAGCAAGGACTTCGGCAAGCTGCGGACCTCGCTGGAAGGCCTGTACTTCCACGAGCAGGCCAGCCAGATCAACAAGGACCAGTTCTGGATGCGGGCCGGTTCCGACCCGCGCCTGACCATCCTGACGGCTCTGTTCATGGGCGGCGGCGCCACGGCGACGGGCACCTTCCAGGCCCCGACGACCACGGCTAAGGCGACGGCGGACTATCCGCTGAAGATCTCGCGTGAAACGGACTCGCTGTCCTGGGCCGGTAGCGTCGAATACGACGTCACCGATGCTCTGACGGTGCGTTTCGACGGCCGCTACATCGAGGAACGGATCGCCTATCACGGCAGCCCGTACCAGCCGATGTACTACCGCCTGTTCGGCGTTCAGCTGGTCTGTCTGGCCCAGCTGGGCTGCGCGGCCGGTCCCGCCGGCACCGCGGCTGCGCGCGCTGCTCAGCTCGCCAAGACCACCCAGATCGACAAGAAGACGGTCCAAGACCACGCCTTCACGCCGAACTTCGTGGCCAACTACAAGCTCTCGTCGCGCAACTCGGTCTATGCGTCGTACGGCGAAGGCTTCAAGCCGGGCGGCGTCGACACCACCGGCACCAGCGGCAGCGTCGACTCGACCTTCAAGCCGGAGAAGCTGCAAAGCTTCGAAATCGGTTCGAAGAACGTCCTGCTCGACGGTGATCTGGTGCTGAACGGCGCCATCTTCTTCAACCGCTACAAGAACCAGCAGATCGGCACCACCAAGGTGCTCGGCGGCACCTCGGTGCCGTCGGTCGAGAACGCCGGTGAAAGCGAAAGCAAGGGTTTCGACCTGAGCAGCGACTGGCGGGCGACGAACTGGCTGACGCTGAGCGGCAACTACACTTACACCGACGCCGAGTTCACCGACTACAAGGTGCCGACGCCGGGCTATTTCGACCGCATCGAGTCCACCGCCGGCAACTACACCGGCAAGGCCGTGCCGCTGACGCCCAAGCACAGCCTGAACCTGTCGGCCCTGCTGACCGGCGACCTGCCGGTGGGCGCCGGCTGGACCTGGACGACCGAACTGAGCGGCCGTTACCAGTCCAAGCGCTACATGACCCAGAACAACCTGACCTGGCTGCCGAGCTACTTCGTCTCGGATCTGCGGGCCGGGGTGACCGACGGGTCGTGGAGCCTCGATCTGGCCGTGACCAACCTGCTTGACGACGACACGCCGAAGAACGCCATCGCGGCGACCGACTTCGGCTTCTTCGACCTCGTCAACAACATGCCGGTTCGGGCCTACGTGGTTTCTCTGCCCGAGAAGCGCGCCGCCTCGATCCGTATCAGCAAGACCTTCTGATCTCGCTGATCGCGTGACTACCAAGGCCCGGCGCGCCTGCGCGCCGGGCCTTTTCCTTGCCCCCAAGCTTTCCTGGAGTTCCCCCGATGGCGAAGGCCAAAGACCCCGAGCGCTTCGGCATAGTGGCGATCGAGCCTGGCGTGCGGGCCGGCAACATGTGGACCGCGCTCTACGCCTCTTTCGTCAATATCGGCCTGGCGACCACGGTGGCGATCATGACGCCCTACGTGCTGAGCGCCAATCTGGGCGTGCCGCTCGATCGCCAGGGCTCGGCCCTGGGCGTGCTGAACCTCGTCAACGAGATCGCGCTGCTGTTCGTGTTCGGGCTCGCCGGGGCCTTCGCCGACCGGTTCGGCCGCAGGGCGGTCTATGCGATCGGCTTTCTGGCTACGGCGCTCGGCTACGTGCTCTATCCGCTGGCGACCAATCTCTGGGAGCTGTCCCTCTTCAAGGTGGTCTACGCCGTCGGCATCGGGGCGACGACGGGTATGCTGTCGACGATCCTGGCCGACTATGTGAAGGCGCGCGATCGCGGCAAGATCGTCGCCCTGTCGGGGATCCTCAACGGCCTGGGCGTGGTGATGCTGGCCCTGGCCATCGGCAAGCTGCCCTCCATCTTCGTCGCCGACGGCATGAGCGAGAAGGCCGCCGGCCAGGCCGCCCTCGGCGTCGCGGCGGTGATGTGCGTGATCTCGGCGGCGGTGATGTGGCTGGGCCTCAAGCCCGGCGTCGCCACGCGTACGGTCGAGCGGCCCAAGCTGTCGGCCCAGCTGGGCGTCGGCGTCGCGGCGGCCAAGGCCAATCCGCGCATCGTCCTGGCCTATGCCTCGGCCTTCGTGGCGCGCGGCGACCTGGCCATCGTCGGCGCCTACGCCATCGCCTGGGGCAAGAAGGCGGCGCTGGAGAACGGCGCTTCGCTGGCCGAAGCTCTCGACCAGGGGCGCATTCCGTTCATCGTCGCCCAGTCGGCGGCGCTGCTGTGGCCGGTGGTCATCGCTCTGATGATTGACAAGGCCCACCGCCTCACGGCCCTGGCCGCCTGCATGCTGCTGGGCGGCGTCGGCTATCTGGCGACGATGTTCATCGACGACCCGCTGAGCAAGGCGGCCATGCCGCTGTTCGTGCTGCTGGGCGTGGGCCAGATCAGCGCCTTCATCGGCTCCCAGGCCCTGATCGGCAAGGAAGCGCCGGAAGAGGGCCGCGGCGCCGTCATCGGCTTCTTCAACCTGTGCGGCGCCTTCGGCATCCTGGTGCTCGGCACCCTGGGCGGCGTGCTGTTCGACGTCGTCGGCCCGGCCTCGCCCTTCGTGCTGGTCGGCATCCTCAACGCCCTGGTCGGGATCGGCTGCGTGGTCCTGCGGGTGAAGGAGGCGAGGGCGCCGGCGGCCGAAGCGGCCTGAGCCTGCTCCTGCGAGTGTTCAGCGCGCGGTGACGGCGGTCTCGACCGTCACCGCGTCGCCGACCGCGATCTCGCCGCCTTCGACGACCCGGGCGGTCAGGCCGCCGCGGCCGCGCACGGCGTTATAGCCGCCGTCGCCGAGGATCTCGTTCATGCGGCTGCACGGGTGGCAGCCGCCGGTGGCCTCCAGCAGCACGCCTCCGACGCGGAAGCGCTTGTCGGCCAGGCCGAGCAGGTTGATCCCCTCGACCACCAGGTTGCGGCGCAGTTCGAACGGGGAGGCGGGCTCGGCCCGGCCCAGGAAGCCGGCGATGGCGGCCAGGTCCTCGGCCTGGATCAGGGTCACCTGGCGCGAGCCGCCGGGCCGACCGGCATAGTGGTCGCCCACCAGGCCCGCCTCTATCGTGATCCGGGCTCGTTCGGCGGCGACCAGCGGCGCGTGGCGGGCGGGCCTCAGGCCGATCCAGGCCAGGCGGCCGGGGCGCATCGGCCCGGCGATCAGCCGGCCCAGGGGGCTCTCGGGATTGACGCCCCGCTTGGCCCCCGCCGCCATCAGGCCTTCTCGACGAAGCTGTCGATGACCTTCTTCTCGCCGGCCTTGTCGAAATTGACGGTCAGCTTGTTGCCCTCGATCGAGGCCACCTGGCCGTAGCCGAACTTGACGTGGAACACCCGGTCGCCGCGGCTGTAGGCGCTGTTGGTCGGGGCCGAGACGGCCACCAGCCGGCCTTCGCCCTCGATCGGCTTGGACCGCGCCGCCGAGCCGCCGCCGCGCCAGGCCGCGTTGCCGCCGCTTCCGCCGCGATCGGCGAAGCCGCCGCGCGACTGCTGCACCCGGTCCTGGGCCCGCTTCCAGCCGGGGCTGTCGTAGCTGCCGCTCTGGAAGGCGCTGGTGCCCGGATCGTCCCAGCGCGACGAGACCGTCTGCTGCATGCCGGGACCGCCGCCGTAATAGCCCGTCTCCGAACCCGCATCGACGTGCTCCAGCGGCAGTTCGTCGACGAAGCGGGACGGCAGCTGCGAGGTCCAGCGGCCATAGACCTGACGGTTGGCCACGAAGCTGATGCGGGCCTCCTCGCGGGCGCGGGTGATGCCGACATAGGCCAGCCGCCGCTCTTCCTCGAGACCCTTCTCGCCCTTGTCGTCCATGCTGCGCTGGCTGGGGAACACGCCTTCTTCCCAGCCGGGCAGGAAGACCAGCGGGAACTCCAGCCCCTTGGCCGAGTGCAGGGTCATGATCCAGACGGCGTCGCCGGTGGCCTCGCGGTCGAGGTCCATGACCAGCGACACGTGCTCCAGATAGGCTTCCAGGCTGTCGAACTGGCCCATCGACTGGACCAGTTCCTTCAGGTTCTCCAGCCGGGTCTGGCTGGTCGGGCCCTTGTCGAGGCGCAGGGCGTCGGTGTAGCCGCTCTCCTCCAGCACCATCTCCAGCACGCGCTGGTGATGCAGGTTGCCGATCTGGGCGCGCCAGCGGTCGAGGTCGCGGATGAAGTTGCTCAGCGCCGTGCGCGTGCGGGCCGGCAGGTCGTCGCTGCCGATGATCACCCGCGCCGCCTCGACGGTGGAGATCCCCTCCAGGCGGGCGATCTGCAGCAGCTTTTGCACCGAAGTGTCGCCGATGCCGCGCTTGGGCGTGTTGACGATGCGCTCGAAGGCCAGGTCGTCGTCGGGCGACTGGATCAGCCGCAGATAAGCGTGGGCGTCGCGGATCTCGGCCCGTTCGAAGAACCGCGGGCCACCGACCACCTTGTAGGGAATCTGCAGCATCACGAAACGCTCTTCGAAGGCGCGCATCTGGAAGGACGCCCGGACGAGAATGGCCATCTGGTTGTAGCGGCGGCCGGCCTTCTTGGCCCGCTCGATCTCGTCGGCGACCATCCGGCTCTCGGCCTCGCCGTCCCAGACGCCGCTGACCTTGACCTTCTCGCCGCCGGTCTCCTCGGTCCACAGGGTCTTGCCCAGGCGGCCCTTGTTGGCGGTGATCAGCGTCGAGGCGGCCGCCAGGATGTGCTCGGTCGAGCGGTAGTTGCGCTCCAGCCGCACCACCTTGGCGCCGGGGAAGTCGCGCTCGAAGCGCAGGATGTTGTCGACCTCGGCCCCGCGCCAGCCATAGATCGACTGGTCGTCGTCACCCACGCAACAGACGTTCTGGCGGCCCTGGGCCAGCAGGCGCAGCCACAGGTACTGGGCGACGTTGGTGTCCTGGTACTCGTCGACCATCACGTACTGGAAGCGGCGCTGGAAGTCGGCCAGCACGTCGGGGTTGCTCGTGAAGATCGTGATGTTGTGCAGCAGCAGGTCGCCGAAGTCGCAGGCGTTCAGGATGCGCAGGCGCTCCTGGTACTGGCGATAGAGGGTGATGCCCTTGCCGTTGGCGAACTCGCCGGCCTCGGACGGCGGCACCTTGTCGGGCGTCCAGCCGCGGTTCTTCCAGGCGTCGATCAGGCCCGACAGGATGCGCGGCGTCCAGCGCTTGGCGTCGATATTGGCCGCCTCGATCAGCTGCTTGAGCAGCCGCTCGTTATCGTCGGTGTCGATGATCGTATAGTTCGACTTCAGCCCCACCAGCTCGGCGTGGCGGCGCAGGATCTGGGCGGCCACCGAGTGGAAGGTGCCCAGCCAGCGCAGGCCCTCGGCCTCCGGGCCGATGATGTGGGTGATCCGCTCGCGCATCTCGCGCGCGGCCTTGTTGGTGAAGGTGACCGCCAGGATCTCCCACGGCTTGGCGCGGCCGGTGGTGAGGATGTGGGCCAGGCGCGTGGTCAGCACCCGGGTCTTGCCGGTGCCGGCCCCGGCCAGCACCAGGACCGGGCCCTCGGTGGTGACCACGGCTTCGTGCTGCTCGGTGTTGAGACCGTTCAGGTAGTCGGGCGCGGGTCCGCCGCCGCCGGGAGCCTGCGGTCGGGCCAGGTCGGAGATGCGCGGAGCGGGGAGGTCGCCGAAGCGGTCGGACGAGTCGAAGCCGGAAGACATGGGAACATATGTAGCACAAACTTCCTCCGGCTTAAGCCCCGGCCTCGCCGATCCGGAACCTCTCTTGCGACCCTCCCGTTGTTGGGCAGGGACGAAGCAGGAGCAGGAAAATGGCGGAAGAAACCAAATCGGGCGGCGGCAACGGCGGCCTGGCCTTCATCGTCGGCGCGCTGGTGGTGGTCGTGGCGGTGCTGGGCTTCCTGATGTTCTCGGGCGGCCTCACCCAGAAGAAGTCGGTGGACGTCAACATCTCGGCCTCGGCGCCCAAGCTGCCCGACGCCCCGAAGGTTCCCGAAGCGCCCAAGGCCCCTGGCTGAGCCAGGCCGGGCTGAACAAGAGGAGGCGGGCATGGCTCGCCATCATGAACATCATCATCACGAGGGCGCCTGGAGCAGCGCGGCGCTGCTGGGCGTCCTGCTGTTCGTCGCGCTGCTGATCTACGCGGTCTGGCGCTCGGGGCTGCTGGCCGTGCGGCCCGACATCGCCGAGCTGCGGCTGCCGAACCTGGCCCCGCCGACCCAGCCGGTTCCCAATCCCCAGCCGCTGCCGGCGCCTGTGCCGAGGCCGGGGTAGGGGAGCGAAAGGGAACCTCCCCCTGTGGGGGAGGCGGCCGAAGGCCGGTGGGGGGACGGTTTCAGCTTCCGCCGCCTTGGCCGATCTCAGGCTAACTCCCCCCACCGATCGCTTCGCGATCACCTCCCCCACAGGGGGAGGTTCCTATGGCTTCAGGCCCCCGCCCGCTCCAGCGCATAGACCCGGCAGGCCGAGGCCAGCGGGCGTTCGCCGCGGCCGACGTCGATGCGCTGGATCAGGGCGGCGATGCTGATGGCGTCCTGCTTGGCGATGCCGTCGAGCGCCGCCCAGAACTCGGGCTCCAGCGCCAGCGAGGTGGCGTGGCCGGCGAGGTTCACCGATCGCTTCTTCAGACTGCCCATGAGCGGAGTCCCCGGAGATCGCCTGGTCGGCCCTTGAATAAAAATGACGACGTGTCATCTTTACAGGCGTCACGCCGGGAGCATGCCTGATGAGCGCCACCGCGCAAGCCCTTGACGCCGGTTCGGCGCGTCCGCCGCTCGGCGCCCGCGATGCGAGCTTTCGCCTGCAGCCTTTGCGGGCGTTTCGCGCCGTCCGCAGGTTGATCGCCGACAAGGAAGACACGGCCCAGGTGTTCGAGATCATGCGGGCCCTTTCGGGCCGCGCGATCCCCCGCGGCTATGCCCGCCTGCTGAAGACTCCGCAGGGCGGGGCGATCGCCTATCGCCGCGAGGAATTCGCCGACCGGCTGTCGGACGAGGCCTGGCTGGCGCGGTTTCAGCCGGGCACCGTGGGCGCCGCCTATCGCGACTTCATCGCCCCGCGCGGCCTGACCGCAGAGGGACTGGCCGAGGAGAGCCGCAAGGTCGCCGACGCCGACATGGACGCGGCCCATCCGCTGCTCTGGTACGCCCGCCGCCTGCGCGACGTGCACGACGTCTGGCACGTGCTGACCGGTTACGGCACGGATGCGCTGGGCGAGGTCTGCGTGGTGGCCTTCTCCTACGCCCAGACCCGCAGCCTGGGCTTTGCCCTAATCGCCTTCGCCGGCGCCCAGGAGTTCCGCCGCCTGAAGGACGGCCAGCCCTACGGCAAGGCGGTGCGCCAGGCCTGGCGGGCCGGGCGCAGGGCCGCCTGGCTGCCCGAGGTCGACTATCCGGCCCTGTTGGCCATGCCGCTGGACGAGGCGCGGCGGACCCTGCGGATCACCCCGCCGAGCGCCTATGACGCGATCCCGCAGACCCTGCGCGATCACTACCGGCGCGCGGCCTGAACCTGCGCAATTTCGCTTGTACCGCTTAAGCGCGCGGCGTTAGCCTTCCTGCAATCAAAACGGGAGGTTCAGATGTCGCGTCGTCTTTGGTCCGCCGCCTCGATCCTGGCGCTGGCGCTCGTTTCCGCTCCGGCCTGGGCGCAGACCCCGCCGCCGCAGGACGAGCAGGTCGACATCGACGAAGTCGTCGTCACCGGCAGCATGCGCGCGCGCCAGGGCGGCGCCCAGGACATCAATCATTTCCGGGGGCAGTCCGAGGCCGGCCAGATCCCGATGCCCGACACCCTGACGCCGGAGGGGCTGATGGGCGGCTACGACCTTCAGATCCCCGGCGAAGCCTGCGTGCGGGTGCTGTGCGCCACCGGCGAGGCCATGCGCGCCAACCTGCCGCTGTCGCCGGCCGACAAGATCCTGGTCGGCGTAGGCTTCAACTCCAGCATCGACGCCGCCACCTGGAAGCGCGAGCCGCTGAACCTGGTCGCCGTGGTCGACAAGTCGGGCTCCATGGACGGCGAGCCGCTGGACCAGGTGCGCGAGAGCCTGCGGCAGATCGTCGATCAGCTGCGGCCGGGCGACCAGTTCAGCATCGTGCTCTATGGCGACCGCTCGCATCGTCATCTGGAGCCGACGCGGGTGGCCGGCGGCAAGGCCGCTATCCGCAAGGCCATCGACGCCATCGTGAGCGAGGGCTCTACCAACATGGAGGAGGGGCTGCAGGTTGGCTACGAGACAGCCTTCGCGAGCCAGCGCGGATTCAAGGGCGTCACGCGGGTGATGCTGTTCACCGACGAGCAGCCGAACGTCGGCGCGACCGACGCGCAAAGCTTCATGGGCATGGCCAGGGCGGCTTCCCAGCGAGGGATCGGCCTGACGACCATCGGCGTCGGCGAACAGTTCGATGCGCCCCTGGCCACCGAGATCGCCAGCGTGCGTGGCGGCAACCTGTTCTTCCTGCGCGACGAAAGCGACATCAAGGCGGTGTTCACCGGCAAGCTCGACACCATGGTCTCCGAGCTGGCCTACGACCTGAGCCTCAGCGTAAAGGCGCGTCCGGGCTATCGGATCACCGGCGTCTACGGCGCGCCGGAGGACGGCCTCAAGCGTGGCGAGGACGGTGCGGTGTCGATCTCGGTGCCGACCGCGTTCCTGTCCACCGAGGGAGGCGGGCTGATGATCGGCCTGGCCAAGGCCGAGGGGGCGACCTACCTGCCCGAGCCGGCTCTGGCGCCGGGCGAAAGGCTGCTGGACGTGGATCTGCGCTATGTCGAACGCGGCGGGGCGAGCCATGTGCAGCAATTGGCCGTGGCCGCGCCGTCGCAGGCGCCTTCGGCGGGGCTTCGCCTCGGCCATCTGCTGATCGACGAGTTCCAGTCGCTGCACAGGGTCGCGACCCTCTATCACGAGAACAGCGACGAAGAGGGCGCATACCAGACGCTGAAGCGCTTCGATGAGCGTCTGCGGGCCGAGACCGACCCCAAGCTCGCCCCGGAACGCAAGCTGGTCGGCCAGTTGCTGACCCGCACCGCGCTGCTGTCGGGCCATGCCGGCGAAGTGCCGGCCGTGGGGCCCGCCGGCCTGGTCGGCGCCTGGACGGTCGCCAGGGTCGAGGGCGACGGCCAGATCGACCTCAAGCGCGGCGATCGCCTGACGTTCGACGACGAGGAAATGACCGTCGAGCGCCGCAAGGGCGGGGCTTTCGAGGAGGACCCGTCCGAGATCTATGCGGTCAACGATAGCCAGCTGTCCCTCGAGGATTCCGAGCTGGTCTTCGACTACCGCCTTGCCGGCAGCGACTCCCTGGTGCTGACCCACAAGAGGCTGAACCTGCGGCTGGTGCTGAGGCGCACGCCCCAGCCGGTGGCCACCGCTTCGGTCGGCTGACGGCTCAGCCGGTCCGGTCGTCGTCCCGCGCGTGGCGGGCGACGGCCGGGTCGGCGGCGACCGCTTCCAGGATCCAGTCGCGGAAGGCGGCGATCTTGCGCACGCGGCGCCGCTCCTCCGGATAGGCCAGCCAATAGCCGCCGCCGTAGCGGGGCGCGATGTCGAAGGGCTGGACCAGGCGGCCGGCGGCGATGTCGGCGGCGAAGAAGATCGGCGAGCCCAGGGCCAGGCCCTGGCCGGCCATGGCCGTGGCCACCTCCACCGACTGGGCGTCGGCGGCCAGGCGAGGGGCCTCGCCGCCCTGCGGCGGCGCGACCCCGGCGGCGGCGAACCAGACCGCCCATTCGCTGGGCGAGCCGATGCGCGGCGCGTTCAGCAGGTTGGCGGGGGCGTTGAACGGACCGGTCCGGGCCAGGAGCTCCGGCGAGCACAGCGGCGTCTGCACGAACGGCATCAGGTAGTGGGCGGTCAGGCCTGGCCAGTTTCCGTCGCCGGCGCGCAGGGCCAGGTCCGCCTCGCCGCGCGCCAGGTCGCGCATGGCCGCGGTGGTGTCGAGCCGCACGGCGATCTTCGGGTGGGCCAGCTGGAAGCCGCCCAGGCGCGCGGCCAGCCAATGACTGGCCAGGCTCTGCATCGTGGTCAGGGCCAGCACGCTCTCGTCGGTCTCGACCAGGTCGGACAGGGCCGCGCGCAACAGGGCCATGGAGTCGGTGGCCGCCCGCGCCAGCCGCTCGCCGGCCGGGGTCAGGGCCACCTCGCGCACCTTGCGCACGAACAGGGCCTGGCCCAGCCGCTGTTCCAGCGCCTTGATCTGCCAGCTGACGGCGGCCTGGGTCACGCCCAGCTCGTCGGCGGCGCGCGTGAAGCTCTTCAGCCGGGCGGCGGCCTCGAAGGGGCGGATGGCGCTGAGCGGGATGGAGGCGAGGATGTCAGGCATAAGGATAACTTATCCATAGCGCAACGAACCGCGTTTGTCGCGGCCGCTGAATACGTCGATCCTCCTTGCACCACATGGAAGGAGGAGACGCCGCCATGGAAGAGATCCACAAGACCCATAAGGAAACCACGTTCGGCTGGGTGTGGGCGATCGAGCGCCTGATCGCCGCCTGGAAACGCCAGGCCGAGGTCCCGCCGGCGCCGGTGGTCGGCGTCTGCCAGGGCCTGCCCAAGGGCGCGCGCTATCTGGCGCCGCGCTGACGTCGCCGAACCAACAGCAGCACGATGAACCCGGCCGCCAGGGTTGCGGCGGCCGAGATCGCCGTCCGCCAATGAACCTTGCGGGTCCGGTCGCCCTCGGCTCGGGCCGCCAGATGCGCCTTCTGGTCTTCCGGGCGCAGCAGCCAGTCCTGGCCGGACTTGGCGCCGAGCAGGATTCGCTGCGGCGCGGGTCCGGTCGTTTCGTAGTAGCGGATGGCGACGTAGCGGCCGGCATGGTCGCCCATCCGTCCCCGGCCGTTCAGGCAGGGCGTCGCCGGCGCCTCGTTGCGCGGCTCGCACAGCAGCTTCAGGCGGCGGCCATCGACGGTCTCGTAGTCGAACCCGTTCGGTTGCGGGGCGTCGGTGCGGCTGGAGATGACCCCGATGGTGCGGACGGTCTTGTCGCGCGGCGGCGGCGTCCAGGCCGGGTCGAGCGGGACCGCCGCGTTCCACACCAGGTGCCAGCCCATGAAGGCCACCAAAACCGGGGCGAGTCGGAAGGCCAGATCCTGGAACGGCCAGGGATTGCGGGGAGGCTTGGTCATTCGGTCCGGAGCGAGGTGGAGGCGGTGGCCGGGGTCTTGCGGCGAAACGAGCCGAAGACGATCACGCCGATGATCGCAACGAACGCCGCGCCCGTGATCGTGTACTGAGTCCGCGCGAAGACTTCCCGGCTCTTCTCGCTCGCCGCATCTGCGGCCAGGCGGGCGGCCTGGTCTTGTGGATGCAGGATCCAGCGTCGGCCGGCATTGGCGCTCAGCAGGATCCGCTGCGGCTCGCCGTCGCCGACGCCGGGCAGTTCGTAATAGCGCACATCGACGCGCTGACCGGCGTAGTCGCCCAGGCGTCCGCGTGCGGCCAGGCAGTTGTCCTTGGTCATCGGCGAGGCGTCGGCATAGGGCGTGCAGCGCAGGCGCAGATGGCCGCCGCTCAGATTGAAGAAGTCATAGCCGCGGGGCTGGAGGGCGTCGGTGCTGCTGGCGAAGGCGCCGCCGGCGACGAAGGTCTGGTTGCGCGGCGGCGGGGTCCAGGCCGGGTCGAGCGGGATCACCCAGTTCCAGAACTGATGGCCGCCGACGATCACCACGACCATCACGGCGAGATAGGCGACCAGCTCGGCGACCTTTCGCTGCGTGCTGGAAAACGATTCCGCCTGGCGCGTGCGGTGGAACGGCTCCGTCATTCCTCGCGCTTGGCGCCGTCGAGGGTGCGCGACAGCTTCTCGGCGCGGGCGGCGTCGAGGGTCTTGTCGGCCTTGGTGCGGCCGAAGCGGGCGCGGTTCTCGACCGCCGTCTGCTTGGCGTCGGTCTTGGCCTTGGCCTTGCGGGCCTTGTTGAGGTTCAGGATCTCGGCCATCGGTCTTGGCGTCTCAGGGCTTCGGCGGTTGGGCCGGTGTCGCGGCGGGCTTGGGAGCGCGCTTGCTGGCCGGGCGGATGATCAAGGTCTCCTGCAGGTGCAGGCTTTCACCCTTCTTGATCACATAGGGCGCGCGTCCGGGGAAGACGCAGTTCTGCATCGACAGCTCGTTGCGCAGGATCCAGCGGGTGATCGGCTTGTCGCCCGCCTTGCAGCTGAGGCCGACGGTCCAGGCCGGCACGCCCGGCGCGGCGGGCCAGGCGAAGCCCATGGCCTTGCCGGCCTCGACCGGTTCGTTCTGCGGCTTCACCGGCTTGCCGCCCGCGCCGAACACCAGGGCGTCGGGCCGGATCAGGCGAATCGAGAAGCCGCCATAGCCCTTGACGTCGTTGCTGCCGCCCAGGGCAAGGGTGTCGGTGCGGGCGGTGATGACGGTGTCGAAGTCGATCCGCCGCACGCCGCCCTTCAGCGGATGGACGGTGACCTTGGTGGTCTCGGCGGCGGCGTAGACCACCTCCGGCCCCGAATTGACCAGCCAGTCGGCCTTGATGGTCACGATCCCGCGCCCGGCCGCGTCGCCCTCGAAGGCGCGGTCGTGCACATGGAAGCTCAGCCCCTGCATGAACCAGCCGTCGCCGATACTCTTGCCGTTCACCAGCACCTGATGCCAGCTCCAGAACGCCCCGCGCTGGTGCAGGTGGTCGGCGGGCCGGTCCTCGGTCAGCACCGTTCCGTCCGGCGCATAAAGCGGGTGGACGTAGTTGGAGCGGCCGGGCTCCTTGGCCGGGTCCAGCGGCTTGGTGCGGTAGACGAGGGCGGTCTTGCCGTCTTCGGTCACGGTGATGGCGTCGTCGCTGAGCGCGGCGTCGATGCGGCCGGCGGCGGCCGTGGTCGCGGCGGCCGTCAGCAGGAGGGCGAGCAGGGCGGCGGTCTTCATCATCAGGAGAGGTCGTCCTTGGCCAGGGCGCGGGCGAGGGCGGGGCGAGCATTGGCGCGGGCCAGCCAGTCGTCATAGACGGCGTGGGCCGGCAGCATCTGGCGGGCGAACTGCAGTAGGCTGACGAACAGGATGTCGGCCGCCGAGAACTGCTCGCCCAGCAGCCAGGGCTGCTTTTCCAGCGTGGTGCGCAGGCGCGCGTCGAGGGCCTCGTACTGCGCCTTGTCCTGGTCGTCCTGCCGGCGCTTCCAAAGGTTGGTGACCGCCGGCTCCAGCACGCCGGCATAGTAGGCCAGCCAGGTCAGGTAGGGGCCGCGATGCGGGTCGCTGATCATGGGGCCCAGGCCCGCGGCCGGGAACTTGTCGGTCAGGTAGAGGGCGATGGCGGCGCTTTCGGTGATCAGCACGCCTTCGTTCAGCAGGGCCGGCACCTGGCCGTGCGGGTGGGGGTTGCGCGGATCGGGCGCCCCCGTGCCGGTGGTGCTGCGGAAGATGTCGACCTTCTCGATCCGGTAGGGCGCGCCCAGCTCCTCCAGCAGCCAAAGGAACCGGGTCGAGCGCGAGCGCGGCGCATGGAAGAGCGTGAGCATCTGGCGTCTCCTTGAACTCTTTTGGAGCCCGTCTGGCGCGCGGGCCTTGCCGGTGAACGTATGGCGAACGTCACGCGCGGGCAATCGGAAACCAATGATCGCCAAAAGTCGTTTAGACGGTCAGGACCGCGTCGCCGCGGCGCGGCCTATGGGAGGACACGTCCATGATGGATGCATCTCAAATCCGCGAACATCTCGAAGTCGTCGGTTCGGACGGCAAGCACGTGGGCCGCGTGGACCACGTGGTCGGCACGGAGATCGAACTGGCCAAGTTCGACCTCGGCGGCGGCCTCAAGCACCACATGATCCCGCTGTCGTGGGTCGAATATGTCGATGAGGAAGTCGTGCACCTCAGCCTGACCCAGGAAGACGCCAAGGCCCGCTGGCGCGAAAAGCACTGAGGGGATGGCACCCTCGTCCTTCGACAGGCTCAGGATGAGGGCCAATGAAAAAGCCGCGGTCCTTCGACCGCGGCTTCGTCATGTCCGGATGGACGAGAGAGCCTACTTCACGCTGGCGCAGAAGCGCTGGATGCGTTCGCAGGCGTCCGTCAGCACCTCGCTCGAGGTGGCGTAGCTGATGCGGAAGAACGGCGACAGGCCGAAGGCCGCGCCGTGCACGACCGCCACGCCTTCGGCTTCCAGCAGTTCGCCGGCGAAGTCCTCGTCGGTGGCGATGACCTTGCCCGAGGGCGCGGTCTTGCCGATCACGCCGGCGCAGGACGGATAGACGTAGAAGGCGCCTTCCGGGGTCGGGCAGTGCAGGCCGGAAGCCTGGTTCAGCATCGACACCACGAGATCGCGACGCTCTTGGAACAGCTTGGCGTTCGGCTTGATGAAGTCCTGCGGGCCGTTCAGGGCCTCCAGCGCCGCCCACTGGCTGATCGAGCAGGGGTTGGACGTCGTCTGGCTGATCATCTTGCCCATGGCCTTGATCAGCGCTTCGGGACCCGCGGCGTAGCCGATGCGCCAGCCGGTCATCGAATAGCCCTTCGAGACGCCGTTCATCGTCAGGGTGCGGTCATAGAGCTTGGGCTCGACCTGGGCGATGGTGGTGAACTCGAAGTCGTCGAACACCAGGTGCTCGTACATGTCGTCGGTCAGCACCCAGACCTGCGGGTGGCGCAGCAGCACTTCAGCCAGCGCCGCCAGCTCGGCGCGGGTATAGGCGCCGCCCGACGGGTTGGACGGGCTGTTGATGATCAGCCACTTGGACTTGGGCGTGATCGCCGCTTCCAGGGCTTCCGGCGTGAGCTTGAAGCCGCTCTCGGCGGTGGTCTCGACCGACACCGGCGTGCCGCCGGCCAGCAGGGTCATGTCGGGATACGACACCCAGTACGGCGCGGGGATGATCACTTCGTCGCCCGGATTCAGGGTGGCGACCAGGGCGTTGTAGATCACCGGCTTGCCGCCCGGGGCGACGTGGACCTGGCTCGGCTTGTAGTCCAGGCCGTTCTCGCGCTTGAACTTGGCGCAGATCGCCTGCTTCAGGGCGGGCATGCCGTCGGGGTCGGTGTACTTGGTCTGGCCGTCGCGGATCGCCTGGATCGCGGCGTCCTTGATGTTGTCCGGGGTGTCGAAGTCCGGTTCGCCGGCGGAAAGGGCGATCACGTCACGACCGGCGGCTTTCAGCGCGCGCGCCTTGGCGCTGATGGCGATGGTGGCCGACGGTGCGATGCGCCGCAGGGCGGCGGACTCGAGCGACATGGTCTGGGACTCCCCTGGAAAGGACCGGTTTCAGGATTGCGGCGGTCTTTACGCCCGAGCCTTTCGCGGCGCAACGCGAGACGTCCCTAAAGCGGCGCTTCTTGCCAGGCTGTGGCGGTCGCGCTACCGCTACCATCGCAGAACAAGGGTCCGGCGCACGTACGGCGGTCCCAAACGTCGGGGGACGTGGTCGGAGCAATCCGGCGTTCCCATGGGAAGGAAACGGCCCGCCGACTCGCTGGGGCGAGCGGCCAGAAGTCATTCCTGTCGGAAGGGGGAACCACCAATGAAGAAGACCATCCTCGGAGCCGCCGTCGCGGTTATCGCTCTGTCGCTCTCGGCGCCGATCGCCTCGGCCCGCGACGAGGGCATCATGAAGTACGCGCTCAATAAGCCGTCGGCGGCCTGGAACGTCTACGGCTCGGGCCAGACCAACGCGGTGGTCAAGGACAAGGCCGTGACCGGCGGCGGCGGCACGCGGGTCGTGGTCGGCACGCCCACGCCGGCCGCGCCCTGGAACGCCTCGGGCAGCCAGGCGGTCAACGGCAAGATCGCCAAGGGCGACGTCATCACCGTGGCCTTCTGGGCCAAGGCCGAAGCCGTCGAGGGCGGGCCGGCCGCCGCCACCGTCACCAATGTCCGCGTCCAGCAGGCCGCCGAGCCCTGGGGCGGCATCGTGGAGGGCGGCGCGGTGAAGATCGATAGCGGCGAATGGAAGATCTACAGCGTCAGCGGCCGCGCTGCGATGGACGCCGACAAGGGCGGCGCCTCGGTCGCCCTGCACCTGGGCGCGTCTAAGCAGACGGTCGTGCTGGGGCCGTTGTTCGTGCTGGATTTCGGGGCCAACTACGATCCGTCGCAGGTGAAGTAGAGCAAGCCATAGCGATGCTCCCCCTGAAGGGGGAGCTGTCGCGGAGCGACTGAGGGGGAAGTGATCGCGGCATGTCAGCAGCCGCTTCCCCCTCCGGCCCTTCGGGCCACCTCCCCCTTCAGGGGGAGGATCCTTACGTCCGAACCGCTTCCACGAACCCCGCCAGGTGCTTGCGAAGCCCCTCGATCGTGCGCTCGTCGGTCAGCGCGCCGTCGATGATCTTCGTATGGGCCTGGCCGACCAGCACGTCGCCCTGCGGCTCGGTGCGGGCGCCGGCGCGGCGCAGGGACAGGCGCAGGGCGTCCTGGGCGCGGACCGTGCCGGTGATTCCCGGCGAGGCGCCGAACAGGCAACAGAGCTTGCCGGCCAGCGGTGCGGGCTTGCCGCGCGAGGCCCAGTCGACGGCGTTCTTCAGCACGCCGGTGATGCCGCCATTGTATTCGGGACAGGCGATGACCAGGCCGTCGGCGGCGGCGACCGCCTCTTTCCAGGCGGCGACGGCCGGCGGATCGCCCTCGTCCTCGAGGTCCTGGTCGAATAGCGGCAGGTCGCGCAGCGAGAAGATCGTGATCGTCACGCCCTCGGGCGCCAGGTCCTGGGCGGCGCGGAGCAGGGCGGTGTTGAGCGAGGCGGCCCGCAGGCTGCCGGAAACGCTGAGAAGGTTCATGCGCGACTCCGAGGGAAAGGGGAGGCGCGACCATGCCCGGCGTCGTCCGCGCCCGGCAAGCCTCAGCCGGCGCGCGCCGTGCGGTCGTCCTGGGTCAGGTGCAGCAGGCCGGCGACCTGGGTCCACAGGCGGCCGATCTCCTGGGCCGCGGCGTCGGCGGGCTCCCACTCCAGCACCGAGCGGCCGTGCGAGAACGACTGCTGGAAGGCCGCGCAGTACGTCGGAGGCCGAGCGCTGCGGATCGATGTCGGCCAGGATCGTCCGGCGACCGGCCAAATGGGCGGCGATCGCCAGGTTGACGGAAAGAGTGGTTTTGCCCGCGCCTCCCTTGCGCGAGATGACGGCCAAGGTCTTCACGTTCGTTTACTCACTACGCCCGCGTCCCCCTGCAGGCCTGTGGATAACTGGCGTTGGTATACGACGTTATCGCAACGTCAAAGTCGCCACGCGGGAATCCGGGCGCTCGGCGCCCGCCGCGGGGGCGAACTTTTCCCGTCGATGCACAACGGCCACGCTTTTGACGCCATCGCGGCGCTTGACCCCGCGATAGCCATGCGCGAGGCAAGGGCCGTGATCATCCGCCGTCTCATCGACTTCTTCACCAACATGGACGCCCGCGCCTGGCGCGCGGTGGCCGTCTCCTTCGTGCTGTTCGGCGGGGTGGGGATCGTCTTCCTGTTCGGCGCCCAGTTGCTGGGCCTCAACGGCGAGACCACGGTCGAGCAGTGGCTGACGGCCGCCCACGGCCCCTGGGCCCTGCCCGTCGCCGTCGGCGCCTTCGCGGCCCTGGCCTTCGTCGGCGTGCCGCAGTTCGTGCTGATCGCCGCGGCGGTGGTGGCGTTCGGCCCGTGGACGGGCCTGGCCTACAGCTGGATCGGCACCCTGGTCTCGTCGCTGGTCGGCTTCTGGGTCGGCCGGGCGTTCGGCGGCAAGATGCTGGCCAGCCTGCCGGGCGAAGGCGTCCACAAGTTCATGAAGCTGATCGGCAAGAACGGCTTCCTGGCCAGCCTGATCGTGCGCCTGGTGCCGTCCGCGCCGTTCATCGTCGTCAACATGGCCGCCGGCGTCACGCCGATGAAGGTGCGCGACTTCACGGCCGGCACCGCCATCGGGATCATCCCCAAGATCGCCCTGACCGCCTTCGCGGGCAACACCATCGTCCAGGCGATGCGGGGCGGGGGCGTGCAGCACATCGTGATGCTGGTCGTCGCGGCCGCGATCTGGATCGGCGCGGGTTGGGTCGCCCGCAATTGGCTGAAAGCCAAGGAAGAACAAGCCGACCAATAATGGCGTCTGGGGTATTTATTACCCCGCGCGCGGCGAAATGCCCGTGTCGCGAGCAAACGGCTTGCTGGATTCGGCGCGGTTCGCTAAACAATCCGTCATGTGCCGCGAACGCGACAATCTTCTTCTCCTTGCGCTGGGGCTTAGCCGCCCCTGGGCGTCCGTCTAGCCGCGCGTACGTATCGTCGCGGCCGGTCGCTCAGGGGTGAACCGCCCTTCAGCCCTCCGGACCTCGCGAAAGACACCTTCATGACCGCCCCCATCTCGCCCGTCGCCGCTGATTCCAAGATCGCGCCGGGCCGCGACAATGTCGTCATCTTCGACACCACCATGCGCGACGGCGAACAGTCGCCCGGCGCCTCGATGTCGTTGGAAGAAAAGCTGGAACTGGCCAAGATCCTCGAGGAGATGGGGGTCGACATCATCGAGGCCGGCTTCCCGATCGCCTCGAACGGCGACTTCCAGTCGGTCAACGAGATCGCCAAGATCGTCAAGAACTCGACCATCGCCGGCCTGTGCCGCGCCCACCAGGTCGATATCGACCGCTGCGCCGAGGCCCTGCGCCCGACCCAGCGCGGCCGCATCCACGTGGTGATCGCCACCTCCGACCTGCACATGAAGCACAAGCTGCAGATGGAGCCGGACGCCGTCATCGACGTGATCGCCCGCTCGGTGACCCACGCCCGCAACCTGCGCGACGACGTCGAGTGGTCGGCCGAGGACGCCACCCGCAGCGACCGCCAGTTCCTGCGCCGCGCCATCGAGACCGCCATCAAGGCCGGCGCCACGACGATCAACCTGCCCGACACGGTGGGTTACACCTATCCGTCGGAATATGCCGACCTGTTCAACTGGATGACCCAGAACGTCGAGGGCGCCGACAAGGTGATCTTCTCGACCCACTGCCACAACGACCTGGGCCTGGCCGTGGCCAACAGCCTGGCCGGCGTGCAGGGCGGCGCCCGCCAGATCGAGTGCGCCATCAACGGCCTGGGCGAGCGGGCCGGCAACGCCGCGCTGGAAGAGGTGGTGATGGCCCTGAAGGTGCGCGGCGACAAGCTGCCCTTCCAGACCGGCATCGACACCACCCACATCACCCGCGCCAGCCGCTACGTATCGGCCATCACCGGTTTCCCGGTGCAGTACAACAAGGCCATCGTCGGCAAGAACGCCTTCGCGCACGAGAGCGGCATCCACCAGGACGGCATGCTCAAGAACCGCGAGACCTACGAGATCATGACCCCGGAATCGGTCGGCCAGGCGCCGTCCAGCCTGGTCATGGGCAAGCACTCGGGTAGCCACGCCTTCCGCGCCAAGCTGAAGGACCTGGGCTACGAGCTGGGCCAGAACGCCCTGAAGGAGGCCTTCGGCCGCTTCAAGGATCTGGCCGACCGCAAGAAGCACGTCTACGACGACGACATCATCGCCCTGGTCGACGACGCCCTGGCGCGCGGCTCGGAGAAGATCCGCGTCTCGCACCTGCGCGTGGTGGCCGGCACCGAAGGCCAGTCGGCCGAACTGACGCTGGACGTCGACGGCCAGCCCAAGAGCGCCGAGGCCTCGGGCGATGGTCCGGTCGACGCCGTGTTCAACGCCATCCACAAGATCGTGCCGCACAGCGCCGCCCTGCGCCTGTTCCAGGTGCATGCGGTCACCGAAGGAACCGACGCCCAGGCCCAGGTCTCGGTGCGTCTGGAAGAGGACGGCCGCATCGCCACCGGCGCGGCGGCCGACACCGACACCCTCACGGCCTCGGCCAAGGCGTACGTCAACGCCCTCAACAACCTCTTCGCCCGCAAGGAAAAGAGCGCGCCGGCGGCCATCGCCAGCGGGTTCTGAGGCTAGCGCCTCACCTGTTTACTAGCTGACGGGGCAGGGCGGCTCTAGGCCGCCTTGCGCCAGCCCCAGCGACGCGTCGCCAGGATCTCGGCGGCGAGGTGCGCCTGAGGCTGCACGTCCAGGCCCAGTTGGGCCAAGCCGTCGCACAGAGACAGGCGGTCCTCCGCGTTCACCACGGCGCCGACATCGATCACCATCACTCCGCCCGGGCGTAGCAGGCCCAGGGTGGAGGCTGCGACCGCACGCATGTCGTCGGCCGTGGGGCAGCCCATGACCAGCAGGACGTCGTTGCGTTCATCCGCCGCCGAACAGGTCGCTCGTCGAGCGATCTCGACGCGCTGGTAGCCGCGCCGCCACAACTGGCCCATGGCTTGGGCGGCGTCGGGGCCGGTGACGGCGACGAAGCAGAGCGGGGTGGCCTGGGCGAGCTCGAGCATGCGGTCGAGCGTCGGGTCGATCCCCTCGGTCGGAACGCCCAGCAGAAACTGCGCGGCTTGACGAAGCGGATGGGCAGACATGGTGAACACCTTGTTAGGGAACGCAGCTTAAGTGCGCCAACCCCGCTGTTCTGACGCCCCGCCGCGTCAGGGCGCTATTCGTAAACCCGCCGCCGGCGTAAGGGCGGCATAAAGGAGCCGAACCCATGAGCTCGACCCTGGAAGGCAGCGTCGCCTCGCCGCCGCGCTGGCACGAGATCGCCATGCGTACGATCGAGGCCGGCTTCGACATGTCGTCCGAGGCGCGCATCGGCGAAATGCTTCGCATGCTTGCCGTCGGCCGCAAGGCGCTGCTGGAGATGGGCACGGGCACGGGCCTGGCGACCGCCTGGCTGCTGGACGGCATGGACGAGGACGCGCGCCTGGCCACTGTCGACAACGACCCTGAGGTCCAGGCCGTGGCGCGCGAAGTGCTGGGCGAAGATCCGCGGGTCGATTTCGTGACCGAGGACGGCGCGAGCTATCTGGCCGGCCAGAATGACGGCGGCTTCGACCTGATCTTCGCAGACGCCATTCCCGGCAAGTACGAGGGCCTGGAAGACGCGCTGCGCCTGTTGCAGGTCGGCGGGATCTACGTGGTCGACGACATGTCGCCCCAGCCGAACTGGCCCGAAGGCCACCAGGCGCGGGTCGATGACCTGGTGCTGCGCCTGGCCAGCGATCCGCGCCTGGCCATCGTCGGCATGGACTGGGCCTCGGGCGTCCTGGTGGCGGCGAAGAGAGCAGCATGATCTGGATCCCCATCACCATCGCCGCCGCCGGCCTTCAGGTCGCTCGCAACGCGGCGCAGCGTTCGGTGATGGGCGGGGCCGGCCCCTGGGGCGCGACCCTCGTGCGGTTCCTGTTCGGCCTGCCGTTCGCGATCGTCTTCGCCGCGATCGCGTTCCTGGTCACCAAGGACCCTCAGGCGCATCTGACGATGCGCTTCTGGCTGGGCGCCTTCGCCGGCGCGGGCCTGCAGATGGCGGCGACGGCGGCGCTGCTGGTCGCCATGCAGCGCTCGTCCTTCGCCCTGGGCACGGCCCTGCAGCAGAGCGGCCTGCCGTTCGCCCTGATCTGGGGCGCGGTGCTGTTCGGCGACCATATCAGCGGCCTGCAATGGGCCGGCGGCCTGGTGGCCACGGCGGGTCTGGCGGCGCTGTCCTGGCCGCGCGGTCCGGTGACCATGAAGCGCGGCGCGGCCCTGGCCGGGCTGGGGGCGGGGGCGATGTTCTCGCTCAGCGCCAACTGCTTCCGCCAGGCCTCTTTGACCTTCGATCCCGCGCATCTGGCCTTTTCGGCCTTCGTCACGGTGATGGTGGTGCAAGCCATCCAGTCGGTGGTGCTGACGGCGATCCTGCTGGTCCGCAACCCCGACGCCGTGGTCGCCGTGCTGGCCGCATGGCGCAAGTCGCTGGGCGCGGGTTTCTGTGGCGCGGCCGCCTCGGGCCTGTGGTTCACGGCCATGGCGCTGTCGCCGGTGGGGCCGGTGAGGGCGGTCGGCGTGGTCGAGATCCCCCTGGCCGCCCTGGCGGGCCGCAGGCTGTTCGCGGAACGTTTGACTCTGTTTCAGATCCTCGCCGGGGTGGTCACGGCGCTCGGAGTCATCATGGCCGCCCTCGGCTAGGGCCTGTCCATTTTCGGATCTCGATCCGAAAATGGAAAAACAGGCCCTATTCTGAAGCGGGGGCGCGACGGGCGCCGAAACCGCTGAACACTTTCGGCTGTCGCGCCCCAGTTTTCGCCACGTTTATGCGTTCCCCCTGCCGCTTCGCTCACGAGTTTGAAACAGGTGAGAAGGCTTGGCGAATAGACCTTGATATCAACGCTTTCGCGGTGCAAACGGGCGGCGTCTCCCACACTCTTCCGGTGGTTGGACGACGGCGCGGCCCGGCGGCTGCGCTCCCGTCGCCGCAGGAAGGCGCAGGGCAGGTCGAGGCGATGATCCGCGTACGCGGGGAATCATGTTGTCCTCTTCCTGATTTGCAGTAGGAGCCTTTTTCTCGCCTGTTCCGTCGGCTCCGACGGGAAAGGCTCCTCACCCGCGGTTCTCCGCGGTCCGACGTCTCGCCCCTTCTACCCCTCAGTCAGGGTTTTCGATGTTCTCTTCCCTCTTCGGCGTCATCTCGAACGACATCGCCATCGACCTGGGCACGGCCAACACCCTGATCTACCAGAAGGGCAAGGGCATCGTGCTGAACGAGCCGTCGGTCGTTGCGCTGCGCAATGTCGGCGGTCGCAAGATCGTGCACGCCGTCGGCATCGAGGCCAAGCAGATGCTGGGCCGCACCCCGGGCCACATGGAAGCCATCCGCCCGATGCGCGACGGGGTCATCGCCGACTTCGAAGTCGCCGAAGAGATGATCAAGTACTTCATCCGCAAGGTTCACAACCGCAAGGGCTTCGTGAACCCCAAGGTGATCGTGTGCGTGCCGTCGGGCGCCACCGCCGTGGAACGCCGCGCCATCAACGACAGCTGCCTGAACGCCGGCGCCCGCCGCGTCGGCCTGATCGACGAGCCGATGGCCGCCGCGATCGGCGCCGGCCTGCCGATCCACGAGCCGACCGGTTCGATGGTCGTCGACATCGGCGGCGGCACCACCGAGGTGGCCGTGCTGTCGCTGTCGGGCATCGTCTATTCGCGCAGCGTCCGCGTCGGCGGCGACAAGATGGACGAGGCGATCATCAGCTACATGCGTCGCCACCATAACCTGCTGATCGGCGAAACGACCGCCGAGCGCATCAAGAAGGAAATCGGCACCGCCCGCGCGCCGGCCGACGGCGAAGGCCTGTCGATCGACGTCAAGGGCCGCGACCTGATGCAGGGCGTGCCGCGCGAAGTCCGCATCAGCGAAAAGCAGGCCGCCGACGCCCTGGCCGAACCGGTCGGGCAGATCGTCGAGGCCGTGAAGGTGGCCCTGGAAGCCACCCCGCCGGAACTGGCTTCGGACATCGCCGACAAGGGCATCATGCTGACCGGCGGCGGCGCGCTGCTGCGCGGCCTGGACGCCGAGATCCGCGACCACACCGGCCTGCCGGTGACCGTGGCCGACGATCCGCTGTCGTGCGTCGCGCTCGGCTGCGGCAAGGTGCTCGAGCATCCCAAGTGGATGAAGGGCGTCCTCGAGTCGACCCTGGCCTAAGCCTAGTACAATCCGCATCGGCGCCGGGGGGCGCCAGGAGAACAGTTCGTGCCCTTTCGTGAAGGTCCGCTCGGCGACCTGAAAGTGCCGCTCACCTGGACCGCGGCCGTGGCGCTCATCGTCGCGGTCGTGATCGCGGTGGCCTTCCTCCTGGCCGATCGGCGCGAGACCCTGCAGCAGCAGGCCTACGGCGTCACCCGCCAGACGGTCGACACGGTGGCCAAGCCGGTCAGCGGCGTCATCGCCGCGCCCGGCCGCTGGACCGGCGTCGGCGTCGGCGCGGTGCGCAACTACTTCTTCGCCGGTTCCGAGAACGCCCGCCTGAAGGCCGAGCTTCAGGAGATGCGGGCCTATCGCGACAAGTACCTGGCCCTGGTCGACGAGAACGACCGCTACAAGTCTCTGCTGGGCCTGAAGACCGATCCGCCGATCCCGATGGCCGCCGCCCGCGTGGTGGCCGACAGCCGCGGCCCCTTCGCCAACACCCGCCTGGCCGACGCCGGCAAGGAAAAGGGCGTCGTCGTCGGCAATCCGGTGATGAACGAGCGCGGCCTGGTCGGTCGCGTCGTCGGCGTCGCGCCCGGCGCCAGCCGCGTGCTGCTGCTGACCGACATCGCTTCGCGCACGCCGGTGATGATCGACCGCACCAACGCCCGCGCCATCCTGACCGGCGACGGCGGCCCCAATCCCAAGCTGGACTATCTGCGCGGGGCCGACCCGATCCAGGCTGGCGACCGGGTCGTCACCTCGGGCGACGGCGGCGTGGTGCCGCGCGGCCTGCCGGTGGGCGCGGCCGTCAAGGGCCTGGACGGCCGCTGGCGCGTGGTGCTGTTCGCCGACAGCGCCTCGATCGACTACGTCCGCATCCTGCTGTTCAAGGACTTCGCTCAGCTGGCCGACCAGCAGGCCCTGGCCGCCAAGGTGCTGCCGCCGGTGATCACCGAGAACCCGCAGGACTCGATGCTGGGCCCGGCCAAGCCGGCGACCCCGGCGCCGGCCGCCGGCGCTTCGGCGACCACGCCCGCCGGGACCGTCGCGCCCAAGCCGACGACGGCGGGAGCGGTCGCTCCCACGGTCGCCAAGCCGCCCGCCGCCAGGCCCGCCGCGCCCAAGCCGACCACCACGACCACGCCGCCGGCCGCCGCCCCGGCCAGGACGCCGCAATGACCGGCGCCCGGCCCCTCAATCCGGGGCGCTGGCTGGGCGTCCCCATGCTGTTCGTGGTGCTGGCGACCCTGGCGTTCGCCGCGCCGATCCGCATGTGGGGCCTGCAACTGCCCGAGCCGGTGTTCGCCATGGTGCCGGCCTTCGCCTGGGCGGTGATCCGGCCTTCGATCCTGGCTCCGTTCGCCCTGCTGCTGCTGGGCCTGTTCCTCGACACCTTCTGGGGCGGCCCGACCGGCCTGTGGGGCCTGTCGCTGCTGGTCGCCTACGCCTCGGTGCTGGCGGGCCGCAACATGCTGACCGGCCAGAGCCGGCCGATGATGTGGGCCTGGTACGCCGGCGCCTGCGCCATCACCATGGCCGCGGGCTTCCTGTTCACGATGATGGACAGCCTGGCCATGCCCAGCCTGGTGGCGGTGTTCTGGCAGTTCCTGGTCACGGCCCTGCTGTTTCCCTTCGCGCATCGGCTGATCGATCGCTTCGAAGACGCCGACGTCCGGTTCCGGTGAGGCGATGAGCGAACCGTCGATCTTCTTCTTCGAGGTCAACGAGCGGCAGGGGGTCTTCCACCGCCGGGCCTTCCTGCTGGGCGGCCTGGCCGGCGCGGGCCTGCTGACCCTGACCGGCCGCCTGGCCCAGCTGCAGCTGGTCGAGGCCCAGCGCTACCAGAAGCTTTCGGCCGGCAACCAGTTCAATTACCGCCTGGTGCCGCCCCCGCGCGGCTTGGTGCTCGACCGCAACGGCGTGGCCCTGGCCTCTAACCGCCCCAACTTCCGCCTTATGGTGATCAAGGAGAAGGGCATGGACGTCGAGGCCACCCTCGACGACCTGGCCACCCTGGTGCCGATCGACGGCTCGCGCCGGGCCCGCCTGCTCAAGGAAATCAACAACGCCCCGCGCAAGGCGCCGGTGGTGGTGATGGAAGACATGAGCTGGGAGGAGTTCTCCCGGATCAATATCCGCGCCCCCGAGCTGCCCAACATCAGCGCCGACATGGGCGAGGTGCGGGTCTATCCGTTCGGCGGCGCCTTCGCCCACGTCATTGGCTATGTCGCCAAGGTGTCCGACAAGGACGTCGAGGCGGCCCGCAAGGATCCGACCCAGGACCAGGAACTGCTGCACAATCCCGGCTTCCGCATCGGTCGCCAGGGCGTGGAGAAGGCCTTCGATCTCGACCTGCGCGGCAGGGCGGGGGCGATCAAGGCCGAGGTCGACGCCCAGGGCCGCGTGGTCAGCCTCGACCCGGCCGGCGACATCCCGCCGACCCCGGGCAAGGAGGTGCGCCTCACCCTCGACGCCGACATCCAGAACCGCGCCCTCGAGGTGATGGGCGAGGAGAGCGGCGCCATCGTGGTGATGGATTGCCGCAACGGCGACCTGCTGGCCATGGTCTCGGCCCCCAGCTTCGACGCCAACCGGTTCGTGAAGGGCCTGTCCGGGGCCGAGTACAAGGCGCTGTCGGAGTACGAGCGCAAGCCGCTGCTCGACAAGGCCCTGAGCGGCACCTATCCGCCCGGCTCGACCTTCAAGCCGACAGTGGGCCTGGCGGCCCTGGCCGCCGGCATCGATCCCGAGGTCCGCATCAGCTGCGGCGGCAGCTGGTACTACGGTGGCCGCACTTGGCGCTGCTGGCAGAAGGGCGGCCACGGCGCCCAGAACATGCACGACGCCATCAAGAACTCGTGCGACATCTACTTCTACCAGACGGCGCTGAAGATCGGCCCCGACGCCATCGCCAACGCCGCCCGCGCCGTCGGCTTCGGCCAGACTTTCGACATCGGCATTCCTGGCCAGAAGAAGGGCCTGGTGCCCGACCGCGAATGGAAGAAGCGGGCCTTCAAGCGCAATCCGGCCAACCAGATCTGGTTTCCGGGCGAGACGCCCAGCTACGGGATCGGCCAGGGGGCTCTGAACGTCAACGCGTTGCAGCTGGCCGTGATGACCGCGCGCCTGGCCAACGGCCAGAAGGCCCTGGTTCCGCGCCTGGTCAAGTCGGTGGGCGGCGTCGAGCAGCCCAGCGGCGCGGCCGTGCCCGACCTGCCGTTCTCGAAGGAACACCTGGAATACGTCCGCGGCGGCATGGCGGCCGTGGCCAACGACGTGCGCGGCACGGCCTATCGCCAGAGCCAGCTGGGCCTGGGCGACGTGCAGATGGCCGGCAAGACCGGCACGGCGCAGGTCCGCAGCTACGACAAGGTCAAGACCCGCAACAACGCCAGCTACACGTGGAAGCTCAAGGACCACAACCTGTTCGTCGCCTTCGCGCCCTATGACGCGCCGCGCTACGTGGTGGTGGTCATCGTCGAGCACGGCGGCATGGGCGGCGCCACCGCCGGCGCCCCGCGCGCCCGCGAAGTGATGCGCGTGGCCCTGCTGAAGGATCCGGAGATCCGCGCCCGTATCGAAAAGCCGATGCCGTTGCCCGAAGCGCCGGTCGAGACCGTCGACGGCGTGGTCGAGGGCGCGGCTCCCGAAGAGCCGGAGGAGGGCGCGCCGCCCCCGCCCGAGGTCACCGCCCCGCCCGCCGGCACGCCAGGAGGCCACATATGACCCTCAGCGGCGGCCTGTCCCGGCCCGGCGAGCGCGACCGGCCGATCATCAAGTTCATGGAGATCGACTGGACCTTCTGCCTGCTCCTGTGCCTGATCGCGGGCTCGGGGGCGCTGATGCTGTTCTCGATCGCCGGGGCCTCGTGGGAGCCCTGGGCCGACAAGCACCTGCTGCGCTTCGGCCTCTATTTCGTGATGATGATCGTGCTGGCCATGATCGACCTGCGCGTCTGGTTCACCCTGGCCTATCCCGTCTACGGCATTGGCCTGCTGCTGCTGGTGGCGGTGGAGGCGATCGGCGACGTGTCGCTGGGCGCCCAGCGCTGGCTGTCGATCGGCGGCTTCCGCTTCCAGCCGTCCGAGATCATGAAGCTGGGCGTCGTGCTGGCCCTGGCCCGCTACTATCACGGCCTGTCAGCCGACAGCGCCCGGCTGTCCTGGCGCCTCCTGATCCCGGCGGCGATGATCGGCGCGCCGGTGCTGCTGGTCGCCCACCAGCCCGACCTCGGCACCGCCATGCTGATCGCCATGACCGGCCTGGCCATCGTCGTGCTGGCCGGCCTGTCGCTGCGGGTGATCGCCACCGGCGTCGTCGGCGCCCTGGTGGCCATCCCGCCGTTCGTGCTGTTCGTGCTGCACGACTACCAGCGCAAGCGGGTGCTGACCTTCCTGAACCCGGAGGCCGACCAGTCGGGCTCGGGCTACCACATCTACCAGTCGAAGATCGCCCTGGGCTCTGGCGGCCTGCTGGGCAAGGGCTTTGGCCTGGGCTCGCAGAGCCAGCTGAACTTCCTGCCCGAAAAGCAGACCGACTTCATCTTCGCCACCCTGGCCGAGGAGTTCGGCTTCGTCGGCTGCCTGTGGGTGTTGTCGCTCTACGGCATCGTCATCTTCATGGCCCTGCGCATCGCCTCGATCAGCCATAGCCACTTCGGACGGCTGGCCGCCTCGGGCGTGACGGCCACCTTCGCCCTCTACGTGCTGATCAACGGCGCCATGGTCATGGGCCTGGCGCCGGTGGTGGGCGTGCCCATGCCGATGCTGTCCTACGGCGGCACCGTGATGATGACGGTGATGATCGGCTTCGGCCTGGTCCTGGCCGTGCGCGTTCACCGCTACACCGAAGTCACCAGCGGCAAGGGCTCGCTGATGTAGGACGCGACGGGGCGAAGCTCGCCCCGTCGCGCCTGCCTACTCCTCGATCCCCTCGACCAGTTCGCGCAGATAGGCGACGTGGCCGCGGAAGGCCTTGGACCCGGCCTGGGTCACCGCCGCGCGGGTGCGGGGGCGCTTGCCGACGTGATCCTTGAGGATCTCGACATAGCCGGCCTTTTCCAGCGCCGTCAGATGGCTGCCCAGATTGCCGTCGGTGGCCTGGGTGATGGTCTTCAGCCGCGAGAATTCCAGCGGCTCGGCGGCCCGTTCGGCATAAAGGGCGGCCATGATCTTCAGGCGCAGGGGCTGGTGGATCAGGTCGTCGGATTGCGCCATCTCAGCCCCTCCACAGCCAGACGCCGCTGACGAACAACGCCGCGCTGGCGCTGGCCATCCAGAAGGCCAGGTGCTCCTTGAAGCCGTAGAAGCCGATCAGGGTCAGGGCGAACATCACCGCGCCGATCAGCAGGTAGCGGCGAGCGAAGAACACCCCGACCCCCGCATAGATCACGCCCACCAGCAGGCCGGGGAAGGCGACGTAGCCGGCCGGATCGGTCGGTCGTAGCACCGCGAACACCGCCGAGACGAAGATCATGACCACGGCCATGCCGCCCAGCATGCGCAGGCTGTTGGGACCGCCCTGAGCGCCGACGCCGGCCTGGCGCTGCCCGCGCTGGGCTAGAAGGACGGTGCCGATCACCCCGACCGCGTCCAGCCCGAGCCAGGTCCAGCCCCACCAATGGGGCGCCAGCAGGCCCATGTTCAGATAGCCCAGCGCCCAGACCACGCTCCACAGCATCAGGATCGGTCCGCCGATCCGGTAGCCCTTCAGCAGCCCGTTGCGTCGGGTCGTCGTGTCGATTTCGGCCAGCGCCGCGGCGGCCTCGCTCTTGGAAAGCACCATCACATCCTCCATGGGGCATTCAGAGCCCTCTGTGATGCAGAGTGCATTGGATCGGTAACTCTGTCAAACAGAGTTCTCTGAGTGTTGCGTTAGGCCGAGAGGCGGCTCGCTTTCGTCAGCGGCTCTTCAGCGCCCGGCCCGTGACCACGGCGCCCTGGCCGAACTTGCCGCGCAGGGCGTCGATGGCGGTCTCGCTCTTCAGGGCCCGGCGCTCATCTCCGGCGAAGAAGTCGTCGGCCGCGCCGGCGGCGGGGACGAACTCGGTCAGGCCCGCCCCGATCAGGCGATAGGAGCGGCCGGCCGGCTCGGCGGCCAGCAGTTCGCGCGCCACCTGGAACAGGGTCTGGGCCGTCTGGGTGGGGACGGGCAGGGTGCGGCGGCGGGTGTGGATCTTGAAGTCGGGCGTGCGCAGCTTCAGCGTCGCCACCCGGCCGGCCACCTCTTCGCGCCGCACCTGGCGGGCGACCTTCTCGCACAGGGGCCAGAGCTGGTCCTCCAGGTCCTCGCGGCGGAACAGGTCGTCGTTGAAGGTGGTCTCGGCGCTGATGGTCTTGCGCACGCTGTCGGGATCGACGGCGCGGGCGTCCTGGCCGTGGGCCAGCCGGTGCAGCCGCAGGCCGCCGGTGCCCAGGGCCTGGGCCAGGGTCTTGAGGTCGGCATTGGCGATGTCGCCGACGGTGCGCAGGCCAAGGCCGGCCAGGGTCGTCACCGTCGCCGGCCCCACGCCCGGCAGGATCGACACCGGCTTGGTGGCCAGGAACGCCACGGCCTCCGCAGCCCCGATGGCCGAGAAGCCGCGCGGCTTGTCCAGCTCCGAGGCGATCTTGGCCAGGAACTTGTTGGGGGCCAGGCCGACCGAGACCGTCAGGTTCTGCTCGGCCTCGATCTGCTGCTGCACCTTGGCCAGCATCACGGCCGGCGGCGCGCCGTGCAGGCGCTCGGTGCCCGACAGGTCGATCCAGGCCTCGTCCAGCGACAGCGGTTGGACCAGTGGCGTCAGGCTGGACAGGCGCGCCATGATCAGCGCGCTCTCGTGCTTGTACTTGGCGAAGTTGGGCTTCACGACGACGGCGTCGGGGCACAGCTGCAGCGCCTTGAACATCGGCATGGCCGAGCGCGCGCCGCTCATCCGGGCGATGTAGCAGGCCGTGGTCACCACGCCGCGCTTGCCGCCGCCGACGATCACCGGCTTGTCGCGCAGGGACGGATCGTCGCGCTTTTCGACCGAGGCGTAGAAGGCGTCGCAGTCGAGGTGGGCCATCGACAGGGCGCCCAGCTCCTCGTGGAAGACCGTGCGCGGCGAGCCGCAGGCCGGGCAGCGCGGCGCCTTGCGGTCGCCGGTCCACAGACAATCCCGGCAGAGCGCTTTCATCGCCCGTCGAGCGCCAGCGCCTCGCGGAGGGCGACCTTCAGGTCTGGCCACAGGTCGAAGCGGGCGTGACGGTCGGGGGCGCTGGGGGCCAGGGGGCGCAGGCGCTCGTCGGCCACCATCTGGAAGCGGCGGACGTTTGGGGCGCTGGCGGCCACCGATTCCAACTGCGGCAGCAGGTCGTCGATGAACACCGCCGGGGCCTCGACCCGTCCGGCCAGCTCGGCCGCCGATGGGCCCTTGGGTCCGGAATTGATCACCAGCGGATAGTCGAAGCCGTGGGTCTTCAGCCACCTGGCCCGGGTCTGGCGGCCGTGTTCGGGGGCGTTGGTCAGGATCACGACGCTCGCCTGCAGCGACAGGTCGGCCAGGGCGTCGGCCGCGCCCACGGCCGGCAGCAGATCCTCGCCGCCGTCACGGAAGAAGTCGTCGAACAGGGCCCGGCCGGCGATCAGGTCCAGGTGTTCGGTCTCGCCGGGGCGATAGATGTTCTGGAACAGGGCGAAGCGATCGACGCGCAGCTCGAACCCATGCCTCTCGATGAACGTTCCGAAGCCGGCCATGAACTGGGCCAGCACTTCGTCGACGTCCACGATGACGAGCGGCTTGTGCTTGTCGAGCGTGCAGGCCTTAAGGTCTGAAAAGCAGGGGTCCATGATCTGCGATCGGTGGTTGGTAACGCGATTAGCGCGGGCTTAAGGATATTCGTGCGATCTGAGGATGAAGAAGCGACGCGAATCCCTCACGTGTCGCCACGGACCGTATGGTCGGGGTCAGGATGACGAAGAAGGTCCTCATCGTCGAGGATAACGAGCTGAACATGAAGCTGTTTCATGACCTGCTCGAAGCCCAGGGCTATGAGACCCTGCAGACCCGCGAGGGCCTGCAGGCGTTGTCGATCGCCCGCGAACATCGCCCCGATTTGATCCTCATGGACATCCAGCTGCCCGAGATTTCGGGCCTGGAAGTGACCAAGTGGCTCAAGGAGGACGACGATCTGTCACATATCCCTGTCGTCGCCGTTACGGCATTTGCGATGAAGGGTGACGAGGAGCGGATTCGCGAGGGCGGCTGCGAGGCCTACATCTCCAAGCCCATCTCGGTGTCGCACTTCCTGGACACCATTCGCCGACTGCTGGAGAGGTAACAGGCCGTGAGCGCGCGAATCCTCGTCGTCGACGACATCGAGGCCAATGTGCGCCTGCTCGAGGCCAAGCTTTCGGCCGAGTATTATCAGGTCTCCTTCGCCTATGACGGCCCGACCGCCCTTGCGAAAGCGGCCGAGGAACTGCCCGACATCATCCTGCTCGACGTGATGATGCCCGGCATGGACGGCTTCACCGTCTGCCGCAAGCTCAAGGAAGACCCCACCACCCGCCATATTCCCGTGGTGCTGGTCACGGCGCTCGACGGCCGCGCCGACCGCATCCAGGGCCTGGAAGCCGGCGCCGCCGACTTCCTGACCAAGCCCATCGACGACGTCATGCTGTTCGCCCGCGTGCGCAGCTCAACCCGCCTGAAGATGGTCATCGACGAACTGCGCCAGCGCGAGGCCTCGGGCCGCCGCATCGGCGTGATCGCCGGCGCCGCCACCCGCCTCGACGGCATCGGCGGCCGGGTGCTGATCGTCGACGACAACGAACGCCAGGCCCAGCGCGTGGCCACCGAACTGGCGGTCGAGCACCGTCCGGTGGTCGAAACCGACCCGGCCAAGGCCGAGGTCAGCGCCAGCGGCCCCGTGGACCTGGTCATCGTCAACGCCGCCGCCCGCGGCTTCGACGGCCTGCGCTTCGCCGCCACCCTGCGCTCCAGCGAGCGCACCCGCCACCTGCCGATCCTGGCCGTGGTCGATCCCGACGACCGCCCGCGGATGGTCAAGGCGCTGGACCTGGGCGTCAACGACGTGCTGCCGCGCCCGATCGACCCGCAGGAGCTGGCCGCCCGCGCCCGCACCCAGGTGCGGCTGAAGCGCTACACCGACTATCTGCGCAACAATCTCGACCATTCGCTGGAGCTGGCCGTCACCGATCCGCTGACCGGCCTGCACAACCGCCGCTACATGACCGGCCAGCTGTCGGCCCTGGTCAACCGCGCCAGCATGGGCGGCGATCCGGTGTCGGCGCTGATGATCGACATCGACTACTTCAAGAAGATCAACGACGGCTTCGGCCACGACGTCGGCGACGAGGTGCTGCGCGAGTTCGCTCTGCGCCTGGCCTCGAACGTCCGCGCCATCGACCTGCCTTGCCGCTTCGGCGGCGAGGAGTTCACGGTGATCATGCCCGACACCCAGATGGCGGACGCCGTGCGCATCGCCGAGCGCATCCGCATGCACGTGGCCGGCTCGCCGTTCCGCGTGGCTGGCGGCCAGGAGCTGCTGACGGTGACGATCTCGGTCGGGGTCTCGGCCACGGCCGGGGCCGGCGACACCCCCGAAGCCCTGCTCAAGCGCGCCGACAGCGGCGTCTACGAGGCCAAGGCCTCGGGCCGCAACGCGGTGGTGGGCAAGGCGGCGGCCTAGCCGTCGGCTACCGCCCCAGCTTAGACAAGCTCCATCGATAGAAAGTCATCGCCCGACTTGTTCGGGCGACCCAAGCTGCGTGTCAGGATGTGGCCAAGTCGGCTTGGGTCGCCCGCATGAAGCGGGCGATGACTTTTGAAAGGGGGGGGGCTTCTCCCTCAGAGAGAAGGGATCACTTCGCCACCTTGATCTCAAACAACCACGGCCAGAACTTGCCGGTCACGAAGATGCGGTCGCCCTTGGCGTCGTAGGCGATGCCGTTGAGCACGTCGGCGCGGCTGGCCTCCTGCGGCGTCAGCAGGCCCGACATGTCGAGGCGTCCCAGCACGTTGCCGGTCTTGGGATCGATGCGGATGATCTGGTCGGTCTGCCAGATGTTGGCCCAGACCTCGCCCTTGATGAATTCCAGCTCGTTGATCTGGTCGACCGGCTGGCCGTACTCGGTGACCTTGATCCGGCCGGTCTCCTTCAGGGTCTCCGGATCCAGGAACCGCAGTTCGCTCGTGCCGTCGCTCATGATGATGCGGCGATCATCGCGGGTCAGGGCCCAGCCTTCGCCCGCATAGTTGAAGGTCGACTTGACGGCGAAGGTGGCGCGGTCGCGCACGAGGCCGACGCCGTCCTTCCAGGTCAGCTGGACCAGCTTGTCGCCCCAGTCGACGATGCCCTCGCCGAAATACTTGGGGTCCATGTCGGCCTGCTGCTGCACCGCGCCGGTCTCCAGCGCCACCCGGCGCACCCACGAGCGGCCCTCCAGCCCGGTGCTCTCATAGAGCTGGCCGTCGCGGAACAGCAGGCCCTCGGTGAAGGCCTGGCGGTCGTGCGGATAGGTGCGGACGATCTCGTAGCCCTGGGTGTGCGGCGGCGGCTCGGGAGCCGAGCAGGCGGGCAGGGCGGCGAGGACGGAGAAGGCGAGGGCGAGGCGAACGATCACGCGGGCATCCTAGAACCAGGTCCGGAAAAACAAAAACGCCCGACGTTGCCGCCGGGCGTTTTCGAGAATCGTCGGTGCGACGAGGCGATCTTACTTGATCTTGCCTTCGCGGAATTCGACGTGCTTGCGCACGACCGGGTCGTACTTCTTCAGCACCATCTTTTCGGTCTTGGTGCGGGCGTTCTTCTTGGTGACGTAGAAGAAGCCGGTGTCCGCCGTCGAATTCAGGCGGATCTTGATCGAAGCCGGTTTGGCCATGGTCGAATCCCTGCGGTAATCGCGCAGGTCCCCGCGCGGTCGAAATGAGAGGCGCGGAACATACTCATGAACGGGGCAAAGTCAATTGCCGCTTGTGCATCGATTGTAGGGGAAATCGATCGACCGCGCCTTGCCGTCGATTTCGCCCTCGATGCGGCCCAGAAGTCCGTCCGGGCCTTGGCGGCGATAGATCACGCGCTGGGGAAAGTCGTGGGCCGGGTTCTCGAACACCAGCTCGCCGTCGGCGGCGCTCTTCAGCGGAAAGGCGCCTTCAGGCTGGCCCGAGGGCAGGGCGATGAAGGTGAGTCGCCCGTCGACGACCTGGATCCGCGTGAACTCCCAGCCGCGCGCCTTGCCGTCGCGCACCGTGCGGCTCATGCCCAGCATCATCCCGCCGCCTGGGGCGAGCCATTGCTCCTCGACCACGCCATTGGGCTGGTCCTGCCTCCAGCATCCGGCGAGGAAGGCGGCCTGGTCGATCGGGGCGGTGACGGTCTGCAGGGCGAGGAGGAGGGCGAGCATGGTCAGAGCTCCGTCATCACCGCGTTGCCCCGCAGAAACCGCATGAACGGCGCCGGGCGGGCCGGGTCCTTCATCTGCTGGGCGGTTTCGCGCAGCACCATGCGGGTGATGCTGGGCAGGTCGAGGTCGCGGGTCTCGTCGAAGCTCACCCAGGCGATCTCGTCGAGCTCGCCGCAGTCGGGCTGGCGCTCCAGGCTTAGCAGGGCGCTGGCCGGGGCCATGAAGAAGCGGGCGTCGAAGCGGCGCGGGCGATAGGGCGGGGTGATGGCGCGGGCCACGAAGCTCAGCGGCGCGAGGTCCGGCAGGGCGCCCTGGGCCAGGAACGGCCGCCAGGCCGCGGCGCCGGGACGCGGCGGGGCGGCCTTGGCCAGCAGCAGGCCGGTCTCCTCGAAGGTCTCGCGCACCGCCGCCAGGGCCAGGGCCCGGGCCAGACGGGCGGGCGAGGCGTGCCGGGGATGCTTGGCCAGGCGCTCGGCCACATCGGGGGAAAGCTCGCTGGCCGAGGGGGCGTCGAAGTCGCCGCGATCGACGCGGCCGCCCGGAAATACCCACTTGCTGGCCATGAAGGCGTGGCCGCGATTGCGCCGGCCCATCAGCACGCGCGGCGCCGGGCCGTCGTCGCGCACCACGATCACCGTGGCGGCGTGGCGCGGTCGGATGACGCCGGAACTGGGGTCCAGCGCTTCGCCGTCGTCCTTGGAGTCGAATGCGGGCTCGGTCATGGCTTGAGCTTAGACCTCGTGACGCTTCTGCAAAGCCGTTCCTTAGGGAAGGCGCGCCCGGCCTTGACCCGGCCAGAGGAACCGCCAAGCTCGCCTCAAAGTCTTCTCTAGGAGTCGGGTATGGGCGTGCGCGTGACGGTTTCGGTTCTGGCCCTGGCGGCCGTGTTGTCCACGCCCGCCTTCGCGGCCTCCAACACGGCCAAGGTCGAGGCGGCGGCCAAGGTCGTCCAGCCCAAGGTCGTGGCCTGGCGGCGCGACGTCCACGAGCATCCGGAACTGGGCAACCAGGAGGTCCGCACGGCCGCCCTGGTGGCCAAGGAGCTTAAGGCCCTGGGCCTGGAGGTCCGCGAGGGCGTCGGCAAGACCGGCGTCGTCGGGGTGCTGAAGGGCGGCAAGCCCGGCAAGGTCGTGGCCCTGCGCGCCGACATGGACGCCCTGCCGGTGCTGGAAAAGACCGGCCTGCCGTTCGCCTCCAAGGCCACCGCCACCTGGGAAGGCAAGACCGTCCCCGTCATGCACGCCTGCGGCCACGACACCCACGTGGCCATGCTGCTGGGCGCGGCTACCGTGCTGGCCGGCATGAAGGCCGACATCGCCGGCACGGTGGTGTTCATCTTCCAGCCGGCCGAGGAAGGCCCCCAGGCGGGCGACGAAGGCGGCGCCAAGCTGATGATCGCCGACGGCGCGCTCGACAATCCCAAGGTCGACGCCATCTTCGGCGTCCATATCGGCCCTGGCGACGCCAACGCCATGAATTACCGCCCCGAGGGCTTCTATGCCGGCGCCGACCGCCTCACGATCACGGTGAAGGGCAAGCAGACCCACGGCGCGCGGCCCTGGGCCGGCATCGACATGGCCAGCGTCTCGGCCGACATCATCCAGGCGCTGAACCAGATCGCCGCCCGCCAGATCGACGTCGGGACCTCGCCCACGGTGCTGACCATCGCCACCATCAATATGGGCGTGCGCAACAACATCATCCCCGAAGACCTGGTGATGAGCGGCACCCTGCGCACCTTCACGCCCGAGCGTAAGGCCGAGGTGATCGCCAAGACCCAGAAGGCCGTGGCCGCCATCGGCGACCGCTATGGCGCGAAAGCCGAGGCGGTGTTCACCCAGCCCTATCCGGTCACCTGGAACGACGCGGCCCTGTCGAAGTGGGTCAAGGCTCCGCTGGAAAAGGCCTCGCCCGGCAAGGTCGACGACCAGGCCGCCCTGATCACCGGCGCCGAGGACTTCTCCCTCTATGGCCAGAAGGTCCCGGCGGTGTTCGTCCAGCTCGGCGGCCGCAAGGCCGACGTCCCCGCCGCCGGCGCGCCGGCTAACCACTCGCCGTACTTCGACATTGACGAGGCGGTGCTGGAGACCGGCGTGAAGGCCGAGGTGTTCATGGCGCTGGATTACCTGGCGCGGAAGTAAGGCCACGGCTTCCTTCTCCCCCTTGCAGGAGAAGGTGTCGACGCAGTCGACGGATGAGGGGTCTCTCAAACATCGAACGCCGCGACAGCTGAACAGCCGTCGCGGCGGTTCTGTTCGTGCGACCCCTCACCCGACCCGCTTCGCGGGCCACCCTCTCCCACAGGGGGAGAGGGGGTGAATTTAGGAGAGGTTGGATTTTCCACCAAAGCGCCTATCTAACCGCCCCATGACCGACGCCGCCCCCCAAACCCTGTCCGACGACCTCGTTTCCGCCTTCCAGATCGAAGGCCTGCCCGTGCGTGGCCGCGTCGTGCGGCTTGGCGAGGCCGTGAACGAAGTCCTGACCCGCCACGCCTATCCCGAGCCCGTCGCCAACCTGCTGGGCGAGGCCTGCGCGCTGGCTGCCCTGGTCGGGTCGAGCCTGAAGTTCGAGGGTCGGCTGATCGTCCAGGCCCAGGGCGACGGCCCGGTGCGCTACGTCGTGGTCGACTACGACACCACCGGCGGCCTGCGCGGCTATTGCCGGTTCGACGCCGACGAGGTGGCGGCCGTCTCGGAAGGCTTCGTGCGTCCGGGCGCCAAGACCCTGCTGGGCGGCGGCGTGTTCATCATGACCCTCGACCAGGGACCGGACATGGAGCGCTACCAGGGCGTCACCGCCATCGAGGGCGAGAGCCTGGCCCTGTGCGCCGAGCAGTACTTCATGCAGTCCGAGCAGATCCCGACCCGCGTGCGCCTGGCCGTCGGCCAGGCCGACACCGGCGAGGGCCTGAGCTGGCGCGCCGGCGGCATCCTGATCCAGACCATCGCCGGCGACGAGACGCGCGGCGAGACCAAGGAGGCCTGGAACCACGCCCAGGCGCTGTTCGAGACCACGGGCGAGGATGAGCTGATCGATCCGAGCGTGCCGACCACGACCTTGCTGTGGCGGCTGTTCAACGAGGACGGCGTGCGCCTGATCGACGAGAAGCCGCTGCGCGCCTTCTGCCGCTGCTCGGAAGACCGGATCGGCGTGGTGCTGCAGTCCTTCTCGCCCGAGGAGAAGGCCGAGATGATCGAGCCCGACGGCAAGATCCACGTGACCTGCGAATACTGCTCGCGGGTCTACGCGCTGGAGCCCGACGGCGAGGCGTGAGACCGATTTTCCTCCCCCGTGACACGGGGGAGGGGGACCGCGAAGCGGTGGAGGGGGCGTGACGGGGCGCCGAGCTTGAACTCGCCCCCACCCTCACCCTGCGTAAACCCAGCCCGCCACCTACCCCCGTTATCGGGGGGGGAGTAGGGGCTAGCGGCGCCGAGGGTCGCCCGTCGCTCATCCCCGAGTCCTACACAAGCG
>NZ_JADWOX010000025.1 GCF_016135805.1 Caulobacter hibisci
GCGGGGGAGGATCTCGAAGCGCCGAGCCAAGAAGATGCTCCCCCTCTGGGGGAGCTGTCGCGGAGCGACTGAGGGGGTCTCCCTCCTAAGCCAGCAGATCCGCGCAGGCGTCCAGCACCGCCTCCGCGTCCAGCCGATACTTGCCGTAGAGATCCGGCAGGTCCCCCGACTGGCCGAAGGTCTCCAGGCCCAGCGCCCGCAGGCGATGCCCGCGCACCGAGCCCAGCCACGACAGCGCCGTCGGCGCGCCGTCGATCAGGGTGACAAGGCCCGCCTCGCGCGGCAGGTCGGCCAGCAGCCGCTCCACCGTCGAGGTCCGCGCCGCGCCCTCGGTCCAGCGCGAGCGGCCCGCCGCCGTCCAGTCGCGATGCAGCACGTCCGGCGAGGTGACGGCCAGCAGGCCCGCCCCAGGCTCGTCCTCCAGCAGGGCCGCATGGGCTTCCAGCGCCTCGGGGGCCAGGGCCCCGCAATAAACCACGGCCAGCCGCGTGTCCGGCGCCGGCCGCTTCAGCCAATAGGCGCCCTCGACGACGCCGGCGCGCCAGGCGGCGTCCACGCGCTCGGCCTGGGCGATGGCGCGGGTGGAGAGGCGCAGATAGGTCGAGCTGCCGTCAGCAGCCTGGATCCGGTCGAAGGCGTGGGCCATCAGCACCGCGGTCTCGTCGGCGAAGGCCGGCTCGTAGCTGTCCAGCCCCGGCTGGCTCATGCCGATCAGGGGCGAGCCGATCGACTGGTGCGCGCCGCCTTCGGGGGCCAGCGTCAGGCCCGAAGGCGTGGCCACCAGCAGGAAACGGGCGTCCTGGTAACAAGCGTAGTTCAGGGCATCGAGGCCGCGGGCGATGAACGGGTCGTACAGCGTGCCGACCGGGAACAATCGCTCGCCGAACAGCGGCGCGGTCAGGCCCAGGGCCGCCAGGGCGATGAACAGGTTGTTCTCGGCGATGCCCAGCTCGACGTGCTGGCCGGTCTCGCCCATCGACCACACCTGGGCCGAAGGAATGCGCCGGCGCTTGAAGACGTCTTCGTGAGCCCGGCGATGGAACACGCCGCGCCGGTTCACGAAACCGCCGAGATTGGTCGACACCGTCACGTCCGGCGAGGTGGTCACCACACGGCCGGCGAACTCGTCCTTGCGGGCGGCGATGTCGAACATGACCTTGCCGAAGGCGGCCTGGGTCGACTGCTCGCCGGCGCCCCCAACCGCCGACAGCAGCTCATCCGCGCTCGGCGTGGCGACCACGGGAGCCTTGTGATTGCGCTCGACGGCGGCGGCGAAGGGCGCGCGGGCGACGAGGCCCTTCAGCGCCGTGCGCTCGGCCGACGACAGGCCCGACAGGGCGTCCCATTCCTCGCCCTCGACCACGCCCAGCCGCTCGCGCAGCTCGGCGATCTGGGTGGGGTTCATCAGGCCGGCGTGGTTGTCCTTGTGGCCCTGGAACGGCAGCCGCAGGCCCTTGACGGTGTAGGCGATGAAGAACCGGGGCGCATCGTCCCGCGAAGCCCGCTCGAAGGCCTCCAGGATCGTCTCCAGGCAGTGGCCGCCCAGCTCGGTCATCAGCTCGCCGAGATCGACGTCCTTGTAGGACGCCACCAGCGCCAGGGCGGCCGCGTCGCCGCTCAAGTCAGCCGTCAACCGCTCGCGCCAAGCCGCGCCGCCCTGGTAGCTGAGGGCCGCGTAGAGGTCGTTGGGGGCGGTCTCGATCCAGGCCTTCAGCGCCTTGCCGCCCGGCCGCTCGAAGGCTTCCCTCTGGCGCTTGGACCACTTCAGCGTCTCGACCGTCCAGCCGGCGGCCTCGAAGATCTCGCCGTAGCGGGTGAACATCCGGTCCTTGGTCGTCGCGTCCAGGCTCTGGCGGTTGTAGTCGACGATCCACCAGGTGTTTCGCAGGTCGTGCTTGCAGGCCTCGATCAGGGCCTCATAGATGTTGCCTTCGTCCAGCTCGGCGTCGCCCAGCAGCGAGATCATCCGGCCCATGGCTTCGGGCTTCACCGAACCGCGCGCGGCCAGATAGTCCTGGGCCAGCGAGGCGAAGGCCGTAACCGCCACGCCCAGCCCCACCGAGCCGGTCGAGAAGTCGACGTCGTCGATGTCCTTGGTGCGCGAGGGATAGGACTGCGCCCCGCCCAGGGCGCGGAAGCGCTTGAGGTTGTCGAGGGTCTGGCGGCCGAACAGGTGCTGGATGGCGTGGAACACCGGGCTGGCGTGCGGCTTGACCGCCACCCGATCCTGCGGCCGCAGCGCCTTCATGTAGAGCGCCGTCATCAGCGTGGTCATCGAGGCGCAGGAGGCCTGGTGGCCGCCCACCTTCAGCCCGTCGCGGCTTTCGCGCAGGTGGTTGGCGTTGTGGATCGTCCACGAGGCCAGCCAGAGAATGCGCTCCTCGAGACGCCGCAGCAGCGCGATTTCTTGCCGCCTGGCGGTCAGAGACCCGTCAGCCATGCTTCCTCACCCGTTTTATACGGGTGAGGTATGCCCCTCGCCCGCCTTTTCGCGCGCTTCATAGTCCTCGATCTGCCGCGCCGTCCACTCCGGAGATTTCGTGAAGCGCGCGAGCAGGTTGTAGAACACCGGCACGATGAACAGCGTTAGCAGGGTCGCGACGATCGCGCCGAAGAAGATCACCGCTCCGATCGTCTGACGGCTTCCCGCCCCCGCCCCTGTCCAGAGAAGCAGCGGCAGGGCGCCCATGGCCGTGGCGATCGAGGTCATGATGATCGGGCGCAGGCGCAGGGCCGCCGCCTCGATCACCGCCTCGGTGACCTTCAGCCCCTCGTCGCGCAGCTGGTTGGCGAACTCGACGATCAGGATTCCGTTCTTGGCGGCGATGCCGACCAGGATGATCAGGCCGATTTGGCTGTAGGTGTTGATCGTCGAACCGGCCATCAGCAGGCCAAACAGCCCGCCCAGCACCGCCAGCGGCACGGTCAGCATGATCACCGCCGGGTGGATCCAGCTTTCGAATTGCGCGGCCAGCACCAGGAACACCAGCAGCAACGCGAGGCCGAAGGCGATGGCGATGCCGCCCGAGCCTTCCAGATAGTCCTTGGCCTGGCCGCCCCACTTGACGCTGACGCCTGGGGTCGGATGGGCCGCGGCCTGGGCCTGGAAGAAGCTGACCGCGTCCTCGACCGTGTAACCGGGCGACAGCTGGGTGGTCAGGGTCACCGAGCGCAGGCGGTCGACGCGCGGACGGTCGGGCGTGTCGCCCCGCAGCTGCGTCTTGACCACCGTCGACAGCGGCACCAGCCCCCCGGCGTTGGTGCGCACCTGCAGCCGGTCGAGGTCGGCGACGCTGCGGCGCTGGTCGAGGTTGGTCTGCAGGATGACGTCGTATTCCTGGCCGTTCTTGATGTAGGTCGTCACCTGGCGCGAGCCGAACATGGTCTCCAGCGCCCGGCCCACGGCCTGGGCCGAGACGCCGAGGCTGGCGGCCTTGTCGAGGTCGATCTGCACCGACAGGCGCGGCGCGGTCGGCTCGTAGTCGATGCGCGGACGCGAGAAGCCCGGATTGGCTTGGGAGGCGTCGAGGATCGGCTTCAACCAGTTGGCCAGCTGGACGTAGTCGTTGCCGACGGCGATCAGGTCGACGTTCGTCCCGCCGCCACCGCCGCCGCCCCCGCCGCGCTGGAAGGCGCCGCGCACGCTGGCCACGGCCCGCACGCCGGTGATGCCCGACAGGCTCTTGTTCAGCTCGGCCGCCACCTGGTCGGCGGTCTTGTCGCGCTCGCCCCAGCCCTTCAGCACCACGACGCCGTTGCCGGAGTTGAACTGGCTCTGGCCAAAGCGCGGGATGGTCAGGATGGTGCGCTCGGCGACGCCGTCCTCACGGTAACGGGCCATGATCTTCTCGATCCGGGCGCCGATGCCGGCGGTGTAGTCGAAGCCGGCCCCTTCGGGCGCGCTGATCGAGATGTCGACGCGGCCGCGGTCCTCGGCCGGCACCAGTTCCTTGGGCAGGCTGACGAACAGCAGGGCCGCGAAGCCGGCCAGCAGGATCACCGCCCCGCCGGCGGCGAGGGTCGCGACACGTCCGCCGCCCAGCAGGCCTTCCAGCGAATGGCGATAGCTGTCGCGCAGGCGGTCCATCGCCCAGTCCATGCGCTTGTTGAACCAGCCGCCGCCGTGGGCGGGCTTCAGCAGCTTGGAGGCCATCATCGGCGACAGGCTCAGCGCCAGCAAGGCCGAGAAGGCCACGGCCGCGGCGATGGCCACGGCCAGCTCGACGAACAGCCGGCCGATATAGCCGGGCAGGAACATCAGCGGTGCGAACACCGAGATCAGCACGATGGTCGTGGCGACGACGGCGAAGAACACCTGCCGCGAGCCGCGCTGGGCGGCGATCACCGGCGGCTCGCCCTCGTCCACACGCCGCTGGATGTTCTCGACCACGACGATGGCGTCGTCGACCACCAGGCCCACGGCCAGCACCAGGGCCAGCAGGGTCAGGAGGTTCAGCGAGAAACCCAGCGGGGCCAGGATGATGAAGGTCGACAGGATGCAGATCGGCGCGACGATCGACGGGATCAGGGCCGAACGCCAGCTGCCCAGGAAGATCAGATTGACCAGGGCCACCAGGGCGATCGACATGCCCATGGTGATCCACACCTCGTGGATGGCCTCGGCGGTGAACACCGAGTTGTCCACGGCCACCACCAGCTTGGTGCCGGGCGGCAGGGTCTGGTTGATGACCGCGACCTCCTTGGCCACGGCCTTGGAGATGGCCACGTCGTTGGCCTGAGACTGACGGGTCAGGCCGATGCCGACCTGGTCGACGCCGTTGCCGCGGAACAGGCGCCGGCGCTCGTCCGGGCCTTCCTCGATGCGGGCCACGTCGCCCAGGCGCAGCACGAAGCCGCTGGAGTCCGCCGCGCGGATCGGAAGGCGCGCGAAGTCCTCGGGCTTGGCGTAGGCGCGGGCCACGCGGATGGTGAAGTCCTTGGCGCTGCTTTCCAGCGAGCCGGCCGGCAATTCCAGGTTCTGGGCGTTCAGCGCGTCCTCGACGTCGCTGACGGTGACGCCGCGCGCGGCCAGGGCGTTGGCGTCCAGCCAGATGCGCATGGCGTAGATCTTGGCCCCGAACAGGTTGGCCTGGGCCACTCCGTCGATCGTCGACATCCGCTCGACCAGATAGCGGTCGGCGTAGTCGGCCAGCTCCAGCGGATCGAGCGTGGTCGAGGTCAGGTTCAGGATGATGATCGGCGAGCTGTCGGCGTTGGCCTTGGCGATCTGCGGCGGGTCGGCCTGGTCGGGCAGGTTGGCCGACACCCGGCTGACGGCGTCGCGCACGTCGTTGGCGGCGGCGTCCAGGTCACGGTCCAGGCGGAAGGTGATGCTGATCTGCGAGCGGCCGTCGCGCGAGCTGCTGTTGACCCGATCGATGCCCTGGATGCCGGCCACCTGGCGCTCGATCACCTGGGTGATGCGCTCTTCGATGACCTCGGCCGAGGCGCCCTGGTAGGCGGTCGAGATCGACACCACCGGCGGGTCGACGTTCGGCAGTTCGCGGATCGGCAGCGAGCCGAAGGCGGCCAGGCCGATGACGCAGAGGATGATCGCCGCGACGGCGGCGAAGACCGGGCGGCGGACGGAGATGTCGGACAGCATGTCAGCCGGCCTTACGGTCTTGGCCGGGCTTGCCGCCCTGGCCCGCCGGCTTGTTCACGTCGCGCACGGCCGCGCCGTCCTGCACGCGGTTGAGGCCGTCGGCCACGATCACGTCGCCGGCCTTCAGGCCCGAGCGGATCTCGACGAAGCCGTTGGCCGAGAGGCCGGTGGTCACGTTGGTGCGGCGGGCGACATGGCCCTTGTCGCCCTTGGCGACGACGAACACCGAGGCCTGCTGGCCCTCGAACTGCACGGCGGCTTCCGGAGCGGCCAGGCCCTGGCGCTGGCCCTGGTCGATGGCGACCTTGACCAGCATGCCAGGCTTCAGCCGGCCGCCGGGATTGGGGAATTCGGCCCGGGCCTTGATGGCGCGGGTGGCCTCGTCGATGCGGGTGTCGATCTGGGCGATGCGGCCCTGGAAGGTCTCGCCCGGCAGGGAGTCGGGTTCGGCCCGGATCGCCAGGCCCTCGCGCAGGGTGGCGAGATAGCGGTCCGGCACGGCGAAGTCGACGCGCACCACCGCGGCGTCGTCGAGGCTGACGATGGCCGTGCCCGGCGCGATCAGCGTGCCCGGCGCGACGTCGGAAATGCCCACCCGGCCGGCGAACGGCGCGCGGATCACGCGGTCCAGCCGCTGGGCCTTGGCCGAGGCCACGCTCGCCTTGGCCGTCTCGTAGGCGGCCTGGTACTGCTCGGCCGTGGCGCGCGGGGCGATGCCCTTGTCGGCCAGGGTCCGCCAGCGCTGATAGTTGCGCTCGGCCTGGTTCAGATTGGCCTGGGCCTCGGCGATGTCGGCGTTTTCCTGGTCGTCCTTCAGGGTCACCAGCACCTGGCCGCGCGACACCTGCTGGCCGTCGCGGAAGTGGACGGCGGTGATCATCTCGGTGGTGTTGGAGGTGATGGTCACCGACTGGCGGCCCTTGGCCACGCCCAGCACCTCGATGCGGTCGGTGAACGGCCGCTGGCCGACCTGAACCTGCGAGACGGCCGTGGCGCGACCGCCCTGGCCGCCTTGCCCCTCGGCCTTGCCGCCAAGCAGCAGCTTGGCTCCGCCGGCCACGATCATCAGAACCACGGCGACGCCGGCCGCCATGAGGAAGAAGTGCCTGCGGATCACTAAGTACGCTCCGGCGCCGATGATGATCGGCCTCAAAGTCTAGGTTTGGGGCGACATATGACCGCAGCCTAGACCCGCGTCTAGTGACACTAGGATTACGTCACATTTCAACTTTGAAACACTTTTGCGGCGACGCTTTGACGTAACGCCGGTCGTCAAAACGTCGCCGTAATAGTCTCAGGCCGCGTAGCCTGGGGACTCCCGATCCAGCTGCCGCAGACAGCCCGGCCAGGCCAGCCCCGCGATCATGCCTAGCCCCATGCCAGTCTGGCTGCGCACCTCGGCCTGGGCCGCCTCCGGAGCGAGCAGCACGTGCTCGCGTCCTGCGCTCAGGGCCATCACCTGCTGGGCGCAGGCCCGCTCCAGGAAGAACATCCCCAGCCAGCACTCGGCCGCCGTGCGGCCCGTCGATAGAGTGCCGTGATTGCGCAGCAGCATCAGCCGCTTGTCGCCCAGATCGGACACCAGCCGCTCGCGCTCATCGAGGTTCAGGGCAATGCCCTCGTAGTCGTGATAGGCCAGTTGCGGCGTCACGATCAGGGCGTGCTGGCTCAGCGGCAGCAGGCCCTCGGCATGGGCGGCCACCGCCACGCCCTGGTCGCTGTGCAGGTGCATGACGAACTGGGCGTCCTCGCGCGCGGCGTGGATGGCCGAGTGGATCGTGAAGCCCGCCGGATTGATGAAATAGGGCGTCTTGTCGATGACGTTCCCTTCCAGATCCACCTTCACCAGGCACGAGGCGGTCATCTCGCCGAAGAACATGCCGTACGGGTTGATCAGGAAGTGGTGCTCGGGTCCCGGGATCCGGGCCGAGATGTGGGTGAAGATCATGTCGTCCCAGCCGTGCAGGGCGACCAGGCGATAGAGGGCCGCCAGGTCGACCCGGGCCTGCCACTCGGCCTCGCTGACGTGATCCTTGATCGATGCGGCGATCGCGCCGGTTCCGTCGGCCATGACGCTTGCTCCCGTATATTATCGTTGTTCTCTCTCGACCCTCGCGCCGACGGGCGCAGACGTCAAGCGACCCGCGTTAGACGGGATCGGACTTGCCAGCGCCCTTCCCCCGTCGGACGGTCCTTGCGGATTCGAAGACGGGGGATGGGCGTCATGTTGCCCTTGATCGGCGTGGGCGTGATCGTCCTGGGCTTCGCGCTGCGGTTCAATCCGCTGCTGGTGGTCGTGTGCGCCGCCATGGCCTCGGGCCTGGCCGCCGGCCTCGGCCCGCTGGAGGTGCTGGCCGCCTTTGGAAAAGCGTTCAACCAGAACCGCTATGTCAGCATCGTCTGGGTGATCCTGCCGGCCATCGGCGTGCTCGAGCGATCGGGCCTGCAGGAGCGGGCCCGCACGGCGATCCGGGCCATGAAGGCCGCCACCGCCGGGCGGATCCTGGTCGTCTATCTGCTGGCCCGGCAGCTGACCGCGGCGCTGGGCCTGATCTCTATCGCCGGCCACGCCCAGACCGTCCGCCCGCTGGTCGCCCCGATGGCCGAAGCGGCAGCCGAAGGCCAGGCGCCGCTCGACGAGGCGACCCGCGACGAGGTCAAGGCGATGAGCGCGGCCACCGACAATGTCGGCGTGTTCTTCGGCGAGGACATCTTCATGGCCATCGGCTCGATCCTGCTGATCGTCGGCTTCCTCGACCAGAACGGCTTGATCGTGGAACCGCTGCACCTGTCGGTCTGGGCCATCCCCACGGCGATCGCCGCCTTCCTGGTGCACGGCGCCAGGCTGCTGCTGTTCGACCGCAAGCTCTCCAAGCGGGGGTCGCAAGCATGATCGGCCTGCCGCTCGTCTATCTGCTGGCCGGGGCCATGTTCGCCGCCTTCGCCGTCATGAGCGCCGGCGACAAGGCCAACTCCAAGCGCTGGGGCAACGCCGCCTTCTGGGGCCTGTTCGCGATCAGCTTCCTTTTCGGCGACCGCCTGGGCGACCTCGGCAACGGCTTTCTCGTCGTCGCCCTGGCCCTGCTGGCCGGCACGGGCCGCCTCGGCGTGGGCCAGCCGGCGACCACCAGCGGCGAGGAGCGTGCGCAACTGGCCCAGCGCTTCGGCCTCAAGCTGTTCCTGCCGGCCCTGCTGATCCCGATCATCGTCCTTCTCGGCACCTTCGCCTTCAAGGCCCTGACCTGGAAGGGCCAGCACCTCGTCGATCCCAAGCAGGCGACGCTGGTTTCCCTGGCCATCGCCGCCGTGGTCGCCGCGATCCTGGCCCAGCGCCTGTTCAAGCAGCCGGCCAGCGCGCCCTTGCAGGAGGGCCGCCGGCTGATCGACCTGGTCGGCTGGGCCGCCATGCTGCCGCAGATGCTGGCGGCGCTGGGCGCGGTCTTCGCCCTGGCCGGCGTGGGCCAAACCATCGGCGACATCACCCTGGCCATCACCCCGATCGACAGCCGCCTCGCCGTGGTCGTCGCCTACTGCCTGGGCATGGCGCTGTTCACGGTGATGATGGGCAATGCCTTCGCCGCCTTTCCGGTGATGACGGCCGGCATCGGCCTGCCGCTGGTGATCGGCCGCTTCGGCGGCGATCCGGCCATGGTCTGCGCCATCGGCATGCTGTCGGGCTTCTGCGGCACCCTGCTGACGCCCCTGGCCGCCAACTTCAACCTCGTCCCCGCCGCCCTCCTCCAGCTCAAGAACCGCTACGCCGTCATCCGCGCCCAGGCGCCGACGGCGGTGCTGATGCTGCTGATCAACATGGTCCTGATGTATGTCCTCGCCTTCCGCTGAGACCGCTTCGCGCTTCGCCCAGGCCGCCCTCGGCCACGTGGTCCGCGAATATCCCAACAAGCTCGACCACGTGATGGCCGGCGAGGCCGCCGCCCAGGGCCCCCGCGCCCTGCACCCGATCTTCTACGGCAGCTTCGACTGGCACTCCTGCGTCCACGGCTACTGGACCCTGGCCACCCTGCTGCGCCTGCATCCGGACCTGCCCGAAGCCCCCGCCATCCGCGCCCAGTTCGATGACGCCTTCACCGCCGACAAGGTCGCCGCCGAGGTCGCCTATCTCGCCCACCCCGAAAGCCGCGGCTTCGAGCGTCCCTACGGTTGGGCCTGGCTCTTGAAGCTGCAAGCCGAACTGCTGGCCCACGACGCCCCCTGGGCCGCAACCATGCAGCCGCTCGCCGACGCCTTCGTCGCCCGTTTCCAAGCCTTCCTGCCGATCGCCGACTATCCGATCCGGGCCGGCACGCACTTCAACACCGCCTTCGCCCTGGCCCTGGCCGCCGACTACACCGACGCGACCGGCGACGCCGACTTCCGCGCCCTGCTCGCGGCCAAGGCCGCCGCCTGGTACGGGCAGGACCAAGCCTGCCAGGCCTGGGAGCCGTCGGGCGACGACTTCCTCTCCCCCGCCCTGGTCGAGGCCCTGGCCATGCGCCGGCTCCAGCCGGAGAGCTTCGCGACCTGGTTCGCCGCCTTCCTGCCCGACCTCGCCGAGCGCCGCCCCGCCACCCTGTTTTCCCCGCCCAAGGTCAGCGACCGCACCGACGGCAAGATCGCCCACCTCGACGGCCTGTCCCTGTCAAGAGCCTGGTGCTGGCGCGCCGTCGCCAAAGACGCCCCGCCGGAAGTGGCGGCGGTGGCGCTCGAAGCCGCCGACCTGCACCTGGCCACCGCCCTGCCTCACGTCACCGGCGACTACATGGGCGAGCACTGGCTGGCGAGCTTCGCCCTGCTGGCCATGCTGGAGGGGTGACGCAAAAAGGAACCTCCCCCTGTGGGGGAGGCGATCGCGCAGCGATCGGTGGGGGGCGTAGCTGCACGGTCGGCCAGCGCGTCGAAAGCTGAAAACTTCCCCCCACCGGCCTTCGGCCGCCTCCCCCACGGGGGGAGGTTCCTCTACTGTGCCCCGCCGCCCGCAACCGGATTCGCCTGCCCGTGTCTCAGATCCCCGTCGCCGACCTCACCGAAGCCCAAGCCGTCGAGGAACTCGAACGCCTCGCCGACGCCTTGGCCGGCCACGATCTGCGCTACTTCCAGGACGACGCCCCGACGATCGACGACGCCGAATACGACGCCCTCAAGCGCCGCAACCTCGACATTGAGGCGCGTTTCCCCCAGCACATCCGTGAAAACTCTCCGTCGTTGAAGGTCGGCGCCGCGCGGTCGGCGCAGTTCTCACCGGTCGAGCACGGCGTGCCGATGCTCAGCCTCGACAACGCCTTCTCCAACGACGAGGCGACCGAGTTCGACGCCCGCATCCGCCGCTTCCTGCGCCTGACGCCCGACGAGCCGGTGTTCTATACCGCCGAGCCCAAGATCGACGGCCTGTCAGCCTCGATCCGCTACGAGAAGGGCGTGCTGGTCCAGGGCGCCACGCGCGGCGACGGCCGCGTCGGCGAGGACGTCACGGCCAACCTCAAGACCATCGCCGACATCCCGCACAAGCTGAAGGGCTCGGGCTGGCCCGAGGTCATCGAGATCCGCGGCGAGGTCTATGTCGAGCTCGAAGCCTTCGCGGCCTTCAACCGGGCCGCCGAGGAAGCCGGTTCGCGCACCTACGCCAACCCGCGCAACTTCGCCGCCGGCTCGCTGCGCCAGATCGACCCGAAGATCAGCGCCACGCGGCCGCTGCGCTTCTTCGGCTACGCCTGGGGCTTGGCCTCCGAGCCCTTCGCCGCCAGCCAGTGGGAAGCGCTGGAAAAGCTGGAGGAATGGGGTTTCGTCACCACCGCTCCGCCGGCCCAGAAGGTCGAGGGCGCCCAGGGCCTGCTCGACGTCTACGCCCATTTCGAAACCCTGCGCCCGCAACTGCCCTTCGACATCGACGGCGTCGTCTACAAGGTCGACGACCTGGAGCGGCAGCGCCGCCTGGGCTTCGTCTCGCGATCGCCCCGCTGGGCCATCGCCCGCAAGTTCCCCGCCCAGCGCGCCAAGACCATCCTGGAAGCCATCGACATCCAGGTCGGCCGCACCGGCGCGCATACTCCGGTCGCGCGGCTGAAGCCCGTCACCGTCGGCGGCGTCTCGGTGACCAACGCCACCCTGCACAACGCCGATGAGATCGCCCGCCTCGACGTGCGCATCGGCGACACCGTCGTGCTGCAACGGGCCGGCGACGTGATCCCGCAGATCGTCGAGGTCGACGTCGAGGCCCGTCCGGAAGGCGCGGCTCCCTACGAATTCCCGCACGTCTGCGAGTGCCCGCTGAAGACGGCCCTGACCCAGGAGATCAACGCCAACGGCGTGGAGTCCGTGGTCCGCCGCTGCACCGGGGAGTTCGCCTGCCCATTCCAGCGCGTCGAGCACCTGCGCCACTTCGTTTCCCGCCGCGCCTTCGACATCGAGGGCCTGGGCGAAAAGCAGCTGCAAGCCTTCTTCGAGGAAGGCTGGATCAAGGAGCCGGCCGACATCTTCGCCCTGGCCCGCGACGAGGAGAAACTGGCGGCCCTGCGCGAACGCGACGGCTACGGCGAGACCTCGGTCAAGAACCTGATCGCCGGCATCGACGCCCGTCGCACCATCGGCCTGGACCGGATGATCTACGGCCTGGGCGCCCGTGACATCGGCGAGACCACCTCGACCGTGCTGGCCCGCCACTTCGACCAGTTCGCCGACCTGCAGGCCGCCTCTGAGGCCGCCGCCAAGGGTTTGCCGGGCGCGACCTATCTGGAGCTGTCGACCGCCGCCGGCGTCGGCCCCAAGGCGCTGGACCTGCTGGTCGAGGCCGGCCGCGCCGGCGTGCCCGCCGATCCCTGGCCGCAGTCGGAAGACCTGGAGCTGAAAATCGGCCAGGTCGTGCCCAAGCTGACCAAGCCGGCCCGCGCGGCCCTGGCTCAGCGCTACGGAACCTGGGACGCCTTCGCGCAGGGGCTGGCCGAAGCCGCCAAGGGCGCGCCGGGCGAGGACTATCTGCACCTGGCCGCCGTCGACGGCGTTGGCCCGGTCGCCGCCCAGTCCCTGGCCCGCTTCTTCGCCGAAGAGCACAACCGCCAGAAGGTCGAGAACCTGCTGGCCCAGCTCGACGTCCAGGCGGTGGCCAAGCCCAAGACCGACACCGCCGTGGCCGGCAAGACCGTGGTCTTCACCGGCGCGCTGGAGAAGATGACCCGCGACGAAGCCAAGGCCCAGGCCGAGGCCCTCGGCGCCAAGGTCGCCTCCTCGGTCTCCAAGAAGACCCACCTGGTCGTGGCCGGCCCCGGCGCCGGCTCCAAGCTCAAGGCCGCCCAGGACCTCGGCATCCAGGTGATGACCGAGGACGAGTGGCTGGCCCTGGTGGCCGGCTGATGAAGGTCGTCGCCATCGACTTCGAGACGGCCAACGAGACCCGGTCAAGCCCCTGCTCGATCGGTCTGGCCTGGATCGAGGACGGCGCGGTCGCCAGCGTCGACCACCACTACATCCGGCCGTGGGACATGCGATTCGCGCCGTTCAACATCGCCTTCCACGGCATCGGCCCCAGGCACGTGCAGGACGCCGACGAGTTCCCCGCCGTGCTCGACCGGCTGCGGGGCGACCTCGACGGCGCCCTGGTGCTGGCCCACAACGCCGCCTTCGACGTCAGCGTCATCCGCCGCACCTGCGAGCACTACGGGATCTCGCCGCCGGCCTTCGACTACCTGTGCACGGTGCAGGTCGCGCGCCTGGCCTGGCCCGACCTGCCTTCGCACAAGCTGAACGTGGTCGGCCGCCACCTGGGCGTCGACTTCAAGCACCACGACGCGGCCGGCGACGCCTATGCCTGCGGAAAGGTGGCCCTGGCCGCCGCCATGGAGCATGGCGCGAACCGCATCCACGACCTGCCGTCTCGCCTCGGCCTGACGCTGGGCCGTCTCGACCGCGACAGCTACGCGCCGTCCCAGGCCCCTCGCCTGCCCAAGCGCCCCGTCCGGCCGCCGCCCCGCCTGCTGCCGCCCGGCGCCGAGCAGCGCCTGGCCGGCCGCACGGTGGTGTTCACCGGCCAGCTCGACACCATGAGCCGCGGCGAAGCCCAGGGCCTGGCCGCCGCCATGAGCGCCCGGGTTGTGCTGTCCATGAGCCGCAAGGTCGACCTCGTCATCGCCGGCCCCGGCGCGGGCGCCAAGCTGCGGACGGCCGAGGCCATGGGCGTGCAGGTGATGCGCGAGGAGGAGTGGCTGGCGCTGGTCGCCCACTGATCCCTCTCCCCTTGCGGGAGAGGGTGGCCCGCGAAGCGGGTCGGGTGAGGGGTCGAAAACCTGTTCAGCCGCGGCAGCCGATCGACCGGGTGCGGCGCCAAACGTTTGAGAGACCCCTCATCCGACGGCCTTCGGCCGCCACCTTCTCCCGCAAGGGGAGAAGGAGCAGTGCATCACCTCTCCAACCGCGCCACCAGGCTCGACGTGTCCCAACGGTTCCCGCCCAAGTCCTGCACCTCGCCATAGAACCCGTCGATCAGCTTGGTGACCTCCAGGCTCGCGCCGTTGCTGGCCGCCTCGTCGAGGGCGATGCCCAGGTCCTTGCGCATCCAGTCCACCGCGAAACCGAACTCGAACTCCCCGCGCGACATCGTCCCCCAGCGGTTCTCCATCTGCCAGGACTGGGCCGCGCCCTTGGAGATCGCCGCCAGCACGTCGTCGGTCGGCAGGCCCGCGCGCTTGGCGAAGTGCAGGGCCTCGGCCACGCCCTGGACGACGCCGGCGATGGCGATCTGATTGCACATCTTGGTCAGCTGGCCCGCGCCCGACGGCCCCATGCGGCGCATGGCCTTGGCGTAGACGTTGAGCACAGGCTCGGCGGCCGCATAGGTCGCCTCGTCGCCGCCGACCATGATCGTCAGCTGGCCGTTCTCGGCCCCAGCCTGGCCGCCGGAGACCGGCGCGTCGAGGAAGCCGACGCCCTTGGCCGCCGCCAGCTGCGCTATCTCCCGCGCCACCTTGGCCGAGGTCGTGGTGTGGTCGACAATGATCGCGCCCGCTTCCAGCGCCGGCAGAATCTCGCCCACCACGGCGCGGACGTCGTCGTCGTTGCCCACGCAAAGGGCGACCAGTTGCGCGCCCTTCGAGGCTTCCGCGATGGTCGCGGCGCTGGCCCCGCCGTGCTTTTCGACCCAGCGGGCGGCCTTCTCGGCGGTGCGGTTGTAGACGGTCACGTCGTGGCCGGCAGCCTGCAGGTGGCCCGCCATCGGGAAGCCCATGACACCCAGGCCGATGAACGCCGTCTTCATGCGCGAGACTCCTTGCCGCACCCTGCGATTTCGGCCCTGTGCATGGCCCCTACGGCCCCGTATCGCAACGCCATTTTAACGTCCTGCCGTCAGGTTGCCCCGACAGGGTTAAGCGGGCTTAAGCACGATGGCGTCGACCGGCGAAGCGCCGATCATCATCAAGAAGGTCAAGAAGGGCGGCGGTCATGGTCACCATGGCGGCGCCTGGAAGGTGGCCTATGCCGACTTCGTGACGGCGATGATGGCCTTCTTCCTGCTGATGTGGCTGCTCAACACCACCAGCCCCGAGCAGAAGGCCGGCATCGCCGACTACTTCGCCCCCGCCTCGATCTCGTCCAGCACCAGCGGCTCGGGCGGCATCCTGGGCGGCACCTCGCTCGGCGACGACGGCGCCAAGGCCGACGGCAAGATGTCGGTCGTCCAGCAGATGGCCCCCGAGGCCCCGGACTCCACCAGCGAGGACGGCCAGTCCTCAACCACCGCCAGCCTCGACTCCGCCAGCGAGGACGCCCTGCGCGACGCCCTGGCCAAGAAGGAGCAGGACAGCTTCGCCTCGGCCGCCCAGTCGCTGCGCCAGTCGCTGCAGGACATGCCGGAACTGGCCGAGCTGTCGAAGCAGATCATGATCGACCAGACCCCGGAGGGCCTGCGCATCCAGCTGATCGACCAGGAAGGCCGCTCGATGTTCAAGGAGAACAGCAAGGAGCCCAACGACCGGGCCCGCCTGCTGCTCCGCGCCGTGGCCAAGGTCATCAACCAGCTGCCCAACCGCATCACCGTCTCGGGACACACCAGCGCCGACGCCCGCGGCCGCAAGGCCGACAGCGACTGGGCCCTGTCGGCCCAGCGCGCCGACGCCTCGCGCCAGGTGCTGCGCGGGGCCGGCGTCGACGACGACCGCATCTACCAGGTGTCCGGCAAGGCCAATTCCGAACCGCTGTATGCGGACGATCCGACCCTGGCCGGCAACCGCCGGATCTCCATCGTCCTGTTGCGCGAAAAGCCCGTCCTGCCCGACAACCTGTGACCGTATGACGCGTCACGCGTTTGTCCGGCTTGCACAACGGCTCGGCATGCCGCCTAATCCCCATCATAGGGCGAGGGCGGGGGCCTAGCCGGAAACAAGGGGACAGGGACCACGTGACGCAGCATTTTCCGACGCGACAGCTTCGGTTCTTCCTGACGGCGCCGACCCCTTGCCCGTACCTGTCCGGCCGCCAGGAACGGAAGGTGTTTACCCACCTGCCCCTGTCCGACGGTCCCGGCGTCAATGACAGCCTGACCCAGGTCGGCTTCCGTCGCTCCCAGAACATCGCCTACCGGCCCGCCTGCGAGACCTGCCGCGCCTGCCAGTCGGCCCGCGCCCCGGCCGCCGACTACGCCTTCTCGCGCTCGGAGCGCCGCGCCCTGAACCGCAACGGCGACCTGGTGCGCCATCTGGTCGAGGCCGAGGCCACGCTGGAGCAGTTCGAGCTGCTGCGCCGCTACCTCGTCGCCCGCCACGCCGACGGCGGCATGGCCGAGATGACCTGGCCCGACTACGTGGCCATGGTCGAAGACACCGCTGTCCGCACCCACCTGATCGAATATCGCCGTCCCTCGGTCGATCGCGGCCCGGGCGATCTCGTGGCCTGCGTGCTGGTCGACGTGCTCGCCGACGGCCTGTCGCTGGTCTACAGCTTCTACGACCCGGCCGAAGAGCGGCGCAGCCTCGGCTCGTTCATCATCCTCGACCACATCGTCCAGGCCCGCCTCACCGGCCTGCCCTACGTCTATCTGGGCTACTGGGTGCCGGGCTCGGAGAAGATGGCCTACAAGGCCCGCTTCTCGCCGCTGGAGATCCTCAAGCCCGGCGGCTGGTCGCTGATGTCGGCCCGCGAACGCGGTGCCCGCCCGCCCAAGGCCGCTCCGGCCCCGGCCGTGCGCGAGGTCGAACTGTCGGACGCCACGCCGCTGACCGAACTGCCGGCGGCCGGGAAGCCGTAGCGAAAACCCTCCCTCTCCCTCTGGGAGAGGGTGATTTTACCGCGCCCAGGCCACGCCGCCGTCCACGGTGATCGTAGAGCCCACCACATAGTCCCCCGCCCGCGAGGCCAGGTAGATCGCCGCGCCGGCCATGTCCTCGGGCTCGCCGATGCGGCCGGCGGGGATGTGCTTGGCCACGGCGTCGGCGTGGTCGCGGGCCACGCGGTTCATATCGCTGGGAAAGGCGCCGGGCGCGATGGCCGAGACGGCGATGTTGTCGCCCGCCAGGCGCAGGGCCATCCGCTTGGTCATGTGGATCAGGCCGGCCTTGCTGGCGCCATAGGGATAGGTCTCCTCGTTGGTCACCGACAGGCCGTCGATCGAGGCGATGTTGATCACCTTGGCCACCCGGGCCTTGGCCGCCTCGCGCAGCGGGCCGATCAGGGCCTGGGTCAGGAAGAACGGGGTCTTCAGGTTCAGGTCGACGGTCTTGTCCCAGCCGGCTTCGGGGAAGCTGTCGAAGTCCGCGCCCCAGGCCGCGCCGGCGTTGTTGACCAGGATGTCGAGCTTGCTCTCCCGCTCCAGGATCCGCGCCGCCAGGCCCTGCACGCCTTCGAGCGTCGAGATGTCGCCCGGCAGCGAGACGCACTCGCCAAATTCCGACAGCTCCTCGGCCGCCGCGTCGCAGGCGGCGGCCTTGCGGGCGGTGATGTAGACCCGCGCCGCGCCGTAGCGCAGGAAGCCCTCGGCGATCATCCGGCCGATGCCGCGCGAACCGCCGGTGACGAGCGCCACGCGGCCCTCGAGCGAGAACATTTCCAGCATGCGTTTCCTCCAGCCCTTTGCGGGCCTTATTTTTCGGGATTGGTGAGCGCCTGATAGACCAGCGACGCAGTGCGTTCGTCGATGTTGCGCAGGGCCGGGTCGCCGTCCTTGCCCAGCACGTGGATCATGCCCAGGAAGAACAGGTCGTTGGTCGGGTCGATCCAGAACCAGGTGCCGGCCGCCCCGCCCCAGCTGTAGGTCCCCTTCCCAGCCAGCGTGCCCGCCCGCGCCGGATCGGTGATGACCATGAAGTCGAGGCCGAAGCCCTTGCCGGTGGCTTTCGAGAACGGGGCCTCGACATCGTCGAGAACCACGTCGTCCAGGTGATCCGAAGCCATCAGCTTGACCGTGGCCGGCGACAGGATCCGCGCCCCGTCCAACTCGCCGCCGTTCAGCAGCATCTGGGCGAAACGCGCGTAGTCGGCATTGGTCGAAACCAGCCCGCCACCGCCAGAGGCCACGACCGGCGGCTTGGTGATGTCCAGCACCATGAAGCCCTGGGCCGGGATGATCTTCTTTTCCTTGCCGTTCCACATGTAGAGGTCGGCCAGGCGATCGGCCTTCTCGGCCGGCAGCCAGAAGCCGGTGTCCTTCATCTTCAGCGGGCCGAAGATCCGGCTCTGCATGAAGTCGGGCAGGCTCTGGCCCGACAGCTTCTCGACGATGAAGCCCTGGATGTCGACGCCGACGCTGTACTTCCACTGCTTGCCGGGCGGCCCCACCAGCGGCAGCTTGGCGACTTTCTCGACGAACTCCTGGCCGGTCTTGGAGCTCAGCACGCCGGTCGAGACATAGGCCTTGTCGATCGGGTTGTCGGGGTTGAGGCCGTAGGCGAAGCCGGCCGTGTGGTTCATGATCTCGCGCATGCTCGGCGGCCGATCGGACGGATCGGTGATGAACGAGCCGTCGGGGTTCACGCCCTTGTAGACGCGCAGGTTGGCGAACTCCGGGATGTACTTGGTCACCGGATCGTCGAGGCGCCAGCGGCCCTCCTCGAACAGGATCATCATCGCCACGCCGGTGACCGGCTTGGTCTGGGAATAGATGCGGAAGATCGCATCCTTGGCCATCGGAGGCCCGCCGAAGCCCTTGGCGCCGTAGGTCTCGAAGCTGACCACCTTGCCGTGTCGCACCAGCATGGTCGTCGCGCCCGGCAGGTGACCGGTGGCGACGAGGTCCTTCATGAAGGCGTCCAGCTTGGCCAGCCGCTCGGACGAGACGCCGACGCTCTCGGGCGCGGCGGCCGGCAGGACCGGCTTCGGGGCGGCCAGGACGGGCCCGCCTCCGATCGCCAGAGAGAGGGCCAGGGCCGTCGCCAACCCGAAACGCCGCATCGCCATGCTTCACCCCAAACAGCCGTTTGGAGCGACCTTACCGGGGATTGCGACCGGTGCAATCTCGCCTTGGGTTTCTAAGGTCTAGGCCCCGAAAGGATCGCCTCCCTCGCCCCTGTGGCGAGGGCCCATGCCGGCGACGGCTCAAACCTTGTTCGACCTGTCGAAGTCTGAGCGGCTGAACGATGGATCCTGGGCACAAGGCCCAGGAGGCAGTTGAAGGCAAGGCGGCGGGAGAGCTTGAGAGAGCCTCCCTACTTGCCCCCAAACAGCGCCTTGTCCACGGCCTGCGCCATCAGCGCATAACCCGCATCGTTCGGATGCAGGTGATCCCCGCCATGGGTGTCGGCGCGCAGCTGGCTGGGCTTGGCCGGATCGCGCAGCACCGCGTCGAAGTCGACGATCCCGTCGAACTCGCCGCTGGTGCGGATCCAGGCGTTGACGGCCTGGCGCGTAGCCTCCCCCTTGTCGTGATAGTAGGCCGCGCCCTCGAACGGCGGGATGACGCCGGCATAGATCTTCACGCCGCGCGCATGGGCCCGGGCGATCAGCTGGCGATAGCCGACGATCAGGTCTTCGGGCGTCACCGCGTCGGCGGCGAAGCCCGGCTGGGCCGGACGGCCGATGTCGTTGATGCCTTCCAGCAGCAGCACGGCCTTCAGACCGGCCACGCTCAGCACGTCGCGGTCGAAGCGCGACAGGGCGCTGGGGCCGGAGACCTCGCGCAGCAGCCGCCCGCCGCCGACGCCCATGTTGACGACGCTCCAGCCCTCGGGGCGGGCCGAAAGGCGCTGGGCCAATTGCTCGGGCCAGCCCTTGTCGGCGTTGGCGGTCGAGCCGGTTCCCTCGGTGATCGAGTCGCCGATCGCCACCAGCACCGGCGCCGCTGCGCCCCGCACCTCGACGCCGCTCACCAGGCCCGGACCACGCAGAGCCTCCTCGCCCGGGATCGGGGACTTGGCCACGTGATTGCCGGGCGGGGCCACGAACAGCCGCACGCGGTGGCCAGCCGGGGCCTGGGTTCCGACATAGAAGATCGCCACCGACACCCGGTCCATGGCCTTGACCGGCAGGGCGACCGGGTCGGTCAGCAGCGGCGCGCCCGGCGCGATCGTGAACTCGCTCCTGCCGCCCACCGTCACCGCGACCGGCGTCCCGACGATCCTGCCGTCGGCGTCGGCCGGCGCCAGCGTGATCGCCCCCACCGCCAGCGGGCGTTCGTTCAGTTCGTTGGACAGCCGCAGCCGCACCGCGTCGCCGCCGGCGTTCAGCCGCATGACCTGGCGCACGGTGACGTCGGTGAAGGCCCTGGCCTCCCCCGGCCGGGCCACGGCCTGCGGCGCGATCGGCGCATTGCCCCAGGCGCTGCGCCAGGCGGGCGCGGCCGCGACGGCGGGAGCCGCCGCTTTCGGCGCGGCCAGCAGCGGCGCGCTCGGCGCCAGCGCCAAGGCAAGGGCGGCGGACAGAAGAAGTCGGTTCACGGCGTTTCCCCACGCAACGGCGGTTGACGTCCGCCACTTCGATGATATTCTCAATATATCGATCAATTGTCCACATTGTGAGAATTGACCGGTGGGTCGAGTTCGATCCTTCCCTGTTCTGCCTGACCTCGTTCCCCCTGAGGTCGCAGGAGCGCCGGCTCAGCCAGCGCTCCTTTCTTTTTGCCTTGTCAGGACCTAGGGCCGGCCCGCGCAGGTCGGCTCGCCGCGCGCCGAGGCGTCGGCCACCGCCCGCAGCACCAGTTTCGAGGCCGGGACCTTGGCGCCCTTCAGGCCCTTGGCGACGATGCCCGCCGCCATCCGCGCGCCCAGCTCGTTGGGATGCGTGGTGTCGTTGATCCCTTCCGGGTGGCTGGCGATCTTGTCTTCCACCGAATAGATCATGAAGCGCTTGGCGCCCTCGGCTTCGCCCATCTTCTGCAGGGTCGCCTGGCTCTGCTGGTCGAGGTCGATCAGCGGCGTCTTCGTCTCGGCCGCCACCCGCCGCACGGTCGCCGAATAGGGACCGTGGGTATCCTGGATCTTGCCGTCCTTGAAGATAAGCTTGGCGATCGGGGTGATCAGCACCGGCTTGGCCCCGGCCGTCCGCACGTCGGCCACGAACCGGCGCAGGTTGTCGGCATAGGCCCCGTTGGGATCGGTGAAGCGGACGATCTTCTTGGTGTCGGCGTCGTTGTGGCCGAACTGGATCAGGACGGTGTCGTCCTTCTGCAGCTGGGCCATCAGCACCGACCACAGCCCCTCCTCCTGGAAGGTCTTGGTCGAGCGGCCGCCGCGCGCCAGGTTGACGATCTGGGCCTGCGGCTTCAGCGAGCATTTCAGCACCATGCCCCAGCCCATCTGCGGGAAGCTGCGGGCGCTGTAGTCGGCGGCGGTGGAGTCGCTGGCGATGACGATGCGGTTGGGGTCGGCCAGGGCGGCCGGCGCCGCCCCCATGACCAGAGCCAGTGCGAGGGCGACGGCGATCTTCATCAGCGGGTCTCCGCCAGGATGGAACGGTCGATTTCGGAGACGGAGTTGACGCCGGTCAGGGCCATGGCCACCCGCATCTCCTTCTCCATCAGGTCCAGCAGCTGGGTCACCCCTGCCTGGCCCCGCGCGGCCAGGGCGTAGACGGCGGCCCGGCCCAGGAGGACGCCCTTGGCGCCCAGGGCCAGCATCCGCACCACGTCGAGGCCAGAGCGCACCCCGCCGTCGGCCAGCACCGTCAGCTTGTCGCCCACGGCCTCGGCGATGGCCGGCAGCGCCTTGGCCGACGAAAGCACCCCGTCCAGTTGCCGCCCACCGTGGTTGGAGACCACGACGCCGTCGGCGCCGATGTCGACGGCGGCCCGCGCGTCTTCAGGATCGAGCACGCCCTTGATGACCAGCGGACCCTTCCAGCACTCGCGGATCCATTCGAGGTCCTTCCACTGGATGGAGGGGTCGAAGTTCGCCCCCAGCCAGCCCATGAAGTCCTCCAGGCCCGTATTGCCCTTGAGCACCGGGGCGACATTGCCCAGGGTGTGGGGACGGCCCATCAGGCCGACGTCCCACGCCCATTGCGGCCGGCCCATGGCCTGCAGCATCCGGCGCACCGAGGCGTTGGGACCGCTCATGCCCGAGTGGGCGTCGCGGTAGCGCGCGCCCGGCACCGGCATGTCGACGGTGAAGACCAGGGTGGTCGCCCCCGCCGCCGCCGCCCGCGCCAGCAGGTCGCGCATGAAGGCCCGGTCGCGCAGCACGTAGAGCTGAAACCACAGCGCCCGGCTGGACGCGGCGGCCACCTCGTCGACGTCGCACACCGACACCGTCGACAGGCACAGCGGCACGCCCTTGGCCGAGGCCGCGCGCACCGCCTGGCACTCGCCCCGGCGGGCGTACATGCCCGTCAGGCCGACGGGCGCCAGCACCACCGGCATGGACTGCTCCACGCCGAACAGGCTGGTCGCCGTCGAGACCCGGCTGACGTCCTTGAGCACCCGCTGGCGCAGGGCCAGATCGGCGAGGTCGGAGACGTTGCGGGCCAGGGTCCGCTCGGCATAGGCGCCGCCGTCGATGTAGTCGAACAGGAAGCGCGGCAGCTTGCGCCGCGCAGCCTCACGGAAGTCGGTGGTCGACGAGACGATCATGGAAGAGCGTCCGGCCTATTGCAGGTTCACGAAGGCGCCGCCGTCGACCAGCAGGGCCGCGCCGGTGACGTACTTGGCCAGATCCGAGGCCAGGAACACGATCGGGCCGGCCAGGTCGTCGGGCTCGCCCAGGCGGCCCAGCGGGATGCGGCCGCTCATGTATTCGCGCTTGGCGACGTCGGCCAGGTCTTCCTTGTTGATCGCCGTCTCGATGGTGCCCGGCAGCACCGAGTTGCAGCGGATGCCGTACTTGCCCAGCGCGATGGCGGTCGACTGCATCAGGCTGTGCACGCCGGCCTTGGTCGGGGTGTAGTGGGTCTGCATGCCGCCGCCGACCAGGGCGCTGATCGAGCTGACGGCGATGATCGCGCCGCCGTGGCCCTGCTTGACCATCTGGTTGGCGGCCGCCTGCACCATGTAATAGGCGCCGTGCAGATTGACCTTCATGGTCCGCTCGAGAACCTCGGGCGGCATGTCGAGGAAGGCGTGGAACGGGCAGATGCCGGCGTTGTTGACGAAGACGTCGACCTTGCCGAAGGCCTCGACCGCCGCCTCGACGAAGGCCTTGGCGGTGGCCACTTCGGCCACGTCGCCCTTCACGGCGATGGCGCGACGGCCCAGGGCCTCGATCTGCGCCACGGCGTCGGCCGCGCCGGCCTCGTCGGAGTGGTAGTTGATCGCCACGTCCGCGCCGTGCTGCGCCGCGCCGATGGCCGCGGCCTTGCCGATACCGCCCGAGGCGCCGGTCACCAGCACCACCTTGTCCTTCAGAAGCATAGGTCCTCCGTCTACTCACTACGCGCGCTTATGCGCGCGAGGCGTCAGGTCTTTGCGCCCGACGCCCGCTTGCCGTTCCAGCCGAGGTCGCGGCTGATCGCGTCGGCCGCCGTGCGGATGTCGTCCACCAGGCCGCCCATCCGTTCGTCGTCCATGTACTGGGCCGCCCCCGAGACGCTGATCGCCGCCACGATCTGCCCGCCCGCGCCGCGCACCGGCGCGGCCACGCAGCGGATGCGGTCCTCGTTCTCTTCCAGGTCGAAGGCGATGCCGCGCTGGGAATAGTCGCGCATCCAGGCGATCCATTGCTCTTCGTTCGGCGCGCCGGCCGCGGCCGGGCCCTCCTTGCGATAGAGGGCGCGCCAGCGGCTCTCGTCGTCGTCCAGCACCAGGGCCTTGCCCAGGCCCGTCGAGCGGATCGGCTGGCGATCGCCCACGCGCGAGGAGATGTTGATGCGGCGGCGGCCGGTCAGCTTGTCGAGATAAAGCGCCCGGTCGTCGTCGAGCACGCCCAGGTGGACGGTGTCCTCCAGCTCTTCCCACAGCTTTTCCAGGTGCGGGCGGGCCACGCGCGGCAGGTCCATCTGCTGGCTGGCCAGATAGCCCAGCTCGAGCAGCTTGGAGCCGAGGCTATAGCCTTCGCGCGGGGTTTGAGTGAGCATGCGGCGCTCGACCAGGGCAGTGGCCAGGCGGTGGGTCGTGCTGCGGGTCAGGCCGAGTCGCGCGGCCAGGGCCGGCAGGCCGATCGCGCCCGCGTCGGCGACCACGTCGAGCACGTCGAGACCACGGAAAAGGGTCTGGCTGCCGCTGGGGCTCTTGGTCGCCGCGCCTTCGTCATCAGCCACTGGTTCCGCTCCCCTTGACGTGCTGGGTTTCATTTTGTAGCACTACCTCTCATAATATGGAACGCAAGACAAGGGCCCGCTTAGCGACTCTTGAGGTCGCGGAACTCCCGCGGCGAGCGTGTCATACGATGTTCTGGGGAGGTAGCGCGAACCATCCGTTCGCGTCGTTCGGCGGCCCCGCCTGGCGCGCCCTCCCCCGGTTGGGGTTGATGCCGGTCCGACGGACCGGGCGATGGTTGGAGCTGAAGATGCCGCTTCCCTTGATCAAGGCTGTCCGCGCCTATGTGGTCCGCGGGGGCGGCGCCGACTACCACGACCAGGGCGAAGGCCACTGGATCGACGATCACATCGCCACCCCGATGTCGCGCTATCCGGAATACCGTCAGAGCCGCCAGAGCTTCGGCATCAACGTGCTGGGCACCCTGGTCGTCGAGATCGAGGCCGTCGACGGCACAATCGGTTTTGCCGTGACCACCGGCGGCGAACCGGCCGCCTTCATCGTCGAAAAGCACCTGGCCCGCTTCCTGGAAGGCCGCGACCCGACCGAGGTCGAGAAGATCTGGGACCAGATGTACTTCTCCACCCAGTACTACGGCCGCAAGGGCCTGGTCGTGAACGCCATCTCGGGCGTCGACCTGGCGCTCTACGACCTGCTGGGCAAGCTGCGCCAGGAGCCGGTCTACGCCCTGCTGGGCGGCAAGGTTCGTGACGAGCTGACCTTCTACGCCACCGGCGCCCGTCCGGACCTGGCCAAGGAGATGGGCTTCATCGGCGGCAAGATGCCCCTGCACCACGGCCCCGCCGAAGGCGAGGAAGGCCTGCGCAAGAACCTCGAAGAGCTCGAAACCATGCGCAACCGCGTGGGCGAGGATTTCTGGCTGATGTTCGACTGCTGGATGTCGCTGGACCTCAACTACGCCACCAAGCTGGCCCACAAGGCCCACGAGTACGGCCTGAAGTGGATCGAGGAGGCCCTGAGCCCCGACGACTACTGGGGCTATCGCGATCTGAAGAAGAACGCCCCTCCCGGCATGCTGGTCACCACCGGCGAGCACGAAGCCACCCGCTGGGGCTTCCGCATGCTGCTGGAGATGGAATGCTGCGACATCATCCAGCCGGACGTGGGCTGGTGCGGCGGCGTCACCGAGCTGATCAAGATCGCCAACCTGGCCGACAGCAAGGGCGTGATGATGATCCCGCACGGCTCGTCGGTGTACAGCTACCACTTCGTCATCACGCGCCATAACAGCCCGTTCGCCGAGTTCCTGATGATGGCGCCCAAGGCCGACGAGGTCGTGCCGATGTTCCATCCGCAGCTGATCGGCGAGCCCGTTCCGGTCAACGGCAAGCTGAAGCTCGGCGACGCGCCCGGCTTCGGCGTCGAGCTGAACCGCGACGTCGGCCTGCACCGTCCCTATCCGCGCTAAGCCGCGCCCTTCCCCCCTTTCCTATTCCCCTAGAGCCAGAAGATCATGAAACTGCTGCGTTACGGCCCGCGGGGCGCCGAAAAGCCCGGTCTGCTCGACGCCGAAGGCAAGATCCGCGACCTGTCGGGCCACGTGTCCGACATCACCGGCGCCGAGCTGTCGCCCGAGGGCCTGGCCAAGATCGCCGCCATCGACCCGGCTTCGCTGCCGGTCGTCGAAGGCTCGCCGCGCTACGGCGTGCCGATCGGCAATGTCGGCAAGTTCCTGGCCATCGGCCTGAACTTCGCCGACCACGCCAAGGAAGCCGGCCTCGAGCCCCCGCCCGAGCCGATCTTCTTCACCAAGGCGATCTCGTGCCTGAACGGCCCGAACGACCAGGTCATGCTGCCCAAGGGCGCCGAGAAGGGCGACTGGGAAGTCGAGCTGGGCGTCGTGATCGGCAAGCGCGCCCGCTATGTCGAGCAATCCGAGGCCCTGGATTACGTCGCCGGCTACGTGCTGGTGAACGACGTCTCCGAGCGCGCCTTCCAGAAGGAGCTCGGCTCGCAGTGGGACAAGGGCAAGGGCTGCGACACCTTCGGCCCGGTCGGCCCGTGGGTCGTCACCGCCGATGAAGTGGGTGACTGCCAGAACCTCGACATGTGGCTCGACCTCAACGGCAAGCGCATGCAGACCGGCAACAGCAAGACGATGATCTTCGGCGTCGCCGAGCTGATCGCCTATATGAGCCGCTTCGTCACCCTGGAGCCGGGCGACATCCTGACCACCGGCACCCCGCCCGGCGTCGGCGAAGGCCAGAAGCCCGAGAAGATCTTCCTGAAGGCCGGCGACGTCATGGAGCTGGGCATCGAGAAGCTCGGCAGCCAGCGCCAGGAAGTCATCGCCTGGACCAAGGAAGGCGTGTCGTGACCGTCTACGCCAATCGCTTCGCGGGCCGCGCCGCCGTCATCACCGGCGGCGCCTCGGGCCTGGGCAAGGAAACCGCCCGTCGCATCGTCGCCGAAGGCGGCAAGGTCGCCCTCTGGGACGTCAACGCCGAGGCCCTGAAGGCCACCGCCGAGGAAATCGGCGCGACCTTCACCTTCGCCCTGGACGTCTCCGACGAGGCCCAGGTCGCGGCCGCCACGGCCGCCAGCCTGGAGGCCCTGGGCAAGATCGACGTGCTGGTCAATTCGGCCGGCATCACCGGCGCCACGGTGCCGGTGCACGAGTTCCCGCTCGACAGCTGGAAGCGCGTCATCGACATCAACCTGAACGGCCTGTTCTACTGCTGCCGCTCGGTGGTGCCGCACATGCTGGCGGCCGGCTACGGCCGCGTGGTCAACGTCTCGTCGGTGGCCGGCAAGGAAGGCAATCCCAACGCCAGCGCCTATTCGGCGTCGAAGGCCGGCGTGATCGGCCTGACCAAGTCGCTGGGCAAGGAACTGGCCGGCAAGGGCGTGATCGCCAACGCCCTGACTCCCGCCACCTTCGAAAGCCCGATCCTGGAGCAACTGCCCCCCAGCCAGGTCGAGTACATGCGCAGCAAGATCCCGATGGGCCGTCTGGGCGAAGTCGAGGAAAGCGCCGCCATGGTCTGCTTCATGGCCAGCGAAGAGTGCAGCTTCACCACCGCCGCCACCTTCGACACGTCCGGCGGCCGGACTACGTTCTAGGGAGCAGGCGATGGCCTATGCGGGTCCGATCGTCGACGCCCACATGCACCTGTGGGACCTCGACAAGCACTACTACTCCTGGCTCCAGGACGACCCGCTGCCCAACAATCCGGCCGGCGACATGGCTTCCATCGCCGGCCGGAACTACCTGCCCGCCGACTACGCGGCCGACGCCCTGCCTTGGCGGGTGTCGGCGCTGGTCCACGTCGAGTGCGGCCTTCCGACCGACAAGCAGCTGTCGGAGACCGACTGGCTGGAAGGCCTGGCCGACGCCGGCGCGCCGATCGGGGCGATCGTGGCCGGCGCCAATCTGGACGATCCCAACATCGAGCTGCTGCTGGAAGCCCACGCCGAGCGCCCGCGCGTTCGCGGCATCCGCCAGATCGTCAATTTCCACGCGGACCCGGCCAAGACCTACGGCCCGTCCGACCTGCTGCTGAACGACCAGTGGCGCCGGGGTTTCGCCCTGCTGGCCGACCACGGCCTGTCGTTCGACCTGCAGCTCTATCCCGCGCAGATGGCGACGGCGGCCGCCCTGGCCGACGCCCATCCCGACATCCCGCTGATCGTCAACCACGCCGGCATGCCGACCGACCGCGACGAGGCGGGCCTGGCCCTCTGGCGCTCGGGTCTGGCGGAGCTGGCCAAGCGCCCTAACGTCTCGTGCAAGATCTCGGGCCTGGCCATGGTCGATCGCGCCTGGACGGTCGATAGCCTGCGCCCCTTCATCCTCTACGTGATCGAGGCCTTCGGTCCCGAGCGGTCGATGTTCGCCAGCAACTTCCCCGTCGAGCGGGTGCATGGCGGCTTCGACGCCTTCTACAGCGCCTACGACGCCATCACGGCCGACTTCAGCGACGCCGAGCGCCAGCGCCTGTTCGCCGGCACGGCCGCCGACGTCTACCGCATCGCCTGACAACCAAAAAAAGACGCCCGGAGGACACCCCATGAGCAGCACGATCGAAGGTCGCCCGATCGCCTTCCGCATGCAGCTGAAGGCCGGCGTCGCCGCCGAGTACGAGCGTCGCCACGACGAGCTGTGGCCCGACCTCGCCGAGGCCCTGCGCGGCGCGGGCATCTACGACTATTCGATCTTCCTCGACGAAGAGACCATGAGCCTGTTCGCCGTGCTGCGCCTGAAGCCGGACAACGACAAGGACGCCCTGCCCCTTCAGCCGGTGATGAAGCGCTGGTGGGACTTCATGGCCGACCTGATGGAGGTCCACCCCGACAACAAGCCCGTCGAGTGGCCGCTGAAGCCCGTCTTCTTCTTCGAGGGCTGAGGACCGTGAAGCGTTCCGCCCTGATCGGCCTCGCCGCCGCCCTGCTCGCCACCACAGCCTTGGCCGAGCCGACGCGCTACGTCATGACGGCGTTCACCAACGCCAGCCAGTCGAACATGAGCATCTACGACTCGGCCGACGGCACGCGCTTCACCCTGCAAAAGCCGCTGGCCTACACCCCGCCCAAGGGGCTGATCCGCGATCCCAGCGTGCTCAAGCGCAAGGACGGCTTCTACTACGTCGCCTACACCACCGGCTGGACGGGCAACACCATCGGCCTGGCCCGCAGCAAGGACCTGGTCGACTGGACCTTCCTGCGCGACGTGACCATAGACGTCCCCGGCGCGACCAACAGCTGGGCGCCTGAGTGGTTCGTCGACCAGGACGGCTCCGAGCACCTGATCCTGTCGGTCTCGACCACCGGCATCGGCGGGCAGTTTCAGCCCTACCGCATCACCGCCCAGGACGCCGACCTGACCGCCTGGAGCGCCCCGCGCCCGCTGGCCGGCATGGGCCCCAACTACATCGACGCCTTCGTCGTGCGCGAGGGCGCGCAGTACCAGGCCTTCGCCAAGAACGAGACCACCAAGTTCATCGAGCTGCTGACCGCCCCGTCGCTGGACGGCCCCTGGCAGGTCAAGGGCGGCGGCGACTGGGCCGGCTGGGGCAAGTTCCTCGAAGGCCCCGCCGTCACCCGTACCCCCGAAGGCGCCTGGCGCGTCTATTTCGACGAGTACATGTCGAAAAGGTACTGGTACTCCGACAGCAAGGACGGCTTCCGCACCTGGACGCCCAAGAAGGAACTGCCGGAGCTTTCGGGCACCGTCCGCCACTTCACCGTGCTCAAGGAAGGCGGCGACCAGGCGGTCGCGGCAAAGCCCCCCCTCCCTTCTTCGGGTGAAACCCACAAGATCACCTGGGACAAGTACTCCCTGAAGGTCGACGGCAATCGCATCTACTCCTGGGGCGGCGAGTTCCACCCCTTCCGCGTGCCCAGCCCCGACCTGTGGCGCGACATCCTCCAGAAGATGAAGGCCAGCGGCTACAACACCGTCGCCATCTATATCGACTGGGGCTACCACTCGCCCAAGCAGGGGGTCTACGACTTCAGCGGCGTGCGCGACATGGATCGCGTGCTGACCATGGCCAAGGAAGAAGGCCTCTACGTCATCACCCGCGCCGGGCCCTACGTGAACGCCGAGCTGACGCGCGGCGGCTTCCCCGGCTGGCTGGTCAACCAGCAGGCCCGCGCCCGCACCGACGCCCCGGAATACATCCAGGCGGCCGACGAGTGGCTGAGCCAGATCAACAAGGTCATCGCCCGCCACCAGCTGACCACCGGCCAGGGCACGGTCATCGCCCACCAGATCGAGAACGAGCTCGACGTCGTCGGCGCCCCGCAGCAGCGCTACATGCAGTGGCTGGCCGACAAGGCTCGCGCCGACGGCATCACCGTGCCGCTGTTCCACAACGACAAGGGCCGCAACGGCTATTGGGTGCCCAAGGACTCCAAGGTCCCCGGCACGGTGGAAGGCCCCGCCGACCTCTACGCCTTCGACGGCTATCCGGGCGGCTCGTGCAAGGTCGACTCCACGCCGTCGGCGCCGGGCGTCGCGCCCGACTGGGGCCTCTACGGTCCCGGCGGCTCCAAGGGCGGCGCCTCGGCCAGCCCCAACACTCCCGGCTTCGCGGCCGAGTTCGGCGGCGGCTGGTTCGACTACTGGGGCAGCAACGGCGACTACGACTGCACCGCCCAGCATCGCGGCGTCGGCTACCAGCGGGTGTTCTACGGAACCAACATCGCCAACGGCCTGACGATCCAGAGCTTCTACATGACCTATGGCGGCACCAGCTGGGGCTGGCTGCCGGCCCCGGTGGTGTTCAGCTCCTACGACTACGGCTCGGCCATCGACGAGGCCCGCGGCCTGCGCGACAAGGCCCGCGTCATGAAGCAGATGGGCCAGTTCCTGAACGCGGTTCCAGACCTGACCCGCATGGACAAGGGCGAGTTCGTCACGGTCTCGAACGACAAGGTCCGCGTCTACCACAACGTCAATACCGAGACCGGCAGCCACCTCTATGTGGTGGTCCACAATCCCAGCAGCGCCACCGGCGACGAGGCCTTCACCTTCAAGCTGAAGACCCGCGACGGCGAATACGTGGTCCCCTCGCGGATCAAGGGCCAGGACAGCAAGCTGCTGATGGCGTCCTACGACCTGGGCGGCCAGCGGCTGGTCTATTCGACCTCCGAGATCCAGACCCACCTGCCCTGGAACGGCGGCGACCTGGCCCTGCTCTACGGCCGCGCCGGCGAGGCGGGCGAGACCGTGCTGCGCTACGCGCAGGCCCCCAAGGTCGAGGTGCTGGAAGGCGACGTGACCTCGGCCTTCGACGCCGCCAAGGGCGACCTTAAGCTGACCTACCAGCACACGGGCCTGGCCCGCGTGCGCATCACCGGCGGCGGCCGTCCGCCCCTGGTGCTGCTGCTGGCCGACGAGGCGACCGGCCAGACCTTCTGGCGCCAGGACACCGCCGCCGGCCCCACCCTGCAGCGCGGCCCCGGCCTCGTCCGCACCGCCGCCGTCAAGGGCGGCGTCCTGTCCCTGACCGGCGACACCGAGACCGAAAGCCCGCTGGAAGTCTTCGCCCCCAAGGGCGTGAAGTCCGTCCGTTGGAACGGCGCCGCCGTCGCCGCCAAGGCCACGACCAGCGGCTCGCTGCTGGCGTCCAAGGCCCTGCCCGGCCCGGCCGCCGTCACCCTGCCCGATCTAGCCAAGCTCGACTGGAAGACCGCCGCCGGCTCGCCCGAGTCCGATCCGGCCTTCGACGACAGCGCCTGGGCCAAGGCCGAGGGCAAGCGCGGCGGCTCCACCGTGCGTCCGCCGACCGGCCAGCCGGTGCTCGACATGAGCACCCATGGCTTCCACAACGGCGACGTCTGGTATCGCGGCCGCTACAAGGGCCGCGCCGACATCGACACCCTGACCCTGCACTACGGGGCCGGGGGCGCGGGCCTGCTGCAGGTCTGGCTGGACGGCAAGTTCCTGGGCCAGCACGAACTGGACGGCGGCCTGCCCCGCCCGATCACCACCGGCGTCGCCACCTTCAAGCTGCCGGAAGACCTGCGCGGCGACGGCGAGCACGTGCTGTCGGTGATGGTCCGCAACAACGGCCACAACTGGGACCTCGACGCCGACGACTTCCACAAGGAAGCCCGCGGCCTGGTCTCGGCCTCGCTGTCGAGCCCGACCAGCTACAGCTTCGCCGTACCGATCAGCTGGAAGATCCAGGGCAACAAGGGCGGCGAGGACATCGCCGATCCGGTGCGCGGCTCGCTGAACGAAGGCGGCCAGTACGGCGAACGCAACGGCTGGCACCTCCCGGGCTTCCCCGACCAGGCCTGGACCAAGGCCGACATGGCCGCGACCAAACCCTATGCCGGCACGACCTGGTATCGCACCAGCTTCGATCTCGCCCTGCCCAAGGACCAGGACGTGACCCTGGGCCTGACCATCGGCGATCCGAAGACCCCGCGCTCGCCGGGCCGCTACCGGGTGCTGATCTTCGTCAACGGCTGGAACATGGGCCAGTTCATCGCCCATGTCGGCCCGCAGCGGACCTTCGTCCTGCCGAGCGGCATCATCGATGAGCACGGCAAGAACACCATCGCCCTGGCGGTGACCAGCGACGGCGCCCCCGGCGACGCCCTGGAAGCCGTGACCCTCGACGTGCTGCGCAACGTGGAAGGCGGCGTCCCCGTCGCCCGCGTGCCGGCCCCCGACTACAAACAATGAGCCCCGTGCTCGTCCGAACTTACCTCTAGGAGACTACCGTGCCCAATCTCGCACACGGCATCGACGCCAAGGACATCAAGGCCAAGATCGCCCTTCTGATCAGCAACCTCGTCGACATCACCGACGAGACGGGCGAGTTCCTGCTGCGCCTCGACGACGGCCGCGTCATCGACACCAAGGGCTGGAACGACTGGGAATGGACCCACGGCGTGGGCCTCTACGGCCTGTGGAAGCAGTACGAGATGTACGGCGACGAGCGCGCCTTCGACATCATGACCAAGTGGTTCGCCGACCGCTTCGAGGCCGGCACCCCGACCAAGAACATCAACACGGTCTCGCCGTTCCTGACCCTGGCCTACCTCTACGAGGCCACCGGCGACCACACCTACATCCCCTACCTCGAGACCTGGGCCGACTACGTCATGTACGAGGGTCCGCGCACCGAGGAAGGCGGCTTCCAGCACATCGTCTTCAACAGCGAGAACCCGCAACAGCTGTGGGACGACACGCTGATGATGAGCGTGCTGCCGCTGGCCAAGATCGGCCTGCTGCTCGACCGCCCCGACTTCGTCGAGGAGGCCAAGCGCCAGTTCATGGTCCACATCAAGTACCTGGCCGACCGCAAGACCGGCCTGTGGTTCCACGGCTGGACCTTCGAGGGCCGTCACAACTTCGCCGACGCCCTGTGGGCGCGCGGCAACTGCTGGGTGACGATCGCCATCCCGGAATTCATCGAGTTGCTCGACCTGAAGCCGGGCGACGGCCTGCGCGCCTTCCTGATCGACGCGCTGGAAGCCCAGATCAAGGCCCTGACCGAGTACCAGGACCAAGAGAGCGGCCTGTGGCACACGATCATCAACGACAAGACCTCGTACCTTGAAGCCTCGGCCACGGCCGGCTTCGCCTACGGCGTGCTGAAGGCCGTCCGCAAGCGCTACATCGGCAAGGAATACGAAGCCGTCGCCATCCGCGCCATCAAGGGCGTGCTGGCCAATATCGACGACGCTGGCGAGTTGCAGCAGGTCTCGTTCGGCACCCCGGTGTTCGACACGATCCAGGGCTACAAGGACATCCCGCTGACCTCGATGCCCTACGGCCAGTCGCTGGCCATGCTGGCGCTCGGCGAGTTCCAGCGCGCCTTCATCTAGGCCCTAGCTTCGGGCTCCGTGCGTGGTCCTCGTCCTTCGACAAGCTCAGGATGAGGACCACCCATAGGCCCGGCCAGTAGAAAAACCTCACCCTGAGCCTGTCGAAGGGCGAGGTTTTCGGCTCAGACGCCGAGCAATTCGGACTAGCCAGTTCGGTCAATCGACTGGACCGGACTCGGGGGCGGTAAGACCCCCACCTTTTGGGATTGAGACGAAATGGCCACGCCGGACACCCGCAAACCGTCCTGGATAAACTATTGGGGCTGGGGCTCCGGCGACCTGCTGGGGGCCGGCGCTCAGGCCGTGATCACCGGCTGGCTGGCCTATTTCTTCATCACCTTCTGCGGGCTCTCGCCGGTCGAGACGGGCCTGATCCTGGGCCTGCCGCGCCTGCTGGAAGCCATCACCTGCCCGCTGATCGGCTACATCTCCGACAACCTGCGCCACACCTGGATCGGCCGGAAGGTCGGGCGGCGCAAGCTGTTCCTGCTGCTGACCATCCCGCTGCTGCCGGCCTTCGCCCTGATCTTCGTCACCGGCCAGACCTTCACCTACTACCTGCTGACCTTCATCTTCTTCGAGTTCGTCTACACGATGTTCCTGATCCCGTGGGAAACCCTCGCGGCGGAGATGACCAAGGATTACAAGGAGAAGGCCAAGTTCGCCGGCGCGCGGATGCTGGTCGCCCAGAGCTCGGCGATCCTGGCCTCGTACCTGCCGACCCTGATCATCAACCACTTCGGCGGCAAGGACTCGCCCAACACCTTCTTGATCATGGCGGCGATCTTCGGCGGCCTGTTCAGCCTGGTCGTCCTGCTGGTCGTGCTGTTCACCTGGGAGCGGCCCTATACCGAGGACGAGAAGCTGATCCAGCCCGAGCCCATGAACTGGGCCAGGGCGGCGCTGATCCCGGTCAACATGTTCCGCGACCTGTTCTCGACCCTGAAGCTGAAGGCCTTCCGCCAGCACCTGTCGCTCTATCTGGGCGGCTACATCAGCCAGGACATCTTCAATACCGCCTTCCCGCTGTTCGTGGCCACGGTGATGGTCGGCTCGACCCTGGTGATCTCCCAGGCCATGACCATGATGTACGTGGCCCAGCTGATCTCGGTGATGATCGCCATCCGCGTGATCATCAAGACCGGCCCGACCGCGGCCTATCGCATGGCCATCAGCTTCGTCGGCGCGGCCCTGCTGCTGTTCCTGGCCTTCTTCCTCGTCAAGCCGGCCGGCTTCACGGCGGGCGTGGCGGCGCTGAACGGCAACATCTTCACCGCACTGCCCGGCGCAGCGGGCTTCAACCCCACCGTCCTGCTGTGGCTGTTCCTGCCGATCATCCTGGCGGGCCTGGGCCGCGGCACGCTGAACTTCGTGCCCTGGGGCGTCTACAACTACCTGCCCGACGTCGACGAGGCCGTCACGGGCCTCCGCCGCGAAGGCATCTTCGCCGGGGTCATGACCTTCGTGCGCAAGATCGCCCAGTCCGGCGCGATCCTGCTGACCACCTCCCTGATCGGCCTGGGCGGCTTCGTCTCGGCCGCAAAAGGCGCCCCGCCGCCCGAGCAGTCGCCGGAAGCCGTCCGCGCCCTGGTGCTGGTCATGGTCGGCGGCCCGCTGATCGTGATGATCGCCGGCATGGTCATCTCCTGGAGGTTCCGCCTCAACGCCCGCACCCACGAGGTGCTGGTCCACGAAGTCGAACGCCTCCGCGCCGGCGCGACCGAGGCCGAGAGCCCGGAGTCCAAGGCTATCGTCGAGGATCTCACCGGCTGGACGTACGAGACGCTGTGGGGGCGGGGCACGAAGGCCAAGCCGGCCGTCACCAGCGACCAGATCCCGGATATCACCTGATCGAAATCCCTCTCCCCTTGCGGGAGAGGGTGGCCTCCGAAGGAGGTCGGGTGAGGGGTCTCTCAGAAATGAAACGCCGCGACAGCCGATCGGCCGTCGCGGCGTTTTCGTTCGTGCAACCCCTCATCCGTCGACTTCGTCGACACCTTCTCCCGCAAGGGGAGAAGGACGAGCCCTGGGAACCTCCCCCCGTGGGGGAGGCGGCCGAAGGCCGGTGGGGGGACGTTTTCAGCTATCGAGGCGTCGGCCGGTTTCGGAGGTCTCTCCCCCCACCGATCGCTTCGCGATCACCTCCCCCACGGGGGGAGGTTCCTCAAAACCTAAGCCGCCTCGGCCTGGCTCCACCGGGCCACCGTCTCCAGCAGCCGCGTCGGGTTCACCGGCTTGCCCAGGTGGTCGTCCATGCCGGCGGCCATGCAGTTGGCCACCTGTTCGGGCAGGACGTTGGCGGTCATGGCGACGATCGGGGTATGGGTCCCCTGCCCTTCCAGGGCGCGGATGCGTCGGGTGGCGGTCAGGCCGTCCATGACCGGCATCTGCACGTCCATCAGCACGAGGTCATAGCCCCGCCCGGCCTTGAAGGCGTCGACCGCCCCCACCCCGTCCACGGCCGTCTCGACCTCGACGTCGAACGGCGCCAGCAGCGCCCCGATCAGCTCGCGGTTGGCGGCGTTGTCCTCGACCAGCAGCACCCGCACCGGCCGCTCCAGCGGCGCCGGCTGGGCCGCGACCGGGACGTCGTTGGCCACGCTCTCGGTGATCGGCAGGTCGACCTCGAACCAGAAGGTCGAACCCCGCCCCGGTGTGCTCTCCACCCCGATGCGGCCGCCCATGGCGTCGATGATCCGCTTGCAGATCGCCAGGCCCAGCCCCGTGCCGCCGAACCGCCGCGAGACGCCGGCGTCGGCCTGGATGAAGCGCTCGAACACCGCGTCGTGCATGTCGCCCGGCAGGCCGATGCCGGTGTCGCGCACCTCCATCCGCAGCCGCTGGCCAAGGTCGGAGGTCTCCTGCGCCACAGAGATCAGGATCCGCCCCTCGCTGGTGAACTTCACCGCATTGGACAGGAAGTTCAGCAGCACCTGGTTCAGCCGCGCGGCATCGCCGAGCAGCGGCTTCAGGCCGGGGCCGAACTCGACCAGCACCGGCAGGCCCTTGGCGTGGGCCTGGGACTCGATCAGGGCGGCGGCCGAGCGGGCGATCTCGCAGGGCTTGAACGGCTCGGCGTCGAGCTCCAGCCCCGCCTCCAGCCGCGAGAAGTCCAGCACGTCGTTGACCACGCCCAGCAGGGTGTTGCTGGCCTCGTGGATCAGCCGCACCTGCCGCGCGTCGGTCTCCGAAAGGGCCTGCGACTGCCGCAGCAGGCCCGAAAAGCCGATGATCGCCGTCAGCGGCGTGCGCAGCTCGTGGGTCATGTTGGCCAGGAAGTCGGCCTTGGCGGCCGCAGCGCCCTGCGCCACCTCGGCGGCCTGGGCCAGGTCCTGCGCCAGGCGCTTGCGCTCGGTGACGTCGCGGCTGGTGGCGATGAAGCCGCCGCCGTCCTCGGCGGGCACCAGCGAATAGGTGCTCTCGATCCAGATCGTCGCGCCGTCCTTGCGCAGGAAGCGGTACTCCAGGGTGCGGGTGTCCTTGGAGTCCTTCAGTTCGCGGATGGCGGCCACCGCCTTGGCGCCGTCCTCGGGATCGACGCCCAGCAGGTTGGGCGCGGTCAGGAACTCCTCGGCGCTGTAACCCGTCAGCCGCTCGATGGCGGGCGAGTTGTAGAGCCGCCGGCCCTCCCGGTCCCACAGCGAAAGGGCGTCGGTCAGGTTATTGGCCAGGATGCCGTACAGCGACTCCTGCTCGCGCAGCCGCGCCAGGGCCCGCTCGGCCTCCAGTCGCCGCCGCTCGGCCTCCTCGGCCGACTGGCGCTGCACTTTGAGGCTGTCCGACAGATCGCGCTTGGCCGCCTTCAGGTTCAGGCGCTGGTGGTGCAGGAAGTAGACCAGCGGCCCGCCGGCGACCGCGACGATGGTCATGGTCATCCACGGCGTGAAGATGTCCGGCCGCGCCAGCACCAGCACGTTCACCGTGTAGTCCGTCCCGACGGCCAGGATCGCCACGACGGCGATGGTGGCGAGGGTTCGCAGGATGCTGGCTCTGAACATGACCCCAGATCGACGGCGCGACGGATCGAACGGCTCGACCCTTCCCGTTTGTCCACCATCTAGGAGTCACAGATGCTAAAATCGAAGCCTCGAAGGCCTGCGAAACGCCCATCGCGACTCTAGGCCGCAGGCCTGGCTGCACCAAAGGCTGAGCTTGGCGTCGCGCTCTCGCCGCCGGCGGTCGGCTACCCGACGCTCGAGCCCGCCAAGGCGTCCAGCGACACGACCTGGCCGTCGATCCTGGCCGGCGCCCGGGCGTCGGGATTCGCGCTCAGCACCAGGCCGTCGAGCGACAGCCCCCGCACGTGCCGCGCCCACAAGCCCCAGGCCGGCGGATCGCCGAACATGCGCGGCTCGGGATAGGCGTCGGCCAGGTCCTGCGGCTCTATGCCGGCTTCCCCCGCCCCGCCCAGGAACGACAGCGTCAGACCCTCCAGCCGCACGCCCTCGATCGGCGCGTCGGGCAGGCCCGCCAGGATCACCGGCAGGTCGGCGAAGGCCTCTAGTCCGGACAGGTTGCGCACGCTCACCCGACGCAGGGCGCCCGGCCCTGCCCCCTCCGGCCCGCGCAGCCGCGCGCCCAGCCGCAGGAACAGCGGCGCGCTGGTCATCTCGACCAGCCGCACGTCCTCGATCGCGACGTCCTCGATGGTCCCGCCGTCGACGGTCTCCAGGGCCAAGCCGCGCGAGCGCTCCAGCAGGCAGTCCCTGATCCGGATCCGGCGGAAGTCGCCGTTGCTCTCGGTGCCGATCTTGATGCGGCCGGTGACGCGGTCCTGATCCGGTGCGATCTGCTGCTCGCGGCCCAGGGTCCCGTCCAGCACCGTCCCCAGGTCGAAGCCCGAGACGTGGCAGCCGACGATCTCGACGTCCTCGGTCGGCGTCACCTCGCCCAGGGCCATCGAGGCCTTCAGCACGATGGCGTCGTCGTTGGGGGTGTTGACCCGGCAGTGGGCGATCCGCACCCGCCGGCAGGCGTCGATGTCGAGCCCGTCGCGGTTGGTGTCGACCAGCAGGGTCTCGATCGCCAGGTCCTCGCAGCCCGTCGCCAGCAAGGCGAAGTGGCCGCCGCGAAACACCGTGAAGCCCGACAGCCGCACGCGCCGGCAGCGCTTGAGGGCGATCGCCTTATTGCCCTGGCCGATCATCGCCGCCCGCTCGGGCACGAGCTCGGCCATCGCCTCGGCCGATAGGCCCACCATGCTCAGCGGAAACTCACCCGCCTGCCGCCGCCAGCGCGAGCCCGGCCCCTCGCGGGTCAGGCCCTCGCCGTCGATGCGGCCGGGGCCGACGATGGCCACGTCCTCCAGCCCCTCGCCCCAGATCAGGCTGTTGCGCCAGTGGCTGTGGCCAAAGTCCTGGTAGAGATCGTGGGTGTTCTCTTCCGGCGGATCATAGGCCCCGCCGTGCCGGGTCGGATCGGCCGCGACCAGCACGCAGCCCTCGGCCAGATGCAGGGTCACCCGGCTGGCCAGCCGGATCGAAAAGCTCAGATACCGCCCGGCCGGCAGCCGCACGGTCCCGCCGCCGGCCTGCGATGCGGCGACGATGGCCGCGTTGATCGCGTCGGTGTCCAGCGTCCGTCCGTCGCCCGCCGCCCCGAAATCGCCGACGTCGAAGACCGGCCCGCTCGTCACGCGTAGAGGCCGTGCCGGCGCAGGAACGGGGGCAACAGCTGCGGCCAGCTCATGTCCAGGCCCTTGGGACCGGTCAGGCCGAACCCGTGGCCGCCCTTCTCGAACATGTGCAGCTCGCTCGGCACCCCGGCCTTTCGCAGGGCCGAATACAGCAGCAGCGAGTTGTCGGCCGGCACCACCTTGTCGTCGGCGGCGGTGGCGATGAAGGTCGGCGGCGTGTCGGCCGGCACGTCCAGCTCGAGGGAAATGGCCTTACGCCGGACCTCCGAAGCGTCGGCGCCCAGCAGCTCCTTCAGCGAGCCGCCGTGGGCGAACGGCGGTTGCATCGTCACCACCGGATAGAACAGCCCCGCCACCGACGGCCGCGTCGACAGCGTGTCGATGGCGTCGATCGGCGCATAGGTCTGGCGCTTGAACTGGGTCGACAGCCGCCCGGCCAGGTGCCCGCCGGCCGAGAAGCCCATGACGCCCACCCGCTCGGGATCCAGGCCCAGCTCGCCGGCCCGCGAGCGGATGATGCGGATGGCCCGCTGGGCGTCCTGCAGGGCCACTTCCGGCCCCGCCGCCCAGCCGTCGGCCGGCAGGCGGTAGGTCATGACGAAGGCGGTGACGCCCTGGTCGGCGATCCACTGGTCGATCGCGCCGCCGGCCTTGCTGACCGCCACCCGCACATAGCCGCCGCCGGGGATCATCAGGATCGCCGCGCCGTTAGGGGTCTTGGGCCGGCGCATCATCAGCACCGGATCGGTGATGTGCAGGAAGGCCGTGTCGTTGGGATCGCCGCCCGGCGTGCGCAGGATGACCTGCTCCTTGGCGGTGACCTTCTCGCCGCCCGGCGCCTTGCCCGGCCAGATCGGCTGGATCTCCAGCAGCGAAGCGGCGGGCTTGGAAGCTTCAGGCTTGGCGGTTTCTTGCGCCAGGGCCGGGCTGGCGGCGGTCGCGCCGGCCAGGGCCAGCAGGGAGCGACGGTCGATCATCGGATACCTCGCGAAGGGATCAGTTGCCGCGCAGGGCCGCAGAACTGCGGGCCGCGCTGGGCGCCATGACGAAGGCGTCCGGCGGGGTGGGCTTGGCCGGATCGAACGACCCGGCGTCGGCGGAAAGATGGCGCGCCAGCTCGGGCACGCCCGCCTTGATCCCCTCGACGATGCAGCGGGCCAGCGCATAGGCGCCGTAGTTGTCGTGGTGGGTGATGTCCTTGCCGCCGTCGGCGAAGGCCTTGGGCGCCTGGGCCGGCCCCAGCGCCTCGTAAAAGACCTTGCTCATGGCGGCCAGATCGATGACCGGCACGCCCAGCTCCTGGCCGACCGCCAGCACCGCGGCCGGATAGTCGCCGTGGGTGTTGATGATCTTGCCGGCCTCGTCGAACCGCCGGCGATGCATCGAGGTCACCAGCACCGGGATCGCCCCGCGCCGCCGGAACTCGCCGACATAGGCCTTCAGGTAATCCCGATAGGTGGTGGCCGCCGCGACATAGGTCTGGGGCCAGTTTTCCTTCTGGTCGTTGTGGCCGAACTGGATCAGGGCGAAGTCGCCCGCCCGCGTCTGGCTCAGCACCTTGTCCAGCCGGTGCTCCATCAGGAACGACTTCATCGTCTCGCCGGACTCGGCGTGGCTGGCCACCGACACGCTCGGGGCGAAGAACCTGGGCAGCATCTGGCCCCAGCCGGCCGCCGGCTCGAAAGGCTGGTCGGTGACCGTGGAGTCTCCCAGCAGGAAGACGCGCGGCACGCTGGCCGGCTCGACGCTCATCCGCGCCACCTTCGGGGCCGGGCCGCAGAACTCGACGGTCAGCCGGTCGTCCCAGTTGGGCGTGCCCTTCTCGCGCGGATTGAGGATCACCTCGGTCCCGCCCGGCGCATTCCTGGGCGGCGGCGGCAGGGCGGCGGTGCGCACATTGACCACGAACACCACCTCGCGGCGTTCCTTGGCCTTGGTGCGGATCTGCTCGGCCATCAGCCGGCGGGATTCGGCCTTCACGGTCAGGTCCGCGCCGCCCTCGACCTCCAAGGTCACGCGCCAGTCGCCCTCAGGCAAGGCGACCGAGAACGAGCGCCCTTCCCCTGGCTCGAAGCCATGGCCGATCGCGGCGTCGTACAGGCGGTCGGCCGCGACGGCCGTCCAGCCCGCGAGCGGCTTGCTGGTGAAATCGAACTTGCGGGTCGTCATCGCCGCTTCTCCCGCCCGGGCGGCGGTCGCCGGCGCCAGAATCAGGCCGGCCAGGACGCTGCGTCGCTTCAGCTGCATTCCCGTCCGTCCTCCCCGTCGCCTGCGGCTCGCGGCCGCCATTCTGCGGCGGACCATTCCGAAGAACGGCCTCGGACGCAAGGAATTTCACATGTCGCCACTGCATACCAATATGCGGGACGAATAATCCAACAAGCTGCAGTGGTCGGATGAAACCCCGCTTGCGACGCATGGGAGGCCCGACTATGGTCCGCGCCGCTTCTCACGGCCACCCCCGTGTCGACAGCGGGCCGGTAGCTCAGTGGTAGAGCATTCGACTTTTAATCGAATGGTCCTGGGTTCGAATCCCAGCCGGCCCACCACCTTCCCTTTGAAATCCTTGGCGTTTCAAGCCTCGCCCTTCGGGGCCCGCGCAAGCGTGGCGCTCCCGTCGCCCAAACTGCGCCTTAGACTCCGGCGAGTTTTGTCCATCGGCTCGGGCTGGCCGTTCGATTCGCGCGCGACAGCGGATGACGACTTGGCTTTCCGCGCGTTAGGGTCACACTATGCGAAGTCTGCTCCTCCTCGCCGTCACTCTGCTCCCCCTGGCCGCCTGCGCCAGCACCCGTGAGCCGGAGCCGCCGCCCGAGAAGATCCAGACCACCTCCGATGCCAACAAGGACGGCATCGGCGGCGCGGTAACCGCGCCCCTGCGCGACGTCAACCTGATGCGCACCAAGATTCCGGCCGCCCTGCTGGAGGCCATGCAGGACCCCTATGCCCGCCCCATGCCGTCCAGCTGCGGCCAGCTGACCGCCCTGGTCAAACCGCTGGACGCGGCTCTGGGCATCGACATGGACCAGGTGCCGCCGGGCGAGGACGAGGACCTGATGGACCGGGGCCGCAAGGCCGCCGGCGACGCCGCCCTCGGAGCCATGGCCAGCGCCGCCCAGGACCTGATCCCGATGCGCGGCTGGGTCCGCAAGCTGACCGGGGCCGAAAAGCACGACCGCCTCGTGCAATCGGCCATGGCCGCCGGCGCCGTCCGCCGGGCCTATCTGAAGGGCCTGGGCGAGGCGCGCGGCTGCATGCCGCCGGCCACGCCCCAGCACCGGGGCGAAGCCCAGCCCGAGCCCGCCAAGAAGCGCCGCTTCCCGTTCATGGGCGGCAAGGATGTTCCGCCCCCGCCGCCGCCCAAGCCCGCGCCCTCGGTAGTCGGCCCCACCGTCGAGCCCATCCCCGACGTCCACGCCCCGCCGGCCGCGCAGCCCGCGACGGCCTCCCCACAAGCCAAGCGAAAGCCCCGCTTCCCGATCATCCCCGCCCCCGCCGCGCCACAACCGGCGACGACCCCGACCGGGCCGCAGGGGCCGGTCGGCTGACCCTCTCCCAGAGGGAGAGGGAGGGGCCCGCGCGAAGCGTGGGAGGGTGAGGGGTTACGCCGCCAACCGGCGTGCCGGCACGCCGTCAAAAGTCCCACCGCCCAAGCCAAAAAGCATGCCTCCCTCGCCCTTGTGGCGAGGGTCCATGCCGGCGACCGCTCAAACCTCGACTGCCCTGCCAAGGTCTGAGCGGCTGAACTCTGGGTCCTGGGCACAAGGTCCAGGAAGGCGGTGTTTGGGTTGGGCGGACGGGGATTGGCGAACGTCCATCCCCGTCGCTGAGTGAACGAACTCGAACGAATTCAACGCCCTGCAACTTTCTCACTCGAACTTATCAGACGCGTCGAAACCGCCCGCATAATCACAGCTGTCCCGTCGCAGGGAGAGGGCGCAAGGATCCGGCCCGAAGCGTGCGACGGCGATGCGATCGAGCGGGGCCTAAGGAGCGACGAGAGTCGGGCCTGAAAGCTTAAATGAGGATGGGGGACGTAAACCCATCCATCGGGGGTCTGCCTAAATAGGCTCCCGCCCGTCCGAGGGTCCGCGCCGCATGCACGCCTGGCCGCCAAGAAACGGGGCGCATTGCATGGGGAAGGGGCACAGGGCGGAAGAGGCCCGCGCGTCCCGGCCTGAGGTTCAACGATCGCGCGGGGCGTCAGAGCTTCGTCGAAACGGTGTTCTTCCATAGCAAATCCGGGCGCAGCCCGGACGCCCCGCGCCCTCTCCATCCCCTCAGCGGTTCACCGCGTGAGATCGCCCACCCGTTCCCTCTCCCCTTGCGGGAGAGGGTGGCCTGCGAAGCAGGTCGGGTGAGGGGTCGAAAGCCCTGTCCGCCGCGACGGCGGACCGACCTGATGCGGAGGCTGAAGGTTCTGAGAGACCCCTCATCCGACGGCTTCGCCGCCACCTTCTCCCGCAAGGGGAGAAGGACCTACTTCTGCCGCGCCGCGAACTCCCGCCGGAACTGCTCGAAGCGCCCTTCGGCGATCGCCGCCCGCATGGCGGCCGTCAGGGCCTGGAAGAAGGCGATGTTGTGCCAGGACAGCAGGACCTGGCCGAGGATCTCCTCGGCCTTGAACAGGTGGCGCAGATAGGCTTTGGAGTAGTCGCGGCTGGCCGGGCAGTCGCTGGTCGGGTCCAGCGGGCTCTCGTCCTCGGCGAAGCGGGCGTTCTTGATGTTGATCGCCCCGTCCCAGGTCCAGGCCTGGCCATGGCGGCCCGAACGGGTCGGCAGCACGCAGTCGAACATGTCGACGCCGCGCGCCACGGCCTCCACCAGGTCGATCGGCTTGCCCACGCCCATCAGGTAGCGCGGCTTGTCGGCTGGCAGCAGGCCCGGCGCGTAGTCCAGCACCTCGCACATGGCCTCGTGCCCCTCGCCCACGGCGAGACCGCCAATGGCGTAGCCGTCGAAGCCGATCTCCTGCAGCCGCTCCGACGACTCCTTGCGCAGGTTCTCGAAGGTCGAGCCCTGCTGGATGCCGAACAAGGCCTGCGTATCGCGCGTACCGAACGCCGTCTTCGAGCGCAGGCCCCAGCGCGCCGACAGCTCCATGCCCTGGCGCGCTCTCGCCTCCTCGGCCGGCCAGGCCACGCACTCGTCCAGCTGCATGACGATGTCGCTGCCCAGCAGGTCGGCCTGGATCTCCATCGACCGCTCGGGGCTGAGCACGTGCTTGGTCCCGTCGATATGGCTGGCGAAGGTCACGGCCTCTTCGGTGACCTTGCTGATCCCCGACAGGCTCATCACCTGGAAGCCGCCGCTGTCGGTCAGGATCGGCTTGTCCCAGCGCATGAACTTGTGCAGCCCGCCCAGGCGCTTCACCCGCTCGGCCGTCGGCCGCAGCATCAGGTGATAGGTGTTGCCCAGGAGGATGTCGGCACCGGTGTCCTTGACCTGGTCGACCATCAGGGCCTTGACCGTGCCGGCCGTGCCCACCGGCATGAAGGCCGGGGTGCGGATGTCGCCGCGCGGGGTCTTCAGCACGCCCGTGCGGGCCTTGCCGTCCGTGGCTTTGATCTCGAAGGGGAAGGCGGCCATCTAGACGGTCTCTGTCCCATTTTCAGGGTGTGGGGCGCGGAACAGCAGCGAGCCGTCGCCATAGGAATAGAAGCGGTAGCCCGTCGATATGGCGTGCTCATAGGCCGCGCGCATCGTCGCCCGCCCGGCGAAGGCGCTGACCAGCATGAACAGGGTCGACTTGGGCAGGTGGAAATTGGTCATCAGCACGTCGGCGGCGCGGAAGCGGTAGCCGGGGGTGATGAAGATCGCCGTCTCGTCGGCGAACGGCCTGATCACCCCGTCCTCGCCCGTGGCGCTTTCCAGCAGGCGCAGGGACGTGGTGCCGACGCAGACGATGCGGCCGCCGTTCGCGTGCACAGCGTTCAGGGCGTCGGCCACATCCGCGCTCACCTCGCCGAACTCGGCGTGCATCTTGTGCTCGGAGACCTCGTCGGTCTTGACCGGCAGGAAGGTGCCCGCGCCGACGTGCAGGGTCACGAAGTGCAGGGAAACGCCCTTGGCCTTCAGCGCCTCCAGGAGGCTCGGCGTGAAGTGCAAGCCGGCCGTCGGCGCGGCCACCGAGCCGTCCTCGCGGGCATAGACGGTCTGGTAGTCGGCGCGGTCGCGGTCGTCCTCCGCCCGCTTGGCGGCGATGTAGGGCGGCAGCGGCATCATGCCGTGACGGGCGATGCCGATGTCGAGGTCGGGGCCCGACAGATCGAAGGCCAGCACCACCTCGCCGCCCTCGTGCTTCTCGATCACGGTGGCGTCGAGGCGCTCGGCCTCGCAGGGCGTCGAACCCTCGGCGGCGAAGGCGACGCGGTCGCCGGCCTTCAGCCGCTTGCCGGGGCGCATGAAGGCGCTCCAGCGATCGGGCGCGATCCGCCGATGCAACGTGGCCTCGACCGCCACCGGCGTTCCGTCCGCTCCCCCCGTGGTGCGGCCCTCGCGCAGGCCCGACAGCCGGGCCGGGATCACCCGGGTGTCGTTGAACACCAGGGCGTCGCCGGGACGCAGGAAATCGGGCAGGTCGCGGACGACGCGGTCTTCCAGCGCCTCCCCCGGGCGCACGACGAGAAAGCGCGCGCTGTCGCGCGGCTCGGCCGGTCGCAGGGCGATGGAGTCGTCGGGCAGGTCGAAGTCGAAATCGGAAAGGCGCATGGGCCGGCTTCAAGGCCACGACCGGGCCGCAAGGTCAAGGCGCGGCGCCGCCGCACGGGCGCCCCAGGGCCGTGCAATCCGGGTCCCAGCGCCTCCGATTGTCGTCCGGCGCACACAGCCGTCGCCAAGCCATGCTAAGGCCAAGCCATGCAACTGATCCTGCACCTCGTTCGGCTGTTCTTCCGCGGTTCCGCCCTGGCCATGGTCCTGCTGGCCGCCGGACTGGGCGTGGCCGGCCTGGGCGGTGCGTTCAGCGACAGGCTGGACATACCCAACCATTTCGCCCCGGTCTGGGCCGTGCTGGGCCTTGCCGGCGCCGTGGTCGCCGCGATCGTCTCGCGGCGCGGCGAGCGCTGGGCGATCATCGCCCTGGGGGTGCTGGCCCTGGCCAGCAGCGGCGTCCAGATAGCCCCCGAGCTGATCGCCGCCTCCCGCCACAAGCCTGCCGTTGGGCCGGCCACGCTCAAGGTCATCCAGTTCAACGCCTTCGCCAAAAACAAGGATCCGGACAAGGCCCTGGCCTGGATCCTGGAACAGGACGCCGACATCGTGCTGCTCGAGGAAGGCGGCAGCAAGGCCTGGCCGATCGTGGCCGCCCTGCGCCGGCTCTATCCGTTCGCCGTGTCCTGCGCGGGCGCCCACCGCGGCTGCGACAGCTGGATTTTCAGCAAGAAGCAGATGATCGATCGCGGCGGCCTCTACGAGGACGGCGACCGCTTCGCCGGCGCGTGGGCCACCCTGGCCGACGCCGACGGCCCGTTCACGGTGGTGGTCACCCACTATGTCTGGCCCGCGCCGGCCGGCGCCCAGCAGGCCCAGACCCGCTACCTGGCCGAGGTGCTCAAGCGCTTCGACAAGCAGGCGATGATCGTCGGCGGCGACTTCAACTCCGCCCCCTGGTCGTGGAGCCTGCGCCGCCAGGACAAGCTGTTCGGGCTGCAGCGCCGGACCCTGGCCCTGGCCAGCTGGCCCGCGTCCGGCGGCCTGCGCATCGGCGACGCCCCCTTCCCGCTCCTGCCGATCGACCACGTCTATGCCGGCAAGGCCTGGACAACGGTCAGCGTCAAGCGCGGCCCGCCGATCGGCTCCGACCACCTGCCGATCGTCGTGACGCTCAGGCGGTAGGCTCCAAAGAAAAAGGGCCCGTCCGTTGCCGGACAGGCCCCTCTTCAAGTTCTGGCGTCGAAGCCTCAGGCGTCGGCGGCGATCTTGGCGCTGACGATCTTGCCCGGAGCGCGTGGCGGCTCGCCCTTGGGCAGGCCGTCGACCAGGTCCATGCCCTCGGTCACCTGGCCCCAGACGGTGTATTGCTTGTCGAGGAAGGTGGCGTCGTCGAAGACGATGAAGAACTGGCTGTTGGCCGAGTTCGGATCGGGCGTGCGGGCCATCGAGCAGACGCCGCGCACGTGCGGCTCGGCCGAGAACTCGGCCTTCAGGTCGGGCTTGGACGAGCCGCCACGGCCGGTGCCGGTCGGGTCGCCGCCCTGGGCCATGAAGCCCGGGATCACGCGGTGGAAGACGACGCCGTCGTAGAAGCCTTCGCGAACCAGTTCCTTGATCCGCTCGACGTGGCCCGGGGCCAGGTCGGGACGCAGCTTGATCGTGACCGGGCCGTTTTCAAGCGTCAGGATCAGGGTGTTTTCGAGGTCAGCCGACATGGTCGTCCCTTCGGAATTGAATATGTGCGGCTCTTTAGCTGGTCGGAAAGCGGCTGTGAACCGCCGTTACAGCACCTCGACGGGAACCTCGAGGTCGCAGACCGAGAAATCCGCGCCCCGCGCCTTGCGCACGGCGGCGATCTGCCCCTGGAACCAGGCGCCCTTGGGATCGATGACCTTGATCTTCGGACGCTCGGCCTCGGGGATGTCGGCCAGCAGCCGCACGGTGGTCATCTCGTCCTGCGGATCGGCCACCGGCTCGCCGGTCTTGATCGAGCGCACCACGTCGAGGCCCGAGATCACCCGGCCAAAGGCCGTGTAGCGCTTGTCCAGCGACGGATAGGGCTGGCGCATCAGGAAGAACTGGCTGTTGGCGCTGTCGGGCGCGTCGTCGCGGGCCATGCCCACCACGCCCGGGCAATAGGTACCCCAGGCGGCGACCTTCTTGTCGCTGGTCATGGTGCTCCAGCTCCAGCCCTGGCTGACGACTGGCAGCGACTTCAAGAGGCCCACCTCGGTGCCGGCCGGCGCGGCGGCGACCACGAACGGCAGGTCCTGCGTGCGGCGGAAGGTGAACTCGGCCTTGAGGTTGGGCTTGTCGGTATTGCCCTGGCCGGTGTCCTCCGGATCCCCCGTCTGGGCCATGAACCGGTCGATGACCCTGAAGAAGGTCCGGCGATTATAGGCGCCCGCCCGGGTCAGCTCCTGCAGCCGCGCCACATGGGCCGGGGCTACCTCGGGGATCAGCTCCACGAGGATGCGGCCCCGGTTGGTGTCGATCACCATCACCGTGTCGGGCGCCGGCGTGCGCCAGTCGGCCGCCTTGGGGCCGGAGGCGACCGCCGCAGCGACGGCCTTGACCCGCTTGGCCTTGGACGCGGCCTGCGCCGCCGGGACGACCGCCGCGAAGGCGACCAGGGAGACGGCGGCGGCGGCGATCGGCAGGCGCATCAGGACCTCGGCTTACTTGCTGACCTTGGCGGGCACTTCGACGTCGCAGATGTTGAAGCCGACGCCAAGCTCGGCCTGCTTCTTCTTCAGCACTTCGGCGAAGGCGGCGCTGCGGGTGTCCATCACCTGCACCGTCGGGCGCTTGTCGGCCGGGATATCGGCCAGCACCTTGACGCTGAGCATCTTGTCCTGCGGATCGGGGGCCGGCTCGCCGACCTTGATCGCCCGCACCACCTCGAGGCCCGACACGACGCGGCCGAAGGCGGTGTAGGTCTTTTCCAGCGACGGATAGTGCTGGCGCATGAAGAAGAACTGGCTGTTGGCGCTGTTGGGATCGCCGGCGCGGGCCATGCCCAGCACGCCCGGACAGAAGTTGCCCCAGGCCTGCACCTTGCCGTCGGCGGTCATGGCCGCCAGCATCGACGACTGGCTGGTCACGGCCAGCGGGCCGACGAAGCCGGTCTCCAGCGAGCCGACCTTGCCGGCCGGCGCGAACGCGCCGCCCGTGCCGGGGCGGCGGAAGGTGAACTCGCCCGCCAGGTCCGGCTTGTCCGAACCGCCCGTGCCGTCGTTCTTCGGATCGCCCGTCTGGGCCATGAAGCCGTCGATGACGCGGAAGAAGGTCAGGCCGTCATAGAAGCCGGCCCGGGCCAGTTCTCGCACCCGCTCCACATGGCCGGGTGCGGCCTCGGGAACCAGCTCGGCGACGATCCGGCCCTTGTTGGTCTCGACCACCAGCACGTTCTGCGGGTCGGGCGTACGCCACTCGGCGACTTGGGCGGAGGCGACGACGGGCGCGACCGAAACGAACGCCAGGGCGGCGACGCCGAGAGCGCGGAACGCAGACTTCATGAAATTCCCCGAACAGATCTCACCGCCCGGCGTAGAACGACGACGGCGCGGCGACAAGCGCTGCTGATAGAAGCGGATGATTTCGACGACTTGTGGGCGGCCCGGGCAATCCTTCTCCCCTTGCGGGAGAAGGTGGCGGCCAAAGGCCGTCGGATGAGGGGTCGCGCCGACATGAGACGCGCCTATCCAGCCCAACCACGGCTGAGGCTTAGAGTTCTGAGAGACCCCTCACCCGACCTCCCTCCGGGAGGCCACCCTCTCCCGCAAGGGGAGAGGGAAAATCAGCGCGCCTTCAGCTTGCCCAGCAGCTCCGCCGCTACGCCGGGCGTCACGAACTTGCCGACCTCGCCGTCGAGGGCGGCGATTTCCTTGACCAGGCGGGAGGCGATGGCCTGGTGGCGCGGGTCGGCCATCAGGAAGACGGTCTCGATCTCGCGATCCATCTGCTGGTTCATCGCCGTCATCTGGAATTCGTACTCGAAGTCGGCCACGGCCCGCAGGCCGCGGACGATCATCTGGGCGCCGACCTCACGGGCGAAGTGGATCAGCAGGCTGTCGAACGGACGGACCTCGATCACCGCGCCGCCCAGGTGGGCCGTCTCGCGCTGCAGCATGGCGACCCGCTCTTCGAGCGTGAACAACGGGTTCTTGCCGATGTTCACCGCCACCCCGATGACCAGATGGTCGACCAGCTTGACCGCCCGACCGATGATGTCGAGATGCCCGTTGGTGACCGGATCGAACGTCCCGGGATACAGCCCAATCCGCATGAAACCCCCTGCGCCTTCAGACTTACGGGGTCTCATCCGCCCCGCTTGCGTCGCCCTGACCTTCGTCGCCGCCGGCTTCCGCGAGACGCTCGACGCTCACGACGTGCTCGTCCGCCGCCGTGCGGAAGACCGTTACGCCCTGAGTATTCCGCGCCGCAACACGAATTTGCGTGACGGGGCACCGTATCAGCTGACCCGCGTCGGTCACCAGCAGGATTTGGTCGCTCTCCTCGACGGGGAACGAGCCCACCAGCTTGCCGCCGCGCTTGGACAGATCCTGGGCCGCCAGGCCCTGGCCGCCACGGCCGGTGCGGCGGAAGTCATAGGCGCTGGTGCGCTTGCCGTAGCCTTCCGACGAGATCGTCAGGATGATCTCCTCGGCCGCGCCCAGTTCGGCGATGCGCTCGACCGTCAGGCTGGCCTCGTCGGCCTCCTCGTCGGTCTCCTCCGGCGCCGGGGCGTCTTCGCCCTCCTCGCCCGAGGCGGCGCGCAGCAGGGCGCGCTGATGCTTCAGATAGCCCGCCCGTTCGGCCGGGGTGGCGTCGACGCTGCGCAGCACGGCCATCGAGATGACGGTGTCGTCGGCCGCCAGCTTCACGCCGCGCACGCCGGTGGAATCGCGGCTGGCGAACACCCGCACCTCGTCGACCGAGAAGCGGATGCAGCGGCCGGCCGCCGTGGTCAGCAGCACGTCCTGGTCGGCGTTGCACACCGCCACGCCGACGATGCCGTCGCCGTCATCCAGCTTCATGGCGATCTTGCCGTTGCGACGGACATCGACGAAGTCCGACAGCTTGTTGCGGCGGACGCTGCCCGAGCGGGTGGCGAACATCACGTCCAGGCCGTCCCAGGTGGCTTCGTCCTCGGGCAGGGTCAGGATCGAGGTGATGGTCTCGCCCGGCTCGATCGGCAGCAGGTTCACGAACGCCTTGCCGCGCGAGTTGGCGGCGCCCAGCGGCAGCCTCCAGACCTTCAGCTTGTAGACCTTGCCGCCCGAGGTGAAGAACAGCAGCGGCGCGTGCGTCGAGGCCGAGAACACGCGGGTGACGGCGTCCTCGTCCTTGGTGGCCATGCCCGACTTGCCCTTCCCGCCCCGGTGCTGGGTGCGGTAGTTGGCCAGCGGCGTGCGCTTGACGTAGCCGCCCATGGTGACGGTGATGACCATGTCCTCGCGGACGATCAGGTCCTCGTCTTCCATGTCGGCGTCGCCGTCGACGATCTGGCAGCGGCGCGGAATGGCGAACTTGTCCTTCACCTCGACCAGCTCCTCGCGGACCACGGCCATGATGTTGGCGCGGTCGGAGAGCAGTTCGAGATAGCCGCGGATGGCGTCGGCCAGCGTCTCGGCCTCGTTGCCGATCTCGTCACGGCCCAGGCCCGTCAGGCGCGACAGGGTCAGGGCCAGGATGGCGCGGGCCTGCTCGTCGGTCAGGCGGATCAGGCCGCCGTCTTCCTGCACGGTGCGCGGGTCGGCGATCAGCTCGACCAGCGGCAGCATGTCGCCCGACGGCCAGGCCTTGGCCACCAGGCGCTCGCGCGCCTCGGCCGGGTCCTTGGACGAGCGGATGATGTGGATGAACTCGTCGATATTGGCGACGGCGATGGCCAGACCGACCAAGACGTGGCCGCGGTCGCGGGCCTTGCCCAGTTCGAACTTGGTGCGGCGGACGACGACTTCCTCGCGGAACTCGACGAACACTTCCAAGAGCTTGCGCAGGCCCATCTGCTCGGGACGGCCGCGGTTCAGGGCCAGCATGTTGACGCCGAACGAGCTTTGCAGCGCCGTGAAGCGGTAGAGCTGGTTGAGGATCACCTCGCCCGATGCGTCGCGCTTCAGTTCGACCACGATGCGCATGCCGTCGCGGTTGGACTCGTCGCGGATGTCGGAGACGCCCTCGATCTTCTTGTCGCGAACCAGCTCGGCGATGTGCTCGACCAGGTTGGCCTTGTTCACCTGATACGGGATCTCGGTGATGATGATGGCTTCGCGGCCGGTGCGGATCTCGTCGACCGAGGCCACGCCGCGCATGATTACCGAGCCGCGGCCCGACAGTAGAGCATTGCGCGGGGCGGCGCGGCCGATGATCTCGCCGCCGGTCGGGAAGTCCGGACCGGGCACCAGATCGAGCAGTTGGTCGGTCGTCGCGTCCGGCTCGTCGATCAGCAGCAGGCAGGCGTCGATGACTTCGCCGAGGTTGTGCGGCGGGATGTTCGTGGCCATGCCGACGGCGATGCCGCCCGCGCCATTGACCAGCAGGTTGGGGATCCGCGACGGCAGGACGGTCGGTTCCTGCTCCTTGCCATCGTAGTTGTCGGCGAAGTCGACGGTGTCCTTGTCGAGGTCGGCCAGCAGAGACATGGCCGGCGGAGCCATGCGGCACTCGGTGTATCGCATGGCGGCGGGCATATCGCCGTCGACCGAGCCGAAGTTGCCCTGGCCGTCGATGAGCACCAGACCCATCGAGAACGACTGCGTCATGCGCACCAGGGTGAAGTAGATCGAGGCGTCGCCGTGCGGGTGATACTTACCCATGACGTCACCGACGACGCGGGCCGACTTGACGTACGGACGCTCGGGCGTCTGGCCCTGTTCGTGCATCGAGAACAGCACCCGGCGGTGCACCGGCTTGAGGCCGTCGCGCGCGTCCGGCAGGGCGCGGCTGACGATCACGCTCATCGCATAGTCGAGATACGAGCGGCGCAGCTCGTCCTCGATATTGATGGGTGCGACGTCTCCGCGCGGCCCTTCGGGGGGCAAGGTGTTTTGATCGTCGCTCAAGGGGATTTTTCGCCGTCAGAATCGAACACGGAACAGTCGGAAACAGTTAGCATTCCACCACGGACGGCGCCACCTTCGCGGCCCTATCGTTGATTGAAAACCGGAGCAGTTTCATGCGTCTGACCGCCCTTTTCCTGGCCGCCGGCCTCGTCGTCGCCACCACGGCCTCCGCCGCCGAGGCGCCCGCCACCGCGACCGCCGACATCAAGGGCGCGGACGGCAAGTCGATCGGCACGGCCACGCTCACCGACGCCCCGCACGGCGTACTGCTGCGCGTCGAGACCAAGGGCCTGACGCCGGGCTGGCACGGCCTGCACTTTCATGAAAAGGGCGACTGCGGCACGCCCGACTTCAAGTCGGCCGGCGCCCACGTCCACACGACCGCCACGGTGGTCCACGGCCTGCTGAACCCGGACGGCAACGACAACGGCGACCTGCCGAACCTCCACGCCGGCGCTGACGGCGTGGCGACCGCCGAGATCTTCTCGCACCTCGTCTCGCTGAAGGGCGCGGGCGGCCGCCCCGCCCTGCTCGACGCCGACGGCTCGGCCATCGTCGTCCACGCCAGCCCCGACGACTACAAGAGCCAGCCGATCGGCGGCGCCGGCGCCCGCAGCGCCTGCGGCGTGGTGAAGTAGGCTTTTCCGCCTATCTTCCGACGGACAAAGAAAAACGGCCTCCGGATCGCTCCGGAGGCCGTTTCCATGTCTGCGGGGCGACCCCTTAGCGGGGCAGCACCAAGGCCGGATCGATCGGCTTGGCCTTGTCCTTCGGTGTCGGGGCGTAGCGGACCTCGAAATGCAGCTTGGGCTCGTTGGCCCCGCCCGTCTGGCCGACGGCACCGAGCTGTTCGCCCTGGCCGACCTGCTGGCGCATCTTGACGTCGGTGGTGTTCAGGTGGGCGTAGGCCGTCACCCAGCCGTCGGCGTGCTTGACCAGCACGAGGTTGCCGAAGCCGGGCACCTGGTTGCCGGCATAGACCACCTCGCCCGAGGCGGCGGCCTTGACCGGCGTGCCGACGGGCGCGCGGATGTCGACGCCGTCGTTGCGCTGGCCCGTGCCCTTGGGCCCGAAGTCGGAGATCGTCTCGCCCCGCAGCGGCCAGACGAAGCGGCCACGGCCGGCGGCGGTGATCTCGGCCTCAGTCGGGGCGGCGCTGCTCTCGATGATCGGACGCGACGACGCCGGCGGCGGGGTCACGGGTTGGGCCGATACCGGAGCGCTGGGACGCGGATAGCTCGACGGCGGCGGCGTGTTCCCCGACGGCGTGTAGGGGCGCGGGCTGGACGGCAGGCCGGCCGTCGAGGATGGCGCGGGCGCTGGGGTCTGGGCGGTCGTCGTCGGCGCCGCCGGACGCGGCGCCGAGGTGGTCACCGTCGTACGGATCGGGCCCTTGTCCTTGTAGCCGTCGGGCAGGACGACCTTCTGGCCCTTCTTCAGCGACGCACCGGCGCGAAGGTTGTTTTCCTTGCTCAGCGCCGAGACGCTGACATTGAAGCGCTTGGCGACCCCGGCCAGGGTGTCGCCGCTCTCGGCCACATAGGCCTTGTCGGTGGTGGCCGGGCCTTTCAGTTTCTGGCCCGGACGGATCACGTACGGGGCCTTCAGGTCGTTATCGTCGACCAGGTCCTTGCGGGTGGTGCCCAGGTCGCGGGCGATGGAGTCGATGGCGTCGCCCGACTTCACCGTGTGGATCTTCGGCTTGCCGGCCACCTCGATCACCTTGCCGGCGATGGTGACCGTCGTGGTCGTCGTCGAGGCCGGGGTCGGCTCGGGATCACGCTCGGCGACGACCGGACGCGACGGGGCCGGACGGGTGGCGGCCGAGGCCGGCGGGGTCCAATTGCTGGGCGGCGGGGAGGCGCCAGCCAGGGTGGAGCCGCCGGCGACCGGCTGCATCACCGTGGTCTTGGCCGGACCCTTGTCCTTGAAGCCCTGCGGCAGGCGGACCTTCTGGCCCGCGCGGATCGACGCGCCGGAAGACAGATCGTTCTCGTCGGCCAGGGCGGCCGGGGTGACGCTGAAACGACGGGCGATGGAGCTGAGGGTGTCGCCGCTCTCGACCACATAGGCCTTCGCCTTGGTCGACTGGCCCTTCAGCTTCTGGCCCGGCTTCAGGCGATAGGGTTCTTCCAGGTCGTTCAGCTTGGCCAGCTCGGCGCGCGACAGGCCCATCTTGCGGCCGACGGCGTCCAGGCCCTCGCCCGACTTGACGACATAGGTCTCGGGCGCGCCGGTGACGTCGACCACCTTGCCGGCGGTCGTGGTGACGACGACTGCACGCATGGTCGGCTGCTGCGGCGCGGGGGCCGGAAGCGGACGGCTTTCGGCTGGCGGTGGCGACGCGTAAGGCGCGGTCGCCACCGGAGCCAGGGGCTGGCTCGAAACCGAACCGGCGCCGACGGGCGCGGTCACGGGCGGCGCGTCATCCTCGGGCGGCGGCGGCGTGGGGGCCGGCGCCTGGGCGACCGGGGGGGCCTGCACGACGGGCGGGCTGACGCCCGTGTTCGGGCGGGTCGGATACTGCGCGCCTGTCGTCTCGCAGGCCGCGAGCGTTCCAGCCGTCAGGGCGATGACCGCCGCTTGCGTCCACAACTGCCTCATGACCTCTCCTTTCCTCGCGGAGACTCCAGACGCCGCCGCAAGGGTGAATCAAATCTTAACCAAACACGCACGACGTCGCCGAACCTGTGGACGCCCTTCCCGCTCTACTCGCGGGCGACGCCTTCCAGGATCGGAACGAAACGCACGTCACACAGGACTTCGACCGTGAAGCCCCCCTTACCGTCGCCGGCATAGCGACGGAGGCTCTGGACCGGCCCGCGCCCCACCGGCGCGACGAGCACGCCATTGGGCTTGAGCTGGGCCAGGAGCCCCTTAGGTTCTTCTTGCGCCGCAGCCGTGACCATAATGCGGTCGAAAGGCGCCTGTTCGCGCCAGCCTTCCCAGCCGTCGCCGAACTTGGTGATGACATTGGTCAGACCCAGCACGGCGAAGCGCGCCTCGGCCTCCTTCATCAGGGTGCGGTAGCGCTCGACCGTGTAGACCAGCCGCGACACGCGCGACAGCACCGCCGTCTGGTAGCCCGAGCCGGTGCCGATCTCCAGCACCCGGCAGCGTGGCTCGACCGTCAGGGCCTGGGTCATCAGGCCGACGATGAACGGCTGGCTGATGGTCTGGCCGCAGGCGATCGGCAGGGCCGAGTCCTCCCACGACCGCTCCTTGAAGAGATCGGGGGTGAACAGGTCGCGCGGCGTCTTCTCGATCGCCGACAGCACGCCCGGATCGGTCACGCCTTGCGCACGCAAAGCGTCGAGCAACCGCTTCAGCAGCGCCTCGGGCGTTTCCGGTCGCTTGGCGCTCACCATCACAGGCCAGGCTCCGGTTTCTGGGCAAGTTTGGGCGGCGCTCCGCCCAGCACGCCCTTCAGGGCGGCGACGGTGGCGTTGTGCGTCAGGTCGATATGCAGGGGCGTCACCGAAATGCGCCCTTCGTACACGGCCTTCAGATCGGTGCCCTCCGGCGGGTTGGACGGCTTCACGGTGAAGCCGGTCCAGTAGTAGTCGCGACCGCGCAGGTCCGTCCGCTTTTCCATGCGCCGCAAGTGCGAGTCGCGGAAGCCCTGGCGGGTCACTTCCACGGCATCGATACGCTCGGGCGGCAGCGGCGGGAAGTTGACGTTCATCACCACGTCGGCGGGCCAGCCGATCTCCAGCAGGCGCTGGATGATCCCCGGGGCGAAGTGCTCGGCGGTCTCCCAGTGGGCGACGACCTCGTCGTGGAAATAGGTCATGGCCTGCGACAAGGCGATGGACGGAACGCCCAGGGCCATGCCCTCGATCGCGCCGGCCACGGTGCCCGACAGGGTGACATCCTCGGCCAGGTTCTGGCCGCGATTGACGCCCGACAGCACGAGGTCCGGCTTGGCCCCCTCGACCAGTTCCTGGAAGGCCAGGGCCACGCAGTCGGTGGGCGTGCCCTCGACCGCGAACCGGCGGGGATCGATCTTCCGCACCCGCAGCGGGTCGGCCAGGGTCAGGGCCCGGCTGGCGCCCGACTGCTCGTATTCTGGCGCGACGATCCAGACGTCGTCCGACAGGGCCGCGGCGATGCGCTCCAGGCTTTGCAGGCCCGGAGCGTGGATGCCGTCGTCGTTGGTGAGGAGGATCCTCAAGCCGCGCCCCCGATGTGGGTCAGGCCGCCCATATAGGGCTGCAGCACGGCCGGGATATGGATGCGGCCGCCCTCATCCTGATAGTTTTCCAGCACGGCCACCAGGGTGCGGCCGACGGCCAGGCCCGAGCCGTTGAGCGTGTGGACGTAGTGCGTGCCCTTCTCGCCCGCCTTCTTGAAACGGGCGTCCATGCGGCGGGCCTGGAAGTCGCCGCAGTTGGAGCACGAGCTGATCTCGCGGAAGGTCGCCTGCGACGGCAGCCAGACTTCCAGGTCGTAGGTCTTGCGCGCGCCAAAGCCCATGTCGCCCTTGCACAGCAGCATGGTGCGGAATTCCAGCTCCAGTTTCTTCAGCACGGCTTCCGCGCATTCGACCATGCGCTCGTGCTCGGCCTCGGACTGGTCGGGCGTGGTGATCGAGACCAGCTCGACCTTCTGGAACTGGTGCTGGCGGATCATGCCGCGGGTGTCGCGGCCCGAAGCGCCGGCTTCCGACCGGAAGCAATGGGTCAGGGCGGTGAGGCGCAGAGGCAGCTCTTCCTCGCCGGTGACCTGCTCACGCACGATGTTGGTCAGCGACACCTCGGCGGTCGGGATCAGCCAGTGGTCGCCGGTGGTGCGGAACAGGTCCTCGGCGAACTTCGGCAGTTGGCCGGTGCCGAACAGAGCCTCGTCCTTGACCAGCACCGGCGGGCTGATCTCGGTGTAGCCGTGCTCGACCGTCTGCAGGTCGAGCATGAACTGGCCGAGCGCCCGTTCCAGCCGGGCGATCTCCTTCTTGAGCACCACGAAACGGGCGCCGCTCATCCGGGCGGCGGCTTCGAAGTCCATGCCGCCGAGGGCCGCGCCGAGGTCGACGTGGTCCTTGGGGGCGTTCAGGCGGCCGGCCGGCAGCTTGGAGCGGTCGCCCCAGCGGCGCTGCTCGACATTGCCGGTCTCGTCGTCGCCTTCCGGCACTTCGGGAGCCGGGATATTGGGCAGGGACGCCAGCAGGTCCTTCAGCTTGGCGCCGACAAGAGACTCCTCCTCGGCGGCCTCGGCCATGCGGCCCTTCAGCGCCTCGACCTCGGCCATCAGGCGCGCGGCTTCGGCCTCGTCCTTCTGGGCCTTGGCCTGGCCGATCAGCTTGGAGCTTTCGTTGCGCTTGGCCTGGGCTTCCTGCAGAGCGGTCTGGGCCGCACGCAGCTGGGCGTCGAGCTTGACGGCTTCCGAGGCCGAACCCGACTTGCCCTTGGCCGACCAGGCGGCCTCGAAGGCTTCGGTGTTTTCGCGGATGGCCTTGATGTCGTGCATCGGGAGCGCTCGGAAGGAAGTCGTTAAGAAACGCCCTTCTCTAAGGCGCGTCGCCAAGGGCGCCAACCTTTTCGCGTGGCCTGCGACGCCGATGACCTCGCTCGCCTAACGCCTGTTAAGCCCGTTCCTGCACCAGGATTTAAGTCGAGGATGAAAAAGCAGGCGCCAATCGCGGTCCGTCGCCGCTCCCCTCCGATTTTCACAGGATCCTAACCGTGAAGCCGTTCGCCGCTTTCGCCGCCCTCGTCGCCTCGCTCGCCGCCATCGCCGGCCCGGCCTCGGCCGCCACCAGCGTCCGCGTGTCCCTGACCGACAAGTCGCCCGCCCAGATCGACGCCGACATCAAGACCGCCGCTAAGACCGTCTGCGCGCCGCTGGCCTGGGAATGCGTCGACGCCGCCGTCCGCGACGCCAACCGCCAGCTGGTTGGCCTGATGCGCGCACGCGACGCCAAGCCGGCCGCCGTCCGCGCGACCGAGGTTCGCCTGTCGCTGGCCGGCAAGTCCGACGAGCAGATTCACGCCGAGATCCGCGCCGCCGCCGAAACCGTCTGCGCCTCGAGCAAGGACTACGCGCCGAACGAACGCCGCGTCTGTGTGGGCGGCGCCATCCGCGCCGCCAAGGCCCAATTGGCTATCTGATCGCTTCGCCCCGGAACGAAGAAGGCCTCCGTCCTTGCGGGCGGAGGCCTTCGTCATGTCTGGGCGGCGGCGGATCAGACCGCCACGACGTCCTTGCCCTCTTCGGCCTCGCGCTTCTTGCGTCCGCGCTCGATGATCCACACGCACCAGATGCTGATCTCGTAGAGCAGGCACATGGGGATCGCCAGGGTCAGCTGGCTGATGGGATCGGGCGGGGTCAGGATGGCGGCGGCGATGAACACGCCGACGATGGCGTAGCGACGGCCCGCGCGCAGCATCTTGGAGTCGATGATCCCAGCCATGCCGAGCAGCGACACCACGACGGGCAGCTGGAAGCACAGGCCGAAGGCCAGCAGCAGCGAGGTCACCAGGGTCAGGTAGTCAGAGACCTTGGGCAGCAGCTCGACCGAGATGCTGGCGCCGAAGATCTGCTGGTTCATCGAGAACCAGACGATGAACGGCAGCATGACGTAATAGACCAGCGCCGCGCCCATGACGAACAGCACCGGTGAGGCGATCAGGAACGGCAGGAAGGCCCCGCGCTCGTTCTTGTAGAGGCCGGGGGCGACGAAGCGATACAGCTGCCAGGCCAGGACCGGGAAGGTCAGCACCACCGCGCCGAACGCCGACAGCTTCAGCTTGGTGAAGAACTGCTCCAGCAGCGCCGTGAACACGAACTTCTGGTGGGCCACGTCGGCCGGCGCGTCCTTCAGGCCCGTCAGCACCATGATCAGGTCGAACGGGTTGTGATGCGCCCCGCCTGCCTTGGCGGCCGCGACCATGCCGGCGGCCACCTCGAACGGGTGGATCAGGAACAAAAACAGCTGGTTTGAGAAGTAGAAGCAGACGCCGAAACCGACGAACAGCGCCAAGACGCAGACGATCAGCCGCGAGCGCAGCTCGGTCAGGTGCTCGAGCAGCGGCGCGCGCGAGGCCTCGATCTCCTCTTCGGGATCGTATCCGATCGAATTGGTCACGAGACGATGTCCGAGCTGGAGGCGGCGGTCTTGGTGGTGCGCTTGCGCGGGGCCTTGACGGCCGCGGCGGCGGTCCCGCCGGCGGCGACGGCCTTGGTCGCCTTGGGGGTCGCGGCCTTCTTGGCCGGAGCCTTGGCGGCGACGCCGACATCCTTGGAGACGGCCTTCGAAGCGATGTTCGCGCGGGGCTTCTTGGCGACGATCTCGACGGTCGGCTCAGCGACGGCCTTGGCCTTCGCGGGCCCGCGCTTGCGGGCCGGCTTGGCCGGGACCTCGATGGCCTGCGGCTCGACGACCGGCTCGGGATTGTGGGCGGCGTAGGGATGGGCCTGGACCGCGCCGCTGTTGAGGCTGGCGTCGATGTCGGCGAACACCTGATCGACGCCGACGTCCTTGGCCTGGTCGACCGCGTCCTGCACCGGGTTGGAATACTGGCCCGAGCGCATGGCCTCGACCTCGCGGCGCAGCTCGTCGAGTTCCGACTGGCGGGCCATCTCGTCGAAGCTGGCGCGGAACTCGGCGGCCATGCCGCGGATCTTGCCCACGAACTGTCCCAGCTTGCGAAGCAGTACGGGCAGGTCCTTGGGTCCGACCACGATCAGTGCGACCGCGGCGATAATCAGAAGCTCAACGCCGCCGACTTCCTGAAACATGTATGCGCCTTGAGAGCGGATGGGGTTCCCGCCTCGCGACGAGACGGAAACCGCGGCGGTTCAGAAAAACAAAAACCGCGCCTTCCACGGGAAAGCGCGGCGAAACCCTTACGACTTGCGCAGGTCTTCCTTCTCGGCCTCGGTGCGCGGCAGGGCGCCCGTGGCCTTGTTGTCGGCGACTTCCTGGCTGGTGTCGTCCTTCAGGCCGTCCTTGAACGCCTTGATGCCCTTGGCCGCGTCGCCCATGATCCCGGACAGCTTGCCGCGACCGCCGAAAAGCAGGGCGACGACCGCGATCACGATCACCCAGTGAATCCAGCTCATGCTACCCATGACGGCGATGCTCCTTGCGACAGCGGCGCTTTAGCCGCTGCGGCGTGTCGTTACAATGTCTCAGATAATATAGGCGTCCGCATGGCATTGAGCCAAGCGAAGTGATTGCGGCGATTGCGCCCCGGCAGAGCCAGGCTAGGCCTTTTCGCCCCCCTCCGGCTCGCCCAGGAAATCCTGAGCGAATTCCGGCGTCTCGCCTTCGTCCAGGGGGTCTTCCTCTTCCCCATCCGGGCGCAGGCCCATCGGGTCGGGCACGGTGAAGCCCGGCGGCAGGTTGAGGTCGAGCAGGCCGGCGGCCTTCATTTCGGCCACGCCCGGCAGGTCGCCCAGATTCGCCAGGCCGTAGTGTTCGAGGAAGGCGTCCGTCGTGCCGAACGTCACCGGGCGACCCGGCGTGCGGCGACGGCCGCGCATCCTGATCAGGCCGATCTCCAGCAGCACGTCCAGCGTGCCCCGGCTGGCCTGCACCCCGCGCACGGCCTCGATCTCGGCCCGGGTGACGGGCTGGTGATAGGCGACGATGGCCAGAGTCTCCTGAGCGGCCTTGGATAGCCGGCGCGGCTCCTCGCGCTCCTCGGTCATCAGGAAGGCGAGATCGGCGGCCGTTTGGAAGCGCCAGCGGCCGGCGACCTCGACGAGTTCGATGCCCCGCCCGGCCCAGCGCTCGCGCAGGTCCGCGACGCCCTGCCGAATGTCCGCCCCGTCCGGCAGGCGCTTGGCGAGGTCGGCGACGCTCAGCGGTTCGGCCGCCGCGAACAGCAGGGCCTCGATGCAGCGTTCGGTGAAGAAAGGGTCGAGGGTCATGCGCTGCGCAGGCCGGTAACAAGGGACCTCCCCCTGTGGGGGAGGCGATCGCGAAGCGATCGGTGGGGGGAGTAATTGCTAGATCGGCCAAGCGTGGCGGAGGCTGAAACCGTCCCCCCACCGGCCTTTGGCCGCCTCCCCCAGAGGGGGAGGTTCCTGGAGAAGCAGGCCATCAAGCCCCCTCCTCCGCATCCGTCCGGGTGCGCAGGTAGATCTCCTCGAACGCCCCCATCTGGCGGACGGTCAGCGCGCCTTCCTTGGCCAGTTCCAGGCTGGCCGACAGGGTCGAGGCCAGATAGCTGGCGGGCGTGGGACCATCGGGGTCCTCTTCCCAGCGCTCGACGGGGGCGACGCCGGACAGGGCGGTCCACTCCTCCATGCGCGGCAGGAAGGTGCGCAGGCGGTCGCGGGCGTCTTCCAGCGGATAGGCCTGAGGCGGCCGAGGGGCGTAGTGGCGCCCCTGCTCGCGCTTTCGCTGGGAGATGTAGGCGCTCATCAGGGCGTACAGATCGCCCTCGAAGCGGGTCGAGGAGACAATCTTCACCGCATCCGGGTCGCCGCGCATGAACACTTCGCGCTTCAGCTGGGGGCGTTCCTTCAGCGCCTCGACGGCCTGACGCATGACGTCGAGCTTGGCGAGGCGGAAGGCCAGCTGGGCGGCCATCTCCTCGGCCGGCGGCTCCTCGGCCTTGGGGCGCTCGGGCTTGGGCAGCAGCAGGCGCGACTTCAGATAGGCCAGCCAGGCGGCCATGACGAGATAGTCGGCGGCGAGCGAGAAGCGCACGCGGCGAGCCTGCTGCACGAAGGCCAGGTACTGCTCGGCCAGCTTGGTGATCGACAGCTGCAGCAGGTCGACCTTCTGGTTGCGCGCCAAGGCCAGCAGGACGTGCAGCGGCCCTTCGTAGCCGTCGATGTCGATGACCAGGGCCGCGCCGTCTTCCGCCGCCTCCCGGGCGGCCGCGAAGTCGAATGTGGGCTGGAAGCCCGTGCTCACCCGGCGAACCGACCATCGAAGGCGGCGTCGAAGCGGGCCCGGGCCTCGGCGACGTCAAGCGGCTCGTGAACCTTGACCAGCCGGCCCATCACCGCCTGGGCGCGGCGGCGAGCTTCTTTCGATAGCTTGCCGACGCCGGCCATCACGGCCTTCATCTCGTCCATGTCGCCGTTGCAGTGCAGGACGACGTCGCAGCCGGCGGCCAGGCTGTCCTTGGCGCGCTGCTTGAAGTCGCCCGACAGCGCCTTCATCGACAGGTCGTCGCTCATCAGCAGGCCGTCGAAACCCAGAGACTCGCGGATGACCTTCTTGATGGCCTTCTTCGAGGTCGTGGCCGGGTGGCGACGGTCGATGGCCGTGTAGACGACGTGGGCGGTCATCGCCATCGGCATGTCCGACAGCACCCGGAACGGGGCGAAGTCGCGGGCTTCCAGGTCGGGCAGCTTAGCCTTCACCACCGGCAGCTCCAGGTGACTGTCGCTGAGCGCGCGGCCGTGGCCGGGGATGTGCTTGATGATCGGCAGGACGCCGCCGGCCAGCAGGCCCTCGGCGGCCGCGCGGCCCAGGGTCGCCACCTGCTCGGGCGTGTCGCCATAGGCGCGGTCGCCGATGATCTCGTGACCCTTGGGATCGGGCACGTCCAGCACCGGCACGCAGTCGACATTGATGCCCAGCGACGTCAGGTCGTGGGCGATCAGGCGCGCGCCCAGGCGGGTGATCTCGCGAGCCACCAGAGGATCATTGGCGACGAGCTCGCCATAGGCGCGGCCGGGCGGATACTTCTTCCAGTGCGGCGCGCCGAGACGAGCGACGCGTCCGCCCTCCTGGTCGATCAGGATCGGCGCGTCCGGACGGCCGACCGTCTCGCGCAGCGCGGCGGTCAGCGCCCGCACCTGGTCGGGCGTGTCGATGTTGCGCTTGAAGAGGATGAAGCCCCAGGGCTTCACGTCACGGAAGAAGGCGGCCTCTTCCGCGCTGAGAACGGTCCCGGCGCAGCCGAGGATGGCGGCGGAAGAGGTGCTCATGCGCCTTACTTCACGAAGCAGGATTTGCCGGCGGCGCTCAGGGCGTCGCAGAAGGCCTTGGCGTCGGCGCGGCTGGAGAAGCCGGTGACGGAGGTGCGGTAGAGGGTCGAGCCGTTCTTGTCGATCGCCTCGACCTTCTTGCCCTTGCCGGCGGCGAGACCCGGGGCGACGCGGGCGGCGTCGCTCCAGGCCTTGTCGGCCAGGGCGGTCGACGACAGGGCGCCGATCTGGACGCTGGCCGGACCGGAAGCGGCGGCGGCAGGCTTGGGCGCGGCGGCGGCCGGCTTCGGCGGCGCGACGGCGGCGGTGGCCAGGCTCTCGATGCTGGGAGCCGGCTTGGCGGGCGCGGGCTTGGCCGGAGCGGCCGAGACCGGGGCGCTGGGCGTGGTCGCAACCGGCGCCTTGGCCGGCGGCAGGCTGGCGCTCTGGACCGGGGCCGGCGCGGGCGGCGGGGTCGGACGGGCCATCGGCTCTTCCGGCGGCGCGGCATAGGTCGGCGAGGCCGTCGGGTTCTCGTGGCTGTAGATCTGCAGGCCGGCGGCCTCGTCGGGCTTGTTCTGGTCCGGCGCCGGGGCGGTCTTCATCTCGGCCACGGGCTCGCCGACGGTGCGCGGCGGCTCGTTGGGGCCCCGGATGCCGTTGCGATAGACCAGGAACACGCCCACCAGCAGGGTGGCCAGGACCACCGCACTGATGATCAGGGTCAGCGGCAGCGGCCTCGACCCGCGCACCGGCTGGCGCGCATCGAAGGACAGCGGCGCATCGGTCGGCGGCGCATAGGCGCCGCGGTGCGGGTCGGACATCGCGAAAAAGCTCCAGAATTCCGGCGTGCGCGTCGCGATCGGCGAATCACGCACACAAGCCCCTACTCTACCGGACCCGGCCGCCCTTCAGAACTGTCGCACCCTTGGCGGTTGTGAATCGCGCGCCGTCTGACCTCAGTTCGACACATCCAGATGGAACAGCTTGCGATGTTCCTCGATGGCGAAGCGATCGGTCATGCCGGCGATGTAGTCGCACACCACGCGGGCCCTTCCGGCCTGGTCGCGGTTCTGCGACTTGGCGAACCATTCCGACGGCAGGACGTCGGGTTCGGCCAAGAAGAGCGTGAACATCTCGGCCAGAATGCGGCGCGCCTGGCTGCGGGTGCGGTTGACGCGCCAGTGGCGATACATGCGGGCGTGCAGGAACTGGCGAAGACGCCCCAGGTCCTCCAGCATGTCCGACGAGAACGACACCAGGGCATGCGGCAGGGCGCGCACATCGTCGGCCGAGGACACGCCGGTGATCGCCGCCCGTTGCAGGGTCTCGCCCATGACGTCGTCGACCATGGCCCCGATCATCCGGCGCACGGCCTCAAGGCGGGTGATGCGGGCGTCCAGCTCCGGGCGCTCGCTGCGCACGGCCGCCAGGATCGGGCCGATCAGCGGCACGTCCATCAGTTCGTCCAGGGTGAAGAGCCCCGCCTCCACCCCGTCGTCGATGTCGTGGTTGTTGTAGGCGATGTCGTCCGACAGGGCCGCGACCTGTGCTTCCGCCGAGGCCCAGGTGTCGAGCTTGAGGCCGTATTCGGCGTCGTACTTGGAGATCGCCTTCCACGACGGCTCGCCCAGCTTATGGATCACCGGACCGTTGTGCTTGATGACCCCTTCCAGGGTCTCCCAGGTCAGGTTCAGGCCGATGAAGTCCGGATAGCGATGCTCCAGCTCAGTGACCACGCGGAAGGTCTGGACGTTGTGGTCGAAGCCGCCGAAGGCCTTGGTCTGGATTTCCAGTTCGTCCTCGCCGGCGTGGCCGAACGGCGGATGGCCTAGGTCGTGCGCCAGGGCGATGGTCTCGGCCAGATCGGCGTCGAGCCCGAGAGCCGTGGCCAGCGAGCGGGCGATCTGGGCCACTTCCAGCGAGTGGGTCAGGCGGGTGCGGAACTGATCGCCCTCGTGGGCGACGAAGACCTGGGTCTTTTCCTTCAGCCGCCGGAAGGCGGACGTATGAATGATGCGGTCGCGATCGCGGGCGAAAGGCGTGCGGGTGCGGCTCTCGTCTTCCGGGTAGCGCCGACCGCGAGACTTGGCCGGATCTTCGGCGTAAGGGGCGCGGGGGACGGCGAACGGAGACGTCGACATGAGCGGCCTTTTCTGATCGCCCCTTTTCCCGGGACGCGGACGCACTCATATAGGCGATAGATGAAGTTTCCACAGCCATGACCGACACCCACGTTACGCTTTCTTCGAACGCCGCCCGCCGGCTCCACGCGCTCTCCCAGGCCGAGGGCCGCGAAGTCATGCTGCGCGTCGCGGTCGATGGCGGCGGCTGCTCCGGCTTCCAGTACCGGTTCGACCTGGTCGAGGCCCCCGAGGCCGACGACCTCAAGATCGAGCGCGACGGCGCCTCGGCCCTGGTCGACGTGGTGTCGCTGGCCCTGCTGAAGGGTTCGGAGATCGACTTCGTCGACGAACTGGCCGGCGCCGAGTTCCGGGTGAAGAACCCCAACGCCAAGTCCAGCTGCGGCTGCGGCGTCAGCTTCTCGATCTAGATTCGTCCCCAGCCCTCCCTCAGGCGGAGCAGCGGACGGACCATGGCCGTGATTTCTTCTGCCGTGAGCCGGCTTGTCTGCTGGCTGAACTCCGTCCTCAGGGTCTCGCAGGCCGTCGCCGCGACAATCGCCAGAAACCGACCTCTCATCGCGAACGAACCTCGCCGTGGAACATCGCAAGCCAGGCTAGCCGGCCCCGGTCGAGCTTGGGACCCGAAATCGGCGAAGGCCACGAGGTTGGCTCCGAGCAACCCTATCCCCTGAAATCTCCCGACCTCGCCTTGAGCCCAAGGCCCGCGCCGCCTAGCCTCCGGCCGCAATCGGAGCCCGCCATGCGCATCGCCACCTGGAACGTCAATTCGGTCAACGCCCGCCTGGAGAACGTCCTGGCCTGGTTCGAGGCCGAGGCGCCCGACGTCGCGGTGCTGCAGGAGATCAAGTGCGTCGACGAGAAGTTCCCGACCGAGGCCTTCGAGCGCCTGGGCTACAACGTCGTCGTCCATGGCCAGAAGACCTATAACGGCGTGGCGCTGCTCTCCAAGCACCCGGTCGAGGACGTCCGCAAGGGCCTGCCACTGCTGGAGGGCGACGCCGAGGACGAGCAGGCGCGCTATGTCGAGGCGGTGATCTCGGGCCCCAAGCCGGTGCGGGTGGTCGGCATCTATCTGCCCAACGGCAATCCGCTGGGCACCGAGAAATTCGCCTACAAGCTGTCGTGGATGCGCCGGCTGCATGAGCACGCCAAGGGCCTGCTCGCCTTCGAGGAGCCGTTGGTCATCGCCGGCGACTACAACGTCATTCCCGAGGTCGAGGACGTGGCCAATCCCGAGGCCTGGCTGGGCGACGCTCTGTTCCAGCCCGAGAGCCGCGGCGCCTTCCGGGCCCTGAAGAACCTCGGCTTCAGCGACGCCTACATGCAGGCCGACGGCTCGCCCGGCGGCTACACCTTCTGGGACTACCAGGCCGGCGCCTGGCCGCGGAACCTGGGCATCCGCATCGACCACCTGCTGCTGTCGCCGCAGGCCGCCGACATCCTTGAGGACGTCACCATTCACCGCGACGAACGCGATAAGGAAAAGCCGTCGGACCACGTGCCGGTGGTGGCCAGGCTGGCGCTGTAGCCGGCCGCCCGAACCGGTATCGGGCGCCTCTGTCGCGAATCCGAGAACGACGCTAGCCTCCCGCCCATGAGCGAGTTCTGGCGTCTCCTTTTGCTCGTGGCCATCGCCGGCTCGGCCGTCACCTTCATGGGCAGTGCGGCCATCTGGTTCATGGACGAAGAGCGTCGCATCCGGCGAGCCCTGCGCCATGTGCTGAAGGGCGATCCGGAGACCGTGATCATCGCCCGCGGCCGCGGCAAGGGCGTGGGCTTCACCTTCGACAGCAACACCGCCGCCGTCGCCTGGGACAGCGGGGCCTGGTGCCTGCTCTATCGCATCGACGAGCTGATGGGCGCCGAGCTGTCGGTGGACAACCAGGTGATCGGCCGCGTGTTCCGCGGCGAACAGCGGCGGGCCATCGACCAGATCGTCCAGCAGGCCAGCCGCGTCTGCCTGCGGCTGATCTTCGACGATCCGCGCCATCCCGACTTCGAGCTCGACCTGTGGCTGGAGGGCGACGAGCAGCAGCGCCAGAGCCGCTCGCCGGCCCAGGCGATCCAGGAGGCCAACCGCTGGCTGGCTCGGGCCGAGGCCATCGTCCGCCGACCGCTGGCGCCGCGCACGGCGCCGGTCGTCATCTCGCCGGTTCCCGAGCCGGAAGTGGCTCGCCGGCCCGCGCAGGCTCCGGCCGCCGAGGCCGACAAGCCCAAGCCCTACCGCTCGGCCCGAGAAGCGGTGGGCGCCGGCGCGACGGCCGTGGCCACCGCGCCGCTGTTTGATGAGATCGACGACGGTCCCGACGCCGCCGATCCGCCCTGGACGGACCCCGAGGCGCCGATCCAGGCCTGGGCGGACGACGGCGACACCGCCGACGAGCCGGCCTACACGCCGCCCGAACGTCCCTACAAGCCGGTCTCCAAGGCCTCGCGGGCGCCGAAAGGCGACCAGGTGGACCTGCCGTTCGACCTCGACGACGAGGACTGAGACCTCCCGCCAAGGTTGCGAAAACCGCAAGGATGCGTCACCTTGGGCCGTCCCGTGGAGATGCGCCATGATCCGCCTCGCCCTCGTCGCCCTGCCGCTGCTGCTGGCCGCTCCGGCCATGGCCCAGGCGCCGACCGCCGCTCCGGCCCCGCAGAAGCTGGTGCTGAACCTCGCCGACCGCGACGGCGACGGCGTGGTCAGCGAGGCCGAAGCCGCCGACCGCCTGGCGAACGCAGACGCCAGCGCCGAGGCGTTTCCGGCCTCGCAGCCCACAACCATCGCCAAGCGCGTGCCCATCGACTCCATGCTGTTCAGCTTCATGCCGCCCAGGGAACGCGATGAAACCGGCTTTCCCGCCCTGGCGATGAAGCGGCGCTTCGTCGAGCCCAGCGAGTTCGAGCAGGCCCTGGAATATCGCTTCCAGGAGGAGCTGCGCGAGCGTCGCAAGAACCGATAACGCCGCTCACCCGCGCCCATTTTTTGCCATTACGGTCGACACGTAGTTGCGAGTCGATCTTAACATCCGTATAGCCCCGCCCCTTATTGCGATTGATACGCACAAGCGTGAGTACGGGGCGAGTGATGAAGCAAGCGATGTTGACCACCGTGGCGATGGCCATGGCGCTGGGCGCGGCCAACCAGGCCTGGGCCCAGGACGACAAGGCCGAGCGCCTGCCCAAGGTCAGCATCGAGGCGGTCACGACCGCGCCGCCGGCCCAGGCCTATGACGCCTCCGACCCCGTCGACTCGGGCGCCTCGAAGATCACCCGCCGCGCCATCGAGGATCGCACCCCTGGCAACGGCGACATCATCGAGACCGTGAAGATCCTGCCCTTCGCCAATTTCGACGCCGACCAGGGCCTGGCCACCCAGGACAGCATCCAGGACCTGCGGCCGGCCAACGTGTCGATCTCGGGCGGCCAGTACTACGACAACTTCTTCTCGATCGACGGCATCGGGGTGAACAGCCGCCTGAACGTGGTCGACCTGTCGAGCAACGCCCAGAACTACAACGAGACGGCCGGCGGCAGCGCCCAGTCGATCTGGCTGGACAGCAACCTGATCGAGAGCCTGGTCGTCCGCGACAGCAACATCTCGGCCCAGTACGGCGGCTTCACCGGCGGCGTGGTGCAGATCGAGACGCGTCAGCCCGCCCACGTGTTCGGCGGCTCGGTCACCTTCGGCTGCACCAACGACAGCCTGACCTCGTTCAAGATCCCCAACGCCACGCGCACCGCCCTGAACGGCGTCGAGCCGGCGCACCCGAACTATGAGAAGTGCAAGGTCAACGCGACGGTCGACCTGCCGATCAACGACAAGCTCAGGGTCCTGCTCGGCGCCGGCCGTCAGGAAACCGAGATGACCTACTACCGGGCCGCGGCCTATGGCGGCACGCCCTTTGGCCTGAAGAGCCGCAGCGACAACGTGCTGGCCAAGGTCGAGGCCGATCTGGCGCCCGATCTCGTGCTGCGCGGCCAGATCGCCTACAGCCCCTACACCAGCGAGAACTCGGCCAACAATTCGCGCAACGCCGTCATGACCCAGAAGGGCGGCGGCCTGACCGGCAAGCTCGAACTGGCCGGCAAGCGCGACGAGGCCAACTGGTCGCTGGCGGCGACCTACGCCAAGGCCCAGAGCGGCCGCAAGGCGCCCGATCCGAACTTCTCCTGGCCCTCGTCCTCGACCTACGCCGACTGGTGCAACAACACCAACTGCACCGAAGGCAGCTTCGGCGATCTCGACCAATGGCAGGAAGACATCGGCCTGCAGGGCCGCTGGAGCCAGCCGCTGCTGGGCGGCGATCTGCGCCTGGGTGTCGACTACGGCCACGTCACGGCCCGCAAGCGCCGTCCGGAAGACAACTACGCCTACAGCCAGGGCACGGTCAGCACCAAGGTGGCCTGCGCCACCGGCGACGTGGCCTGCAAGACCGGCGACGTCGTCCTGACCAGCGCCATCTACTATGCGGCCTATGACGCCGAGGCGAGCCTGGACTCGGTATCGGCCTTCGCCGAGTACGAGATCAGCCGCGGCCCGCTGACCGTGCGCGGCGGCCTGCGCTACGACCACGAGAGCCTGCTGGACAACCACAGCTTCGCCCCGCGCCTGTCGGTGGTCTACCAACTGCCCTGGGAAGTCACCGCCACGGTCGGCGCCAACCGCTACTACACCCGCGATTTCCTCGGCTACGCGATCAAGTCGCAGTATCCGGGCACCAAGGTCTATCGCCGCACCACCTCGACGGTGAACGGCCAGCTGACAGCCGGCGACTGGTACCTGTACTCGCACTCGGTCACGGCGGGCGTGGCCGGCACGGGCGTCAAGACGCCCTATTCGGACGAGCTGACCTTCGCCCTGTCCAGGCCGGTGTTCGGCGGCGTGGCGCGGATCAAGGGCGTGGCCCGCGAGGCCCGCGACCAGTTCACGGCCGGCGTCGTCACGGTCGAGACCTATGTCCGCGAGACCAACAACCAGACCTACAGCTACAACACCACGCACCTGGGCAACGAGGGCGAGACCTCCTATCGCGGCATCTCGGCCGAGTGGACCCGCTCGCTGGGCCGCCACACCTTCGCGCTGAACGGCTCGCTCTCGAAGACCGAGGATAACCTCAGCGACAACTACTACGAGGATCCGTCCGACGAGACCGAGTACGGCGACGAGCTGATCTACTACAAGGGCCAGCTGCGCGGCCTGCTGGGCGTGATCGCCGAGAACCAGCGCCTGAACTACGCCGCCCCGGGCCTGGTCAACGGCGACTGGAGCGCCGACTGGTGGAACGGCCGCATCCGGACCAACCTCAACGCCCGCTGGCGCTCGGGCTTCGACCAGGTCGAGGAGACCGGCACGACCCAGACCGTCAATGGCGTGCGCTACTCGGTGTGGGACATCGTCCGCTACAAGTCGCAGACGACCTTCAACGCCAATGTCCAGGCCCTGGTCGCCAAGACGGCCTATGGCGAGGCGCGCCTCGACGTGCGGATCACCAACCTGTTCGACGTGACGCCGCAGACGGTGACGGCCTCGTCGACCGCCCAGCCCTATCGCCTGGGCCGGTCGTTCTGGGTGGGCATGAGCTACAAGTTCTGATCCATGAGGCGCGCGGCGAATCTCCTTCTGTTGCTGGGAACGGCGGCGGCCCTGATCGGGCTGGCGCCGCTTCCCGACGCGAACGCGGTGCGCCGCGCCGCCTTCTCCGGCAAGCCCGACACCTGGCCGGCGCCGACCCTGCTGGCCGGGGCCTCGTTCACGCCGTTCGGCGCCCTGCCCGCGCCGGTCGCCCCGGCCGATAATCCGCAGACCCCGGAAAAGGCCGCCCTGGGGCAGAAGCTGTTCGAGGACCCCCGGCTGTCGGGCTCGGGCCAGATCGCCTGCGCCTCGTGCCACAACCCGGAGCTGGCCTTCGGCGACGGGGTGAAGACCTCGTTCGGCCACGACCGCCAGCGCGGCCGCCGCAACGCCCCGACCCTGACCGTCGTGGCCTGGCGCACGCCGCTGTTCTGGGACGGCCGGGCCGGCAGCCTCGAGACCCAGGCTCTCGGGCCGCTGGTCGACCACAAGGAGATGGCCGGCGATCCGCGCGAGGTCGAGCGGCGGCTGAACGCCGATCCCGACTATCGCAAGGCCTTCACCCAGGTGTTCGGAACACGACGCGTCACCGCCCAGGACGCCGCCAAGGCCCTGGCCGCCTACCAGCGCACGCTGAAGCCCCGCAGCAGCAAGTGGGACCGGGTGCTCAGCCTGGGCGGCCGGGTGCTGAGCGACCAGGAGCTGGAAGGGCTGGACCTTTTCCAGGGCAAGGCCGGCTGCGCCAACTGCCACAACGGACCGCTGCTGTCGGACGGCAAGTTCCACAATATCGGCCTGTCCTTCTACGGGCGGAAACTGCAGGACCTGGGCCGCTACGAGGTCAGCGGCGACCCGGCCGACGTGGGGGCCTTCCTGACCCCGTCGCTGCGCGGGATCTCGAAGACCGGGCCCTACATGCACAACGGCATCTTCCCGACGCTGGAAGGCACGGTGAACTTCTACAACGAAGGCGGCGCCCGGCTTCGGCCCAAGCCCGACCAGATCGGCGACCGCCTGTTCCCGACCACCACGCCGCTGCTGAAGCCCCTGGGGCTGACGCGGGAGGAGAAGGCGTCGCTGGTGGCGTTTCTGGAGACGCTTTAGCCGCCTGGCGGCGGACCCCCTCCGGCCCTCCGGGCCACCTCCCCCAGAGGGGGAGGATCTATTGGTGTCGGCTTCAAGATGCTCCCCCTCTGGGGGAGCTGTCGCGGAGCGACTGAGGGGGTAGCGCAAGCATGGGCTGTCGCACTCCCGTGGAAATCCACGAAAGCTGAT
>NZ_JADWOX010000026.1 GCF_016135805.1 Caulobacter hibisci
AGGCGTTGACGGCGGCCAGCTTGGAGAAGGCCTTCAGCCCGGCCTCGGTCTCATCCAGATCACCAGCCCACAGCGACACCGAGAGGGTCCAGATCAGGGCGATGCAATGGGTGATCGGATGGTCCAGGCGACCGGCCTCGCGCAGCGTCTCGGCGGCGATGCGGCGGGCGCGGTCGGCATGGCCCTGCAGCCACAGGGTGCGGGCCAGGGCGATGCCGGAGCGATTGCGATGGTCGTAGCCGTAATAGATCGTGCGGCCGCGTTCCGAAGGCGGGCTCGACCGCAAGGCCTGCTCCAGCTCGCGCCGGGCCAGGGTCTGATCGCCGGCCAGGTGGTGCGAGACTCCCGACAGCGAAGCGGCCACGGCGATCGCTTCGGGTTCGCCGATGGCGTCGGCGACCTCCACGGCCATGGCCGCCCAGCCCAGGGCCGTTTCGAAGTCACCGATCCGCTCATGAAAGATGTGCAGGCGCCCCAGCAAGCGCAGTTGGTTCCACTGGTCGCCGAGCCGCGTCGCCAGGTCCAGGGCCCGGCGCAGCGCCTTTTCGGCCGCGTCGCTGTTGCCGCGCGTGAACATCAGCGACAGCCCGAGCGCCGCCTGCAGCTCCAACTCGATCGCGCCGTCCCGGTGCTCTTCGCGCAGGCCAGCCACGGCCCGGGCGCACCAGGTCCGGCACTCGACCAGCAGGGACAGGTCGAGGAAGGCCGAGGCGCTGGCCGAGGCCAGGGGCGCGGCCAGGTCGGGGTCGCCGTCGGCGCCGAAACTCCAGTCCAGCGCGCTGCGGATGTTGCCGAGCTGCGAAGAGAGGTCGGCGGCCCATCGCTCCGCGTCCTCCGCGCGCCGGTCTTCGGCGCCCTTCAGGCTTTCCAGCACGTGGACCGCGTGACGACGGGCGGTGGCGGCGCCCTCCCCGTCTCCCCGCGCCGACAGCTTGGCGCGCGCATGGGCTCGGGTCATCTCCAGCAGGCGATAGGCCCGCGCGTCGCCCCAGCGGTCGGGAGAGACCAGCGACTTGGCGATCAGCTCGTCCAGGGCCGAGGCGGCGACGTCGACGCAGAGATCCTCGCCGACGATCACCTCCAGCGCCGCTTCGAGCGAGAACGGCCCGAGGAACACCGAAAGCCGCTCGAACGTCCGGCGTTCGGCGTCCGAGAGCAGGTCGTAGCTCCAGTCGAGCGTCGCCTGCAGCGTCTGCTGCCGGGGCTGGGCCGTGCGGCGGCCGACCCAGGCCAGGCTGAAGCGCTCGCCCAGCAGGCGGGCGGTGGCCTGGACGCCGTGGGCGGCCACCCGTACGGCCGCCAGCTCGATCGGCAGGGCCATGCCGTCCAGGCGACGGCAGATGTCGGCGACCGCGCGGGCGGTGTCGAGATCGGCGGCGGGCGCGCCGCCCGCGGCCGCGGCGCGAGCCAGGAACAGCTCGACGGCCGGATAGGCCAGCAGCGCCTCGCGGCTCAGCTCCGCCGTCTCGTTGGGATAGTCGAGCGAGGCCAGCCAACGAACCTGTTCGCCGCGCACCCGCAACGGCTCGCGGCTGGTGGCCAGGATGGCGACCCGGGGCGCGGCCTCGCGGATCCGCTCGACGACGCCGGAAACCGCGTCGACCAGGTGTTCGCAATTGTCGAGGATCAGCAGGCGGTGCTGCTCGCGCAGGTGGCCCAGCACGACCGCCAGCGGGTCCTCGGCCTGGACGACGACGCCCAGGGCGCCGGCGATGGCCGAAGCGACCAGCGCGCCGTCCTCGAGCGCGGCGAGGTCGACGAAGTTCGCCCCGTCGGCGAAACGCTCGGCAAGGGCGTGGCCGGCCTCGATCGCCAGGCTGGTCTTGCCCACGCCCGCCGCCCCCACGACGGTGAGGATCTGGCCGTCGCCGATGCGCTCGAGCAGCAGCCGCACCTCGTCGTCGCGCCCGATCAGCCGCGAGAGCCGCGCCGGTAACCGGCCGGCCGACCCCGGCTCGATATTGGCCGGCGGCGCGGGGATGGCGGGCGGCGCGGACAGTCCCCGCACAGGCGCGACGAAGGCGTAGCCGACGCCCACCTGGGTGGCGATGAACCGCGCGCCATCCTCGCCGTCGCCCAGGATCCGGCGCAGATTGGCCATGTGGAACCGGAGGCTGGCGTCCTCGACGACGACATCGGGCCAGACGCGCTTGAGCAAGTCACGCTTGGAGAGCACCCGGCCGGGCTGGGCAACCAGGGCCAACAGCAGGTCAAGCGTTCGCCCGCCGATCTCCAGCGGCGCGCCGTCACGGGTCAGCAGCCGCTCGCCCGGCGTCAGGGCGAAAGGCCCGAACGACAGCCGCGCCCCGATGGGCGGCTCGACGCTGATGACGCTCGAAGCAAGGTTTTCCACGGTCTGTCGCATGTTGCGGACGCGATCGCCCTAGACTCACCTGAGATTACGGGGCGGCCAGCGGCCGGATAGTCCAAAGCTGACGCAATGTCGCCGGCTGGTTTCCGTCTGTCGGACCTGAACCCCGCATGCAAGTTAGCGCGTGCGAGACGCTGCAAGACCGACGTTATTCGCTCTTCCATAGAGCCGAAAAACGCGGTGGAAACGTTCAAGAACAGCGCCGAACGCCATGCTCATACCGGCCTCATGACGCCTCACTGGTATCGTGGTCTCAGCGGAGACGCCCGGCGCGCCTTCTGGAGCTCCTATGCCGGCTTCGGGCTCGATGCGATGGACGTGCAGCTCTACGCCTTCGTCATGCCGGCGCTGCTGGCGCTGTGGGGACTGAGCCACGCCGAGGCGGGCCTGCTGGCGTCGGTGACCCTGGCCTGTTCGGCCCTCGGCGGCTGGGCGGCGGGCGCGCTCTCGGACCGGCTGGGCCGGGTCAGAGTGCTGACGGCGACGATCCTCTGGCTGGGCGTATCGACCTGCCTCTGCGGCCTGGCCCGGAACTTCGACCAGCTGCTGGTCGCCCGCGCCCTGCAAGGGCTGGGCTTCGGCGCCGAGTGGGCGGCCGGCGCTGTGTTCGTCGCCGAGATGGTGTCGCCCGGCGTTCGCGGTCGCGCGGTCGGCGCGGTGCAGAGCGCCTGGGCGCTGGGCTGGGGCCTGGCGGCGCTGATCTCGGCCGCGGCCCTGGCCCTGACGCCGCCGGACCTGGGCTGGCGACTGACCTTCGTCGTCGGCCTGGCGCCGATGGTCGTCATCTATCTGGTCCGCGTCCGGATGCGCGATTCCGAGACCTTCCTGACTGGACGCAAGGCCGCCGGCTGGACCGCCATCTTCGCCCCCGGACAGCGCTCGATCACCCTGCGCGCCAGCCTGCTGGCGGCCGGCATGCACGGCGGCTACTGGTCAATCGCGACCTGGTGGCCCTCGATGCTGCACGCCGAGCGCGGCTTCTCCGCCACCCTGACCAGCGTCTATTTCGGCGTCATCGTCGCCGGATCGCTGCTGGGCTATCTGGCCGGCGCCTGGCTGGGCGACGTCGTCGGCCGCAGGGCCACCCTGGCCGGCTTCGCGCTGGGCGCGGCCATCACCGTGCTGGCCAGCACGGCCCTGCCGGTCAGCGACACGGCGCTGCTGGTGCTGAGCTTTCCACTCGGGGTCTTCGCCCTGGGCATGTTCAGCGCCATCGGGCCGGTGCTGACCGAGCTCTTTCCGACCGAGATCCGGGGGGCGGGCCTGGGCTTCTGCTACAATATCGGGCGGGGCGTCGCCGGCTTCGCGCCGGCCCTGATCGGTCTGCGCATCGACAAGACCAGCCTGGCCCATGCGATCGGGCTCTACGCCACGATCGCCTATGTCCTGGTGCTGGCGGCGACGGCGCTGATCCCCGAGACCCGCGGCAAGGACCTGGCGGCGATCGCCCCGAAGCCGGCCCTGGACTAGAGTCCGAGGTCCGACAGCGCCGGATGATCGTCGGGCCGGACGCCGGCCGGCCAGCGCAGGACCCGCTCGTGCTCCTGGATGGGCTGCTCGTTGACGCTGGTGAAGCGGCGTCGGATCAGGCCGCCGGCGTTCAGCTCCCAGTTTTCGGCGCCGTGCGCCCGCCGCCAGTCGCCGCCGTCGTCGCGGAACTCGGCGACGAAGCGCAGCGCGAGGCGGTTCGCCTCGGCGGCCCAAAGCTCGGTGATCACCCGGCGCTCGGTTTCCCGCCGCCACCTGCGGGCGAGATAGGCGCGGATCTGCTCGCGGCCCCAGAAATAGTCCGCGCGGCTGCGCCACTGGCAGTCGATGCTGTTGTGCAGCACCGCGCCTTCGAAGTCCCGCAGGTTGGAAGCGTTCTCGGCGTCGCGGACCTTCACCAGCGCCCGCTGGCGTTCGGGACACAGGTCGGGGCTGGGGTCGGGGCTGGCTCTGCCGGTCATGTCGTCTCGCTCTCAAGCCGTCCGGCGCGAGCATGGCGCCGATCGCCGCGACCGCCCGTTAGCGGCTGTGAGGCGGCGTGATTTCGCGGGGCCGAACCCAAGCGCGGTCCTGCCGTTGGAAAAGGCCCTGGCGAGCGCTCACCGCCGCTCACACCCGCTAACAGCCGGCCGAGCCCGACCGCGCCTAGTCTTCGGTCACCAACAGCCGAAGGACCCGCGCCATGTCCGCCGCCCCCATCGACCAGAGCCGTCGTCGCCTTCTCGGCGCGGCCGCCCTCGTCACCGCCCTCGCCCCGCTGGCTGGAGCCGCTCGCGCCGCCGTCCCCGCCACGTTCGGGCCGGTCAAGCAGATCGCCGCCGGCCTGCTGGAAGTCGGCTATGTCGAGACCGGGCCGGCCGACGGCCCCGCCGTTCTGCTGCTGCACGGCTGGCCCTACGACATCCACGCCTTCGCCGAGGTCGCCCCACGCCTGGCCGCCCGGGGATACCGGGTGATCGTCCCGCACCTGCGCGGCCACGGAACGACCCGCTTCCTGTCGGCCGCCACGGCGCGCAACGGCCAGCAGGCCGCCCTGGCCCAGGACGCCATCGCCCTGCTGGACGCCCTGGAGATCAAGCGCGCCATCGTCGCCGGCTTCGACTGGGGCGCGCGCACCGCCGACATCATGGCCGCCCTTTGGCCCGAGCGCTGCAAGGCCCTGGTCTCGGTCAGCGGCTATCTGATCGGCAGCCAGCAGGCCAACCGCGCGCCCCTGCCGCCGCAGGCCGAACTGCAATGGTGGTACCAGTTCTACTTCGCCACCGAGCGCGGCCGCGCCGGCTACGCCGCCAACACCGAGGCTTTCAACCGGCTGATCTGGACCCTGGCCTCGCCGCGCTGGACCTTCGACGACGCCACCTTCGCCCGCACCGCCGCCTCGTTCGCCAATCCCGACCACGTCGACATCGTGGTCCACAACTACCGCTGGCGGCTGGGCCTGGCCGATGGCGAGCGACGCTACGACGACCTGGAGGCCAGGCTCGCCGCCAGCCCGCCGATCACGATCCCGGCGATCACCCTGGAAGGCGACGCCAATGGCGCGCCGCACCCCGATCCGGCCGCCTATGCCGGCAGGTTCAAGGGCCCCTACACGCATCGCCTGATCACCGGCGGCATCGGCCACAACCTGCCGCAGGAGGCCCCGGCCGCCTTCGCTCAGGCCGTGCTCGACGTCGATCGGCTGTAGGCGGCGTCCGTGATGAAAATCCCAAGTCTTCTACTGGTCGCCGGCGCCGGCGCCATGACGGTCGCGGGCCTGTGCTGGGCCGCGGGACCGACACCGTCCGACGCCTCGCCGATCTACGGCGTGCGCATCCCCGCCGGCTATCGCGACTGGACCCTGGTCGCGCCGGCCCAGGAGGCCGCGCCGCTGGACGAGCTGCGCGCCGTGGTCGGCAATCGCAAGGCCCTGAAGGCCTACCGAATCGGCGCGCGCGCTTTTCCGGACGGCACGGTGCTGGTCAAGCTGGCCTGGAAGCACACGCCCTCGCCCGACTTCCCGCCGGCCTCGATCCCCGGCGCCGCGACCACGGTGCAGGTGATGATCAAGGACAGCCGACGCTACGCCGCCACCGGCGGCTGGGGCTTCGGCCGCTTCGTCGACGGCCGGCCGGTCGATCAGGCCCAGCACGAGACCTGCTTCGCCTGCCACGCCGCCCGCGTGAAGGACCGCGACTACGTCTTCACCCGCTACGCGCCCTAGCGCGGCCTAGCTCCAGACAAGGCGACCGCCGCCCCGGCCGTCGCCAGCCCCAGCCCGACAAGTTCCGGCCTCTCGAAAGCGGAGAACACCGTGTCCATACCTTCCCTGCCCGCCGCCCTCCCGGCGACGCGACGCCACATACTCGGCGGCATCGGCCTGGTCCTGACGGCGAGCCTCGCGGCGGCCGAGACCAGCGCAACGCCGACCGGCGACGCCGTCCGTCCGTTCAAGGCGGCGATCCCCGACAGCGCCCTGGCCGACATGCGCCGGCGGGTGCGCGAGACCCGCTGGGCCGACGCCGAACCGGTCGCCGACGCCAGCCAGGGCGTGCAGCGGGCCAAGCTGCAGGCGCTGATGCGCTACTGGGGCGACGGTTACGACTGGCGCAAGATCGAGGCGCGGCTGAACGCCTTGCCGATGTTCGTCACCCAGATCGACGGACTGGACATCCAGTTCATCCACGTCCGCTCGCGCCATGCCAACGCCCTGCCGATGATCATGACCCATGGCTGGCCGGGCTCGATCCTGGAGTTCCTCAAGGTGATCGGCCCGCTCAGCGATCCCACCGCCCACGGCGGCAAGGCCGAGGACGCCTTCCACCTGGTGATCCCGTCGATCCCGGGCTTCGGCTTCTCGGCCAAGCCGACCACGGTCGGCTGGGGCTCGGATCGCACCGGCCGGGCCTGGGCGACGCTGATGCGCCGCCTGGGCTACGAACGCTACGTCTCGCAGGGCGGCGACTGCGGCTCGGTGATCTCCCAGCGCATGGCGTTGCAGAAGGTCCCGGGGCTGCTGGGCGTCCACCTCAACATGCCCGCCACCGTACCGGCCGAGATCGTCAGGATCCTGGCCGCCGGCGATCCGGCCCCGGCCGACCTGTCACCCCAGGAGCGCAAGGCCTTCGGCCAGCTGGAGGCCTTCTATCGCGACAGCGCCGGCTACGCGCAGATGATGAACACCCGCCCCCAGACCATCGGCTATTCTCTGGTGGACTCGCCGGTCGGCATGGCCGCCTGGATGTACGAGAAGTTCCAGACCTGGACCTACAGCGGCGGCGATCCCGAGCGGGTGCTGACCCGCGAAGAGATGGTCGACGACATCGCGCTCTACTGGCTGACCGGCACGGGGGCCTCGGCCGCCCGGATCTATTGGGAAGACCACACCAACAACTTCAACGCCCGCGGCGTCATCGATACGCCCGTCGCGGTCACGGTCTTTCCCGGCGAAATCTACTGCGCGCCCAGGAGCTGGGCCGAGCGCTGCTACAGCGACCTCATCTACTTCAACGAGGCCTCGAACGGCGGGCACTTCGCCGCCTGGGAGCAGCCGGCGCCGTTCGCCCAGGAAGTCCGCGCGGCCTTCCGCACGCTCCGCTGATCCCAACCCGAAAGGACGAGACCCCATGACCCAAGCCCAGACCCTCTATACCGGCAAGGTCCACGTCGTCGGCGGGCGCGAAGGCGCCGCCCGCAGCGCCGACGGACGCCTGGACATCAAGCTCTCCACCCCGGGCGGCCCGGGCGGCGGGACCAATCCCGAGCAACTGCTCGCCGCCGGCTGGTCGGCCTGCTTCCAGGGCGCGATGGCGATCGCCGCGCGGCAGATGGGCGTCACCCTGACCGAGGTGGCCATCGACGCCGAGATCGACCTCAATACCGACGGGGCGGGCTATTTCCTGGCCGCCCGGATGAACGTCTCGACGCCGGGCCTCGCGCCCGACATCGCCCAGCAGGTCGTCGAGGCGGCCCACCGCACCTGTCCCTATTCCAAGGCCTTGCAGGGTAATATCGATGTCGTCCTCAACCTCGTCTGATCCCGATCGGCGGACGTGGCTGAAAGCCGTGGCGGCGGGGCTGATCCCCGTGGCGCTGGGCGGGGCCTTGGCCGTGCCCCAGGCCCGCCAGGCCCTGGCGCGGGTGCTCCAGCCCACGCCGCCGCTGGACGGGCTGCGTCTGTCCGGACCCTGGCTGAACAGTCCGCCGCTCGACGCGGCGGCGCTACGCGGCAAGGTCGTGGTGGTCTGCTTCTGGACCTATTCCTGCATCAACAGCCTGCGGGTGCTGCCCTACCTGCGGGCCTGGCAGGCGCGTTACCGCGACCGGGGCCTCGTGGTGATCGGCGTACACACGCCCGAATTCCGGTTCGAGCGGGACCCGGCCAACGTGCGTCAGTCGGTGCGCGATCTCGACGTCGGCTTTCCGGTGGTGCTGGACGGCGATCGGCGGATCTGGAGCGCATTCGGCAACAATGCCTGGCCCGCCTTCCACTTCTTCGGCGCGGACGGCCGGCTGTACGGCCATGTCGATGGCGAAGGCGGCTACGACGCCTCCGAGCGCCGGATCCAGGCTCTGCTGTCGCAGACGCCGGGACCGGTGGTGGCAAGCCCCTTGTCGACGATCTCCGGCAGCGGCCCCGAAGCCGCCGCCGACTGGGACAGCCTCGGCTCGGGCGAGACCTATATCGGTTACGGCCAGGCCGACGCCTTTGCCTCGCCCGGCGGCTTCAGGCGCGACGTCGAGCACCTCTATCGCGCCCCGGATCGTCTGGCGCTGAACCGCTGGCGCCTGACGGGCGGCTGGACGGCGGGCGAGGAATTCGCCGTCGGCGCGGTCGCGGGACGGATCGCCCACCGCTTCCACGCCCGCGACCTGCACATGGTGCTGGCACCCGACACGCCCGAGCGGCCGGTCCGCTACCGCGTCCGGATCGACGGCGCGCCACCGGGCGCCGATCACGGCTGGGACGTGGCTCCCGACGGTTCGGGCGTCGTCCGCGAGCCGCGCATGCACCAGCTGGTCCGCCAGTCCCGCCCGGTCGCCGACCGCACCTTCGAGATCGAATTCCTCGACCCAGGCGTCCGCGCCTACGTCTTCACCTTCGGCTAGCCCTTCCCTTTCAAGGAGATTTTCGATGTCCAAGACCATTCTCGCCGTCGCCTGCGCGCTCGGCCTGCTGGGTACGGCCAGCGCCCATGCCACCCCCGACCATAGCAAGCCCACCGTCGTGCTCGTGCACGGCGCCTTCGCCGATTCCAGAAGCTGGGACGGGGTGATCGCCGACCTGACCCGCGACGGCTATCACGTGGTGGCGGCCGCCAATCCGCTGCGCGGCGCGGCCAGCGATGCGGCCGCCGTGAAGGCGGTCGTCCAGTCGATCCCGGGGCCGGTGGTCCTGGTCGGCCACTCCTACGGCGGCACGGTGATCTCGGCGGCGGCCGACGGCGCGGCCAATGTCGAGGCCCTGGTCTATGTCTCCGCCTTCGCCCCCGAGGCCGGCGAGAGCACCTTCGAGCTGGCGGGCAAGTTCCCCGGCTCCACCCTGCCCGCGGCCCTCGACAAGCCGGTCGACCTGCCCGGCGGCGGCCACGACCTCTACATCAGGCAAGACAGGTTCCCGGCCCAGTTCGCCGCCGACGTGCCCCTGGCCAAGGCCCGGCTGATGGCGATCGCCCAGCGCCCCCTGGCCGAGGCCGCCGGCGGCGAGAAGGCAGTCGCGACAAGCTGGAAGACCATTCCCTCGTGGTGGGTCTACGGCGAGGCCGACCGCAACATCCCGCCCGCGGCCATGAAGTGGATGGCCGAGCGCGCCAACGCCCGCCAGGTGGTGACTGTGCCGGGCGCATCGCACGTGGTGATGATCTCGCACCCTCACACGGTCTCGGCCGTGATCGAAGCCGCCGCCGCCGGCGCCCGCTGAACGCTCCAAAGCCGAAGGAGACGACGATGTCGCAGAGATGGCTGATCACCGGATCCTCGCGGGGCCTTGGCCGAGCCCTGGCCGAGGCCGCCCTGGCGGCCGGGCATCGGGTGCTGGCCACGGCCCGCGATCCCCGCGCTCTGGACGCTCTGGCGGAGCGGCATGGCGACGCCGTTCGGCCGGCCGCCCTCGACGTCACCGACCCGGAGGCGGCCCGGCGGGCCGTCGCCGAGGCCGTGGACGCCTTCGGCGGCCTGGACGTGGTGGTCAACAACGCCGGCTATGGCGACATCGGCGCGGTGGAGGACACCGCGCTGGACGACTTCCGCCGGCAGATCGACGCCAACCTGTTCGGGACGATCATCGTCACCAAGGCGGCGATCCCGGCGATGCGCGAACAGCGCGCCGGTCACTTCATCCAGCTCTCGTCGGTGGGCGGCCGGCTCGGCGCGCCCGGCCGGGCCGCCTATTCGGCCGCCAAATGGGCCGTCGAGGGGTTCTCCGAGGTCCTCGCCCAGGAGATGGCGCTGGTCGGGGTCAAGGTCACCATCGTCGAGCCCGGCGGCTTCCGCACCGACTTCGCCGGCGCCTCGACCCGCCTGGACGCCGGACGGGCCGAGTACGACGCCGTGGTCGGCGAGGCGGCCCGGCGGCAGGCGCACTATGACGGCCGGCAGCCGGGCGATCCTCGCCGGGCCGCCCAGGCGTTGCTGCGGCTGGCGGCCATGGACCGGCCGCCGCTGCGGCTGGCCCTCGGCAGCGACGCCGTCGCCGCCATCCGCTCGGCCGACCAGCGCCGACTGGCGGAGCTGGAGCACTGGGCCGCGCTCAGCGCCTCGACCGACTACGGCCCCGACGAGTCGAGCTGACGCCGGACCCGACCCACCGGCGTCGCTAGTGCAGCAACGCGACCGTCGCCAGTTGCGACGGGCAGCCTTCGCCGGAACAGGCCGCGCCCAGGGCTTCCAGCTTGGGCTCGGGGTCCCAGTCCAGGGTGAAGTCGGGCGAGGCGTTCAGGTGCTTCAGCGTCGTCGAGCCGTTCTGCTCGGCCGGCGGCAGCGGATCGATCGTGAACCGCGCGCCCGTGAAGGTCAGGTCGTAGTTCGCCGACAGGGCCAGGGTCCCGCGCGTGATCGCATAGGCGCCGGCCGTCTCGCCGGCGTCGCGGGCCAGGCCGCCCGTGAAGGCGTCGCCCGCCACCAGGTCTCCCACCGTGATGCGATAGGTCAGGGTCGGGTCGAAATGGCCGAACCGTAGAAGCTCTTGCCCACCAGGCCGTTGAAGCTGTTGGCCGCGGTCGAGCCGGACGCATTGCCGACCGCCTGGGGGTAGATCAGCCAGCGGCCGACAGCGTTGCTGGCGGTCACCGCGTCGGCGCCGCGCGCATTGGTGAAGGTTCCGTCGGAGGCCAGCACGATCGCGTCGCCCGCCCCGTCGGCCGTCACCTTGCCCGTGCTGGCGAAGGTCATGCCGGCATGCGAGGTCAGGGCCAGCGTCCCCATGCTCAGCACGATCTCGGTGATGGTCAGCGAGCGATCGTCGAGCAGCTTCAGCAGGCCGCCGGTGTTGGTGAAGTCGCCTAGCTGCACCACCTGGTTGGCGGCGCCGAAATTGGCCCCGCCGACCGACGACCCGGTCAGGGTCTGGGCGGCGATGATCCCCGTCGAGACCGGGCCGATGGCGTGGGCCGAACGCAGGTCCACCGTCTGGCCGGTCGCGGTGATCGGGCCGTAGAGGTCGAAGGCCAGGGTGTCGTGGAAGGCGAAACCGCCGGCCGTGGCGCTGATCGCGTCCAGGTACGAGACTTCGTTGGCGCCCAGCAGGACGATGCCCGTTCCCGCGGTCGCGCCCCGCGCTTCGATGGTCGTCAGGTGGGCCGTGGTGGTGTGGTCCAGATTGACGTCGAAATAGCCCAATGGGGCGGTGGCCTCGACGATCGTGCTGGCGCGCGCCGAGGTGATGATGTTGGCGGAGGTGATCGCGCCCGGCGTCGCCGCGCCCAGCACCACGTCGCTATTGGCGGTGTGCACCGTCAGGCTGTTGGCGCCAGTTCCAGTGAGGACCGCCGCCCCCAACTTGGCCGGGCCGTTGGCAGAAAGACGTCGATCAGGTTCGCGCCGGTGGCCGAGGCGACCGACATGCCGCCCACATTGGATCGCCCTAACCTGGCGGACGCCGCGTCCAGTGCGCCCAGTTGGCCGCTGTTGGCCTCGATATAGATATCGCTGGCGTCGCTTTGCACCGTGTCGAGCGTGATGCCGGCTGCGGTCACCTCGACCTCGCCGTCGCCGATCCCCGTACCGGCGTCGAGCTGGCCCAGGCCTGTCACCGCGCCGTTCTGGGCGGTGATGGTCAGCTTGTGGCCGGCATGCAGGCTGAGGGTCCCCAGGTCGAGGTCGCCCAGGGTGTCGGTGATGGTGACGTCGAGCAGGTCGCCGAAATACGGATACGGCGCGAGGGCGTCGCCCACGAAGCCCTGGGCGGTGACCGTGTAGTCGCCGCCGCTGCTGATGGCGCTGACGTCCAGCGTCCCGCCCATGGCCTCGAGCGTGATGTTGTAGGCCGCCAACTCGTCGATCACCAGGTCGCCGGTCTTCTGCAGCCCGGTGACATTGCCCGCGATCGCCGAGGCGACCAGGGCTATGCCGTTGCTGGCGGAGTCGATGTTGACCACGGCGTCGCCGCCCGTCGACTTGACGCTGGCCGTGCCCGTATTGCCGCCGGTGGGGCTGAAGAGGTTGGCCGTCGTGATCGCCGCATAGTCTGGATCGCCCAGCACCGCGTTCCCGGAGGCCGTGATCGACAGGTCATGACCGGTCCCCGAACCGGTCAGCACCGCCTTGCGCAGGATCGCCTGACCGCCGTTGGAGGTGACGGAGATGTCGCGGGCGGAGGTCGCCGACGCCAGGTCGATGTCGCCCGCCGCGACCGCTTTGACGTCGCGCGTCGCCAGGGTGGAGCCCGCGGTGATGGTGTCGCCTGCGTCGAAGGTGACGTCGCCAGCAGCCACGCCCGCGCCCTCGGTGACCCCGGAGCCGACATTGACCGCGCCGTTGGTCGATTTCGCCAGCACGTGGGCGTCGTCGGCGGCGCCGACGCCGGTCGACTTCAGCGTCGCGGCGCTGGCCAGGATGTCGCTGGTGGCCGTGATCTCGACGGCATCGCCGGCCGTGGCGGACGTGACGACGAAGAGGTCGCGCGCCGCCGAGCCGATCGTCAGGCTGCTCGTCGCGCCGTAGACCTTCAGGTCCCGGCTGGCGCTGCCCGAACCGAGTGTGGCGCTGGTGCTGGCGGAGACCACCACGTCGCCGGCCGCCGTGCCGGTTCCTTCGGTGATGGCCGCGCCGACATTGGCCGCCCCCGTCGCCGACGAGACATAGACGTAGGAGCCTCAATAGAACCCGAGGCGCCCACGCTGCCTGCGCCCGTCCCTTTCAGGGTCGCTCCGCTGGCGAGGACGTCGCCGTTTGCGTTGATGATGACATCGTCCTCGGCCGTGGCCGACGTCGTGACGGTCGCCGCGCCGCTGGTGGCGGTGACGCTGATATCGCGCGCCGCCGAGCCGGTCGTGATCGCGGCGGCGGCGCCGGAGACTTTCAGATCGCGGCTGGCGTCCCCCCGAGCCGAGGGTCGCGGTCGTTCCCGCCTGGATGGTGACGTCGCCGCTGGCGGCGTCCGTGCCTTGAGTGATCGCCAATCCGACGTTGACGGCGCCGCTGGTCGAACGCGCCAGAACGTGTGCGTCGTCGATCGTGCCGAGGCCCGCCGATCAGAACCTCCAGCTGAGTTGCGCGCGCGCGCCGTGGTTGGTCGAGCGGTCGCCGTAATCCCCGGAATAGGTCACGCCCAGCACGGCGCTTCGACCGAGGTCGGCTTCCAGGCCCAGCTTGACGGCGAGGCTGTCCTCGTCGATCGGAGCGCCGACGATCGCGAACGATGGCGCGCCGGTGAAGGCCAGGTCGATGCTCGGCGCGCGGTCGCCGAACGCATGGCGCAGCGCGGCCGAACCGTTGAGGCGCAGGCCAAGCTTCCCGGCGGTCAGGTCGCTCTTCAGGCGCACGCCCACCGAGCCATAAGCCAGGTGCTCGTCGCCGCCGCCGCCATGCAGCGCGGCGCTGCCGCCCTGCTCGCTCACGCCGGCGTTGGTCAGCGCGACATAGGCCAGACCCGCGAATGGTTGCAGCGTCGTACCGGCGACCTCGTGCTTGAAGGCGACTTCGCCGAACGCCTGGTAGGTGTGGGCCGAATAGTCGCTCGACAGGGTCTCGGCGAAGGTTCCGAAGGCGACCCGACGCGCGGCCTTGACCTCGTTCCAGGCATAGGCGCCGCCCAGCTGGACCGACAGTCCGCCGCGCTCCGCCAGCAGATGGCCGCCTATATGAAGGGTCTCGACGTCGTGCTTGGCGTTGGCGGTCTTCAGGTCGCTCGTGCTGTAGCCCGCCGCGACGCCGACGCGCACATGCTCGCCGAAGGCGCTATCGACGCCGGTCAGCAGGCCCTGGATGTCGCGGTCGTAGCTTTGCGCATTGCCGTCGCCCTTCATGGAGCCCCAGTCGCCGAAGATCTGCCCCCAGGCCGAGGGCCCCTCGACGCCGGCCAGGTCGCCCCGCGCCAGGATCGCGTCGCGCACGAAGCGGCTGTCCTGGATCAGCGAACCGCGCAGGCTGGCGTAGTCCGAACCGGCCAGCTGGTCGAAAGCCCCGCGCGCCTGCTCGGTCGAGAGGTTGACCACGGTGTCGAACACCGGGTTGTCCCAGCCCAGGCTTTCGGCGCCCGCCCCCGCCGCGACCTGGTTGGGGGTCACGCCGATGTCTGTGAAGCTGATGTCGTTGCGGCGCAGGCGCAGATAGACGTTCGAGCCGTCATAGCTGAGCGAGGGGTCCAGGAAGGCCAGGTTCGAGGTGACGCCGTCGAACTTGCCGCCGGCCGCGAGGCCGCCGTCGGCATGCAGGATCAGGTAGCTCGTCTGCGGCTTGTAGTTTCCAGCGCCCGCCAGCACCTGGACGGTCCCGCCCTGGATCGTGGCCACGCCGGAGGCGAGGATCTTGTCCGACTGCCCCGCCGCGTTGGCCTCGACCTCGAAGACCGAGCCCGGCTTGAAGGTGACGCCGCCGGCGACGGTCAGCGCGCCGATCGAATTGCCGGGCGCGATCGTGCCCGACACGACGGTGGTCCCCACCGTGCCGACGCCCTGCAGGCGGGCGCCGGACCAGACGTCCAGGGTTCCGCCGAGCCCGCCGTTCACCGCCAGCGTGCCCCGCTCGACCGTGGTCGAGCCGGTGAAGCCGCTGGAGGTCCCGGTCAGTTCGGTCTTGCCCGCGCCGACCTGACGAAGCTGTCCGGAGCCGCTGATGGCGCCGGCGTAGGTCAGGCTGTCCGAACGGTCGAACACCAGCGCGCCGCTGTTGGCGACGTTACCGACGATCGAACCCGTGGTTCCGCCGGCGCCCAGCTTCAGCTGCGCGCCGGAGGCGATCGTCGTGCCGCCGACATAGCTGTTGTTGGCGGTGAAGGTGACGCCGCCATCTAGGATGCGCACAGCGCCCGAACCGGAAACCAGACCGCCAAAGGTGATGGCGTCCGACCGGTCGAAGGCCAGCACGCCGCTGTTGGCGACGTCGCCGACGATGGAACCCGAAGTCCCGCCATCACCGATCTGGAGCGTACCCGCCTGAATGGAGGTGCCGCCGGCATAGGTGTTGGTCCCGGTCAGCACCAGCGTGCCGGCCTCGGTCTTGGTGATCCCGGCCACGCCGGTGATCGCCGCGCCGATCTTGGCGACGTCGGCCAGGACGCGGATCTCGCTCCCCGTCGCGACAGTGGTGAGCTGGCCGCTCCCGTTCAGTTCATAACCCTCGTCGACGAACTGCAGGCCCAGGAAGCTCTGCGCGCCCTCCACCGTGATCTCGCCGCCGGCAAACGCGCCGGCGTCCTTGAAGACGGCGTAGTTGCCCGCCCAGGCGGCCGGGGTGTTGCCGCCCTGGTTCAGCCATTGGGTGTTGGCCGCGTTCCAGACGCCGTCACCGCCCTGCCAGTGCTGCAGGGTGTCGTCGCCGGGAATGAGCGTGGTGCTGATCAGCAGGTCGACCCGGCCGCCGCCCGCCTGCAGCGTGTAGTCCACATTGCTCAGCGACAGGGTGGAGTTGATCGTCGCCGTGTTGGAGGTCAGAGCCCCGCCGTAGGTGATGAGGCGATAGTATCCCAGGCCCGCCGCCATGGCGGGGCTCTGCGAGAGATTGACCACGCCGTCCAGCGCCAGGTCGCCGCTGACGACCAGACGGTCGCTGACTCCGGGCGAGGCCGACGACGCGCCCGGCGCGACCAGCTGGATATCAAGGTTGGAGCCGGACGCCAGGGTAAGGTCACCCGCGATCGATAGGGTGGCGACAGATCCGATGGCTTCCCCGGAGCCGGGCGCCAGATGGCCGCCGCTCTGGATGGTGGTGTCGCCCACCGTGCCCGCGCCGCCCAGCGTCGCGCCGGAGGCGACGGTGAGCGTCGAGCCGACCAGGGAGCCGTTGACCGTCAGGGTTCCCGCCTCGACGGACGTCGCACCGGTGAAGGCCGAAGAGTCGCCGGTCAGGACCAGCTTGCCCGAACCGACCTGGCGGACCACGCCCGAGCCGCTGATCAGGCCGTCGAAGTTGAAGCTGTCGGAGCGGTCGAACAGCAAGGCGCCGTTGGCGACCACGTCGCCGATCAAGCCGCTCGTGCCGCCGGCGCCGAGGTTCAGCTGCGCGCCCGAAGCGATAGTCGTGCCGCCGGCATAGATGTGGTCGGCGGTGAAGGTCACGCCGCCGTCCAGGATGCGCAACGCGCCCGAGCCGGAGATCCTACCGGCGAAGGTGATGTCGTCCGACCGGTTGAAGACCAGCACGCCCCGGTTGCCGACATTGCCGACGATCGAGCCCGAAGTCCCGCCGTCGCCGATCTGCAGCGTGCCCGCCTGGATCGACGTCCCGCCGGTATAGGTATTGGCGCCGGTCAGGATCAGCGTGCCGGCCTGGGTCTTGGCGACGAGGCCCGAGCCGGTGATCGCAACGCCGATCGTGGCGGTGTCGGCCAGAACGCGGATCTCGCTTGTGCCCGAGGCGGCCAGTTGGCCGGCTCCGGTCAGCTCATAGCCCTCGTCGACGAACTGGAGGCCGATGAAGCTCTGCGCGCCGTCGACCGTGACGGCGCCGCCCGTGAAGGCGCCGGCGTCCTTGAAGATCGCGTACTTGCTCGCCCAGGCCGCCGGGGTGTTGCCGCCGTCGTTCAGCCATTGCGTGCTCGTCGCGCTCCAGACGCCGTCGCCGCCCTGCCAGTGCTGCAGGGTATCGTCACCGGGAATGAGGGCGTTACTGATGTACAGGTCGACCCGGCCGCTGCCGGCCTGCAGCGCGTAGCTCACATTGCTCAGCGACAGCGTGGAGTTGATCGTCGCCGTGTTGGAGGTCAGGGCGCCCCCATAGGTGATCAGGCGGTAGTAGCCGATGCCGGCCACGCCGTCGGCCGAGTCCGCGCTCTGCGCGAGATTGACCACGCCGTTGAGCGCCAGGTCGCCGCTGACGATCAGCCGATCGCTGACGCCGGGCGAGGCCGAAGACGCCCCCGGCGCGCCCAGCTCGATGTCGAGGCTGGAGCCCGAGGCCAGGGTCAGGTCGCCGGCGATCGACAGCGAGCCAACGGAGTTGCCGGCCGCCAGATGGCCGCCGCTCAGGATGGTGGTATCGCCCACCGTGCCCGTGCCGCCCAGCGTCGCACCGGAAGCGACGGTGACCGTCGAACCTGCCAGGGAGCCGTTGACCGACAGGATCCCGGCGCCAACCGTGGTCGCACCGGTGAAGGCCGAAGAGTCTTCGGTCAGGATCAGCTTCCCGACGCCAGCCTTTCGGAAGTCGCCCGCGCCCGAAAGCACGAAATCATAGGTTCCGTTCCTGCTCTGATCGAGTGTCAGGAAAGCGCCGGCGCCGATCGTGGCGTCGTTGCCGAACAGGCCGGCCGAAGCGATCACACCGCCGCCCGAAATCGTCCAGTTCGAGGCGGACTCGCCGGTCAGCGTCAGGGTTCCGGCGCCCGTCTTGGTTACAGCGCCGCCGCTAGACATCTGGCCGCGATAGACCCCGTCGAACGCCTGGTCGAAGACGACGCCCCGACTGCCGGCGCCGGTCCCGAAGACCACGCTGCCGGCCAGACTGTTGCTGTCGCCCTTCAGTACGCCTTCCAGCACCGACCAGGTCTGGTTACCCGTACCGGTCAGGGTCCAGGTGCTGGCGCCCAGCTTCTCGAAGGTGTCGAAGCCCATATAGCCGTAGCCGTCATAGGACCCGTCAGACCCGATATGCGTGGCGTCGAAGGTGTCGTCGTCCGCGCCGCCCAGGGCCAGCACGTTGTTGGCGACGCCGCCGGTCACTGCCACGACGTCCCGGATCCACGAGCCGGCGTGGAGCTCCAGGCGGTTGTCGCTGCCGAACAGCTCGATCGCATAGGCGCGCTGGGAGCTTACGCTGACGCCGCCGATGATCGTGCCCGAATTGATGATGGTCGTGGAGCCCGTGCTGGCGCCGACCACGCCCCTGCCGCCGGCGCCCCGCCGGATCGCGTTGGAGGCCTGGCCGCCCGCCCCGCCCTGGATCGTTCCGGCGTTGACCAGCAGCCCCGGCTGGCCGCCCGTGAAGACGATGCCCGCCCCGCCGGCGCCGGAATACATCCCGCTGAAGTTGCCGTTCCCTTGCCCGCCGACGCCGCCGGCGATGACGCCGGTCGCGCTGTTCTCGATCGTGCCGCCCCAGGCGATCACGCCGATGCCGGCCGCCCCGCCGTTCGAGTAGCCGTAGCCGCCCTCGCCGCCGACGATCGTCCCCGCGTTGACGATGGTTCCAAGATTGCTGAGCACGCCGGCCGCGCCCGCCCCGCCCCAACTGGCGAAAGTGCCCCCGGCCCCGCCCGTGATCGCGCCGCTTTGGACGTTCAGCGAACCGCCGTTGTAGAGGAAGAGGCCCGCGCCACCATTGCCGAGCGAGCTGCCCGCGCCGCCCGTGATGGCGCTGGCCGCACCGCCCGCGCCGCCGTCCACGGTCACCGAGCCGCCGTTCAGCAGCACCAGCCCGACGCCGCCGCCGCCACCGCCGCCGCCGCCGCCAGCGTTGCCCTCGCCGCCGTCGCCCCCCGTGATGTCATAGCCCGCGGTCGACAGCCGCACGTTCGCGCCCGTCAGCACGAGCCCCCCGCCGCCGCCGCCGCCGGCCGCGTTGGCGCCGCCGTTAGCGCCGTCCGTCCCGGCGAAGTCGACGGCCAACGAGATGGCGCCGGTCGAAGCAAGCTGCCAGCCAAGGCCGCCGTCGCCGCCAAGGCCGGTGGCGCCGCCGCCGCCGCCGCCGGCCGAGAGATCGTTCAGCGCCCCGGGCTGCCCTCCGGCCTGGCTGCCGTTGGCCCCTGCCTCGGCCGAGCCGGTCGGCGTGGCGGCCGCCGCCCCGCCATAGCTTCCAGAGCCGGAGGCGCCGCCGGCGCCGCCGGCGATGCCGCCCTGGGGCGTGAAGGAGCCGAAGCCGGCGCCATCGCCGCCGCCCCGGGTGATCTGCCGGGCCTGCGCCACCGGGGCGCTGAGGCCGACCGCCAGCGCGAGCACCGTGAGCGAGACCGAGTTGCGGATGGCCCGCGCTTTGTTGATCGACTGCCGCACTTTGACACCTGCCAGGCCCGTCTTGGCGGGCCGTTCTTGAACCGCAGGGACGTCAGATCGCGTCACGCGACGCGTTCGGCTGGGCCAGGCCCGATCCCCCTGAAACGCACACGCCGACAGCGGTCGACGGCGACGCCTTCAGGCGAGCCCGCTCGACGATCCGCATGGCGCGTGCCGGCCCGTCCCTGCCAGCGGGGCGTGCGGCGGACTATGCGATCCCGGCATGAACGGTAGAGTTTGGAACCTGGTCAGTGCGCCTTGCGGCGCAGGGTGTCCGAAGGACGCTCGCCGAAGCGGAGGCGATAGGCCTGGGCGAAACGTCCCAGCTCCCAGAAGCCGTTGTCCATGGCGACGCTAGTCACCAGGGTGGTGGCGGGATCGGAGGCCCGCAGCCGCGCGTGGACAAGGTCGAGACGGCGATTGCGGGCATAGCGCACCGCGCCTTCGCCCAGGAACTCCTGGCAGGCCAGGTTGAGCGTCCGCTCCGCCACGCCCACGACGGCGCAGATGTCGCCCAGCGACAGCATCTCTTCCGGGCGCTCCTCCAGGGCGCGCTCGAAGCGGGCGACGATCTGGCGATGACGCCCCAGGGCCGCGCCGTCGGGCTTGACCAGGCCCTGGGAGAGACAGGCCATCAGCTTGTCGACGACGGCCCCGGCCAGGGCCCGGGCGGGCTGCGGCTCGGCGATGACCTGGGGCGTGTCCTGGATCACGACCGAGATGTCGTTCATCAGGCCGACGAGTTCGTCCATCGCCCCCGGCGGCGCGATGAACATGCGATCGTCGTCCAGCGGCGTCGTATGGCCGACGCCCATCAGGTTCGGCGCATGCGCGGTCAACCGCTCGAACGGCATGGTCACGATGCCGAAGGCCCATGGCATGTCGGGGGGAGAGCCGGTGACGGTCTGCTCGTTGGGGCAGAAGTGGAAGATGTGCCGGCCAAAAAGCTTTCGCCCCGAGACGCGCCGCATGATCCCCGGCTCGGTGGCGAACATGAAGGTATGGACACCGGGGATGGCCGCGGTCTGGGCGATGCCCTGGGCGAAACGGCCCATGCCCAGGTTCAATCCGCCGAAGCTCGCCCGCGCCAGCATGCCGTCGAAACGCCGGGTCGTCCGTCCGAGCGGAAGGGGCTTGGCCCCCGAATTGATGTCGCCGATGGCCAGCGCCATCGTCTCGGGGTCCGTGAACCTGGCGAAGGCGCTCGAGGCGGAAGGCTTGCTGGACGGATCGGGCGTCATCGTGATGCGGAGAGGTCGCGAACTGTGTCGACTTGGCGACAATGCCCAACGCCTATGCCAAGACTCACCCAAGAACAACCAAAGCTTGGCGACGGCGTAACCGAACCAACGGCGTCCGCCCGGCGACGCCAGGGCATCGGCGACAGAAACGACACTTGAGGGACGGCAAAGCCGTCTAGATCGTCGAACCTCCACGCAGCGACGCCCGTTTTACGTCGCTGCGCGCCTTCCAACGCCCGGTGCGGCTATCTCTGGAACGGCAGGGTGCGGCCTGGCTGACGAACCTGGTCGCGGGTGTAGGCCACGCCGTGCACCTTCAGCCCCTTAGCGTCGACAAGCGTGATCTGGCCGCCCTTGTTGCCCAGGACCATAGGCTTGACCACGGCGATCTTCAGGGTGTCGCCCGGTCCGATCTCGCCGTTCAGCGCCGTGGCCTGCTTCTGGGCGTCGAGCAGGCGCCACCCCTCCAGGCTGACGGCCAGGTCGGAGGTGTTGAGCAGAGTGACGCTCTCGCGCTCGGGGTCGGCCTTGTCGTTGACCAGGGCCGCGACAATGCGGACCAGACCGTCGGGAACGTCGGCGTTCGGGAGAACATCGCGCTCGACCGGAGTATGCGGCTGACCGGGAAAGTCCGGATCGACGGGCGCGGCCGGCGCGCCGGTGATGTCGTCCGAATGCCAGGCCTGGGTCTGGAACTTGAGGAAGATGCCCACCCAAAGCTTCTCGTTTGGGAACTCGAATACCAGGCAACCGTCCTGCCAAGGACCGTTGCTGGCTTCGAACCGCCCGGCGGGATTGCCCTGATTGAAGTGGATGTCGTGGATGCTGCGCCCCGGTTTGAAGCCGAAATAGCCATCGGCCTTGGGCTCCGGGCCCCAGGTCTCGCCGAAGGCGTAGATCATCGCCGTCTCGTCGGCCATGGCGCGCTGGACGTAGGCGTCGATCTTCTCGTTGAGGTCGTTGTCGGGCCCAGCCGCGTCGATCGGCAACGGCTTGAACTCCCACGGCTGGCCGACGTTGGAGCGGATGAAATCGATCGCCAGGCCGCCCGGGCGGCTCTGCAGAGGGTGCAAACCCTGCTCCAGCGCCTTCAATCCTTCGGTCACCGGATGCTCGAACGGCGCGCGCACCAGGAACTGCACCTCGCTGCCGTCCGACGATCGAACGTTGATTGCGATGCGGTGCTGCTCGCCGTCGGCCGAGACCTGGATCTGATAGTGCGGCGAGCGGCTCGCCCCCAACCGGTTGGCGGTCGGACGGCCCTTGAGCACGGCGTAGTTTTTAAGCGGCGCGACCTGTCCCCCGCAATTTCGTCGCGCCCATGACGATCAGACGCAACCGCGGACGTGACTCATGTCCAATGAACATTGCAATTCAGAATCGTGTATTCTTTTTTACACAACCATACGCAGAGGGGGATGCGTCTATGGCCGACGACAATGCGCATGTGGCTTCCGGCGCTGGGGACGCGTCTAACGATCCATCGATGATTTCGTCGCGTGTCACCGCTGCGGTGACCGCGCAGATGATCGCCGAGGCGCTGTGGCCGCCGCCCAATGTCGTCAAGACCTTCAAGGACGACTGGAACTTCAGTCGTGACCAGATGCGCAACTTCCTGGCCGACGTCCAGGAAGCCCTCCAAGCTGGCGATCCTCCGCTGACCTTCGAGTTCGACGCGGCCTTCATCCGCAGCGCCCTCTCGGCCACCGCGCCGGGCCTGATCGCCCTGATCGAGCCCAAGGTGGAGGCGAACGCGTGAACCGCCTCGCCTTCGCGACCGGCGTTCTGCTGCTCGTCCCGGCCGCCGCCTTCGCCGCCCCGCCTCAGCCCGTTCCCAGCTACGACGCCGTCTGCCTCAACGGCGAGGTCGACAAGGAAAAGCTCGCCACCTTCTATCTCGACCTCAAGCCCGTCAGCCGCACGCTCGAGGACTGGGCCCAGGCCAATCCTGACAAGCCCTTCGGCGCGTCGCGCGTTGACATGAGCGGCTGGAACATCTCGCCTCGCCAGCGGCTTCTGGTCGACGCCCGCATCTGCGAGGACAACGACAAGACCAAGAACCCCGCGTGCAAGGCTGACGACGTCAAGAACCTGGCCGAGGCCCGCGCTCAGGCCAGCTTGCTGCTGCAGGCGTTCGGCGACTATTTCCCGGCCAATTTCCCGGTCAGCGAGGGCGGCCAGCCTGTCACGCTGCTGGCCTACTTCAGGGAAGGCGGCAAGGTCCTAAGCTGCCCAGCCGGGGCCAAGCCCCCGCCAGGCAGCGTCGCTCCGCCCAAGTTCGCCTATACCTTCCCGATGCGGGTGCGCGGCTCGACAGAGGGGCTCAATTTCGATCGCGACGAGCCCGACTTCGCGGTCTTCGAAAGCGCCTCGGTGACGATTTCCAACGACGACGTCGCCGCCAAGAAGGTGAGGAAATGGTCGTTGGTCGCCGGCATCCCTCTCCCCACGATACCCGTTGGCGCAAAGGGCGGCGGCGAGCTGGACATCATTCCCTATGTGGGCGGGTCGCGCGACTACTCGCATGTCGAAGGCAAGGCCCCGGTGAACACAGTGGAGTCCACGATCGGCGGCGTGATGGCCGACCTGCGGATCGTCGATCCCGGCGGGCTGAACGCCCTGGCCACCACCCACTCGTTCATCCTGCGCCCTGAATACCGCCACAGCGAGGCCGACAAGGACGTCAGCCGCCTGTGGACCGTGACAGCGGCCTGGACGCCCATCCGCAATAACGGCCTCAACAGCTACAAGGCCTTTTCGCGAAGCCGCGACCTGGTTTCCTGGCGCGCCATCTTCGACGTCCGCGCCGTCGGAGGCTGGTTCACCGATCGCGGCAATCTTGAGCCGCCGTACAATCAGGATTTCCTGCGTGTCGGCTCGCGGGCGGGCTTTGCGATCACCAGCGACCTCGTAAACCTGCCTGTCGACCTGGTGTTGACCGACACTTGGCTGCCCAATCTGTCGAGCGGCCAGGACATCAACTTCTTCACCACCCGGCTGTCGCTGTCGCCCGACCCCAAGCGGATTTTCACCCTGGACCTGTCCTATTCGAAGGGGCGGCGTTCCGACGTGATCCAGGATCAGCAGGAATGGAAACTGAGCCTCGGCGCGAAGTACTGACCGCCCCGGCGTTCATTTCGCGATGTTCTACGCGCCGACGAAATACCGTCGGCGCAGGGCCTTGGGTCCATCGGAGAAGTGGGCGTCGAGCCAATCGCCTTGTTGCGCCTTGAGATATCCGCCCGAGCCGTCGCCGGCGTGAGCCCGCCGCATGCGGCGAGTGACGTAGCGGGCGTAGAGATGGTCGAAAATCCTCAGAAACTCGCCGAAATAGATGTCGCCGACCCGAGTGTCGCCGCGGATCACTGTTCTCGTCATTGGTATGCTGCGAGGGTTTGCTGAAATTGGCCGTGCCGGTGACCACCACCGGATCTTCCCCAAGCGGGTCGGTGACGATGAACTTGTCGTGGATGTAGAGATTCTTGTTGAACCCCGACAACCGCTCGCCGACAAACAGTTCCAGGTCGCCAGCCTCCAGCTTGGCGCCCGCCGCCACCACGGTCCGACCATCGGCCGTCGCGCGCATCTCGGCGTTGGCGTTCAGGCTCTTGTCGAACAGCAGATAGCGCAGCGCCTGGCTCGGCGCGGCCAACGCCTGCAGGAAGATGTCGTCGAAATTGAAGGCGAAGGTCATGCCGGCCCATTGCTGGGCGGAGGCCAACACATCCCCATACCAGTACAGGGTCGGGACGGTCGCGGTCGGATCGCGCGGGCTAAACAGGGTCAAGATGCGGTCAGCGGGCGGCGGCGATTTTGCCGCCGGCGTGGCCTCGACTGTCTTGTTGGCCGTCTTCAGCGCCCCGACCGTGACGTCGACGTCTGAGAGACGCTCCCAGAAGTCCGAGAAGCGTCCAGCGACTTCGGCATCCCAGATCTCGTGCCCGACATTGGAATGCCCGAAGATGCCGCCGGCCGAAATGTTGGTGGATCCGGTCCACACCGCCACCGGCTCGTCGTCCTCAAGCAGGACGATGAACTTGTTGTGCCGGATCCCCCCGCGCTCGCCCTGCGGCGAACAGATATCCTCGATCCCGACCGCTTTGATCATCTCCTCATTGTGGCTCTTGTAGCTCTCGGCTTCGTAGAAAACCTTGACGTCAGCGCCCCGATCCCGGGCGGCCTTGAACGCTTGCCCCACCGGCGCGTACTGGAATTCATAGAGCATGGCCCGCAACGAAAAACGGGGTCCGGACGCCCGACCGATGAAAGCGATGAGCGCCTCGAAAAGGCCCCGCGACAGCCAGGCCATCTGCGGCGACGAGGGCGCATCGGGATCGGGGCGCTGGTCGCCGAATTTCCGCGCATAGGCTTGTGAGCCGGCCGCGCCCCGGTTGAAAAAGATGTTGTGGCGTACGCCTTGCGTCCGCGGGTCCTGTTCGGCCTCGGTGACGACTGTGACGCTCACCGCCGCCTCGGCGTCGAGACGCAGGCGCTTGGAGCGCCCGTAGACCGGTGTGACGGTGTATCGATAGGTGCGGCCGGGCTTGGCGGTATAGTCGCCCCACTGGAAACTCTGCACGGGATGCTCGGCGGTCGAGACCAGCGACCCGGCCGGCAATCCCTCGTCCTTGTCCTCGAAGCGCTTGATGCCCCGGAGGGGATAGTCCTCGACCACCTCCCCATCGACAATCTCAGCGCGCGACAATGCAAATCCGAGCAGATTGAGCGAAGCATCGGGTGGACCGTCAACGAAATCCCAGCCCAAGCTGACCACGTGTAGCCCGGCGATCGCTCGCACGACCAACACCTCGCCTAAGACCTTCGCACGCGTATGTCCGCCCCCCCCCGGCTCCGACAATCGAACGATGCTCCGCCCGATGCACAATCCAAGATAGCAGACGCGCCAGCTTCACTGAAGCCATCAAAGATCACCGTTCGCCCAGATTGCGCGACACGGCGGCGGCCAAGCGTCTAGTGCCGTGGCGGTTCCAGGAGCGTCAGCAGCACGATCCCCACCAAGGCCGTCAGGGCCAGCGGGGTCATGGCGGCGACGACCGAGCCGGCGCTGTCGCCCGCCTGCAGCAGCTGTCCGCCCACGAGGGGCCCGACGACGGCGCCCAGACGTCCCCAGGCCACGGCCGCGCCCGATCCCCTGCCCCGCGCCTGCGCCGGATAATAGGAGGCCGCCGCGCCGTAGAGGGCGTAGTTGGCGCCCAGCACGAAGAAGCCGACCGCGCCGCTGAGGGCCAGCACCGCCGCCAGACCGTCGGCTCGCGCCAGCAGCATCAGGCTGAGCGTCAGGCCGACATAGCCGGCGATCATCGGCCAGCGCAGGCCGAAGCGGTCGACCAGCCGTCCCAGGATCAGGGCGCCGACGACGCTGGCGAGGTTGAAACAGGCCGAGGCCAGGCTGGCCTGGGGCGCGAAGCCCTTGGCGATGACCAGGGTCGGCAGCCAGTTGAGCACCAGATAGAGGATCAGCAGGGTCGGAAAGAACACGGCCCACAGCAGCAGCGACGGCAAGGCCCGCCGCTCGCCGAACAACGCCGCGCGGTTCACGACCATGTAGGCGATGATCACCGTCGGCAGGGTCGCCAGCCACGGCGCCAGACCGCGCAGCGATCCCAGCCCCGGAAGGCCGCCGAGCCATGTCAGGGCCAGGTGGGACAGGCCGTAAAGCGGGATCAGGCCCAGCCACGTCCAGGCCGCGCCCTTGGCGGGCGACGGCGCGGGCCGCGCGGTCTCCTTCATCAGCACCAGGATCAGCGGGGCCAGCAGCAGCGGCGCCAGGCCGCCGATCAGGAACAGGTGACGCCAGTCGAGATGCGGGTTCAGCCAGCTCACCAGGGCCACCAGCCCACCGCCCAGCGGCATGCCGCAGAACATCATCGTGCCGGTCGAGCCGCGCTTGCCGGCCGGCGCCACCTCGGCGGCCAGGGCCATGATGTTGGGCAGGGCCGCGCCGAAACCGAGGCCCGCGCCCAGCCGCGCGGCGAACAGCATCGAGAAGTCGTGGGCGAACATGGTCAACAGGGTGAAACCGCCAAAGCCGAGCACCGCGCCGATCAGCACCGCCTTGCGCCCCAGGCGGTCGGCCAGCCAGCCGCCGAGCACCGCCCCCAGCACCAGGCCGATATTGCTGGCGGCCAGGGCCTCGCCCAGCACGGCCTTGGCCAAACCCAGCTCCGGCCCCAGCTTCGGCGCCGCCACGCCCATGGCCTGGATGTCGAAGCCCTCGAGCACGGCGACGAGGAAGCACAGCAGGACGGTGATCGCCCCGCCCTGCATGGCCGGCCGGCGCGCGGCCTGCGATCCCGTGGTCATCGTTTCCTCCCGGCCCTTAGTGGTCGCCTGGTCTTTTCGCGGCGTTTGGTCAGGCGACCTTGAAGACGCCCAGCTCGACCCGGCGCGGCCGCCTCGCGCCGGCGCTGACGAAGACGCTTTCGGTCAGCCACAGATAAGGCCCCGGCCCGACCTCGAAGACCGGCGTGGCGCGGAAATAGTAGAGCGACGGATCGACGTCCTCGCCGGCGGTCAGGCGGCGAACTACCTCGGCGTCGGCGCGGCGCACGCCAGTGTTGATGATGCCGATCGTCGCCCCGTCGCTCATACGCACGGTGTAGCGGGCCTGCAGCAGGGTGACGCCGTCGGGCCGGATGGTCTGCCAGTCGGCGCCGCCCGGCAGCACCTCGCCCGACAGGCCCGGACCGGTCAGGCTGCCGCCGGTGATCGGGATCACCCGTCGCCGTCCGCCGCCGACCTCGCCCAGTTCCTGGGCCGGCCCGACCTCGACGGCCAGGTCGAAGACGTGCGCGAGGGCCGGCGGTGGGTTGACCACAGCAGCCTGCGCCGCACTCGCCAGGCCGGCCGCGGCGACGCCGAGACCCAGCCCGCGCCGGCTGATGGGCGGCGTCTTCATGCGGGGGTCCTTTCGAGGATCAGGGCCTTGAGAACGGCCTTCTGGATCTTGCCCGACCCGGTGCGCGGCAGGCTGTCGACGATGGTCGTGGCCTTGGGCAGCTTGTAGCGGGCCAGGCGGTGTTCCAGGTGGGCGACGACGGCGGCGTGGCTGACGACCGCGCCCGGCCTTGGCACGAGAATCAGGTGTCCGACCTCGCCCCAACGGGGGTCGGGCAGGCCCAGCACCGCGCATTCGGCGATGCCGGGATGGTCGGCCAGGGCCGCCTCGATCTCGGCCGGATAGACGTTCTCGCCGCCCGAGATGAACATGTCCTTCTTGCGATCGACCAGCCAGTGGAAGCCCTCGGCGTCGGCGCGGGCGATGTCGCCGGTGCGGAACCAGCCGTCGGCGGTGAAGGCCCCGGCCGTGTCGTCCGGACGCCGCCAATAGCCGGAAAAGACGTTGTCGCCCTTGAGCAGCAGCTCGCCGGGCTGGCCGTCGGGGCAGTCGCGGCCGGCGGCGTCGACGATGCGGCTGCGCACGCCCGGCAGGGCCACGCCCACCGAGCCGGCGCGGGCGTCGATCTGGGCCGGGTCGACCGGCATGCCGAACACCGTGCCGGTCTCGCTCATGCCGAAGCCGTCGACCACCGGCACGCCGATCGCCAGCCAGGCGCGGATGTCGGCGGCCGCGTGCGGCGCGCCGCCGGTGAAGATCGCCGTCAGGCCAGCCAGACGCTCGGGCGCGAGGTCCGGATGGTGACGCAGGGCCTGGGCCATCTGCGGCACGCAGAAATAGTGGCTGACTGCCAAGTCCGGATCGGACAGCCGCGCCAGGGTGCGGGCCGGCTCGAACCCGTCCGAGACCAGGATCGCCCCGCCGTGCAGCAAGGGCGGCCGCACCGTGGTGACCAGGCCCAGGACATGGAACATCGGCGCGTCGATCAGGAAGGCGCTCTGATGCGTCACCCGTCCCAGCCGGCCGAAATTGATCGCCGTGTGGTCGAGATTGCGCTCGGACAAAACGACGCCCTTGGGACGGCCGGAGGTGCCCGAGGTGTAGAGGATCAGCGACGGCCGGCCGCGATCGAACGGCGCGGCCGCCAGCGGCTCGGCGGCGGCGATCTCGGCGGCCAGGTGGTCGAGCGAGAGGCCCTCCAGCTCGACGCGGTCCAGCTCCTGGTCGCCGACCACCAGCCGGGGATCGGCGTCCTCGACCAGGGCCAGGATCTCGGCCGGGCTGAGCCGCCAGTTCAGCGGCGCGTAGACCGCGCCGATCCGGGCGCAGGCCAGGTGCAGGATAACCAGATCGACGCGGTTGCGGGCCAGGCTGACGATCCGGTCGCCGAGCGCCACGCCGCGCTCGACCAGCACGCGGGCGCAGGCGGCGACGTCGGCGTCGAGCTCGGCGTAGGTCCAGCGCCGCCCGCTGGCCAGGTCGACGGCCGCGAGGCGGGTGGGCTGGAGCCTGGCCTGCAGGCCGACATGGTCGATGGGGCCGCTCATGGAACCCTTCCCTTTTCGCCGTTTCCTCCCCTGCCCCGTCTCAGCTCTGCTTGGCCAGATCGTAGGCGCCCAGTCCGGGCTTGTAGCTCTTGTCGTCGATGAACTGCTTGATGCCCTCCTTGCGACCGTCGTTGTCGAAGGAATTGGCCGCCTCCTGGGCCCTGACCAGATAGTCCTCGGCGTTGTCGTAGGTCATTTCCTTGACCCTGCGGACGGCGTCCTTGGTCGCCTTCAGCGCCACGGGGTTCTTCTTGAGCAAGACCTCGGCGAGCTCGCGAACCCGCGCCTCCAACTGGGCCAGCGGCACGCTCTCGTTGACCAGACGCCATTGGGCCGCCTTCTGGCCATCGATCAGCTCGCCGGTCAGGGCGTGGTACATGGCGTCGCGCATCGGGATCAGGTCGACGACCACCTTGGTGGCCCCGCCGCCGGGCAGGATGCCCCAGTTGATCTCCGACAGGGCGAACTGGGCCTCGTCGGCGGCGATCGCCAGGTCGCAGGAATAGAGCGGGCCGTAGCCGCCGCCGAAGCACCAGCCGTTGACCATGGCGATGGTCGGCTTGTTGTACCAACGCAGGCGCCGCCACCAGCCGTAGGACTCGCGCTGCGCCTGGCGCACCGCACCCAGACCCTTGGCCTCGGTCTCGCGGAAATATTCCTTCAGGTCCATGCCCGCCGACCAGGCCGAGCCCTCGCCGGTCAGCACCACCACCCCGACGTCGTCGCGGTATTCCAGCTCGTCCAGCACCTCCATCATCCGACGGTTCAAGGTCGGGCTCATGCAGTTGCGCTTTTCGGGACGGTTGAACTTCACCCAGGCGATGCGGTTCTCGACCGTGAAGGTGGCGGTGTCGTTGACCTTGGTCATGACGGATCCTTGAGAAGCGGAAGGTGACGCGGCGCGTCAGATCGGGAAATGGCCGGGCTGGGTCTCGATGGTGATCCAGCGCAGGTCGGTGAAGGCCTCGATCCCGGCCTTGCCGCCGAACCGGCCGTAGCCGCTGGCCTTGACCCCGCCGAACGGCATCTGGGCCTCGTCGTGCACGGTCGGGCCGTTGACGTGGCAGATGCCGGACTTGACCTGGCGGGCGACGCGCAGGCCGCGGGCGGTGTCGCGGGTGAAGACCGCCGCCGACAGGCCGTATTCGGTGTCGTTGGCCAGGGCGATGGCGTGGGCTTCGTCGCGGGCGCGGGTGATTCCGACCACCGGTCCGAAGCTCTCCTCGCGGAACAGCTTCATCTGCGGGGAGACCTTGTCGATCACTGTGGCCGGCATCAGCACGCCGTCAGCAGCGCCGCCGTTGACCTGCACCGCGCCGGCGCCGACCGCGTCGGCGACCAGGTCTTCGACATGGGCGACGGTCTTCAGGTCTACGACCGCGCCGAGCGGCGTCTTGCCGGCGCGCGGGTCGCCGGCCGTCAGGGTGGCGACCTTGGCCTGGAACTTGTCGACGAAGGCGTCGGCCACCGTCTCGATGACGATGATCCGCTCGGTCGACATGCAGATCTGGCCCTGGTTCATGAAGGCCCCGAAGGCGGCGGCCTTGACCGCCTCGTCCAGGTCGGCGTCGTCCAGCACGATCAGCGGGGCCTTGCCGCCCAGCTCCAGCAGGGCCGGCTTCAGGTGCTCGGCGCAGCGCCTGGCGATGATCTTGCCGACGGCGGTCGAGCCCGTGAAGTTGATGCGGCGCACGGCCGGATGGTCGATCAGGGCGCCGACGATCTCGCCGGCGTCTGCCGGCGCGTTGGTCACCACATTGACGACGCCCGGCGGCAGACCGGCCTCGGCGAAGGCCTCGATGATCAGGCTGTGGGTGCACGGGCAGGTCTCCGAGGCCTTCAGCACCACGGTGTTGCCGCAGGCCAGGGGCGTGGCGATGGCCCGCACGCCCAGGATGATCGGCGCGTTCCAGGGGGCCACGCCCAACACCACGCCGGCCGGCTCGCGCACGGCCATGGAGATGCAGCCGGGCTTGTCGGACGGGATCACCTCGCCGGCGACCTGGGTGGTGAGCGCGGCGGCCTCGCGGACGATGCCGACGGCCAGCATCAGGTTGAACCGCGCCCAGCCCTCGGTGGCGCCGATCTCGCCCATCATCGCCTCGACGAAGGCGCCGGCCTTGGCCTCCAGGGCGTCGGCGGCCTTGGACAGCAGGGCGCGGCGGGCGTTGGGGCCCAGGGCGCTCCAGCCGGCGAAGGCGGCCTGGGCGGCGTCGGCGGCGGCTTGGGCCTGCACCACGGTCATGGCTTCTGAGGTGCTGGCGACCGCGCCGGTCACCGGGTCGCGGCGTTCGAACGTCGTGCTCATGGTCATCCTTCCTTGGAAGCGGCGATCGCGGCGTCGCCCTGATCGGCAGCGTCGTCATTGAGGCGCAGCTTGGCCAGCAGGCGGCCCAGCTGTGCGCGCTCGGCGGGGTCGAGCGGCGCGAAGGCGGCGATGTCGTGCTCGCGGGTCACGGCCTCGACCTGGTGGCGGAGGGCGGCGCCGGCGGGCGTCAGGTGCAGGGCGTTGGTCCGGCGGTCGCGGCCGGGGCGGCGCTCGAGGACGCCCAGCGCCTCCAGTTCATCGACCGCCTTCATGGTGCTGGCCCGATTGACCCCGAGCGCGCGGCCCAGGGTGATCTGGTCGCAGCCCTCGTGCAGGGCGATGTAGACGACGGCGGTGGCCCGGGCCGGCGTCACGCCCAGCGGGGCCAGGCGCTCGGCCAGGGCCGCCATGGCGCGGACGTCGGCATAGTGGAGCTGAAGGCCCAGGCGTTCGCCCAGGGCGCCGAACGCCTCGATCTCTTCCACGCTTCGCTCCCTGGCGCGTTCGTTGTTGAGCAATTCGTATGCCTGACAGACAGTATCGTCAACACTGAATTGACCCGCCGCCAGCGCCCGTCACTCGGCCTTTGGCGCCTTGCACTGGAAGCTGCCGGCGTCCTGCACCGGACCCTTGCCGTCGTAGCGGGCGGCGGCCGGCCAGGCGCAGATCGGACGGGTCACGCCCGGAAACGCCTGACCCTTGGCCACGAAGAGATCGGGAGCCGGCTTGCCATCGGTCCAGGCCACCAGGGACGACAGCGGATCGAAGTCGTCCAGGCCCGCACCGCCGCCGCAGTGCTCCATTCCCGGTACCACGAACAGCCGCGCGAAGTCGGCGGCGGGCCGGCCAGTGGCGCCCTGCATGTCCGACGACATCTTGCCGTACCAGGCCTCCAGCTGCGGGGCCGAGAAGATCGGGTCCGAACCGCCGGTGACCAGGATCAGCTTGCCGCCGCGGGCCTCGAAGGTGCGGAAGTCGGTGGCGTCGGCATCGGTATAGGCCGCGGTGGCCGCCACGGCCTTCAAGAGCGGCGCGACGTCGTCGGTGGCGACCGGTCGCTTGAGTGTCGGGAAGGCGAAATAGTCGCTGAGGGAATTGGTCACCAGGTCGCGCAGCAGGGTGAAGGCGCCGCCGTTCGGGGTGGGCATGCCGGTCTGCCAGATCCGCCAGCCCTGGCTGAACTGGCTGGCGTCGTAGGGCCAGCTGCCGACCACCGCCTTGCCGTCGCGATCGCGGGGACCACGGAAGGCCTTCTCGACCGCCTCGGCCTTGTCGGGCGCCAGGCAGCCTTCGCTTTCCTTACCCTTGCAGGTGATCTTGCGGATGTCGAAACGGCAGGCGCCGAAGATCATGCCGTCCTTGGCGCCGTCGAGGTCGTCGCACTGGGCCAGGATCGCCTTTTGCAGGAGCGCGCCGTCGGCCGGGGTCAGCAGGCGCGAGGCGTCGGTCTGGCGATGGGCGGCCGCGGCGGCGAAGATATTGGCCGAATAGGTCGAGAGGATCGCCGCGCGGCTGAGCTCGAAGGCCGGGTTGGCGGCGATGACGCCGTCGAACTCGGTCGGATAGCGCTGGGCGGCGATCAGGGCCTCGCGGCCGCCGTTCGAGCAGCCCATGAAATAGCTCTTGGCCGGCGCGCGGCCGGTCAGCTCGCCGATCAGCAGCTTGGACCCGGCCGTGACCTTGCCGATCGCGGCATAGCCGTAGTCGAGCTTGGCCTGCTGGTCCTTGGCGAAGCGGGAGTCGGCGGGATTGGCGGCCTGGTGGCCGCTGTCGGTGGAGACCACGGCGAAGCCGCGCGCCAGGGCAGGCGGCTCGCGGCTGCCGGACGGCGTCGGCTCGCCGAGCGCGGTCATCACCACCCCGTTCATGCCGCCGCCGCCCTGGTAGAGGAAGCGCCCATTCCAGTCGGCCGGCACCCGCAGCTCGATCTTGATGGCGTAGGGCTGGCCGTCGGCCCCGGTGCGCCGGGCGATGTCGGCGGTGACCAGGCAGTGCGCCGGCAGCGGCGGCCGGACGGCGGGCGCGCCGCCGTTGGGCGACATCAACACCGGCGCCGGAGCCGGGCCGGCCACGACTTCGCTGGCGCCGGTGACCACGAGGTCGCCGAACGCCCTGCCCTGCAGCGCCGCGCAGGCCTGGCCGAAGGCGGCGGGAGCCGGCGCGGCGACGGCGCTGGCGAGAAGAGCGGCGACAAACATGCTTGAACCTCGATAGGGCGATCAAAAAACGAGGCGGAGCCAAAGCCCCGCCTCAGTCGGGGACACTTCAGAAGCGGGCGTCAAGGCTCAGGCCGACCAGCCGGAACGACTGGGGCGTCAGGATCTGGCCGTAGGAGCCGATCGAGCCGTCGGGGAAGTTGGCGTAGCGAACCGTGGGCTCATGGCTATCAGTCAGGTTCCGCACGAAGATCGCGGCGGTCCAGCCCTTGTCCGGATCGCGCACGCCGATGCGGCCGCCGACGGTCCAATGGGCGTCGAAGGTGACGGTCTCGTCGGTCGAGGCCGCGTAGCGCACGGCCGACTTGTAGACGGTGTCGGCGGCGACGAAGCCTTCGATCGTTCCGGCCACGGCATGACGGTATTCGCCCGACAGGGTGAACTTCCACTTGGGCGCATTGGCCATCTGCTCGCCGCCCAGGTCGCTGCCGTCCTGCGCCGTAAAGCCCTTGGGATAGGTCACCGGGTTGTAGATCACGCCGGTGTTGAGCGAGAGGCCGTGAACGGGCTGGCCGAACAGGTTCACCTCGACGCCCTTGGAGATCACCTTGCCGATGTTCTGCGGCGCGCAGGTCAGGCCGCCGCTCTGGTTGGGTGTGCAGAGCTGACCCTGGTAGTCCTTGAGGTTCATGTAGAAGGCGCTGACGTCGGCCAGCAGCCGGCCGTCCAGCAAGGCGCCCTTCAGCCCGGCCTCGTAGTTGGTCGGGATCTCCGGACGGATCAGGGCGGGCTGGTTGGTCGGGATGGTCGGATCGCCCACCGCCACCTGCGGGCCCTTGTAGCCGCGCGACACGGTCGCATAGGCCATGGTGTCCTTGTCGAACTGGTACTGCGGCCCGAGCTTCCAGGACCAGTTGTCGATCGTCGTCTTGCGGCCGCCGCTCGTGCCGGAGTCGAGCGAGGCGTAGCCGACCTTCATCGTCTCGTGGGTGTAGCGCGCCCCGGCGATCAGCCGCAGCTTCTCGCCGACATGGTAGGTCGCCTGGCCGAAGGCGGCGGCCGAGCGATCCTTGATGTCGAGGTCGTAGCCGAGCAGGTTGCTGATCGGGATGGTCAGGCCCGGAAAGGGCGTGACGTTGATCGCCAGCGCGGCCGGGTCGGTGTGGTTGGTCTGGCTCGAATAGAACAGCCCGGCCGTATATTCGAACACCGCGCTGGACGGCGAGGCGATCCGGACTTCCTGGGTGAACAGCTCGCCGTCGCCGGTGGACGGCCCCTGCCGCACCTTCAGCGGATTGACGTCCAGACGGAAGATGTCGAGGAAGGTGGGACCGGCGTCGAGCTTCCGCAGGGCGGTGATCGAGGTCACGCTCGCCGCGCCGAGGTCGTAGTCCAGCTGCACTGAGCCGCCGTAGGACTTGTTCCTGTTGATCAGCTTGCTGGTCGAGCAGTAGTCGCGATTGGCCTGGCTGGCGACGATCCCGCACTGGGCCAGTTCCGCGGTCAGGGCGGTGTTGGCCTTGTAGAGCACGAAGAAGTCCGTGCCGTCGTCGTCGGTCTTGCTGTAGTCCCCGATCAGGTTGACGGTCAGCTTGTCGCTGGGCTCCCACAGCAGGCGGCCGCGCAGGGCGTAGGCGGCGTGATCGTCGAGGTCGCCGGTCAGGGTGTTGCGGTTGACGCCCTGGCGCTGGTTGACGCTGGCCGACACTCGCAGGGCCGCGGTCTCGGCCAGCGGAATGTTGAGCAGGCCCTGCACCACCTGCTGGCCGTATTTCGAGCCCGCCGTTCCGTCCTTGGACAGCTCGGTGCGCACCCGGCCGCTGAACTGGCCGAACTGCGGGGCGTTGGTGGCGATGTTGATCACCCCGGCCGAGGTCGTCAGGCCAAACAGCGTGCCCTGCGGCCCTTTCAGCACCTCGACGCGGGCGATGTCGAACAGGTCGGAGATGTTGACGTTGCCCTGGCTGACCTGGTCGACGACGATGCCGACCGAGCCGACCGCCCCAGCCTGGAACGACTGGGTGCCGATGCCGCGGATCTGGCCGCCGCCCCCGACGCTCTGGCCGGGCGCCTGCTGCACCTCCAGCGAGGGCGCGATCCGCGCCAGGTCCGAGACCTGGTTGACCTGCTGGCGCTCCAGCTGGGCCGAGCCGGCGACGGTGATTGACAGCGGTACTTCCTGCAGACGCTCTTCGCGCTTCTGGGCGGTGACCACGATCTCGGTCACCACGGCGTCCTGGTCGGCGGTCGTAGTCGCCTGGGCCTGAGTCTGAGCTTGGGCCTGAGCGGCTAGCGCCAGGACGCTGGTGGTGACCATGACAGCGGCCAGTCGATTTTTATCAAGCATAGCTTTCCCCCTTCTTCGGCCAGCCGTTCGGCGGAGCCTCGGCTGACGGCTGCGTTTCCATCCCGGCGCGGGTGGTCCCACGCGCTCTTATTTTTATACTGTATGCCGATGATACCATCAGGCATTCATTGAATCGAATAACACTACATATTCAAATAATTGATGCCAAATTTGGACGTGATCATTCAAATTCAGAATCGACAAATGACTATCATCGATTCTAATTATTGAATGAGATTCGGTTTTACTGATTTTATTTAATCGATGCGGGCGACCTCCGTCGCTTAGACGTCATGAAACGGGAGGCGCGCGCAGGCGCGACAGGCAAGATGAACCAGACGCTCGCGCGGACTCTGGCCGCGACCTTGGTCGCCACGACCCTGCTGACCGGCGCCGCCCAGGCCCAGCCGCCGACGGCGCGGCCGCCCGGCATGCCGGCCCCGACGCCCAACGACAGGCTGGTCTCCCCCGAGGTCGCCGCCGACCGGCGCGTGACCTTCCGCCTCTACGCGCCGGACGCCCGTACCGTCGCCGTCACCGGTGAGTTCCTGGCCTGGGGCGGGCCGTCGCTGGCCCTGGCCAAGGGCGCCGACGGGGTCTGGACGGGAACCAGCGACGCGCTTCCGGCCGGCGCCTATCGCTACGCCTTCCTGATGGACGGGGTGCAGGTGGTCGATCCGCGCAATCCGGCCACCTCCGCCTCGCTGACCCAGGCCAAGAGCCTGCTGGTGGTCTCGGACGATGATTTCGCCGCCGATCGGCCAAGCGTGCCGCACGGCGCGATCGCCCGCGTGCGCTACGCCTCGCCCGCCCTGGGCGTCGAGCGCCAGATGCAGGTCTACACCCCGCCCGGCTACGGCCGAGACGGCAAGACCTATCCGGTGCTCTACCTGCTGCACGGCGGCGGCGACGCCGATGATTCCTGGCCGACGGTCGGCCGGGCCGGCTTCATCCTCGACAACCTCATCGCCGAGAAGAAGGCTCCGCCGATGATCGTGGTCATGCCGGCCGGCGCCGTGAAGCCGACCGGCCAGCCGATGACCTGGGACGCCGGCCAGGACCCGTTCACGGCCGACCTGCTGGGCGCGGTCATGCCCTATGTCGAGGCCAACTACCGGGTGTCCAAGGCGCCGGGCCAGACGGCGCTGGCCGGCCTGTCGATGGGCGGCATCCAGACCCTCAACATCGGCCTGACCCATACCGAGCGGTTCCGCTGGATCGGGGTATTCAGCTCCGGCTGGTTCCCCGGCGACCTGAAGGCGTTCGAGGATCATCACGGCGCCGACCTTGGCGCGAAGGCCGCCAGGCTGAAGCTGTTCTACTATTCCAACGGCGAGACCGACATCGCCCTGCCCCAGGCCAAGAAGGCGTTCGAGATGTTCGATCGTCACGGGGTGCGGGTGGAGACCTACGAATTCCCGGGCGGCCACGAATGGTCGGTGTGGCGGGCCAGCCTGCACGACTTCGCGCAGAAGCTGTTCCGCTAGGATCGAGGTCCCGGCCGTGCGGCTCAAGCGAAGGCCCGCCGCAGGGCCGAGATCTTGGCGGCCGCGAACTGCTGGGCCACGGCGGTGGCTGAAGCGATGCCGTCGAAGCCGTGGAAGGCGCCGGGCACGACCAGAAGCTCGGTCGCCACCCCGGCGTCGATCAGGCGCTTGGCGTAGTCCACGTCCTCGTCCACGAAGAGATCGATCGAGCCGACGCCGATGAAGGTCGGCGGCAGGCCGGCCAGGCTGGCGGTTCGGGCCGGCACGGCCTTGGCCGGAACCTTGGCGCCGCCGGGCGCCTGGCCGAGGAAGGACCGCCAGCCGAAGGCGTTGGCCTTGGCGTCCCAGCCGATCTTGCCGATTGGCCCAGACGGCAGATGCGTGCTGCCGGTGCGGTCATCGAGCATGGGATAGATCAGCATCTGGAAGGCCAGCGGGATCTCGCCCCGATCACGGGCGGCGATGGCCAGCAGGGCCGCGTGTCCGCCGCCCGCGCTCTCGCCCATGACCGCGATCTTCGCCGGATCAATCCCGACCTCCGCGGCATGGTCGCGCAGCCAGCGCAGGCCGGCGTAGTTGTCCTCGACCGAGGCGGCATAGGTCGCCTCCGGCGCCAGCCGGTACTCGACCGTGACGATCCCGTAGTCGAGCGTCGCGGCTAGGTCCTGCAGTTGGCGGACGCTGGACTCGGCGCTGCCGCCGACGAAGCCGCCGCCGTGCATATGCACGATCCCCGGCCGCGCGGCGCCCGGCTTGGCGTTGATGACGAAGATCGTCACCTCGGGCGCCCCTTCGGGACCCTTGATCGCCAGCCTCCACACCGGCGGCGTGGCGGCGGCCGGCGCGCCGAAGCCCGACACGAACTTACGCCAGGGGATCAGGGTCTCCTGGGCCGGCGGCGGGAACCTGGCGCTCATGGCCTGGATCTGGCGCGCGGCCGGCCGCAGTTCCGGATGGACCAAGGCCAGCGGGTCTTCCGACCCGCCGGCGCCCGCCGCGACGGTCTTGCCCGCCACGGCGGCCATGGCGGCGCTCACGCCCAGCAACCCCAGCCGCCGCCTGCTCAGACCCGGCATGTCAGTGACCGCGCTTGGCCTGCATGGCGGCCAGGTCCTTGTCTATCTTGGCCAGCTTCTCGGGCGTCAGGGTCGGCTCGAACTGGGCGATGTCGCGCAGCTTCATGCCATAGCCCATGGTCAGCTGCGGATTGGTCACCACCTCAGGGATATTGGCGGTCAGCACGGCCTTGGCGTCGGAATCCTTGATCAGGTCGCCGACTAGGCTGTCGACGCTGAGCTTTGCCGCCGGCGCGGCGGCGGGCGCCGGGGCCTGGGCCAGGCTCACGCCGGCGCCGCCCAAGGCGAGCGTCAGGCCGAGCAGAAAGGCGGTCACGGACTTGGACATTGGGTGTCTCCGATTTTTGAGATGTCGAGGGGCTCGGACCGTCACGAAGGCGAGGCCGAAGAGGTCCTGCGGCGGCGCGCCCCCACGCGCCGCCGCAGCGGTTGCGTCGGCCCGATCAGCCAGGGCCGGATCGACCGACGCGAGATCGCCTTCAGCCCCCCTAGGCGCCGGACGGCTCATCGCCGCTCGCGGCGCCTGCACAAGGCGATCCATACGCTGACTTCCCCCCGGACGCCGTGGCGCGGCGCTGCGTTGGCGGCGGGGACGAAGCCCGCCGCTTGGGGACGATCTAAGTTGGGGACGGCGCGCTTAAATAGCGCCCACAATTGCCCCGCGTCCAGCGGCGCCAGGGTCGAAGCCTGGGCTTTACGCGCGCATCAGGCGCCTGGGGCCGGGAATGAAGATCGCCCGCGCCCGTTCGTGGCCCGCGCTCGCCAGCACCGCGTCGCGCTCGGCGACGCCCCGGACGATCGCCCAGCCGGCCTCGCGGATTTTCCCCGCCAGGGCAGGATCTGACGCCGGCGCCGAAGCCTGGGCGCGGACTGTGAAGCCCGCGAAGCAGACGGCCAGCAGATGCAGGGGGCCGTTGTCGGCGATCTCGTAGAGCCGCCGCTGCAAGGCGAACCAGGCCTGCGCCCTGACCGGTTCGGGAGCGGCCTCGACCAGCCCCCAGAGCCGGCCCAGGTCGTCCATCTGCGCGTTCGAGCGGGTCCGCGCGGCCTGCTCGGTGGCCCAGGCGTTGAGGTGAAAGCAGACCTCGGCCTCGGGCATGGCGGCGTGGGCGGCCAGATAGCCGTGCACGGTGGTGATGATCGACGCCGGATCGGGCTGACGCAGGCGCACGCCGCCGCCACGTCCCTTGACGCTTTTCGCCACGCCCGCGTCCTCGAGCAGGCGAACCGCCTCGACCATCACGCCCGGACTGACGCCGTAGCGCTCCGACAGGGTCCAGACCGTGCCAAGGGGCTCGCCGTCGCGGCAGGCGTCCGGCCGGATCTCCGCGCCGATGCGCGCGGCGACCCTGGCGGCGAGGTTCTGGCCGACGGTCGCGCCAGGAAAGCTTGGCGCGCTTTCCGAAACGACGGCTAGGCCCGAACCCCGACGAATCCTGACGCTCTCGCGCGCCAGATCGAAGGCGCGGTCGGCGTCGCCGGCTCGCATAGCCGCATCGAGCGCGCGGCTCAGGTCCTTCGGCGCGCTAGACAGGCCGCCGCCGAACCGTTCCAGGCAGGCCAGGGCCAGGCCGAGGAACGGCGGCGCCGCTGCGGCCTGGCCTCGATCCGACGCCTGCGCCGCGGCTGCCAGGGCCAGGGGCTCGATCAGCGCCCGCGCCTCCCAGACCTCGGCGTCGCGAACGCCGGTCCACAGCAGGTGGTTGGCCATGGCCGCGGCGATGGCGGCCTGGTCGGGCGCCAGGACGATCAGCCCGCCGGAAGGACCGCGCCTGAGCCGGCAGGCGCCTCGCGCCTCCAGGATCCGCAAAGCCTGGCGAAGCACCCTGACGGAGACGTCGAAATTGTCCGCCAGCGCCGTTTCGGGACCGCAGACCCGACCGACCGGCCAGCCGGCCCGGTCCAGGGCGTCCTCGATGGCCATGGCCACCCGCGGCGCCAGACGCGCGTCCTCGGCGCCGGTCAGGGCGCCGTACTGGGCCAGTATTTCAGGCGTGGCGCGGAACGAGGCAGGCGCGAGGTCGAACGCCAGGATCGGCACGCCCGTCGCCATATGTCGCCCCTCCCCGGAACCCCCGCGCCTTCAGGCGTCGTTGCAGGCTACTAGGTCGCTGCGGCGCGCAGCTTGTCAATCGCGGCGCCATGCCCACGATTGGAGGAGGCAAAGCCCCCTCCCTTCAGGCCCGCCTACTAACGCGCCAGACTACCGGTCCTTGAACCGCAGGGCGTCCAGAAGCATCGAGAAGGCGGGCAAGGCGTGGCGGCGGCTGGGATAGTAGAGGTGGTAGCCCGAAAACGGCGGGCACCAGTCCTCCAGCACCCTGACCAGTTGGCCCGAGGCCAGGCAGGGCGCGGCGACGTCCTCGGGCATGTAGGCCAGGCCCAGGCCCTGTAGCGCCGAGTCCAGGCGCTGCCGGATCGTGTTGAAGATCAGCTGGCCGTCGACCCGCACCTTGACCTCGCGGCCGTCCTTCTCAAATTCCCAGGGAAACAGGCCGCCATAGGTGGGCAGGCGCATGTTGATGCAGTTGTGCTCGGTGAGGTCCTGCGGCGTCAGGGGAACGAGCCGGCTCTCGAAATAGGCCCGGGACGCGACGACGGCCATGCGCATGTCGGGGCCGATGCGCAGGGCGATCATGTCCTTGGCCACCTGTTCGCCCAGGCGCACCCCGGCGTCGAAGCCCTCGGAAACGATGTCGACCAGGCCGTAGTCGACGACGATCTCGACGCGGATGTCGGGATAGTCCGGCAGCAGCCTGGCCAGGCCCGGCTGCAGGACCGAGCGCGCCGCGTGCTCGCCCGCGGTGATGCGGATCGTGCCGGCCGGCCGCTCGCGCATCTCGGCCAGCGCGACGAGGGCCTGCTCGATCTCCTCGAAACGCGGCGCGACCGTCTGGAGGAGGCGCTCGCCGGCCTCGGTCGGGGCGACGCTGCGGGTGGTGCGCGTCAGCAGGCGGACGCCCAGCCGCTGTTCGAGACCCTTGATCGTCTGGCTGAGCGCCGAGGCCGAGACGCCCAGCTTGGCGCCGGCGCGCGTGAAGCTGCGCTCCCTGGCCACGGCGGCGAAGGCGGCCAGCTCATCGAACCCCTGAGCCATTTGTTAGCCCCACTAAAAGCGACATCGCGATTATGGGACCTAATCGCCAGAACGGGCCAGGCCTATCTTGCCGGTCATGCGAAGGCGCTGGGGGCTCCGCGTTCGCCAATGGCCAGGAGCACCCTATGTCCGTCCTCCCCGTGGAGATGTCGCGCCGAACCGCCCTCGCGGCCCCCGCCGCCATGGTGCTGGCCGCGGGCGCCAGCGCCTGTGCGGCCGAGGATCGGAACACGGCGGCAAGCGGCTCGCGCCTCCTCGTCGCCTATTTCACGCGCTCGGGAAACACGCGGGTCATCGCCGGCCAGCTGCATCGGGACTTGAAGGCCGACCTTAAGGCCGACCTTTTCGAAATCCAGCCGGCAAGGCCCTATCCCGAAGACTACGAACAGACCCGTCGAGCAGGCGCGCCAGGAGCGCGACGCCGGCGTCCGTCCGCCGCTGAAGGCGACCGTGCCCAACTTCGCCGCCTATGACACCGTCTTCCTCTGCTTCCCCGTCTGGGGCGAGACGGCGCCGCCGATCATCCGCAGCTTCCTGGCCGCCCACGACCTGACGGGCAAGACCATCCGGCCGGTGGTCACCCACGGCGGCTACGGCTTGGGCGACAGCCTGGCCGTCCTTCAGCGCCACGCCCCGAACGCGAACCTGGAACCAGCCTTCTCGATGGAAGCCGACCAGAAGCGACGCACCATGACCCAGGTCCGCGACTGGCTCGGCCAGATCGCCCGCGCCTGATCCCAATCCCAGGAGAACCAACATGCAAAAGCGCAAACTCGGCCAGGCCGGCCTCGAAGTCTCCGCCCTCGGCTACGGCTGCATGGGCCTGAGCGCCGCCTATGGACCCGCGACGCCGCGCGGCGAGGCGATCGCCGTGATCCAGGCCGCGTTCGACCGCGGCGTGACCCTGTTCGACACCGCCGAGGCCTATGGCCCCTTCGCCAACGAAGCGCTGCTGGGCGTGGCCGTGGCGCCGTTCCGCGACGAGGTGGTGATCGCCACCAAGTTCGGCTTCGACATCGATCTGGAAACCGGGGCGCGAACCGGCGGCCTCAACAGCCGGCCCGACCACATCAAGACGGTCGTGGAGGGCCAGCTGCAACGCCTGCGCACCGACCACATCGACCTGCTCTATCAGCACCGGGTCGATCCGGCCGTGCCGATGGAGGACGTCGCCGGGGCGGTGAAGGACCTGATCGCGGCCGGCAAGGTGGGGCACTTCGGCCTCTCCGAGCCCAGCGTGGAGTCGCTTCGGCACGCCCACGCCGTCCAGCCCGTCACCGCCCTGCAGAACGAATATTCGCTGTGGACGCGCGACGTGGAGCACAATGGGATCCTGGCGGCGTGCGAGGAACTGGGCATCGGCTTCGTGCCGTTCAGCCCGCTGGGCGCGGGCTTCCTGACCGGCAAGATCGACGAGTCCACCCAGCTCGACCCGACCGACTTCCGGTCGATCTCGCCGCGCTTCGCCGCCGACGCCCGGGCCGCCAACATGGCGCTGGTCGATCTGCTGAAGGCCATCGCCGAACAGAAACAGGCGACCCCGGCCCAGATCGCCCTGGCCTGGCTGCTGGCCCAGAAGCCCTGGATCGCGCCGATCCCCGGCACGACCAAGATCCATCGGCTGGAAGAAAACCTGGGCGCGGCCAGCATCGAACTGACGGCCTCGGACCTGACCCAGATTGCGGGGGCCGCCGCGAAGATTTCCATCCAGGGCGCGCGCCTTCCCGAAGCCGTCCTGGCCCAGACCGGCCGCTGATCCACCCCAAGGCAGGAGACCCTCATGGACGACAAGACCTCCAGGACCGCCGGCCTCGGACGCCGCGATCTGCTGGCGCTCGGCCTGGCGCTGCCGGCCGCCGCGGCCGCGAGCTCCACCGCCGAGGCCCGGGCCCAGATCCCGAACAATACGCCCGCCGCCAGCGGCGAACGGCGCAGGCTCGGCAAGCTGGAGGTCTCGAGCCTCGGCATGGGCGTGCAGAACATGCACCGCGCCTACTCGACCACGGTCCCCTACCGGCCCGAGATGCTGACCATCCTGCGGGCCGCCCACGACCGGGGCGTCAGCTTCTTCGACACCGCCGAGGCCTATGGTCCGTTCGAGAACGAGAAGATCCTGGGCGAGGCGATCCAGCCGTTCCGCGACAAGGTGGTCGTCGCCAGCAAGTTTGGCTGGAACATCGATCCCGAGACCGGCCGGCGCAGCCCGGGCCTCAACAGCCGGCCCGAGCACATCAGGGTGGCGGTCGAGGGCAGCCTCAAGCGCCTGCGCACCGACCGTATCGACCTGCTTTACCAGCACCGCGTCGATCCGGCCGTGCCGATCGAGGATGTCGCCGGGGCGATCCAGGAGCTGATGAAGGCGGGCAAGGTCCTGCATTGGGGCCTCAGCGAAATGGGCCCGCAGACCCTGCGCCGCGCCCATGCCGCCCTGCCCCTCACCGCCGTCCAAAACGAGTACTCACTGCTCTGGCGCGGGCCGGAAAAATGGGTGCTGCCGACCTGCGAGGAACTGGGGATCGGCTTCGTCTGCTGGAGCCCGTTGGGCGTGGGCTTCCTCAACGGGGCCATCGACGCGGCCACCCGCTTCGCCGACGGCGACATCCGCAAGGTCGAAGGCCGGTTCGCCCCGGAGAACCTGGCCCACAACCTGGCCCTGGTCGATCTGCTGAAGACCTGGGCGCAGCGCAAGTCGGCGACGCCCGGCCAGATCGCCCTGGCCTGGCTGCTGGCCCAGAAGCCCTGGATCGTGCCGATCCCGGGTACGACCCAGATGGCGCACATGGTCGACAACGCCGGCGCGGCCGCCGTGCGCTTCACGCCGGCCGAGCTCGGCGGACTGACCGCCGCCGCCTCGGCGATCCAGATCCAGGGCCTGCGGCTGCCCGAGGGCGTGCTGGCCTTCTCCGAAGTCGAAGCCCCCGCCCGGACCTGATGTCCCAGCCCTTCAAACCTGTTCCTTCAAGATGGAGTTTCCCATGAAGCCCGTTGTCGCGGCCATGGCCGCCTTGACCCTGGCGACGCCCGTCGAGGCCCAGGACCGCAAATCCGTCGCGCCCAAGGCCATGCAGGCGGTCGCCCCAGGGCTGGCCGGCTACACAGACGAGGTCCTGTTCGGCGACGTCTGGGTGAGCCCGGCGCTCAGCCCGTGCGATCGCAGCTTGGTGACGGTGTCGGTGCTGATCGCCACCGGCAAGACCGCCCAGCTGACAGGTCACCTGGGCCGCGCGCTCGACAACGGCGTCACGCCCGTCGAGATCGCAGGCGTCGTCACTCACCTGGCCTTCTACGCCGGCTGGCCCAACGCGGTCTCGTCGCTGGAGGTGATCGAGAAGGTGTTCACTGACCGGAGTGTCGACATGACGGCCCTGCAAGCGCCGGTGGCGGCGAGCCTCCCCATCCCCGCCTCGGACGCCGCTCGGGCCCAGGCGGTGACGGCCGGCATCGGGCCCGCGGCGCCCAAGCTGGCGGCGCTGACCAACGATGTGCTGTTCGCCGACCTGTGGCGACGGCCCGACCTCGCCCCGCGCGACCGCAGCCTGGCGACCATCGCCGCGCTGGCCGCCAATGGCGACGAGGCGGGCCTGGCCTTCCATGTCGGCCTTGGCCTCCAGAACGGCCTGACGCGCGCCGAGGTCGGCGAGGCGCTGACGCACCTGGCCTTCTACGCCGGCTGGCCCAAGGCGACCGCCGCGGTCGCCGTGGCCGACAAGGCGTTCAAGGGCCTGGACGCCGCCCAAGCGGCTTCGGCCGCCGAGGGCGTCAGGATCGTCCCGCCCGGTTCGCAACCGGTTCAAGGGCCGGCCGCGACCTTCACCGGCGCGGTCACCGTGACCTCGCCGTTCAAGGGCAGCGGCGACGCGCGCCTTGGCGGCGCCACCGTCACCTTCCAGCCGGGCGCCCGCTCCAACTGGCACAGCCATCCGCTGGGCCAGCTCCTGATCGTCACGGCGGGTGAAGGCCTGATCCAGGCGCAAGGCGAGCCGGTTCGTCGGATCAAGCCCGGCGACGTCGTCTGGACGCCGCCCCGCGTCAAGCATTGGCACGGCGCCACGCCCGCCAGCGCCATGACCCATGTCGCCGTGGCCGAAGCCCTGGACGGCGCGAGCGTCAGCTGGCTGGGGCCGGTGACCGACGCCGAGTATCGCACCGCCCCCACAGAGCGCTGAGGCCCGCCCGATCCGCAAGGCGCGAGCCGCCCGCAGCCTGGCATGTGGACGTTGACTTCAGGCCTCGGCGCTCGCGCCCGTTCGGTGATCAAGCGTCTCCCGCAGCCAGTCAATGAACGCCCGCACCGCCGGATTGGTCTGGCGGCTGGTCGGCCAGAGCGCCGTGATGCTGCTGCGCTCCACGGCGTAGTCGGACAGCACGGGTACGAGCTCGCCCCGCGCCACATAGGGATCGGCGAGGAAGGACGCGGTGACGCCGACGCCGCCACCGGCGACGATCATGGCGACCACCGCGTCGCTGACGTCGGCGACGAGCTTCGCCGCGGGCACGATCTCCAGGGTCCGGTCGCCGCCGGCCCGGAACGGCCAGCGGAACGGCTGGCCGGTGCTCTGGTAGCGCAGGTTGACGGTCTCGTGATCCATCAGTTGGTCGGGATGGATCGGGACGCCCCGCTCGGCCAGATAGGCGGGCGAGGCGTAGGCGCAGAGCCGGCACGGGGCGAAGCTCTGCGACATCAGCCGCGTGTCCCCCGCCTCGCCGATGCGGATCGCCACGTCGACGCCCTCATCGATGATGTCGACGATGTGGTCGCTAATGCGCAGGTCGATCGTGACCTTGGGATGACGCCGACGAAAATCGGGCAGCGCCGGGGCGATGATGTGCACGCCGATCGGCAGCGACGTCGCGATCCTAAGCGGGCCCGAGGCCTCCGCCCGCACGCTCGACGCCACCTGCTCGATCGCCTCGGCCTCCTGCAGGAGCCTGAGCGTGCGTTCGTGGATGACGCGCCCTTCCGGCGTCAGGGCCAGGGCCCGCGTCGTACGCGTGAACAGCGAGACGTCGAGGGCGCGCTCGAGACGTTGCACGCTCTTGCTGATCGCCGACGGCGACACCGACAGCGAGCGCGCCGCGGCGGTGAAGCTGCCCAGCGAGCCGGCGCGCGCGAAGGCGATCAGGCCGGTCAGGTGCTCGAAGACGATTTGTTCCTTCATGGAACAATAGAAGCGATCTCAGGCAGGATTATCAACCCCACTACCGGAACGCCGCGCCGGTTCGAGCCTTCTCCAATGTGAGATTGAGGAGCAGCGCGATGAAGGCCGTTCGCTTGCACGCCTTCGGCGGCCCGGAGGTGCTGCGCTACGAAGACGCCCCGCGCCCGCGGCCCGGTCCTGGCGAGGTGATCGTCCGGGTCCACGCCGTCGGCGTCAACCCGCCCGACTGGAACCTGCGCGAGGGCTATCGATCGCTGCCGCCCGAATGGCGCCCGAACCCGTCGTTCCCGCTCATTCTCGGTTCGGACATATCGGGCGTGGTGGACGAAGTCGGCGAGGACGTTACGGGCTTTGGCGTCGGCGACGCGGTCTACGCCTTGGTGCGCTTTCCGCGCGATGTCATGGAAGGCGGCAAGGCCTACGCCCAGTATGTCAGCGTGCCCGTCGGCGACCTGGCGCCGAAACCAGCCGGCATCGATCACGTGCATGCCGCCGGGGCGCCGATGTCGCTGCTTACCGCCTGGCAGTTCCTGATCGATCTTGGCCATGACGAGCCCAACCCGTTCCAGCCCTTCCGGCACGAGCCGGCGCCGCTGGAGGGCAAGACGGTCGTCGTCAACGGCGCCGGGGGCGGCGTCGGGCATCTGGCCGTGCAATTAGCCAGGTGGCAGGGCGCGCGGGTCGTCGCCGTGGCGTCGGGCAGGAACGAGGCGCTGATGCGCGCCTTCGGCGTCGATCGGTTCGTCGACTACACCCAGGAAGCGGTCGAGGACGTCGTGCGCGACGCCGATGTCGTTCTCGACGCGGTCGGCGGCGAGCAGGCTAGCCGCTTCCTGCCGATCCTGAAGCCGGGCGGCGCGCTGTTCCTGGTCTATCCCATCGGGTTCTCCGCCCACGCCGCCGCCGAGGCGCGCGACGTGACGGTGTCGTCGACCCAGGTCCGGTCGAACGGCGCGCAGCTGGCGCAGGCCGGCCGGCTGCTCGATGACGGAACGATCCGCGTCGTCGTGGACAGCGTCTTCCCGCTCGCCCAGGCCGCAAAAGCCCATGAGCGGGCCGCGGCCGGCGGCCTCCAGGGAAAGATCGTCCTGACGGCGGCGTGACAGCGCCAGCACGGCCATCCGGCCCCCAACGATCAGCCTTCGAGGACACCACGACATGCCCAAGCGAGACCCGATCTTCCCGCCCGGCCGCCACGCGCTCTACGAGGCGCACGGCTATTCGCCCGCCATCCGTTCCGGCGACCTGCTGTTCGTGGCGGGGCAGGTCGGGTCCCGCCCGGACGGCTCGCCCGAGCCGGTGTTCGAAGACCAGGTCAGGCTGGCCTTCGCCAATCTGCACGCGGTGCTGGCGGCGGCCGGATGCAGCTTCGACGACGTCATCGACGTCACCTCCTTCCACACCGATCCGGAGGCGCAGATCGCCACTGTCCTGGCGGTGAAGGCCGAGGAAATCGGGCCGCCGCCCTACCCCACCTGGACCGCCGTCGGCGTGACCTGGCTCGCCGGCTTCGACTTCGAGATCAAGGTGATCGCGCGGCTGCCGATCCTCGACTGATCGCCCCGCGCGCCCCGCACCGACAATCCCTCCCGGCGACACATCGATGATCGAGACATCAGGAAACTCGCGGATGGACATCTACATCAGCCCCGACGATCTTCAGTACAGCGAGCGGGCCCGTGGCCTGATCCGCATCGGCAGGGACGCCGTCGCCCGATCCGACGACGCGGCGCTCGATCGCTATTTCTCGCCCGACTACGTCCTGCATGGTCCGGGCGGCGACGTCGACCTGGCCGGGCTGAAGGCGTTCTTCGCCGTGATGCGATCGGCGTTCTCGGATTTCGCCTGCGAGCGGGTCGAGCTGGTGGAGCAAGGCGACGTCATCGCCGCCCGCACCGTCATGACGGGCCTATTCACCGGACCGCTGCCCGGCACGGCGGTCGGTACGATCCACCCGACCGGACAGCCCATGCGCCGCGAGCTACTGAACCTGTTCCGATACGACGCCGACGGCCGCCTGGCCGAGGAGTGGGTCCAGTACGACGACCTCTCCTTCCTGAAGCAGCTCGGCGTCGAGATGGCGGTGCCGTCGGACCTTCAATCAACCCAAGCCTAGAGGAGACATTCATGGTGAAAAGCATCTTCGGCGCCATGGCGCTCGGGGCCATGGCCACGGCGTCCCTGGCCCCGGTCGCCACCGCGCAGACCCCTGCCGGCAAGCCGACCATCGTCCTGGTGCACGGCGCGTTCGCCGACTCGTCCAGCTGGAACGGCGTCGTTCGCCTTCTCGAACGCGACGGCTACACCGTGGTCGCTGCGGCCAATCCGCTGCGCTCGGTCAGCGGCGATGCGCGATCCGTCGGCGACGTCGTGGCGAGCATTTCCGGGCCCGTGGTGCTGGTCGGCCACTCCTATGGCGGGTCGGTGATCAGCGCCGCGGCCGAGGGCAAACCCAACGTCAAGGCGCTGGTCTATGTCGCGGCCTTCGCGCCGGACGTCGGCGAGACCGCCGGCGGCCTGAGCGGGAAATTCCCTGGCTCGACGCTCAAGCCGGCGCTGGCGCCGCCCGTGCCGCTGTCGGGAGGCGGCAACGACCTCTACATCCAGCAGTCGCGGTTCCACGACCAGTTCGCGGCGGATGTTCCAGAAGCGCAGGCCAAGTTGATGGCCGCCGGCCAGCGCCCCATCGCCGACAAGGCCTTGGGCGAGGCGGCGACCGAGGCGGCCTGGAAGCACCTGCCGACCTGGTTCATCTATGGCGACCAGGACAAGAACATCCCGCCGCAGGCCCTGGCCTTCATGGCCGAGCGGGCGCACTCGCGCCAGACCGTCGTGGTCAAGGGCGGATCCCACGTCGTGATGGTGTCGCATCCGGAGGCCGTGGCGGCGCTGATCGAAAAGGCCGTCGGCGGCAAGCCGTAGCCACACTTATCCGCTTGCTCGGTCGGGATGCCGTCGCTCACGCGCGTAGACGATCGGCGGCGTCCCGACCGAACGGGTGAAGGCGACGCTGAACGTGCTGGCCGACCCATAGCCCACCCGCGCGGCGACTTGGGCCACGCCCACCTTCTCGCGGCGCAGCAGGTCCTTGGCCAGGGCCATGCGCCAGCCCAGCAGGTACGCCATCGGCGCGACGCCCACCTCACGCCGGAACCGCTCGAAGAAGGTCGAGCGGGACAGGGCCGCTTCCCGCGCCAGTTCGACCACCGTCCAGGCGTGGGCGGGGCGCTCGTGCATGCGCCGCAGCGCGATGGCGAGGTGTGGATCGGCGAGCCCTCTCAGGAGTCCGGGCGGCGCCACGGCGCAGGCGGTGGACCGCAGCGCCTCGATCAGTAGGACCTCCAGCAGGCGGGCCAGGACCACGTCCCTTCCGGGCCGATCGGCGCGCGTCTCGCCGTTCAGCAACTCGACCAAGGTGGTCAGCCGCGCCTCGCCGCGCACGTGGACCACCTGCGGCAGCAGCGACACCAGAAGGCCGGCCTCGTCGGCGACGAAGGCGCAGTGGCCCACCAACAGCCGCGCGCTGGGCGGAGCGTCGGGATCGCCGAGCCGGAATACGCCCGGAGCGATCTCGGTCCGCTCCGTCTCCGAGTTTTCCAGCGGAGGTTCCAGACTGGAGGTCGAGAAATCGAAGGCCGCGGGCACGAGGGCGAAATCCCCCTGCTCGAGCGTGAGGGGCGGCCGCCCGACGACCGACAGGCGGCAGGCGCCGTCCAGCACCGCGCAATAGAACGGCCGTCCGCTGTCGTCCGAGCGATGCACCGACCACGTCCCGGAGGCGACGACCAGCTTCGAGAACAGAGCGCTCGGCTGCAGCAGGCCGACGACCTGCGCGAGGGGATCGGTCATTTCCGGACTTACGCCAACGAGATCTGGACTTTGGATCGTAGCAGGTCCGAACGCCCTCTCCTACCTGTCAGGCACTTCACAAGGAGCCATCATGAACACCATTCTCATCACCGGATGCTCGTCGGGCTTTGGCCTGGAGACCGCGCGCCATTTCCTCGATCGGGACTGGACGGTCATCTCCACCATGCGTAACCCCAATCCGGACCTCCTACCGCCGTCCGATCGGCTGAGGATCCTTGCCCTCGACGTCACGGACGCCGCCAGCATCGCCCAGGTCGTCGAGGCCGCCGGCCCGATCGACGTGCTGGTCAACAACGCCGGCGTGGGCCTGCTCAACGCGGCGGAGGGCACGTCCATGGATCAGGCCCGCGAGGTCTTCGAGACAAACACGCTGGGGACCATCGCCATGACCAAGGCCTTCCTGCCGCAGTTCCGCGAGCGACGCGCCGGGGTAGTGGTGAACGTCACCTCGACGGTCACCCTGCGGCCGTTGCACCTGCTGTCGGTCTACACAGCCAGCAAGGCGGCGGTGAACGCCTTCACAGAGTCCCTGGCGCTGGAACTGGAGCCGTTCGGCGTCCGCGCGCGGCTCGTCCTGCCGGGACGGGCGCCCGAAACCGCCTTCGGCGCCAACGCCCGCACCCGGATGGGCGCGGCCCTTCCCGAGCCCTATGCCGAAATCGCGGCCAAGGTGTTCGCGGGATTCGCGGACGGCGGAGACGTGACGCGGGCGACGGACGTCGCCGAAGCGGTCTGGCGCGCGGCGACCGACCCCGCCTCCCCCATGCGCCTGCCGGCCGGGGCGGACGCGGTGGCGTGGGCCAGCGCAGGCTGAGCGTTCGCAAGGTGGAGCCCTGCCGGTCGCCGTCCGCGCGGCGATGACGCCGACCGTGACCGGCAGGGCGACTGTAAAGCGAAGATCCCGGCGTCAACCTCGACGCCTGGGCTCCATGACAGCCTTGTCAGCTTAGCGTCAGCGTGGCGACCGCTGGCGTTGGTAGGCCTGACCCCAGTCCTCCCTCCGCAACGACGGAACCTGCCATGATATCCCTCGTGCGGATCGCGCTCTCACGCCCCTACACCTTCGTCGTGGCCGCCATCATGGTGCTCATCGTCGGGGTGCTGGCCGTGGTGCGCACCCCGACCGACATCTTCCCGACCATCAAGGTGCCGGTCGTGGCGGTGGCCTGGACCTAAAACGGCCTGTCGGCCTCGGAGATGTCGGGCCGGGTGCTGACGCCCTACCGGAGGGCCCTGACCACGACGGTCAACGACATCGAGCACATCGAGGCCAATTCGCTGCCGGGCATCGGCGTGGTGAAGATCTATTTCCAGCCCGGCGCCGACGTGCGCCTGGCCAACGCCCAGATCACCGCCGTCTCCCAGACCCTGCTGCGCCAGATGCCCAGCGGCACGACGCCGCCGCTGGTGCTCAACTACAACGCCTCGACCGTGCCGATCGTCCAGCTGGCCCTGGCCGGCCAGGGGCTGAGCGAGCAGAACCTGTTCGACTACGGCGTCAATTTCATCCGCCGTGGGAGATCTACAGCGACGGGCGCCTGTGTGCTTCGGATAATCCTTACAAGACCGCTCGCCCGGCAGACTGACGGGAGCGCCCCCAAATTGCTGCACGCAAAGTTGCATCCCTGCTGGCTACCGG